>DBMJ01000003.1 GCA_002298125.1 Clostridium sp. UBA701 | reverse complement strand
TCAGTAGGGCAGAACGGATTTCCCCGTTAAAGGAAGCAAAGAGAACCTTGTATTATAAGTTAAGCAGGATGGCACCGTGAGCAGAAATCTCACTCCTACATGGAGTGGGATTTTATTTTTATTCTATAGGAATTTATAAAAGTTAATAGTTGTGGATGACTATCGCGACACAATATACATTGAACACAACTAAAGTTAGTTTTCCTATAGAATAAAAACAAGAGTGCAGGGAAAGAATTTCCCTGCCTGTTTTAAGGAGGGTGCTCAGACACGTAAGTGTCGTCGAAGGGGTTAAAGGTCTTAATGACCTTTAACGGGCGGAGCCCAGGGCCAAAGGCCATAGGGTTCCTTAGCGAAAGCGCCGAAGGCGATTTTTTACAAGGTTAACTGAGGTGGCACCGCGGAAATTCCGTCCTCTGAGAGAAATCTCAGAGGTTTTTTTATTCTATCCAATTATATTATAAAGGAGAGAGGTAAGATGAAGAGGAGTATAATAAGTGAATTAACAAAAAGTTTAGGAGAAGAAGTGCTTATAAAAGGGTGGCTGCATAGAGTGCGAAAGCTTAGCAAGATAACCTTTTTAGTCATAAGAGACAGAAGTGGTATGATACAGTGCGTAGTGGAGAATTCACAACTTGACTGTGTTAATCTAAAGGCAGAAACAGTGCTTGAGATTATTGGCAAAGTGGTTTCAAGCTCCAATAAGCTTTCATCAGTAGAGCTTCAGGTTGAAGCTGTAAACATCATAAGTGAGGTAAGGGAAGATCTGCCCCTAGAGGTAAACTCACCTTCTCCAGAGGAGAACCTAGAAACCCTATTGAACTATAGAACCTTAAGCTTGAGAAGGCCAGACATAAGAGATGTCTTTACCCTGCAGGCTATTATTGCCCAGTGCTTTGCAGAATTTCTTATTAAAAAGGATTTTACCCAAATTTTCTCTCCTAAAATCGTAGCAGAAGGAGCGGAGGGCGGCACTGCCATCTTTGAGGTAAAATACTTTGAGAACAAGGCCTTTCTTGCTCAGAGTCCTCAATTTTATAAACAAATAATGGTGGGCGTGTTTGAGAGAGTATTTGAGATAAGTCAGGTATATAGGGCGGAGGAGCATAATACCTCAAGGCACCTAAATGAATATGTGAGTCTGGACCTTGAAATGGGCTTTATTGAGGATGAGAATGAAATAATGGAGCTTGAGAGAGAACTACTTAGCTATATAATAGAGAGGTTAAGTAATGAAAAAGAGCTCTTAGAAAGGCTTAAGGTAGAGCTTCCAAAGGTTCCTAAGCATATCCCTCAAATGAAGCTATCTCAAGCTGTTGAAATACTAAATAGAGAATATGGGAAGAGCCTTGAGGGAGACTTAGACCCTGAAGGGGAAAAACTAATTTGTAGCTATGCAAAGGAACACTTAAACTCTGAATTTTTGTTCCTTACACATTATCCACAGAGTAAGCGGCCTATGTACACTATGCCTTGTGGAGAAACTGAGACCCACAGCTTTGACCTGCTTTTTAGAGGACTAGAAATTACCACAGGAGGACAGAGAATTCATAGCTATGAGATGCTTTGTGAAAGCATGCTAAAGAAAGGCTTAAATCCTAACAACTATGGCAGCTATATGGATATCTTTAAATTCGGCATGCCGCCCCATGGAGGTTTGGCTATAGGGCTTGAAAGACTCACAGCTAAGCTTCTAAAGCTCAATAATGTCCGTGAGGCTTCACTGTTTCCAAGGGACAGAAAGAGAATTACTCCTTAATTTTAAGGAGTAATTCATATAAAACTCAACCTATATTGATGTTAATAGTTTTACTAAAGGGTATTCCTAGTATTGAATATTTTACTTTAATTTTAGAAGGTCTTAGGTTTTCTGCTACGGGACTAATGGATTTATTGACCTTTAAGAGCAAACCTAGGTCATAATCTTTTTTAGCTTTAATAAGTATTTCATGAAATGGGCGTATTTCATTATTTGCTCTTAAGCTTGATAATTCCACATCATCTTTTATGGAAATATGCAGAATTCTATTTGTATCTAAAGCTTCTACGAGATTTAAAAAATTATTAGTATCATCTGTTGAAACATCTTTAAGCCTTACAGGTAACAGAAAGGAATTATTTGAGACATTAATACTGTAAATTTCATACTGCATAGAATTATCAACATATTTATTTTTTACATAGTCCATATCCTTTCCAATCTGGGAGCTGATAATTACTGACTTAGACAAGCCTATATAAAGTATTAGTAAAATGATAAACGTAAGAGAAATCGCTATAATTTTTCTCATAATCTCTACCACCCAGGAGCGCTTACTAATTTGCAACCCCTTTTTCATTATTATCTTCCTTCCAATTCTTGTTTTTATAATATTACTTGACTAACTGAGTTTACTAAGTGTAAAAAGTATAGGAAAAACAATTAATAATGTATATCGATTTATTACTTATATATATTTCTAGATGAAAGCTTTCAATTAACATCATTCCCTTAAAATATATTTATTGGTATAATAGTATCATTTATGTAAGCTTATGTAAATAGGGATAAAGAGGCAGAAATATGATTTATAATGCTGAATTTTGCTACAAGATAATTATTGCAAGTAAAATATGGTAATATTAATATTATATATAAAGTAATAATGTTACACTTATGGAAATAAAATAAGCATATTATGGGGAGGAATAATGAAAAGGTTTTTTGTTATTATATCAATTTCTACTCTCTGGGTTTTTGCAAATAGTAATAAATATAATAATAAGCTGCCTCTGCCAGAAAATATAATTATATACACAAGGGGAAAAAGCTATGAGGTACCAAAATCTGATCCTATGTTTAATACTATTTATAAAGACTTAAATGAAGCCATAGCAGGCAGGAAATTAACTATTAACAAAGATGCAGGGTTGCCTGATGAGACAGATGCTAAAGCTTTGAGAGTTGATTCCACTGGACTAAATTATGGAATAGAGGCTTATTATAACGATTATCAGAAACTTAATATTGACGATAAAAATACTAAGGAAGTCAAATTTAAATATATATATGTAGAGCTAAATATGTGGAAGAAAAATAGCGGTGTTACCGATGAAGCATTACCGCATATCAGATATGGAGAAAATGATAAGTATTCTAATTATAGGGTATTTAATTTGGGTGATGCTGTGCGATTGTTGAATGATGTTAGCAAATATTAGGGTTATCGGCTGTTGACTCTGTAAACCACATTTGATTACCACCATAATAGCCGGAAACAACTGATACAAATTTAAAGTATAAATCCTTTGAGTATGTAGCTAGAGGTGATAAAGTTAGGGAGTGTCGCATTTCATGTGATGTTCGTGGATATGGTATTATTACC
Source organism: Clostridium sp. UBA701 (assembly GCA_002298125.1). Lineage (GTDB taxonomy): Bacteria > Bacillota > Clostridia > Clostridiales > Clostridiaceae > UBA701. The sequence goes on along the minus strand of DBMJ01000003.1, from coordinate 545 downwards.
AATAAGATTATTAAGAAGGAGAGAATATAAATATGAGGTGGGTTAAACTAACTTTAGCAGCTATAGGAGTTATTCTTTTTATTTTGTCTATACGAGCTTGTAGTGGAATATACGGTAATGACAAAAAAATGTCATAGAAAACAGCACAAAAAAATTTACTAAAGAAATAAGAGATGAATACCCCATGATTACAGGAATTCAATTCTATACTACTAAGGATCATTTGATTATTGATTATTCAATTAATGAAAAGATTGATAACAATGGAGTTTCTGACATAGAAAAAATATTTAATATGAGTTATAATTTTATTTCTTCAGACGAAAGCATACAAAAAATACTTGCTCAACAAGTTAAAAATCAAAATGCTTATACAGTTTGGATCTATTTCAGATTTGACAAAGACTTATATCTGTATAAATCTGAATATTCATCTAGCTTTAAGAATTGGACAGTTGAAAAGAATGGAATTGATATTAGTACTATAGAGAAGTAAAATGTGAATGTCAATGGGTTTAAAAAGAGAGTGTGAAATTTTTTCTGTA
>DBMJ01000002.1 GCA_002298125.1 Clostridium sp. UBA701 | reverse complement strand
TTTAATTTTCAAGGATCAAGTTGTTGTCACCCGACAACTTTTATAGTATATCATGCATCTAATATCATGTCAATATACTTTTTAAAAACTTTGTTTTCGTAGCTGCTCTTTACTGCAGGAACAGGATTTATCTTATCATCTTCCCTCCATTTATATCTTAACTAATGCTCCTCTGCAACATGATTATTTCATCTATATTCTATTATTCTTTAAAATACTCCTGTTTAAACATATTGATACTCCTGGCACAGTTATAAGGAAAGCACCTAGCAGCCTGCTAGGCCCTAGGTGCTCCCCCTATTCTTTACTCAGCTTGTATCCATCTTTCTACGAAGGCTTCATCTATAAACTCACTTTTCTTTAGATAGTCTCGCAGTGTGTCTCTTAGATAATCTACCTCGTATACAAAATCCTTATTGTTTGCAAGGCTGTTGTACCCCGTACCTCTCTTAAGATAATCTGAGGTGGCTATTTTATACCATCTGTCATCCCTAAGCTCCTCTTCTCCCACTAGTACTTTCACAAGCTTTCTGTGGCGGTAGAATACCCTCATTCCAGATACATGAAGCCTTCCTAGGTACCTTCCTCTAAAGCCTGAGCCTCTTCCCTCCTGAAGGCAAAATTGGGAATCCAGTGAATGCTTAAGGGCTTCTCTTATGTCTTCTCCCTTGACATACATGGTGGTAGGATTTAATGGGGAAGGGCAAAGCTCTAATAGCTTTAACCTTGTTACTGCCCCATTCTTTATTCCGCCGCTTAGCACTCCGCTGTTTATCAGTCCAATTTCACAGCTTAAAAGATCTCTTAAGGCATCCGCAAGAAAATTAGTCATGGGATTTTCCTCTACTACATCATGCCACAAGGTCTTTTGGATATAGTATAGAGGACTACTCATATTGTTTACGGCCTCCTCCTTTGAACTCTTTAAAAGCTCCAAAATATCTTGGTCAGGCTCAACATCCTTAAGCACAAGGTTCTTTCCTGAAAAGCTCATACCGTCTTCAGAATAATTGACCTTAAGTATTCCTAGATGCTCACAATAGTTTCCAGACTGGTGAATTAAGGTATTTTTTATAAGTAGGGGCTCCTCCATAAGGGTATGGCTGTGACCTCCTATTATTATATCTATTCCCTTAAACTCCTCTGCCAGCTGTATATCCTTTTTAAGCCCAAGATGAGACAGCAATATACACTTGTCATACTGCCCTGCATATTTTTTTAATTCTTCTTCAATTTCTTCCTCAGGGTCCACACTCTCCATGTTAAGAAGATAGAAAAACTCATTGAAGCTTGCCCCTGGACTACTGCCAATTATAAGATAGGATATTCCCCCTACCTTCTTTATAATGCTGCGCTTTACGTTCTTTATAGGGTGCAATTTTTCTCCAAGCCTTTTATAAAGATTACAGGCAAGCACTGGCACCTCATTTTCTCCTGCTAGGGTTTCTAGAATTTCTATACCCGCAAAGCCCTCATTGTTGCCCACAGAAAGGGCATCGTAGCCTGCACTTTTAAGCAGTGCCACTCCTGCTCTTCCATTAGTTCCCTGAAGCTCTAATCTCATAAAGTCATTAAAGTCTCCTGCATCCAGCACCAGGGTATTCTCATCCCTAAGCTCCTTTATAGCAGTTGCTGCCTTAGCAAAGCCTTCATATCTACTGTGTACGTCATTGGTGTGAAGTATGGTTAGTTCCATAATTTATATACCCCGTCTTCCTCTTAAAGTTCTTTACCACTCCAGTTTTTAATTGCTTCCTTTATAGAGCGTGCCATTTCCTTTGAAAAATCACTGCTAACCTTCCGTATAAAATGCTGCTGAGCATAATTTTTTGCACCATATTTGTTCATAGCGTTGTAGTAGCCTGTTTCCCTCTCAAACATTTTTTCTATTTCTTCCTTTGATAGTTCTCTGTATTCCTCATCAAATACCACATATTCCCTGTTAAACCTTGGCCTTGGAGCTGTATCATAGCCTTTAGGATAATAACCAAGGCAAAGCATTGCCACAGGAAAAACATACTGAGGAAGCTTAAAGAGCTCCTTGTGGTATTCATATTTCTCCATTATATCCCCGATATAGCAGGAGCCTATTCCTAGTGACTCTGCTGCTATAACTACATTTTGCGCTGCAATTACTGCATCCTGAGCTGCTAAAAAGAGACTTGCCTCTGTAGGACCTTCAAAGACCTTACTCTTCTCTATGCAAAACTCCTTTACCCCATTCTGTGAATAATATTTGTACCACTTTTCATAGTCAGCTAAGAATACAAGCACCAGAGGCGCCTTTGCTATAAAGGGCTGTTCATCACAGCTGTGACTTAAGGCTTCCTTTTTCTTTTCATCCCTTATTACAAGTATGGAATAGGTCATCATATTTCCTGCAGTAGGTGCTCTCATAGCAGCCTCTAGCAGTATATCTAGATGCTCCTTTTCTATTTGTCTATCCATATAGCCTCTTAATGAAGTTCTTTTTCTTATTAACTCCATAACCTCGTTCATTAATACTCCTCCAATCATTTTTGTATTATATTCTACTTATCTTTTTGTTTTCCTTCTAAATGGACAAAACTAAAGAGGCTGCCACCTCATAATAGTGAAACAACCTCCTTATCAATCTTTGATTATATTAGGATATCCTTTTTAGTGAATACAAAATGTGCTACTGCATAACAAACTACAATCCACACCAGAGTTACCACCAATCCATAGGTGGATGTTATGCTTGGGTTGTTATAGCTTATTGCTAGCTTCCCCTTAATTACATTTGGGATATTTCCATAGGTGAAAAATACATATTTAAGGAATTTAGCAAGGAACTTAAATTCTGTTGCCATTAATGAAAGTATAGTAAAACCAAAGGCGGACACTATAGACAACACCATTGCTATCATACTGCTGTTAAATAGAGCAGATATCATAAAGCCAAAGCTAGCACAGGCTGTAATAAATATTACCTCTCTAAATAATAAGATACCAGTATAAGAGGCCATAGTTATCATCTTTGTACTGCCTGCTACCTGCTGAAGCATAGGTTTACCTAACTCATCTAGCTTTCCATAGTCGAAGAAATAGCGAGTGGCATAATCCATAGGGTAATTAGGGTTACCAAAGCCTCCTAGTATTCCTATGGCTATAAACATTATAAGCTGCACCAGCAGTATTGCTGCTATGGAGGATAAAACAGCACAGATGAATTTGGAAAGCAGCACCTTCCTTCTACTCACAGGCTGCGTAAGCAAAAACTTAAGTGTGGGAGGAGTGCACTCTCCAGATACAAAATCCGATACCAATACTACAATTAGTACTGGGATTATAAGGTATAGCACTACCTCTAAGCTCTTGCTTATATAGTTAAAGGACTGAAACTCCACTCCCACTAAGGGTTTAATATCATTCTGCTTTAGATATTTTAATTGCTCAAGGTTCCTCCTAAGTTCTATTTTATATTTTTCTGGCATCCTATTATCTGGGTTGTTAATGGTCATCTCCATATCAGCAATCTGCAAATCCAGTTGAGCTCTCCAGTTATCCTTGTCCCCTTTATTAATTGCTTCCTCAAGAGCTGCTATGCTTTTGTTCATGTTCTCTACATTTCCACTTATGTTTTCAAGTTCAAACTGCAAATTCTTTTTTGTATTTTCATCAGAGGTATTTATTATGTCCTTTTCAAGTCTGCTTTTCTCTTCAGTCATCCATTTTAAGCTTTCTTTTTCCTGTGCAATCCTATTTTTAGGATCATTCCAGAATTTATAGTTCTGCTCATCACGATAGTTGGCATACCCAAAGAGCATACTTATGAGCAAAAAACCTATAAACACCACGTAGGTTTTCTTCCTTCTAAGAAGCTTTCTAAATTCATTTTTTATTAAGGTGTGCATTATCTAATTCCCCCCTCTACAAGCTCAATATATCTCTGCTCTACGCCCTTATATTTCTTGTATATTTCTCTAACCTGTATTCCTTCAGCTACAAGAGCTTGTACTATCTCTGGGGAGGTGTCCACTTCTGATAATAATGTATAGCCCTCCTCCTCTGCCTTTATTTCACTGATGAAGGAAAGCTTGCCTAATACTTCCTCAACTTTTTTTGAATCCCTTACCTTGAGGGTATAAATATCATGCTCTAATTTTTCAGCATTTTCATTTAGTCTCTCTATAGCTTGTATAACTCCACCATTTATGTAAGCCACCCTGTCACAGAGCTGTTGAATTTCTCCTAGTATGTGAGAGGAAACAAATACCGCCATGCCTCTTTCCTTAGAAGCCTTTTTTACTATTTCTCTAAAGTCTAAAATTCCACTAGGATCTAGTCCATTAGTAGGCTCGTCTAGTATAAGCAGCTTTGGCTCTGATAAAAGAGCTGCAGCAAGCCCCAAGCGCTGCTTCATACCAAGAGAGTATTTCCTTACCTTGTCATCTATTCTAGAGGTAAGCCCCACCAGTTCAATGGTGTCATCCACCTGTGCTTTAGGCACTTTTCTTATTCTGGCAATTTGCATTAAATTCTCTCTGCCGCTTAAATAACTGTATAGCTCAGGATTTTCCACTACCGCTCCCACCTGAGATAATGCCTCAGCCCTGTATTTTATGACATCCTTTCCCATAATTGATATGGTTCCCTTATTAGGTGCAATAAGACCTACCAGCATCCTAATGGTAGTGGTCTTACCCGCACCATTAGGTCCTAGAAATCCAAAGATTTCCCCTTCCTCTACAGAAAAGCTTATACCCTTTATTATTTCTCTTTTCCCCAGCTTTTTATAGACCTCCACAACCTCTAAAACCTTCAATTAGCCCCTCACTCCTTATCTTTAAAAAAATCAATACTATCTTATTATAATTTACCATACTTTTCTTATTTAATTAATTGTATAAAGCTTAAATTTTTCTTAATGTTTTCCATTTTATATAAAGGGCTTTGTCTGGGTTATTTATACAAAATAATAAAATCATGCTATAATATATACAAAAGAATAAAGGGGATGGTATGTTATGAAAGAAGATAGTCCAAGGAATCACAGACGTGACGGGTTCATTAAAGTAATGAATCCTAATTTAAACCCTACTGGAAAAAACCTTCCCAAAGCGTATAGTAGAGGCTTAAAGTACACCCTAATGCAGCTTATTCCCTTGGGAATAGTAATCTTTCTGTTGCTCTATCTTGTTTTTAAATAATATCTTGCCTAGATAAAAGAGGAGGTGAATATCACCTCCTCTTTAGCTAATTTAACTAAGCTCCTCCACACTTCTTATCTCGTAGCCCTGGGCCTTCCACTCTTTAATAATAGAATCTAATATCTCTGTATTAGTCTTTGATACGGCATGAAGTAATATTACTTCTCCAGGATGAGTATGACCCAAAATATCCTTTTTTGCAGCTTCAACGGTAGGCTGCTCAGTTACCACCCAATCCCTATAAGCAAAGCTCCAAAAGATAGACTTATATCCTAAAGCTTGGGTATAATATAGTGATCTTTCATTGTATTCCCCCATAGGTGGCCTAAAGAACTTTGGCATATCCTTTCCTGTAACGGCTTTAAAGGCCTCCTCACAGCCTGTAATTTCCTTTTTAAAGGTCTCAAAGTTACTTACATCTGCCATAGAAGGGTGAGTAGTTGTGTGATTTCCTACTATATGCCCTTCCTCCACCATTCTAGCAATGAGCTCCTTGCTGGATTTAATATATGGGGTGGTTACAAAAAAGCATGCCTTTACGTTGTTCTCCTTAAGCACATCTAATATCTTTGGGGTATATCCATTTTCATAGCCTTCGTCAAAGGTTAGATAAATGTACTTTTTTGAGGTGTCTCCTAGATAATAACCATGATATTTCTTAAGTAATGCTTTTCCATTCTCTGAAGCATCTGATGGAACTCCCACTGGCTTTCTTACAAAATACCAGCCTTCTTTTTTGGTGCCCAGCCTGCTTACTTCTTCTGCAGTGAGTACAAGGGGTTTTTTATCCACATTTTCCTGTTCCTTTGGCTCTGTTTTATCCCCGGCTTGTGTATAAACTGGCATCACTTTTTTAGTTGTAGTAATATAGGGATCCACAGTATCACTTCCACTAGATATAAATATGTCTGAATTAGTAGTTTTGGTGGAAGTTGGATAGCCTGTACAGCCAGACAGCAGCATACATAACAATATTAAAATGCAATATATCTTCTTCATGTTACCCCTCCCTTCTTACTTATATTTATACGTATTATAATTAAAAAAGCTACATATAAATATAGGTATATGTTTTATTTTTGTTGTACACCTTCACTTTTTATTGTGTTGGAAAAAGCAGTACCCTATACGAGAAAAATGCCGGAAACTGTGGGAATAGTTTCCGGCAAGGGGTTTTTAGGAAATTATTTTTTTATATATTTTCCCCGCAAAGGTGGAGGAGCTGAGCCCATCTTTTATCCACTTCTGCTTGGATTTCCTCGATTCTCTTTAAGCCCTGTTCATTCTTAAACAGATGTCTAAATCTTCCCTGTGGCTTCATCCACTCTGTTATTGGAAGCTTGTTAGCTGGCTTATAAGTAAGCTTATATTCGCCATTAACCACTTCATAAAGTGGCCAGAAGCAGGTTTCAACAGCAAGCTTAATTAAGTCTAATTCTGTTGCTGTATCACATCTCCATCCTCTTGGACATGGAGTTAAAACATTGATAAAGGAAGCTCCCTTAAATTCGTTTATAGCTCTGTCAGACTTATTATAAAGATCAAACATGTACTTAGTACCAGGTACTGGTGGTACAGTTTGAGCAGCATATGGAATCTGATGTGATGCTATAATCTGGGTTAAATCCTTTCTAAACTGAGGCTTACCTAAACTACATTTTCCAGCAGGTGTAGTAGTAGTATCTGCTCCAGCAGGTGTTGCAGAGGATCTCTGAATACCAGTGTTCATATATGCTCCGTTGTCATAGCATACATATAGTAAATCGTGTCCTCTTTCCATAGCACCAGATAGGGACTGAAGACCTATGTCATAGGTACCACCGTCTCCGCCGAAAGCTATGAATTTATAGTTATCATTTAATTTGCCCTTCTTTTGGAAAGCTCTATAGCAAGCCTCTGCTCCACTTAGTGTAGCTCCTGCATTTTCAAAAGCAGTATGGATGTAGGAGTCTGTCCATGCACTATAGGGATATAGTCCAGTGGAAACCTCAAGACATCCAGTAGCATTAGCTATAACTGCCTTGTCTTCAGGCTTTACTGCCTTCAATACCCACTTGGCTACCATAGGAGCTCCACAGCCAGCACACATTCTGTGTCCGCCGGTAATTCTATCTTCAACCTTTGATAATTCCTTTAAATTTGGCATCTTTCTACCCCCTTGTATTCTGTGGCAGGTTGTATAACCAGTCCACTACTCTCTAACGCCCAGGTAGTTAAATCTCTCATAGCTTCCTGTGGCTACAGCATTGGATAAATCTTCATAAACCTTTCTGATGTCTTCAACCTTTACGTCTCTGCCACCAAGGCCATAGGTGTAGTTCATAACGATCTTTCCATCTGCTCTTCCATATAAGGAGCTTACCACGTCTGCATAGACAGGTCCGCCTGCCATGGAGAAGCTTTCAGCCTTATCCAGTACTGCAACAGCTTTTACATTTTTAAGAGCTTCTACTATCTCTTCTCCTGGGAAAGGTCTGAACAATCTTATCTTTAATAGACCAACCTTTTGTCCCTTGTTTCTTAATTCATCAACTACATTTTTTGCAGTTCCTGCAGTAGAGTTAATAACTACTATAGCAGACTCTGCATCCTCTAATCTATAAGCTTCAAACAGACCATAGTTTCTTCCTGTAAGTGCCTCGTATTCCTTTGCTACCTCTAAAACTACAGCCTTTGCACTGTTCATTGCATCAAGCTGCTGTCTTTTCATTTCTATATAGAAGTTTGGCAATACCAATGGTCCTATAGCAATTGGGGTATCTCCCAATAATTTGTTCTCAGTTATTCTGTTAGGTCCTACAAAGGCCTGAACATCTGATTTTTCAAGCATCATTAAATTCTCTACAGCATGACTTGTGATAAATCCATCATAACAGGACATAACTGGAAGCATAACATCTTTATGCTCTGCAATTCTTACAGCCTGGATAAAGTTATCATAAGCCTCCTGTGCAGACTCAGCGTATATCTGAACCCATCCTGAATCCCTTGCACCCATGGTATCAGAATGGTCATTGTGTATGTTAAGGGGAGCAGACATTGCTCTGTTTACTGCAGCTAAAACTACAGGTAATCTATCTCCAGAAGCAATATATAGCATTTCCCACATAAGTCCTAACCCATTTGCAGAGGTAGCTGTCATAACTCTTCCACCAGCTGCAGAAGCACCTATACAAGCACTCATAGCACTATGCTCTGATTCTACAGGTACAAATACTGTATCACACATTCCATTTGCTACAAAGGATGAAAAATATTGAGGAACCTCTGTAGATGGAGTTATTGGGAAAGCTGCTACTACATCAGGATTTATTTGCATCATCGCTGTTGCTACAGCTTCATTACCGCTTAAACTTTTTCTTAACTGATTAGCCATTTCTTTTCCTCCTTCCTACTCTTCAGGTACGAAATCCAGCGCTCCGAATTTACACTGCTTAGTACATACTCCACATCCCTTGCAGTGATCATAATCAAAACCTACCATCTTTCCATCCTTAACCTTTATAGACATATCTGGACAAACTACCCAGCATAGTAAGCAATGCTTACACTTCTCTTCGTTCCAGATTGGCTTCATAGATCTCCAGTCTCCAGTTTTGAAATCCTGAGCATTACCTGCATCTAATATAACTCCACCAATAGGGAGTTGTTTCCAAGTTGTTTCTGGTGTAACCTTCATTCTTCTATTCAATTCCCTTCACCTCCTGCAGAGATCTCTTGAGTGCTTCCATGTTCTTGTCTATAACCTGTGGCTTGGAAGCAAACTTGTGCTTAAAGGAACCTTCCATGTCTTTTACAAATTCTTCTTCACCCATAACCTTACTAACCTTTACTATGGCAGCAAGCATTGGAGTGTTTGGGAAGTAAGCACCAAGAGTTTCTTCGGAAATTGTTCTTGCATCAATTGTAAATACCTTTCCTTTGTAACCTTTTAACTCTGATCTAACCTCATCAGGAGTCTTCTTAGTGTTCACAACTATAGCTCCTTCTTCTTTTAAGCCTGAAGTACAATCAACAGTTTTTAGCAAGGACTCATCTACAACTACCACATAATCTGGCTCATATATGTTGCTGTGTACACATAAAGGTACTGTGCTGATTCTGTTGTAGGCAGTAATTGGTGCTCCCATTCTCTCAGGACCATACTCTGGGAAACCCTGAATATACATTCCTGTGTTAAAAGCAGCTTCTGCTAGCAGCAAGGATGCAGTTTTAGCACCTTGTCCACCACGTCCGTGCCATCGGATCTCTACTAATTTTTCCATTATATATATCCCCCTTTCGCAGTTAAACCATCATAGTCTAAAACCTCAATGAATAACCTGTGGCGTATTATATAACAGTGTTGGATTTATTTGTTTGTTATATAACAAACACAGTTAATTTGCCTATTACAGTGAAATAATTTACTTATATTTCAAGGTTTTTTCGACTATAACAGCTGCTACATTTAATTGTAACAGAGCAATTTTGCACTGTCAATATATCCCTAAATTAATTGATTTTTCTCGGGAAAGTCCTATTCCCCTGTAGAATTAATAGGTACTTGTACCATATTTAACCTTGAGGAAATTAATGTTAAATACCTAACAAAAGCCCCAGACTTTTGTCTGAGGCTTTTGCCTGAGGTTTTTGTATTAAAAAAGAAGTTTAAATATTACAAGGAATATAACTCCAGGTATGCCACATATACCAGCTATTAATGCAGTTACAAGATTTATACCAATTTGTATACCAAAATAACTGCCTATAAGGTTAGTAATGAAAAGTAGTATAACTCCTATCACTCCGTTAATAAGAAGCTTTGCTATAAGCTTTAAAGGACCTGTAAATAGCTTTATAAGTATAATAAAACCCAATACTCCAATAAGAAAATAAAGTGCATATGCTATCATCTCATAAACCCCCTTCTCCTTCACCCTGTAATACTATAATTATATTATACTTTAGAAATGGCAGCCATATGAGTTATAACTTATTTTAGATTATTTCTTTTAGACAAGCATAGGGTTCTGCTGCTATGCCCTTTTCCCTGGCTTCCTCCACCAAAAAGGTGTATCTCATCCGAGCTGCACTTTCAAGAAAAATTGCATAGTCTATAAGCCTTGGTTCTGTTACCTCCTCAAAATAGGACTTTGCACTTTCCCATTGCTCATAGGCTTCTTTAATGGCCTTCATAATGTCCTTTTCTTTAATTTCCTTTTGTATATTAAAGTTTAATATCTGCTGTCTTATAATTCTTTCCATAAATAAAACCTCCCATTTATGTTCAGTACAATTATTGACATAAATTAGGAGGTTTAATCAGGGTAAGATATAATAGTTTATTTTTCAGTAGGCACACTAAGGTTTTACTATTTTAACGCTTTGAACATAATCTGAATTAATAATCTCAATGCCTTTTTTAGTTTCAACCTCTATCCAATTTTCATTGATTTCAATAATTTTGCCCAATAAACTTGTTCCAAATGCTGCTTTATCCACCTTAATGCCCCCTATAGACAATACTTTCTAGTCTTCCTCAAATGCTTTCTGTTTTTTTCTCGCAATAAATGTTGCTGATGAGATTAAGATTGCTGAAACTACTAAGCCCACTGCAATTCCCGCGAAAAATGCTGGGTGCGCCTTTATGTCCAGTACGCCGTCATTTGACAAGCCAAGAAGGGAAACCATTAATAATATCAATGCAAAGAAAACACCAACAGCTTTATTGATAAGCTTCTCTCGTTTTGTTCTATTTACAAATATTCCACCAAACAGACCACGGATAGAGTAATAAACCCACGGCAGCACCATTACAAAATATAAATCTATGCTTTCCATAAAACCCTTCTTATAAAAAACAACCCTAACCATAAAATCAACAAACATCAGAAATGAAGCTATAAACATGGCTTCAAAACCATACTTTTTTTGCAACCCAATTATTCTCTCATCAATAATCCTTTTCATTCAATTAATTCCTCCCAAAACAAATCGTTTAAAGTCTTGTTCAACGCTTTACATATTTCTATACAGAGATTAAGTGTTGGATTATAATTCCCTGACTCAATCATGCCGATAGTCTGCCTTGTAACGCCAACCTTTTCCGCAAGCTGCTCCTGTGATAAATCACATTCAATACGGGCAATCTTCATTTTTTTATTTTTCATAACCCCATCTTAATCCTCCCCTCGTCATCCTTAATTGTATTATATGTTATATTTTCCATCTTGTCAAATATATATTGCATTTACTCAAATATATTTTGCATTATTATTTTAGTCCTAATTAGATTAATTAGATTCTAGTTAAAATAGAAAAGACTCCCAAGTTTCTTTGGAAGTCCTGCTATGTATTCATCTGAGCTGAAATATTAAAATAATTCATCAAGCAAAATATAATAATTTATCTTTTCATAATTTGGCTCTATATTTAAGCACTGAAATAACAAATCTGTGTATTTCTTATTTTTAAGATTATGCTCTAATGAACGGACACATAGAGCGATGTCCTGACATTTATCAGAGATTCCCGCTCTCCCCAAGTCAATAAAGCCTGTTACCTTGCCTTTATGGAAAAATACATTCGGCAAGCAATAATCATAAATACAAAGCATATCCCTGACATAGGGCAAAATAACCTCTGGAAACTCATTATTCTTCATTTATTTCATCTCCAAACTAAGGCCTCAGCTTGATATCTTCTCTGCTGCCGCTTCTAATCCGACGTAATCTAAATTATTATTTGAATAATCCTTTAGACTTCTAATAAAAAAGTTTCTAAACCCGTGAATAACACCTAGCTTTTCACTATCATTACCCTCTAAATCATAATAATATTTCATGCTCTTAATCTCCACTGATAATGAATCCAAGGGAAATCCTTCTCTATATTTTTTATGGGGTTTGTCTACTATGTAGAATTTTTCGGAATATATATCTTCACCGTCATACTTGTAAATATTATTCTCATCCATTACTAAACATATAGCATTCTTATAATACGCAATTAACTTGCCACCATATTTTGATGCTAAATTGCTATAATAACTGAGCATCTCTCTATAAGTCAAATTGTTTCCATTAATCCTCTTTATAAGTACACCAGGTTGATCTTTTTCATCAACGCCTTCAAAATATAATCCAGAATCACAAGAAAATATAGGTTTCCTAATTTGTTCAAAATAAGATGTAGCTTTTTGTGCTGCATTTGATAATGGATCTTTCCCCGTTTCTTCAGATTCTTTTATTTCCATATTAAGCTCTCCAAGACCGGTAATGCAAAGATTCAGTCCCTCCAGCATCTTTATCATGCTTTCTAGCTTAGATGGATTATGTGTTCCATAGATTAATTTCATATGCTCGTTCCCTTTCCTCAACTTCTTTTGTAGTTAAATCTACTATTGTTGTTCTTGTATCTGATTTTGATCTATATCTATTGATGAAAAAAAGTCCACCTGCTAAGGCGGACGGCAAAATTTTATTATATGTGGTTTCACTCACTATACTTAAAGCTTATTCAAGCTTATTGCCTTATTATTTATTTCGAATTTAAAAATACCTTCTTTATAAAGTTGAACTAATGTTTCTTGTAAAACCTAAATATCTAGTACCTTGAAAGGTTAAATTACCCTCATCCTGTTCAATCAATAAGCCATATTCATTGCCGTCTACTCTAAACTCTATTCTATCTCCGCTTTCTACCTGAAAAGTTACAAAATAGTCTGTGCTAGTACTTGTATGTGAAAAATTATTAGTGTCATTGTGGGCGTGCGTTGTTATATTTTCTCTTTTTGATACAACCTTGGCTAATACAGTCAATCTAGGTTGAGCATTATTGTATTTCCAAGTACTTGTACCCCTGATTATAAAAAATATTATTAAGCCAAACACTGTTATGAACCCGATAAAAACAATAATAGGAACAATGGTAAATAAAGCATCGCCAAAAGAATCATTAAAAGGTGTCATAATTACCCCCCATAATATAATTATTAATATTTACGTTTATTGTATAATTATAACATATTTTATATTTTAAGTGTAATATCCTCCTGCAATTGCTTCGTAAATATTTCAATAAGTTTTTGCTCCTCATTCCAATAATACTTAGCTTTATCAGTTACATTTAATACTTAGCTTTATCAGTTACCATTGGTATATTCTTTTCCTTTAATAATTTTTTAAAAGAATGGTGAACTATTTAGAAGCATAATATTTCGGCCCCCTTTTTTGGCTTCATAAAGTTCCTTATCGGCAATTTGTATCATATTAGATATATTCACAAAGTCTGATACTTTGCCCAATACGCCTCCCACACTTATTGTTATCACCCTGCTCATATTATCAAAGGTATACTCTAAACATAGATTTTCTACTTCAGTTCTAATTAAATTACCTAGCTCTAATGCTTGGTCATAACTTATGTTTTTGGCATAATAGATGAATTCTTCTCCACCGTATCTTCCAAAGGTATCCTTTCGTTTTTCTTGTATAGCTTTCAAGCAATTTGCAACTTTTATAAGACATTCATCTCCTTTTAAATGCCCCCAGCAATCGTTGTATTTTTTAAAATTATCAATATCAATAATGAATAAAACAATTATTTCATCCTGTAATAAAGCTTCTTCCCAGGTTTTATTCAAATGATAATTAATATACCTTCTATTTGGAACACCAGTAAGTTCATCTTCAAGTATTTTTTTTTCTAAAATTGCGTTTGATTTTTGTATCTTCTCTAACTCATTTTTTTGGTTTGAAATTTCCATTTCTAATCGTTGATTAATTATTTTAATCTTTTCAAATTTATGATTTTCTTTTAAATGTTCTAATTCAATTTTTAGAATTTCAAGCTTGTCTCCTACAATTGAAGTCATAATTTCTTGATTTACGCGGTGGTATCTTTTGAAATATACCAGTGCATCTTTGAAATTACCTATTCTTTCATAGTAATCTGCTACAGTTTTACACACTTCACTCAACTTTTTATATGCATTTGTTTTTTCAGCATATTGCATAGCCCTTTCAAAGTAATAAAAGGCTTTATTTGAATCCTTATTTAATTGTAAATTTGCAATATTCACCAATACATCGATAGCATAAAACTTATTATCCACATTGTCTAATCGTCTTAGTGCACTAAAAAAATATTCTGCTGCTTTACTATAATTTTTATTGATATAATGAACTTTTCCTAACTTGTTTTCAACTTCCCCCAGATTAACCATGTCTTTTCCTTCAATAAGAATGTCATAGCTTTTTGTAAAGTATTCCATAGCTTCATTATACCTATTTTCTATAAAATAGATCTCGCCAATATTGCTAAATATTGAAGCTGTATTTATTCTCAAATTAGCATCTATGCATATTTTAAGAGCACTATTATAATATTCTAAAGCTCTATCGTACTGGGCTGACTCACGAAAAACTTCCCCTATATTATTTAATACACAACTTAATAAAAAGTAATCCTTGCCTTCACCTAACAGTTCTAGGGCTTGTACTAAATGTTTAAGAGCTGCTTCATACATTGAATTATAAAAGTAAGCAATTCCAATAAGGTTTAATGATTTTATTTGTCCTAAAAGGTCTTGTAATGCTTCAAATATTTCAAGTGCCTTATAGGAATAATCCAGCATTTTATTAATTTCTGACTTAGCTCTACAAGCAAAGGACATGCCAATTAAAGCATACCCTTCTTCTAACTTTAAATTGTTTTTCTTTGACATGTGGTATACTTCTCTGCACATTGTATAGGATTTATTAGGATCAGTTGCAGATATACTCTTTGCCTCATTAAGTATCTTATAAATCTCTTTTGATATATTATTTCCCATTGTACCCCCATATTATTTCTACTATAGTTTGGTGTTGCAGATGATTATGAGCCTAGCCAGTCTTTGAGCCCAACCTAGTACAGGTGTTGTATGTTGAAATTTGACCTAAATGCCATTTTAGTATCAGACGGCTCAATTCCATTATTTATAGTTTAATAATCCTTTACAGATTTTAAGTATTCAATATACATATCGTATATCCCCTTGATTTTATAAGTGTGTTTAGTAATTCGCAAACATAATAAGAATGTTGCGAATTAAAGGTTAGATAAGTCAATATATTTGAATTGATAATAAATCTTCATTTCTGTCATTCATATATTTATAAGAATCATAAACTCCTTGATTGTAAAATTCTGGCGCTAATTCTTCTATTATAAAATTCAACATCAGACTTGTAGCCAAATCACCTAATTCTTCTTCCCTTTCGTTTAGAAAATAGGTCTTTATTGCAGAAATCATTTCTTCCCTTTTCTCCTTAGTTAATTTAATTTTATTTTTATCTATCATAATATGCCTCCATCTATAATTCTCATTTTCTAATATTCAACCATTAGTTACATACTCAACTTATAACAGCGACAATTATCTATCTGCTTCACTCCTATATTTAAAGCTGCCTGCAAATCATCAATTGCATCTTCCTCTACAAATTTCAAGTGCATTTTTTAAATTATTAAATTAATCCCATTGTCCTGGAAATCTTAATTTTTTTAGTTGTGGGAATTTTTTATTATATTCTTCCACTTCTTCCTTTGGGAGATTTTCAAAAACCTCCGATTCGTAGAATTTTCCTTTTATGCCTTTCATACTAGCTTCTGCTAATTCAATTCCCATAAATGCATCAAAGTTTTTACCATCAGCAGTGGTAATATTAAAGTTGTCACAGGTTTTAAATCCTATTCGAGGATAATAATCTGGTTCTCCAAAAATTACAATACCCTTATACCCTTTATCTGTAGCTAAGCTCATGGTTTCCCGGAGCAGCAGCTCACCAACGCCACATCCTTGCCATTTAGGCTCTACACAAAGAGGTCCAAAGGTTATAATTTCATGTGTATCTGCACCATCAACAACTCGTGCCTTTGAATACATTATACATCCTATTACCTCTCCATCCTTTACTGCTATTCTACTTAGCTCTGGAAGATAGTCTTTATCCTGACGTAATTTATGCACAAGGTAATGTTCGTCACATCCAAGATGATGTTTGTTCCAAAATGCATGCTGTGTCATTAACTCTACATTGTACCAATCATCCTTTGTTTCCATTCGAACTTCTACTTCTTCATGATTTAATCTTTTCTTTTCTTCTGGAAACCATCCAAATTCTAACCTTACTTCTTTTCTTTGTAAATCATTGTTCTTGTAGCAGCAAGTATCCATACCTATCAAGCTAAAGCCTTCATGCTGATAAAAATCTACCGCATTAACATTGCAAGATTGTGTTTCTAGTATGATAGCCCGACGACGTTCTCTTCTTGCTTGTTCCTTTGCCATTTCAATTAAAGCACGACCTATTCCTTGCTTTTGATATTTTTCTGCTACCCAAAGCTCTGTAATTCTTAGACGATTAGACCATAATTCTTGATAAGTTTCAATTGCAGCAACTAATTCATCATTAACTAACACTCCCCAAGCATAAGCATTCTCAAAGTGGTCTTCGTATAACTTATCTGGGAAATCATATTCTTCTGGTGTATGAGTTACTGGCTCTGTAAAGTCTTTCTTTTCTATCTCAATAGCAAACCCTTTATCTGTTTTATTTACTATAACATCATAATATTTATCTGTTTTATACCTTATTGGAAGTATAGTTCCCTTCCATTTCTCTTTTGGTAAATGTATAATTTCATATTCCATAGTCTTTATCCTCTCTTTTATATTAAAGTTCTTTCAATTATAACATATTTTACAAATATCCACTGCTAAGCCTTTTATATTTTATTACTTATGATAGAGTTTTTAGCCAAACGTCTTAAGTAAATTATCCTTGAAAAGTTGCAGTTCAAGTGCTGTGTTTAATATACAGAATATACACAATATACTATATAAACTCAAATGACAATGAGGTGAATAATGATTGATAATCATCATCAAAAACTTGTCCAGGATACCAATTTATGAGCAGATCAAGGAGCAAGTCAAAGAAGCTATTCTGAATAATGAGATCAACGAAGGAGATGTACTACCCTCCATCGCTGGGTACATTATGGGTTTTGTCAGACAAAATGGCGCTTAAGTAAAGTGGAGAAGGCTATCCGAGGGTTTTATAGCGGATTACAGGAGATAGTTTGCAATAATGTTGGATTTTTGAATATCTTATTTTTTAAAAGGGTAGATTAACTAAATATAATCAAATTGTTTTTATATTAATGCGTAAGTTAATTTTGAAATCCTAAAGAGGTGTGCTATGATATCGGAAAAAAAGTTAGTAGAAAAGAGATTAACGGAAGCTTATAATAATGCTAAAATTGAATACTTTGATGATAGTTCTAAGTATATATTTTTCAGTGACTGTCATAGAGGGGATAGTACGCCCTCTGATGAATTTGCAAAAAATCAAAATATTTTTTTATTCGCATTAGAATCCTATTTTAATAATGGATATACTTATGTGGAGGTTGGAGACGGAGATGAATTTTGGGAGCATTCTAATTTTAAAGAAATAAGACTGGCACATAATGAGGTCTATGCTCAATTAAAAAAGTTCTTTGATTACAATAGATTGATTATGTTATATGGTAATCACAATATTTACTTTAAGTATAAAAAATTTGTAGAAAAGAACTATTATAAATTCTACGATGATTATAACCAGGAAGACATAGAATTATTTCCTGGGATAATACCATATGAGGCAGTAGTATTTAAACATAAAATCACAGGACAGGAAATTCTAACTATTCATGGTCATCAAGGAGACATAATGAATGACATGTTATGGCGTTTTACTAGGCTTACTGTAAGATATTTCTGGAGATATCTTCACTCAGTGGGGTTTATAAATCCTGCAAGTCCTGTAAAAAATGCTGAAAAGATTCATAAAATTGAACGCATTTATAGCAATTGGATTGAAAAGAACAAAATGATGATCATCTGCGGACATACTCATAGACCGCATTTTCCTAAAGTCAATGAGATACCTTACTTTAATGATGGATCCTGCGTCCGAGCAAGTGGAATACAAGGTATTGAAATAGCAGAAGGAAAAATAGCGCTGATTGAATGGAGGATAGGGTATAATCCACCCGGTGATCTTCATATAAAAAGAAGTATATTGAGAGGTCCTGAACCAATTGAAGCATTTGATTTAAGAAAAAATAAGACCTCTATCCTTCATTAGCAACTACTTTCTGAAATCCTTTCTGATGAATAGCTCTCAATACTTTCAGAAATAAGTAATTTATATTTCTGTGGATGATGAATTTCAGACAAAAGTTCGTCTGGTAATATTAAATCTGCTCTTTACCCTTCAAAATAATATCAGCCAAAACCCCCGCATTTTTGTAATAATAAGTAAAGGCTTCATCTCTTTCAATAGCTTCATCCTTTAATTCATTTTCTATAAACTCAATACACTCATTTAGGCATGAAAGTATTACATCCCATATAAACTGTTTATAGTCAGGTTTATATAGCAATTTATCATATACGCCTTTCAGAAAAATCCTTCGATATTCATCTGTCATGTAAAAAGGAAATGGAAAAAACTTTTCTGAACCATGTGCTATTAAGCGTGCAACATCTAACGAGTATGGCATAATACCTGCAAAAGCCCAATCTATTAAAATAATGTCGTCATGGCTTTCTATTGCATTACACTGCAAGAAATCTCCATTACATAAAGTGCGTGGACATACTAACTGTCTATCTAAAAAAATACGATAAGCAGAAGATAACTTTGACTCGTTTTTAAGACATTCTGCCCTTTTATTTATTCTTGTCCAGTATCTCTCAAAACGGTTATCTAGCTTATTTTCTTCGAAGCCGTCTTTCTGCCAGTACATATTAAAAATGCGAGAAAGACTGTCAGCACATCCATAAGCCATGTCTTTATTAAACATTCGCAAATCCACTCCAGCAATGTATTCAATTAATATCCACTTAGTCTTATTAACGCAAGTCCATCCCTCCAATTTGGGCACAGGCAAGTTTTTATCTGCAAGAAATTTTTCATAAACTCCTATCTCATTGTCATCTGATTTTTTCAGAATGTATGTCTGCTTATCTGCTGTAATTTTGTAAACATTATAAGCCCTATCAACACCTTCTCCATTATCGTGAAAGCGTTCAATATATATTTGCCCTGCAAGTGCTGGTTTGATTGCTGCAAAAATTGTTTTTAACATATTTATATGGTTAATGTCTGTGATACTTTCTGTATATAAACCTTTCATTAAATATCTCCTTTGTTAATATGTAAATTCGCTATTTGATACAGTTGGAATGCTGTAAAATATAGATGTGTACTATCACTTTTTAAGTAACGGAACTAAACTACCCTAAACATATGTTTTCTGCCAACGTCTCGTACTACCAACATGATAGAGCCTTAGAGCGACTGCACTTAGGCTCTATCATGTGCCTTGGCAATATATCTATTAACTATAATAGTATCATGTGCAATATTTTTACACCTTACTATAGAAAAATTACCGTCCAGCCAAGGCGAACGGTAGTATTTTGTTAGTTGAAGTTTGTTACCAATCTTTAAGGACTAGCAGAAAACTAATATCTTTCTAAGAAATCTTTTGCACTAACTATTTCAGGCTTATCTATGTCCAATGCAAAAAAGTCTTTGTCTCCTGTTACAATTATATCTACATCTCCGAGTATTGCTGAAGCCAATATAGGTAAATCTTTTACATCTCTTATCTCAGGAAAGCTTCCTTCTTCAATATTTTTAGGTGTATATACTAATTCAAATGAAAACTTAGATAAAAACTTCTCTAAAATTAGGCATTTATCTTTGAACTTTCTTTGGAATACTATATGAATCTCATCAATACCGTATGATGACAATATTACTGTATGATGACAATATTACTGTATGACTCAAGCTTGCTTTCTCAAGTGACTTTGCTGGAAGTGAGTTTGGAAATAGTATTGCTGAAATTAATATATTGGTGTCAATCATTACTCTCATTCTAGTCCTCCAAGTGCTCTTTTCTTATATTTTTTATAAGTTCATTAACGCTCTCTTCAGAAACTAATCCTACCTCTTCAGCTTTTCCTTTCATTTCATCTTGCATTTCTTTTAACGCTATATAAGAAGAATTTGCTAGAACTATCTTTCCGTCATCTTCAAGGAATAAAACCTTATCCCCTTCTTTTAAGTTTAGCTTTTTTCTTATTTCAATTGGTATAGTAATTTGACCTTTTGAAGATACTCTTGCTAAATCTATAATATCATCTCCTTACTTTCTTTACTTTTCTTACTTATATTATACCATTAATTCTTTCAAATAAAACATAAAAAACAAAACTTCTCTATTCGCTTTAATTTCATAAAAATTTCAATTTACGTCTCGAATTTCCGACACCGAGACACTTAGCCAGACCTGGCTTAGTGTCGCAGGTGTAGCTTGGCTATCTTTTCAAGACAAGCTGAACGGGAATTTTTTGTTATCTGATTTTTTAGGTCTTTTACTCTCTATATGCGTAATACTTTCCCTCAAAATTTTCTTTTCATTTAATATACGATATAGAAATATTCTGCGTTGATTTTTTTATATTTTTTCAAATATTATGACATCTCTAATTGCCACTTTTCAAAATTTCATCTATTGTAGTTTCTCTCTCCTCTACTAAATCATAGAAACCTATGTGCACATCTTCTTCGTATAACCAGCACAAATCAGTACCATATGGAGCATCAAAAATTTCTAAGACAACAGGAGAAATTTTATAGATAGATTCTGCACTCAAAATCACAAAATTTCTGCTATTATTAACATATTCATCATCATCATTTATCGAATACAGGTTCCAGCCGTTTAATTGTGGTATTGAACTTTTTTCACGAAAAGAATATCTAATAGGAAACCCTGAGATGACATTTTTAGATACTACGAATCCACCATAATGATTATTTTTTATTTCCATTTTCAAACTCCTTTATTATTTCAATTCGCCTTTACAATTGGGAATTATTTTTTAAACCATTCCAAAAACTCGATGCGTAATCAAAATATAATTAGACCTAAAATTTCCTATAACGTTCCTAATTTCCGATGCCGAGAAGCTTAGAAAGATCTTTTCTTAGCTTCGCAGGTATAGCTTGGCTGTCTTTTCAAGCCAAGCTGAACGGAAATTTTTTGTTATATGATGTTTAAAATCTTTTGCTACTTACATGCGGAGTCGTCTCCAATCTTATCTTCCCTCCTAGTCAGTAATAAAATACAATTGTTCATTATAGTTAATTAGTAATATTATTCTATAACCTGTGCCCCATCATCAGTCAAAAGAATAGCTTGGTTATCTGTTAGTTTTATCTGCTGGCAATCACTAGTATTTATTTTGCCTATATCTGTACCTTTTTCACAATGAACAGAAAGTAAACAATTAATAAATCCCAAATTATTAGGGAGGTTTTGTGCTGCTATTATACTTCCTGCACTTACACCAACAAAAACTCCTCCTTTTTGCACATATTCCTTTAGTATAGTATTAAATTTTATTCCATTGATTCTTTCTAACAAATATTGAGTATTTCCTCCACAAAAGTAAATAGCATCATACTTCATCAGTTTTTCAAGTGACATCTCTTCATGTAAATCATAGATATGAACATTTTCTTTTGGTATCCCTGCCTCTAGTAAATCATTCATACATTTAGGTAATACGGCAATAGCGTCTGCATTAATAGCAGCAGTGGGAATAAATAAAACCATTATTTCATTACTAGGTTTATTTATCAGTTCTATAAATTTATCTTTAATTTTTTTATTTTCAAATCCTGCAGAGGTTAGTATTATTTTCTTCATTTTACTCCATATCCTTTCATAAACAGTTTTTTTAGAATAATTTACAATTATGCTTCTCCATCATTTAATTTAAATAAAAAATATAATGCGTAAACATAAATCTACTTAGATTTTAAATGTCATATAACGTCTCGCATTCAAGACGTTCCTGAACCTAGCCAGACCTGGCTTGGTGAAGGAATGTGCTTTGGCTTCTTCAGAGGCTTGACCCTAATTTAGCCAAAGCGGACTTGAATGCATTGTTATGCGTAGTTTTAGCCACTACACTTAAAGCTAAGTAACCTTATCTATCTTTAAATGCCTTTTGTATCATAAGCGCATTATGTTAAATTCAAATTTTTATTTAGTAATGAATAAAAAAATTTACCATTCAATTTTCTTATTTGCTTTATTTAAGTACTCAAGTAAATCCTCAATATCTCTATCTGCAAACCAAATTAGAGGAAATCTAATCCTCTTACTTTCTTTTATATGTTTATCAATCTTTCTTGTAATTGATATGGAATCGAATTGTCTATATCCACTTAATTTTCTAATAGTTTTAATATTGGATATGTTCATAGACTTTTCAAGTAAAACTCCATTAAACTTTAATATTCCATCTGTTACTTCCAAATATACTTTCCCTCTACAAATTCTAATTATTGACAAAGTACAATATGCAATAGCTAATATACCACCTATTGGTAGGCTTAGGATAAGCATGTTCTCCCACAGAAGAAGCCCATCCCATCTGTGTATGAAAGTTATTAAAAGAAATATTGTCCCAGGAATTATTAGAATATCAAGAACTCCAACTAGAAGTATATATCCTATATACTCTTTAGGAACTATTCTAAATGAATTTATTTTACTTTTTCCTTTAGCCTCTCTTTTCTTCATTGCTTCCCTCTCCATCTAATCGTACTCTTGGATCACATTCACTGTAAAATACAATCAAGTTCTAAAACTTTCAAGTTACCACTCTTTTTCTATAAAATTACGCATAACTACTGAATACCCGAAGGTTGATCTCAGCCTTAAGCTAACGCAGCATTTTTATAAAATTCTTTTGATCTTTTCTATTAATATACCCATGGCTTTCATAGAATTTATGTGCATTTAATCTATTAAAGCCTGATACTAGTCTTATCCCGCTGAAATCTTTTTCTTTAGCCCAGCCTTCAAGCTTTTCTATTAGAATGGTTCCTACCCCAGCATTTCTACATTGCTCTTTCACTACAAATCCTAAAATATTAATTAGTGAATCGGAATATAGAAGCTCATATGGACTTCCATGAATGTATCCTATAACCTCACCATTTTGTTCTGCCACAAAAATAATATCCTTTGTATTTTGAATAATGTATTCTATTCTCTTTTTTACGTCCTGCTTGTCATATATGTAACCTAATTCTTGGTTTAGTAGATATATATCCTCAAAATCACTATCTCTAATCTCTCTAATATCTATAGAATTCAAGTTAATGCACCCCTAAATGTTACTTTGTTTTATATAAAGTCTCATGCTGTTCTTTATAATTTCTTTTTATATTACTTTCTAATTTTTAAGATATATTTTTAAAAATTCAAGAGTTCTCTTAAATAAAAGCGGCTGGATTAATGGATAGGTTAAATCCTCTGGCAATTTATCCAGTAGCATTATTTCTCCTATTTCTAAATTAGGCAACTCGCCTAAGGAATTTACCTCAGCATAAAAAAGATGACCAAAGGATTCCTCACCATCTCTGTCTACCGAATAAATGCATATAGGATATAGCTCAAAATCTTTTGCTCCGGTTTCTTCAAATAGTTCTCTTGAGGCTGTGTCTTTTATATTCTCCCCTTCTTCACGATGTCCACCAAGGATCTCCCAAGTTGTCCTCTCCTTATGCCTAACAAATATCCATTTCCCCTTATACTTTGCTGCTATTACTGCATATTTAAGTCTATCATTTTCTATATTGTTAAAGTCGTGAAAATTCACCTTAAGCATTGTATTCCTTCCCTTCCAAATATCTTTCGCAATAACTCAATCGTATATTTAAGCAATTATTATTTCATATTTGGTAAAGCAGCAAAGCCTTCCTTTGTCATTTTATATAAAACTTCATTATCAGTCTTTGATACTATTTCAAAGCCAAAGCTTTTCAGCGCCCTTTGACCTTTTTCATTTATTACATCATCATAGATGACTTGCCCGCCAAAATCATAGAAATAATAGCTTAAGATAAGCCCTATTGCCTCTTTTCCATATCCTTTTCCTCTGTATTTGCTTTGAATTTTGATATTAAAATCTGCCTTTTTTTCTTCTTCATCAAATCTGTGAAAGCTTACTTCTCCAACTGGAATACCATCAAGAGTATAAATTAGGCAATAAAAATTCTTTCCATCCGTTGGATTAACCATCCTTCTATACCAAGTCTCTCTTTTTTCTGCTGGAAAGGCTACAACTCCACCAACATCCACCATGGTTTCTTCATCCAACCATAACTTTGCTACATAATCTAGCTCATCAAAATTTGGCTGCTTTATATAAACCAAATTTCCTCGTCTTTCAAATTGTGTTTCCATATAATTCACCTCAAATAACTAAATGTTTTTCTCTAAAGCGGAACAATTATTTCTATGATAGAATCTTCATTTTCATCAATAATCTCAACACTTATCTCCCTGACAATTGTTTCAAATACTTCATCTATATTCTTAGTTTCTTCTACTGCCCTTTCAAAGGCACTAGGATCATTAAGATTACCAACCGTCATATGTGGTAAAAACTCTATGTCCTTTAACCATTGGGGGTAGAAGCTCTTTAAAATTCCTCTGTATAATCTATTATGTATTTCCATTATTTCGTCTTTGCCTTCTTTGATATTTAGAAATAGGTAATTTCCCGTAGAATTTGAAGGAGCGATTCCACTAAGTACAAGGTTAAAGGGCTTAATATCCTCTACAGTCTTTGATATATATTCTTCTAGTACACTTTTCTCAATATCACTTTCAAAAGGAAAAACCAAGGTAATATGTGGTTGTACATGCTCCACAAGTGGGTCATACTTTCTTCTTACATCATCTATTACTTGTCCATTATTAAAATCTGGAAATATCATAATGCATCGCTTTATCATATTCTCCTCCTATGACATCTCAATTACTTAATACCTCTATACCACTATTAGGTTCTCAACCATTAGTTGTTGATCCAGTACATTCTAATCATTTTGAATAAACATAAACTTCTGACTGCCACTTATCTATCCATCCATAATATACAAGGCCCCATTTAGAATTACATATTCTTATAGGCGAATTTGAATATTTTCCAAACTACTAAAATAGTCTTTTACATTCTGTTGGATAACAGAAATAGATTGTTCATCACCATACTTAACATTGATACATCTTTTCCCAAAGCTGCAATTCGGCAAGGCTTTTTTCATATTTAAAATATAGTTTTCATCATGAAAATGTATGGAGTAGTGTTTTTTTGCAGCTGAAATCGCTACATAACCATCGTACATTTTCACACCCACCCACCACATTGGCATCGCAAAGCAGATTTTAGGTATGATTTTCGGAAATTCAGTTTTCATAAACGCAACAAATTCATAAACGCATTTTTTCCTATTCTCATCTAAACTCTTGATATAATCATCAACTGAAGCAAAACCCATGAACTTTTCCTCCATATTATATAACTAATCTTTGTTAACAATAATATACAAATTTATAACTATAAAGCAACAGAACTAAGCTCTCGAAAATGCCACCACAGATAGAGGCTATCTCTGCTGAATTACGTCTAGCGTTTTTCACTCGAGACGTCTATGAATTAATTTCTTTATTCTCAAGCTCAATAACTGTCATTATACAATAATTTGCCATGTCCAAAAGTGTATCTATAATACCTTCATCCTTTACTTCTGCCTCTTGTTTAATTAGTTGCTTGTACCGCCTTAATTTATCATCCAATCTAATCGATGGCATAATTAGTCCATACTCTTGAAATCCTTCGCCAAAACTATCACCATAATCTTTATTTTTTGCAGCATATATCTTCATAAGTCTTTCACATATTTCTTGATGCCTTTCAATTTTATTCATCTTTTTACTCTCCTTCCTGAGATTCCAGCTTTCTATAAGTTTGTTTTCCATAGTAAGAAAAATATGTATCAAAGTTATTTTAAGCAATCTTTAATAAGAAAGGTTTTATTATTCTTGGTGTTCCATAGATTTTTCCACGAAATTATAATTGTTTAATAGCCTTCTCCCATGCCTTAACAAAATGTTTTTTCATAAACTGTGCCTTGGCTTCATCGTCCTTGAAAAAGTCGGACTTAACAATACCTGTTGCAATCAAATCAATCAGTTCGTCTTGACGCTTTTCTGATTGTTCGTTGTATCGTAGCACCTTAAGCTTACCTGATGCTTCATATTTCAAAAGTTCTTCATATACATCAAGAATATAATCAACTTTAGCTACAACGGTATTTTCCAAACTATAATACAGACATTCCCTGTTTTCAACAGATTGAATATCAGAATTCTTGGAAATACAATACAGATAGCCAGAAACTCCTTTATAGAAAGTTTTTAATTGGTCAGGAAATTGCTCTTCATAATATGCAACTCCATTCTTAATCCAACCAGTAACATGTTTCTCACTATAGCCCTTGTGCTTTCCATCCCAAATATAATACAATGCATACGGAATATTATCTGTCAAATATACTACTTTTTTATCCGTATTATGGAGTTTAGAACGAGCTTCCAATTCTATAATTCTAGAATAATTAGTGCCATGATAAAGGTATTCCTTCAAAACACAATCCCCCCTACAAATTGGAAATTTGCCAGTCAGAATAAACTTACTTATATGGATTTAATATCGCGTATACATAGGTGTCCCAATATATAGGGAATCCTTTCTCATCTTGATGGAAAGAAACATTTTTTCTAAAATGTGCTTCACGTATCATTCCAACCTTCTCCATTAACTTCCATGAAGGTGTGTTTTGAGGAGCACATTCTGCATAAATTCGATGAACACCTCGATTAAACATATACTCTATAACTGCTTTGCTTGCATCACTTCCATATCCCTTATGCTGATATTTCTCATTTAACACATATCCAAGCTCTCTTGTATTAAAACTCCTATTTCCTAAATAAATATTTCCAATAACCTTATGCTCTTTTTTCGACTCAATTGCATAGAATTCATCACTTTGTGCTCTGAATTCAATCTCTTTCTTCGCTTTCTGGCAAGTGAAATCTGGATATGCCTCAAATTCAGCATTAACTCTCTGTAGCATATATTCGCACAAATCCTTTTCATCGCTCAACTCAAAATTACGGATAATTAAATCATTTGTCTCAATTTTCATTTCTATATTCTCCTTTAACAGCGAAGCCTGCTTTTAAAATTTCTTATATACTAGAATTAATAACACTTTTTTCTACAACTTCACGCCTATACTTTTTAATAATACTATAATTTTTCCCATCACCTTTTTCATACAATTTTATTTCTAATATACTATTATTTTTTATATTTTCCTCCGTAAACTTTGATTTCTCTATCTATCCTATACTCGAAAAAATCTTCCATTTTTCCTTGTTGATACTCCGCATCAAATTAGAAATTTATCGCTGGTGGATAATAGTATCAAATAATTTTTCATGAACACAAAAACGTTCTCTTACCCAATCAACATAATTATCTGTTCTAATGAATTGTTTAAACTCATTATATGGTAGGTATCGGTAATCAATAGTTTCTCCTTTTTGTAATTGAATTGTTGTTTTTTCTTTATTTATGAATACTATGAAACATTTATAAATCGAAGGGACATTTTTATAAATATAAGAATATACAAAATTTAAGTCAGAATCTGTTACTTCTATTCCTGTTTCTTCCCTCAATTCTCTGATAGCACCTTGTTCTGGTGTTTCACCTTTCAAGATTGAGCCGCCAGTCACTTCCCATTTTAACGCCCATGGCTTATTTTGATGTCTTTGAGTTATCAATACTTCATTATTTTCTGTTATAGTATAAATCTCAACAACAATATGATAAACACCTTCTGGAATAGGTTCATCTCTAAATTGGTCAAATCCCAACTTATTACCATCTTTATCATAAGCATCCCAAATTTCTCTTGCCATATTACACTATCCTTTCAAATTACTATTTATAACATTCACCCTTAAATTGGAATTTATAGCGGTTTTTGAGCAAGATATAATGGAATAGTATCGTTAATAATTATTTTATTACCAGCATCTATAATAGCCTTTCTTACTCCCGTGTAAAATCTAGACTTATAAGGCTCTTCTAAAGTTATATGCTCACAATGTGTACTAATATATGAAATATATTCATCAGCATTAAGTGTTCTTACTTTTTTCCAGTCTTGATATTTGTAATTAACAAAGCCATAATTCACAACATTATCATATTTCATTTTACAATTATATCTCTGCTTAACAGAAAAGTGTTCTTTATATACCTCGTCTATTCTATTGTACAGTTCTTCATTTGCACTTTTCTCATCTGAACGGGTCATAAACATTGCAAGAATGCCACCAGGTTTTAATATATTGTAGGCTTTTGAAAATGCTATTTCTTCAGGTATCCATTGAATTGTAGCTGCTGAATATATTAAATCAAATGTTTGATTTCCAAAATCGTATGTTTCAAAATCAGCATTTACAATATCAAAATTACTATAAGTCCCATATTTGTTTTTCATAAATTCTGTAAAGTTCTCACCAATTTCAATTGCCTTATAACTACATCCAGTTTTTAAAATAGGCTCTGTTGCTTGTCCTGTTCCTGGACCAATTTCAAGTACATCTTTGCTTGAATTCAAGTCAGATGCAGTTATAATTTCTGTAAAGAGTTCATCACAATATCGGGGTCTATATTTATCAAATGTTTCTGGTATTTGGTCAAATGTATTTCTGAAATCCATTATTTAATCCCCATTTCAAATTACTATTTATTAAACTCAATCGTAAATTGGAATTTGTCGTAATCGTGTATTCTCATTTGATGTCTTACCCCTAGGTGGTAAGATATCAAAGTGTTTTTTCTCTAGAGTATAACTCTACCCAAACTGGTATAAATCCTGATTTAATAGCAACACCTTGAGAATATATATTAGATTCAATAGTACTATAAAATGGAATTTTTCCTCTCTTCATAATTTCGTTCTTTAATAAAGAAACTAAATTTGTGGCTATCCCTTTCCCACGGTATCCTTCCATAACATTAATACCAATCTGCCACATATCTTCACAATCACAGCTTGTCCCTGCCATACCAATAATCTCATCTCCATTTAAAGCAGCAATAGCTAAAATATCTGGATAATTATCATCAAAAGCAAAAGCTTCATCAAATCTATCATCATTTTTAAATTGGATAATATCATCCTGCTCATACCATCTGATATCTGTGATAGGCTCTACCTCTTCTAAAGTTGCTAATGGTAAATAAAAATGATGAATATCAGCTACCTCATGTCCAAAATCTGCAAGCATTTTGTCTATATTCCTAAGTACAGGATATAGAAATAACCAGTTAGCATCATAATCATTTAATTTTTTTTGAAACCAAGGCATAATTTCTGGTGTAGTAGAAACTACAGCTCTTCTTCCGAAACAAAGAATCTTAAGCGAACAACCATCATTAGCGTAGAGTCTTCTTCCTATTTTATGTTGTTTCTCAACCACAGTATTTTCAATTTTCTCTAAATCTTCAATCTCACAGCTAAAATCTAAAGATAGTTGTTTCTTTGCAATATTTAATATCTCATTTTTAGTAAACATAAACTCTCCCCCTATTTATTCCTATCGTACTTTTCAAACAATATATCCTCACTAAATTAATTTAATCTGTCTCTCAAATTACTATTTATTAAACTCAATCGTAAATTGGAATTTAAGTGACGCTCTAAATCTTCGATTTAGCTAGCGGAACTTACTCCTACGTAGAGTAGCGAAGTAGGAGTTTCCTTTAGTTTATGATAGTATAAATGCCTATATATCAAGTTTTTTATCATTATTTATAAATGAAACACCTACTCCATTTCATTACATAGGTGTAAGTTCGACTGCCCAAATATAAAATTTGGAGTCTCACTTAAATCACTATTTATTGAGCTGTTCCTCCTCTTTCATATGTCACATTTTCCTACAAATACACTAATACAACTATATTCTATTTAAGTTCAACATTTCCTTCAATTGTAAATAATTATATCGAAGTGATTTTATTGAATATTAAGCAAACAATTAAAAGCTTTACAAAGATAAATTAAATTTTAGCTACTGTTACTTTAGTTATGTTATTTTTTCTTAGAATAAATAACCCCGAGGATTTCTCTCCGGGGTTATTAAGCTAACTTATAATAATATTGTGAACGTATTTAACTTTGTTTTCTGCAAATTAGCCGAGGTCAAAACAACTCGTCAAGTAAAATATAATAATCTAATTTTTCTTTATTTATTGGGATGCCAATTTGCTTTAATAGCAAGTCATCATACTCTTTTGTTTTAAAGTTATGCCGTAAAGAACGAATACAAAGTGCCACATCTTGCCACAGATCTGCTACACCTGCACGTCCAACATCAATAAATCCTGTTATCTGTTCATCGTCAGCAAAAATATTTGGAAGGCAATAATCACCATGTGTAAAAACAAGTTCTTCATTTTTAGGAATATTACTACTTAGAAAGTTAAGCAAATCTTGTGGAGATGAGAATCTATTGCTGTTTGCTTCCCAATCATTCATATCCACTCTGTTAAGCCTAATATTCTCAGCAGCATCCTTCAGTTTCTTATGTAATCTATTATGTATAGGGCAATCATTAATATCTACAGATTGCAGTAAATTAATACCCTTTGCTAATAGAGAAACTGCTAAAGTAGGATTTTTTAAGTAATAATCATCACATAGCATTTTACCACCAATTCCCGAAATCAAAAGGTAGTCAATATCCATTTCTGACAACCATTCAATTATTCGAGGGGCAGGAAGCCTTTTCTGTAACCATAGCATATTTTTATATTCTGTTTCAAGGTCACCTGATTTTGACTCAACTTTTAAATATAATGTCTCTGTTTCCGAAAAAAATTTATATACACCTGCTTGTGAACAACCAACACTGTTTTGTTCACATTCCATATTTAAAACGTGTTTCTTAATCTTCTTAGGTAAATATAAACTATCCATTGATATTTCACTTCCTGTTTAAAAATACTTTTGTATACCATTGTGTCTTAGCATTAGTATTATATTCTGCATTCAATTTACATTTCCTCCGAAAATTTCTTAATCAAGTTTATTAAGATGACCTATAAGAAAGATACGACAGAGCTGCAACTAAAATTTTGTTACTTAACGATAAATCGGAATTTGCCTTTTCAATAAGTTCTATATCCTTTGAATCTAACATTTTCAAACTCCTCTTACAAATTTACTATTTATATTACTTAACCTTAAATTGGAATTTGCCGTTTAAGTAAGAACTAAGAAGTAAAAAGTAAGAGTTTTTGATAAAAATTCAGCAAAGCTGAATTTTAACCACAACTATTATCTCTTAGTTATTACCTATTACTTATTCACAAATTACTATTTATAACATTCACCCTTAAATTGAAATTTGTTTTTTTGATTTTAAATATTTTTCTTGCTTTCTTTTGCTTCCTTTTTGCCATTCCTTATCTAAATCAAAATTATTATCAGCAGCCATTTCAAACAACAAATATAGCATGTCATATAGTTGATGTTCAATCCTATCTCTTTCTGAAGCATTTACAGCCTTTTTTAATAATTCAAATTCTTCATTTATCCAAGTTATTTTCTGATGATTATCCCCATTCAATGAACCCATTCTAATTAAAAATTCTCTAACTTCATTTTTATATTCATTTAATGACATATCATTTCCTCACTTAAATTTACTATTTGCCTTTATGGCAATTATAAAAATCTTTTAGGCCTGATTTACGTTCCTGTGGTAACGCTGTTTTCTTAACACCGTGAATTGCACCTTCTAGTGCTAACAATCTATGAATACACGCAGAAGCATCAATCTCTTGTATTTTCAACCATGCTTGTTCTGCACCAATAACTTTTAACTCATCATAAGTAAATATACCTACTTTATTCAACTGACTTTCAACTTCTTTTCCTATATTAGGTAGTTTTGATAATTCTCCCATAATGAAAATTCCTTTCAAATTATTGATCATAATACTCAACCTTAAATTGGAATCAAACTACTTAATATTATACCAATAATTGCATCTTCTAACTTCCAATTGTTTCGTAAATAATATCATCAATTGTCATATGCAAATACTCTGGTATTTCCTTTCTATTAGGTAAAACTGCTTGATACAACTTTGTATCAAATTTTTTAATAGTGTAACAAGGATTCATTAGATTTAGTTTTTTGCTTAATCTGTTTTGAAAATCAATATATTCACATATATCTTTAGTTCCAATATGGAAAATTCCCTTCAAATCATTTCTTATAATATAAAGAATCCATTTAGTAATTTGTTTATTAGTTGTATAATTCACATATATATTTTGGTATGTTTGAATCGGCGTATGTTTTTTTATACTGCTTTCAAAACTAAGCCATCTAGGACACTTCATTCCCCATATTTCAGGTATTCGGATAATAATAGCATTTTTGCCTAACTTATTCAAAAGAAGATTCTCACAAGTTATTTTGAATTTACCATATTTTGATTCAGCATTTGGTATATCTGTTTCAACATGTGGTTTCTCCAATGCACCATCATAAACATTTGCAGTAGATAAAAAAATTATTTTCTTATTTTCTTTTTCTGCAAGAGTATCGGAAATAATTTTATGTGCGTTCAATATAAGTGAAAAATCCCCTCTAATACTTGAAATAACAATATCGGGATTTAATGATTCCATTATTTGTTTTAAGGTTTCATCATCTCCTAATTCATATTGAAACATAAATTTATCATTTTCATATTTCTCATTTGTATTGTGATAAGTCCCATAAACATCTTGGTATTCTGTTAATAACAGTTCTCTTATTTTACTTCCTGCATATCCACTAGCACCTAACACAAGAATTTTCATTAAATTACACTTCCTTTATTTAATATAAATAACTTATTATTAATCTGACTGGAAGAATTAGAATTTAAGTGAGACTCCAAATTTTATACTTTGGTCAGTTGAACTTACACCTAAATAATGAAATGGAGTGGGATAACCTCTCCGGTTCCAATTGAGCATCCTATACATTTACACGACCATTCATTATTCATAAAGTCTTTAATTATCACTATTACCCTCCTTAATTCCTGATAAAGTAAGTAATAATCCAATTAAGGAAGGTCCACACTTTATTTCATTCTTGCCTATCATTTCTCTTATATCACTGTTCGCTACCCATTTACGTTCTTTTACTTCATTTTTATCAAAGTCATCAATACTACTTATTGCTTTGCATTTAACTATATTGAAAATAGCATCAGACATTCCATTTGAAGGATTAAATGTGCATACAAGCTGTGGTTCTGTAACCGTATAGCCTGTCTCCTCTAATACTTCTCTTTTGGCAGCTTCTTGTGGCGTTTCTCCCTCTTCTATTCCCCCAGCTGGTATTTCCTACCCTATTGAATTAGTTATATATCTATAGGATTGAATGAGAAGAATTTCATCCTTATCATTTTCTATAACTATACCAACGGATTGCCTATCATAGTGGAGACAATGATGCTTTTCTATTAACCTTCCATCAGGAAATATAACTTTATCAACATATAGATTTACCCAAGGATTTTCATAAATCACAGTTCTCGCTAATCTTTTAGGAAACATGTTTTCAACTCCCACCTTAAATCATTTGTATATCACATGAACCATTCCAGCCTTAGCTAACTCTTAGCTTAACCTGGAATGGTTGCAGAAATGCAGCTCGAAAGACCCACTCCAGATTAAGTATCTGCGGACAGCAACATTTTGTTATACGTAGCTTTAGCCGCTACAATTTGAGCTGAATCAATTCAAAAACTTAAATTTATTTTGCAAAATAAGAAGATGACGAATTAATTACACTAAATATTACTCAATTGCTTTAGTTGATTAACCATATTTCTCCATAGTACAAAAGATTGATTAATTCCTTCTGCAAAACCTCCTAACTTAATAACTTCTAATAAATTTTCATTACAGCCTTCAGGTTTAACACTGAAGTTTTCAATTAAATTAAGTGTTCTTTTTCTACTTGGAAAATAGATTTTATTAATAGCAAACAAAGCTTGAAGGAAATGGTCAATTGCAATATCCATTGCAAAGTGATAAAACAGTAAATCTTTTCGTACTACAGCACGTTCCAAATCTTCTATATCATCAAGTTCCTCTAGGTGATATTGTATAAGTATCCTTTGTAATTTGTTTGGGTACTCAGATAGTCTTTTTTTCAAGTCATCTAAGAAATTGCTTTTATCGTATAAAACATTGATATCTTTCAACATGGCACATCGCCCGATTGGATAGTAGTAATTATCCAATTTATCTGGATATTTACCATTAAGTATAGATTCTATATCAGTTAAGGTCTCACTTACCGTAAAATACATTAACCAAGTTTCAATACCATTTATAAGCATGAAATCTCCTATCCCCCAATGTCCCCCTTCAAAGATATTTACCTTACCTCCTTGTATCTGTTCATCAAGCTGATTTATTATGGCTTGTCTTTTCTCAAAGTTTGGTATTTCATCACAATATATAAAGATATCAATATCACCTTCTCCTGCTCTTGGAAGAGAAGTCTTACCTCCACTTATTCCGATTGATTGCACTACACCCATTTCTGAAATATTATTTATTAATGTATCTATGATTGCCTTTGAGTCATAAGCCATGATATCCCCCTAAAATACTTATTTTAATTCAATTCACCATATCTTACAATTCCAAACCAATAAAACAAAATCATAAAATTTTACTATTTACTTTCTATCACCAAAGTTGCGTATAACATTTTGCATGGCAGTTCCGTCTCCACTATGTTTTGATTTACTGCAACGCTCATTTTATTATTGATATTAACTTTCTATATTTACTACACAATTTAAGAACATTGTGAAGTAAAAAGTTCTGATCATGCTTATTAGGAGCATAATAAAGAATCTATCTCAAACCAGTGTTCTGTCAACCAAAGCATTTCATCTTTGAAACGCTTTGGAATTTCGTCACATTCTCTAAAAAATTCTGGCTGTATCCACCATGGTGTTTCAATGCACCACGAAAGCCTCAAAGCGTCCGCTATATTAGACAAAGTTAAGTCTGAATGCTGGGAATAGCCTTCAAGGAAAGCGCATACCTTTTCGACATTCATTACATTGCCTTCCAAAGCAAAGGACAGTATCGCTCTTCCTATATCATGCCAAATATAGCTGTAACAATTACGGTCGAAATCAACGACAGCAGCTACACAATCCACATCGAACAGAATATTGCCGGGTTGAAAATCCTCATGAGCGAATCCTTTGGGAAACTTATCAAAAAATTCGGTATTAAGCTGCTTCAAAATTGGCTCCAGAGCAAGCACAGCTTTCCGATATTCAACATGATCGTCCAGCGAGCATTTCGTCATACGTGAGTTAAAGTTTTCCCATAATAAATCCATCGTATAGCCGCCAAAAACGGGTAGGCTCTTGATTGAAGGCTCCGGTAATTGTGAAAACGCTTTATGCATTATAGCACAGACACTACCTAGACTTCGCATTTGTGCTATTGCGATTGTATTGGCTTTTTCGGTCCTTCCTGAGCGAAAATCCATGACCATATAGGCTGTTTTGTCATCCAGCCAATGAATTACACGGTCTTCGTACTGCCAGAGAAACGGACAGGGAACGCCGTTTTTTTCAAGAATAATTTGCCGCTGTAGTGCGGACTCGATTCTCTCAATTTGTTCTCTGCGAAAACGCATAGTGCTGTATTGTTTGACCAAAAACTCGCCCTTTTCAGTGGAAACCTTCCATTTTAGATTCAACAATCCACCTGTTACTGGAGTAATCTGATTACAAATTAGCCCATAATTGTTTTCCAAATCAGCTATAATACTATGCTTCATACAAATCTCCTGAATAAAAAATAAATAATCACTAGTTTACACTTTCTTACAACTACGTATCAATTAACTTAAATCTAAAAAAACTCCTACTAATTGCTTTCTATTAGCAAAGTTTGGTATAACGTCTCGTGTTCAAGACACCGAGAAGCTTCGTGCAACCGCATTTGCCTTCGCAGGTGTGCTTTGAAGTCTTTTCATGCAAAGCGAACTTGAGTATTTTGTTATACGTAGTTTTGCTACTACACTTAAAACTGTACTCCCCTGGCTTATTTTATAATTTCTTCCCATAATGAAAAATGTGAACTTATTAATATCCCCAATCATCAACTCGCCAATTATCTGTTTTACTATCCCTTATTAATATCCAATTCCAATTGGAGTAAGCTGAATTTGGATTAAAACCTCCATCACCGCCTGAAGAGTCCACATCAAAATTAGATAGTAAAACAATTACATTCTCAGCTTTGACATTATTAACTGAACCCTTCCCATTTGATAAATATCCTTCAATAATAGAATTCGACCTTTCTTCATCGTACCATAGTTTTGTAAGATTACATCCTTCAAAATCCTTGAATTTTTTCTTTACACAATTTATTGCAGCATTTACTTCCATTTTGCTAAACTTAGCAGATTCACTAGTACTTATTACAACTTTATTAGTTTTGCCAGCCTGTTTACATGCCACTAAAGAAAAGATCATTAAAATCAGACAAAGATAAAATAACATTTTTTTCATATAAAAAGCCCCCCATATTAAATCATTTAATGAACAATATTTACACAAACGAACAAACCATATATATCCATTATACAGTTAATACCATTAATATAACAATAATAAACCTTAATCAAAAATAAAAGCAGGTATTCCCCTGCTCCAATATCTTTGCAAACCTTCAATTTTAAAACCTTTATGCTGTAACTCTGTTTAACTAAAATTACACATAACGTTTCGAATTTCTGACGCCGAGACACTTAGCCAGGCCTGGCTTACTGTCACAGGTGTAGCTTGGCTATCCTTTCAAGCCAAGCTGCATGGAAATTTATTGTTATATGTAGTTTTAGCCACCACACTTTGAGTGATGCCTTATCAATTTACCCACTAATTAACCGGTGTATAAGAAGACTGTGAATTAACTTTAAATTCACATCTACTTATTTGATATATTTTCTAAATACTTGTCTATTGTTAAACCAAAACATACTTCATCATAATAGCTTCCATTTAAATAAATGTTTTCTTTGAGAATACCTTCCTGCTCGTAACCAAGTTTTTTATGCATTTTAATACTTGCGTCATTTCCCTGTAAAACAGTTGACGAGCATTTATGTAGTCTTCTTTCCATAAATCCATATTTTAAAAGTATCTTCAGTGCACTTGTTCCATATCCCTTACCTTGGTGCTCTGCTGAAATTCTGATGCCAACACCAAAAGTTCCATGTCTTTCACTATCTATACAGAAAATGATTCTTCCAACATGTAAACCATTTAGTGTCTCAACAGCGAAAACAGTGTTACCATTTTGCTCAACACAATTTTCTACTTTTTTACTATATTCTTTAGCACTTGAAATTGTTGGTGGAAAATCAACTTTATAACCTGCTAATCTGCTTAATGAGCTATCAAATCCGGTGTAATACATCCATTCCCAATCTTCTTCACTCCATGGTCTTAATCTTACTAAATCGTTTTGCCAAAAATAATTATCATATACAATTTCTCTCATAAATACCCCCCATTTTCTTTTGTAAATTACCTAGTTTTCTATATTTTACAAATATGTCTTAACCGCTTGAACTGTCGCTCTGTTTATCTAAAATTACATCTAACGTCTCGCATTCAAGATCTTCCTGAACCTAGCCAGACCTGGCTTGGTGAAGGAATATGCTTTGGCTGCTTCAGAGGCTTGACTCTAATTTAGTCAAAGCGAACTTGAATGTTTTGTTAGATGCAGTTTTTGCCTCTACTCTTTAAGCTGAATCTACTCTTTTAACTTTAAATTTAATTCGCATTTTAAAAAAACTCTAGACTATTTGTTAAAATAAATCCTCTTTTTTTCCATAACTATGAACTTAAAATCATCATCTTCAAGATACTCACCGCATTTGTTAAAGCCAAGTTTATCAAACAACCTTAATGCAGGTTTATTAGTCTCACCAGTTTCAATATATATTCTATCAATCTCCATATTATTGAATATATATTTTGTTACTACATTAATTGCAATGTAGGCAATACCCTTTCTCCAATATCGCTTATCAGCTATAATTACTCCCATTTCACCTTGTTTCTTTATTTTATCTATGCTGAAAAAATTAACAAATCCTATAAAATTACCGTCATTGTTTGTAACAATAAAATACTTATATTTTCTATCTTCAATACTCTCATTCATTATTTCAATATCAAATCTATTACAGTAAGCTATACATTCAGCAATTAACTCTTTGCTCGTGTTAGGTATTGGTCTTGGGTCATGCAAATTTAATTCTTTGTCTATTCTACTGCAAAACAAATTAATAACATCCTCGCTACATATATCTCTAATCTTAATATTTTCATCTTGATAAAAAATCATTATAAGTCCCCCTTAAATCATAACAATAAATTTAAATTCGCCATGTCTTACAATTGTGTCTCTAAATAAATAAACAAAAAACTTTTAAGCTATCACTCTGTTAATCTAAAATTGCATCTAACGTTTCGCATAGCCGACGTTCCTTAGTCATACATGAGCTTGGAAAATGTGCTGTGGTTTCTTCGGAGACTTTACTTCCTAGCTGCCACAACAAACTGAGACGTCGTTACCACAACATCCCCTTATCTAACATATTAATAGAATCCACCATATTCTTAAAATTTAATTTATACCAATCCGTAATGTCCCAATTATTTAAAACATGTGCAAATACAATCCCTGCATAATTTAATAATCTAGAACATTTATAATCTAATAAAAACTCATCTCTTGATAGTCCAAGAATACTCTCATTATTAATTGCATCAAAATAAGAATCTAATATATCTTGTTCCCATTCTCTTTTAACCCAAAGCTCCACATTTTTATCTTTAAAATCACTTAATAATCTTCCGATGTCTTGCGTATAAGACCCAATTGCTGCGAACTCCCAATCAATAAATATTACTTTTTCATCTTTAAGCATTATGTTTATTGGTAGTAAATCATTTTGAATTATTGTCTTTGGTCTTTTTCTTAATCTATCTGAAATACTTTTTAAAACTTGTAGTATATCTTCAGTCCAATTCAGCTCATTATTTTTATTCTTTTCTATAATTTTATTTATCTTATTAATTATTACTTCATTGCCATTTCTAAGAAATAAATGTTATTGTTTTTCAATTTTTATATTTAAGAACTTTGAATGTATTACTGCTAATTCTGTAGCTACATTACAGTAATTTTCTAAGCTTTCATCTGAAAATACTTTTCCATCAATATATTCTAGCAAGAACCAAATATTATCATCTAAATCCTTTATCTTTCCATAATATTTAGGCACAGCTATATCCTTGTTAGTAAAAAATGTTTCATAAATGTTTGCTTCATAACCTAATTTTGAATTTTTAAAAACATATTATTGCCTATCAGTTCCAACATAATAAACATCATATTTTTTATTTAATTCTTTATCTTCTAGTCTATTAAATTCTTTTATGTATTCACTATAATTATTATTAAAAATTAGTTTTTGGGCTATGTCTTTTAAATCTTCTATACTATGTTTTCAATCATTTTATCCCCCCGATATAGGAAAACATATAAGAGTAATGGCGACTAACGTTGCTAACCTCCGATGTTCTTGAGCCCTAGCGCGACCGCGCTTGGCGAAAGAATGTGTTTTGTCAGTATTTTCATGGCAAAACGAACGGGAGTTTTTTGTTATACGATGTCTCCAAAATAATCCTCTATATTGACTTGACCAAACATTTCTGTCCCATATAGTTCATCTTTTAACTGATTAATAAAAAGGGTTATCCATTTTGTTTTTTCATTCAAAATCATTTTTGCACTTTCAGTTTTTAATAATTTAAATGCATTTTCACAGAAGCTTATTTCGAAATTATCAACTCTATCAGAAAGTAATTTAAAGAAGTATGGATTGCTTCTATCTATCCAATTTGAAGCCATAAATATTGACATGACACCAATTTCATCCAGTACATCGGCATCTCTCAATATTTTCAAGCAGTAATCCTCTTCATCATCTTCCTTATTTGAGTGCCTTTCAATTAAATATAATAATCTATTAGATTCCTTGATATTCTTAGATATTGTTTGATTTTTTCTCAGCCAATCATGTATAATGTCTCTTCCCAATAATGCATGTCCTTCTCTTTTATGAATTCTACCTATATCA
Source organism: Clostridium sp. UBA701 (assembly GCA_002298125.1). Lineage (GTDB taxonomy): Bacteria > Bacillota > Clostridia > Clostridiales > Clostridiaceae > UBA701. The sequence continues at coordinate 80,066 of DBMJ01000002.1, read as the reverse complement.
TGTAATATTGCAGCTAACCGAGTAACTAAAACTTCATCATGAGATAGCTCATGATTTTCGCAATCTAAAATCTTCTTAACATAACCCTCAACTCTAAGAGAGTGTAAGATAATAAATTCCCAACTTTTACGCCAAGGATGATTCGTTTCATAATCAATGCTTTTACCTTGCAAATAAGAAACAAGAAATTTCTTACCTTCATCTAAAATATTTTCATCCATAGTAATCCTCTCCTAATTAATTTAATGTGTATAACGTTTCGAATTCAAGACGTTCCTGAGCCTAGCCAGACCTGGCTTGGTGAAGGAATGTGCTTTGGCTTCTACAAAGGCTTGATTTCCTAGTAGCCAAAGCGAACTTGAATGTTTTGATAGCTGAAGGTGTCCGTCCAATGGTTATCTTTCAATCAATTTCCGCTATAACATCATTTATTGCTTTAACAACAAATTCAGGGTTAGTACGATAAATTGAATGTTTTGAACCTTTCACTTCTATAAATTGTCCTTTTGTAGAATTACTTGCTTCTTCCTTTATTAAACTATGCCATAAGTTTTCAAACATAATTGCCTCATTTTGAGGTAGTCCCATATCAACATTCCATTTAACTCCTAATTCCATATCTCTACCTAATACTTTTAGGGGAATATCTAATGTTATAAAACTATTTTTTATTTCTTGTCCACTCTGTGACATTAATTCAAGTTCTGATGCCATTGCTGAGTACATATTCGGGTTAATTTGAAACTTTAAAATACATTTTTGTATCTCTTCTGCAAATTTCATCTGCCCTGGTAAAAGTTTCGGACAAATAGTTGTCTCTAGTTGTGATTTACTTTTTAGTGATAATTCTTTCCAACTTTCTATTATTTTGTTTTTTGGGAACATCTTTTTTAAGTTTGGAAGTTTATTTCTAATTTCATCCATTTTATATTCATCTATAGAGTTTGAATCTATTAATACCATACCCATAACTTTTTCCGGAAATAAACTTGCAAAGTGCTGCACACACAACCCTCCAAATGAGTGTCCAATCAAAACTATTGGAGAATCTATACTTTCCTTTTCAAGTAATCTATTCAGATCCTCAGCGATTTGTTTAGTAGATCGTTCTTCTTTTCCAAGTGTACTTTCTCCATATCCTGACCTATGATATGTTATTACTGTTGTTTTTTTACTGATTTCGCAAATAACTTCATACCAATCATACCATGAGCATCCCATTCCAGTTTCAATAACAACTATTGGCATTCCAGTACCATGAATGTTAATTTCCAATTTTTTTGTGCCTATATCTACTAACTTTCTTATCATATTTTGTACCTCTCAATTCAATAGTTTATTATAATTTCATAATAAAAACGGTCTCTTAATACGTTATTTTTTCAAGAAGTATACTTCACTTTCATCTAACGTTTCGCATTCAAGACGTTCCTGAGCCTAGCCAGACCTGGCTTAGTGAAGGAATGTGCTTTGGCTGTCTTTCAATCCAAAGCGAACTTGAATGTTTTGTTATTGGATGTCTCGTGCAGTTAAACTCTAATTATTAACAATACTCCTTTGACTGTAATTAAAATATAATTTACTTATTCTATTTAGATGTTATAAAAAAGTAGAAATTATATCATAATAATGATATAATAATGATATAATATTATACTAGGAGTGATATATATGCCAACAATTAGACCAATTTCTGATTTAAGAAATAACTTTAATATAATTTCAGATATATGCCATAAAAATGCTGAACCTGTTTTCATAACTAAAAACGGGCAGGGTGATATGGTAGTTATGAGTTTAGCCCTTTATGAAAAACAACAAGCACTTATAGAATTATATCAAAAACTAAGTGAAGCTGAAGCTGAAAGTCAATCTAATGAAACTAAGATATCTCATAAAGATTTAATGACTAAAATGAGGACAAAGATAAATGAGTAAGAAATATATAATTGAATACTTGCCCATTGCTGAAAAAGACTTAACAGAAATAATTGAATATATTCAACTTGATAGTCCTCAATCAGCATTAAATCTTCTTGATGAAATAGATAGCACTATATCAAAACTTGAAGACTTCCCCTATATAGGGAAAATACCCAAAGATGCTCGTCTACAATATTTAAATTATAGAATTCTTATAGTTAGTAGTTATTTAGTGTTCTATGTAGTTAAAAATGATATCGTAGAAATCAGACGTATCCTTCATGGAAAAAGAAAATATGAATTTCTCTTATAGCCCTAATATTTTTGAACAGGGGTTTCCGATAACGTCTCGCACTCAAGACGTTCCTGAACCTAGCCAGACTTAGCTTGGTGAAGGAATGTGACTTGGCCGCTTTCTATCTCTAACCTATATATAGATTATAGACCATAATTTTACATTGTTCTATATAAAAAGAGTCCCCAAGCCAAGGCGGACGGTATAATTTTGTTATGCGAAATTATCCATATCACACGCATACGTTCAATATGATAATCATTTTTTAATTACATATAATTCCATAAAATCACTATAGCAAAATTAATTATCTGTCCTTGCTTGCGTTTCTAATTTCACTTAGTACCATTTGGGAAAGCGAAAATAGAAAGTGAGTTTCTTTGGATTTACTAGATTCCTTTAAATCCAAATCAAGTGAATATATTCCAATTCTTGTAAATAGATAAAAAATATGATGATTTTCTTTTAGAATAATATCATACTTATCAGTATGTTTCATTATTGGCAATACCTGATGAACACTTAATAAATAAGAACCAACTGCTTCTCGAACATTCTCATGCTGTCCTGCACCAATAATTCCTCCACCATTTGAAAAATATAAACTTGCCGTCCCATCTAAAAAGCAGACCATTGATGCTATTTTCCCATCTCCAACTTCCATATCAACTATACTACCATAGACTTGATCATCATTTTCAAGATTTATACCAAGTTGTTCCGGTTTAATGTTAAAAGCCATCTTTCTCATAGACTTATAAGTATTCTCATCACCTTGTCTAATTATTTCTTTTGGTTCCTTCTTCTTAAATAATCCAAACATCTTAACACCCCTTGTTTATATTTTTTCCATAAAGAATATATGATGAACTTCATTAATAAATCTGTTGAAAGGGATATATGGTCTCCCTTTCAACAGATTTCGCATAACGTTTCGAATTTACGACGCCGAGACACTTAGCCAGGCCTGGCTTACTGTCACAGGTGTAGCTTGGCTATCCTTTCAAGCCAAGCTGCATGTAAAAGTATTGTAATATGTAGTTTTAGCCACCACACTTTGAGTGATGCATTACCAATTTACCCGCTAATTAACCGGTGTATAAGAAGACTGTGAATTAACTTTAAATTCACAATCTTCTTATTTGATATATTTTCTAAATACTTGTCTATTGTTAAACCAAAACATACTTCATCATAATAGCTTCCATTTAAATAAATGTTTTCTTTGAGAATACCTTCCTGCTCGTAACCAAGTTTTTTATGCATTTTAATACTTGCGTCATTTCCCTGTAAAACAGTTGACGAGCATTTATGTAGTCTTCTTTCCATAAATCCATATTTTAAAAGTATCTTCAGCGCACTTGTTCCATATCCCTTACCTTGGTGCTCTGCTGAAATTCTGATTTCCCGAAACCTACAAGCCTTAGAGCGACTGCACTTAGGCTTGTAGGTTTGCCTTGGCGTCTTTATATGTAACCTTTAATTATATTATAAGTTATAATTTGGAGTATGCATATAATAAAATACCGCCTTTAGCCAAGGCGGATAGGAACTTTTTGTTAGCAGACGTGTACGTCTATTTATGATTATTTATCCACTTTTGTATATCTTCTTGCTTCAACTCTCCTTTTGCAATGCCTAATCCTAAATTTATCAGTTCGATCTGTGAGAAACTCAGTTCTACTCCATTATATTCTAGCAAAACTAACATTACATATATTCCAATTCTTTTATTTCCATCTATAAATGCATGATTATTTATTATGCTGTAACAAATATTAACACATTTATCCTCAATACTTGGATATAATTCTTCTCCCCCAAATGTTGATTTGGAGTTTTCTACTGCTGATTTTAATAACTCTATGTCCCTTACTCCATCGGAACCTCCAGTCGCTAATATTAGTTTTTTGTGCAACTTTAAAATATAGTCAATTGAGATATACTTCATTTAGCTAGCTCCTTAAATGCTTCTAAGTTTTCAAACAGTATTCTATCTGCAATATCATCTAATTTTTCTTCCTCTGATACTTCACCTTTGCTAAATTCATCAAAATCCAAAAGAATGTATTTAGGTTTATTATTTTTCATTATAACTACAGATTTATCTTCATCAACTAACTTTGCTATCTTAGAAAAGTTCTGATTTGCTTCTGATATTGAAACTATTTTCTGAGTATTTACTAGCATATTTATCCCTCCTAATAATATTTGTATTTATATAATTATTATATCACATTTAGGATAAATTTAACCTAATAATATAAATTTATTTTTCAGTCCTATGATAATGTCTGCTAACGTCTCGTGTTGCTGACGTTCCTGAACTGTACCCTATAGGAATACCTCTTGGCTGCGCTTGCGCCGGTTAAGGAATGTGCCTTGGCAAGCCACCCATTTTTAACCTATATATAGATTATAAACCATGAATTTACACATATCTATATTAAAAAATCCACCTACCAAGGCGGACGGCAAGATTTTGTTAGATGATGTTCCAGGTCATTTACTATCTATATGCGTAGGATTTTCCCCAAGAATTTCTTTCAATGTAGTTTACATTAAAAGAATATCGTTCCGTATAATTAGTTTACTCTATCTTTCTGTTCCTTTAGAAACATATTTTTCAGTGGGCTAGTTTGATATCCTATATATATCAAGTATCCAGAAAAAATAAATTCTATCAATATTATTATAAATACTAACCCTGGTATATTTTGAAATGCAAAATCTCCAAAACTTGATACATGATATAGAGTTACTGCTATTACCTGAGTAAATGTTATGAATAGTAAGTAGCTACCTAATTTAAATATTAATTTTACCCCCTTGTTTTATCCACATTATTTTATGGTTGTTCAACAACATAAGAATATCCCCAAATAATTATTTTATTAACCTCCACCAGTAACATTCATCATCTTCCATGTATTTTACCATCCCAATCTTTTGTAATACTCTATGTGACGGTAGGTTGTTTTTCAGTGTATCTGCAAGTATAAATTTAACTTCTGGATTTAAAAACATCCAATGTATTAAGTGTTTTAATGCTTCAGTCATAAAGCCATTGCACCTATAATCACTTTCTATTGAATAACCAATTATAACTTCACCATTTTCATTAGGATAGTTTTTTATCATTACTGAACCAATAAACCTATTTTCCTCTTTTAGTACTATCATCCAGACAGTATACCACATATAATTAATAGGATTATTTTCTACACCCTTTAGCCTTATTTTATAAACAATCTTTTCCCTGTCTCCAAGCTTTCTATCAGTATTAACTAAACCTAACTTTCTTTCCATTTCGCAAAAATTGGAAATACAAAGTTCAAGATGAGATTGGTCTAAAGGCAATATATTCAACCTCTCTGTATGAATTACTAACATAATAGATAAGCTCTCCTATAATACATTTGTAATTTATTACGTCATAGTTTACAATGTGATTTTTCTTTAAGTCACAGAAATGTAAAGAAAACATTAACTGCGTAAGCTCAAACTTTCATTGGCCTGGAATTTCAACTAACGTTTCGTGATGCCGACGTTCCTGAACCTTAGCACGACGCGCTTGGTGAAGGAATGTGCTTTGGCTGCTTCAGAGGCTTGACCCTAGTTTAGCCAAAGCGAACTTGAGTGTTTTGTTAGATGTAGTTTTAGCCACTACACTTTAAGCTGAGTCTAATCTTTTAACTTTAATTCTGATTCGCATTATAAGAAGATTCCGAATCAACTTAATCGTTAAATGCCTCTAAATAATTGACTTTTTTACCTGTTTTTATAGCATATTCTATTTCGCTTTTTGTACTTTCACCTATATATCTACCTTTATTAATTACAAATATTTCATCAGCCATATCAATTTTTCTTTTATGTATATCATCAAGCATTATTTTCACTTCAGTCGTAATATGTTTCCCAAATTCGCCATCAGCATGTCCAAATAGTCCAACTGAAATTACTATATTACCTTCTAATGTTAATTCTTTCTGCACTTGTAGAAATTCATCTTTAAACTTTGTACTACCACAAAGAGTTATTACCTTATATTTTCCTACCATCTTAAACCTTCTTTCTGATTCGTATAATAAAACAATTGCGTCTCTAAAAAAATAAACAAAATTTTTAAGCTACCACTCTGTTAATCTAAAATTACATATAACGTCTTGGTTTGTCGAAGTGCCCCAGCCTTACAGGATTTAATAAAGGCTTACATAGCTCTTATGTTGCTTTTATTAAATTCCGGCTATGTTAGGCTGGGGCATTTGGGTGGGGCGTTAGCGGAACCGGCAAGGTGTTGTTAGATGATGGGATATGTTCTCCATGCACTTTATTCGATATTGCTTGACCATCAATCACTTATTGTTAAGAAAAAATAAAGAATGCATGCTAAAGGTTAATACTCATAACCTTCATTACTTTTTTCGTAAAATAACATGATGAAAGAACGCTACGGCTTTATACTCTTCCAATTCACTTACCTTAAATTCCACTTCCAACATCTGTTCCTGCCATGTCTTATCCTTCTGAATTTCTTGATTTTGTTGCAAATCCCAAAAAGTTCTTATCCCAAAGATTCTCTCTAATTCAAATTTATCTGACCATTCCAATATTTCTGTATCTTCATAGTAATTAATGGTACCAAACTGTTGTGCATTTCCATTTTCTCCAGCTAATAATTCATTGGCATGTTCAAAATTGTTCAGTAACACTACCATCTGCATAACCCTTCCACTCTTATTATGTTTCAAAACAGAAAGATAACCATTTTTCTTTAATATCCTTGAAAATTCTTTTATAATTCCTTCTCTTTCATCTACATACTCAAAAACATTGTGGCACAATATCACATCAAATGATTCATCTTCAAAATTCTTAAGTTCCTCTATGTCTCCTTTTATTTGTGTATAATGATTTTCTGTAAATCTATCCTGGAGCATCTTTTCATTTGGTTCAATTGCTATTACCTCATTGTCTATAGCAAAATGGTTAGCTGTCATGCCATTTCCACTTCCAAAATCCAAGACTCTTTTATTATGTATGTATTTTAGCTGTTCCCATGTCATTTCCTTTTGTAATAACTCCCAAGGAGCAATACTTTTAGCATCCATTCTTAATACCACCTATTTTTTAATATAAATAATTCTTGCTTTACCCTTTTTTACAAGTGTTTATCTATCCGTATAATCGTTACGGAATAAAACTATCATGAACATATCCTGTCAGCTAACGTCTCTGTATGACCGACGCCAAGAAGCTTAGAAAGCTCTTTTCTTAGCTTCGCAGGTGTAGCTTGACTATCTTTTCAAGGCAAGCTAGACGGAAATTTTTTCTTGGATGAAGTCCGTAGGCACTACACAATAAATTTCTACTATCCTAGACTATTTTTAGAGTACAAGATATTAATTTTAGGATACCCTTTGAGGTGGCCTAATTCCGATTCAACGAAGGATACGAATTAACTTATTAAATACCACTTTCGCTTTGTTGTCTATTCTATTTTAATAGTATCTCTTTAGATAAATATATCTGTTCCATTATATGCCCTATATTCCCCTCTCCAGCAAATCTTGAAACATCAAAGAAATTTTGATTTATTTCAATCCACTCTAAATCATTCTCATCTCCATATACAGCTATCTCTTTATTTAACCTGCCAACATACGCTTCAACCTTAATACTTGGTAAATAATACGTAAAATCCATTAAGTGTGTTAATCTAATATCTTTCTTAGAAATACCAGTTTCCTCCTCTAATTCGCGATAAGCGGCACTCAATCCATCTTCGCCATCTTCAATCTTTCCACCGACTAAATTATATAATCCTTTATATGGATTTTTTCTTCTTTTACACATGAGAATATGCTCAGTATTTCTATCAAAAGCTGCAATCACATTAAATTCTATATTCATTTTTCCCCTCCTGTTACATGTAAATTTTTAATTTTACACAATAATATCAATGTGAAATATATGTTTTCCTCATAATCACTTCTGATTGGCACTTGCTTACGCAGGATTTCAATAACGTTTAGGCAGGGGAGACGTTTCAAAGACTTAGCCATGCATGGCTTAGTCTTTGAAATGTGTACTGAACTGCCTCAGAGTTTGCCCCTCTCCAGCGCGAACTTCCATGCAGTGTTATGTGAAGTTCCCTGCCCGCAAACCCTGATTCTATCAAGGTTGTCCAACTCCTATAGTAAAAAATAATTTACTTACTCTTTTTATATTCCTTTAATCTAGTCATATTATCATAAGCTAATAAGCAATTATTGTATTCATCTGCACAGAAGTTACTTCCAAGTTTTTCTTTTGCTTCTTGAAGTGAAAGTCCCTTTCGTTCATTAAAGATTACACATGGAAACTCAATACATTCACCACAATTATCAACCTGCTTTTCAATTACACACTTGCGAACTGGACAATTCATATCTATACGTTTGGCATTTTCTGTACTACATCTACATCCATCACAATATATTTTCTCTGTTGGTATATCAAGATCATAATATTTATTCCATACATTGCTTAATATTTCTCTCTCATCGTTATTTTTTATATTAGGAGCAAAAGCCTTGCATAAATCACACCTATATCCACACATTGTAATTTTTCCCACAGCTAATCTCACACCTTTCTTTTAGGTTTCTTCTTGATTACTATCAATCTTTTTATATCTTCAATTAAACTCATATCAAAAACATTAATCCATAACCATTTACCATCATGATACTGACGAGTATTAGTATACAGCTCATTAATTTCAGAAGAAAATTCTTTATGTGATAACTCAAAACTCTCTCTTTCCGCTTTGCCCAGTATAACAAGTACAGTAAATTGTCCATTTTTTACATAAAAAGAACACAGAGTTTTACCACTTTTACGATACTTTACTTCCCAAATGCCATACTTTCCCCCTTCATCCCATACAGGTTCATATTCATAATGTAACTCTATAAATCCAATAAGATCATTCCAAGCCTGCATTGCTGTCTCGCCTAGTAGAGATTCAATTTGTTCTTCAGTAGGAATTATGTCAATCATTTCTAAACCTCCTCTTTTTTGCACTATTCAGAATATTTAAAGCAATGCTCTATAAATATGTGATATGATGCTGCAACATGAACAGGGAATTTCACATAACGTCTCGAATTTCCGAAGCCGAGACACTTAACCAGACTTGGCTTAGTGTTGCAGGTGTAGCTTGACTATTCTTTTAAGCCAAGCTGTACAGCAATTTTTTATTATATGTAGTTTTAACCACTGCACTTTGAATAAAATCTATTTTAATTAACTTTAAATTAGTTACACAATATAAGAATAATGCAAATTAAAGGTTATGTTCATACTCTTAGGTCAGACAGATTGGTATTTAAACTGTAATTGATTCAAAACTTTCTTCAAATATTACTTTTAACAATTCACACGGAACCTGTTGATTATGAAAAATTTGTAGCATACCTTTGGGTGTTATCCTATATTCTAACAATTCATCTTTATGAAAAATAACCGCTTTTGCTTCAACATTAACATGGTCTTTAAAGGGAATAAGGCGAACAACATTATCATCTACATAAAATGACGGTAATTTAGCCCACAATTTTTCATCAATATTCCGAGAAGTGCTTTCGTAAAGAAGACCATATATCATACAAAATCTTTGCTTTGTTTGTTCTTCAAAATTCTCTAAATAATTATATATATCCTCCTTCATTTTTTAATTCTCCATTTCTACAAATTTATTTGCGTGTTGTATAAATAACCCTTATTACCATTTTTCACAATTGTGTCATAATAAAATAATAAAAAACTTTTAAGCTGTCACTCTGTTAATCTAAAATTACATATAACGTTTCGTGTTCAAGACGCCGAGAGCCTTAGAAAGCTCTTTTCTTAGGCTCGCAGGTGTGCTTTGCAGTCTTTTCATGCAAAGCAGACTTGAACATTTTGTTAGGCGACGTGTTACGCCCAACCGTACATATCCTCTGGGATTTTCTTAGAGTTTAGGTATTCTAACCATTCACTCCCGCTAAATCTGCAATTACCACATAAAACCTCTATCTTCTGTATATTTTCAGATAAAATCCTATTTACTGCATACCATAAATCATCTACGTTACTATCATATTTCTGTATACTTAATGAGATATCTCCTTTCTCGAACCTTACATTGGAAAAGAATACACCAAATTGCGTAGTTGGTATCTTATAAGTTTCCTGCAAGAACCATCCAGAATAATCTGGGAATGGTACTCTCTCCACTAACTTTGCCTCACTTCCACCATGTCGCCATGAAACATCAATTCCTAATTTGTCCAACCAGTCAATCCATTGAGATGGTTTCGGAATCTGACCCTCTTTAATATTAAAAAATACATATCTTTCACTAACCCAGGGTTTGCGTATTGATTTCTTTAAAAATGGTCCTTCAACAGTAATAACGTCGCATACAAGTTTTATCAGTTCTGGAACATCAACTTCAAATCCTATTCCATCGCATTCATCAATTGTTTCTATTCCAGAAATACAATTATCCGGATTATAAATAGTATTCTCACTGAAAGTCCATAGTTTAATCTTGCTAGCTTTGATTATATATTCCTTAAGAGTAATGGGAGTTCCTCCATTGAGTGTCCCTTCAATTTGATAACCAATCCGTATTTCTACTGAAGCTATATTGCTATGTTCATTATCATGTGTTGTAATTTCAGCGATATATCCATCTTCAAACCAGTAATTATCATCAAGCCATTCTTCAAAATCACTTCTTTGTTCAAACACTATCATTATATTTTCTCCTTAAATTAATGTCGCCTAACTACTGAATGCTCGAATCAAACTTTCGCTATTTACTTCAATTTGGCTTAATAGACGAAGGTTGATTCGGGTAATACCTCTATTGCTGTTTCTTATATTTTACATCATTTACCATGATTCTATCAAGCGGACTTTCTATATTTGTAAGACTCTTCTGTGTAACATGAGTATATATCTCAGTAGTTTTTGAACTGGCATGCCCTAAAAGCTCTTGAATATATCTCAGATCAATTCCTCCTTCAAGAAGATGCGTGGCAAATGAGTGCCTTAAGCAGTGCACAGAAACCTTTTTGTTTATTTTTGCTATATTACAGGCATTCTCAAATATTTTTTCAACTGTTCTTTCTGTAATATATCCCTTGTTGTTTTGCCCTGGAAAAAGCCATTTCTCTGGTTTGTATAATCTATAATATTTTCTTAATTGTTCAAGTGCTATTTGTGAGAGTACAGTATATCTATCCTTTTTTCCTTTTCCTTGAACAACATGTATTAGCATTCTATCGCTATCTATGTCCTCTTCTTTTAGTTTAACAACCTCCCCTACTCTTAATCCAGCAGAATAAACTAGAAATAATATTGCTTTATGTTTTTCATTATTCAATGCAGCAAGGATTTTAGCTACTTCCTGAATACTTAAAACATTTGGAAGCTTGTTTTCTCGTATTGGTCTTGGCACTGAATTTATTGTTATACTTTGGTTAAGCACATCTTTACATAGAAATTTTATTGAGCTGATTGCTTGATTTACATATGAATGGGACACTTCCTTACTTTCTAGAAGAAAGAATATATATGCTCTTACATCCTCATTAGTTATTTTATCTAAATTTTTAGCAATATAACTGGAAAATCTTTTAACATGGCCCATATAAGATTTTTTTGTTTTAAAACTATATCCCTTTAATCTTATTTCCTCCTCCATTTTCATGAAAATTTGTTTGTTACATAAATTCCCTTCAAAGTCTATATTTAACTGATCATTGCTGAAAAGTCTCTTTAGATTATTGAAATTCTCATCATTATAAGGTATTGTCCAAATTTTTTTATCAGGATTCCATTTGTATCCCTTCAGGGTTTTTACTTTTACAACTCTTTCTGGAGAGTAATCAAAGCTCACTAATAGAACATTTCCTGACTTACCTATATTAACAGACATATCACAACACTCCATTCACTATGTAGACTTATGTTTAATACTAATTATTACCTTTATCAACTTAAGCCATTCAAATGGATATATACCCAGTCATGTTTATAGTTAAAATCAAAAAAAATCTCGCCTAAGCGAGATTAATATCTAATATTAATAATTTTCTCTGCAGGAAATGAGTTCCTCCAGCTCCTTATTCCCTGGAAACCTTTCTCTAAGTCCCTTCAAATACTTAAGCATATACCCACTTCCCTCTGTCTTGTCATAGATATAAGCTGTTGTAATATAAGGCTCTATATCCTCAGGGTTTATAGCCTGTACCTTATTAAAGCAATCCAAGGCGCCATTATAATCTCCCTTATCAATACATGCCTGACCCTTCAGAGAATAAGCCACCTGTAGCTGCTGCTTCTTAGAAAGCCTTGGAATGAGCTCCTCCAAAACTAATATACACTCCTCGGGGTCCTTAGAAAGGTTATAGCATTGAGCCCTGTATATCTGAAGAGCAAAATATTTATCAGCATTGCTTATGCCAAGCTCTACAGCTTCATTAAAGTGTGAGAGAGCATTGGAATAATCCTTCAAAAAAAACCTATTCATCCCTATAAGATATTCCTTTTCAACCTTATACTCTATATCCTCTACAGATATATCCCCAATATTATCTAGGGTTCTTAGGCTGTCCTCATATCTCTCCAGGTAATACTCACAGTATGCCATATGAATACTGTCTTCAACCATAAAAAGGCTCTCTTTACTCTCAGCCTTATAAAGCATAACTGCATGGAGATAATCCCCCTCCTCATAAAGGGCAGAAGCTTTGTTTAATGCATAGGCATGTCTGCCATAACTTAGCCAAAGCCCAGACAATATCAGAAGGGTAAGTATAATAATTATAAATGTCCATGGAAAGCGTTTCTTCTTATTCATGCTGTACCTCTGTATCCATTTGGTATTTATTTACATTTATAATTATATACACTTTTTGGTTAATTAAACAACAAGAACCGTTTTCGCAGTATCCCTATGTTTATACAAATTATTATGAGTTTTTATAAATACTGCAAGATTTATTGTAAAACCTTGTTTAAAAATTCCTTAGTCCTTGGGTTTTCAGGGGCTCCAAAGAGTTTTTCAGCACTTCCCTGTTCAGCGATCTCTCCGCCATCCATGAAGATTATTCTGCTGCCAACCTCCTTGGCAAAGCCCATTTCGTGAGTTACCACTACCATGGTCATTCCCTGAGCAGCAAGATTTTTCATTACCTGCAGCACTTCACCTACCATCTCTGGGTCCAGTGCTGAGGTAGGCTCATCAAATAACATCACCTCAGGCTCCATGGCAAGTGCTCTTACTATGGCTATACGCTGTTTTTGTCCACCAGAGAGCTGTGATGGGTATGAATCCTTTTTATCTAGAAGACCCACAGCACGAAGTAACTCACAGGCCTTGCTCTCTGCCTCCTCCTTACTGATCTTCCTAAGCTTCATCGGTGCAAAGGTGATGTTTTGAAGTACGGACATATGAGGAAATAGGTTAAAGCTCTGAAAAACCATACCCATTTTTTCTCTTAATTTATCTATGCTTGAAGCTTTGCTGCTTAGAGATGTTCCTTTAAAGCTTATCTCTCCAGAGGTAGCCTCCTCAAGACCATTTAAGCATCTTAATAGGGTGCTCTTTCCAGAGCCGCTAGGGCCTATAATAACCACTACCTCCCCCTTAGCTATATCTAGATCTACATTCTTAAGAACCTGTAATGAACCAAAGCACTTATTTAAGTTTTTTACCTCAATCAACTCTTCTCAGTCTCCTTTCGAACCTTCCCATTAGCTTTGAAAGAGTGAAGGTCATTATGAAATACATTATTGCTGCAATAATTAAAGGTTCAAAGGGCATGAAGGTAACTCCTCTTACCACCTCAGCATTATACATAAGCTCAGGTATTCCAATGATGGATACTATGGAGGATTCCTTTATTACCACTATAAATTCGTTACCTAGAGCAGGCAGGATGTTCTTCATAGCCTGAGGAATTATTATATGCCTCATGGAGGTGCTATGTTTTAATCCAAGAGATCTAGCTGCCTCCATCTGCCCCTTATCCACAGAGTTAATTCCTGCCCTGATTATTTCAGCCACATAAGCAGAACTGTTTATTGAGAGGGTAATTATTCCTGCAACAAAATCAGAAAAGTTTCCGAGGGCGGGGACATCGGGTATTTTAATACCAAGCATTGGTAATCCGTAATAAATTATATATAATTGCACCAGTACTGGTGTGCCTCTTAAAAATTCAATGTAAGTGGAGGCAATAAAGCTTACCACCTTTATCCTTGAAAGCTTCATCAAGGCAAATATGGTGCCTAGTGCCACCCCTAGAAACACAGTGAATATAGCAACTATTAGGGTGTTTTTTGCGCCTGTGAGGAAATAAGGGTAGTACTTATATAAAAACGTGATGTTCAATGCTTACTCCTCCTTCTAGTTTTCCACCATTTCGTTTGCACTTTTTACAAACTCTGTTATAGTTCCATTTTGAATAAGTTTGTCTATTGTATTATTTATCTTGTTTAACATTTCAGGGTTTCCTTTTTTAACTGCTATGGCAGAGCCTTCTCCATCCTCTAGAGACACATTAACCTGTGCTAACATTAAGTCTGGATTGTTGCGAACATAGGATTCTGCAACAGGTGCTTCCATTACAACATAGTCCACCTTACTGTTTTTTAGCTCCAATACCAAATCAGAAATCTTACCAAGGCCCTTTACATTAACTGCTCCAATATTTTCTTTCACAAGCTTCTCTTGGATACTGCTCTTTTGAACTCCAGCTGCACTGCTTTTTAAGGCTTCAATAGAATTTAATTTAGCAGCATCACTTTTTCTAATTATTACACCTTGTTTTGAAGTATAGTAAAGCTTAGAAAAATCTACACTCTGTTTTCTTTCCTCTGTGGGAGTCATTCCTGCAAGTATCATGTCCACCTTACCTGTAGTAAGTGCAGGTAAAAGTCCTTCAAATTTCATATCCTTAATTTCAAGCTCCATACCCATGTCCTTTGCTATGGCCTTTGCAATTTCAATGTCAAAGCCAACTATTTCATCCTTGCCGTTAATGGACTTGTGAAATTCATAGGGTGGATAGTCTGCACAGGTACCTACAACAAGCTTCTTTGTCTGTGCCTGTACCTTATTATCCGAAGCCTTTGCACAACCTACAGCCCCTATAGTCACACATAGAAGGAGCGCAGCTCCTACCATTTTCTTAAAAATATTTTTCTTTTGCATTAAAGTCACTCCTTCGTATTTTGTTATGTATAATAATACATTGTATATTATATTTATGCAATAGCTTGTATAAGGTTTTTTTCTGCAATATATCCATGTAAACCTTTAACCCGTGAAAGTTTAAATATTCTAAATATTGTAACTAGTCCATTCCCCCTTTTTTGCATAATTATACAAGTAAGGAGAGCAATTAAGCTAACCACTCTCTATAATCTAGAAGAGTTGAATTTATATGTTACTCTTTCGTAACTCTTTCCAGCACCCTTATAGATATAATATAATTAAATCAAGGACAAGCTTATCCTTGTTAAGGTTCATATTAATTCATGATAAAGGAGAGACTTCATGATGCATAAGAAGAAGCTAGGTCTTATTATTACATCTTTATTTATAAGTGCTTCCATATTTGCTGGTTGCAGTATGGCTAATATATATTCCTCTAAAAAAGTTTCTTCTACCAAAGAAATAAACCCTCCTCCTGCGGAAAAGGTAGTAGAAGAAAAACCTAAAGATCCCTTTGAAAATGTCAAATTTGTACCCTATAAGGACAGGGTTGAACATATATTCTTTCATTCTGCAATAGTTTACCCAAAAAAAGCTTTTGACGGTGATTATAAGACCAATGATTATGATGATTGGTATGTTACTGTAGGGGAATTTAAAAAGATTCTTGAAGCTCTTCACAGTAAAAACTTTATCCTGGTGGATATAAACAGCCTATATGAAGAATATACGAAAGATGGCAAGCCTCTTCTAAAACGTGCTGAGCTTATGATACCAGAAGGTAAACGCCCTATTATTATTTCCATAGATGACGTGTCCTACTATAAATATATGAAGGGTGATGGGTTTTTAACAAAGCTCATTTTGGATGACAAGGGAGAGGTCGCAGGCCTATTAACAGATCCTGAGGGAAAGGAAATCACTACTAAAGAGGGTGATGTGGTGACCATCCTAGACGAGTTTGTCAAATCTCATCCAGATTTTTCACTAAAGGGTGCCAAGGGAACCATTGCCCTTACAGGCTATGACGGAATACTTGGCTATAGAAGTAATTCTAATGATGCAAACTTTGAAGCTGAAAGTGCAGCTGCTGCACCTGTTGTAGCCAAGCTTAAAGCCACAGGCTGGAATTTTGCAAACCATAGCTATACTCATAACCCCGTACCGAAAATGACTCAGGAAAAGCTAGTCTACGACACCGAAAAATGGCAAAAAGAGGTAGGTTCCTTAGTTGGTCCTACTAAGGTTTACATATATCCCTTTGGAAGTGGACTACAGCCCTCAGACCCCAAATTTCAATACCTTCAAAGCAAGGGCTACAAGATTTTCTGCCATGTGGGAAAGGAATCCTATGAAAAGATAGTTAAAGATACCAATGCAGTGGTAACAGATAGGAGAGCTATTGATGGCATGGGTCTTAGACATAAGCGTAAGTCTACCATGGATTTATATGATGCAAAGGATATAATTGATTTAACTGTTAGACCAAACCGTCCAGTGGATTTTTAATATAAAAGCCCCAGTTTAAGAGAATTCTTAAGCTGGGGCTTTTTCTATTTCTTTTTTCTGTTAAGAAGAGCTGAGGTATCTAATAATTTACTCTGTGTTGGTTCCTTATTAGCTTCTTGCCCTGGTTTTGCAGCTTCAGGCCCTATAGCAGTATCCACATCCTTCTTATTAACCTTAAAGGAATTAACTTTACTACTCTTTTCCTGCACCCTAAGCTCCTCCACAGCCTTATTTAACTTAGACATATCTGAAGCCTTATGCTTTTCTTTCTTAAAGAAAGCTTTAAATTTTGATAAAGTAGGCATTGTGAACTTACTAAAGACACTAACTACACCATACCAAGTAAAATTCAGCCTTCTTAAGGCCACATCCAGCATAAATAGTATTAGGGCAAGAATTAACATAGCATCAGTTAAATCTATTTCACCCTTAACCTTGGGGATGGTGTCTGTAAAAACTTCCTCAGGCTTTGTGATATATTTTCCTGAGCTGCTTTTTACAAGCTCCTCAAATATTTTACTGTCTGCATTAATCTTGTACTCTTGCGAATATTGCTTTGCAAGCCCTGTGGTAAGAGCATTGATAATCTGTCCATCCTTCTCCTGTCTGGCCTTTATCATATAAACCCCTGGCAGCCTCATATCAAAGGCAGCACTGTACTTGCCAGGTGCTGATGGATAGAGTACTATTTCGCTGCTCTCCATATTAGGAGCTATAACCACTGCTTTAGTTGGAAGCTCTGTGGTAAACTTCTTATCCGTATAGGTAATCCTGCCGCTCTCTCCCTCTTGAGTAACTGAAAGCTCAGCATCCTCAGTGTTGTAATTTTCTACGGTATAATCTATAAGGTTTTTCCAAAGCTGAAGGTTTTTACTCCAGGATACGTAATTGGCACTCCATTTCCCGTTCATGTCTGAAGTCCAAGCAGCAGTTTTTCCTAGGCCATACTGTCCTATTGCCAGTATAGGATCCTCCTCATCACTTTGAAGCAACACCTTTCCCCTCTCTTTAGCACTGGTGCCTACATAGCCTAATAGAGCTGGAGCTCCTTGAGAAAAGGCATCATTTATTATGGGATGAGAGCCCATAATTATTGGTGTGAACTCTCTATTGTTCAAATAAAACTGAGCTGCCATAAAGGTTTCCTTTGCAAATATCTTAGGTATATTGCTATATTCGTCCGTTTCATAAAACCTTCCGTTGCAATCCTTTGCAAGCTGTTTTAGCAGTTCTTTGTCAGCGTCAGAGCCTACTGCTACTGTAGAAATTGTGATATTATTTTCCTTAGCCTTCCTTATCAAATCCTCATAGCCAGTCTTTTCCGCCTGCCCGTCTGTTAGTAGAATTATATGCTTAATCTTAGCACTGCTTTCCATAAGAGACTTATAGCCTTCTGTTAAGGCTGGCAGTATACTTGTTCCCCCACCCTCTCTTATGGTGCCTATATCTCTTTTAATAGCCTCAGTGTTATTTACAACCTGCCTCTTTACTACCCAGCTGTAGCTGTCATCAAAGGTCAATACCCCTATCTCATCCTTCTTTTCTCTCAAGGAATCAAGACTTCTTATGGCAGCCTCCTTGGCAAGCTCCACCTTTGTTATGCCGCCCTTTCCATCTGCCATGCTTCCGGAATGATCTATTATGAGATTTAATGCCATGGTGGGAATTTCCTTTTTCCCCCTCATATCCATGTAAAGTGGAAGTACCTTTTCTATAGGAGTCTTTAGATACCCACCCAGTGCATAGGAGTTGTCTCCTCCAATGGTAATAAATCCACCTCCCACATCTCTTACATAGGGCTCTAATATATTTAAAAAATCCTTATTTAAGCCATCTACAGATACATTGCACAATATAACACTCTTGTAGCTGGAAAGCTCCTCTAAGGTTCTTGGTGCAGATTTAGAATTTACAAAGGTATAATCCTTATTTAAACTCTTTAGTATTTTCACTACCTCGGAAGCGTCTCCTTTATTTTCCTCCATGACCAAAATTCTTGGCTTATCTAGTACTGTAGTAAAGGCACTGGCTTCATTGTTGCTGCTTTCACCATCGCCCTGAGCCTCCAGCAGCACCTTATAGGTTTTAAATCCTCCTGTTGCAGCTTTATCTGTAAATACATATTTATTAATGCCCTTTTGAAGCTGAACCTTCTGTTCCCCTACAGCATCCCTGCCATTGTAAAGTACTAGCCTTGCAGTAGTAGCTGTAGTTGAATTAATGGAAACCTGTATTAAAAATTCCTCCCCTAGGGTTAGCTTTTGAGGAATGGACAGGGATTCCACCGCAGCATCAGCCTTCTTAGGCTTCTCAGGTTTAAATATCTTAAATTCTATTCCAGACTCTACCAGTGTAGGTAGTGTTTTTGTGCTTTTGCCCTGGTTCTCCTCTCCATCTGTAAGTATTACAATTCTCTTTTTTGTTCCAGAGGGAAATATGGAAAGTGCTGTGTTTATGGCGTTTTCTATATTTGTTGTACCCTTTATGGGATTGGCCTCCATCCTTTCAAAGAGAGTATTCTTTGATATAAACCTTTCTACCTCAGCATTTTCTCCAAAGGAAAGCACCCCTGCCAAATCTTTTTTACCCTTTAGCTCCAAGGCCTGCTTTATGAAATTCTCATAGGAGGTCCTCACCTCTTTTGTGCTGTCTGAGCCATCTATCAAAAATAGTGTAGAGGTATTTTCCCCTGTCCATACAAAGGAGGTTCCGCATAGTGCAAGAATGAGAAGCAGACAAACAAGGCTTCTTAAAGTGAGAAACAGATTTTTTTTATAGGAGGGCAACTTTTTTAAAGCTGAGGAGGTTAGAAAAATAACCGCAGCTGCACAGGGTATTAAGAATAATATGTAGGGTCTTAAAAATTTGATACTCATAGCTGCCCTCCTCTAGCTTTTATATACATAAACTAACCATTCCACCATTAAAATTAAAAGTACTGTTACCAGTAAATAGGGCTGCAGATTGAATCCGGAAATGCTTCCATGTGCAGTGCCAACAGATTGTTTTGTACCCTTATCGTCCTCTGACATAACACTTTCCTTAGGAGGAAAGTTAACTGCAAATAGATTTTTGTATTCCTTTTCCGCACTTTTCTGAAGCAGGGTATAAATACCAAACTGCTCTGTGCCGTTAAAGGGCTTCATAGGATAGCCTGGAATAAGCTTCTCCACCTTGTTTTCAGGGTTTATTATCTGTATTTCAATAATATCCTGCTGTGGGGTTAACTCCACAGCCTCACCGCAATAGACGTTGTTTTTTTCAAGTACTGCTTGAGAGGTTAGATAGGAGGTTATATTACTAATAAACAATGGAAATTCTGGAGTTAAGGGCAGATCACTATCAGTCAAATCAAAGGGCAGCACTACAGCCACTCTACCCTTATTTTCAATATAGAAGGCGCAATCCTTATCTTGAGCCTTCATAAGAGCCGTGCTTCCACTAACTTCAGTAATCTCCTTAAACTTTGATATTGTAAAATAGCCCTTATCTAGATACTTTGTCAGAGGGTGAGGATTAACTTCCACCCTTCCTCCTGCTGTTTCCTTACCTAAGGAAAAAAGACTGCAGCTCTTATCTGGGTTTATAAAAATGAGAGCTCCTGCTTTAGGCAGTACCTCAGGTACAGCTCCATCATAAACATAGAGGTCATAATCCCCCTCTATGCTCTGTCCCGGCTTAGTCTTATATAATTCCAAGGTTTTTATAGAGGACAACACCTTTTCCATAAAAACATTCTTCTCTGAGGATAGAAGTACTTTTTTGCTTTCCTTGCCTAAAAGTGCAAGATAATATCTGTTATCCCGATCTAGTCCATCTTTTTCTGTAAACTCAGAATAGAGGTAGCTAAAGCTTGCTGGCACCTTGTCAAAATAAAGTGTCTTCGTCTCTCCACCCTTAAGCTTTACAGAAGCTATGCTTAATAACTGCTCCTCCCCATAAAGGGAAACCTCTCTTGTAAGCTCCTCCTTAGATTGATTTATTACTCTAACCATAACCTTCAGTGTATCCTTGTCCCTGCTATAGGACATATAGCTTATGGAGGCATTAGCCTTAGAGCTTTTTATTATCTCCACATCAGCATTTAAATCTCCTATATTTAAAGCACTATCAGTATAAAATACCACCTTTATGCTTTTATACTGTTTTGATAAGGAGCGCACTAAGGAAAGGGATTCCTCCATGCTGCCTGCATTATTAGTAGACTTTATGTTCTTTAGTACGCGCAGTGCCTCTTTTTTATCACTGCTTTGGGATAGCTCTAAGGTAACCACACTTCCGCAGCTTATAATACTTACCCTGCTCCCAGGGGCTAAAGAGTTAATAAGCTTTTCTCCTCTACTCTTTGCTTCCTCCAGCAGGGTGTTTTTATCATAGAGAGCATTCATGCTGCCACTTACATCCACAGCCACTACCACATTCTCAAAGCTTCTGTTGCCAAAACTTAAAAATGGGTTTGCAAGAGAGGCTATAGTGGAAAGAAGGATAATAAGCTGTAGTATAAAAAGCAAATTACTCTTTAGCTTCTGCCAAGGAGTACTTACCTCTCTGTCCCTAAATACCTCCTCCCAGAGAAAAAGGCTTGGAAGCTTTATGGGCTCGTATTTTTGTTTTAGTATGTACATAAGTATCAATAGTGGGACAAGCAATAAAAAGAAAGCTGCCCAGGGCGAAGAAAACCTCATAGTATCACCTATTTCCCATTTATCAGATATTTTTTATCTTAATATACCCTCTGCAGTGAAGGAATGGAAGATCATCTCCTCAAGAGGACTTGAGGAATTTAAGAGAAGATAGTGACCTCCACGCTTCATTATATATTCCTGTAATGCTGTAGAAAATTGCAAAAGTCTTTCCTCATATTTTTTAATAAGAGAGGGTGTCACCATAACCTTTATCTCCTTATTACTCTCACTGTCTAGTAAAGATAGCTGGCCGTTTAGCTTAGGGTGAATTTCCTCATCACTTAGAAGCTGTAATAGTATGACCTGTTGTTTTTTATACAATAGATAATTTAATCCTTCCTTTACCTCTGGAGAGAAAAAATCAGATATGATTATGCTTATGCCTCTTGAGGTAAGCTTCTTTTTCTTCAAGGCCTCTGCAAGATAGGTCTCACTGTAAAACTCAGTATTTTGAAGAAAGTACAGGGCTTTGTCCATGGCACCCTTTCCTGACAGAGCACCGCTCTCACCTAATTCGTCACCTGAAAGTCTATTTAAGTATACCCTGTCTAGATTAGAAAGACATAGATAGGTAAATACCGCAGACAGCCTAAGTGCTGTAATGGCCTTAGATGGCTGTCCAAACTCCATAGATTTGCTGCAATCTATAAAGATATTTACATGGGCCTCTCTCTCCTCCATAAAGAGTTTAACAAATAGCTTGTCAAATCTTCCGTAGGCATTCCAATCAATGCGTCGAAAGTCATCCCCCAAGCTATACTCTCTAAAATCGGAGAATTCTACAGAGCTTCCACGAGCCTTGGACTTTCGTCCTCCCATGGAGCCTTCACTAAAGAGCCCCCCTGTACTTAAGGTAAGAGTTTCCAGCTTTTTTAAAAAATCTCCATCAAAAATCTTTTCCTTCACAGCCTCACGTCCTAGTTTTTATTTTAAGTTACTCTGTAATATTTCACTTATGAGCTTCTCTGTGGTAAGCCCCTCTGCCATACCCTCAAAATTCAAGAAAAACCTATGCCTAAGAGCTGGGTATGCTACATATTGAATATCCTCAAAGGCTGTATTGTACCTGCCCTCCATCACTGCTCTCACCTTGGCAGCAGCTATGAGAGCCTGAGCTCCTCTAGGGCTTGCTCCAAAACGCACGTATTTTTTAGTAAGAGGTGGTGCCTCCTCATTTTCTGGGTGAGTAGCTAAAATTACCTTAAGGGCATATTCCTCTACAGCAGAGGATATTGGAATCTCCTTAAAAATACTCCTCATTTTAAGGATGTCCTCTTTGCCTATTATGGGACTAAGCTCTGTGTCAGCACCACCCATGCTCACTGCGATAATTCCCTTAAGCTCCTCCAAGGAGGGAAACTTCACCAGAAGCTTAAACATAAATCTATCAAGCTGAGCCTCAGGAAGAGGATAGGTCCCCTCCATTTCTAGAGGGTTTTGTGTGGCTAGTACCATATAGGGCTCCTCTAGTTCATAGGTAGTTCTTCCAACAGTTACAGTATGCTCCTGCATGGCCTCAAGAAGAGCAGACTGAGTCTTTGGGGTGGCACGATTAATTTCATCTGCTAGAAGAAGATTTGTAAAGACGGGGCCTCTCTGAAATTGAAAGCTTCCGCTGCCCCGGTCATCCTTTACTATTATATTTGTACCCACTACGTCTGCAGGCATCAAATCTGGCGTGAACTGTATTCTTGAGAAGGACAAATTCATAACCCTGCCTAGAGTTTTAACAAGCTGTGTCTTTCCAAGGCCAGGCACTCCTTCTAAAAGCACATTACCCCCTGTAAACATAGCAATGAGCACCTGTCTTACAATGTCCTTCTGCCCTATAATGGCCTTGCCTATTTCATTTTCCAAGTCAGTTATTTTCCCTACAATATCTCGTATATCACTTTCTTCTATATGCATTAACCCTCACTCCTTAATCATTCCTCCAGAGAAGAAAAATACATCTTTATAAGCTCCTGCATTCCCTCTGGCAGGTCATAGCTAGACATGCTCTGATAGGCTCTGTCTTTATACTGTCCCAGCACTTGATTATATGGCTTATACTCACCCTTCATCACATTATTATCCTGACCCTTTATTATCTCTCCACTGCTTCCTTCATTAGCATTGCCAGTAAGCTCAGACACTGTTCCCTCTCCGCCTAAATTCTTTGGGGTATATATCTTTTCATAGGCTCTTTCCTTACCCTGTGAAGGGTCTTTACTTACAAGACCTCCACTGCTGCCTCCGCTGCCTGAGCCCTTAGGGTCCATGCCTTCACCACTGCCTGCTCCTCCACCTTGCTGTCCTCCACCCTGCTGACCCTCTGAGCTTCCCTGACCTTCTGAACTGCCCTGTCCTTCTTCCTTACCACCTTGATTGCCAGAAGCCAGTTGCCCACTAGAGCCTCCCATGCTCTCTGCAAGCTTTTTTTGCACTAAGGCAAGAGACTCATTAGCCTTTTGCTCAGCCAAGGCCTTTTCTACAGCTTTAAGTGAAGCTTCCAGTGCAGCTTTATCTCCTTCATTCATGGACTTCATCTTTTCCTTTAGATTGCTTATTTCACTTTCAATGTTTTTCCCATTGCCCTCAGAAATGGCCTTTGAAAGCTCTTTTGCTGCTGGGCTTTTAGATAACTCCGAGGCTGCAGCTTCTAGTGAATCTCCTGATTTCTTAAGGTTTTCTAGCTTAGCAATGCCGCGGTTTACAGCCTTAGAAATCTCCTCGCTACTTTTACTCTCAGAAATATTTTTCTTTAAATCCTGAAGTATCTTTTCTGCTTCTGCCTTCTTCTCAGGAGTTATTTCCCCAGCAGTTGCTAGATCCTCTAAATCCTTGTTAATATCCTTTGATACTTCCTCCAGCTTTTGAAGCTGCTCATTTTTAAGAACCTTTAATTCATGGTTTAGTCTTGCAGTTTCTTTTAGAGGGTGAGGCAAAAACACGGTGAAAAAGATGGCTATAGCAAGCAGACTTATAACATAGAGGTATCTTTCTGGTATGGCCACCTTAATGATTCTTTTGTGATTTACCCTCTTTAGCTTATCTAGAGCATCCTTCTTTACTAAAAGAGACAGGGTATCCTCTTTTCCCTGAAGCTCTATAGCCGTGGTTACCCTCTCCTTAAGGCCTCCAGCATCACATACTCTAGCTGCCTTTTTGGTATCAGGATACTTTAATAGGGAGGCTATAAGAGAAAGTATAGTGATGATTATAGCTGTTATTGCACCCTTTTCATAAACCCTGTAAATGGGTGTAAATTGAGATAGTACAACTATCCCAAGCCATAGACTAAGCCCAATACATAGGCCTACAGCACAGGCTATAACGCTCTGCTTTAGAAATAGTCTTCTCTTCACTGTTTTTAATTGATGCAGTATATTGTCGTCTAAATCCCTTATCATGAGTTTTCGCCTCCTTTTTTCATATTTTAAATATTTCTATCACACTAGTCTTCCTTGGTGTGATCTATTATTTCTGGCTCCTTAGGAGACCTTCTTGGAAACAGCCTTCCTCTAACAGGGCTTAGCCTCCAGGAGGAAAGATATATTAAAACTGCAGAAAAGCATAGATTTATTATGCTGTTTATCATCCATAGGGGTAATCCATTTTTGCTTAGATTTACTCCCGGCATTATACTTCCATTTTGACCAAATTGTGAGGTCATAAGCGATATAAAGCCCATAAGAGGATTGAAATAATTAAGCAAAAAGGTCTTGTTGTAGCCAGAATTTTTAACTACTAATAGCATATATACAACGTCAATGAATAAAAAGCCTAAGTATATAAAAATTATTACAGCGTAGCTTAGTACTGTGGATGCTGTAGTCTTTTTAACCAGAGTAGAAAAAAATATTCCTATACTGCCTACAGTAATTGCTAATATAATATAGAATACAAAGAGCTGTAATAATTCGTGTATCCTTATACCTCCATAAAAAAATATTATGGAGAATATGGGCAGAGTAGTTATAATAAGAAGTATCATCTGACTAAGTGAGGCAAAGAGCTTACCAAGTATTATAGAAGAACATCTAAGCCTGGTGCTTAGCAATATCTCTAAGGTCTGTTTTTCCCTCTCTCCAGAAATGGCTCCTGAGGTTAAGGAGGGTGAAACCAGTGATATTAGCCCAAATTGTATGGTTGCAAGGAACACATAGACAATGATGAGGTCTTGAGGCAAAATTGTTGCATTCATTCTATTCAAAGAGGATATCTTAAGCATAAATAGCCCTACAGCCATCATAACTAGTATATATACTCCTATAAGGGCAGCAGCCTTCCATCCTCTCATTCTTACCTTAAATTCCTTTTGTAGTACAGGATTTAATGCTATCTTCATCTTAAGCCCTCCTTCCATTCATAGAATCTTCAAAGTCAGAAGTAACCTTCATAAATACATCCTCTAGATTTTCATCTATGGAAGTGAAGTTAGATACAGGTATCTCTCTTAGGATAAGGTCCTTAAGTAGCCTTACCAGCTCCTCTTCTCCACCATGGAAATTAAATTGCATACCTCCCCCGGACTCTTTAACCTTATCCACCAGTGGATATTCCCTTAATATAAGCATGGCCCTTTCGCCTTCCCCAAGAATCTTTAGCTTAACTGTTTTCTGGGCATATACCTTATCCATTATCTCTTCAACTCTGCCACTTATGACCATCTGTCCTCTTTCTATTATTCCAATACTGGTACAAAGCTCAGATAGCTCTGGCAAAATGTGAGAGCTTACTATTATAGTCTTTCCCATGGACTTTAAGGTTCTTAGTATCTCCTTCATTTCAACCCTTGCTCTAGGGTCCATACCTGAGGCAGGCTCATCTAGTATTAAAAGCTCTGGGTTGTGCACCAGGCTCCTTGCAAGGCAAAGTCTCTGCTTCATACCTCTAGATAAGCTGTCTACATAGCTTTCTCTCTTATCCTGAAGGTCAACTAGCTCTAGTAGATCACTGCATATCTTGTCCTTCTCAGCTCCCCTTATACCATAGATTGCAGCATAAAAATCCAGATATTCAGTTACCTTTAAGTCATCGTATACTCCGAAAAAGTCGGGCATATAGCCTATTTTATCCTTCACCCTTCTAGGATAATTTAGTGCATCTACCCCGTCTATGCTGACACTGCCTGAGGTAGCCTTTAAAAGACCACAGATAATTTTCATGGTAGTGGTTTTACCTGCCCCATTAGGACCTACAAAGCCAAAAATTTCTCCCTTTGGAATGTGAAGATTAAGCTCCTTTACTGCTGTAAATTTGCCGTAGTTCTTATTTAGATTTTCTATGGTCAGCATTACTTCACACTTCCTTTCAAAGACATTGAAGGTAATTGTCCCCCGCCTTTATCACTGCCTTGAAGCTTTATGCGTATGACATTTTCTTTGTCTACATATTGGGGGTTTTTCTTTGCATCTATAACACTTCCTGTAAGACCTTCATATTGAGAGGTATTGTTATTCCATATAGAATAATTAAACCCATTTCCAAGGGTATCAAGCTCAAAGCTACTGATTATAATATCCTTATCAATGCTATATGAAAGCTCTGCAAAGCCATTGCCGTATAAGTTACCTGCATAGGGATCTATTCCCATTCCATTAATGCTTATGATTTGAGGGGCAATTGAGCCGCTTGGGTATTCCACTACGCTGCCATTTTTATAATTAATTTTAAGCTCAGCAACAATAAGATTTCTTTCAAGACTAGTAGGCTTTTTCCCGTTTAGCTTAAAGCCTTGATTAAAAGGTCCCTTACTCCACCCGATAAACTTGGTCTGAGCTTGACTATTATATCCTATATTCTGAAGATAGAAATCTATTATATTCCTTTTCTGATCCTTGTTCATGAATTTTATTCTTTCTTCCTCAGACATATTTGCACCGTATACATTACCCTTGTTCATATAGATTTCCATAGCTGCCTGAGGATAGCTATTTACTGTGACCAAATTACTCTTTTTAACTTCTACACTCTCACCCCTTTTAATATCTCCAAGGGTAATATAGTATTTAGGAGTTATAATGTAACAATCCTCTAAATCCATATCCATGGCATTTCTAATATTGCCTGTTATATCACCGCCAAAGTAGTTTATGGAGGCTTCTATTCTACCCTTTTTCTCTAAGGGCTGACTTATTTTAAGCAGTCTGTTGTCAAAGAGAGTATTGTTTATAAATTGCACCTTGTTCATTTCTCTTCCATAGACCTTTGCTTGTATATTCACATTGCTTGCTAAATCCTGCATTCCGCCTTGAGGAAATACAGGGAAAATAGCCGCTCCTGTTGGTGCCTCCACAGTAATGTCACTCTTGCTGGAGTTTATAATCCCTCCATAGGAGCTCACTGCTGCTCCCCCATCCTTATCCATTACCACCACAGATACCACATTAAAATAATTTTCTGTAATTCTGGTACTGCCACCAAAAACGTACATTACCAGTGAAAATAACAGTGCAAGAGAGGGTACCACCACCCACATAAGCTCTCGTCTATCTATCTTTTTTAAAATTATATAGCTTATGGGAGAAGTCATTAAAAGATATATAAAGAGTATAAGGGTAAAGGATTTAGCCTTTGGTACTGGCATTTCAGAGAAGGAATTCATCACGTTATTTAGCATATATTCACTGTTCCCATTGCCTTTTACTGCACTTCTTTGGCTTAAGGATGGACTTGCAACGCTTAGTAGTCTTTCTCCAAACACACCCTTGTTCTCCCAAGTGGTAAAGGGTCTTACTCCCAAATCAAAGGACAGCATCGTAACACTTCCCATTCCACTTTCCACCTTTTGAATAAGAGCCTTATCCCCCTCTGACACAATTTTACTGGCACCTCTAAGCGAAATGTCTAGGCTGTCTATGAGCTCACTTCCATTATTCTTTCCCGAGGCTGCAAAGGAAGAAAGAGCTGAGGTATTAATGGGCTTTACGCTGCCAATTTCTCCTGGTATAAAATCCTCCTTAAAGGCTCCAAGAGTCTTTGAATAGCTGTTTCCTGTACCTATTATTAAGGCTCCTCCTCCTTTTACCCAGTTTTTTAATCCATTATACTGTTCCTTGCTAAGCTTTGAAGTATCGAAATTATTGATAATAATGGCATCAAACATTTCCATGGCCTGACTAGTCTCAGGAAAATTATCCTCATTTAATTTTATTATTCGAGTGCTGATGCTCTGCCCATCAGAAGCCGCCACTCTATTTATGTAATTAATGCTTTCAAAATCATCACTTAATAAACCTAAAAAGCTTGTGTTCATAGCAGCTCCTAGATTTACAGACTTGCTTTCCTTCTTTAAAAGGTCCTTTCCTTCTACGAACCTAACCTCATAGCTTCTAGTGCCTTGACTTATATAGGCATTTACTATAATGGTCTTCTCAGCTCCCTTAGATATATCAAGAGGCTGTACATACATTACACCATTACCTTGTCCAGTGCCTGCCACCACCTGAAGCTCTCCCTTTATGTCCCTATAGTTATTCTTTACTGTAATAAAAATTGGCACTATAGAATTCACCTTAAAGCTGTCATCATAGCCTGTAATGGCATTAATGGTTATTTTATCCCCTGCCTTGCCATCCTTACTGTCTGCCTTTACTAAAATTGATGTAAAGGCTGTAAGCATTGTGGCAATTATAAGCATAAGCCCCATACAAACTGCCAGTATTTTAACCTTCCTTCTCATACTGTTACTCTCCCCTTTTTATAATGAAATTTAGACATTATCCCCTTATGACTTCTATACGATAAAACTATAATTAAGTTCTTCTTATACCCATAATATTTTATTCAGAAAGCTCTATAACTTTTCCACCACTATCAACTCCGGTGGATTATTTAATTGATTTATCTTTTTAGCTTAACTTTATAATAATTTAACAGTTTTTTTGTCACCTCTTAGGTCTTTGATACTATTATATAATAGTAACAGCCTGTATTACAAAAGTTATTATTTTATCCCTCTTTTATGAACATACCCCATTTACTACCGGAGATTTATCCGATAACTTAATTTCATTGAACAGGAGGAGATTTGTATGTTTACCCCAATGATAATCAGCTTCAGGGAATGTATGGAAATATTTGTACTGCTTATTCCCCTTCTGGCTTATGTTCATAAAGTAGGCAGAAAAGATTTAGCAAAAAAAATATATCTCGGCTCTTTATGTGGATTTCTTGCCAGTATAGCAGTAGCATATCTAATCTTTTCTGAAGCTTCTCTACTAAAGGGTATGGGAGAGAATGTCTTCAAGGGCGGGATTATGATTTTTATTTCTATACTGTTAATTTATAGCGTTATAATATTGAGAAAGCAAAAATCTGTATCCTTTGACAATATTGAGGCCAAGGTCGTGCTAACAGGCTTTGGAATTTTCCTGCTTTCCTTCCTTACAGTCCTTAGAGAATTCATGGAAATAACCATTTTTATACTTGCATCTATAGGACAATCAATTTTTTTAATAATAGCTGGTGTGATAATAGGACTTTTGTTGGCCTTTAGTATTGTCTTATTAATATATAGAGGTTTTAAGGCAGTAAGACTAAACGTAGTGTTTACCGTGCTCAACTATCTAATGATAATTATTGGTGCATTAATGCTGGGGGAAGGCGCTTCTCAACTATTTCCTACACTGGACTCCTCATTTATCACCGGTATACAGCTTTTGTATGTAATACCCTCTTTATACCTTATGGTAAAGTCAGATTTAAAAACCTATATAAAGAAAAACTTAAAAAAATAAACCTCCTATGGAGGTTTATTTTATAGTGTCGCTAATATTTACTATTTGCTTTCTAGAAAGCCAGCAGTGTTTTGATACCCGAACTTTTTTCTTACTTTTTTCTTTTTTAAAAACCACTCTCAGTAAATTTTCCCAAAGGGAACCAAGATACTTTGTCACAGGGTTTTTTATATCAAAGACAGTAAAGCCCTGCCTTGCTGCAATGTTATGAAAAACTGTTATTCCGTGTACTGCGGTTATATCCCTATAACCCTTTAGTTCCAGTGAGTTCTTGACAGCTATAAGCTCTTCTTTAAGCAGCTTTAAAAGATTTGCATAGCTTGAATCAAACCTATGAATTCTTAGGTTGTCTATATGAAGTTCTGCTATTATATCACCTTTTTTAATAATGGTGCCATCCTTTAAAATAATAGTCTTTCCTCTATATTTTCTTGGACATAAATACAAAAAATCCAGTGAGGAATTAGGGATGTGTTTCCACCCTCCCAAGGTAGTTACAGTTTTTTCAAAGGGAACAAGGAAAATACTAGCTAACCTTTTCATAGGCGTTTCCTCCCTGAAGGTCCTTGGCTAATACAAATTTATAACCTCTTTCCTTCAAAATAGGAAGCACTGTTTTTAAAGCCTCTATGGTTCTTTTTGGCGCTCCCTTTGCGCCTCTCCCATCGTGAAGAAGTACTATGTCCCCTGGTTTAACGTCTCTAAGCAGCTTCTCCTCTATGTTTTGAACAGTCTTAAATCGGCTCCAATCACTGGCATGTATTGACCACAATATAACCTTGAAATTATTTTCCTTTGCATAGTGATATGTGAAGGGGTTAAACATTCCCCAAGGCGGTCTAAAATATTTCACCTTTACACCCATCTCCGCCATAATCCTCATGGCTTCAGATAACTGTTTTTTAGTCTTATTAGGAAGTATTAGTGTCTCATTGGTATGCTTAAGATTGTGCAGCCCAATATAATGTCCTTCCCTTTTCATTCTTTGAATGAGCTCAGGGTGCTTTTGAGCCTGCTCTGCTATGACAAAAAAAGTACACTTTATATCATTTTCCTTTAACAAATCCAGAAGCTGTGGCGTATAATTTGGATCTGGCCCGTCATCAAAGGTTAAGGCTATGGTCTTATCTTCTGATTCTGCTTTCTTAATTACCTTTTTACACATATTCCTGTAATAGAAATTTGGAATTAGTGCATAAGATAAAAGTAATGCCCATATTCCTACATTCATTGACATCTCCACCTCTAATTTCTCGCAAATGATTATTATAATATAATTATATCTCTAAATCATATTTTTTACTATAGCATCTATAAATGAAACATTTCCACCAAAAGCAATAATACATTTTAGAGTGGACTTAATATCCTTAGATAGAGTAAAGTTTTCTATTACAGCTTAATGTCTAGCTTGTAAAGCTGACTTAATAGCATATCTGCATTTGTAAAAGGAATACCTATCATTCCTAATGCTTCAGCCCCCTGAACATTTGACAAGGTATCATCAATAAACAGGGTTTCACATGGATTAAGCCTATACTTTTCAATAAGTGTGCTGTATATTTTCTCTTCAGGCTTTAAGATATTTATTTCATAGGAAACCACCCTTCCATGTACCTGCTTAAGGAAGGGATATTTGTTTTCTATATACTTAAAGGCATCTCTATGATAGTTGGACAATAGATATATTTTGTACCCTTTTTCTCTTAGCCTTTCCATTATCTCTGGAGTTTTCTCTACTGGTGTAAGCATTTCAAACCAGCTGCCCATAAGCTTTATGATTTCTTCCTTAAGCTCCAAGGCCTCTCTGCAAAAAAGCTCTGTAGCTTCAGTGTTGTTTATTATTCCTCTATCAAGCTCCGGCCAGTGTGTTCCAGAGAAAATTAGTTTGTCTAATTTTTCAATAAGTTCTTCTTCATAATGCCTTTCCCTCATAAACTCTAAGGGATTATATTTTATAAGTACATTTCCTATGTCAAACACAATGTTTTTTATAGGGACCTTATACTCCTCAGCTATTGCTTTTTTAACCATAGCTCTATCACCCCTATCATTTTGTCTTAGAATTATATTAAGTTTTACTTTATGTAATTTAAATACCCACTTCCTATGATTTTAAGCTCACCATGAGTTATTCTTTCTTCCACAGGTGGAATTTTCATATAGTCGTTATATAGGCTAGTTAGGTAGAAATCATAATCCTTTGGAGCAAAAAACTCGTAGTTTTCAAAGGTAAGCTTCCTAAGTGGAAATATCCTATCCTCTGGAATCATCATTTTTTCACTCATAAAGGTAGTTTCTAGAGCATAGTTGTAAAATATCTTTTTCCCCTTAGAGTGTAGTTTAATATAGGATAGCCACCATTTTTTGAAATTGAAAGCTGCTATAATATTTTTAAGTGTTCCTTTTACTCCACTTTTCTTGCCAGCCTTTGTAATAAGTACAAGACGCCTAAATAGCTTAGTGCTTAACTTACTTGGAATATCCTCAGGTATCTTGTCCATAGGAAATATGTCCATTGTTAGTCCAATTCCTTCATTCCCATTAATACTGATAAACTTAAAATCTCTTAAATAAGCTATCCTAGCCCAAGGTAGAAAACCATTTAAGTTCTTGTTCTCATCTTCTAATAAGAAGGGCTCCCGTAGATTGTTACATGCTATTTTCACAAACTTTTCATAATCCTCTCTAGGCATACAAACGTCAATATCATCATCCCAAGGTATAAATCCCCTATGCCTTACTGCACCTAATAAAGTACCAGAATCTAGCCAATAACTTAGTTGATTTTTTTCACAGAGTTCATGAAAAGCCTGAAGCATCACAAGCATTACCTTCTGTGCTTCTCTAAGAGAACTGCACTCCTCAGTCCTTTCACAGGTTATTATCAAACCGTCCCCCAATTTTAATTACCCCCCAATTTTCTTAACTTATATTTTTAAAAAATATACTTATTCATAAGATTCCTTACCTTTTCACTGCTTTGTGATACAACCTGCATAAAGCCTATTGATATAATTATGTATTGATAAGGAAACACCTGCAGCTGTGTTCTTAAGAACCAACCCCCATATACTATTTTATATATAGTTATAAAGCCAATTATTAATAAAAGTATGCTGAGCATCTCACAAGTATTCTCTGCAAGAAGCTTTCTTACTCCTATTACAAATAGCGGCAATGTTATTATTAAAAACAAGGTCTCTGGATAAAAGAACCTCAAGATAAGCGAGGCTGGGTTGCTGTAGATACTGACTCCAGCTGAAATTAAAAAGTCTAAATTAGTAATGCTTAACATAAGTCCAGCTAGATATTTAACTACCCCTTCTCTTTTAAAGTAATCAATTATCATATTAATAAAGCTTATATTATACACCTTTGACAATAATATCAGTGCTGCCCCAAACATAACTGCCATTATTGGTAGAAGGTAATAAAGCTTTATATTTTTCCTCTCCCCTAGCTTTAAGATCATATAAAATAAGGATGAAATTACCACTAAGGCAACAGCATAATTTCTAAAAAACCAAAGCACTATTCCACAGATTATAAACAGCATTACTGTGGTAATCTTATTTTCGCCTTCATTATAATACCTAAAGAGGCTGCTTATCATAAGAAAGATGAGCATGCTAATAAATACATCTCTTAAGGCAAAGACTGAAAACATGATTTGCGTTGGCATAATGCACATTAATACAGCTGAAAGTCTAGCAATTTTCCTGCTCTTAATAAATCTGGTAGCAAAGTCATAAATTAATATAACAAAGATTGCTGAGGCTATAACGTTGATAAATCTCAGTGCAAAATAATGCTCGCCATTTAAAAGCTTTACTATTCCTCCAAAGAGATTATATCCATACTGCTTTACCTCTGCAATTCCAGATAAATTTGGCCACTTAAAGGAAGCTAATATAGCTGCTATCTTATCTGAGGTATGATAGTAGAACATCTCATCAGGCTGAAGGTAAGAAAGAGAGCTGCCATATCTTATGTTATTGAAGATATACATAGCACCCACTGCCAAAAGTCTTATTATTGTGGCAGCAGAAAATAGCTTTATTAAAAATGTAGACTCCTTTTCATATTTTCTGCAATATCTAAACAGTAAACCTAGAGTCAATAGAAAAGCTGCCAAGGGAATTATAAACTTAAATACCATCGAAAGGGCTGCTGCAAAAAATAGCAGAATATAGTTAAGTCTTTTATCTACAGCTTGTTTATTACTGTAAGTACTTCTCTGCTTTTTTAAAAAATAAAAGCATATAAGTAGCAATAACATAGCCACAATCTTAAAGAAAGCATTGTTTATCTGTGCTTGAACAATGGTATAGTCATAAGTTTTATTAAATGCAATTCTATATATCTTTGGATCCTTTTCTCTTAAATAATTGCTGTACTCTTCTTGTATTTTTATAAGCTCCTGGTGGGATACAGCATTTTTAGAGTATATTTTCATTTCATACTCAAACATAAAGGCGGAAATTGGTGTAAACTCTACCTTTTTTACATTTTCTGAAGAATAGATAAAGCCCTTATTTATAAGATTGTTAGCCTTTGAGGTTGGTCTGTCAGAAATATAGCTAATGCCTCCAGGCTGCTTTGCATTATAATAGACCAAAACATCCTGGCATAATACCTTTGCCGCAGGCTGAAAAATACCGTATAGGGCAGCAAAAATTAGAAGGGAAGCTATTAATATTCTATTGTTATTTATCTTCAATGCTATACTCCTTTCACCCTATCAGATATTTCAGGATTTGCGAACTCATATTTTAGTTCCTCAATTACTTTAATTATTTTATCTTTTTCCTTTACATCCTTTTTAATTAGCAAAATAAGGTCATCCTTAAAGCTATAGCCAGCATCTTTAAAGGTTTTACCATCTACCTTAAGTAAGGTTTGCTTTTCACTAGGAATGTACTCACTTAAAAATACGGCACCTAGAGTACCAAAATCCCTTCTCACATAACCAGTTATATCATTGTCATGTACACTAAAAACCTTATCTATACTGTTAAAATTATATCTGCTCTTTAAGTAGTCTATAGCATCCTTACTGCCAAGAAACATACTTGCATCGGAAATTCCTTTACTGCTAGTTAAATAATCTGCTATTTCCTTTTCCTTTAGATCCTTAAGAGCATTTTCACCATTTGTAATAAAAATTAGTTTATCCTCTGCTATTTTCACACTATCATAGTTCTGTAAGTCTTCCTTTGTTAGCTTATAAGCATGGGTTATTCTAAGCTTAGGTTCCTTTTTCAAGCCTTCATTATCTATGCTTATTATAATATTTAATTTTTTGTCTATTGTATTTACTATATCCCCTGCAACCCTCTTATCATAAGAAGCTATCCCAAGAACATATTGGCTTTTATCCACGTTTTTCTTGTTATATAGTGCAAAGGCTAGTGCTGTAATAAAAACAAGAAAAACTATAAAATAATATTTTTTATATTTATGCATTTTCTCACCTTTTAGAAGAAAGAACATCATAATAAAGCAGTTGAAGCTTCTTTATGTATTCTTCTAGATTATAATTTTCATATAGATATTTATACGCATTTTCCCCTATGTCATGAGCTAGCTTCTTGTCATTATAAAGTTTTTTCATGGCAGCCACAAGTTCTTTTTCACTACGTTCACCAAGCACTAACCCATTGAATTCATTTTTCATCAAATTCTTTAATCCTGCTACTGGGGTTGAAATTACAGGCTTCTTCATAGCCATGGCTTCTAGTACAGCTATGGGAAGCCCTTCTCTAATAGAAGGTAGTATAAAGCAATCAAAGCAATTCATATAGTCATAAACCCTATTCTGATATCCAACAAACATTATTTTGTCATTAATTTTAAGCTCTGCTGCAAGCTTTTCAAGTGCTTCTCTCTCTTCTCCATCTCCCACAATGAGTAAGAATACATCTTCATAGCTATTACACACTTCTTTAAAGGCCCTTATCATAAGATCTGCTCCTTTTACTGCCAAAAGCCTTCCCAAATACCCATAGATAAGGCCCTTGTTTGCTATGCCTATGGATTTCTTAAATTCTTCACTTTCTGTTATAGCTGTATTTTTAAACTCCTTAAAATTAAAGGCATTTTCAAGGGCCACAATTTTATCTGGCTTTACTGAACTATTGTGCTCTAAATAGTAATCATGGACCATACTTGAACAAGCAATAGATAGATTATACTTCCTTCTATAATATTTATCTATTATTGGTAGGGGTCCAAATTTCTGCAACCAAAGATAGGTTACATGAATATGAGATATCACTGGAATGTTAAGCTTTTTGGCAGCTCTATAGCCAGCAATGGAGGCCTTTACATCATGTCCATGAACAATATTTATGCCCTCTTTTTCCATAAGCTCCTTTAAGGCTTTTATAGAAGAGCTCCTTAATCCGTTTACATCTATTATTTTGCTTGGTATGCCTTTCTTTAGGTAATATTGCTGCAGCTCCTCTCCTGCACACACCACCATGGGACTAAAATTCTTATTTAAATTTGTACAGATATCTGAAACTACCTTCTCTGCACCACTTAATCTCCCAGTGGCTACTATATGGAGAACCTTTATTGTGTTCATTTAGCTTCCTCCTTGATAAAAACTACTACACCAAAGTGCTAATATCACTTGTAATTATAGCCAACTATTCATAATAATTAATCCCTATTACATCCTTAACATTTATCTTTTCGATATTACTAGCTAATTGAGTGAAATCCCAATCTTTTACAGGAACCATATAGTTACCATAGTTTTCCTTTAAGTACAAATCCTTATCCGCTGGTGCATTAAATTCAATGCCCTTAAAGGGGATATTTTCAAAGCCTGTATAGGTCATGGTAACCTTATAGGTATCCCAGCCCCTGGTTACCACTTTTTTGCCGCTTTTTTCTCTTGCTAAGGGCTTTTCATCAGTAAAACTATAGCACCATAGCTTGTCCTTTTCTTGGTGATAGTAAAAAATATCTATATCTGCACCATTATAGGTATAGGTTTCTTCGCAGATTTCTCCATCCACTCTAAACTCTCTTACCTTAGTGAGTCCATTGGCAATTAATGCTTCCTGGAGCTTGTCTTCTCTTTCTTCAATTAGTGCCCCTACGTCCAAATCCAAATCATGGGGAATAAAATCCTTGTCTCTCACGGCTCCTAGTAAAGTACCATAATCAAGCCAATAGACCTTACCTGTTTCCTCAAAGGCTTTTTTTAAGCGCTTCAGTGTCTCCATGCCATTTTTATGAAACCTTCTTGATCTTCTTTTTTCTGCAAAGCTCATATATGCCTTGCTTTCATATATCTTTGACGATATTAATAGCTCTCTTATACTATTTTTAATATTACCCATAGCCAATCCCCCTTATATTATTTAAGCTTTATTTTTAAACCTAACAGCTAAATAAAGCAGATGAGTTTTAAGCAGTGCTGCCCTTATAAACTCATTTCTTCTACTTCCTAGTGTCTTGTAAATGTCCTTCCAGAAAACCTTCTTACGTAAGGTCTTTAGATATTTTCTTGTCTCTTTACTTTTTTCATCTCTTCCACATTTAAGTATATATAAATAGTACATTACAAAGGCAGAGCTTACTCTAGATACGTAAGCAATCCTATAGGCTTCTTCTAGTACCTCATATTTTTTTTCCCTAAAAAGCAGTTCCTTTATCTCTTCCATGCCCTTTAGAAAATCCGTAATACCCTTTAGGCTTGGGGTTTTTGTTATGGAACCGCCCCGTTGGACATAATAATAAAGACCTTCATCTAAAAAGGCAATGCTTGAGGAATGATATAAAAGTGCAGCAGTTACATATATGTCCTCATATAGTCGTCCTATGGGATAGGCTATATTAAAGGATGTAAATAAGGTTTTTTTATAGAGTTTATTGCATGCAAAACCACCTATTCCTCTTTCTTCAAGATAATATCTAAGTGCAGTAATATTATCTACACACCCTTTTCTTTCAAAATTGAAAGCTATAGGCTCTTCATGCTTAGTATCTTCCTCGTAAATAATATATTTGCAAATTACCATATCTGCTTTAGTCTCTTCTGCACGAGAAAGAAGTTTTTCAAACATATCAAGCTTTATGAAATCATCTCCATCAATAAAGCATATATATTCCCCTTGGGCTTCCTTTAGTCCAGCATTTCTTGCAGAGCTTAACCCACCGTTTTCCTTGTCAACTACCCTTACAAAGCTATATTTTTTTTCATATTCTCGCAAAATACTTAAACTGTTGTCTGTGGAACCATCATTTACAAAAATTATTTCCATATCTTGAACGGATTGATTTACAAGAGAATCTGCACACTTTGCAATATATTCTTGCACATTGTACACAGCAACTATTGCACTAAGCCTTGGATTCATCGCATTACCTCCCTGTAATCTGTAACTGTTACCGATACTTAATTCTAATTAAAGCTTTAAATAACCCTTTCCTTAAATAAAGACACTTTAATTTTTCTTTTGTGCTTATACATTTACTCCATAAAACTTCTCTTATGGTGAAAGAATTAGCCACATCTATAAGTTTTTTCTCTGCATAAGAAAATTCCTCTGTTTCTTCATGGTCCATCAAATAAGTGTAGAGGGTAGTGGCAGCTATATTATTTCTTGAAATCATAGCTGCCATATATACATCCTTAAGCTCCTCAAAGATTCCTTTTTGTTTTAAATATACCCCCATATCCTCTACCCCCTTTACAAAGTCTGTTATAGCCTTAGGCTTAACAACCTTTGTAATTGAATCTCCTCGCTGTACGTAATAATACATAGGTTCTTTTAGAAAAGAAACCCTATTAGAATTCCAAAGCAGCTTAAAAGTAGTGGGGCTATCCTCATACAGCATTCCCTTTGGATATTCTATATTATTATCTTGAAACAGTGTTTTTTTATAGATCTTATTCCATGCATAGCCGTTGATACCCTTGTCTGCAAGGTAATGTTCAGCAGCTTCACTCCCAGTAAGGAATTGATCTTCTTGAAATAATGGAACTTCAATTTCTTCCTTTCCTGTGTCCTGATAATACCTTATAAGACCGCAAATTACCATGTCACAGCAATCCTTCTCTGCCTTATTGTAGAGTTTTTCCACCATATCAGTTACGATAAAGTCATCGCTGTCCACAAACATCACATATTTCCCCTGAGCCACCTTTAGCCCGTGGTTTCTTGCATCACTTAAGCCTCCGTTTTGCTGATCTATTATGACAAGGTTGTCATGGTCTTCACTATAAAATTTTAATATCTCACGGCTGCTATCTGTAGAACCATCATTTACAGCTATGATTTCTATATCTTTAAAGCTTTGCCCAAGCACAGAATCCAAGCACCTTTTCAAATATTCCTCCACGTTGTATACAGGAATTATTATACTTATCTTAGGTTTAAAATCCATCACCACTCTTAAGTCACCTTTCTGCTATTATTTATATTGGTATCCAATTATGTTGTCTACACCAACATCCTCTATGTTTATGGCATTTTCAACATAGTCCCAGCTATCATTGGGCACCATATAATTGCCATAATTCTCCGTGAGATAAAGGTGTGGGTCTCCAGGGATAGTATAGGTTTTACCCTTAAACTCAAGAGTTGTGAGACCTTTATAGGACATAATGGTCTTCATAGCACCCCAGCCTCTAAATTTCACTCCACCCTCAATATCCTCATAAGCAACATTATTTGTGGGATAAAATACATAGCACCACATATTTTCTTCATCCTTCTCATAGAAAAATATGTCTATGCCAGCTCCCTTATAGTCATAGCTCTGTTCTGCAAGCCTTCCATTAATGTAATATTCCTTAAGCTTCTTAAACCCATGTTTCGTTAATTCTTCCTCTATTTTTGAACTATTCTCTGAGAAGGTACCTATGTCAATATCAAAGTCATGAGCAATAAAATCCTTCTCTCTTATGGCACCCAAAAGTGTACCAAAGTCCAACCAAAAATCTTCATGAGCACCTTTAAAGGCTTCTCTTGCCTTTTCCAAGGCTTCTTGTCCATATAACTTAAAAGCCTTTTTAGTTTTATTTTTTCTTCTTTTAAGATATGATTTCATCACAGCATCATAAAGCCCAAGTGCTTTAACTACCTTCTTTATGAGAATTTTTACACTTTTCATATATAATTTCTTCCCCTTATTACTTTAATCTATTTTCTTTAATTATTTTAAACTTGTATAAAAATCCGTACAAAACCTCATCCTTTATAATAAGAAGTATGAGAAAATATACTATAGAGTTTATACTTACGCCAAGTAATGCAACAAGTATAACACTGCTAACCAGCTTCTTTATAGTAATAGTTATAGGCACAAATACCAGCGCAATTATAAAGTACTTAATTTTATCCATTGAAAACATACTCATTTTTACCTTAAGTCTTTTTTTAGCATACCAGTATTCTGTTGCTACTAGGAGAGCATTAGCTATTAAGGTTGTGGTTATGGCAGTTACAGGTGTAAAGCAATTAGCATATACCAATGCATAGTTTAATATTAGGTTTAATACCCCAAAGCCTGCAATAACTCCTATAATATTTTTTTCCTTCCTTTTTACATAGATAACCTGGTTTATCAATATAGAATCCATTCCTGCAGTTATCATATAGATAGCAAATACTCTTACCACCGGAATTGCAGGAATAAACTTACTCTTTGCATAAAGCAGCACTATTTCTTCTGCCAACACAAACATGCCTACCACTGCTGGAAATAGAAACGCAAAATAATTCTTGCATATCTTATTTAATAAGCTTTCATAGTTTTCCTCACTTTCATTGGCAATCACATTTGACAGCCTTGGAATAGTGACATAGACAATGGATAAAAGCAGAGTATTTATTATTATCATTATGCTCTGACTTACTCCATAAAAAGCTACGTACTCATCCCCTAAATACCTGCCAAGCATTATTCTGTCCAACGAAGTATATAAAATATTGGCATTGGACATTATTATGATAACCAAAAGAAATCTAATATGTTTTTTTAAATTGATGTCCTTAAAGTTAAATTTTATATCCTTTTTTATATATGCGAAGCTTACAATATAGTTTAAAAACATGGTTAAAGATGTAAGCAGCACATATTTTATAAAGTCCTTATCAGATTTTATAAAGGTAAAGAGCAGTACAATATATATAATACGTATTATTATTGTCTTGATTGTAATAAAATCATATCGTTCAAGGGCTTCATTAGCCCATTCCACATAGAATATATTAAAGCTGATATTAAGGCCATAAATCAAAAGCACAGGATATCTTAGGGTGCCTATATAGCTGTAATTAACAAATGCAAAATATACTAAGAGTATAATAATATTAGTTATTAGGCCAATAAGAAACAGATTAGTAAAAAGCTGGTTCACCTTTTCCTTATCATCTCTAATACGGCTTAGCTCTCTTAACCCATAGGTATTAATTCCAAAGCCTGCAAATATCATAAAATAACTATAAATGGATTCTGAAAAATTGATTCGCCCTATAAGGTCAGGTCCCATTATCCTAAGGGCATAAGCACCAATAACTATAGGCACTATTATATTAAATATATTTAACAATACCTTATACACAACATTTTTTGCAATGGACTTACTCATTAAACTGTTCTCCTTCTAATATACTTGATGTCTTATTCCTTCATATACTCTTTTACTAGCATATTATAACATATTGACAAAAAAAGAGGACAAGTATATGCCTCTTTTTCATTTGATTATATTATTGCCCTGAAGGAGAGTTCTAGTCAATATGTCCAATATAAGTTATATTATTCTTTATTTTCCCAGAGTTTAAACCATAAAGGGAGTAAATAGTAGCTGAGTAATAAAGCTATCAATAATTAAAGATGAAGCAAAGTTAGAAGGAATAACCCTCTCCTCCATGTTGTTCTTGTAGGAATAATATCCATAGATAAAACAAATTGAGGATATTATCAGATTTGCTGCCACTCCTACGGGATAGGTAAAGCCTTCAGGGAGTATATGTCCAAATCTCACAAAAGTAAATCTGTATACCACCAGCAGTTTTAATAAAAAGGCGAAAGTATAGGATAGTATATATAAGAGCTTTCGCTTTTTATCAGTAATCTTGTACTCAAATATACTTAGAATGCAGGCTAGGGATAAGGATGGTATAATCCACAGTGCTCCATATCCAAATATGTAGCCTATGCTGGAAAAGGCAACACTTAAGGTGTCTATTCCAGCTTGGAGTATTTCAGCACTCCTAACACCTCCATGGGCAGCCTTAAAATCTTCTCTGCTGCTAACCATGAAAAGCTGAGAAGCTGGTCCTCCAACACTGTCTACAAAAACTACGTAATCTCCAAGTCTGCTTGAATAGCAGG
This sequence comes from Clostridium sp. UBA701, assembly GCA_002298125.1. Taxonomy (GTDB): domain Bacteria; phylum Bacillota; class Clostridia; order Clostridiales; family Clostridiaceae; genus UBA701. The sequence goes on along the minus strand of DBMJ01000002.1, from coordinate 37,304 downwards.
AAACTGCTGAAGACCTTGAAAGGGCATTTCCATTAACTATGGCCTTACCTTTTATATCCATCTCCACCAAATCTATCTGTTGATGATTCTTGCCAAAGGTTCTCTCTGTGCTTGCCAAAAAACTAGTGCTCTCTTCAAAGTCAGAGGATACTACATTGGATAGGTCTCCTCCTGCCATCATAACCTTACCATAGGTTTTATTATTACCTGTCATAGTAGACAAGGAAAAGCTTCTCTCAGGATCTGGAGTTAAATCTATAATTTCACCTCTGTCTTTTACTAATGAAAATTTATAAAGCTTAACCCCTGCAAAGGTCTCCTTATATTTATATTCTGCCATAACATAGGCCGTATCATCTTTAACTGATAATGCGGAGCTAAATATTGTTACTCTTGAGGTTAGGCTAGTATCAACTCCTGCCCTTGGTTCACTAATTCTATCCTTGCTAACTGTAAAGAAGAAGAAGTCATCCATTTTTTTCTTATATACTCCTACAAAGCCATCCTTATACTTAGCCACACTTAGCAATGAATTTTTAGGAGCCTCCACTCTTCTCTCAACACCAGTGCTGTAATCCTTAATCACAATAAAATCATCATAGGCAAGAAAAAGGGTTTGTTGAGATGCTTGAACTGCTTGATTTACGTAAGGTACTTCCCTACGTTCCTTTTCAACAAGCTTGTCATCTATACTTACCTCAATAAGCTTGCTGTTTTCTGAAACACTTTCTATATAGCAAAGAACTAAATTGTCCTTATTGGCCAGCAAGCATATGTTTAACGGTTCTATATCGCATTTAAAAGTCTTCTTATCTAGAACCTTCCCTAACTTGTCAGTAATAAGTACATTAATATTTTTATCATCATTAAAGGCTATGTAAAATTTATCTTTATGTTCAATAAGCTTTGGATTCTTATTAATTTCCCCAGTGTCAAGCAGCACCTCCTTTGACCATTTTTCAGAAGGCGGCAGAATTCTCACCTCAAAATTTAAATAATAAAAATACCCTATTATAGATATTACAATTAACAACATTAAAATCCTTAATTTTCTAAGCATTGTCCTTCCCCCTCTCCAGTCTTATGCAGAAACAGCATCTGCCAAGGCATCACCAATAACGTTAAAGCTAATTATTATCAAGCTTACTACTATACCGGGATAAAGCACCTGGTAGGGATAGAACAGTATTACGTCTCTTGCTGCCTTGAAAACTTGTCCCCAGCTCAAAATTTTATCACCTACTCCAAGTCCCATATATGTAAGTATGATTTCATTGAGCATTATGGTAGGAATCTCCAAGGTAAAGCTTACGATACCAACATTTATTAAATTGATAAGTAAATGCTTGCTGAGAATTCTTGCAGTGTTTGCCCCAAGAGCTTGGGCAGCCATTACATATTCCTGCTCCTTCAGTTGAAGAATCTGACCGCGGATTATTCTCATGATGCCGCACCAACCGGTGATACTCATAGCTAGTATTAAGCTTAATACTCCTTGTCCCAAAATTAATGATAGGAGTATAACTATAAGCAGGTTAGGAATACTTGATATTATCTCAACTATTCTCATTACAATATCATCCATTAATCCACCAGTATAACCGCAGATAGCACCAAAGATAATTCCTATGCTAGAATTTAAAAAGGCTGCTCCTACGCTTATCAGCAGCGAAGTTCGTCCTCCCAAAAGCACCCTTTGCAGCATGTCTTTTCCCTCAGTATCCGTTCCAAACCAATGACCTTTCATTGGAGGAAGGTTTCTAATCCTTGGGAATGACTCAAAAGGGTTCACATGTATAAAGTATGGCATTATTATGATACATAAAAGTGAAACTATTAATATAGTGGTGAAAAAAAGAAAGTAATAATTGGACTTTAATCTTTTTGCCATTATATCACGCTGACGAACCAGCGGCCGTATATACTCTTCCTCCCCCTTGTAATCCTTTAGAATCTCAAACTTATTCTTATCCAAAGTAATCCCCCCAAATCTTTACATAAGTAACCTAAATATAAGTTTAAGTATGTATTTATTCTTATTTTAACACCATGGATAGTAAATCAATTTTGCCATAGTGGATTTTTTAATCTACCTTATTTCTTGCTTTGGACACCCAAAGGTTATCTTTTATATAGAACCTCCAAGGATAGTGAATGGCTTCTTCTGCATAAGCTATATTTATTCTTGCACTGCTTTTTATGCTCTCTCCTTGACAAAGCGCTCCCTCCAAGAGATATATCTCCTCCCCACAAAGATCTAAGCCATTTTTATCCCTTGTAATCTGTAATGCACTACAAAGCTTGCCTGGTCCATTTGTAAGGCTTTTATATTGAGCTTTAGTAAGCTTAGAAAGAGGCTCCTTAAATCTATTGTGGCACATCTCTTCGATACCCTCTATGGGCTCAATTGCCCTAATAAGTACTCCTTGAGGACTATCCTTTGTAGAGCATATAACATTAAAGCAATAGTGCATTCCATATATAAAGTACACATAGGCATGGCCTCCCTCAGAGTACATCACTTCATTCCTAGGAGTTCTACGGTTGTTATAGGAGTGAGCTGCCTTGTCTGTGGGTCCCATATAGGCTTCCGCCTCCACAATTCTACCTGATAAGACACTATTCCCTACCTTATGTACGAGAATTTTTCCTAAAAGTTCGGGTGCTACAAAAATTGCTGGCCTAGTATAGAATTCTCTTCTTAGCTTCATATGCTTTCGCCCCTAAAAAATAATATAAGCTTCAATTTATTATAACACAATTCCATTAATTAATTCCCCGCTGCAGTATATAGCAGCTTTATACATATTTTAGTCCTATTTCTATTTGCTGATTATTAATACTTAAAGACCGTTTCAAAGTGTTACTCTGAAACGGTCCTTAGCTATCTTCCCTTTAAAAATGTACAGTTTGGATAGGTACAGTTTTTACAAAAGTAGCATAGCCCTCCCAAGCCTAGCTTTATAAAATATTCCTTTGATATTTTTTCCCTGCAGGCAAGCTTTGAAAATGCCATATCAAATACCGTAGTGGGGAAAAACATAACAGAGCCAGGTACCCCTGTAATTGCAGTATTACCCTTATAGCCTAACAGGAACATGTTTCCTGGCTGTACAGGAATGCCATGTACTATTAGCTCATCAACTTCAGCCTTTATTGCTATGGGAGTCAAGTCATCCTCATCCACAGACATGCCTCCAGTACAGATTATTATATCTGCTCCCTCTTTATAGCTCTCTTCTATGGAAGCTCTTATTATCTCTAAGTCATCTGGCACCTTAGTTACCTTGTCCACATGAGAGCCATAGGAAGAAATCTTAGGCTGAAGTACTGGAAAAAACTTATCCTCTATAAGCCCCTTATAGACCTCATTCCCAGTAATTATCAAGTGAACACTCTGAGGAATAAACTCCTTTACATAAAAGAGCTTACAATCTGAACAAATCTTTTCTACTTTTTTTATGTTGCTATCCTTGGTATAAAGGGGCACTATCCTTTCAGAAGCTACAACCTCCCCCTTCCTTATTACGATGTCATCATAGCGCGTGGATATAGCTATATGTTCTATAGAGTTTAGCTTATAGAGCATATCCTTATTTATTTTTAACAGTCCAGTTTTCTTGGAAATAATATTTATCTTTCCTTCAGATACTGGGGTAAATTCGAATTCTTCACTGTCTGCAATAGCCAAAGCTATTCTCTCTGCAGCATCATTTTCATGGATACAGCCTTCTGGTATTACATCTACATCAATGTGCTCCTTGCCTAACTTCTTAAGCTCCTCAATGTCCTCTTCCCTAATTATATGACCCTTTTTAAACGCTGCCCCCTTAAACACCCCTGGGATTACCCTTGTAATATCATGGGCAATTGGAAGCCCAACTGCTTCTTCCACCTTTATAAGCCTCATATATACCTCCCCCAATTCATAGATAAACTTGTCCTATAACTGCCTACACTAATGAATCAAAATATTGTTTTTGCAATTTTCAGAATAAACTTTTAACTGTATTATAACATAAAAACCCATTTAACTATAATAATTTATATCATATGATTACATTATATCCCTTTTATCTCCTGTGTTGCTATAACTGCTTAAAATATATACAATTAGGATATAACTAGTTTGAAATATTATTGAAATATTAAGTGAAGCTTAACTTCAGGTGGAGGTGGGTTATGTCTCAAGCCTTGTATTATGGTACTCATAGATGTATTGAACCACAAAATTCCTTTCCTGATTCAGCCTGGAAGCTTAATAACACCCCAATCCCAGGTGAGCAGGAGCTGCTCTTACAGGTTTCTCTATTAAACTTAGATTCTAAGAGTTTTAAGCAGATATATGTAGAATGCCAAGGAGATAGTGAAAAAATTTCTAAAAAAATAATGGATATAGTGTCTCTTAGAGGGAAGCTTCATAACCCTGTGACAGGTACAGGAGGAATATTCTATGGAAAAGTGCTTGCTCTTGGCAAGAACTATCCTAATAGAGAAAAGCTGAACCCAGGTGACGAGGTAATAAGCCTTACCTCTTTAGCTCTAACACCCTTAGTTATACATAGCATAGATAAAATAGATTTTACTACAGGGCAGGTTCATATTAATGGTAAGGCTATCTTATTTGCAAGCTCTCCACTTATTAAGGCCCCTAAGGATATGCCGTTAAAGCTTGTGCTTTCAGTGCTGGATGAAGCAGGAGCAGCTATAGAAGCCTATAGATTAATAAAGCCAGGTGACTGTGTTACCATTCTTGGTGCCTCCGGTGAATTGGGACTTATGTGTGGTGCTGCAGTTAGAAAAAAACTAGGAAGTGATGGTACACTAATTGGAATACGCTCCTCCCTAAGTCAAAGGGACTTCGATGAAAAGCTTCTACGAATATACGACGAAATATATCACTGTGATATCCTTAAGCCCCTAGAGAGCCTTCAATGCTTAAAGCCTAAGCATAGCGCTTCGCAGGTAACCATAAATTGCATAAACAATTCCGGTGGTGAAATCTTCAGCATACTTGCCACTAAGGAAGGTGGCGCAATTTATTTAGCAAGCCTTGGAAGCAATTATAAAAATCTATGCCTTACCCTAGAGGGTATGTCTAGGGACATACAAATCATAGGCTATAAAGGCTATACTCATGGTCATGCAGAATTTACATTACAGCTTCTTAAAGAGAATCCTCTCTTAATGGAGCTATTAAATGAGAAGCTTATTATGAACTATAATAGAGAATCCCTTACCAACGAAACCCTTTCCTCTAGCTATTCAGAATCAAACATACTTCAAAATATCAATCCAGAGGAATATGTATTTGTAAGCTCCGCTATGAAAAAGGTGCTAGATAATGCCTTTAAGGTTGCAAGCTATGATTGCACAGTGCTTATCACAGGGGAATCCGGAGTTGGCAAGGAGGTCATTGCAAAGCTTATTCACCAAAGCAGTGATAGAAGCTCCCAACCCTCTATAAAGCTAAACTGTGGTTCTATATCCAAGGATCTTTTAGAAAGTGAACTCTTTGGCTATGAAAGAGGAGCCTTTACCGGAGCAGATAGGGCTGGCAAAAAAGGCTTCTTCGAGGTGGCACAGGGTGGAACACTATTTTTAGATGAAATTGGTGAAATATCTCTAGACCTGCAGGTAAAGCTTCTAAGAGCCATTCAGGAAAAGGAAATATATAGAGTTGGCGGTACTACCCCTATAAAAATAGATGTACGTATTGTGGCTGCAACTAATAAGGATCTGCAAAAGCTTATGAGCACAGGCAAATTCAGAGAGGATCTCTACTATCGCCTCAACGTGTTCCCCATACACATTCCTCCCCTTAGACAGCGTAAGGAGGATATTTTACCTCTAATACTTCACTTTACAGAAAAATATAACAGTAAATTTCGTTTGAAAAAAAGCTTTCACAGCACTGCCTTAGAATACATGATAAACTATCCTTGGCCAGGCAATCTTAGAGAGCTTGAAAATGCAATACAGAGATTGCTCATAGGAACAGATGAAGCTACCATTTCCTTACTTTCTACCCTTAGAGCTCTACAAGGAGAAATAACCTTTTCACCCGCTAATGAACCCATGCTTTTAGAAGGTGCTCTGGAGGATATTTTAGCTGAAAAGGAGAGAGAAATTTTAACCTTAGCTAAAAATAAATATAAGACCACTAGAAAAATGGCTGAAGCCTTAAAGCTCTCTCAAAGCACACTGGTTAGAAAGCTGCATAAATACAATTTATAATTGAACCATAAATAATTCAATTGAACCATAAATAGCTCACAACTGAGTTATTTATGGTTCAATGTTTTTTTATTTTTACTCATTTTTCATAAAAAATCTTTGGCACGGTTATTGCTATATATTATGAGTAGAAGCAATTATACATTTTTAATTCTTAGATTTAATAAATATGAGGAGGAATAAATTATGAAAAATGGACACCCATTCGGAATGCACAGAGTAATTTCACCTATAGGAGTATTGCCACAGCCTGCTGATAAGATTTCTAACGACATGGAGCTCTATGATAACGAGATATTAATCGATGTTCAAACTCTTAATATAGATTCAGCCAGCTTTACTCAAATATATGAGGAAGCAGATGGAGATATAGAGAAGATCAAGACAAGAATCATGGATATCGTTGAAAGTGCTGGAAAGATGAAAAACCCCGTTACTGGTTCAGGTGGAATGCTAATAGGCCGTGTAGAGGCTATTGGCTCACAGCTTATGGACAAAACCGATCTAAAGGTAGGAGATAAAATTGCAACCTTGGTTTCTCTTTCACTTACGCCTCTTAAAATTGAGAAGATACTAGAGGTTAGACCAGAGATAGACCAAGTGGACATTAAGGGAAAAGCCATACTTTTTGAAAGTGGTATTTGTGCAAAGCTTCCAGAGGACCTTCCAGAAAACCTATCCTTAGCAGTGCTGGATGTAGCAGGAGCTCCTGCTCAGACTACTAAGCTGGTTAAAGAGGGGCAGACTGTAGTAATCCTCGGAGGAGCTGGTAAATCTGGTATGCTCTGTCTTTATGAGGCAAAGAAGAAGGTTGGTCAAAATGGTAAAGTAATTTGTGTTGAGTACAGTGATGAGGCTTTAAATAGGCTAAAGATGTTGGAGATAAATGGTGTAAGGCTTGCAGATGTATATATAAAAGCTGACTGTACTAAGGCCTTTGAAGTGCTAGATAAAATTTCTGAAGCTACCAAGGGTGAGCTTGCAGATGTAACTATAAACAATTTAAACGTACCTAATACAGAAATGACCACTATCCTCTGTACTAAGGATGAAGGTACTGCTTACTTCTTTAGCATGGCTACAAACTTTACCAAGGCTACCCTTGGAGCAGAAGGCGTTGGTAAGGACATTCACATGATTATGGGAAATGGTTATACAAAAAAACATGATGTAATTTCCTTAAATATCATGAGAGAATGTGCTCCACTTAGAAAGCTCTATGAGGAACTATACGCTTAAATAAGAAAAAATTCCACTGNNCAGTGGAATTTTTTCTTATTTAATTATTGACCTAGTGTTGATACCATCACTGCTTTAATAGTATGCATTCTGTTTTCTGCCTCATCAAATACCACTGAATGCGCACTCTCAAATACTTCATCAGTAACTTCCATAGACTCTAAACCATATTTTTCATAGATTTCCTTGCCTACCGTAGTCTTTAAATCATGGAAGGCTGGAAGACAGTGCATGAATTTAACCTTAGGATTTCCTGTTAATTTTAGCATTTCCATATTAACCTGATATGGCTTTAATAGCTTAATTCTCTCTGCCCAAACCTCTGCAGCTTCTCCCATGGAAACCCAAACGTCAGTATATATTACATCTGCATTTTTAACGCCCTCTGCTACATCGTCAGTTATTGTAATCTTAGCACCAGTTTCCTTTGCAACAGCTTCACATTTTGCAACTAATTCTGCTTCAGGGAACAAGCTCTTTGGAGATATAATTCTAAAGTCCATACCCATCTTGCAAGCGCCTATCATCAAAGCGTTAGCCATATTGTTTCTTCCATCGCCAGCATATACAAATACCACCTTGTTAAGAGGCTTATCAAAATGCTCCATGATAGTTAAGAAGTCTGCCAATACCTGAGTTGGATGGTCTTCATTAGTTAATCCATTCCATACTGGAACACCAGCATATTTTGCCAGCTCCTCTACTATTTCCTGACCATATCCTCTATACTCAATGCCATCATACATTCTTCCAAGAACTCTTGCAGTATCTGCTATAGATTCCTTCTTACCCATTTGACTTCCTGTAGGTCCAAGATAAGTAACATGAGCACCTTGATCTAATGCTGCTACTTCAAAAGCACATCTTGTTCTAGTGGAATCCTTCTCAAATAATAATACTATATTTTTGCCTTTTAACCTTGGCTGCTCTGTTCCTGCATATTTTGCTTTTTTTAAATCTCTTGCAAGATCCAGCATATACTGAATTTCCTTTGGGCTAAAATCCATAAGAGTTAAAAAATTTCTGTTTCTCAAATTGAACATTTACATTACCTCCACACTTCATGTTATTTTGTTTTATACTTCAAGTTCATTGACTTGTAAGCTCCATTATTAAGGGTACTTTACTACAAGGCTTCCCTGCTAAGAGGCATGGACATACACCTTGGACCTCCTCTTCCTCTGCTTAACTCTGAGGAAGGAATGCTAAGTACCTTTACATTGTTCTTGTCTAGCAGCTCATTGGTAACATGATTTCTTTCATAGGTTACCACCTTTCCAGGAGAAATAGCAAGGGTATTTGATCCATCATTCCATTGTTCTCTGCCAGATATTATCTTGTCTCCTCCACCACAGCGAATAAGCTGTACATCTACACCAAGGTGAGTGGATAGAATTTTCTCTAGACTGCCTTCTTCTTCCTTCATAATCAGTTCCTTCTTTACAGCATCATAGGAAATGGCAATTACCTTTAAGGTTCCCTCAATACCCGGGTGAACAGTGAATTTATCATGATCAATCATGGTAAACACTGTATCAAGGTGCATAAAGGCCCTTACCTTTGGAATATCAAAGAGTAATACCGTCTTAAAGTTTTCTCCTGCTTCAAAGAGATTGCGAGCAATTTTTATTACAGCTTCTTTATCGGTTCTTTCACTGTTTCCTATTGCTATAACGTCCTTTGACAATACCAGCTCATCTCCACCTTCAACGCAAAAATGCTCTCCACGATTATACCATAGTGGTATATCCTGGTTCATAAACTCTGGGTGATGGGCAAAAATATATTTTGCAAAAATAGTTTCTCTTCTTCTGGTAATATTTCTCATGGAATTCAAGGTTATTCCTCTGCCTATGCAAGCAAAAGGGTCTCTTGTAAAATAAAGATTTGGCATAGGATCTAATATGAAAGGATACCCATCATAGCTCTCCTTTATGCCTATTTCCTTCTTTCGAATTCCTGCCATAATCTTATCCACCATGGATTTATTATCCATAGAATTAAAATACTGTTTTAATACTCCTGTAGTCTCAGCATCAGTTATTCCACCCTCAAGGATAACCTCTTCCAAGAAGGCCTCTTTCACGCTGTTCTCTTCAATAGCTTTTGCAGCCAAATCCTCTAGGTAGAGTACCTCTGCTCCATGCTCTTTCAAGACTCTTGCAAAGTTATCATGTTCTTCACGAGCTACCTTTAAATAAGGTATATCGTCAAAGAGCAGTCTTCCAAGATATTCAGGAATAAGGTTTTCAATTTCTTCACCAGGTCTGTGAAGCAGTACGGTCTTTAATGCACCAATTTCAGAATACACGTTAATTCTTCTATGACTCTCCATCATTTCTCCTCATCACCATCCTATAATACGCTCCCTCTGTAATACCATTGGTGTGATGCACGGGCATGCAGACAAAGCTTTTAATAAACTATCTTTGTTCCGGAGGTACCCTCCAATGCCTCTACTGCTCTCGATAAAGAAGCAATTATGGCAATTTTGTCATTATTAAATTGAACGAATTTCTTACAAGCCTCCACCTTTGGAAGCATGCTTCCCGGCGCAAACTGCTTTTCTTGTATATATCTATCTACCTCGTCAAGCTTCATAACTGCCAGCTCTTTTTGATCTGGCTTGTTGTAGTTTATGCATACTCTATCTACAGCTGTTAATATTAAAAGTGCATCTGCATCAAGTATTTCTGCCAGCTTCTCTGCTGCAAAATCCTTGTCTATAACTGCAGGGACACCTTTAACCTCCTGGCCTTCTCTAATTACAGGTATACCACCGCCTCCACAGGAGATAACAACCTTACCATTTTCCACTAATTCCTTTATCATTTCTTTCTCTATCACATCAATTGGTTTTGGAGATGCAACTACTCTTCTATATCCTCTTCCCGCATCCTCCTTCATTATATAGCCCTTTTCAACTGCTAGTACATCTGCTTCCTCCTTGCTGTAGAAGGAACCTATAGGCTTAGTTGGGTTTTGAAAGCCACCATCATTTTTGTCTACAACTACCTGAGTAACTACGGTACCCACTGATTTGTTTATATTTCTCCTCTTTAATTCTTCACCTATAGCATTTTGCAGATGATAACCTATGTATCCCTGTGAGAAAGCTCCACAAACATCAAAAGGGAAAAGTACATTGGAGCTATCTTGCTTATAACCTGCTTCTACAGAGCTTAGAATTTGACCTACTTGAGGTCCATTTCCATGAACTATGGATACTGTATGTCCTTTTTCTATCAGGTCAACTATAGATTTTGCAGTTTCTTTACAGGTATTAAGCTGTCCTTCTGCAGATTTGTCCTTAGGATTGGACTGTAAAGCATTTCCGCCTAATGCCAATACAATTTTCATATACTCATCCTCCATCATTTGAAATTAAATATAAATTTATCTATTTATGCACTTACATAGTACTATCCCTATAATGCAATGTCAACTTCTTCATTTAGTATGCCTCCAAATCACTCTGGATAATTATACAGAAAAATCAGAACACACAAAAACAGCAGGGTAAAGGTTTACATTTTCATTGGTTTAAAATACTAGTTATAAAACCACCTATATTTTGTATATTTCCTCAAATACATACATATAATGTGTTTTTTGAATAAATATATATAAAACTTGCATAATAATTTTTTCTTGTTTCATTATTATTCTTCCCAATTTCATATTTTATCTCACTGCGGCTTGCCCTATGCTATAATTATTACTATAACTACTAAAGAACTTATAAAAAAGGGGGGGAAATGCCTTGCTGTTATTAGCTTTATAATAGCTCAATACACGGTAATGCAAATTAAGATGATATATTTTTTATACATGGCCTTTGGCATCGCCTTTATAATACTAGTAATCTCTATACTAATACAACAAAAGAGGCTCATTGCTAGGAGAAAAAAATTAGGAGATAAAAAGCTTGTAGACTTCCTCATGGTCTACACCGTTTTAGACTTGATGATCTGCAGCATAGTCATTATCATTATAGTCTTTCTCCTTCCATTTTTAATATGGACCTTTTCTCCCAAAGCTCCTTGTAGGGTTGAACTGATTACAGAAAATAAAGAGCTCTCTCCTATTTCAAATAAATCACCAAACATCTATGTTAATCAAGTAACTAACAAAGAGCTTACAACTTACGTATTTAACCTGGGTACAGTAAAGAATCCAAGCCTTAAGTCAAGCGGCTTTGATATGACAGAGCTTTCTACCACCAAGAAGGCTGAAAAGCCAAGGTATCAAAAGATATCCTATTATGAATTAAGAGCCATACCAAAAAAGAATATTGTATTTGATGCTGTAAATGACATCTATGCAAATATATACACAAAAAAGGAAGAGGGCAAATACATTGAAGAAAAGGTAAAACTAATAATTCCCTCAAATTCCATAGAAAAAAAATAGCTCTTTGTTTAAAAAATATTTAAACTTTATAAATTGACACAAACTAAGAAGGAGCATATAATATTATTATAATATACCCCTAGGGGGTAAGGAGGTAAGCTGATGAATATTATACTAGATAGCACTACACAGGATTCCCTGAAAAAAGACCTAGAAAAACAAAATAAAAATGCCGTTAGATTAATGATAAAAGGTTTTGGCTGAGGAGGTCCAACTTTTGGAATTGTTCTGGATGAACAAGGAGCTGAAGATGAATCTATAGAAGTAGACGGTATTAAATTCATAACAGAGAGGGAGTTGGCCTTTCTATTTGAAAATGCAAAGGTTGTAAAGAGAAACACCTTCTTTGGATCTAGTTATGAGGTTGTGACAAACCAAGTAAGCAGAAGTTGTAACTAAATAAAAATCAGCACTGATATTGCTCCAGTGCTGATTTTTTGTTATGCTCGCCTACTTATCTCTCATGCTGTTTATCACAGAAGACAAATTGTTAATGCTTACAGTGAGGTTTTCCAGCTTGCTTTCCACCCTTACCAACAGGTAAACTGAAACAGCAATAGGGAAACCTACATTGCTCATGAGATTTACAATGGTCTCCATATCTATCACCTCAAAGGGTAAATATGCAAATTCCTGCACATTTTTCTTTACATAAAAAAATGAGAAGCCTCCAAAAAAGCTTCTCTATAATCTCTAATTTGTATCATATTCGTCCACTAGTCTTTTAGCTAATTTCTTTATTGCACTGGCCTGGGCAATAAGGGTCATAACCACCAAGAAAACAAGAATTCTCTCTTCCTCACCCTTTTTTAAGTGAAATTGATCCATAAACTGACTTAGCTTCTCTTCACTGATGGAATTAAGATATACAGACTCGTCATAGCTATCCACTAGGATTTCAGAAAACACCTCATAGGCTTGCTCCCAGCTTATTATATCATCGCTTCTATCATTGATTTCATTAAAGGCCAGCCTAAATACTTTTTTTATCTCTTCTGCTGTAAGAATAGGCCTCATATAACTAAGAAGGGATAATTGTGCTAGATGAAGCTTTGTATATCCTCTCTTTTTGCCATCCTCAGGCTTTGTAATTATCTCACTTTTAATATAGTTTTGAACTATATTATTAGTATAATTTTCACCCTCAAACTTATCATTTAAATAATCTATAACCTGAGAGAGAAAAAGATCGTATCTGGGTAGATCCTCATAGGTTACTAAATTGCTTTGAGAAACTTCCTCTGCCACTTCTTTGATGTAATCAATTTTAAAGTCCTTCTTCTTTTCCACTTGCTTCACCTCCCTTTATTGTATAAGATAAGTATTAAAGGATACTGTAAATTATAGGCATAATTATATGTTAATGTTCCATATACTCATTATAAGTTTTTTTTAACCTTATTACAAGTTATTTTTTATAAATAAATATTTATAAAAAAATGCAATTAATAGCTATTGAAAGCTATTTAAAGATAAGCACAGGCTTAGGGCGTAAAACGTTATTTATTACCGTTTATAAGATAATTCATAGTTTGTAATAAGGTAATGTTTACAATATAATAATATCATCACCTAATTTCATATGATTAATTGATGATGAGTTTATTTCTGTGGGGGTGAAAAAAATTAAAAACAAAAAACGCTTTTTATTGACACTGGTGCTTACCTTTACTTTCTTGTTTTCAAACATTATTAACGAAGGATTTGCCTCTTTTATTATAAGAGATAAAACCTCATCCTACAGGGTAGAGAGCATAGTATATGCTGCACCAAAAACAACTTCCAAGGGCTTTAAAAGTGGAAGCTTCTCTACACCAAAATCCATACCCAGTACCTCAAAGCCTAAGAGTTCTACCGGAGGCTTTAAATCTGGCAGCTTTGCTACACCTAAGAGTAATGGAGGAAGCACAGGCAGCAGCACAAAAAGTGGAACCTATAACAACAACTCCTCTGGAAGTAAAACTTTTATTCCGATACCTATACCCTTTGGAAGAAGCAGCTACTCAGGGTCAAGATACTCTACTTTTGGCCTTAACCCCATAGGCTGGCTGTTTTCTTCATTTTTTAAGTTTATACTCTTTATAATAGTAATAGTGCTTATTGTAAAGATTATAAAAAATTCTAAAAAATATTAAATGAAATATTAGGAGGTTATATTATGGGAGTTTTAAACAGAATTTCAAACATGTTCAGGGCAAAGGTAAATAATACACTTGACAACATAGAGAACCCAGTGGAGCTGCTGGATCAGAAAATAAGGGATATGGAAGAAAGTCTTAATAAGGCAAAACTTTCCTCTGCTCAAATATTAGGCAACGTTCATGAAATAGAAAGTAAGATGGAAGCTGCTAAAAGAGAAGCCCAAGAGTATGATGAAAAGGTTAAGCTGGCATTAAGTAAGGGAAATGAAGAATTGGCAAAGAAGGCTCTACAAAGAAAATTAGAGCTTGATAAAACCTTTGAGAGCTTAAATAAAAGTCATCAGGATGCAAGGCTTAAAGCTGAAACAATTAAAAAGGGACTACGAGAGCTTGAGGAGCAGATAACTACTACTAGAAACTACAGAGATGAAGCTGCTGCAAGATATAACAATGCAGAAGCCAGCAAGAAAGTGAACGAAATTCTTGCCAACGTAGAAACAAAAAATAATAAGATAAACCTTGATGATATCGAGAGAACTATACAAAGAAAGGAATCCTATGCTCAGGGCTTGGAGGACTTAACCCACAACGATCTTAAAAGTGAGTTCGATGCCTTAAATGAATTGGATTTGGATGAAGAATTAAAGAAATACAAACAGAATTAGGTGATGATAATGAGCAAGGTATCAGAATATGTTCAGCAGGAAAGAGACATCTGGGGCAAAATCTATGTTGATATAAATTACGCCATAGATAACATATCCTCCTTCCTCTCTAAGGAAATACTGAACAACAGGAGCTATGTAAAGGCTCTTGCGGTACTTAAGAAATATATGGAGTTGTTAGACTCTGCTGAAAGAGAGGATAGGCAATCAGGCTTTTTCTCAAAGCTTAGCCACAACAAGTATATCGACCTGCTTAAGGACTATAAGTCTTCAAATATGGAGGCCTTCTCCCAACTAGAGCACTGCTCAAAGTGCAGTTGTCTAAACTGCATATCAGAGTGTAGCTTTGATAGTTGTGAAGGCTGCAGGCCCCTTTCTAAAATAAAGTACTGTGATAAGTCTAAATTAAACCTTACGCTGCCAGATAATTTTATCATACCCCTAAACAATGATAGAACTGGTGAACTAGCTAACTATAAAGTACTTGCTGTGCTGCAGGATTGTACAAAAGAACAAAAATATATTGTAATTGAGCATCTGATAAACAAGGACAAATTTATACTTTATTACAATCCTGGAATAGTAGAGGATAGCTATGGAGAAATCTCTGACGAAGCAGAATTTGATCTCATAGCCTCCACTTATGAGTCATCAAAATACTGATATTTAAAAGCCCCTCTCCATTATTAAGGAGTAGGGGCTTCTTCAAAGCTTAATTTAATGGCCTCACAATCGCCTATCCTCTTTTTTACGGTTTCAGCCCTTTCAAGAAAAAATATACGCTGCCCTGATTTTAGCTTTATTTCTCTGTTTTCGTAGTGTATACGTTCTATCTCCTGCATATTTACATATCCAATGCATTTATCTCCCTCTGCACGAGGCAATATTGTCTTAACAGGAAGTAAAATTCCTGTTTCTTTTATATACAGCGGCACTATATTTTTTCTGCCTGTGATATTTTGGCAGCGCTTTTTTATACTTCTCATGCATCGCATATTAATTGCACAGTAGTCTTTAAGTACTTTTGCTGTGGAATAATCAACATAGTCACATTCCCCCGAGGAAAAATAAAGCTTAGTTACCTTTCCACGATGCTGCAAATAGCATGGCACAAAAGCATTGCAGTCCTTAAGCATTCTTATGTATTCGTATCTAATAGTAACACCCCCTATGGTAACTACTATTTTATACCAAACATATGTTCGTATCAATATAATGTAAAAAAATTACTACTTGAATTTATATCTTATTATTCGACAAGAATAATGAAAATTGTAATAACAAGTCCTTTCATATCATTTTATATACAGATAGTTATCCACATCAATCCACAACTATCCACAGAATTACGAATTTAATCCACATTTTTTGTGGATAAGTCCAAGATTACTCATCTTCTTGTGTACAGCATTTTCATATTTTTTTTATTCACATTATCCACATTTATTATGTTGATAACTTGTCTAATAACTTGTGGAATACATGATGTTTGATGCAGGATGTCCTTCATATTTTCGAAGAATCAATTATTTATATTTTGCCTATAGCACTTAATGGACCATTTTCTGTAAAATGTTATATCAATTTTTTTATAATCATTCCAAAATAAAATACCCCACCGCATAATAACTGCGATAGGGTATTTTAATGCCTATTTTCCTTGACTCTTGTTATAATCTTCTACAAACTTCTCAATACCTGCATCTGTCAAAGGGTGCTTTATCATTTGAACTATTACCTTGTATGGAATAGTAGCTATATGAGAGCCTGCCTTAGCACAATCAAGAACGTGCATTGGATGTCTTATGCTGGCAGAAATTATCTCTGTTTCATAGCCATAGAAATCAAATACCTGAACAATATCCTCTATAACCTGAATGCCGCCATTTCCTATATCATCTAATCTACCCATAAAAGGACTTACGTATGTAGCTCCAGCCTTTGCTGCAAGCAGTGCCTGCTGTGCTGAGAATATAAGTGTCACATTGGTCTTTATGCCCTCTTTTGAAACCACACTTACAGCCTTTAGAGCCTCTGCACACATTGGTATTTTAACAACTACATTTTTGTGAAGCTTTGAAAGCTCTCTGGCCTCCTTTATCATTCCATCTGCTTCTAGACTCATGACCTCTGCACTTATGGGCCCGTCAACTATACTACAGATTTCTCCTATAACTTCCTTTAAGTCTCTTCCTTCCCTTGCTATCAATGAAGGATTAGTAGTTACACCATCAATTACCCCTAGTTCAGCAGCTTTTCTAATCTCTTCTACATTAGCAGTATCAATAAATATTTTCATAGAATATCCCTCCAATTATTATAAATTAACTTTAATTATACCATATATTGATCGCCAAATGGAGTTCTCCTCTTGGTAATTTTATTATTTTCACACAATTTATCAAGCCTTTCTACAAGCTCCTCCACATTAATATTAACCCCTGCCATGTTCAGCTCTTTTGTTGCCTTAAGCAGCTCAGTGGGCATAAGTGGAAGCACCTTTTTTATCATTTCGAAAAAGCTGTCTTCCCTTGAAGAACGATAGCTGCTCCACTCTTCAAAAGGATTTTCTTGATGAGGACTTATGGTCTTTGACATCCTTACTCTGATAGAGGTAGTTCTTCCTGTTATGGCTGAAGAGACAAAGGCATCTCCCGATGGGAGATATGGAAGTCTCTTAGCTTCCTGACTAGATATATCTGTCTCTTCCTTTATGGTTTCTATATCTGAAGCCCTAACGGTTCTAAATACAATTTTAGTATTTAATTGAGCAGTTATTGTCTCATCTAGCAGGGCAGGTCTTTGGGTCGCTAAAAGGAGAAATACTCCATACTTTCTTCCCTCTTGAGCTATTTCCTTTATTATTCCCTTTGAGGAGCTGTCATAGCCTTTAGGCGCAAAATTATGGGACTCATCTGCCACCAAAATGAAGGGTGGAAAAAAGCTCCCCTTTTCTCCTCGAAACTGTGCATCCTTGTAATCTCTTCTCTTATAGTATAGATTGCTTATAAGATAAGTAGAAAATACGTTTAAGAGCTTCATAGGGCCTTGAATCACCACCAGCTTGCCTTCAGATATAGACTGCTCTACAGGTATTATATCGTTTGAAAACAAACCATCATGGTATAGCTTGTTTAGCCTCCATATTACTCCTGAGACAGAGGAGGAGGGTAAATCTCCATGCTTTTGATAAAGCTCTAAAGCCTCCTCCAATCTCTCCTTCTCCTGAGCATTGTCACACTTTCTTAATTTGTCCTGAATTTTATTTTCACTTCCTATATCCATGGCTTCCTTTAAGAGATTAATCCTAAAGCTAAAGGTGGAATAAGTATCATTTTTCTTATATAGATTTTGTATTACTGCCCTCATAGGATCTGTCAGATTACCAGAGGTAGCTGCCCCTACTATACTTATTAGCTCTCTGTCTGTAAGTCTTTCAAAACGCACTCCTATGTGCCTTCCTATGGTAAGGCAGGTAAACCTCTCCTTAAAGTCCTCACCTATCTCACTTTTCTCACTAAAGTCCATTTCGTAGTGAGGGTCGATTACCACTGTGGGAAGCTGAAGTTTCATAAGCTCTTCTAATATAACTCTCAGTCCAAAGGATTTACCTGAGCCAGATCCTCCAAATATTCCGATGTGTGGATACTGCTGCATAGATTTTATATCAAAGATATAGGGAATGGTACTTTGCTCTAGTAGTCTCCCTTCCTTAAATAGATGGAAAATATCCCTAAGCTTGTTAGGCGCAGTAGGGTATAGCTCCTCCGTACTCTTAATACTTCCTAGGGTTAACCCCTCCTCTGGAGCACATCTTAGCAGGAGCTTTTCAACCTCGGGAAAAATAGGATATCTTATTGCACTACCTGTTTCTACTGGATAGTCCGCTTCCTCTAAAAGTCTTATCTTACAAAGATAAAGGGTTTCATCCTCAATAGAATACCCCAGTCTTTTTAAAGATTCCAGCAAAGAGGCTTCTATTAAAGAAGACTCCATGTTAAGCGGCAGATATCTGTTATAAGCTGAGGTTTCTGTTACCTCCCCCAAGAGCATCTTCTGTCTTTTATCCTCTATTACCAATATCTGTGAAATCTTAAAGGGGGATTTATCAGACACCCCATAAACCTCCTGTTGAGTGGTAATTCCCACAACCTGCATATCCATCCCTCCAAACCTTATTGTTTCTCCTCTAAAGGAGTATTTTAAAGAGTCCTATGCTCTCTCTTTGGTGAAAAGTATTTCATTCTAAGCTCCATATCTATATATTCCTTAGCTAAGAGCTCTATCATATCCTTGGTTATCTTAACCTCTGCATCTACTATATCCAACCATAGCGGTATTCCCCTACCGCCTCTAGGGGTCATATTGTAAAGCAGGGAAAGATACTTTAAGCACTCCTCATACTGTTCCTCAAGCACATCAAGTCCAATGAGCTGCATATCCTTTGAAAATCGTGCAAAGCCCATTCTTATTCCATGTTGAGTTTTTTGAGAATAACCTTCATTTAAAAACAGTACCTGTCCTTCCTCTAGAATACCATATATAAGCTCCCTGTCATAACTGTTTAAAAAAGCTGGGTCGTTAAAATCCTCATAGATAGCCTTACCTATATCCTTGGTCTTTATTTCTTCCGTTATTCCAATGACTATTGTTTGCCCTTTAGCTTCCTTAACTAGCTCCTCCCAGAGCTCAGCATTGTCAATTTGATAATGGGTTAAGGAGCCATCCATTAGCAGGAGCTGAGGCTTTGCTTCCCTTATGCACAGAATTGCACACTTTAGCTCTAGAGAGGACATTACCTGCCTTCTTCGTCTCACATCCTCCTCAGCCTTTAGTTCTTTTATATCCGTCTGCAGTAATGGACAGTATATTTCCTCTAAAAAAAATTCCTTATTTTTTACATTCATGGGTTTTGCTAAGGCTCTGCAGAGAGAAAAGTAATGTGGAAAGCTACCACCATAATCACATACTGAACCATCTACACCATATACTTCAAGATTTTCTCCTTCTCTAAGTAAAAAATCTTTCTGAGTTGTAAAAATGTGTCCAAGCCTTTCGACAATATATTTTTTCATATCCATTATATTACTTTTTTCTAGTTCCATCTGATGAAGCTCTGTATTTAGGCTCTTTAAGGCCTGTTTTAAGCCCTGATTTTGCTCTGGCATATCACATCCTCCTTACGTTTACACGTTTTATGATACAGTAAAAAACTGTATTTTTCAATAAAAAATGTGTTGACATTTGAATTATATGGTAGTATATTAACTTTAGATGGAATTACATATTAAATTTGTAATTAAATTAGCAAAATTTATTAATAACCTATTGACTTATTATGTCATATTTGTTATTATTTAATTGGCACAATGTCGAAACATGTAATAAGGAGGATTTAATCATGAAATCAACTGGAGTAGTAAGAAGAGTAGACGAATTAGGAAGAATTGTAATACCAATCGAGTTAAGAAGAACTCTGGATATTGCAGAAAAGGATGCCCTAGAAATCTATGTAGATGGTGAGCAGATAATTTTAAAGAAGTATGAACCTGCTTGCATATTCTGCGGAGATGCTAGAGATGTTATCAACTACAGAGGAAAGAACATATGCAAAAACTGTCTAGCAGAAATTAAAGCTGGAAGATAATAATCTAAAAATATTAAATTAAAAATTGAGAACCAACCACATTACCCACTGATTTATTCAGTGGGCTTTTTTTATCCCTATAGAATAAAAAAATGACAGGCATAATGCCTGTCTATTAATTAAGCCCTATTAATTTATATATCTTCTTGCACAATAATAGTCGCTTCTGTAATCAAGTACAGATATTTTTATTACATCACCGGTTTGGGGAGCATGTATATAATTACCGTTGCCCACATACATACCTACGTGATGTATAACCTCACCTGGTTTTTTAAAAAATACTAGGTCTCCAGCCTTAAGATTTTCTCTTGATACCGGCATTCCCTGAGTGGCTTGATCACAAGCAACTCTATTCAAGTTAACACCGAATTGTCTATATACATATTTGACAAAGCCAGAACAATCAAAGGTATTTGGTCCATTTCCGCCCCATTCATAGGGTGTTCCTAAAAATTTCATAGCATAGTTCACTATGCTGCTCTGTCCAGCTCCTCCTCTATTTGGAGGATTTAAAATACTATCAATTTCGCTGTTAATGCTTGTTAATTTCTTAGTATAATTTGTTATGTTCTCTTCAAAGCTTCCCTTTTGAGCTTTAAGCTGCTTAATTAGATTGTTCTGAGATGCTTTTGTAGCATTAAGCTTGGCCAATTCAGCTTCATTCTGAGTCTTTAAGGCCACTAGGCTATCCATTTTTTTATCCAGCTCTCTTTTCTTTGCATCTACAACTTCTTTTTTAACCTTCAGGTCTGCCATAACTTTTTTATCGTACTCAGCTACTTTTTTTAGAGATTGTATTCTATTGAAGAAATCTGTTAACCCTTGAGAGTTTAAAAGGACTTCCAAGTAATTACTTGATCCCTTAGTATAGAGTACCTTCATTCTTTTGTCGAAAAGCTCCTGCTCTCCCTGTATACTCTGTTGAGCAGCCAAAACTTCGCCTTTTGCTGCCTCTATATCCTTTTGAAGAAGACCCATCTGCTTTTTGTTGTCTTCAATTTTTCTAATCATACCTTCAATTTGGCTGTCCATCACTTCTACTTGTCCAGAAATCTCTTCAATCTGTTTTGCTACAGTACCATTCTTTTGTTTTTCAGCCTGTATGGCCTGTTCATATTTAGTTTTTTCATTTTTTAAGTCCTGTAGTCGGTCAGCATATGCAGTAGTGCTTGTACAAATAATCAAGCCAAGTGCTACTGCAGCGGATAAAACTCTTTTTTTATTCAAATAGTAACACCACCTTATTTTATATAGCATAAGCCATATCTGAAACCTTAGGTCAGGCCTCTGCAAAACACTATTTGCAGTAAGCTTGTACACTTATTAGGAAAATGGCTTCCCCCTTGTGTTATATTATATTGCTTAAATAAACAAATTACAACCCCAAGGAGTGCTTATAAATTATGGATTTTGACACATTCCTTTCCTTTGCTACAAGTTTAACTGCATCTTTTTTGGATAGACCTGCTTCCATGTACATAATAATATGCTGTTCAACAGACATATTTTCCCACTTTTCCTTCTGTTCTGCTTCAATTTTCTCGAGACTCTTACCTGCCACTACCAGCACATATTCCCCTCTAGGCTCAACCTTGTTGTAGTGTTCTATAGCCCCAGCAATTGATAGCCTGATTATCTCCTCATAGCGTTTTGTAAGCTCTCTGCAAATTGCTATTTCTCTATTTCCTAAGCTATCAAGAAGATATTGAAGAGTGCTTCTAAGTCTATGTGGAGCTTCATAAAACACCAGAGTATCTCTTTCATTGCATAAACCCTCCAAAAATTCGCTTCTCTCCTTGCTTCCTCTTGGAATAAAGCCCTTAAAAATGAAACCTGTAGTATCAAGACCAGAGTACACAAGGGCGGTGGTTATTGCCGTAGCTCCAGGCAGAACTTCAAATTTCAAGCCCTCTTCAATACACTTTTTTACTATAACAGCCCCAGGATCAGATATTCCTGGTGTACCTGCATCCGTCACAAGAGCAATGCTTAAACCCTCTTTAAGCTTATCTATTATTTCCATGCTCTTACCCTGCTCATTATGCTGATGATAGCTAATTAGGGGCTTTTTTATATCATAATGATTTAAAAGCTTTAGGGTTTGTCTTGTATCCTCTGCGGCTATTAAATCTGCCTGCTCTATTACTTCTAAAGCTCTCAAGGTTATATCCTTTAGATTTCCTATGGGTGTAGGCACTAGATATAGCTTACCACTCATAGACATCATCCCCTTCCATAGATTTTCTCAATTTCCTCTGTATAACTCCCGTCCTCATTGTGAATATATAATGGCGGCTCCCATTTTAGATAAGCTCCTCCGTCCCTCTGTCCCTCTATGAGCATAATATTGGGGGCTTTACTTACGGAAGGATGAACTAGTCTTATTGCCTTTGGCTCAATTTTATATTTTCTCATAATGCATAGAATGTCTACCATTCTCTCAGGGCGATGAACCATATACATTCTTCCATTATCCTTTAATAGCTTTCTACAAGCTGCAATTACATCCTCTAGACTACATAGCACCTCATGCCGTGCTATAGCCTCTTCACTGAGGGGATTTATTAGTCCAGAATTATGCAGCTTATAGGGTGGATTAACTGTTACTACGTCTGCCCTTTGAAGTCTGCTTAAAAGCACCATATCCCTTAAATCACCCTGTACCATGTCAACACGATTTCCTAAGCTATTGTAATCTATTGTCCTTTGAGCCATTTCTACCATTCCTGGCTGAATTTCTAATCCTGTAATCTTAGAAGCCTCAGTTTTACCTGCTAAAATGAAAGGTATTATACCAGTGCCGCTGCATAGATCTATAACACTGTGGTGCTTTTTTACCCGGGCAAAATTTGCTAGTAATACCGCATCTACCCCAAAACGAAAACCTTGCTTTTTCTGTATCACTTTTATTCCCTTTAACTGAAGATCATCAAGGGTTTCATCCTCTCTAAGATTTACCATAGTAATCACATCCTTATATATTTACACTATTGCTATCTTTAATCCTTAATATTATAACCTAAACTGCAGCTTATGCATAATAAAAATCGGCAGTTACGCCGATTTCTTTCTAATTACTAGTATTTTCTACGGAATTAAACTTACTATCCATTAAAACTATATCAACTCTTCTGTTCTTACTTCTTCCCTCTGGGGTCTTGTTATCTGCAACAGGCCTGTACTCACCATATCCAACAGAGGCCAATCGCTTAGGTTCAACATGAGAATCAGTAATTAGCATATTAGTTACATTAGTAGCCCTGATTACGGAAAGCTCCCAGTTAGACTGAAACTTTTCGTTTTTTATAGGCAGATTATCAGTATGGCCCTCCACCCTGATATAGTTATCCAGCTTATTTAAAATTTTACCTAGTTCTATGAGCTTAACCCTGCTTTCAGGTCTTATATCTGCGCTGGCAGTGTCAAATACCAGAGTTTCCTTAAGGGAAATAACAAGACCTCTATCTGCAATCTGAGTAGTTGCACTGTTTTCTAGGTTGTTTTCTTTAATAAATTCATCCACCTTACCCTTAACATCTTGAAGCTTATCTTTCTCTACCTGAGCCCCTCCCCCTGATGCATTACCTGAAGTATCATTATTTTTAGTATCTGTGGAAGGTAATAGGGAATCTGTTCCTATAAGATTGTTCCCTGCACCATTACCTATGCCTCCGCCGCTATTTCCACTACCCATGGCTATTCTAAAGGAGTCAGATAGCTGCTTGTATTTTTGGGCATCAACGTTTCCTGAAGCATACATTATTACAAAGAATATCATCAGTAATGTAATAAGATCAGAATAAGTCAGAAGCCAACGCTCGTGATTAGGTTCTTTTTCAGGAGCCTTCTTCATTGCTGTACCCCCTTATCCAGCTGCTCCAGCTTAGCAAGCTCCTTAGGGTTTAAGAAGCTCTTAAGCTTTTCACTTAAGGTGTTTGGATTTACACCCTCTTGTATATATAATATGGCCTCTAAAATAAGAGTCTTTTCCTTCATTTCAATCTTGTCCATATTTTTTAGCTTAGCAGCTATTGGAAGCCAAAGCAGGTTTGCCGATGCAACTCCATAAAGTGTTGCAATAAAAGCCACCGCAATCTTTGGACCAAGGGAGCCTGGGTCACTTAAATTGCCAAGTACGTGTACCAGTCCCATAACTGTACCGATAATTCCCATGGTAGGAGCAAAGCCTCCAGCTGCCTCAAATAATGCTGCACCCTCCCTGTGTCTCTCGGAGATAATCTCCTGCTGCAGTTCCATTATATTTCTTACTGTCTGACCCTCAACACCATCAACAACGAGCTGAAGTCCCTTTTTAACGAAATCCTCCTTATCGTTCATGGTTGTAAGCTCTGCTTCAAGACTAAGTATTCCATTTTTTCTGGTTTTAAAGGATAGTTCCTTAAAAAACAGCACCTGTTCTGCCAAATCATTTTTTTGTTTGCCAAAAATAGTTTTAAATATTCCAGGCAGCCTCTTTAAATCCTCTGCTGCAGAACTTACTACAACAGCACCTATAGTTCCCCCAAAAACTATTAAAGCAGCCGTTGGTTCAAGCAAGGCAGTGGCATGTCCACCTTCTAACAAAAACGCTGCGATTAATGATACAAATCCCACTAACAATCCAATTCCAACTAGCATATTAAACCTCCAGAGCTATTAAGTTCACATTTTATTAACATGTGTCAATTCTATCATATTTTTGCATGAATTAAAAAATCTAATTAGCAAGATATTTATCCTTATTTTGTGTGTTTATATCCTTTGTTGTCTGTTTTTCTTAATTTATGTAATCAAAGCTTGGTTTAACTATTATTTTCTATAGTAATTATTCGTAATAAAATATCGCATACTAAAGTGAAACTTAGACATTTTTCATGGACTTTGATACAATATTGCTGTATGCTGATTAAATAATTTTTACTGGAAGGAAGGATATATATGATAGGTAGTATAAAGGTAAACTTAGAGGCGGTTGAAGCACTATTGTATTTTTGGCAGGCCACTAATGATAAGGAAAAGGTTTCAGAGGTGTTTATAAATGATGTTACTGCTATGCCCGCACTGTCACTTGTATATGACCATGAATTTAATGCAGAATCTGTAAGACGTGCTCTAAGTGCAGTAACCAATAGGGAACCTTTCTCCGCTGCCAATAGAAAGGAAGGAAGATTTTATAATAACAACCTTTGGATGATGGAGGATTTGGAGTATACAGCTGCTATGGTAAAACCCATTAAAAAACTCAATTTAGAGGATGTAAGAGAGAGCTTAAATAAACTCTACTCTTCCTGTGCCTTTGAAGAGCTAGAGGTAATGTTTTCTCCCATGTCTCTAGAGGAATACCTTATTATGGATAACAAGCTTATTATAAATTTCTTTAGAGTTAAGCCCTCAGATATAGATGACAGTACCTATATAGGTGAAAGTGAGATAAAGTCCTATATTACTGAGAAGCTTACTGAGCTTATTCATAAGACCAAATAACAGCAAATAAAATTAAGGTGTAGTCCATATCAATATACCATTTATTAGTTCAAACAAGGTTTTATAAAGAGTCGGCTTCCAGAGACGAATTGGCCCTAGGTACTATAAAAACCAAGGAATTGACGAAGCCACTGAAAAACTCATTTTGTTAAATATAATTAAATAGCTAGATAAAAACAAAGCAGCAATAAAAAATAAATTGGGATGTTGCAAAACTATTTCGTTAGTTGTGCAACATCCCCCTTTTTACTTACTGTTTTCAAAATCAAATACCATTTTATTAATAGTTGCGATAACCTCTGGTGCCACATCCTCATTTACGTCCTTAGACATCACTGCAATAATATATGGATTGTCCCCATATACTACGCCAATGTCGTGTACAGCACTCACCTGTGTACCTATCTTATGGGCCACCTCCACACTCTGAGGCAGCTTTGCAGGAAGTCTATCATTAAATATGGTATGCTTCATATCATCAAATAACTTGTCAACCTTACCTGGATAAGCCTTTTGAAGCCTTATGGCTTCCTTTAAATATTCTCCCATTTCTCTAGGGGTAGAATAGTTTCCACTTCTATTTATAGCATGACCTGCAATCTTATCCCTATAGTCATATATGTTGCTCCTACCAAGCAGTCTTATCAGCATATTGATGGCTACATTGTCACTATCTACTATGGATCTAGTAGATAAGTCACCCAAAGTATAGCTTTCACCCTTTTTGCCATATTGAATGTCTCCTGTACCTTCTTCATAATCTTGATCTTCATAGGTCATCTTATCATCAGGAGAAAGCTCTCCAGACATGAATTTTGTGTAAAGATACAGGTTTATAGGAAATTTTATGGTACTGGCTGCAATAAACTCCTCATCAGCATTTATATTTATTTCTCCGCCTGTATTTATGCTATAAAAATATACTGAATATTTGCCTTCTTGATTGTTAAGGTAGGCCATTATATTCTCCTTAAGCTTACTATAGTCCTTTTGGGGCTTTTTCTGTTCTGCCTTTGAATTCACAGCCACTGCATTGTTAACACTTGACACTGCAGCAGCTTGTGAGCTCCCTTTACTTAGGGGCCCTATCTTATTATAGGTATAGAGTGCTATTAAAACTGTAATCAGTACTGCTGCTAGTATAGAAAGAGCGACTACCACTCTTTTATTATTGTGGTAATATTTACATCCCCTCATCTTAATCCTTCTTCCTATGCCATATTTTGTAGTATTTTACATATAACTATTATCTATTTATAATCAAATTATATATTAACATAGCTAAAAACATATTTCTACTAGTAATTATATGAAAGCTTGGGTAGAGACTCTAAACTATATTTCTATAGGAAAGCAAGCTTTATATATGTTCTATGTATAATGTGTTGTGATAACTATCATCAACTATTAACTTTTATAAATTCCTATAATATAAAAAAGACCACCGGATACCTCCTGGTGATCTTTTTAGTCATGTATTATTCTTGAACAGGAGCTCCTACTGGGCAAACATTAGCACAGTTTCCACATTCGATACATGCGTTTTCGTCGATAACGAATTGAGTGTCTCCTTGACTTATGCAGTTAACTGGACATTCTGGAGCACAAGCACCACAGCTAACACAAGCGTCAGTTATTTTATATGCCATGTAAAACACCTCCTTAAATTATTGAACAACTTGTCCAATTTGTATTCTATCATATTTTGCTATAATTTTAAAGTTATTATTTAGAGAACAGTATATCCCATTTCCTCCAAAGAATCCACAAGGACCTCATCTGTTACAAAATAGCTGTCATATACTATACTGATTTCCTGTTTCTCTTTGCTTATTTGGCAAGCTATTACTCCTTCATGTTTTGCTATAGCCTTCCTTAGCTTGTTTACATCCTCTGAACTTCGAAGGTTGCTTATCCTAAATACTGTTTTCATACGGATCCCCCTTAGTTTTCCTTGAATAGTTCCTTAATTTCATTAACATCTACATCTACGCTATCTAATTCAATTTTGATGTCATCTTCATCAATTATCCCTTCATATCCGCCGGAAATCAGTGTTAAATCTTCAATTTCTACGTCTTTTAGAAGCTCTTCTCCTTCTTTAGTGGTTATCTTAACTCTTACAGCTTCCTTTACCACACTGTTAGATATTACTTCTCCTCTTCCAAAGGGCGTATCTACCTGTGACCCTACTCTTGGCAGCCTCTTTCGGATATCCTCATAGGTGCTTTGTTCATAATTTAAGCAGCACATAAGTCTTCCGCAGATGCCAGATATCTTAGTAGGATTTAGTGACAGATTCTGTTCCTTTGCCATCTTTATTGAAACTGGAGCAAAGTCTCCAAGAAAGCTGGAGCAGCACATTGGTCTTCCACAGGGTCCAAGTCCACCAACCATCTTAGCTTCATCTCTTACTCCAATCTGACGCAGCTCTATTCTTGTCCTAAATACCGTAGCCAGATCCTTTACCAGCTCTCTAAAGTCCACCCTGCCGTCAGCAGTAAAATAAAATATCACCTTATTATTATCAAAAGTGTATTCCACATCAATAAGCTTCATAACTAAGTTATGCTGATTAATCTTATCAAGACAGATGATAAAGGCTTCCTTTTCCTTTGCAATATTTTGCTCGTGTTTTGTAGTATCCTCATAAGTGGCAAGTCTTAATACAGCCTTTAAGGGTGAGACTATATCCTCCTCTGAAATCTGCTTAGGTCCCACAACACACTCACCAAATTCTATACCGCGGGCAGTTTCAACAATAACATTAACTCCGCTACATATATTTAAATCACCGGGATCGAAATAATATATCTTTCCGGCTTTCTTAAATCTAATGCCAACCACTGTAACCATCTATATCCTCCTCTTATTCTATAACTCCTGCAGCTTCCACAATAATCTATCAAAGGTAAGGGCAGGATTTACGTTTCTATATAGCTTAATTCGGGTATCACTAATCATTTCTATAATACCATTTAATTTGCTAAAAGAAAACCTGTCAGATATAGCTTTTATATCTGTATATTTATCCCGGTTAAGCAATAAGGCTTCCTTTCCAATTTCTTTATATATCATCACATCTCTAATAAAGGATGTTGTCCAATCAAATATCTCTTCCCAAGAGTTCTTATACTTATTAAAGAATTTTTCCAGCTGTTCCCCATGACCTTCTTCACCGTAGGCTGCTAGCTTAAGGACCAGTAGTGCGCCCTCTCTTATATCCTGGAAGGTTTTATCCTCTATCAAGCGCTGTGCCTTTCCTGGAACCCCTCCACTAAAGGCTGATAAGAGTTCCACCTTATCCTTAGGCAAAGCTGCATATTTGGCGCAAAGAAACTCCTCTATCTCCGCCACTGTAAGATACTGAAGCTTATGAATTTGGCATCTAGATTTTATTGTATCTAATAGAGCTTCTGTATTTTCGCAAAGGATAATAATAAAAACCCCTGCCGGAGGTTCCTCAATGGTTTTTAAAAGAGTGTTTTGTGCCTGCTCTGTGAGCTTATCCCCTTCATATAGGATTACTACCTTTTTGTCCCCCTCAAAGGGCTTCTTGTTTATCTCTTCTATGAGACCGCGAATCTGCTCCACTCCAATACTTTTTTTATCCTTCTCTACTCTGTATTCAATTATGTCTGCATAGGGCTTATCTTCTTCCTTCCCCATGAGCATAAGTGCAGTAGCCCTTGCCAGAAGACTTTTACCTATACCATCTTCACCTGAAAAAATATGGGCATGTGAAAACATGCCTCTTTTTATAGAACTAATTATATTCTCTTTATGTTTCTCATGCCCAATAATATGATTAAACACGGGAATACCTCCCTTAAACCTTTACAAACCTATCTACATCTACTACAAAAATTGTAGCTCCTCCCACCTCTACCTCTACAGGATAGGGTACGTATACACCTGTGGAGCCAGCTACTGGTGAAGGGGATGTAACCACCTGCTGCCTTGTCTTACAGGTTTCCTCTATTACAGATAGTACATGCTCAACCTTATCTACCTCTACACCTATCATGAGGGTGGTGTTACCTGACTTTAAAAACCCTCCTGTGGTGGCAAGCTTAGTAACCCTAAAGCCCGCTTCTGTTATAACATCTATAAGGTCTGCTGCATCGTCATCCTGAACTATGGCAATTATCAGTTTCATAAACTCTCCTCCTCTTCCATTTAAATTTTATAATAAATATATTTCTGATTTTACTACTTATTAATATATTTTACCATAAGTGGAACATTATTTATCACTGTGAGTAAAAAATTAATTAAAGATTTATAAACATCTGTTCCTCTACGTGCTTTAAAATGTCCAAATGAACTGTGGTTTTATCCCTGTTTGCATCTATCTCAATAACTCCAGGCTTTTTGCTCATCAACTTTAGATATCCCTCATATACCTTTCTATGAAAATCTTCACCACTGTTTTCTAATCTATCTAGTTCTCTCTCCAAAGACTTTCTGTTTAGACCCTCCTCATATGGAATGAAGAGCATAAATATAAGGTCTGCCTTAAGTCCATCTACTGCAGCTTCATTTATCTGTCTTATACGTTCTATCCCTAAATCTCTCCCAATACCCTGATATACAATAGATGATTCAACAAACCTATCACAGAGTACAATCTTACCACTATTAATTGCAGGCTTAATAACCTCACTTACCAGCTGAGCCCTAGAAGCAGCATATAGCAGTGCCTCACACATAGGTGCCATTTCGCTGTTTTTATTATCAAGTATTATGTCCCTTATATCTTCACTTATGGCAGTTCCACCTGGTTCTCTGGTACGAATTACCTCCATACCCTTTTCTAAAAAATACTTCTCCAGCATGGCAATCTGAGTGGTTTTACCCGAACCATCAGGACCTTCAAAGGTTATAAGCATGCCTCTCCTTGTGTTACTCATTATATTTATCCTCCTAGGGGCAATATTTAATGTACTAATCACGTTGACATAATCCATTCAATTTCTTTCTTATCTTATTATATATATTTTTGTTAAAGGGCTTCAACTATAATATTGAAAAATGGCATAGGTTTAATCTCTTAACACATTTATGCAACCATCATATACTCCCAGCACCTCAATATTTTTATTGAGGTAATTATTCAAAGCCTTTATGTGTGAGGTATCTATTCTTTCTCCCATAGTTATAAGAGGCACTCCTGGCGGATATGGAACAAGATTTTCTCCACTTATCTTACCCAAACAGTCCTTAAGTGGCAGCCTCTCCTTGGGCATATCTACTACTCTCCAGGGATCGTACACCCCTTCAGCCCTTGGGTATATATAAAGGGAATCATTTTTAAGTTCCCTATATTCTACCTTCCACTGCTTTAATATTTTAAATAGCATTTTAAAATCTTCCTCTTCATTAAATGGAGAAAAAATGCATACTACATTGGAGTTATCACACATCTCAGGGGTTATTCCATTCTCCTCAAGGTATTGAAATAGCTTACTGCCATCTCCTCCATCCTTTACATGTATGGAAAAGCGGGTAGGGTCCTCCCCCCATATTACATAGGGACCTATATCTTCAATTTGAGCCTTCCAGTACTTTGCCCTTCTTATCAGCTCCTCATAGGAACTCTGTCCATGCTCCTCTAGAAAATATCTGCTGTAATCTAAAGAGCACATAATAAGATAGGAGGGGCTTGTAGTTGTAAAGGCACTTACGTAAAAATTCACCTGCTCTATGTCCTGGGGGTTTTTTAAATGTAAGTAGGCTCCTCCTGTAAGAGCTGGCAGAGTCTTATGAGCACTCATAACCACCATATCTGCTCCTAGATTAAGAGCATGCTCTGGAAGCTCCTTATGCATTCCAAAGTGAGCTCCATGGGCTGAATCCACCAGTACCTTCATATTGTTCTTATGAGCTATACTGCATATCTTATTTAGTGGAGCACAGTTTCCATAATAATTTGGGTAGGTTAAAATCACAGCCTTAGCATCTGGGTGCTCTTCCACTGCATGTATAAAATGCTCCTCATCTATGGAGAGAGGAGCATTATATTGCGAACTTATCTCATTTTCTATATAAACTGGTGTGAGTTTTCTAAGTATTATACCGTTAAAAACTGATCTGTGGCAGTGGCGCTCCACCAATACTTTATCTCCCTCATTAAGAGCTGCAAATATCATGGCTAAATTTCCACTGGTGCTGCCGTTCACTAGAAAGTAACTCTTGGCACTCTTATAAAGCTCCTTAGTAAGCTCTTCTGCCTCTTTAATAATTCCCTCAGGGTGATGAAGATTATCCACCCCATCAACCTCCGTTATATCCCATTGTACAAGCTTACTGTAAAACTCTTCACCTGCCTTTGTACCTAAGAAGCCTTTGCCACCTTTATGCCCAGGCATAGATAATCTATACTTATTTTTTTTAACGTAGCTTAATACTCCTTCAACCAGTGGTAGCTTTGACACTTATTATCCTCTCCCCGTAACATGGGCTCTGCTATGGCCCTTTTTATACACTCTTCAAAATAATTGTAGAAATCCGTATCTATTTCTATTGTCATCAGACGCTTTTCACAACTTTTACATATTCCTCTTCCATTTATCATTATACCATCATTTAGAGGCTTTCTACATATTATACAGCTTAATTTTTTCATAAACCCTCCTTATGCTAGACTTAATACCCTAAGCTTTGCCTCTTCACTATATTCTATTCAGCTTGTGCTCTATATAAATTTTGTCCACCTAAAATATTTAAATTATTTTTGGATATAATAAAAAAAAACACACTTATGCAAAGGAGTACTATAATGAAGCAGACCATGGTTTCTTATCTAGACACAATTAAAGAGGAGCTTTTTAAGCTTTCTTCCTTTTTATATAATAATCCAGAGGAGAGCTATAGAGAGTATAAAGCCTGTGAATATATAACACAAATGCTTGAGACCAAAGGTTTTATGGTTAAGCCTAAATATCTCAATATTCCTACTGCCTTTTATGCTGTTTACGGCAGTGGTTATCCAACCATAGCCTTTTTCTGCGAATATGATGCTGCACCGGGCAGCGGCCATATTTCTGGTCACAACCTAATCTCTCCCATGTCTCTTGGCGCTGCATTTGCACTGAGTAAGGTAATAGATAAGATCGGTGGCTCTATAGTAGTGCTGGGTTGTCCAGGGGAGTATGTTGGAGGAGCTAAAATAACCATGGCTAAGGAAGGAACCTTTAAGGATATAGATGCTGCCATGATGGCCCATCCAGACACTATTACCTGTGAAAACATAAATTCCAAGGCTATTGTACCACTCTGTATAAGGTATACTGAGGCAGCTTTGGCAAAATTAAGCCCCTCTAGTGCTTGTAAAGTCCTTCTGAACACAATAAATACCCTTGTATCAGAAGTAGAAGAGGAAATTGATAAAATAAGCATATGCACTGAGCTTAGTCCTTATACTCCTCCCTCCTATTGCGAGCTAAAATTCTATATTCGCAGTGAGACCTTAAAGGCTGGGGAGGAGCTTGAGAGTATCATAAAGACTTTATCAAAAAGCTTAGGAGTCTCCTTAGGGCTTAGCTGTACCTTTTCCTACTTTGAATTACCTTGCAGAGAGCTTTCTCCCAACTCTTCCTTGAGCAGACTCTTCATTAATAACCTTAAAGAAAGCGGGATAATCGACATTGCTCCTTCGAGGATTAGCAGGCAAGGTTTAAGTCTTGGTACTGTAAGTGAGCTAACACCCTGTATTCATCCCTTTATTAAAATAACAGAGCAACCCTCCATAGCTTATCCCTCTCCTGAATTTGCAGCAGCTACCCTTACACCCTATGCTGGCTCTGTAGCTATAAAAACTGCTGCAGCTCTTGCTTTTACAGCTCTTGATCTAATCGAAAAGAAAAGTCTCCTTCAAGAAATAAAGAGCACTCATAATAATGCTTAACTAAAGGTAACACCTATAAAAACAGCACATTGCCTAGTAAATCTGCAATGTGCTGTTTTTTACAAAAAGAAAACTCCGGTATTTCCGGAGTAGAATATCTAAAAATTACATATTCCCTTTGAGCATAGCTTATATTTATTTCTTAAATTTTCAATATTTCTTATAAGCTCCAAGCTTGGTTGAAAATAAAAGCTTCTATAGCTATCTCCATGTAAATAAACACAACAATAGGAGTTGCTATTTCTTAATACACAGGTAAACTTATCTGCTTCAGATAAATCTACATTCAAATGCATATCTTTAACCTTACCAACAAACACTATGTCTTTCAGCTTTATATCTACCTTTACTTCGTCTCGTGCGCCTTTTACCCTGTGAATAATAAGCTGGTCCGCTATAATAAGATATCTATATCTAATTCTACATCTGATAGCTTCAAATGCTGCTCCCATAAGAAATAATGCTGGTATTCCTATAGTCATATAACCTGTAATACCTAATCCTATAAACTTTTCGGTAGTCAAAACAATATTAACAATTATTGCACTAATAACTAACAATGATACATGTGTTACTACAAAAATTTTAGTCCTCACTCTTGTCTCGTTATAAAAATTACCCATGCTATCCCCCATCTACGTCTAATCATAAGGCTATTATACAGGGATTTACAATACTATTCCATAGTAATAGGGACTCAATTAAGGTCAGAAAAGCTTGATTAGCTTGTTTTGGTATTGTATATATGATGTTATTGCTTCAATGCTTGTATTATCTTGAATTACCTCTTGCATATAAGCGCCTTTACTTCATTTTTCATGGACATGTTATTGATTAATAGTATAATATTAAGTAGCAATGCTTTTAGCCATAGCACATATGAATACTAAAAACAAAGCACTTTTAACATGAGGGGGTAATTATATATGATTTCCATTTACAAGTCAGATGAAGTAAGCTCTACTCTTCAAAGACTTGAAAATATAGAACCTGGTTCCTGGATTCACTTGGTAGCACCTTCAGAGCAGGAGCTACTGTTAATATCTAAGAAGACTGGAGTACCCATGGAGTTCCTAAAGGCACCTTTAGATGAGGAAGAAACCTCTCGAATTGACACAGAAGGAAACAATACTCTTTTTGTATTTGATATACCCTTCTCTGAGATGGAGGACAATTCCTTGACCTATGATACCTATCCACTTGCTATTATTCACACAGAAAAGGAATTAATCACTGTTTGTCTGAAAAACAGTAAAATATTTCTGGACTTTGTTGAAGGTAAGGTTCGTTCCTTTTATACCTTTAAGCGTTCCCGTTTTATTCTTCAGATACTTTACAGGATAGCTACTTATTATCTCATATATTTAAGACAAATTGATAAGAAGAGTCTTATGATTGAAAAAAAGCTGCATAAATCCATGAAAAATAAAGAGCTCATACAACTCTTATCTTTAGAGAAATCTTTAGTGTATTTTTCCACTTCTCTAACCTCTAATGAAATCACCCTTGAGAAGATGCTTAAGATGGAGATGATGCAAAAGTATGAAGAGGACAAAGATGTTCTAGAGGATGTTATCATAGAAAATAAGCAGGCCATAGAAATGGCCAACATCTATAGCAATATTCTTTCAGGTACTATGGATGCCTTTGCTTCAGTTATATCAAATAATTTAAATATTGTAATGAAGCTAATGGCAGGAGTTACAATTATAATGTCTATCCCAAACATTATTTTCAGCGCCTTTGGAATGAATGTAAATGTACCCTTGGAACAAAAAAACCATGGATTT
The DNA here is from genome assembly GCA_002298125.1 of Clostridium sp. UBA701. GTDB lineage: Bacteria > Bacillota > Clostridia > Clostridiales > Clostridiaceae > UBA701. The sequence continues at coordinate 1,776 of DBMJ01000002.1, read as the reverse complement.
TATTTAATCCTTGGCGTATCAATTATTTGCTGCATCGTAGCAGGTATTATTTTAAGAAAAAAAGACCTTTTATAATATCTCATTCCACAAGAGCTTCAACCTTAAGAGGGAGAAGCTCTTTTTTCCCATATTTACTTTTCTCTTCAACTTTAAAGACTAGATACATACATTAATTATATATAATAATAAAGGAGAAAAAGAATGATAGGAAAAAAACTTATACCAGGCTCCACCCTTGGTATTGTTGCCCCAGCTGGCCCTGCCAGTGCAGAGGATATCGAAAAGGGCATAAATTCTCTTAAGGCCATGGGCTTTAAAATTAAGAAGGGGAAACATATTTATGATAAAAATGGATATCTAGCTGGAGAGGATGAAGCTAGAGCCCAGGATTTGCTGGATATGTTTAAAGATAATGAGGTTGATGGCATAATATGTGTCCGTGGAGGCTATGGAGCCATGAGAATACTTCCCTACCTGGATTTTAGAATAATTAAATGCAATCCCAAAGCTTTTATTGGCTTTAGTGATATTACAGTTCTATTGAATTACTTTAATAAATGCTGTGGTCTTATAACCTTTCATGGCCCTATGGTTAATTCAAACTGGTATGATAAAGAAACTGCAGCAGGTTTTTTGAAGGTTGTAAGAGAAGATCCCTGCCCTCTTATAATTAGTAATCCTCCCTCCATACCAACAGGCTGTAATATGGCTGCCTGCGTTGAAGGACGGCTAGTGGGGGGGAATTTGAGTCTAATTAGTCATACTATGGGTACTCCCTATGAGATAGATACCAAAAACTCCATACTGTTTATGGAGGAGGTAGGGGAGGAGCCCTATGCTATAGATAGGATGCTTACTCAACTATTGCTCTCAGGAAAGCTTCAGCAATGCAGAGGTATAATATTGGGCCAATTCACCGATTGCAACCCTAAGAGTTCAGACAATAGCCTATCACTACAGCAGGTTTTTGAAGATAGATTATTTTCTATAAAGCTCCCCCTGTTGCAGAATCTTATGTCAGGTCATAGCTACCCCAAGCTTACACTGCCTATAGGAAGCAGGGTCAAGCTAGATACAAAAAAAGGCACCCTAGAAGTATTAGAGCCCGTTGTAAAATAAGATATTATAATAAACAAGGGGGAAATTCACTACTATAAACTTTCCAGCACATCTATTCTCCTATAATAAAATTCATAGAAACAACTAGAATAATACATTACAGAAAAAGGAGTATCGCAAACTACTTAAGAGTAGTTTTACGACACTCCTTTTTTGGAGGCGCCACCCGGATTTGAACCGGGGGATAGAGGTTTTGCAGACCTTTGCCTTACCACTTGGCTATAGCGCCATATTTTTGCTATTAACAATCTATGATAAACTAAATGGTGGCTGGACCAGGAATCGAACCAGGGACACGAGGATTTTCAGTCCTCTGCTCTACCGACTGAGCTATCCAGCCATGGCAAACACATTAATTATTATAAGGGCGTACATTCTATTTGTCAATAAATTTATGTACAGTGATATTATATTCATCTACCCTGTTAAATGTATACAGCTATATAACATATTTACAAGGTTGTATATTAAATAAAACACCCGAGAAGGTATCTTCTCGGGTATTGACCCAGCAACCACCTACTTTTCCACAGAGCTGCCCCTGCAGTATCATCGGCGCCTTGTAGCTTAACCTTCGTGTTCGGTATGGATACGGGTGTATCCCACAAAGCCATAATCACTGGATATATGAAAGAATTATGTTCTTTCAAAATTGCA
>DBMJ01000016.1:395064-562045 GCA_002298125.1 Clostridium sp. UBA701 | reverse complement strand
GGAAATCCGTTCTGCCCTACTGAACTTCAGGCAAACCTCTCAGGGATGTCCTTCATTACTGCTTTTCCTACTGGACTCACACCCTCTCCAGCTCGCTTAAAGTACTCTACAAAAATTACTTTTCCCCTCTTAGATATTTTAAAATTGATTATTTTTATTAAGTATAGCAGAATATGTTCTATAGTCTATTTTCCCTTTAGCTCAGAAAAATTTACCTTTTCCCTAATGAGATATAGTGGTCTTTTTTTGCTCTCATCATATATTCTTGCAATGTACTGACCTATCATGCCTAAGGATAATAGCTGTATTCCTCCTAAAAAGGTTAATGTAACCATTATGGAGGTCCATCCTCTTGCTACATTACCTCCCACCAATTTGCTTATGATGGAATATAAAAAAACTGCAAAACAGATGAATATTGAGAAGAAGCCTAAGTACATAACCACCTTTATGGGCTTGGAGGAGAAGGATATTATACCATCAGCAGCAAGCTTAATCATCTTCTTTAATGGGTATTTGGTCTCCCCGGCAAATCTCTTATCTCTTTCATATTCTATAGGAATTTGCTTGTATCCTGCCCAGGCGATCATACCTCTTATGAATCTATTCTTTTCAGGCATTGCCTTAAAAGCATCTGCCACATTTCTGCCAATTAGTCTGAAGTCTCCAGTATCCTTTGGGATTCTTATATCAGACATGTAGTCCAGGAATTTGTAGAAATATTTTGCAGTGGCAAGCTTAAAGGCGGATTCGCCCTTTCTCTTCTTTCTCTTTGCATATACCACATCATAACCATTTTCCCATAGCTTTATCATCTCTGGTATCAATTCTGGCGGGTCCTGAAGGTCCGCATCAATTATGACTATGGCATCACCTAAGGCATTATCTACCCCTGCGGTAACTGCTACCTGATGACCAAAATTTCTAGAAAAATCTATGACCTTAACTCTTTCATCCTCCTCTGCTATACCTCTTAGTATAGGTAGAGTATTGTCTGTACTTCCATCATTTATAAACACCAGCTCGTAGTTATAATTTACCTTTTCCATTACCTCTGTAAGTCTTCTATAGCACTCCTGTGCCACTTTTTCCTCAAAGTACATGGGTACTACTACTGAAATAAGCTTATCCATTTATACTCCTCACTTCCTAAGTATGATAAATATCATATTATAAAGGCTCATAATGCTATACCATAATTACTCCTTAAAAGTCCATATTTTATTTAAGGTATAGTTTATTATCAGTCCAAGGGCAGTTGCCCCTATCTGAGCCAGGTATTTATTTACATATAGGTTATCTACCAAAATGTAGAGAAAACCTGTATTAAAGCCTAAGGTAATAAGATTCACCACTATAAATTTCATAACAGTTTTGCTGTCTGCATCCCTTTTCTTAAACACCCAGCCCTTATTCCAAAAATAGCTGTTTAAAATACCCAAAGCATAGCCTATGACATTGGAGACCATATAGTTTACTCCAAGGTATACTAGAAGCGAATAACTGGCAAAGGTTATTAATGTGTTCATAACACCTACAATTCCAAATTTTAAAAATCTAACCATAATCTAATCCTTTCAATACCTGCTGGTAATAGTAATATGAATACCCAGGAGGAGCTAAAGGCATATCTTGGCTGCATTTCTGTGATAAGGTATAAAAGCATATAGCCATAGAAAACTATATAAAACAGATTAACAGCACTGAAGCTCTCCTCCTGCCTTCTATTTTTAGGCAGGTAAAGTCCTAGATACACTAACACAATTATAACAGCATGAAGTAGCTGTGTATAGAACTTATACCACTCTGTCCACTTAGGGATTTCATTTGGCTTAAAATCAGCTATTGCCCAGCTGTAGCCTGCATAATCTCCCACACTCCACTGAGTGGAATACTTAGCTATATAAAACCTTACTAGCTTAAATGGTGGGGTGTTTGTGAGCCTATCTTTTATTATAGCCTTGGCAGCTTTATCTACAGCCTCATAATCCCTATCATATTTTTCATATATAGCAGCATCCTCAGGATTCCATCCTCCCATAGTCTGAAGGTTTGTACCCTTTAAAATGGAGGTGGAAGCGGGCTCCACACCCTTCCAAAGAGGATTCTCAGTTAGGTCCGTTTTAATAAGGAGAGTGCTTATAAGTACCAGTGGAACGAGAAAGGACACAGCAATATAAATGCTTCCCTTAAGGCTATGAAGAGAAGACCTAAATATAAGCAGATACATTATATAGGCAATTACCATTACAGGACCTACCATTCTTAAAAAGTTACCCATTGAAAGCAGCAGCCCGCATAGGAGAAACCATTCTGCCCTCAATTTTTTTTTTATTACCTTGATAAATATATACACACTCCAAAGAAACAAACACAGGGCCGCTGATTCTGTGCTTATTACAGAGGTGTACATGATAAAGGCTGGGTACAGCGCTGCTATAAGTGCTGCTGAAAGTGCCATACCTTTCCCAAATACCTCTTTTACTATAGAGTAGATAAGGTAAACAGATATTGTTGACCACACCACACTTGTAAGCTTTATAGCTATTAATGGGCTTTTAAATAACCATTGAAAAAATCCGAAATACAAAGCTGGAATGGTTATATGGGGAAATCTAGCAAAGTACGCAGTACCATGAAATCCTGTAAAATTTCCCTTAAAGGCCTCTGCACCTGTATTATACATAATTAAAAAGTCAGATACAGGCTGAGTATTTACACTAAATACCCAGATGAGTCTACAAATCAGTGCAATCCCTATGAGTATGCATAATAGGAACTCTGCACTATATCCTCTCTTATATAATAAATAGATTCCTCTAGCTAAAAGTAATGTAAGAATAATCAAGACTCCATTTAATAAAATAAATCCTGTGGAAGAAGCTGTCCATATTAATGGCAGGCTGTGAAATGCCATACCCATACTGCAAATAACAAGAGGCAAGAGCAACACCCTCAAGCAGTAATTTAGAGTATTACCGGCCCAAAATTTAAATTTCAATTATATTTCCCCCTGTATCTGTAATAATCCTTTTCTCATTACATTATAATATCCAAAATCTAATCTTTCAAATTAAATTTAACACTTTGTCACAAGCTTCACAAATCTTTTCTTCCCTGCCTGTATTATGTCCCCTGAACTAAAGCCTGTAAATGTAAATTTCTCTCTTCTCTCCCCGTTTACTTTTACTCCCCCCTGGGCAATTAGCCTCTTAGCCTCACTGTTTGAAGTAACAAGCTTTGCAGCACATAATACCTCAACTAAAGTAAGTGTCCTAAGCTCCTCCTCACTAAAGGCTTTCTCTTCCACCTCTTGAGGTAGCTTCCCTTTTTGAAAAACCTCAATAAACTCTTCACAGGCATGTTTTGCTTCCTCTTCTCCATGGTATAGTCTAACCAGCTCTTTTGACAGCTCAATTTTAATATCCCTAGGATTTTCTCCACTGTTAAGTCTCTTTTCTATTTCCCTCACCTCTGATGGATGGAAGTCTGTAGCTAGATTAAAGTACTTAATAATAAGGTGGTCAGGAATCTCCATGGCTTTCTTAAAAATTTCACTGGGGCTCTCATTTATGCCAATGTAATTTCCAAGGCTCTTACTCATCTTCTCTACTCCGTCTAGTCCCTCCAAAAGCGGCATAAAAAGTGCAATCTGAGCCTCCTGCTTAAACTCCCTTTGTAGGGTTCTGCCCATAAGTATATTAAACCTTTGATCGGTACCTCCAAGCTCTATATCTGCCTTAATCTCTACAGAATCGTATGCCTGCATTAGGGGGTAAAAGAATTCATGAATACCTATGCTCTCATGAGCTGCAAAACGATTCTTAAAATCCTCTCTCTCAAGCATTCTAGCTACTGTGTACTTTGAGCATAGCTCAATAACCTCTTTAAAGTTAAGCCTTGAAAGCCATTCGCTGTTAAAGCGCAGCTCTGTTTTTTCTCTATCTAGTATTTTAAAAATCTGTCTTTCATAGGTTTTAGCATTTTCCATAACCTGTTCTGCAGTGAGCTGCTTTCTAGTCTTAGACCTGCCTGTAGGGTCTCCAATCATTCCTGTAAAGTCGCCAATAATAATAACAGCCTTGTGTCCCATATCCTGAAGCTGCTTTATCTTTCTTAGTACTACAGCATGACCTAAATGTATATCCGGTGCTGAAGGGTCAAGTCCAAGCTTCACTATTAAGCTCCTGTTTTCCCTTTGTGCTCTCTCTAACTTTTCTCTTAAATCCTTTTCTTCAATAATTTCCTCAGCACCCTTTGAAATCATCTCCAACTGTTCATCAATACTCCACATAAAAATCCTTCCTCTCTATACTATATTTAAATATAAAAACGCCCATCCTTTACAATGCGTAAAGGACGAGCGTTATACCCGTGGTACCACCTTAATTTATTTGTATCTTTCCATACAAACCTCTTCAAGTACGGCAGCTATAAACTGCTTATACTTTAGCACTATAACGTGTGCAGGGAAACGACAATAACCTACCACCCACAAGGGCTTCAGCTTGCTGCTCAGCGATGTATTCGTGATAAGCCTCTTTACTTCCTCACACCCTCCGGAAGCTCTCTTAAAAGCTTGCTTAACTCTACTTATTCGCTTCAAAGCTTTCTATTTATAAAGTTTTCGTTGCATTTATTATATTATATTAAAAATATATGTCAAGGGGTAATGAAAAAACACATTATTCACTGTAGTTATCCAAGAAGGTATGCTGTAAAAAATCCTACAATCAGTGCTACTATGGCAGTAATTGCTGTAATACCAACCCCAAAGCCTGGGAATATGGTAAAAATAGATCCTACCACAAGTCCTAGAATAGCAAAATATGTAGTCTGAGGATATCTTTTAAGCAGTGTGTTAATTGCCTTGGTGGTGGCTATTATTCCAATAGCTACACCAATTGCCACAGGTATTAATAGGGGTATGTTAAATTCTGCAATGGCATTAATAATTGTGGTATAAAGCCCCATTAAAAGTAATATAAAGGATCCACTAATACCTGGCACTACCATGGCTGCAGCTCCTATAAAGCCCCCTATACATAAATATAAAAAAGCCTTGTAAGATAGGGCTGTGAACATAACCTTAGAAGCATCTGGTGGAGCTACGTAAGCCATAAATATCAATATGCCTAAGGTAATGATAAAGGGGATTATATTTAAAGGATTAAATTTTTGTTCTAGGGACTTTTTAAATAATAATGGTAAACTTCCTACTATAAGACCTATGAAAAAGAAATTGGTCTGTATAGGATAATCTGTCATGAGCATTTTAATCAGCTTGCTAAAAAGCAATATTCCTGCTCCTGCGCCTAAACCTATGGGTAACAAAAAAGCCAAGCACTTTTTCCAATCCTTAAAAAAGCCACTGATATAGGAGATTAGCTTGTCATAAATATTTAACACTACGGCCATTGTACCACCGCTAACTCCAGGAATTACATTAGCTATGCCAATAAGCATACCTTTAAAGAAATTTCTTATATTCTCCAATAAATCTCACTCCTCTGCAATTATAAAGCTGACACGATTTTACAAACTCATCTCTTACTATACCATCTTTTTACCAACAATCAAGTCCTTAGGTATGCTATCATAATTGCCCTTGACAACAGGTTTGTGCCAGTGTACTATTTATATATAACACTAGTACAATGGAGGTGAAGCAATGCAAATACTTTTTAATAATAATCTACCCATCTATTTGCAGATAATAAACGCCATTAAAAAACAGATAATTATTGGAGAGCTTAAGGCTGGAGATAAGCTGCCTTCTGTAAGAGAATTGGCAGCAGAGCTTAATATAAATCCCAATACCATTCAACGTGCCTTTCAGGAATTAGAGCGTGAAGGAGTGGCTTCTAGTCAGCGAGGTATGGGACGATATGTTACGGAGGAGCAGGAGAAGATTATGGATATTAAACGTGAAATGTCAAAGGATATTCTTGATAGCTTTATTAGAGAAATGCGTTCTCTTGGACTAAGTAAAGAAGAGATAATAAAAATTATTAAACTTCGGCTGGAAGAGCTTTCAGATCAGGAGGTATGATGATGGATGAATTAGTTAAAATGGTGCAGCTTACAAAGCGTTATGGTAATACAGTGGCTTTGAAGGATGTAGATTTAAGTCTGCCTCAGGGTAAGATTATTGGTCTTTTAGGACCTAACGGCAGCGGGAAAACCACTCTTTTAAAAATAATAGCTGGAATATGCAGACCTAGCAGCGGGGAGGTATATGTTTTAAATAAGCCCTTAGGCTTAGCTACTAAGAAAATAGTTTCTTATATGCCCGATAAAGCATATTTTTACAAATGGATGAAAATTTCTGATGCTATAGACTACTATAGAGATTTCTATGAGGACTTTAACAGTAGTCGCTGCAGTGAGCTTTTAGACTTCATGGATTTAAACACCACATATAAAATAGCTTCTCTTTCAAAGGGCATGGTAGAAAAGCTTCAGTTGGTGCTTACACTTTCAAGAAATGCACAGCTATATATCTTAGATGAACCCATTGGTGGGGTAGATCTCATTACTAGAGAGAAGATACTAAACTCCATTGTTAATTTCTATGATGTAAATTGCTCTATTTTGATTACCTCTCACCTAGTGGCTGATATTGAAAAACTCTTTGATACTGTTATTTTCATAAAGGATGGAGAAATTGCTCTATATAGTGATGTGGAGGAGCTAAGAATCCAAAGAGGAAATCCATAGAGGATTGCTACAGGGAGGTGTTTGCATAGTGAAAAAGCTTTTGAAATATGAATTTAAAAACAATAAAGTGCTTCTAATGGTGTTTTACAGTGTTCTTATCATAACCCTGCTTTATAATATTTTTTTAGGAAGCTTTATAAAGGAACCCATTGTAGCAATACCGGCATTTTTCTTATATTTTGCTAATTCTATAATCTCTGTTATACTCCTAGTATTGTGCTGTGTGGACTATGCAAAAAACTTGGACAACCTCATGTATATGAGTACACCACAGAAGGCCTCTTCTAGAATTGGAGCTTCAATACTGTACTATACAATAAACATTACGGCCTTTTATATAATAATATATTTTTCAGTAAGTACTCTAGTGTCAAATCTGCCAGAAGTACAGAACTTTTTGACTAAGGCTTTTGGCAGTATAAATATGCCTGTGTTCAAAGTATCTATCCTAATCCTAGCTATAATAAGCGGTATGCTGTCTCTCATGCAAATTTTATTTGCTATTACTCTTTCCCAGGTAAGAATTAAAAATAGGAAAATAGGTCTTTGGGGCATTTTATTGTACTTTGTCCTTAATCTTATAACTTCTGTGCTTAATTTTTTAGCTGGCTTCTTTGCACCAATTATGCTTAACCTGACTAAGCCTGATAACTTAATTATAACAAGCCGTGAAAGCTTAAATTTAACTTTATCAGGTAATAACGGCACCTTCATATTTATAAATAAGGAGGTTGCATACTTAAACCTAACCAATTATATTTTTTATGTATTAGCATTTATATTACTCTTTGTTTTATCCGCCTATATCCTTGATAAAAAGGTGGATAAGTAAGTATACCTATTGATATGACTATATTGAATTGACGTCAACTACAAGAGATGTTATTATTTTTATATAGTGAGGAATTTAAGGGGGTTAATTTATGTATTGTAGAAATTGTGGAAGTGAAATTAGCGAATTAGCTGAAGTTTGTATTCAGTGTGGAGTAAAAAAGATGGTTGGCAGCAGCTACTGTCCAAATTGCGGAGAGGCAACAAATCCCGGCTCTGACTACTGTGTAAAATGTGGTATTAAGCTTGCACCTGCTGGTGAAGCAAAGTCAAGAATGGCTGCTGGACTTCTTGGCATATTCCTTGGAGGTCTTGGAATCCACAGATTTTATCTTGGCTACACAGGTCTTGGAGTAGTTCAACTTTTAGTAACCCTTGTAACCTGTGGTATGGGCTCTATCTGGGGATTAATCGAGGGCATACTCATTCTCTGTAATTCAACTATTACAAAAGATGCAGATGGAAGACCATTGAAGGACTAAATTGAAAAAGTATTTACTACATCCCGTATTTAAAGGAATAAGGCTATTTTTCTATAGCCTTTTCTTTATATACTTTTATGTTTATCCTTCAAAGGAAATCTTTACGGGCCACACCATCTGCATCTTCTACAATATCCTTCATAGGCCTTGCCCAGGCTGTGGAATGACTAGGGCCTTTTATCTGATGCTGCATGGAGATATAAAAAGTGCTCTGCACTACAATGTACTTGTACTTGTTGTATTCCCGCTATTAATATACTTGATGGTAAACGATATATTTGTCCTTATTTTAGGCTTTAGTAGTGATAAAAAGTATAGGCTAAGCCTTGTAGAAAAGCTTTTGCTAAAAATCTATGATAAGTAAAGGGGTGTCCCCTAATTAAAAAAAGAGGGTAAAAACCCTCTTTTTTAATTCATCTAATTATTTTTATGTTTAATAAGCTAAAGGTACTGCTAGGTTAAACTCTTCGTCCTTGTAAAGAATCATGTTTAAAATAGAATGACATACAACATTTGAAGCCCTTAATGCAAAGACCATATCTCTTCCCATAGTACTTCTTGTGCTCATATAGCTCTTATGAAGCTTTTCTAAATAGTTAATAAGAGCCTCAGCATTGAAAAAGGTAAACAGTGGCTCTTTATCTACCTGAGCTGCAAATACCTTAAGCTTATTGCCCTGAGTATAGTGCTGAAGCTGCTCATATACCTCATGCTTAAAGAAATTCTTCTTAAAGTATGTGTTATGTGGGGTACAGAAGAAATCACATATAAAGTGTATAACCACCCCTAGCTTCTGGTAGAATTTTTTATCTCTAAGTGCAGAGCTGTCAGCTTTAGAAAGCTCCTCTATCCATCCGTAAACCACAGTGTCTATTTGGCTCTTATAATGACTTATTAATCTATATTCAGGCGCTAAATCCGCCTTAACATTTCCGTAAAGAAAGCTCTTACGAGGTATAGAAGTCCTATAGTTTCTCTCTATGGTATCTGCAAGTGTGGCACCAATTCTCCCGTGAAAAATTGTGTCCATGTTATCTCCCTTCTAATGGTTAAGTTAAGTTATCTATGGACAAGTGTATCACAAAAAAAGTTATAAGAAAAGAAAATGTTTTTTCCAAAAAGTTAAAAATAATTAACATTATATGAAAAAATATTAATATCTTATGTAAAGAATTGGTGGATTAGTGTTTAGTTTTATGAAGCTTTCCCACCTAGTAAAAATGACCACAGCTTTTCAGCCTTTAACACTCCAATGAGGATAATGATTAAAAGCAGGATTGACAAAATTATAGGCACAAGGTAATTTCCTCCAATAAGCCTGGCACCGATAAAACTAGAAAAAAGCACATATGGAATACGTGCCAGGGAGGAATAAACAATATAATCCTTGTACTTCATGTCTGTTACCCCATATACCAGGCCAAGCACATCCTTTGGCGTTCCTGGTAATAGATGAATTAATATCATAGCTCTTTTGCTATTTCCCAAATTAATTACCCTCTGCACAAAGGCACTGTCTTTTTTACCGATAAATCTATCCAAGGCCTTTTTACCATTAAGACGAGCCATATAAAATAAAACAGTGCAGCCAATTACACTGCCTAAAAGGCAAAGTACAGTTCCAAAAAAGGTACCAAATACAAAGCCTCCAGATATTTGTGTGATTTCTGCTGGTATTACAAATACCACCACCTGAGTAACCTGTAAAAGCAAAAATACACCTACACTATATTTGCCCTGTTCTAGTAAAAAAACCCTCAATTCCTCAGGGTCCTTAAAAAGCTCTAGATACCGTCTGGAAAACCAATAAAGCCCTGCAATAACTGCCATGGTCACAATACTCCAAAAAATATCTCTTCGATTTTCCTTCAACTTCTGCCACAACATACCATCATCCCCCCAGACTACAACCCAATGCTTCAATTAATTATATGTTTACTTTCACCATAATGTGTATGTTTCTATATATTGGGTATCTGCCAATCTATGGGTTCCCTTTTCATCCTTGTTAATAGGCTGTTTGTTTTAGAAAAATGCCTGCAGCCAAAAAAGCCTCTAAAAGCAGAGAGAGGACTTGGATGAAGAGCAATTAAAATATGGTGCTGCTTTGAGGTAATAAGTTCAACCTTGCTCTTTGCATTGGCTCCCCAGAGCAAAAATACTATGGGCTCCTGCCTTTCATTTAAGTGTGAAATAACAGTGTCTGTGAATAGCTGCCATCCTATATTTTTATGAGAATTAGGTTCTCCATCTCTTACTGTTAATACTGTGTTTAGGAGCAGTACCCCCTGTGTTGCCCATTTCATTAAATATCCATTGTTTGGAATATAGCAGCCTACATCCTCCTGCAATTCTTTATATATATTTTTAAGAGAGGGGGGAACAGTTACCCCTGGTTTTACAGAAAAGGCAAGTCCATGAGCCTGGTTTGCCCCATGGTATGGATCCTGACCTAAAATTACTACCTTGGTATCCTTATAGGAAGTTTGCTTTAGTGCGTCAAAGATATGGTGTTTATCTGGATAGATTTTTGCTGTACTATACTCCTTTATAAGAATATCTCTTATCTTTAAATAATAGTCCTTGCTAAATTCATCCTTTAAAAGTTCATCCCAATCATTATTTAACTGTACCATTTTAATTGTCCTCTCCTATGCTTTTATAATAAATCATATATAGTGAACAAAATCCTTATTTATTACTATACCCAAAAACATTCATAAAAGCAAAGCCTTTTGTTTTCTCTTCTTTGAGCCCCTACCTTAAAAACCTTTTATTTAGTCTAATGATTGCTATAAACACAAATAGAGCTATTGCTATGCTAACGCTGAATAAAGCTGAGTTACTGCTACTTAAAAGACCACTTGGGACATAATCCTTTAAATTCCCCACATAGCTAAGAGTGTTTAATGTATAGGAGCATATAAGTGCCGCAAAGCCTGCTCCCACTCCCTTTTTAAAGAAGGCACTGGTGCACAGTGCAAGACTTAAATTAAACAAAAGCAGCAGATACACAAAGCCAGCCTTTTTTAATACATAGTTCAAGTATAGTTCCCCAGAAAAAAGAAGACCTCCATAGTAAAAATTAATAAGAAAACCAAGAAAGGTAAAAATTAGAATTATGAACCCATAAAGAAAAAACTTTTCCAGAACTATTCCTAATATAAAATAAATTAATATAGAAATTAACATTTGAGAATAATAGCTGTAGGAGGTGTATATATGGAAAATGATATGTTTTGCTACCAATGTGAACAGACCATGGGAGGTAAGGGCTGCACAAAGGTTGGTGTGTGCAGTAAGGAACCGGATGTTGCAAATCTACAGGATGTACTTATCTATATCCTAAAGGGGATAGGATTTTATGGTGATGAAGCTTTAAAAAAGGAAAAGGTAATACCTGATGAAGCTCATCGCCTTGTGCATGATACATTGTTTTCCACCTTGACCAATGTAAACTTTGATGAAGGGAGATTTGTAGACTATATACTACAAGCCTCAAAGCTTAAGGATGAGCTTAAGGAGCTGGCAGGCAAAATTAGTGTGGAGGCACCACCTTGTGCCACCTATGACCCTCCTAGAAACAAGGAGGATATGCTAGAAGATTCTCAAAATATTGGAGTTATTGTAGATGAGAAGCTTGATATGGATGTACGTTCTCTTAGAGAGCTTTTGACCTATGGTCTTAAGGGAATGGCTGCCTATGCTCACCATACAGCGGAGCTTGGGAAAATGAGTGAGGAGGTTAATAAAAGCTTCTATAGGTATTTAAGAGCTGCAGGAGATGACACCCTTGGAGTGGAGGAGCTTTTTAAGCTGAACATGGATTTTGGTCAATCAAATTTAAAATGCATGGCCCTGCTAGATGAAGCTCATAATGAGGTTCTTGGTCATCCTGAGCCTACGGAGGTACTTATTACAATTAAAAAGGGTCCCTTCATAGTAGTATCTGGGCATGATCTTTGGCAGCTTAAGGAGCTGCTTGTACAGACTGAAGATAAGGGCATAAACATCTATACCCATGGAGAGATGCTGCCTGCCCATGGATATCCAGAACTTAAAAAATATAAACACTTACTAGGTAACTATGGTGGTGCCTGGCAGGATCAGCAGAAGGAATTTGACAATATTCCCGGAGCTATACTAATGACCACCAACTGTATTATGAAACCAAAAAACAGTTATAGTGATAGGTTATTTACCACCAGTATTGTTGGCTATAGTAATCTCACACATATTTCTACAGTTAATGGTAAAAGAGATTATTCTCAAGTTATTAATAAGGCTTTAGAGTTAGGCGGCTTTGAAAATGATGAGGCTGAAAAGAAAATTATGGTTGGCTTTGGCCACCATGCAGTATTAAGCCATGCTAAGGAGATAATTGAGAGTGTAAAGCAGGGAAAGATAAAGCATTTCTTCTTAATAGGAGGCTGTGACGGCGCAAAACCTGGTAGAAATTATTATACAGAGTTTGCAGAGCTAACTCCTAAGGATACCATTATATTAACTTTAGCTTGTGGAAAGTACCGTTTTAATAAGAAGGATTTCGGAACTGTTGCTGGGCTGCCTAGACTTCTAGACTGTGGTCAATGTAATGACTCCTATTCGGCCATAGCCATAGCCCTGGCCTTGGCAGATGCCTTCCATTGCAGTGTCAATGAGCTGCCTCTATCCATGATATTATCCTGGTACGAACAAAAAGCCGTATGTATTTTAATCACACTTTTATCCCTGGGTATTCAAAATATATACCTTGGCCCAACCCTGCCTGCTTTCATAACGCCAAATATCCTTCAGGTACTTACAGATAAATTTAATCTAAGACCCATTTCCGACGCTAAGAGCGATTTAGACTATATTCTTAAACAGTAAAAAATCCAGCCATAGGAGTAATACCTCCTATGGCTGCTATTTCTTAAAACTCAATTACACCCCTATCCTCTAAATCAATGACAAAGGCATGGTGACCATCTCCAATAGAACAATTAAGCACTAGAGTCTCTCCAAGATACTGTGTTCCTCTTGCCTCATGCATATGACCACATAGGTAAATATAAGGCCTATTTTTTAATATCATTTCTCTTACAGATATACTGCCACAATTTTCTCCATCACTGTTTTTATCTAAACATCCATAGGGTGGTTGATGAGCAACCACGATGGACTTCTCAGTTATAGAAAGTATGCTTAAGCTGTAGGCAATATCCTTCTCATTGTCTTTGCAACTCTTTGGCGCCACGATCATCTCAAAGGGTATCAGCGAATAGCCAAAAAACAGCTTGTTGCCACTTGGTAAATAATGCTCATCATCCTTAGGCACCACAAACAGATCATTATTTCCAAAGATGTAATACCATTTAGTATTAGTCCTATCAAATAGCTCTCTTAGCTTAAGATAATCCTTAAGCTGCTTTTGCTGCTGCAAAGAAAAGCTCTCACCATCATATTCCTCTACTAAATCCCCACAGATAAAAATTCCTTCCACTGGGTTTTTTACAGCATACTCTACTATGCTCCTCATGCAGCGAAAATCACCGTGAAAATCCGAAGTAACAAGTATTTTCATTATTTCTCACCTCACCCTCCTCTTCTTATGCACTTACTTAGTTTTAGAAATACCTAGATAAAATATGCTTTCTGCGGTCACCTTTTAGTCTTGAGAACAATATAATATATTGTGAGTAATTTTGGGGTTAATTTCCATGGGAAAGCTATTAAGATTCCTTAAGCTATTTGTACTTATAATTATTTCTCTATTGATAATAATCGTTATCCTACAAGCACAAAACCGATTTTACATTAAGGGTTTTACAACCATAAGGTTCTTTAAAATAAAAGAGCTCCCCAAAGAGACAACACAGACCTTTCTCTCTCGAGGAGGAGCTAAAATTGATGGGGAGACTACAGAGCCACAAAAGCCTGATATTCCTGAAGTAGTAGAAGCTAATAAGCCCCAGGTTGAGATAAAAACTACCTATAAAATAAATGACAGGGGGGATAAGATGTTAGAAATTCAGAAGAAATTAAATAAATTTGGGTATAACCTATTAGAGGATGGCATATTTGGAGATAAAACCTATGCTGCTGTAATAGACTTCCAGAAAAGAGCAGGTCTTGTAGTTGACGGAGTCATTGGTCCTGAAACCTTGGCTAAGTTAGATATGGAGCCTACGGAGGAGATGATGTATAAGCCTGATCCCAAGAATAAGCCCACCCCCTCTGAAAGTAGTGCTGAGGAATATATTAACTCACAGGATATCGTAAGCAGCACAGAATATCTAATTTGGGTAGATACTAGTAAATTTAAGGTGAATTTCTTTACAGGTAGTAAAAATAAATGGGTATTGCTCAGATCTATGCTTTGTTCCTTAGGAGCACCTGCAACTCCTACTCCCACAGGATTTTTTGTGGTCGGTGAAAAAGGTCCTATGTTTAGAGTAAATTCTAGTGTTATCTGTAAGTACTATACTCAATTTTATGGAAATTACCTATTCCACTCTGTACTTTTAAATAATGACGGAGAGGTGGTAGACGGAAGACTTGGAGTGAGAATTTCTCATGGCTGCATCAGACTTTCAATTGAAAATGCTAAATACTTAAATGAAACTGTACCCACTGGCACAAAAGTGTGGATCAAATAGTCTCTTTACTGTAAAAAGGAACCCAGCATATCCATGCTGGGTTCCTTCTGTACTTATATTACCAAAGATAGAATTGTGATAAAGCCGCTGCCATTATAACGCCAATAATAAAAACAATTACAAGGAGAATTACAAAAACTACTATATAACATATAATAAGAGTACTCTTTTTGGCTCCAGTAATCTCACTAAGACCTGTGACCATAAGATAAATAGTATAGATACCAACTCCAAAGCTTACAAGCCCACCCAAGACGGGTATCCTCGCAACTATAGTTGTTATTACCTCAAGAAGCCCCATAAATGCAATTAGATTAAATATCTTTGGATAGCTGACAGTTCCCCCTGCAAGACTGACAAACAGTGCAGAAATCACCATGCCTAACAAAAAACCTACAAAGGTTCCTATCCCACCAGAAAAAAAGGATCCAATACTTAATTTTGTAATTGCTGAAGCTATGCCTACAAGTACTGCTATTATACCTGCCTGAAGCCAATCAAACTCAGTGGTGTCCTTGACATGCTGGAAAATCTCCTTTGGATTACTGAAAACCTTGGTAGACATTGTTAGTTTTTCTTTAATAACGTCCCAATTCATAAATTAACCCCCCTAAATTAACATTATTAAATTAATATTACAACAACTAGATATTTATGTATATACTTTTTCTTATATAAAAAAATACGCACAAAATTACTTGTACGTATTTAACCTAATCAATTTGATACAGTAATATCACTATTTTGCCAGGAGGTAGATTCAGCATGAGAAAAATATCCTAAAAGCTTATTATGCTTATACCTTAGATTAGCTTGAGAATATACAAGCTTTGAAGCTACCTCATCATTTTGCGGAAGTAATAATATCTCACCTTCAATAACCTCTGAGGAAAGGAAATTTGAATTGTTGTCAATTAAGATTTGTAATCCGTCTTTCTCCACAGTGACATACTTATCCTTGAGCTTATTTTCTTCTCTACCGTTTAAATTGATCTTATAATCCTTTACTACCCAACCCTCTGTCCATGAAATTACAAGGCTATCTGCCTTTATTCTAATGGGCATATTCCTCCAATTACACCTAAAATTAACTTTAACCGCCGGTTTTTCATCAAATTTTTCATTGGTAGTAGATACTATGCTGGCTGTAAAATTTTCTGATTTGTTATTAATAGTAAGTAAAAATGCGGTCAGTGATATTACCAATAATATGGTAATTCCAAATAATTTTTTTACCTTTATGCTCATAAACTCCTCCGTCAATACAAGTTTCAATAACCTTAAAGCTTCTCTCCTACTTATACCTTATCCGAAATAGGGTCCTACCTATAATTACATTATTATTTTATCCTATAATTATATTATAAGACACCATATGGAAGCCTTCTATAATAATTTTCATATTTTCTGTTATTTTTATACAAATATATTTACAAAATGGTACAGTGATGTAATATATCTTTAGATGGAAAATTATATTATTATAATGGAGGTTAAAAATGAGCAAAAAAGTAGTGTTTATAACTGGAGCTACCTCTGGTATAGGTAAAGCTTGTGCAAATTATCTTGCCTCAAAGGGCATAAGGGTATATGGTACCGGCCGCTCCCTTCCAAAGGAAGATGGTTCTGCCATGGAAAATCTCATTCTGCTGCCTATGGATATTACAAAGGAGGAATCCATCAAAGAAGCTATTGATTATGTACTAGAAAAGGAGGGTAGGATAGATGTATTGTTCAATAATGCTGGGATGGGCATATCAGGTTCCATTGAAGATACTACCATAGAAGAAGCAAAGTATATCTTTGAAACTAATTTTTTTGGTATAATGAGGGTATGCAATATAGTTCTTCCAGTAATGAGGAGCCAAAAAAGCGGTCTGATAATTAACAGCAGTTCTATTGGTGGTGTAATAGGTCTTCCATTCCAGGGCTTTTATAGTGCTTCAAAATTTGCGGTAGAGGGCTTTAGTGAAGCTCTTAGTAAGGAGGTAAAACCCTTTGGCTTAAAGGTTTGCATACTTGAACCTGGAGATTTTAGGACAAGTTTTACAAGCAGCAGAAAGCTGGTGAAGCAAGCCAATGAGGCTTCCCCTTATCATTCACAATTTGTTAAAGCCATGGAGGTGATAGAGAAGGATGAAAATGGAGGCTGTGATCCTGAAGCTATAGCAAAGCTCATATATAAAATTATTAGTAGTAAGAGACCAGCATTAAGATATGAGGTTGGCTATATATCACAGAAATTTGCCCTATTCGTAAAAAAAATATTACCAGACAGATTATTTGAAAACATAATAATAAACCATTATACGGCAAAATAACTACACTGTTTTACAGGAGTTGATATTATGAACACAGCAGAGGTTAATCTCTCAAGGCTGAGAAATAGCCCTTTGTGCTTTAAGAGTATTTATGAAATCATGTTTAATAATGGTGATGCTGTATCCTGTGAGTATTCTGAAGAGGACAGCATTAAAAAGCGGACTAATAGTGATTATCTAATTTATATTAAAAGGGCAGCCAGTATCCTATTAAGAACTTTAGGAACTGAAAATAGAGGTAGCTTTGTGGGAATAAAGCTTGAAAACTCTCCAAATTGGCCCGTAGTATTTTGGGCAGTGCTTATGTGTGGATATAAGGTTGTATTAATAGATGCAAATTTAAGTAATGAGATGACTGACTATCTACTAAAGGAATGCCATGCCCATGGAATTATATCAATGAATAAATATCCTTCCAAAAATAATATATTACAGATATCCCTAGACACCTTAATGGATGAACATCAAAGTATTGATATTATACCCTATTGGGAGGATGAGATTGCACTATGCACATCTGGTACAACCTCTACCTCTAAGATATATATTTATAATGGTGAGGCCCTTTGCCAGCAAATATTTAACGCAGAGTATATATATGAAAGCAACGATATTATAAAAATTCGTGACTGCGATAAGCTATTGGCCTTTCTACCCTTTCACCATATACTTGGCTTTTCGGCTCAGTATCTATGGTGTACCTTCTTAGGCAGTACCTTGGTTTATTTAAAGGATAGGGCTCCAGAAACCATAATGGGCACCTGCAGAAAACACAAGGTTACTCATATAATAACCGTACCCCTACTGCTTAACAATCTAGCTAATGGTATGGTTAAAAAAGTAAGCCAGCAAAGCCTTTTAAAGAGAGCTATGTTCAAGTTGTTTTTAAACACTAGTCTTTTAGTACAGAAAATAGAGGTGCATGCTGGTATTAACCTTGCTAAGAATATGCTGTTTAAAGGCATATTGAGTAATGTACTAGGAAACAGCATAAGGTGTATTATCTGTGGAGGTAGTCACGCCCCCTACGACACCCTAAGGCTTGTAAACGGATTAGGTTACTACACCACCTGTGGTTTTGGCATGACAGAGGTAGGCATAACCTCCTGCAATCTATCCTATAGCCTAAAAAACAGGTTAAAGGGTTTTCTTGGCACTCCTCTTCCCTCTGTGGAATATAAAATTCAAGGTGATGCTGATAGCAGCTGTGGAGAGCTATTAATAAAGGGCAGCTCCCTTCACTGTGGAAGAATGATAGGTGGAATAAAGCATCCTTCAGATATAGATGAGAAGGGTTGGTTTGCTACAGGGGATATGGGAAGCCTAACACAAAGCTCTCTGCGTATAGAGGGTAGATTAAAGGATGTAATAATCGTTGAATCTGGTGAGAATGTTTATCCCGATGAGTTGGAGGATCATTTTTCTAATCTGCCTGGTGTACTTCAGTTATCTGTTGTTGGTACAAAAAAGGATGATAAAAATGATTTCATTGCTCTAGTGCTTTACATGAAAGAAGATGCTATTGTAAATTCTTATTTAAAGCAGCTGGGAGAAAGATTAAATAACATTAATAAAACCCTGCCTATTAATAAAAAAGTAAGCAAAGTGTACATAACCTCAGAGCCACTGCCCTCCGCTAGTGGAATTAAGGTAAAGAGAGTAAAGCTTAAGGAAATGCTGGAGAATAGCACTCTTAACTGTACTGAGCTAAACCTAAGGGAATTTACCACCACTGCCATTATGCCAAAGGTCAGTGTAAAAGAGCAGTACTGTGAATGTGAAGAGCTATTAGAAATCAAAGAAGATCTACGAAAGATTTTTAGTGAGGTGCTAAATATAGCTTCAGAGGACATCAAAAATAGCTCTCACTTTGTAGATGACCTTGGTGGTGACAGTCTAAATAGTATAAGCCTCCTAGTTAAGGTAGAGGATAAATATAAAATTGTAATTTCAGACTCTGAATATTTAAGCTGCTGTAACATCGATGATTTATCCCTGCTTATAGCAAAAAAGCTTGGTATAATAAGCAGTCTACAGGAGGTAGCTTCCACCAGCAATGCATCACCTAAAAAAGTTGTGACTAAATTTGAGGAATCTAGAGAATATATCTCCTTTATGAACAGGATAAGCAGTACAGAAAATCAGGGGAATCCCTATTTTATCTGCCATGATTCTTCTTTAAAGGATGTATCTACTGTGGATGGAAGAGAGGTACTAAACTTAGGCTCCTATAACTATATTGGGATGTCTGGCCACCCTGATACTGTAAAAGCTGCACAGGAGGCTGCTGCAAAGTACGGTACCTCAGCCAGTGGGAGCAGACTATTAGCCGGAGAAAAGCATCTGTACCAGGAGCTTGAGAAGGAGATTTCCTCATGGAAGCATACCGAGGCAGCTCTTGTATTAGTGGGTGGCCATTCTACCAACGTTACCTTGGTTGGCAATTTCTGTAATGAAAATGACCTTATATTATATGATGCCTTGTCCCACAATTCCATAGTGCAGGGTACACAGCTCTCGAAAAGTGCCTCTAAGGCATTCCCACATAATGATTTTAATGCACTAGAGAATATCTTAATCAACGCAAGAGGACTATATGAGAAGATTCTTCTGGTGGTTGAGGGTGTATATAGTATGGATGGTGACATTGCCCCAATACCAGAGTTCGTAAGATTAAAGAAAAAGTATAATCTTTTTCTTATGGTAGATGAGGCTCACTCTGCTTGTGTTATAGGAGAAAACGGGGGCGGAGTAGATGATTACTTCAAGCTTCAGCCCGATGACATAGATATAAAGATGGGTACCCTATCAAAAGGACTTGGCACCTGCGGAGGTTATCTTGCTGGAAGCTATGCACTTATAGAGTACCTCAGATACAATGTGCCCGGCTTTGTATTTTCCGTTGGCATAAACCCACCCTCTGCAGCAGCTACCTTAGAGGCCATTAGAATACTTAGAAGAGATAACTCCATGGTAAAAAGGCTTCATGAAAATATAAGAACCTTTGTAGAGGAAGCTCACAGACATAAGCTTAACACCTGCCTTGCAGGAGAAACAGCTATTATACCTATTATGATTGGCAAGGATGAGGATGCCTTTGCGCTTAGCAGTGAGCTTTTAAAAAGAGGAGTTTTTGTACCACCTGCAGTATACCCTGCAGTACCAAAAGGGCAAGCAAGACTTAGATTCTGTGTAACCAGTGAGCATAAAAAGGAGCAGATAGTATATGCTCTAAAAATATTAATGGAAACTGCCCGGGAATTTAATATAAATATTTAGTTAAGCAAAACCCAATTTCTTAGACAACTAAGAAATTGGGTTTTATGAATTCACAATATAATATATACTAATACTAAGATTAAATATTTTCGCAAGATGGGAGAACAGAGCTATGTCTAAGGTGACTTTTAAGGGAAGCGTAATGCTAAATCCCGTTCCAGTGGTATTAATCACTTCTAAGAATAAAGATAATAAAGTAAATGTATTTACTGTAGGCTGGGCTGGTGTGGCATGTACTAGACCTCCTATGGTTTCTATTGCTATAAGGCCTGAAAGATTATCTTATGAATTTATAAAAAATACAGGTGAGTTTGTAATAAATCTTCCTACCAAATTTCAAGCAAAAAAGGTAGATTATTGCGGAGTAAGGTCAGGTAGGACCAATGATAAGATTGTGGAAATGGGTTTTACTCTAGAGCCCTCTCAAAAGGTAAATGTGCCCATGCTATCAGAATGTCCTGTAGCCATGGAATGTCGAGTTCAGAGCATTGTTCCTCTTGGAACCCATGATTTATTTATTGCTGAGGTCCTTGCAGTACACGTAGAGGACAAACTTATAGATAAAAATGGAAAGATCCACCTAGAAAAGGCAGATCTCATGGCCTACGCTCATGGTGAATACTTCCCACTACATACAAAAGCTCTTGGTAGTTTTGGTTACTCTGTAAAGAAATCACACAAGAAGCACAAATAGTGTTACTAGAGCTTTAATGGTTTTTGT
This sequence comes from Clostridium sp. UBA701, assembly GCA_002298125.1. Taxonomy (GTDB): domain Bacteria; phylum Bacillota; class Clostridia; order Clostridiales; family Clostridiaceae; genus UBA701. The sequence goes on along the minus strand of DBMJ01000016.1, from coordinate 541,050 downwards.
CTTCATGACAGATCATGTCTATTACAATAACACAAGCCAAAATAAATGGAGGATTTTCTCCTTCATTTATTTCTACTCCATATCTATCAGACCAGGTAAACCATTCCTTTGAAACAGTTGAGATGGTTCTGCCTCCTCTAATAAAGGTATACTCATGATCTAGAAGTTCTCCTTCTATATCAATATTTCCATAGCCCATGGTTTCTATTTCAAACCTGCAGTTAAAAAAGGTAAAGAGCTCCTTTTTTATCACTGCAATGAGCTGTTCCCCCCTGTATATTTCATAGGTAGGTCTGAAGGTCATCAGCCTTTGCTTGATGTAGATTAACTCATGTCCATAGCAATCTGAAAGGGATAATTTGTTTCCGAAGCTAAACACCTTTCCCTGAACATAAAACACATCAGCCCCCTGCTCATCCTGAATTGTAAAACTGTCCCCTAGAGAAAAAACCTTCTGTCTAATTACATAACGCATAAATAACCCCCCATTTTATCAACATTATTAATCTCTTCCTTTTACCTACACAGCTTCTCCCAGTCTACATATTGGTTTAAAAGCTCTACACAGCCCTCCAAGCTGCGCTTCTCTATTTCAGTAAAGCGCCCTAGTTCCTCACTATCTATATCTAACACGCCATAAACCACCCCATTCTTAACAATAGGAAGAACTATTTCGGAGTTAGTTGCTGCATCGCAGGCAATGTGTCCTTCAAATTCATGCACATTTTTTATAAGCATAGTTTCCCTAGTTTTTGCTGCAGTACCACATACGCCCTTCCCCACTTGAATTCTTGTACAAGCAGGCATGCCCTGAAAGGGACCCAGCACAAGCTCCTCCTGCTTCATAAGATAAAAGCCGCACCAATTCACTCTTCCAAGCAATGCGTTAATAAGAGCAGAAGCATTGCATAGCTGTGTTAGGGTATCCTTTTCCTCCTGCAGCATTCCTTTAAGCATTATGGCCATATTTTCATAGCGCTTCTCCTCAGGCATTCTACTAAAAATTCTTATATCAAACAATTTATGCCACCACCTTACTTGGTTCATATATTAATTATACAGGATTTAAAAAAAGAACTCACTAAATATATTCTAGTGAGCTCTTTTCTTACAGAACCTTGCCTAAAAGCAAAGTGAAAATTCCTGCTAATAGAGCGTTACATGGAATAGTAAGCACCCATGCAACCAAAATATTTTTTGCTAAACTCCATCTTACTGCAGAAAGTCTTTTACAGGCGCCTACGCCCATTATAGAGGAGGTTATTATATGGGTAGTACTTACGGGAGCACCAAGGTAGGTTGCAACTTGTATGGTTAAAGCCGCACTGGTCTCAGCAGCAAAACCATCAACTGGCTCCAGCTTAATCATATTTACCCCTATAGTCTTAATAATCTTCCAACCTCCAGACATTGTTCCAAGAGCCATAGTCACAGCACAGGCTAGTTTTACCTCCCAAGGCACAGTAAAGCTTTGGAGTACTCCTCCAGCTACCAAGGCCATGGTGATTACTCCCATAGACTTTTGTGCATCATTGGAGCCATGGCTGTAGGCCATAAAAGCAGCTGAACAAATCTGCAGTCTCTTAAATATGTTGTTTACCTTTTTATGAGTTGCCTTATGGAAAATCCAGGTGAGTAAAAGCATAAATATAAATCCAGTAATAAGCCCAATTATGGGAGAGGCTATTAGTGGGATTATTATTTTATCAAAGAAACCCTTCCAATTTACAACACTTAGATTTCCTCTATGAAAGGTTATGGAAGCTCCCAAAAGTCCACCAATAAGTGCATGAGATGAACTGCTTGGTATTCCAACATACCAGGTAATTAAGTTCCAGAGTATAGCTCCTAACAGTGCAAATAGAACTATTTGAGGAGTAGCTATACCTTCAGTAATAATCCCCTTGCCAATGGTATGTGCTACTTCGGTATTAACCAGTGCCCCCACAAAATTGAGTATTGCAGCCATTAGTAGTGCCTGACCTGGTGTCAAAACCTTTGTCCCAACTGAAGTGGCTATAGAATTTGCTGTGTCATGAAAGCCATTAATAAAATCAAAGGCTAGTGCAAGAACTATTACTGAGATTATAGTAAAGTTAAGCATATTTCATTACAACTCCTCTTATCTCGTTAGCCAGCTTTTCACAAGCATCTATACTGTCCTCAAGGTACTTATAAATATCCTTCCATTTAATAACATAAAGTACATCTGAAGGATTTTGAAATAGCTTTCTCATGGCCTTCCTATATATTTCATCTGCCTCATTTTCAATTTCATTGACATGGATAATTTTATCTAGCATCACCTTGCTCTTATTAAGAGTTCTAAGCTCAGTAACCACCACCAGTAAATCACTGGTAGCCTCAATAAGCTTATCTATAATCTCTAAGGAATCCTCTGTAGGCTCAGTAATATTATACATATAAAAACGGTGTGCAGTAGATTCAATGTTATCTGTAATGTTGTCAATTTGCTTGGTAATGTTAAAAATATCCTCTCTATCAAGGGGAGTAATGAACATCTTCTTGGTATGTTCTATAAGACTATGAGTGATACTATCCCCGTGATGCTCTAAGTTTGTAAGGCTTTCCAGCCTTGCTTGTGGCTTGTCTAATTCATCCATTAATTTCTTTAATTCAATGGCTGAAGTATTAATTACCTCTGCTCCTTTTTGAAAAAGGTCAAAAAACATGTAGTCCTTCGGTTTAAAGTTTAACATAGCAATGCCTCCATGCATTAATCAGAATAGTTTAACACTTTATTAACATTTTCCTCAACAGAGAAAATTATATATCAATTTGTCAAATCTCTCAACTAAAATTTTTGTCTAAATTAATGGAAATATGTCATACTATTTTATAAAATCATAGTATCTTTCTATCTTAGCCTTTAATTCCTCTATGGAAATAAAGCGAGCCTCCCTTATCACTTCCTTTCCCTCCATAAATGCAATAATGCAGGGAAAGATAAAGGCATTATAGGCTCCCATCGCCATGGGTAGCTCTTGAGCTTCAATAAAAGCAGCTTCTACCTTAGGGTATCCTTTTAGTAGCTCTGTAACCTTGGGCAACAGGTCAGTACATACACTACATTCCTTAGAGGAGAAGTAGAGCAGCGCAAAGCTGTTATTTCCAATAAGCTCTTCAATTTCTTTCATAGAATTTATACTTTTCATAGTAATTACCTCCCGCTTTTGTGCGTTATCTAAATATGCCCAATAAGTTGAATGTCTAAAAAAATACTAATTTGGCTTGTACATAAAGAAATAGAAAGCCTCTTTCTTCGAAGTTGCAAAGTTAATATTTCTTGTATGATAGGGTGTGCCAAAGTCATAGCTTTGATTGTCACATACGTAGGCATAATCATACTTGCCTTCAGTTTCCCAACTCATAAACACATAGACGTGGGTAGATTTCTGCGTACCACTTTCGTAAGTTGTAAAGCACAGGTCCCCAGGTCTCAGTTGTGTCATATCATAGCATATTTTAAAACCTCTCCTTGTAAGCTCAGCCTTTAGTTGTGCAGTATTGCATGTAGGTAATGGAATATTTTCTCCTATTCTCCTTAAGGCTTCACTAGCATAGTAAACACAGGCATTGTGAAGATCCCCCTCATGAAGCTTGGCAGCGGTATCTGATACTGAATCTCTGTTTTTTTCTACCATAAGATAGTCATATAAAATTCTGTGCTGATTAGAAGAGTCCTGAATTTTAGAATTTTGTACTTTTTTTGTACTATCTCCATCCTTCGCCGCAATTACTGGCTTTGGTTTCTCTTCATGGCGTGGTCTTCCTTTGTAATGTAAGTATTCCTCAGTATATGCTTCTTCTTCTCTGCTTATTGTTGGTATATAAGAGAGCTTATCATATTTTAATTCTGCAGTTGTCATTACGTCTTCAGAATTATAAATATAACCCCCTGTTCCTTTTATGCTAATGGAAATAAGTACTGCAATGCCAGCAAGTATTAGTTTTCTGCTTTTCATTTATATCCCCCATCTATATTTAGCTTAAAGTATCTTCTATAACTTCAATATATTCTACGAAAGCAATATGTTTTCCTCTATTTATGTTTACAGCTATGGTATAAACATATTGACAAACATTTTCTATGAGTTTATAATGAACAGTGTTCAAATAAATGTGAATTATAAAGATTTTATCTTTATAATGGTTCTTAAAAAGATATTCAATTACTCATAGCTCTCTGCTATGAGTAAAAAAAAACTAATAATGAACATAGTTCATTATTAGGCACATTATAATGAAATCTATAAAAAAAAGGAGGAGGAAACATTATGTTACCTTATGCAGTTGTATCAATTACACTAGCACTTGTATTTTATACCGTAGGTGTTTGGAGTGAAAAAGGACAAGGTGAGTTAAAAGGCTGGCACCTAGTAGTGTTCTGGATTGGCTTAGTTTTTGACACTGTTGGAACTACACTTATGAGCAAAATAGCAAGTGGAGGCTTTAAGTTTAATTTTCATGGTATCACAGGCTTGCTGGCTATAATCCTTATGCTTTTCCATGCTATCTGGGCCACTGTGGTTCTCTTTAAAGATGATAAAAAGGCTAAAGCTAATTTCCATAAGTTTAGTATAGTAGTATGGCTTATTTGGTTAATTCCCTTTATCTCAGGCGCAATTTTTGGTATGGCACGATAGTTTAGTACTAATAAAAATGACTCCATATATTTATTATATGAAGTCATTTTTCATACACAAATAAAATTAACCTTGCTGTGCCAGCTTGTGCAAAGCCTCTCCCTTAAGACGAAATATAGTCCAATCCTCTAGCGGCTGAGCTCCAAGCTGCTTATAAAACCTTACGGAAGGCTCGTTCCAGTCTAGACAGCACCATTCAAAACGTGCGCAGCCACTTTCAACAGCTAGCTTTGCCAAATAGGCTAAATTGGCTTTACCCAGTCCCTTCCCCCTTACCTCAGGCTTAACATAAAGATCCTCTAGGTACAACCCTGGGCGACCAATAAAGGTGGAAAAATTATAGAAAAACAGAGCATAGCTTACAGGAATATTATTGTATTCTCCAATGAGAACCTGAGCTGCCTTATTTTCTATTATGGATTCTCTTAATATCTCTGGAGTAGCCTCCACTTGATCTAACATTTTTTCATAGGAAGCAAGCTCCTCGATAAGTCCTAACAATATAGGCATGTCCTTCTCTTCTGCAAAATGCAATGTGTAATTTTCTATTTTGGTATTAATCATATTCATAGTTATGTACCCCCTAACCATACTTATACTCTTCTTCTATTTTATCATTTTTCTACCATTGTACAAATCCTCATTTATCACAAGAGACCTAAGAACTCATAATCTCTTAGGCCTCTTGTTGTCTGCTATTATTTTTTTGTCTTTACATAAAGATATACGGGAAGTCCCACTAAAGTAATTAATAAGCCAAGAAGGGCATAGGTGGTATCTGTTATTAGTGTACTAATAATTATATAAATGCCCCCTCCAATTCCCACTAAGGGCACTAGTGGATACAATGGAACACTAAAGGGTCTTTCTATATCTAGACGTTTTTTTCTTAAAATAAATACCCCACATACGGTCATGGTAAAGAATATCCACAGTACAAACATTACTAGATTAGTAAGCGTATCAAAGGATCCACTTAGTACATATAGTGATGCCAAGATTACCTCAAAAACAAAGGAGTTTAGAGGGGTTTCAAACCTTGCATTTACCTTTCCAAAAAACTTTGAAAAGGGCAGTAAATTATCCTGTCCCATAGCAAAGGGTATCCTGACACCAGTCATTAAATATCCGTTTAGGGCTCCAAATATAGAAATTAAAATACCCACAGCTATAAGACTTGCTCCAGCATCTCCAAAAAGTGCTATGGATGCATCGGTAGCTACCTTTTTTGAAGCAATAACCTTTGAAACTGGTAGTACATTTATGATGGATAGGTTAAAAAGCACGTACACGCCAATGATTATTAGTATTCCTGTGGTAATAGCTCTTGGCAGGTCTCTCTTTGGATTCTTAAATTCACCAGCCATGTTTCCCACGCTGATCCAACCATCATAGGCCCATAGTGTACCAAGTATGGCTGCACCAAAACCTGTGGCAGTTGCCGCCCCTGTTATAAATGGAGCAGAGGTGAGACTATGTTCCTGTCCCTTAATAAGTCCAATTACCACGATGATAAGTATTGGAATAAGCTTTCCTATGGTGGAAATAAACTGAATTTTATTGCCTAGCTTTGTAGAAATAATATTTAGAATCATTACAATTAAAATCATTATAATTGCCAATAGCTTTTGCTGAAAGTCTGTCATGGGTATGAAGTAGGTTGCTTGAGTTGCAAATACAATGGCTAAGGCTGCTGAAGCTCCAGGCACATATATTACTGATTGTACCCATCCATATAGAAAGGCCCATCTTTCACCATACAGTTCCTTTAAATATACAAAAACTCCACCGGTCCTTGGTATTGCTGCAGCTATTTCTGCTACTGTGAGAGCAGCAGCTAAAGTTATAATTCCCCCTGCTACCCAAGCCATTATCCCAAGCCAAGGTGTTCCACCATTCTTAAATACATTAGAAGCCTTAAAGAATATTCCTGACCCTATTACAATACCAATAACCATAGTTATAGATTCAATTAGTCCAATTTCTTTTCTTAAGGTATGTACTTGTGATTCTGCACTTGAGTCCTTAAATGTTGACATATAGGTTTCGTCCTCCTGTAAATAAAATTTTGTCTTTTTCTAAGCTTAGTATTAACAAAAATACAAGAAGTAAAACAGTATTATAAATAATGCTATTCTACTTCCTGCCTGCATCAAAAAAGCTTATTGTAAGATTTTCAATTTATTTTATAGGATTCCTTAACTATAGTCAATGTAAGCAGTTACCATGATCCACTCTTACAAATTGAATCTCCTTCTATATCCACATTTTCTGCATAACTCCTCTACTACTTTTCTATCAGAGAACCCATGGTAAAGAGCAGCTGCTCTTTTCCCCTCAACTATGTCATCAAAATTCTTTTCCAAAATATTACCCAGGTTAACAATGCCCTCTCCATCTAGGCAGCAGGGAACTACAGTACCGTCTGCCAGTATTCCCACCTGATCCCGCATCCCATAGCAGAAGCCACTTTCACCAAACTCTTCTTCAAGAAGATCTGGCCATTTGAACTCATAGGCCTGATTTAAGAACACTCTTTCAGAAAGCATAATTCCTCTTTCAGGGATAAGCTGCTCTGCTATCTTATAGGGCAAATTAAAGGTTCTCTCTATGATTTCCAATATTTCCTCATTCTTATTCTTACCCTCATTCACCTTTGTGTCTTCTTGAAGATTCCATAATCTTAGGGATATAATCATAGGGGTTTTTTCAACAGCCTCTTTAGTAAAGGACATAATACTGTCTATATACTCCTTTGCATCCCCAAAGGCACAATTTCCATGAAAGCTGTGAAGAGAAAAATTCATCTGTCTTAAGGCAGGCTTATCTATGATTTTATTTTTCACCTTACTTATCAAGGTGCCATTGGTAGTAATATTCACCTTAAAGCCCCTCTTATTAGCTGATTCTAGAAATTTATCCACTTCGGGATGCAGTAGAGGCTCTCCCTTAATGTGAAAATATATGTGCTTAGTGTATCCACTTATCTTGTTTAGTATATCTTCAAAGGTAGAAAGTGCCATAAACTCTGGCGGTCTTTTTGTCTCTGGACAAAAGCTGCAGGAGAGATTACATACGTTGGTTATCTCGATATATATCTTTTTATATTTTTTCATAGCTTCTCATCTCATCTCTTTAGAATAGTTTGGAGAGGTCTGAAAAAAAGCGAGTAAAATTTACCCGCTTTCTATAACAAACCTATTACTAATATGGTTTATCCGATAACTGAGACTTTATGGCATCTGCATCTGCTTTAGGAATTCTATTCACTAATACACGGATGGTATACCCTCCATATATCTTGCCATTTTTCCTATACATCCAATCAACTATATCCTTCTCAGCTATTTCTATTTTCTGTCCCCTGGTAACTGTCTTTACCTGTTTTGGGTCATTGTCGATAGTTCCAAATATTTTACCATTATCTTTTTTTAAATCTATAGCCCATAAATGCTCCACGTTTCCATTGCTGTCTTGAACCTTTACCTTAAGTGAAAAATTAGCTTCTCCTTCTTTGGGGCTGTTATAAACGCTCCAGAAGTGATCTAGTGATTCTCTTGCCTTTGAAATGGCATCATCTACTTCTTTATCCCCAGTAGTTATCTTAATAGGTGTGTTGGATGAAGTTCGTTTATTACATCCTACTAGGAGTGTACCAATCAAGCATAAACACAATATTAGTGCTACTCTCTTCTTCATTTTACTCCCTCCTCTAAATACTAAGACCTTAATGCTCTTAATATTTCTACTGTATATAATATATGATACCATATATTCCTAGAAATCAGAAATAGTAATGCCTCTGTGGAATAAAAATTCTCTATCTGTTCATATATTTACATCTATAATATGATTTTGTCTATGCTGCCCCATGAAAAACACTGCTAACGCACCGGGTCCACCATAGGTACCCACCACTGGTCCCACATAATTTATTATTACATCCTTAACCTTCACTTCTTTTAATATAAGCTCCTTGAGTTTCTCAGCCTCCATCTCTACATCTCCATGGCAAATTGAGATGACCTCCTCGCCAGGATTTTCAATTTTTAAAGCCACAATCTCAGCAAGCTTACTAATGGCATTTTTTCTTCCCTTTACCTTAAGAACGGGCAGCACCTTACCCTCATTATTTATTGTTAAAACAGGCTTTATATGAAGCACTATGCCAAGTATGGCAGCTGCAGAGGAAATTCTCCCCCCTCTTTTTAGATGGTTTAGATCATCCACAGTAATATAGGTGTTAAGATTATACTTACTTTTCTCAAGATATTGAACTACCTCATCAAAGCTTACACCCTTCTCTTTCATCTCTATAGCTTTTATCACCATAAGGCCTTGTCCTAGGGATGCCGTAAGTATATCAACAATTTTAACCTTTGCATCTGTATATTCCTCTTCAATCATACCCTTTGCTATGTTTGCACTATTATAAGTTCCGCTTAATCCTGAAGATACACAAATATATATTATATCCCTGCCCTGTTTTAAAATGTCTGAAAATACCTTGTAAAAGGCTTCCGCGTTAGGCTGAGAGGTCTTTGGGATTTCACCTTTTCTCATGCCCTCATAAAAGTCCTTATAGTTTAAACTTTCACCAAAATCATCTCTATATTCTGCACCTTCAAAGCTGCAAGTTAGGCTTACATAGGGTATATGCTTTGCACTTATGTATTCGTAAGGTAGGTCACAGCAAGAATCTGTCATTATTTCGTATTCTTTCATTTATAAGGCTCCTTTTAATATTTTAATTAATATATAGTGTTTCACACTGCTTCTCTAATATGCCTTAATAGAAATCACTGCAATAAGTATACTTTATAAACACATTTTAACGCAATCATATAAATCACAAAATAAACATAATCTGCATTTTATATACTAGGAGAGGTGATATAAAATGTCTGAACTTTGTTGTTTAAGTCCTGAACAGTTAGTAATACTATCTAATATTATTGCTCTTTCACTAGCAGAGGGCAGAAGCATTGATGAGTTAAAGGATTCAAAGAATGACTGACTTCAATAGCTTACTAGGCTCTTTAAGTGATGATGATATAAGGAAAAAATACAGACTTCTTGGGCAAGGAGATAGCAGAAAGGTTTTTGCACTAAATGAGGATTTGGTTCTTAAGCTTGCAAAGGGTATGGAGGGTATTTATCAAAATAGTGTGGAGCACTATGTTTTTACCCATGCAGAGGTAAAATTATCCTTATACCTATGTCCCGTTGTATGGTTCACTCCAAGGATGCTTGTTATGAGGAGGGCCATACCCCTAAGCAGCACCACCCATAAAAAACATATCAATCTTGGTGCTATGAGAAAGGAGCCAAATGCTCCCATGGATTTGTATAATTTGACAAATAAATTCATGCTGTATTATGAGGATATAATTTCTGTAAGCTCCTGGGGAATACTTAAGGGGTTAAATGTTCTCATTGACTACGGCTGTACTAATAAGATGGGGGATGCCTATTATAATTCACTTTTTTCAATGGAAAAATATCTTTAATTTCTTTAAAAGCAAGCTTGTGAATTGTCCCTATGGAAATTTACAAGCTTGCTTCTTTATTATTATCATATTATTATCAATTATGTTTCAATTCTATCTTTTCAGATTTCGGCTGTTTTTATATTTATAAATGTTATTATTATATATAGTTTATAATAGGGGATGATATGTTTGAAAATAATTAGAGAATGCAGCATAATACTGATAATTTGCTGTCTGGGTGAAGCTATTCATAGTTTTTTAAACTTAACTATTCCGGGAAATGTTATAGGAATGATACTTTTACTCCTTGCCTTATGTACTGGAATAATAAAAGTTAAAAGTGTAGAAAATGTAAGTAACTTTCTCCTTAAAAATTTAGCCTTCTTTTTTGTACCTGCTGCTGTAGGGCTAATGACCTGTTTAAGTATAATAAGCAAAAATTTACTTTCCCTCTTTTTGGTTATTATTATATCAACTGTTGTAGTCATATTGACCACAGGGGTAACTGTACAATTGATTAAGAGAGGACGATAATATGAAAGAATTTTTTAGCACTCCGCTTTTTAGTATAATGATATCCCTGCTTACCTTTGAAGCAGGTACCATACTTTATAAAAAAACCAAATTTCCCTTATTTAATCCACTGCTTATAAGCCAAACCCTTATAATACTCTTTCTTATGAGATTTCAAATAAGCTTTGAAGATTATAACAAAGGAGGACAGCTGATATCCTTTTTTCTTACCCCTGCCACAGTGATATTAGCAGTACCCCTTTACAAACAAATAAATTTATTAAGAGAAAATGCACTGCCAATAATAACTGGCATTACAGTAGGTTCTATATGTGGAATGCTTAGTATACTTTTTTTGTCTAAGCTATTTCATTTAGATAAGGAACTGATAAGCTCACTTGTACCAAAATCCATTACAACTCCTATTGGTGTAGAAATTTCCAAGCAGCTTGGGGGAATTCCTGCTGTAACAGTAGCAGCAATTATATTTACAGGTATTCTAGGCTCTATTATCGCACCTCATACCTGCAAGCTGTTTAGAATTCATGATAAAGTAGCTCAAGGCATAGCCATAGGAACCTCCTCCCATGCTGTAGGTACTTCAAAGGCCATAGAGATGGGTGAAACAGAAGGCGCTATGAGCGGTTTATCCATTGGCGTTGCTGGACTTATAACTGTAGTTCTTGCGCCAATTATCTTTAAATATGGTTCCATGCTATTTAAGCTATAATAGTAGCCCAGTATATTTTCCATACTGGGCTATTTCTATAACTAACTTTCTACAAAACCAAATTTCATCCAGGGTTCAAGATAGTCTAAAAGAAATATTTCCTCCGGAACAATCCTTCCCACCACATTGGTCTTCCCTGAATTATTCATATCCTTTAAGGCTATCTGAAGCTCCCCTGCATATCTTGTATACAGGGAGGAATCTATCAGTATATCTCCTGCCTTAATGTCAGGGGTATTATGGGCTGGAAAATCATATCCCTTATATTTAACTCTGCTCTGAGTAGACCTTGCCATATAATCTGATACATCCCCTCTATTAAAGTGAGGCTCCTCAAGAATTATCCTTCTTTCCACCTCTGAGATACCTTGCAATAACTCCACCTTAAACTGCAGCTTGTCTCTATTTAATTCGCTAAGCTTTTTTAACTCCTCCTCAGAAGCAAAGGCATTTGCCACTATCACATCATCTATTAACCCCGTAGCAAACAGGTGCTTTGCTTGAACCTCTATAGGCATATCTCTATGCATCTCTAGAGTGCATATTCCCTCCGATACTGGCCACTGGCCAAACTTAGCAGCTTTAGAGTTCACAAAGGCTGCAGTTCTTATTCCAAACTCCTTAAACTGTCTAGAACATTTCATAAAGTGTTCTAGACTTAATCCAGTGTATACCTTTGGATAAAAATTATGACATCCTAATATGTTTTCTACATTGGGCTTATAGGATAATATATTTTCAAGATATCTGTTTCCATTACTCATGTTTAGTTCAATTTTTATTCCATAGGGGTTAAAGCTCATTATGGACTCCTCATTTCCACTAAAGCCCAAATCCAGTCTTATTCCGTAAAGTCCTAACTCCGAAAAAAAGGAAAGATCATTTATGGCTGCACCATATCTTTTAAACACCCCATCATCTATATCAGCAATTACCTCCATGCCCCTTTCATTTGCATAGGTAACCATTTTTTCAAACTGCACTACACTATCCTCTAGCTTTACACCCTCCAATGAAATGAGACAGGTAAATATTCTTTTAAAGCCATAGCCTGCTGCAAGCTCAATATATTTTAGATTTTCCTCAAGGGTTGTATGTCCTGGATAAACTGATATACCGAGTTTTTTCACTGTTTGCACACCACCTTAATTATTTGTTGCCTTTAAATGCATGTAACAGGCGCCCTTTGCACTACAAGCATCCTTATCTATAAAGGTTGCGCCCTCAATTTTTGACTTGAGGTACTCCTCAAATGCTCCTCTTAAAAATCTTGATTTTTTTATGGCACTACCTACTATAGCTATCTTACATTCAGTTTTAAATCCAAGCTTTTTATATACCCTGTAGGTAGTCTCTCCAAGCCTTCTTCCTTCCTCCTGAAGTATATTAAGTGCTACTTTATCATTAGCCTCTGCACAGCTTGATACTATAGGTGCTAAAGAAGCTATAGTATTCTTATTTGATGAATACACGAATTCCAGTATATCAGCAGCAGTGGCGGCCTTAAGCTCCTTTAACAGCTCCACAGATAACATACTGTATTCCATGCTGCAGTCTACTTCTTTGGTAATATTCTTTAAAGCCTCTATAGCTATGCCATAGCCGCTGCCCTCATCTCCTAGCAAATGTCCCCAGCCTCCGCATCTTGCTCTTTTATCTCCATTAATACCGAAGGCTATGGAGCCTGTACCTGCTATTGCAAGTATCCCGTCCTCTCCCTCTAAAATTGCCCTCAAGGCTAATTCTCCATCATTTACCACTATTGCTTTAACCTTAAACTCTTCACTGACTTTATTCTCTAAAGCCATTGCATAATCCCCTACCTCAGCCCCTGCTATTCCAAGATATATTCCTAAGAGTTCACCATCATCTATGACACTTCTGCAGTGTTTTATAGAATCAATTATGTTTCTTATTGCTCCTTCATAGCCCATAGCTACATTGCCATAGCCCCTAAGACAGGTGGCAATAGCTTCACCCTGAAGGTTATAGGCAACAGTTTCTGTTTTTGTTCCACCACCATCTACTCCAATAATATACTTCATTTTGTCCCTCCTATATACTAAACATCTAAATGAACAAACCCTAACAGCTCTTAACCATTAGAGTTTATTCATACATTGATATAGCTTATGCTTTTATAGCTGCCTTATTATCTATCTCAGCTTTATTTGCTTGCTTTTCAGAAGCCATTACGAAAGGCATGTATATTATAACACCTATAGCAATATTTACAATGGCCAGTAGTATACCCATTACGGAGCCTGTAGCTAAGAACCCACTAATAATAGGAGGCATTGTCCAGTGTGTCATAGCTATAGTCTTTGGTACAATATGTGATGCCATTGCAAGGTAAGTGGTAATTGTTAATATCACTGGGGTTAGCACAAAGGGGATTACATATATTGGGTTTAACACTATTGGCATACCAAATAGTACAGGTTCATTAATATTGAAAAATCCTGGTCCTACTCCGAGCTTAGCCTTCAGCCTGTTTTCTTTTCTTCTGCCTACAATTAATATTGCAAGGAGAAGACACACTGATGTTCCAGCTCCCCCCATGTAAACAAAGGCATCAAAGAAGGAAGAGGTTACAATGTTAGGTGCAGCGGAACCTGCCTGAAATGCTTTGATGTTTGCATCCATAAGCGGAATAAATAGTGCACTGGTTATTGGCAGTAGAATGTTTGTTCCATGTAATCCAAAGAACCAAAGCAGATGAACTATAAAAACAATCAGTATTGCTGAGCCTAAGCTGCTTGCCATTCCCTGCAGAGGCTGTTGGATTAGTAAGAATATAGCCTGATGAATATCTGGTACTCCTGCCATATTTAATAGTATTTTAATTATTCCAAAGAGAATAAGTACTGCAAAGGAAGGTATCAGTGCTGCAAAGGACCTAGCTACTGCTGGTGGTACCTCTGCAGGCATTTTAATTATTAACTTCTTATTTCCCATAAGCTTTACAAATACTTCTGTTGCGATTAAGGCCACAAATAATGAAACGAATAGACCCTGTGCTCCTAAGAAGCCGTAAGGTAGAGCCCAGTCCTTTGCGGAACCTGCATAAAGCATTAGCAGCGAACCAAAGGATACCATTCCTGCCGCAATTCCATCCTGTTCATAGGATTTAGAAAGGCTGTAGCTTACTGTAAACACAATAAGCAGTGACATTATTGCAAAGCTTCCATTCCAAAGAGTACCTCCGAAGGTGGTCCAGCCCTCTCCAAATATACCCTTCATAAAGTCTCCCCAACCCGGAATTGGGAAATTATTAATCAGTACTGCTAAAGAGCCTACCAGCAGCAGGGGCATAATTGCCACAAAGCCGTCACGAATAGCTACAAGATGTCTTTGAGCACCGATTTTACCTGCAACAGGAACAAAATACTTTTCCATGAACTCGATGATTTTTTTCATTTAATTCCCTCCCAATTTGATAAAATTATATTTTATAAAGCCAAGGCTGAATGTCCTATTTTTCATCTAAAAGTTTTAGTGCATGATTTAACACCTTTTCTCCATTCATAGTGCCGTAATCAATGCTATTTATCACATCCACAATAATGCCCTTAGGTTCATAGGCTGTCTTGTATTTAGTAAGCAGAAATCTTACTTGAGGTCCTAAAAGGAGTACATCTGTCTCCTCTATATGATGCTTAAGCTCTGCTTCTGCCACAGCTATTATTTTTACCTCAACATTTCCCTTAATAGCTGCTGCGTTCATCTTAGTAACTAAAAGACTAGTGGACATCCCTGCCCCACATACCAAGGTTATTCTTTTCATAGAACTTACCACTCCCTTATATTTTTTAATAACTATTTAAGGTTAAAAACCTTCTCGTACATATCTACAAATTCACCTGCCATATCCTTAATAGTTATTGCGTTCATCAAATGATCCTGAGCATGTACCATAAGCAGTGTTACTTCTGTGGTGTTACCAGATGCCTCGTCTTGAATAAGCTCTGTCTGCACCTTATGAGCCTCTGCCAGTTCATCCTCAGCTCTAGTAAGCGCTCCTCTTGCAGCTTCAAAATTACCTTCCTTGGCATAGCCTATGGCTTCCATGGCATTACTTCTAGCATTTCCTCCACTTACAATTATCTGCATTATTATATCCTGATAACTCATGTCTATCATCCTTTCAATAAGTTCTATATATTAGAGTTATTAAATAACTTTATTAAACACTTACCTACACAATTTATAAGAGCAAGTATCGTGCCAAAACACTACAATAGATAACTTCACTTATTGAAGTGAAATTTATAAAACACTAGCTGCTTAGTGTTTTATTTTCTTAATTAGTGTTTCAACAAAGAAAAAATGCGGTTGTTACACCGCACCTTTAAAGATAATTCTTAGAATTAAAAAAGCTCATTATAAAACAGATTTCATCGCGTAAAATTTCCATTTTATACTTTTTATTAATTGGTTCGCAAGCCTTTTTAATTACTTCATAAAGCTCTTCATTATCATTAATATATTTTTCTCTTTCCTCAAATTTAATAATATTATCTCCTGCTTTAAGTCTATCAATCATACAACCCATATGAAGCGTAACACCTATTAAAATATTTGTATCTATCTTTGTATTTAGTGCGTCCTCTACCTGCTGAATAAACTTCTTAATATCTGCAAATACCTCCACCCCATCTATGTTTTTAAGCTGATATTTTAGGGTTTCTCCCATTTTTAAGTAGGTGGTTTCTACATCTATGGCATTTTGTATTGCCTTAATAGCTCTTAAGCTTAACACCTCCTCTAACCCAAACTTAGGTATCTTCACAGCTAAGTTGAAGGAACTCACAACACATACAATTCCCTTTTCTCTGCTTATGTTCTTAAGCTTTGTATGTATATTCTCCTTATCCACAAGGTTTATGGGTATGATTTCAAGTATACTGCTATCATATTCTAAGTGCCCCTCTAAAAAGTTTTTTACAGCAATGGCACTTCCTTCCCCTGTGGTGCATACTGTTATGATTGCAAGCTTTTTTCTTCTATCCTCATCCTTATGCTCTCTTATTACCCCACTATCTAAAAGGTAATTTACGTTTAAGGTCTCCTTAAAAACCTCCTCTAGAGAATAACCCATCATGGCCTTTCTTGAGGCCTCGATTACGTGCAGGGTGCTTACAAGGGGTATGGTTTTTGTCTTTATATTTAGTTCCTTTTCAACCTCCTCACCAAAGGTGGTTAATGAACCCATGTCTACTAGAAATAGAATATCTGATTTTATTCCTGTATTTACAATGCAGTCCTTTATCTTTATAAGCACCTGCTGAGGTCTTTCATCAAGTGGTGCATTTATTCCTATTGCATATTCCACGCCTAAGAGCTTATTTGCCACCTCCGCCATGGAGGTAGCAGTGTAATTACCATGTGCAACTATTATTACCTTTACATCATCTTTTTGCTCAAGGATATCTCTATCATCAAAAACTAGGAACATGGCAAGAAAACCTGCTTCATCAATGGGAAGAGTGATATCAAACTCCCTTTCAATTATTTTTAAACAATCCACCGCAGTGTTAAACTCCTCACTATACTCTGTCCTTACCTTGTTTAACTCAGGATTTACAATTTTCTTATTTTTCCTAATTCTTTCAATGGAGCTAGCTATGTGAATTGCCATACCATAGTAGACCTTTTCACTTAAAACTCTATTTAGCCTTTCTTCACTATAGTGTAAAATTTCCTCTACTACTTTAACTACATCAGAATCTATGACATTTTCTAAATTGGAAATATCAAACCTTTTATTTACACTGCTCATGTATTTTCTAAAATATTCTTTTATTCCTCTTTTTATTTCCTCTTCTAGTTGCCCGCCTTCTAACCCCCTGTCTCTAAGCTGATTGATCCTAGCATCTATCATATCGTATATACTGGCTTCTTCAGAGTTTCCTTCAAAAATTACATTTTCTTCCCCCTTGCTAAAGACACAGTATCTTTGATTTATCCCCACAAGCTTATTCCAAATCTGTCGGTGCTCAGTTTCCCTATAGAGACCTTCTCTTATATAATGAGGTAACTCAGTGCTGTTAATCTTAATTGCATTCTTTTTATTCGATACAAAATCTGCATACGCCTTTGCGCATATGAGCTGAATATCTGTCTTTAGCTGCCCTACATTATTTTCACAATCATAGCTTAGTAGAGCTCTCATAGAATTTACCGATACCATAATTTCCTTGCTAAGCCTAGAGGATTCCTCTTTTAAAAAAAGGCTTATCAACTGAAATCTCTCCTCAATAGTTCTCTCTGAAAGACCAGGTATCCGAATTATCATGGGTATTCTTCTTGTAAAGGTCTTAAGCAGTGTTGAATCAGGGTTCTCAGTAGTAGCAGAGATAATAAGTACCTTGGCACTTCTTTCAGATTCTGTTTCTCCAAGTCTTCTAAAGGTTCCCTTATCCATAAAGGTGAAAAACATTTCCTGCCCCTCTGGAGGAAGCCTATGAACTTCATCTAGAAATAGTATTCCCCCATCCGACTTTTCAATAAGACCTATTCTATCGGAATCCGCTCCAGTATAGGCACCCTTTTTTGCACCAAACAACTGACTTATTAATAGCTGTGGATTGTTTGCATAATCCGCACAATTAAAGGTAACTAAGGGTGCATTATCCTGCATTACCTTCATCTCTATGGCATATCTATGAATAAGTCCAGCAAACATGGATTTTCCAACACCGGTATCACCTAAAATCAATATGTGCATTCCCTTAGGGGGATACAGTATTGCAGCCTTAGCCTGCTCTACTGCAGTGTATAAGCTTTGATTTTTATTGCCAAATTTATCAAGAGTTGTTTCATAGTTTTTTGTAGGGGCTTCCTCACAGGGAATAAATTGTACAGGTCTTCCCTGCCCCTTTGCTGCCCTACCCTCCTGGCATAACTTATTTAAATCATTACTCACATTTGCACGATTTAAATTAAGAGCCTCAGCAATTTCAAGGGCAGTAGCACCCTTTCCACTATGAAGCTCCTTTAACTTTTGGTAGACCAAATCTAATCTTTTCATTTTATCACCTGCTTTATAATAGAGTTTTTCTATAGTCCGATGGAGATAATCCTATCTTTTTTTTAAACACTGATGCAAAGTGGCTTGGGCTAGCAAAACCGCACAGTGTAGCAATTTCTGTTACATTATACTTCTTGTTTCTCAACAATTCTTTAGACTTTTCTATCTTAACGTCCATAAGATATTCATAAGGAGTTTTTCCTGTCTCGGCCTTAAACACTCTAATAAAATGATAGGAGCTTAAATTTGCTATTTGTGAAACTTCTTTTAGTGAAATATTATCATTATAGGACATCTCTATGAATTGAATAGCTCTATTGATGTTATTTTTTTCAGAATAGCCATGACCTCTAAGCTCTAAAGGCAAATTATTCACAGTATGTCTTAAAAGGTTTACAGTAATTTGAAGGCTTAGGCTCTGCAAGATGAGTTCAAAACCTGACTGCTTATTATGAAACTCCTCCATAAATAACCTTATCTGTTCAATAAACTCATAGCTATATTTAGTACTACAGTTAGTAAAATAGGTTTCAGCTCTACTCCCCATCATTCTTGATATTTCACTTATAAAGTTTCTATCTACATTCATGGCAATATAGCTTTTAACCATTTTCTTTTCCTCACAGCAAAGTATTTGCCCAGGATTAACTGAAAAAATTCTATTTTCCTCTACATTGCTTTTTTTCCCATCCAGCCTAAGGATTGGCAGATATGCATTACTTGGCGGGATGATAAAATGATAGCTGCTAAAGTCTGTTTTTTTATCTATTGTATAGGTGGGTTGAAATATGACTAAACTTTCCCCTTCATATATCTGTACATTCTTAGTTGGAGTATCGGCCACTTCCTTAAGTACAGTGTTGGTGAAGCTTTCTATTCCCATCATCCCCTTATAATAGCAATATTTGGAATGTTAACGGCAATTTATTTATTGAGGTAAAAATTAATATACCATAAAATTTAGTTATTAATTGGTATTATATCACATATGTAATACACTGGATATTTTTATTTGGGAGGTAATATTTAATATGAAAAAACTTGCTGTACTACCTATTTTACTAGCTATATCCATAACTTTTACAGGGTGCTTCTGGTCAAGTATCACTGGTAAGAGTACTATAAAAACAAATGACGGCACTGTTACCACTGACAAAAATGGGATTGAGGTCAAAAGTAATGATGGTTCCACAACCTCAGTAAATACTGGAGATAGTAAGGGTACTTCCTTACCTGAAGGCTACCCTAAAGATATAGTTCCAGTAATAGATGGAGCTAAAATTGTCATGTCAGCAAAAAATCAGGATGCAAACAAAAAAGTAACCTTTGTCATAGCCTTAGAATCGAAGAAAGAAGTTACAGAGGCTGGTAAGTTTTATAAGGACGTTATGGAAAATGCAGAAGAAAAAGTAGAGTCCGAAGTCAATAACTGGATTTCCATAGGTGGTAAGAAAGCTAAATACAATGTGCTTATAATGGTTTCTGACAACCCTAGTGATAGTAGTATGAAGTCTTTGATTACTATCTCTATAGAGCCTATCACAGAATAGCACAATAGTAATTAAGCCTATATATCTATTATATACAGAAATATCTAATAAAGCACAAAAAAGAGGTGACAGCAAGCACTGTTACCTCTTTAATTTAGCTTATTTTCCCGTCCCATAGATGTTTTTTTAAATCTATGCATCCGCTTTTAGTGAAAGTAATTCCTTCATGGTTCAGCATTTCTCTCTGAACCTGTGAAGAACCAAAGGCATAATCTGGTGCCATTTCTCCAAGTCTATTTACTACTCTATGGCAGGGTAAATGAAGATGCTCTGGTGCTGCTTTCATAGCCCACCCGACTATTCTTGCACTTCTTGGTTCTCCTAACAAGAAAGCTATCTGTCCATAAGTTGCTACCTTACCCTTTGGTATTTGAGAAACTATCTTATAAACCCTTGAGAAAAAGTCCTTCAAAAGTCTTTTCTCCTTTCTCTTCTATTTTTGTGGCTTATAAATATTCATTCCATTTCCTTCTTTTATGCTCAAGCTTACCTCACCTACAGCATTCTTACCGATGATTTTTATTCTATTCTTTCCTCTCTGTACTTGAAGTGTAGCTTTCCCACTTTTCTGCTGCTCAAAAACATTGGTTACCTCGCTATGAGGAGCCACTAATACCGTCTTAAATAAACCACTTGTAAGCTTTGAGGAAAACTCAATATCCACAGTAGTCTCTTCCTTTGCATCAATAATCCAAACCGTTTCCATGCCAGTAAAGCTTCCAAACTTTTTATTTATTTCAAGGTCTTTGGAATTACTACTGCTATTTTTATAACTATAACTATCTATATCTCTTCCAATTTTAGCATTGTCAGTATAGATGCTCTTCTGATATTCGCTAGCTTTACATCCACTGAGAACCATAGCTAAAATCATCATAAAGGTGATAATAGTTAGTCTCCTATACTTTCTCATCTCTATGTCCCCCTGTTTCCTATATGAATATTTTTCCTATTTAGCTTGAGTGCTCTTCTATGAATCTCTTTATTGTTAGGTAAAACTCTTTATTGTTTTCAAGGTATAGTACATGTCTGCCCTGTAAAATAGCAGTCTTTGAATTGGGGAATTTAAAGCTTTCCTGATGCTTAACCCCTATAGCATTATCACAATCTCCACAAATAACTAGCACTGGAACATCAATTTCCTTTGTAAGTCCGCGATAGTCCTTAAAATAACCTTTGTTGTTAAAGGCCTGTATGGCTAGACTTCTATTTCCTATTTTGCTATCTACTTCGTTGACTTTAATATAGTTATCATAGCTGCTATATTGAAGGTTATAAAATAGATTCTTCTCAAGGAGCTCCCCTATATACTTTTCCCATTTGCCTTTATCAAAGCTATTGGCATCTGATTCTTCATTCCCTAAAAGCTTAGCCGCATATTTAACCTGGTTTATTAATGAATCCTCCATAAATAAAGTGCAATTTAGTAAAATTAATTTATCCACATGCTCTTTATATTTAAGAACATAATTAACAGCAATAATTCCCCCAAAGGAATGAGCAAGCACTGTCCATTTTTTTATACCTGTTTGCCTTCTTATTTCCTCAATATCCTCCACTAGTCTGTCTATAGAATAATCACTGTCCGAACCACCCTCGGATCTGCCACAGCCTCTTTGATCGAAATATACCATCTCCATGATATTTTCTAAAGAGTTTCCTCCCAAGGCTTCAAAGTTATAACTCCAAGCACCAGGTCCTCCATGAATATAAATGCATGGGTTACCTTGGCCTGCTCTTTTTACAAATAATTTTACTTTGTCACTGGTTTCTACGTACATAAGTGTATCTCCCTTTTTATAGTTTTCTGTTATATCAAATATCTTCTATGGCTACAGCCCTTACTGGTGAACCGTCAGCTTTTTTATTTTTAAGTGGTAATATGCTTAATATAAAATACTTATCTTTAACTGAATCCAAATTGGTTAGATTTTCAATAATCAGTATATCCTTTGACATAAGTTTTTTGTGAACTGCAAATTTTGTTGAATTCATATCATCAATAGAAATTGCATCTATGCCAACACCCTTTAAATTAAAATTTAATAACCAGTTAGCTGCCTCTTCTGTTAGAGCTGGGAATCCCTCATAATAAATTTTATCTCCCCAATATTTGCTCCAGCCAGTTTTAATTATTATAAAGTCCACCTTCATAATTTCATTTTCGTATTGCCTTAAGTTGTCTAGGTCTATGAATTGTATTCTCTCCTTTGAAAAATCAAGAATGGTGGCTTTGCCAATAAAATGCTCTATATTAAAATCTTCAAGATGAGCTCCATGTGCTAACATATGTGCAGGTGCATCAATATGTGTTCCTGTGTGAGAATACATGGTTATTATTGCCTCTGCAAAGCCATCTTTCTCCAAAGTATTTGCACATTTGAATATAGGTTGTTCAGTTCCAGGGAAAACTGGCATGTCTGAACTTATGATATGAGTTAAATCTGTAATTTTCATTGCGGTTCCTCCTTCAAAACTATTTAAATGGATAATAATTTGCTTTCATCTTTATATACCTTATAATATAAACAGGATTCTTATTTTCAGATGGAGCGGTAAGCTCCGTCTGAAGATTAGAAGCCGTTATCCAGGGTCGTACCGCTGTTGCAGTAGACATCGGATAAACAGGATTCTTATTTTCAGGTGGAGTAGTAAACTCCGTCTGAAGATTAGAAGCCGTTATCCAGGGTCGTATCGCTGTTGCGGTAGACATCGGATAAACAGGATTATAAGGGAGGTATGTATATGAATTTTAGGTTTGATCACAACTGTATTAATGTTTTAAATTTGGAAAAAAGTCTTGCATTTTATAAGGAAGCCCTAGGTTTTGAAGAGGTAAGAAGAAAAAATGCCAGTGATGGAAGCTTCATTCTTTCCTTTCTTGGCGATAAAACTACAAAGCATACTCTAGAGCTCACCTGGCTTCGTGACAGAAAGGAAGCTTATAACCTTGGTGATAACGAGATGCACCTTGCTGTTAGAGTTGACGATTATGCTGCAGCCTATGAACACCACAAGAAAATGGGCTGCATTTGCTATGAAAATAATGCAATGGGTCTATATTTTATTAATGATCCTGATGGTTACTGGATTGAAATACTTCCAATCCAGTAAAAAAGTTTTATACATAGCTTTGAGTAATTACTCAAAGCTATGTTTATAGCAGTATCTCTTCACCTCTATGTGTTATTTCAATTACTTTAGTGGAAGGATATTTTTCACGCTTTGCAAATTCATTTGTAATTTTATAATCCTCCCTAAAGTGCATAGGAACAAAAACCTTAGGTTCTAGCTTATTAATAAAATAATCTCCTCCAAGATAGAACTTATCCTTTAGCCTAGAATCAACAGGGAAAAAGGCTATGTCTATAGCTTCACCCTCTAGCTTCTCAAGCTCTTCTTTAAACCATCTGGCTGCCTTTTCATTTTCTTCTCTCGTTTCATCCCACCAATCCCACCAATTAAGATCTCCTGCGTGAAAAACCGTCACACCATCAACCTTTATTAAAAATGAAATCCCTTGGTCTGTTGAACCATAGGCTTTTATATACATATCTTCAAACTTCATATCTTCATAGGTTGCTAGTGTATAAATCTCACCCTTCCTTTTCGCTGCACTCACATCATTACTTAAAAAGTACTTTATATTTAAGCCCATATTTGCCCACTGAAAAATAGCTGGATTGTAATGATCCCCATGGCTGTGGGATACAAATACCGCAACCTCTTTTCCTGCTTTTGAAGCCTCCTCAAGTATTCCCTCCATTGAAATGGCACTATCTCTTGTTCCTTCCACATCCTTATAAAAGTCAAAAACGAGAAGGTGCGTTGATGTTTCCATAAGAAAACCACTATTATAGAGATAAATAATTCTCACACCTAATTTTTCCATATAGACCTCCTTTTGATGACTTCATTAAGCATAGCTTCTATAGCTTCTGTTGCCTCTTCGATAAAGTTGTCCATTTCTTCTTCAGTTAAATAGATAAAATTTTCTTTTGTTTCATTATTCTCACCAAGATAAAACTCCGTTATATACTTTACCTGTCTTGTAAATGCACCCTTTGGAAAATAGTCAAGATAATCCGGTACCTGGTCTATATGTTTAAATAAAGTGTTGAATATACATTCTGGATGCTTTGCAAGATATAAATAGTCAAGCCCATACCAATCCTTCTTTATAGTCCAAATGAAATTTTTATCTTTATCTAGACCCTCCTTATAGATAGCTTCCTTCTTTTTTCCCTGGTAAAATTTTGACCATTCCATATCCGTTAATAGATGCACATAGTACCCTATTTTAAAGGAGTATTCCTTGGGTCTCTCCTTCACTTCTATATTATTTACATACTTACTTAGAAATTCTTGGGAATTAATGCTTTTATCCTCTCCTTCCCAGTGTGTAATTTTCTTCGGAGGAGAGAAATTACTCCAATCCTCATTAGGTACTCCAGAATCTGGCCCTATATTTCCCACTACAAAAGGGACAGGTATTAAGTCATAGCCTTTCTTCAATAGGTTTTCTGCTATTCTCAGATGCGCAATCCATGTTGCCATTTAAATCACCTCTATTTATCAACTGTATATTTTCTTATGATTTGTAAAGCGGTAAGGTTATCTATCAAATATTTTGAGGATTCTACTCCATAAATCCATTCTTGAAAGAATTTACTTAAATCCTTACCTGTACTTTTTTCTATGCTTTCTTTTAAATCCATAAAGTCTGCAGGCTTATTTCTGAATTTCTCAACAAACCTTTTTATAGAAATTCTAAATAATTCCTCTCCAATCATTTCATGTAAGATGTATAGAACCCAGGGTCCCTTTGTATAAGAATTATGACCTATTTCATATTTACCATAGTCTGCTATAGGCGTGTTAAAATTTATTTTATCCTCTAGGGTACTTTCAATAAAGGCACTTCTATAGGAAACCATCTTTTCCAAAAACTTTTTTTCATTCTGGAGATTTCTAACGGCTAAGGCTTCAAAATAGCATGCAAATGCCTCGTCAAACCACCTGCATCTTTGGACTTCTTTTTTTACTTCTACATTCCAAGCATGTCCTATTTCATGATATAAATTTGCAATATTCTCTTTATTATTAAATGCTTCTGCTGCCTGAACTATATAAAAGTCACTAGACTGTGAACCAAAGCCAGCTGGCACTTCTATAACTGTAAGTCCTCTAAAATCAATTAATTCACAGAAATAATCAGAGTAAAACTTTAAACTTTTATGTATCTCCTCAAGTATGTAAGTGGCATCCCTTTCATCCTCAGGCAATACATAAATACATATCTTGTTAATATCATCCTTCAAAATATTATATTTTGCAATTGCTATGTCAAATCGCCAAGTAGGCTTAAAACTCTCATAATAAAAAGAATGCTTTTCTCCAATATCTTTAATTTCATATAAAATACCACCTGCAGCAACTATATATTCCTTTGGTACCGTAATTTTTAATTTATAACTGAATTTTGAATTGTATGATTTCATTATGCTTTCCCAGCTAGGATATGCAATAACTGGATAAGCAATTGAATCCGGTCTAATAATTGAAAATTTATCACTTATACTATCTTTTATATATTGCATTGCATTAGAATATCCGCATATTCCCCCACAGTATTCTATTTCAATACATCCTATCATTTGAGGTAAAATTGGCTCATTTAGCTTTACAATTATATGATTTACCTTAACGTCTTCCATGCCCTTTAAAGAAACTATAGTTTGATAAAATTCTAATTTTTGTTCTATGCTGTTATAAACACCTTTTACTGTTAGTGCAGGATTTAGAAGTAAAGAAATTTCATATATACTCTCTATGCAACTGTTTTTTATATTTAATTTTACATTTGCCTCAAGATATCCCTTTTCAGTATACACTTCTGATCTAAGGTCATAGCTAATTACTTCACCAATAGCCATATATGTGCCCCCTTCGCTGCTCTCTTATACTCTCTTTGCTTATTATTGCTCTGTAATAAAAGTAATTATCGTTTTCTTCCCTTCATTAAAAATAATGAATAGTCCACTAGCTCATTGCCTACGGTCTTTTTATCTCTGTATATAATCTTTGATTCAATCTCCTCAAACCCAACCTTATACAATAAATTTGTAAGGTCCAATTGATTAAAACCATTATGTCCTGTAAAATCCTTCTCTACTCCGTGAAAGCTTCCATCTTCCTCATCTAAATCCACTATGCACAAAAATCCATCTTTATTTAACAGCTCAAATAAGCTTTTTAGCGTTTTTTCTGTATCTTGTATATGGTGCAAGGCCATAGAAGTGTAGATTACATCATAGGTTCCTGTCAATATACCTTCATTGTTTATGTCTGTACAGTAGGCCTCCATGTTTTGTATTTTATTATCTTCGATTTTCGAATTTAAAATGCTTATCATACCCCTTGAGTTATCAACAAGGGTGACACTATGAAATCTATCATGTATATTAAAGCTAATTAACCCTGTGCCGCAGCCAAATTCCAGTGCAGAATAGGATTTTTTTATTTCAATTGCCTTCACTATTTCCTGTGAAATTACCTTTGCCCTGCTTACTCTTTTTTCATCATCCCAGGTTAGAGCTTCATTATCAAAGTTCATATTTATCTTCCTCCTTGTTGACATTGTTGAAGTTTTTTTAGAACATAGATTTCTCTATCAACCCAAGGGTTTTTATCCTCTTGTTTAACTATGTCTTCATTTTCATGTATAGCCTGTTGTAAATCAATCTAAATACGCCTCTTTATTGAAGCTTTGATAATCTCTCTTTATGAAGAGATTTAATTTTTGTTTCCATTCCTCTTTTAATAGGCCATATTCTACTCTGTCCTGCAAACATGAGTATAGTAGTACATGCTTTTTCAGCTCTGCCTCCTTTACCATCCCCACCTTCTGCATTACTCTCTCTGAACCTATATTCTCTTTTATACATCCTGTTTCAATCTTAATGGTGTTTGTTTCACAGAAGGCATATTCAATTACTGCTTCAGCTGCTTCAGTTACTATTCCTTTTCCCCAATACCTTGGTAGAATAAAGTAGCCTAAATTTACAACTTTTCCCTCTAGGCTGTTGATTATTACTGTAAAACCTATTTCACCAACATATTCATTAGTTTCTTTCTCTATTATTGCAAAAAAATATTTTGTCCTATTTTCTAGCTGTGCTTCTTTAATTGCTTCATAGAGATTTTGTTTTGATTCATCCATGTTGTTAGTCTTTATATCCTGCAAATAATGCATTGCCTTTTCATCTGAAAGGAGTACATGCATTGATGCAATATCCTCTTCTATATGATCTCTTATTGTTAATCTATTGGTGTCTAGCTTTACCATAATATCTCCTCCCACATGTAAATACCTTTTTAATCATATAATTATCATAACGTAATACGATTTTTATATCTATAAGTTCGCTATACAATGGATAATTCCTACATTAGTAACAAATATATACCTATAAGAATATAATAATATGGATATATTTTTGAAGGGGAGATATTTTGTTATCTGATAATGATTTTGTTAGACAATCTCTTGAACTCAATCTATTTTTCTTAAGAATACTTAAAGAGCATGCAATTTTTATGGAGGGCTCCTTTATGAAGCCCAACAAAAATTTTGCATTTCAAGCAGAAAAGTTAAAAAACACCTTTACAGAGCTGCTTAAAGAGACCTCCATTCTATGCAGGGGGATATTAAGTACTGAAGCATTAAATTCTGGAGAATTTGTTACAGAGCTTACTTTTAAAGCTGAAAGAGACACTGAAAAGCTTACAGGCATAGAGATAGATAGCAGTATTACAGAGTACGAATTACGTTTAACTGCTGAAGCTTACTCAAATATACCTGAAGCTCTTATAAGGCAAGTAGAGGTATTAAATTCCAAGGCTTCCAATGCAGCAGGTGAAATAATATGTTTTAAAGCCACCGTGCTTCAAAGTGTAAATGCCTGCAAAATGGCTACCACTATTTATCCCATGATGCTGGAGCATATTTTAAGAGAGGCCTGTCTTTTTAATGAAATGCTTATACGGCTTCAAAATCGTCAGAATGTAAATCCTATGGACGAATTTATTTCTCAGGAAATATTCTGGAATGATATAATGGGGGAACATGCTGAATTTATAAGAGGACTATTAGACCCAAGTGAAGCTAAGCTCTTTGCTTTAGCAGACAACTATGCAAAGGAATTTCACAAGCTTGAGCAGGAGGCAAAGGCACTCTATGAAAATGAAAAAATGCTGCCAGAGGTTACAGAAGAATCACTTAAAGCAACTATGTCTATTAAAGATTTTAAGAAGCAAGGGGCTGAAGGTATCCTAAGCTGCAAGGTTAAATCTATTATTCTCCCTCTCCTTGCAGATCACGTTTTAAGAGAGGCAAATCATTTTATAAGACTATTAAAACATTATAAAACTTTAGAATAGCATTTATACCTTGCGGGGGAGTATTCCTAAGCAAGGTATATTTATTTCATAGGCATTTATGCAAAATTCATGTAATTTTATGCTATAATACGGAGTAACAGTATTTTATCAATAGGAATGGAGAGGTTCTGTGGATAATAAAGAAATTCAAAAGAAACGTATGATGAGTTATTTCATTGAAGCAGCAAAAAAATTAATTGAAGAAGAGGGCATTGATGCAGTTACCATAAGAAGAGTGGCAAGTATGGCAGGCTATAATAGTGCTACCCTATACAATTATTTTGAGAACCTAAACCACCTGATATTTTTTGCTTCTATGAAGTACTTAAATGAATATGCCGAAAGCTTACATAGCTACACAAAGCATTCTAGAGATTCTCTTGAAAGATATGTTGATGTATGGAGATGCTTTTGTTTACATTCCTTTAGTCGGCCAGAAATATATAATTATATTTTCTTTAGTGAGTTTTCTAATGAAAAGTTAAATGTATCTATTAGAACCTATTATTCTATATTCCCTGATGAATTAAGTAAAGAATCAAGAAATATCTTCCCTATGCTCTTAGAAGACGACTTTAATCTTCGAGATTATGCCTATATTAAGCCTGCTGTGGCTGAAGGCTTAATTGATGAAGAAGCTGCTCATATGGTTAGTGAGATGTGCGTGCTTATATACCTTGGTATGTTTTCAGGCATGTTAAAAAAAGCAAAGCCCTACAAGGTTAATGAAGCTGTAGAAAAAACCATAAAATATATCAAACAGGCAATTCGGTCTTACACTGATAATTATAACTAACTTCTAAGCCTGCCTTACATATGCTTTGGTAAGTATAATTATTGATGATAATATCAATATACAACCTAATATAATTTTAAAGGACAAGACCTCCCTAAAGACTATCACCCCAAAGATTAAGCTTACCAAAGGTTCAAAGGTGCTTAATATGGAAGCATTGGAGGAGCCAATATAAGCAATAGCTTTTTGGAAAAAGGTAATGGCAAATACAGTAGATATTAATGCAATTAAAAATGCTGCAGCATAACATCTAAAATCGATATTAAGGCTGATACTGTTTGTGGCTAGGCCGCTAAAGAGCAAGATAAAAGAGGAAATCAAAGAAATGTAAAAGGTTAAAACGAAGCTGTCTACATTTTTGGCTTCACTATGCTCTATGCTAGAAATATATATAGAATACAGAACCCCTGAAAAGGCTGAATAAAACACTCCCAAAAAACTCAGCTTTATATCTCCATTATAAATTAACAATATAATTCCTATGGTGGATATTATGATGGCTAATACCTTTTCCTTATATATCCTTTCCTTAAAGAATATTATGGCTATCAAAGTGACTGAAATTGGATATATAAAATGAATTGTGGTAGCAAGGCCCACTGACATATAGTTATAGGCCAAAAATAAAATTAAGGTTGTGGAGGAATAAGCAACACCTCCTATTAATCCAACAGCTAACAATTGCTTCTTGCTTAATGCAAGGCTCTTTTTTTTATATATCAATATGGGAAGGATTAAAAGCCAGGCAAACATAAATCTCAACATAAGAATTGTAATAGAGTTCCCTCCATAATTTAATGCTAACTTTGCAAAAATAGGCATTAACCCAAAACCTGCAGAAGATGCTATAGAGTAAAACACGCCTTCATTCTTTTTCATTTGTAGTCCCCCTTAAATGGCTGCCATACAGATTATATCCCTTTGCATTGTATCTGTATATTGTCTTTTACTAGATATAACCCACATAATTTTATCATAATCGTGATTATATTACAATCGCGTTATAAAGGCTTCACCTGGGCTATTAGCACAATGCAAATATGCCCTATTATATTTTATTATTATATTTACTTACGTATTTTTCAGATGTAAAGTTATATATATAAATGGCCCTAAGGAGGGATATAATGTCCTTGGAAAAGGTAATCAAAATTTCTAATCTTGAAGTTAAATATGATAAATCCACTATACTGAAAAATATAAATCTCAATATCAAGAAAGGTGAAATACTTGGATTACTTGGACCATCAGGTTCTGGTAAAACAACTCTCATTAAAACCATAATTGGTATGAAAAGAGCACATAAGGGTTATGTTGAGGTGCTTGGCCATAATATGCCTTCTCTTAAGGTAATTACTGAATTGGGATATATGGCACAAAGTGATGCCCTATATGAAGATTTATCTGCTATGGATAATCTGCTCTTTTTTGCTGAGCTTTATAAGCTTCGGGGCAAACCTGCAAAGAATAGAGCCTTAGAGCTATTGTCCCTAATGGATCTGGAAAAGGATGCCAACAAGGCTGTAAAGAAATATTCTGGAGGAATGAAGAGAAGACTTTCTCTTGCAATAGCACTGATTCACAGCCCCCAAATTTTGATTTTGGATGAGCCAACAGTAGGAATTGATCCCGTTCTTAGGAATAGCTTTTGGCATGAGTTTATAAAAATAAAAGAACAAGGCGGTACCATAATTATAACCACTCATGTTATGGATGAGGCTTACCGCTGTGACAGACTATCACTGATTCGTGAAGGGGAAATTATTGCTGAGGGGAGTCCGGAGGAGCTGATAAACTCCTCTAATAGCAGCAATATTGAAGAGGCCTTTTTATACTATAGCGGTTTTAGGGAGGGTGTGTAAGCATGCGTTCTGCCACAGTAGCAAAGAGAATCATAAAACAAATAATTGGAGATAAGCGTTCATTGGCATTACTATTTGTAGCACCGGTCTTTGTTCTATATTTATTAAGTGCTATACTTAATTCCCCAGCAGGAAAGCCAACTCTTGAAGCCGTTGATTTACCTGCTCCTCTTTTAGACATTTTAAAGGTTGATGCCAATGTAACAGAAATTACTGATGAGCAAGCTGCCTTAAATAGATTGAAAAATAAAGAGTTTGATGGCTTATTATCCTTCAGTGACAATAAGCTCAAAATAACCGTTGAAGGTTCAGAAACCTCCATTTCTGCTTCTGTGAAAAAAACAGTCTCAGGAGCCCTTAGTGAATATACTAAGACCTACTTATCCTCAAATCCAAAGCTTTCCCAAGCAGGAATTAAAATGCTGGAAAGTCAGTTTATCTATATAAATGGTTCAGAGGATATGACTGTATTTGACAGTATGGCACCACTTATGATGGGCTTTTTCATATTTTTCTTTGTGTTTCTTTTGGCAGGGGTGTCTTTCCTTAGAGAAAGAATAAGCGGCACGCTTGAAAGATTAATGGCTTCCCCACTAAAGAGAATACAGATTGTTATAGGCTATTTCCTTGGCTTTGGTGTTTTTGTAATGATTCAAACCCTTGTCATACAGCTGTTTATGATTTATGGGCTGCATATTACCTTAAAAGGCAGTTTTATTTTAGTTTTACTCATAAACCTATTATTGGCAGCAGGTTCCCTATCTCTAGGTACTCTGCTTTCTGCCTTTGCAAAAAACGAATTTCAGCTGTTTCAGTTTATTCCGGTAGTTATAGTGCCACAGATATTGTTTAGCGGCCTATTCTCTTTGAGAGAAGCACCTCAGTGGGTAAAAGTTCTATCAAAAATATTTCCTCTAACTTATGGAGCAGATGCTCTTAGAGACGTAGCTATAAGAGGCTTTACCTTCTCTAAGGTCTCTTTTGATATTTTCATACTTGCCTTCTATGCAGTGCTATTTATTTTTTTAAACTCCTTAGCATTAAAAAAAGCAGCCACATGATAGTTCATAAATCATGTGGCTTCCTTTTTATCATCAATTTTCACTTTACCAATTCTTCATTATAGTTATTCTTTTATTATAAGCGTCAAGCTCCACCTCACAACCTATTGGAAGTGTTAACATAGGATGGGTATGGCAGCAGTCAAAATCAGCAAGGAAGGGGATCTCCTTTTCCCCTAAAACCTCTCTTAGTATTTCATAAGGCTTTCTTCCAGTTTTACAATCATCAAACCCTTCATGCTTTCCAAGTATAATTCCCGAAACCCTGTCAAATATTCCATTTACCTTTAACAAGGAAAAGCTTCTCTCGATAGTACCAGGGTCTTTAAGTGAATCCTCAATGAAGAGAATATCACCCTTTTTAATTTCAGGCATATATTCGCTGCCCCAAATACCCTGCATAGTATTTAAGTTTCCGCCGATTAATCTTCCACTTGCTTTGCCTGGATAAACTGTAATCAATTGATTTTCAATTTTCTCTTTTCCCCTATCTTGTGTTTCCCAAGCTAAATACTCTTCAGTCCAAAAGGGAGGAGTATTTAGGGTATAAGGAGTCTTAACATTATCCACGAGAATTTCCTTGAAATATTCGTAGCTGTAATCCACAAAAGGTGCAAACTCTCCAAAGGATGCAACTAGCGCAGGTCCGTAGTAAGTACTGATTCCTGTTTTTGCATATATTGCAAGTAAAATTGCTGTTACATCAGAATAACCAATAACTATTTTAGGATTTCTCTTAAATTCCTCATAGTCTATGTATGGCAGAATTGAATTAGAATTCATACCGCCAATTGTAGACATAATACATTTTACTTCAGGATTTCTGATTAAAGCATTTAACTCCTCCGCCCTTTCTTTGATACTTCCTGATCTATAGTAGTCGTATTTTCCAGTTAAATTGCCTTCAAGTATTTTAAAGCCCTTACTCTCTAAATATTCTTTAGCCCTGAAAAATCTTTTAGGACAAGTATATGTTATAGGTGCAGATGGAGAAAATATTCCAATGGTGTCCCCTTTATTTAATTTTAGCATTTTATCTATCCCCCACAAATTATTTATTCTACTAGTTTGTTTCATAATTACTTAGGTTTGATAACAGCTGTTTTAGCTTGTCTCTTAATGCTTCAACTTCTTCTATTGAAAGACCAGTACTGCAAAGCACTCCATTAGGAATATCCATTGCACTTTTCTTTAATTCCTGTCCCTCTTCAGTTAGCCTTATAACCACACTTCGTTCATCCTCTTTGTCTCTTATTCTCTCCACCAAGTTTGCCTTTTCAAGCTTTTTTAATAGAGGAGTAAGTGTTCCTGAATCTAGATGGAGCCTATTACCAAGCTCCTTTATAGCAATGTTATCCTCCTCCCACAACGCCAGCAGGGTAACATATTGAGTATAGGTTATGCCTAGCCTATCCAAAAAGGGCTTATATACCTTTGTTATTTCACGTGAACAAGCATATAGTGCAAAGCAGAGTTGGTTGTCTAGCTTTAGCATATCAGTGTTCATATAATTAAAACCCCATTTCATTACTTATTAAAGCTGCACCATACTAAGAAAGTATAGTGCAGCTCTGATAATGCTTAAATTAATTTTTCAATTTCCGGGATGATATCCTCTGGCTCTGTAGTTGGTTCAAAGCGCTCTACTATATTTCCATTTCTGTCTATTAAGAATTTAGTGAAGTTCCACTTAATTGAGTCTCCCTCTAGGTACTCTGGGAAATTACCCTTTAAGAAGCTGTGTAAGCCCTCTGCCTTAGGATGCTTCATATCAAAGCCCTTAAAGGATGCCTTCTCAGTGAGATACTTAAACAGAGGATGTGCATTTTCTCCTCTTACCTCTATTTTCTCGAATAGGGGGAAGGTTACACCGTAATTTAACTTGCAGAAGTTTTGAACCTCGCTATTGCTGCCAGGCTCCTGTTCAGCAAATTGATTGCAGGGAAACCCAAGTACCTCAAGCCCTTTATCCTTATAGTCCTCATAGATCTTTTCAAGGCCCTCATACTGTGGTGTAAAACCACATTTACTTGCAGTATTTGTAATTAACAACACCTTTCCTCTGTACTCTTCTAGTGATATTTCTTCTCCGTCTATGTTTTTAACCTTAAAATCATAAATTGACATAATCTTTACCTCCTCATAATATTTGTTTTTGGGATATACAGCTATAACTGTATTATCACCTCTTATTGATTCTATATCCTAATTTTCATATAATTTAATCTAATATATATTTAATAAAATTAAATTGTATCAAATATATCTTTCTTTTAATATATCATAAGGAAATAATTGTGTCAACAACCCCAAATAAGCTGCATTTCTTCACAACTCTTAAGTAATTCCTCTAAGGTGCCTTGTGCCTCTATCTTGCCATCCTTCATCACTATAATATTATCTGCTTTTTGAAGTACAAAGGGTCTATTAGAAACCACTAGGCAGGTCTTGTTCATTTTTTCAAAAATTCCATTCCAAAGCCTCATTTCTGTTTCCACATCAAGAGCACTAGAGATATCGTCAAAAACTAATAGCTCTGAGTTCCTTACAAACATTCGAGCAGCTGCTACCCTTTGTAATTGCCCACCTGATAATTTTACCCCTTTAGGTCCTATTACTGTGTCAAGTCCCTTCTCTAAGGTATCTAAATCCTGTTCAAGTATGGCAGAGGCTATAGCCTCCTTTAAGTCTACAGCTTCCTCCGGAAGTCCTAGTAAAATATTGTTACGTACAGTATCACTAAATAGATTAGGTGTCTGTGCAGTATAAGCACTTATTGGAGGTATAAAAAACTCCGATGGTTTCTCAATTAATTCATCATTCCAGTATATAGAGCCAAAGTCTGCAGTAAGGAGTCCAAGTAAAGCCTTTAAAAGAGTAGTTTTACCTGACCCTATACGCCCTGTAACTACAGTAAAGGAGCTTCTAGTTAATGAAAAATTAACGTCCCTAATTCCACCTCCCGAAGACTTGTAGATATATTCTAATTGCTTCACTGTAAGCTTGTCTAATTTCTTACCCTCTATATTAAAACGATATTCAGGCTCCTTAAGGCCTCCCTTTAAATATATTGGATTATGTTTTACTAAACTCTCCTGTGACTCTCCCTGTAGCAGCTCATGCATACGCTTAAAAGCTACTCCTGTCTGCTGATAATGAGCTAGAAAGGTTCCAAAGAAATGAGTAAAATCTGCCACAAAGGTCAAATAATATATAAATAATGCAAAGTCTCCTACACTAAAGCTTCCATTTTTCATGCTTTGCCCAACTAAAAGCAAGATAAGGCCTGTACCTATGCTCACTGTATTATTAAAAATTGAATCTAGTAGCTGACTTAAAACACTATCCTTAAGCATCATTTTGTGTCTTTCTTGATTTAACCTCTTTAAGTATTTAATAATATGAGCCTCAGCACCTGAAACCTGAATAGCCTGTACTGCTCCAAATATTTCTCCCAAGGCGCCTGTCACTTTTCCTGTTGCTTCTCTTGAAGCAGTTCTATACTTTTCAACACGCTCACTGGCAAGCTGAGCTATAGCCACAACTGCCACAAGGGGAGTAAAAACAAATAAGGTAATTTTAGCATTTATGCTAAGTAGGATAATTATAGCTACTATTGCAAAGGCTGCTGTTC
This sequence comes from Clostridium sp. UBA701, assembly GCA_002298125.1. GTDB lineage: Bacteria > Bacillota > Clostridia > Clostridiales > Clostridiaceae > UBA701. The sequence goes on along the minus strand of DBMJ01000016.1, from coordinate 505,270 downwards.
CAATAACATCTAATGTCCAGCTTATAGCATCCTCCGCCTGTTCAGCGTCATCACGAAAGCAGTTAACAGCCTCTCCCACAGAGCAGTTTATAGAATTTGCCCCAGGCTTTTTAAGAATACCCTCAAGCAAATTTCTCCTAAGTAATGCACTCATTGTAAATCTGTGAACAATATCAGTACTAGCCCCACAAAAAATCCCCATAATAGTGACCATAGCTGTAACTGCAGTTAATGCCACTAAGCCCCAGATACCCACATTTAAGGATGCTCTTCCGCTAAGAGTGTCAAAAAACTCTTTGGCAATAAGTCCTGGAATTACCGGTGAAACATGGATAAATATCCATATTAGACAGTTTGTAAGATACAACCAGGGCCTATATTTAATAAGCTGCCACATAAGCTTATAGGTTTTAATATTTTCATTATTTATGCTTTTTTCCATTTAGTCATCACCTCATATTTCTCAAAAAATTATGCAGTTATAAACTCCTCAATTACCTCAGCTCCTGCCTGAAGTAAATTACTAAACTTAGATTGTTTATTCTGTATTAGTCTCTCCCTGCTGTCATATTCAAGGATACTTCCATTTTCCAATATCAATATGTCATCAGCTCTTTGTACAGTCCATAATCGATGAGCTATAATGATACATGTCCTGTTTTCCAGCAGCTTGTTTAAGGCTCTTTCAATTAACTGTTCTGTTATAGGATCTAACCTTGATGACGCTTCATCAAGTATAATAAGCCCTGGATTTCTTAGGAAAACTCTTACAAAAGCAAGTAACTGAGCCTCTCCAGCTGATAATCCTCCGCCACCAGCCTCCAGCATTGTGTCTAGTCCAAGGGGTAGAGAAGTATACCAATCTGCAAGTCCAATTTCATGGAGGGTAAATAATATATCCTCATCTGCAATGCTTGAATCAAAAAAGGTTAGATTATCTCTTACTGTAGCATGGAAAAGCTGTACATCCTGAGTTACAAAAGCTATATTCTTTCTTAATTCCAGAAGTGCTAAAGAACTTATTTTTTCACCACTAAAATAAATCTCTCCCTCTCTTGGGTCATAGAGTCTTGCAAGCAGACGGGCTAATGTAGTTTTGCCGCTGCCCGTACGTCCTAAAACACCTAATACTTTACCTTTAGGGAGACTAAAGGATACATCCTCAAGTACAGGCACTCCTTCTTCATATTCAAAGGAAACATGCTTAGCCTCTACGGATAATGCCCCTGATAAATGAGAGCTTTCAGTACCATCCTTAAGCTGTGACTCAATATTTAACAGCTCCTGCACTCTAGTAACACTTGCTCCGGCCTTCTGCAAATCCTGAAGTTGAGTTCTTATCTGTTCAATGGGCCTGCTTAAGGAATCCGTATAACTAAAGATTAGATAAACTGTACCAAGGGTAACTATACCCTTATTCCAAAGATATCCTCCAACTCCAAAGGCAATGATATTTCCTATAGCAAAAATACCCAGGGTGCTTGCCCACATTAGATAATATCTTAATACTGCTTTTTTAAGGACCGGAAACCAGTTTCTTATCTGAACATAAAATCTATGCATTATATAATCCTTTGCGCCACTAGATCTAACATCCTCAGTATTACCAATTTCTTCTCCTAGAAAGCCAAAAAACTTGGCACTCTTTTCCCTTTCAGCAACCCATTTCTCTACGGATTTTGCCTGAATCCTCCACAGGGTATACATCGCAAAGCCTGCAAAAATCGAAATGCTTATACCAATTCTATAGTCTTCTCTAAAAAGTAAAATCAATATTCCTATGACCAGCACTATATTAGTTAAGATATTAATTATGAACTTAGAGAAAAAGTTAAATAAGGCTGTAACATCTCCATCTACCCTTTCAATTATCTCTCCTGGTTGGTGGTTCTTATGAAAGGTCATATCTAAGTTTAGACAGTGTTCTACCAATTCAAGTCTTAGCGCATTAGTGGCCTCCCACCCTACATTTTGACTTATATAGGTTGCTATCACTGCTAGAAGCTGCTGAATTAGGGCCGCTCCAATAAATATAATAGCTGCTATGGTTAACATCCTAGCAGATTTCCCTTCAGTTGCTGCATCTATAAAGTAACGCAGAATCTGAGGGTTAACTAATTGCAATGCGACACTGCTGCCTAAAATAAGAGTAAGGAGTATTACTCTAAGACCCTGTGTCTTTAAGTATTTTGATAATAGCTTTAAATATTTTTTAAAAGGAATTTCCATTTATATCGCCCCTCTCTAATTATTAATAAAAAAATAAGGCTGTATGAAAGCATAACTTTCACACAGCCTAAAAACTACCCTGTTTTAATATTGCATTCTCTATAAATAAATATAAAATCCCCCATAAATTAACTTAATAAAAGTTAATTAAAAGGTTTATATTTACATGAGATGTATAATAAAATAGTTCAATTTTAGTTTTAAAAGTATAATGCATTCTATTGGCATTATAGAAAAAGTAGTACGCTAAAAAAACCTAATGAATTAGGCAGCTCCTTAACCTTTTCAATATTAATTTTCAAAGTAGAAAATTAAGTTAGCTAATAGTATACATCATCTCGTAAAACCTCCATTATTTAGCAATAATATGAATATATCAAAAAAAAATAAATTAGTCAAGCTATGGAATTTAATTCTTGGCGCTATTCTTTTTTCTTCTATAGGTTATCATCAATATCACTATTACAGCTGCAGTGATTAAAGACAAACTATTTGTTATCAGGAATGCAATGCCGGAACCATGTACAACTAAATTAATAGCATAGGTTTCCATAAGTGAAATACCTATAAGAGTCATTACAAAGGTCTTCATATTTAAATCCTCTGTGGATTTCGTCTTTACTATCTGAATTATTTGAGGAATATATCCAAAAGATAACATTATTCCACCTATGAGCTGTAGTACATTAAATAACATGTAATTTACCCTCCATTATATGCTTATTATACCTATGATTACATTATAAGTGTATTGTGCTACCCATGGCTACAAAAAAAGTAATTATCTTATTTCTCTATACTTTTTATTTTCTTAATTTAGGTCAATATCCTTAGTAAATATTTCTATTTAGATTTACAAATCTCTACTACACTTATTTATTGTAGATATAATTTTAAAAATTGGGGGTATAAAAATGGAACCCGCCTCCTAATGCACCACTTATTAATGAACTAACAAATGAAACCGACTCAAATGATCCTGGCGGAAATGGGAAAAATACAAAATGTGTCAGTCTTTATATTCATTTCTTGCAAAGGAACTCCATATATCTAAGCAAGCTGTTAATAAAGCAAAGAATAAGGCTCTACAAGCTTTAGAGGAGTACTATAAATGAACATCTAGCACGCCATATTCAATATAAATAAAGGCAGGCAAGCTATCTTCTTAGCCTACCTGCCCTTTTGTTTATTTAAAAGTCATAATCAGTAAAACCATGCAAATTTAAAACTTTATAGCTTACCTGCCCTTTTGTTTATTTAAAAGTTTCCTGTAAAATATCGTACATAGCTTTTGCACTATCACCAGTTAAATTAAACATAATGTTACCATTATCTCTTTCTATATAACACTTAGTAGTACCAGGTCTTAAATAGAACTCATCCTTGGAGGAGTCCACATAATAGATAGTAACTCTGTAGTCAGGACCCTTATTAAAGTCTATTATGGATTTTTCTATATCCTTAGCAAGCAGCAGGTTCATAAGTTTTTTTACCTCTGAAGGCTTATCTATAACTTTTTTATTATCAATACTTTCCTTGCTGATTTGACCTGGATTACTATTTTTAACGTCGTTAATTTCTATCTTTGCTACCTCTGTTCTTATAAGCTTATTCTGTACTATTAAGCTCTCTGCTATTCTCCTATCCTCTCTCACACTGCCCAAGCCGTATTGCTTTATAGTAATGGAGTTTTCGTCTCTGCTTGGCAGAAGAATCATGGGAGCATAGGGAACTGTCAATGATGAATGTAACCCCCAGAACACTCCCATATAAATTCTTTCGCTGTCTACCATTACCACGAAGGGCTTGCCATCAACTGGAGGTGTGAAATTTAATTTTTCCATTCCACTGTCCTTTAACTTCATAGTATGGTTAGTCCAGTTATAGGTAATTATATCTGCCCCTGTAAGTATAGGTGCATCTTCAAGTGGCAAGGCCCCTAAACTCAGTTTTTCACTCTGTGCAAGATTTAAATCCTTAACAAGATAAAACTCTAATTCTCCCTTGGGATTATTAAGAGGAGCAGAGGAGCTCTTAATATATTCGTTGAAGGTTATAAAAACCTCCGTTGGCTGAGGTTTGCTGCCCGTACGTGCCCCCCCTATATCATTTAAGTTATTTATAAGACTGTTTATAAAGGGAAGCCCTGCAATTATCAAAATAGACAAGACTGCCGCAGTGAGATAGCCATATTTATGTCTACTAAGGTAGAGTTTAAATCGATTTTTTACTGTCTTTTTATAGAGATCTACATCAATACTATTTAACACCTCATCTTTTCTGCTTGTAAATTGTACTGTACTATCAAATGCCTCCATTAATTCTTCAGCAGCTGTACATCTTTTTTCATATAGCTCTCTGCAGGAGCTGCAATCTAGCATGTGCTTTGCCATGTCTTCTCTTAGCTTAATGTCAGTTATCTCCTCATGCACATATTCATTTAATTTTGTTCTAAAGGAATTACACTGCATTATATCACCCCTTTAATATGAGTTTTCTCTGCATCCTCTTTAAACCTCTCATAAGCTTCAATGACCTTATAATATCTTTTCTTAACATTGGAGGGACTTGTGTTTAAAATCTGAGCTATATCATTGTAGGTTAAGTTGTCTTGGGAGCTTCTTAGAGCTAAAATTTTCTTATCCACTTCCTTTAAGGACATAATAAACTTTTCCACTCCCTCTTTAGTTTCCTTATACTCTAGCATCTGCTCCGGGGATATCTCTCTTGAAATCAAAGGTGCTGTTTCCACATTTACCTCATAAATTTTTTTGCTCCTCCTCAAGTAATCTAGGCATTTATTGTTAGCAATAGTATAAAGCCAGGTGGAAAATTTATATTCACTTTTATATGTATGCAGCTTGTAATATGCCGCAATAAAAACCTCCTGAGATAAATCTTCCGAAGCTTCCTGATTTTTTACTATGTTATAAATAAACCTCATTATCCCCTGTTCGTAAGTTGACATGAGTATGGTGAAACATTCAATATTCCCATGAATAACCTCTCTTACTAATTCTGAGTCATTCAAGCACAGCACCTCCTAAAAACCTGTACAATCTATGCATAAATTGTTCATCTACTTATACGCAGTTTACACGATTTGGATACCCTTTAAAGAAAAAACCACAGGAAAAATTTATCCTGCGATTAAAATAATTTTATATTTTATGCTATTTTAACATACTGCTTTGGGGATTATTAAACACATGTCCCTCATGCTCAAGGAGTAATCTCTGAATGGGTGTTCTATTCCCTGCATAACCTACTAAATCGCCGCTTTTCCCTATGACCCTATGACAAGGTATTATTATTGGAAGGGGATTTACCCTATTAGCCTGCCCCACTGCTCTTACAGCTTTTGGGTTTCCTATAGCTTCTGCAATTTGCAAGTAATTCCTTGTTTCACCATAGGGTATATCTAAAAGAGCATTCCATACCTTTCTTCTAAACTGCGTAGCCTCTATGGATAAGGGTAATTCAAATTCTTTTCTCGCACCAGCGAAATACTCATCAAGCTGAACTATAGCTTCTCTACATAGCTCCTTGTTTTCTTCTAATCCCTGATGTAATTTTGCATATCCTTCCCAGTCCTCTTCAAACAGCTCTATTTTCCTTACTCCTATTTCATCTACTACTACCCTTATCACCCCTATGGGGGAATTATAAGTATCATATCCCATTATCATAAAAACAACCCCTTAATACTATTCTTAGAGCCTTCTAGTACATTATCCTTATATCTATTATACACTTTTAAACTTAAAGTTTCTTCCTTTATATTTGCTTAATATTTGCTTCAACATTTTGGAAATTTTTGTGAGCCTACTTAAGTAGGAGTAGTTTTATAGGCCTGCAAAATGCCTGTCCAAAGTTAGCTGGATCATGCCTTTGATAAGTAGGTAATTCATTGTTATACTCATACCCATATTCCTTTGGATTAAAGCTCTCAAGCATTTTTTGCAATGCCCCATAAACATCCATATCAGTATTTTCATAATCATAGGGTGGATAGTGAAATATTACATATAAGCTTTGAGGAACCTGTAGGCACTCCATCCCTCTTGGTATTTCTCCATTATAATCTGGTGGTACTTCAATTCCATATAAATAGCCCCTTCTGCCGTCTTTATAAAACCATCCACCTACTTGACCATTATAACTTTTAATGCTTTCAAGTAAGCCACATACTGTGTGGCAATCAAGCCCTGGAATACTTTCTTGAAGCGTCCAAAAATCAAAATAATTATCTGCATTAATATTGCGAACCCCTATAAATCTATGTTCTGGTAAAGTTTGAATGCTTACTTTAACGTCTTTTGATAAATCCAATTTCATTGCTACCTCTCCTAATCCTAAAAAGTAAGGGTCATAAGTGTTACGTTTGATAAGTAGGGGGAGTGGCTTAGGCATTTTTCTATAGCTGCTTGGAGTTATTCCGTAGGCCTTTACAAAAGAGCGTGTAAAGGCCTCCTGTGAAGAAAAGCCATATTTTAAAGCTATATCAAGAATTCTCTCTTTGCTATCTCTTATATCAATTACAGCAGAGCATAGTTTTCGTAGGTGAATATAGCTTCTCAGACTAATTCCAGTATATTTGTGAAACTGCTTAGTACAATAATATGGCGAATAATTTAAAAGTTCTGCCAAGCCTTCAAGTGTTAATGTCTCAGTTAAATTCTCCTCAACACAATTAATCATTCTTTGTATGCTTTTATTCCATTCAAACATAACGCTACCTCCCTTCTGATAATATTTTATAGTAAATAATGGCTACTATCTTGATGTGAGTTGCAATTCTAATTATAGTTTAACAAAATTAATTTATAATTTATTTACTTATGATGGTGCCTGTGTTAATATTTTCTTAAAACAATTGCTTTAATAAGGTAATTATCCGTTAGCTACCTGCCCTAATACTGCTGCTTCTATAAGCGGCATATAAGGACAGCTACGTTTCTGGACAAGGGCAACTACGTTTCTGGATAAGTTCAGCTAATCTTAAGGTGGAGTAAGAACTCCACCTTAAGCTAAATTTCACTTTATAGTATGGGAGGTATAGCAATATATGTTTAAGGAAATGAGAAATTTAAAAAAGCATCTGACTAATGAAGATATGATAAGGATCTTGAAGGAAGGGGAATATGGAATACTAGCCACAATTGGCGAAAATGGATATCCACATACAACCCCCTTAAACTATGTTTATATAAACAATGTTATATATTTTCACTGCGCTCCGGAAGGATATAAGCTAGATAATATTAACTCTAACAATAAAGTATCCTTTTGCGTTATTGGAGAAACAAAGGTGTTACCTGATAAATTTAGTACCAAGTATGAAAGTACCATTATTTACGGACGAGCCTCAAATATAATTGAAGAAGAAGAAAAAAAAACAGCACTTCTTGCTATTATAGATAAATATTCACCAGAATTTAAAAATGAAGGTCTTGCATACATAGACAGGGCTATTTCAAAAACTAATATTGTAAAAATCATTATTGATCATGCAACAGCAAAGGGTAATATAGATTAATCCTCTGGGGACGGTTCTTTATTTTTTTAATTGTCAAACTTCTTTCTAAATCCTTATAAACCTGTTGATTGATATTCTCTGTGTTTTATATATGCTTGAACTTATTTGATATGACTTCATCCTTCGTTTCTGTAGCACAATCATGCACAGCTTTGAAAATTTTCTGGAATGAATCTCTATAGTAATTTGTTAAGATTATTATAGAAAATTTATCTTCGGGTATCTTTATCATGATATTAGTGAAACCACCTAACTGTCCTGCATGAAATACTACTTTTTTATCATCCTTTTCTAAGGTAAACCAACCAAATGCATATATACATGGTGTACCATCATTGAGCCTCTCTCTTGAAAACATAGTGTCTATTGTCTTTTTTCTGAAAATGCTTTCATTATCAAGAGCTTGAACCCATAATAATAAATCATCAATACAAGAATATATCCCTCCATCACCTGTTGTTAATACATAATAGTCATAGCAGAAATATTTATCTTCAATCTGTTCGTAACCATATGCTCTATTGGGTATAATTGGTTTATTCTCAGTAAAAACGTAGGTATTTTTCATGCCTAAGGGTATAAAGAAATTCTCCTTTAAAAAATCAGAAAAAGATTTGCCGCTTATTTTTTCTATTAACATAGATAACAATACATATCCAGTATTTGAATATTCAAATTTATCACCTGAAGGAAAATTAAGAGTAGTCTCCTTTAAAATAAAATTATAAACATCTTTATTAGTTATAGAATTTATGTTTCGATTATTTTCAAAATAGCTATTAAAATAATCCTTTAAACCTGATGTATGCATAACTAAATTTATTATTTTTATATCTTCACAGTAATCCGGAAGATCAGTAAAGTACTTTTTAATCTTTTCTGATAAATGTAGCTTTCCTTTTTCATTTAGAAGCATAATACCTGCAGCAGTAAAGCTCTTTGAAAGAGAAGCAAGGTAAAAAGCTGTTTTAGAATTAATTTGGATTTTATTTTCTAAATTTGCATAGCCATGTGAGTTTTTATAAATACATTCTCCATCCTTTATCAATGCCAATGCTATACCAGGTGTTAATTCCTCCTCTCTGATATAATCAGCTAGTAATTCTTCTATTTTTCCCATTTTGCAGCCCCCTATTAATTCGATTAATGCTGTACAATTTATATAAATATTTATTTTAACTTAGTGATAACATTTGCTGTAAATACCCTTTACTATTAAGGGGAAGACTATCTTTATCACTTTGTATAGTGTGTATAAGCTTCTTTGCCTCAGCGTAAGCTGCTTCATATTGTGCTTTAGTTATATCCTTATCCTTTAATGCTTGTTCAAGCTCATCTTCATCAAGCAATAAAATTTCACCCTTTGGCAGGAGAACTACATCGAGATATAAGTCATCATAATATGGAATCCCTTCTGAATTTACTTTATTTCCATTACAAATGTCAAAATACCATTGTACAACTTCATGCTTTTCGTTAAACATAGTAGTCAAAGCATAGTTGCATCCATTTGGGAAATGCTGCATCCATATAAATCCATCATTAGCTAGGCATAAGTTTTCACCTGCTACCTCTATCACCAATGGTTCTCTTACCTTATCAATAAAAACAATTGATACATACCCCTTAAATTCTTTTTCTTCGATATATTTTAATTTAAATCTCTTCTCAATAAGTCTTGTCCAGTTTGGTCTATGCGCAAAAGTTCTCTTCAATGTTGCCTTCTCCTTTACTATATTGTTTTATTGATCCCTTAACGAAAACATATGCTTAGAAATATTGTAGCTGATGTTATATAAATTTAAATTCACCCCAAGTTTTATCATTCCATACAGCATAAGCTTCATTTATATTATCATCGGTAAATAATTTTAAATAGTCCTTCATACCACTTGCTAAATTCATATTAGGTAGCTTGTCTATTTCTACCCAAAATATTTTACCTTCATGAGTCTCACCTATCATTTCACCAGAATATGTATCTGTCTTGAAAAGAAAAATAAACCACCGTTCATGTGTAACATTATTATACCAATCAATAAGTCCACTAAACTTCAAGTGTTTTACATCAAGACCAGTTTCCTCTTTAACTTCTCGAATTGTTGACTCGATAATACTCTCACCATTCTCTACCTTGCCGCCAGGTAAGGTTATCCCCCTCCAGTCAGTACTATTAATCTTATCCTGCACAACAACTTTATTGTTTACTTTATCAATAACCATACACATATTCATTAGCTTTGCCTTTATCATAAGAATCCCCCATCTTTTACCCTTAAGCTTACTCATTCAATTTCCATCAATAAATTATCACAATAAACACCCTCATGAAGCTCATGTCTTAAGAGTAATTTTCTTGCCTCAAACCCGCATTTTTCATAACATCTTATTGCCCTTTTATTATCTATTCTCGGATCGATAATAATTTTATCAGGATGCTTATTTATTTTTATGTAATGAATCAAACTCTTAATTGCTTTTTCTCCAATACCTCTATCTTGGTATTCAACTTCACCAATGAAAAGGTCTATTCCATATATTAACTTATTATTCTCATAACCATATTCTGCTTTCTCATCCCTATCTATACCATAGTATTGAATATAGCCAATTGCCTTGCGATCAACTTCTATGATGCAAGGAATTACTCTGCTTTCCCCTCTAACTCTTGGGCCATACTTTTCTATTATCTGATTAATATTTAAAGGCTTATCCCTTCCTTGGAAGAATTTCAAAATGCGTTCATCACTTAACCATTTAGCCATTAATTTATAATCATTTTCTTCATCATTCATTTTTCTGATTACAATATTATCATCCGAAGTAATCATCCTTTTCACCCCATTATAAAAACAAACTTTATTTTTCTCCAAATGCATATATTACTGGCATATTAAAATGAAATCCATCCCCACTATAAAATCTTTCAAGTCCATTAAATATATCCAGCTTAAACTCTTTAAAAATATCACATCCTAATTCTTCTACCTGTTCAAATATCCCCCTAACTGCATTTGCCCACATTTCTTGCCACCATTCTTCTTTATCCATATAAACAACATCAAAGTCCTCTTCGTGAGCTTTAATATTGTTAAATCCTGAAGCATATAATATTCTTGTCACATCCTCTACATTATCAAATTTGGGAATATCCGATTGTTTATTTGGATTCTGTAAGTCTGTATGTATATATTTATTAATTATTTCAGTCAGCCACTTCTGGTCTTTTTGTACCCCCCAGATACTAAAAGCTGCTTGCCCCCCCTTTTTAAGTACTCTTTTTAAACCCTTTAATTTGTTTTCACTTAATAAAAGGTACCCTATGCCAAATCCACAAATAACATTATCAAAAGAATCATTATCAAAAGAATCCACTTCTATATCTAACTTTTCCGCCTTCATATTTATTACTTCAGTGTTATATATATTTCTTTCTAAGATGTCTTTATAAGTTGATCTTACCATTATTTCTGAGTTATCTATACCTATAACATATCCAGCTTTGCCTACTTTAATTATTGCAGGAAATAGAGAAGCCCCTCTGCCCATCCCAATATCTAACACTCTTGCACCCTCATTAATACTCGAAAGTTCAACTAATCTATTCCCAAAATAGCCCCAATACTTTGGTCCAATTTCTCCAAAACTAGGAGCAACCTTGTCCCATATATTAATAAATTTTTTCTTATCTTCATTCATATTTTTATTTCCCTTCGCTACTGAAGCTTAGTTTCATTTTACTCGATAACTACCTTCCCTAATACTGCCACCTCTGTAAGTGCACATAAGGGAAGCTACGTTCCTAGATAAGTTCATCTAACCTTCAGGTGAATAAAAACTACACCTGAAGCTAAGTTTCACTTTACCCGATAACTACCTTCCCTAATACCGCTACCTCTGTAAGTGCAGTTAAGGGAAGCTACGTTCCTGGATAAGTTCATCTAACCTTCAGGTGAATAAATACTGCACCTGAAGCTAAGTTTCACTTTATAGTATACCAAATTTATCTTTGAAATGGAAAATCTGTTCATCCTTACAGATTATACGACTTTCATATTTACATTTTGAATTTCTTCATATATAATATTATTGAGTAAAAATTTGTATTTGTACTAAAGGAGATGTGAGTCTGTCGTGTGTAAATTGGTAATTTCTTGTAGTGAATTAAGCTTATCCTAGGGGAAGTCTGCCCTTTTTTAGCTTATTCTGAATAGAAATTACCACTTGAAGCATTGGACTCTTTTTTATTGCCTTTAATTCTACTAATTCAATATTGTTGTAGAATTAAAAAGCAAGTCTCTCTTTAAAGTATTACTCAAGATTTTTTAAGCTTTTGCTTAATAAACTTTTGGGGAAAGAGGAGTTACAACTTCTCTTTCCTTTTTTTTTTTTTGAATATAGGGGTGAATATATATGAGTATATTAAACGTTGAAAATTTAAGCTTTGGATTTGGTGATAAAACAATCCTAAAAAATATTTCCTTTAGGCTTTTAAAGGGGGAGCATGCAGGACTGGTAGGTGTAAATGGTGCTGGTAAAACTACCTTGTTTAATATTTTAACAGGTAAATTAATTTTTGATGAAGGAAAGGTTCATCGACCCTCTAGGATAAGTATAGGCTATCTGGATCAACATGCCGAACTTGAGGAGGACATAAGCATAAGAGAAGGTCTCAAATCTGCCTTTAATAATCTCTATAAAATTGAAAAACAGATATTAGAAATTGGGAAAAAGCTATCTACTGCACAAAGTAATGAAGCTGAAAGGCTCCTTAGAGAACTAGGAAATCTGCAAGATATACTATATGCTAGTGACTTTTTCAACATTGATAATCTTGTTGATAATGTAGCCGGCGGTCTTGGCTTGCATTCACTTGGCCTAGATACTCCTTTGGGGAAATTAAGTGGTGGCCAGCGAACAAAGGTAAGACTTGCAAAGCTTCTGCTCTTAAATCCTGAACTTCTACTTTTAGATGAGCCAACAAACTACCTTGACAAGGAGCATGTTGACTGGCTAACCAATTATCTTAAGGGTTATCCTAACAGCTTTATGGTTATTTCCCATGACACTGACTTTCTGAGCAAAATAACTAACGTAATATTTCATTTAGACTTTACTTGTTTAAAACGTTATCCTGGAAATTATGAAGCTTTCCTAAAGCTTAGAGATGCAGAAAGTAGAAAATATATTGACGAATATAATAAGCAGAGTGAGGAAATTGCCCGTATGGAGGATTTTATCAACAAGAATCTCGTTCGAGCCTCCACCACAAAAAGGGCCCAGAGCAAAAGAAAACAACTTGAAAAGATTGAAAGGCTTGAAAAACCAAAGCTTCTTCCTAAACCTCATTTTACCTTCCTCAATGCTAAAGAGCCAGGAAAGCTAATTTTCAAAAGCTCCCACATGAGCATTGGGTATAGTTATTCATTAATAAGCAACTTGAACCTAAAGCTGATGAAGGGTGAAAAAATTGCTGTTACAGGCTGCAACGGGATAGGCAAATCTACGCTGCTAAAAACTATTATGGGTGTTATACCACCACTTAGCGGCAATGTGGAGTTAGGGTATCATCTTCATCCTGTTTACTTTCAACAGGAAAGCATATACACTGATGACAATACTGCAATGGAGGAGGTATGGAATGCCTTCCCACAAAAAACTCAAAAAGAAATTAGAGAAGCTCTAGCAAAATGCGGACTTAGACAGGAACATATATCTCAAAGGATGCGTACCTTAAGTGGAGGTGAACAGGCAAAGGTTAGGCTATGCAAATTAATGCTTACTCCTAGCAACTGGTTGCTACTAGATGAGCCAACAAATCATCTTGATATCAATGCAAAGGAAGCCTTAAGAGAAGCCTTGAAAAACTTTAATGGCACAGTTCTTCTAGTCTGTCATGAGAAAGATTTTTACCAGGACTGGATAACCAATATGTGGGATATGGAGGAGTTCGCATTTAGAATATAATATTTAATCCCTTATTTATACTTATTTATATCCCATTATTGTAATTATTACTGTAATTACGGGAATCTATATCCAGAAATATTAGCTGTATAACATCAATAACTTAAAAAGAGGTGTCTAAAAAAATTTAGAACACCTCTTACTTATGGGACGGTTCATTATTTTTTTTATTGTCAAATTTCGTTCTAAATCCTCAAAATATTAGAAAAAGAACTTCTGAACTCAACTATTTAATACCATTTGGTATTAAATAAAATCATTTTATATGCTTGTCCACTTTTATGCAAATAAAAAAACTATTTATCGAGGAGCTTAAAATTCAAGTTGTTCGGTTATTTCAACTAGGATGCATTGCTAATCTCAAGAAATTTTTCTGGCAACTTTGTATATCTTTCATCATTTTTAATCAGCTCAACACCCTTATTCACAAGTCCAGATATCCTTGATAAAGTTACTGCCCCCAATATACTCCAAATATCCTTATAATTAAAATCACAAAAACACCTTATCAAAAAAGCACAGAGTGCCCTACTCTCTGTAACTTCTCTTCTATTTTTCCTTTTAATTTCACTTACTTGAATCTTTGTATAATGCGCAACAAAATTCATTATTTTATCAGTATCAATATCTCTAACAAGTGTAACTCTTTCACTTCTGTATTCACTCTTATCATTCTTAAATTCAAACTCTTTAGTCTCATTTGTGTTGCTTGTTATTAGAACCCTATTACGAAATCTACGCCTTGTTTCCTCTATATCTGCACCAAAAAGGCCCAAAATAAAACTATCATCTAAAATTTTAGTTTTGTCCTCCCTTATACCTAAATAAACACCATAGCTTGAATGAATATACTTTTCAGGACATTTTTTAAATTTTTTCATATCAACAGGGTTATTATGGATATAAGCCAAAAGGGTAATAAGGTACTTATCGTCTTGAATTATCTTGCTTTTAAACCTATCTTGAAACACATGACCATTCCTATCATGCTTTATGTTGAAATACTGTGCATAGCATTGATTAATACTGTGCATTATTTTTGATATATCAGCGCCATTACAGTCTATAATCATGTGGACATGAGTTGTCATAAGGCAGTACCCATAGACCTTAAACTGAAATCTTTCCTGATATTTTTTAATAAGGCTAATATATTTATCCTTGTCTTTAATATCCCTAAATAATGGTGCATTGTTTATGCTTTTACACATAATATGATAGATTGAATCGTAACTTTTGATACGAGCAGCCCTCGGCATTACTATCACTCCATTTGGTTTTAGTCTTAGTAATAGTATTTCCAAAACCTATTAGCATTAACCATTATTCTCCTTATAAAAAATTTCAAAACCGTCCCTTATTAACAACTAAATTTAAAACAATAAAGAACCGTCCCCATTTCCAAACTTTTTACATTTATCGCTAGCCTTGCAATCAAAGCAAGCTCTAGATAGCTTATCTGCTCGATATAAAATTCTGCTTAAATCTGAAGGATGCTCTTTTTTCCTATGACAAGCAATAGCTTCCACTATACTGGCCCTTTCTTCGTTAAAGAAACCACATCTAGTAAGTATACCATCAGCAAGCTTCCCGCCTACTGTAGCGTGATCCTCACCAGTTTCATATTCTGCCCATCTGCCAATGTCATGTAGTAACCCAGATGCATAAATTATCTCCTTATCAATACCTAAATTTCCCTCCAAGTTAAGAATCCAACCTATTCTGCACACATCAAGAAAGTGGTTCCTGTCATGATGACAAAATATCCTATCCTGTTCTAACTCGGCATTTCTAGAAACATATTTTTTAAATTCTTCATCCTTCAGTATAGAATTAACCCTCTTCATTATATTCCACCCTTTAATGTATTTCTTATTCCACTCTTTTATGTATTTCTTCACCCTCCAAGCCTTCCACTATATCCTTTATTTTTCTGCCATCTATTACTATGTTAGGAGCTATTTCATATAGAGGAACCATAACAAAGGCTCTTTCACTCATTCTAGGATGCGGTATAATAAGGTCTTTTGTATCAAGTTTTAACTGCTCATATAGCAAAATATCAACATCTATTACCCTAGGTCCAAAGCGAATTGTCTTTACCCTCTTCAATTCACTCTCAATACTTTGAGTAAATTTCAAAAGCTCTTCAGGCGATAAATTGGTTTCCCCCTCAATTACAACATTTAGAAACCAATCCTGATCTTTGTATCCCACAGGCTCTGTCTCATAATATGATGACTGACTCAAAACTTTGACTTTATCTTTAATCAGTTCTACAGCTTTGTCTAAATTTTCTCTTGTATCACCAATATTGCTTCCAAGTCCAAGATATATCCTATTCATCTATGTGATCCCTTTCTCGCTCAATCTGTACAGCAAAATAATCAAAAATACCAGCTACAGGAGCCTCGGGTTTCTTGATTTTTATTATAATTTTCTCAATTTCTTTAAAAGAACCTAATATATCTTTACATATTCTCTCTGCCAAGGCCTCTAATAAGTTGTATTTTTCAACGCTTACAATTTCCTTTATTTTTTCATAAACCAAACCGTAGTTAACTGTATAATTAAGGCAATCTGTCTCACCCGCCTTTTTTAAATCAACATATAAAATTGCATCCACAAAAAACTTCTGTCCAAGCTTCTTTTCTTCTTCTAAGACTCCGTGATACCCGTGAAAAGCCATATTCTCAAGAATTATTTTATCCATTATTATTTCTCCTTACGATTGCATCAGTTACTTTTGTTGCCCTAAGATTTTCCTTTACATCATGAACCCTGACAATGTCCACACCTTGAATTATGCCCATTACAGTAGTGGCCAAAGTTCCTTCCAGCCTCTCCTTTGGCGGCAAATCAAGTACTTTACCAATCATAGATTTTCTTGAGGTACCAAGTACTACTGGATACCCTAATGCCTTAATCTCTCCTAAGCGGCTCATTAAAGCCATATTCTGCTCAGTAGTCTTTCCAAAACCTATGCCTGGGTCTAGTATGATCATATCCTCACTAAGTCCTGCCTCAAGTGCAATGGTGATAGATCTTTTGAAGAACATCTTTATTTCTTCTACCATATCACCCTTGTATTCTGTTCCCTCTTGATTGTGCATAACAATTATAGGTACATTATATTTAGCCGCAACCTTTGCCATGCCAGGGTCCCCTTGTAAACCCCAAATATCATTGATTATATGAACACCATTCTTAATACCTTCCTCTGCAACTTCTGCTTTAATAGTATCTAGCGAAATAATAGCGTTAGTTTCTTGAGAAATTCTCTTAATCACCGGAATAACCCTTCTCATCTCTTCCTCTTGAGAAATTCTTGTATGACCAGGTCTAGAGGATTCACCACCAATATCTATGATGTCTGCACCTTGCTCTAACATTTCCTTTACATGAGCCATAGCTTTATCAATAGAAATAAAGTCCCCTCCATCAGAAAAAGAATCTGGGGTAACGTTTAAAATACCCATTATATAAGTCCTTTTTCCAAAGATAATCTCATGTCCAGCTAAGTTCATTTTTCTTTTGTCAGAAATAAATCCTATGCCTCTATTTGTCATACTTATTTCTCCTATCTGCCATTATTAATAATGGACAATACTTCTGCTCTCGATTTAGCATCAGTTGCAAAGACTCCTCTTACTGCAGATGTAACAGTCTGGGAACCTGGTTTTTTAACACCCCTCATGGTCATGCACATATGCTCTGCTTCTATCACAACGATTACACCATATGGATCCAGCTTTTTTTGAATAGCATCCGCCACTGTTGCAGTAAGTCTCTCTTGCAACTGAGGTCGTTTTGATACAGTTTCCACTACTCTTGCCAATTTGCTTAGTCCTGTTAATCTTCCATTCTTGGGCAGATACCCCACATGAGCCTTACCAAAGAAGGGCACTAAATGGTGCTCGCATACTGAATAAAAGGGAATATCCTTTATTAAAACTAGCTCCTCATACTTTTCTTGCTGAAAATATATCTCAAGATGCTTCTCCGGATCCTCATTAAGTCCTGAAAATATCTCTTCGTACATATTTGCAATCCTTTTTGGTGTATCTACTAATCCTTCTCTATCTGGGTCTTCCCCAATTGCTAAAAGAATTTCTCTAACAGCTTTTGCAATCCTATCCTTATCCAAAATAACTCCTCCTTTTTCTTTAGTCTGACTAATTTTTAAAATTATATCTAGCTTATTATAAAATTTTCTATAGGACATTGTCAAAAAAACTATTCTAAGTTGGCTAGAATAGAAATTTCCCTAAGCAAACTCAAACTCAACAAATAAATTAACAAAAATCACTTGCATAAGCAAAGATTTTAGAAAAAATCTTCCTTAAAAAAAAGAGTTTCTGAGAAAATAATCTTATTAAATATTATAAAACAAATAAAGAACTTCACTATTTAATGATCCTAAATAATCAGAAAAATAAAAAAAATAAAGAACCGTCCCCACAGTTCTTTAAATAGTTTATCATTTTACAATTTTTTCAATAATAACTTTTCAGTCTTCATATAGAGCTCCTCCACTTTATTTCTTAAAAGCAGGTTGTATAAATACCTAGTTATAAACACCATAGCATACGCACCAATAATATCTGAAGGATAATGATGCCCAACATACACTCTTGAGAAGCCTACAATTACTGATAGTACGGTCAAAACCACCCCCAACACTCTATTAGTTTTCCCCATACCCAAAGCTATACTCATGGTACCTGTAGCATGATCACTTGGAAAAGATGCATCCTCTACATGGGGGAAAAGCAAATTTACCTTATTATGGACAAAAGGTCTATCCACATAATAAACATTTCCAACTATTAAGGCTATTAATAAATTAATTGCTGTAACAATAAATGTACTAAAAGCTTCTTTTCTATAATCCTGATTTTTATTTGTAATACCCAGAATAAATACTAATGCCAAAATCCCCATAAATACATATGGTACATAGGTTGAAAAAATTATCATTAATTGATCTAATGCAGCATTTTTATTTGCCAAATCATTTATTAGTCTAAAAATTGCCATATTCATATTTTACTTGACCTTTCTATGATTAATTTGTAATTACAACTGTGATATTCTATTTTTTACTTAATTCTTTTTTACTTGAAGCATTCATAATGTATCCTTGCCTTTTATAACTTTTATATTATATCACAACGGCTAACTCAAAATAAACAACTTATATAATCCATCCATTACATCCCATTATATCCGTTACACCTCATTTCATCCATTACACCCCACCAAATCTGTTATATCCCACTAAATCCGTCACATCCCACCTGTTACATCCCATTACATCATCTCGTCTTTACATCAACGTCCGATCTTTACCACAGCAATCTCTTATATTAATCCTTATAGTAATTTTTACTACCTGACAGAATTCTTCTACCTGCAATATAATTTATAAATTTACACAAATTTAAAAAAGTAAAGAACCGTCCCTCTAAAGTTCAAAACTTCAGGAGGAGTATTTACTCCGCCTGAAGTTTTACTGAACTTATTCTCCTAAAAAACCTATTCTCAAATATTCATAAATATAAAAAAGTAAAGAACCGTCCCCTAAAATATTTTACAGATGTTATTTGTAAACGCAACAGGATCTTCTATAGTTAAGCCCTCTATAAGCAATGCTTGATTATATAATATATCTGTGTAAAGCTTAAATTTATCCTTATCCTTTTCATAGGCTTCCTTCAATGACCTAAACACATCATGGTTAATATTTATTTCTAAAACCTTATCTGCTTTTATATTCTGATTGTTAGGCATAGAATTTAATATCTTCTCCATCTCAATGGTAAGCTCTCCGTCGTTGGACAAGCATACAGGATGATTCTTTAACCTTTTCGATGCCCTAACATCTTTAACCTTGTCTGACAAAATATCTTTCATATATGAAAAGAGTTCTTTATTCTCCGTATCATTAGATTCAGCTGCCTTATCATTTTCTCCTGCTTCTATGCCTAAATCACCGGAAGATACAGATTTAAACTCCTTTTCTTTATATGTCATCAGCATTCTAATTGCAAATTCATCAACGTCTTCAGTAAAGTATAATATTTCATAGCCTTTATCTAGCAAAAGCTCTGTCTGAGGCAGCTTTTCGATTCTTTCAATAGACTCCCCTGCAGCATAGTATATATATTTTTGCTCCTCCGGCATCCTAGAAACATACTCCTCTAAGGTCACCATCTTTTTCTCTTTTGATGAATAGAACATTAGTAAATCTTGTAAAACCTCTTTATTGCTTCCGAATTCGCTATATATGCCATACTTTAATTGTCTTCCAAAGGATTTGTAGAATTCTTCATATTTTTCTCTCTCATTTTTCAGTAAGTTTTCCAGCTCACTCTTAATTTTATTTTTTATGTTTTTAGCTATAAGCTTCAATTGTCTATCATGCTGTAGTATTTCTCTAGATATGTTAAGAGATAAATCCTCTGAATCTACTATACCTTTAACAAATCCAAAATAGTCAGGTAATAAATCGGCACATTTATTCATAATCAAAACGCCATTTGAATATAATTCTAAGCCTTTTTCATATTCTTTTGTATAGAAATCATATGGGATTTTTTCTGGAATGAATAAAATTGCATTGTAGCTTACAGCACCGTCAACGCTAATATGAATATGCTTTATTGGTTTATCAAAGCCGTAGTGCTTCTCATGATAGAAGCTCTCATAATCCTCCTGTACAAGCTCATTTTTATTCTTTCTCCAGATAGGAACCATACTATTTATAACCTGTTCTTCTTTATAGTCTTCGTACTCCTCCTCGCTGCCCTCTTTAAGTCTGCTGCTAGTTATCTCCATTTTTATGGGATACCTAATAAAATCAGAGTATTTCTTAATTATTGACTTTAGTTTATATTCCTCTAAATACTCATCAAAGCTCTCATCCTCAGTATTTGGCTTGATTTTAAGTATAATATCTGTACCAACACTATCTTTTTCACAAGGCTCAATTGTATATCCCTCTGCTCCCTTAGATTCCCACTTGTATGCTTCATCACTGCCAAAGGCTTTACTTATCACAGTAACAGTATCCGCTACCAAAAATGCAGAATAGAACCCAACACCAAACTGACCAATTATGTCATAACCATCCTTTAGCTCGTTTTCTTTCTTAAATTGTAAGGATCCACTCTTTGCAATAATTCCGAGATTATCATCAAGCTCCTCCCTAGTCATCCCAATACCAGTATCAGAAATCTTAAGTGTCCTGTTTTCCTTATCAGAAATCACTTTTATATAATAGTTTTCTTTATCAAAGCTCAAAGAATCATCCACTAATGCTTTATAATAATTCTTATCAATTGCATCACTGGCATTAGAAATGAGCTCTCTCAAAAAGATTTCCCTATGGGTATAAATTGAGTTAATCATAATATCTAGCAGTCTTTTAGACTCTGCCTTAAATTGTTTTGTTTCCAATTTCACTCTCTCCTTTACGTCTATCTCATAATTATTAGCACTCGTAGCCATTGAGTGCTAATGTCTAATTTTTATATAACATATTTTAAAAATTAAGTCAATACGCCTTTTATTCTTTTATTAAGTCATTATGATTCATTTATGATAATGTCTTAATGTGCCACAAATGATTATGTCCCAATAAGTAGTTTATATAGTATAATAAAACCTCATGACACCATTTATTCTTTTATAAAGTCTATTATCTCGTTTGAATAGTTTTCCAATTCCTCATTCTCTGGATAATGAGCAGAATTATAAAGAATTGCCAAAGTGCTGTTTGGTATTCTTTCAGCTATGTCCCTACTCATTTCTATCCCTGTATTCCTATCATAAAGCCCCACTATAATCTTTGTTTGCGTAAGCAGGTTCTTTAATTTATCCATTAACGTTGGATATGGCAAGCTGTTTTTGGTAATGGCATTATGAAAATCTTCATTAAAGCCATACTTACTTGATGCTCTCATAAGCTTTATGGCTTCAGGAATAGAGCTGTGATTGTGAACAGAAAGCCTAGCTATTGTCTCTTCATCCACAATACTCCATACCCTTTCTTTCTTCTCCTCTAGATTTCCACTCCCAAAAACTATCTTTGAAATCTCTTCACTTACTTTTTCACTTGCTGAATGGTACAATCCCCACATTTGGTTTATTGAAAGCCTTTGCCAATTACCGTCTACAGGTCCCTGAAGTATTAATTTTTCAACTCTTTCTGCATATTTCAAGGCATACTCCATTGCAATCCAGCTTCCAAAGGAAGTCCCCAATAAATACATTTTTTCTATTTGAAGCTCCCTGCGAAGTCCTTCTAAATCCTCCACTAATAAAGGTATAGAGTAATTATCTGGGCTTTTAGGCCTATCAGAACGCCCACTTCCTCTTTGTTCATAATAAACTACTGTAAATTGCTCTGCGAGCCTTGGTCCAAGGGTACGCTCTAAAATATATTGATTTCCACCTGGCCCACCATGGATAATAACTATTGGAATAGTCCCATGGTGACCTCCCTCCACCTTGTACCAATGCTTAACTCCATTAATTATTGCGTAATTCTCTTCATTAAATAAAGCTTGACCCATTTTCATCCTCCCTTATTAGGTAACTTAATTATTGAAAACCTAGCTTCATAGAAATTATATAATTCCACACTTTCCTATTACTACCCCTCATAGTTAATATAGGATATTTTTCAGCCACCACATGAAGAATATCAAAAATTTCCTTTCACTCAAAAGGATTTTTCGTTATACTCAAAATCCTTTATTTAGACTTTAAAGCCAATATATTTTACTATTCTACGCCCTTCAGGCAAGGAATTTTGAGGCTTCATTCTTTCCTATTATTACTTTTCATAGTAAAACCTCTATTAACACAGAAAGCATCTATTGTTATGCTTTACTTATAATATATTTTAGACCATTATTTAGTAATTATAAAGTCCAAACAATAATAAACCAATAATAAAAGGAGCTGTTGACTATTGCAAGTCTTCAACCCCTTTAATCTCTTCATCCATCCTATCACTTTACCTGATAACTACCTGCCTAATACTGCCACTTCTCTAAATGGCAGATAAGTACAGATATTGTTCTAAATAAGTTCAGCTACCCTTCGGAGGAAATAAAAGCTTCAGATAAAATAAAAACTCCACTTGAAGCTAAGCTTCACTTTACCTCTTACCTCTTACCTATTCTCTCTTACCTATTCCCTCTTACTTATTCAGAAATTCTAGTTTAAGGTTGAGCAATATAAACAGTAACTTATCGTTAAGTAAGAACTAAGAAGTAAAAAGTAAGAGTTTTTGTAAAAATTCAGCTAAGCTGAATTTTAACCACAACTATTATCTCTTAGTTATTCTCTCTTACCTCTTCCCTTTTAACTTGTCACTTCCTAACTTGTCACTTGTCACTTGTCACTTTTACCTCTTACCTCTTACCTATTCTCTCTTACCTCTTCCCTTTTAACTTGTCACTTCCTAACTTGTCACTTGTCACTTTTACCTCTTACCTCTTACCTCAAATTTAAGGTGCGTTTTAAGAATTCCCTAGTACGTTCTTGCACTGGAGCATTAAAGATCTGCTCTGGAGTTCCTTCTTCTGCAATAACTCCTTTATCCATAAATACTACACGGTGGGATACTTCTTTTGCAAACCCCATTTCATGGGTTACTATTAGCATAGTAAGACCAGATTCAGCAAGTTCCTTCATAACTTTAAGCACTTCTCCTACCATCTCTGGATCAAGGGCTGAGGTTGGTTCATCAAACAGCATAACATCTGGTTCCATAGAAAGTGCTCTAGCAATAGCCACACGCTGCTTTTGACCTCCTGATAATTGTCTTGGCTTTGCATTGATATATTGTTCCATGCCCACCACCTTCAAATACCTCATAGCTACCTTTTCAGCCTCTTCTTTGGAACGCTTTAGTACCTTTATTTGACCAACTACGCAGTTGCCTAAAACATTATGGTTATTAAATAGATTAAACTGTTGAAATACCATGCCTAGCTTTGTGCGATATGCGTAGATATCATGGTTTTCATCTAAAATGTTTTCTCCCTTATAAATGATTTCACCACCACTTGGTCTTTCTAATAGATTAACGCAGCGAAGAAGGGTTGACTTACCAGATCCAGATGAGCCGATAACACAAACTACTTCTCCTTTATTTACTGAAAAATCAATGTCTTTTAGCACTTCATGAGTACCAAAGGATTTGCTTAAATGTTGAATATCAATTACTCTTTCCATGTTTCCCCCTCCTTCGTTAATACATATTTGTCCCAGCATTTTTTACTCTTCTCAGCATATCTTCTGGTGTTTCTACCTGCATTTGATTAGCATACATAATGTAGTTTTCTTGACCATCAAATTTTTTCTCAATATAGCGCAAAATTCTTGTCACTGTAAAGGTCATTATAAAATATAGAACGCATGCAATAAAAAATGATTCAAAATATCTAAAATTATTTCCAGAGACGGATTTTGTTTGGAAATATAACTCTGTTACAGAGATTACATTAAGCACTGATGTATCTTTTATATTAATAACAAACTCATTACCCGTTGCTGGTAGTATATTACGAATTACTTGAGGTAATACAACATTAAACATAGTTTGAATATGATTCATACCTATAGCATGAGCTGCTTCAAATTGTCCTTTGTCTATAGAAACAATACCACCACGAACAATTTCTGACATATAAGCCCCTGTATTAATAGAAACAATAAAAATTGCTGCATATAATCGATTCATATTAATACCAAAGGCTAGAGCAGAGCCATAATAAATTACCATGGCTTGAACAATCATAGGTGTTCCACGGAATAACTCTATATAAATCGAAAGAATAGCATTGTTGACTTTTACAATGATTCTTTTTGCTCCTCCTTGAGGCATGGGAATCGTACGAATAACCCCTATTAATAAGCCGATGATAGAACCTAAAATAGTACCAATCATGGAAATTAAGAGTGTCATACCAGCTCCACGGAGGAACATTGGCCAGTTACTTGAAATAATTTTTACTATCCACTGAAAACTCATCTTTCTCCTCCTTCTATTGAATGCACATAATTTTTAAATTTCATTCTTCTACTGAAAGTATATAATTTTAAATATCATTATTTAGCTGCTGGCTGGTTCTTAATAGCAGTATCCATAATGGCCTTACGGTCTGCTTCTGATATACCTGCTAAGGATTTATTGATTTTTTCTGTTAGAGCACTACCTTTAGCAACACCTACAGCAATTGCCGTTTCCTCATCAGATGTGTTAAATCCAATTTTAAATTCTACCATTTTAAAATTGGCATTGGCAGTTTCAGCACTAATACCCTCAGGACGTTCTGATACATATCCATCAATCATTCCTGACTCAAGTGCAACTCTCATTGCAGGGAAATTGTCCATAGCCGGCTGCTTTGCTACGCCTTGAATCTGATCTATAACCAAATAGTGGAAGGTATTTAATTGAGCTGTTATTTTTGCTCCTTTGAAATCCTGTATAGATGTTGTGCCATCATATTTTCCACCCTTTTTAACCACCATAACTAAATTTGATTTATAGTAATTGTCTGAAAAATCTATTGTTTGTTTACGTTCTGTTGTTGGTGACATACCAGCAATAATGGCATCAATTTTGCCTGAGGTTAATGCTGGTACAAGACCATCCCATTCAGTTTTAACAATAACCAATTCTTTTCCTAAGTCTTTAGCTATTTTTTTAGCAATTTCTACGTCATATCCTCCTGCGTATTCTGAGCTGCCCTCAATTCTAACTGCACCGTTGGAAGCATCCATCTGCGTCCAGTTGAATGGTGCATAACCAGCTTCAAGACCCACCTTAAATGTTCCACCACCTGTTGCTGCTGGTGAATTTGCCCCCTTTGAACTACTGCTTGCCCCACATCCTGTTAAAAGCATAGCTGCTGATAGAATTGCTGCTATTATAAACGATAATTTTTTCCTCATGTCTTACTCTCTCCTTCTATTATCTTTTGTTTAATAATGTAATTTGAGGCTGTTAGGCCAACCTGCTTCTATGCTGGCGCTATTAAATTTCATCAGGCTATTTTTTCGCGCAAAAAAAGACCTAAGGTGATCTTAGGTCTATAAAAATGCATAGTTACCCAGAGTACCCCTTCTTTTCCCAAATGAGATAGCACAACTCAATAAACCGGGACGTCTATTGAGACAGTCCTGCAGCTCTTAACTGCAGACCCAGCAAGTAATACTGAGAATATTACAAGCTTCGGCGACATTTCCTTCTCCTTAGTATCACTGCTTCTCAAGCTCCTCTAAAGACTGTTAAATATCGCGCCTCTACCCCACCAGTAAAAGTGAGGTCTTATGAAATTATAGTATATAGACTACAACAATATTTTATATCTGTCAACCCAGGAATTTTTACCAAGTTTCATTGCTGCCTATCAAAGGTAGCAATCTCACATCAAGATAAGCCTCCTAAGAAATAAGCTCAACAGGTTATACCCTCCTGTTTACTTTATTCATCTAACTTATCTCATTTCTAAATCTACCAATGCTTAGCTGTAGCTTCCCCATTTGAAACATTATCTTTTTCACTTAACATCAAACATAATGCATCCAAAACTATATGAAGACTTTGGTCAAATAGAGAGCTTAATAGCTGAACAGATTTTCTTTCCTGACCTTTATCCCCCTTTGTAGTACCTGGCACTACAATTAGCTTGTCCCCTAAGGAACCAATGCTGGACTCTGCTTTACTTGTAACTGCTATAATACTACAGCCTTTTTCTTTTGCTTTTTTAGTATTTAAAACCACGTTCCCACTTTCCCCAGAACCTGAAACGGAAAAATAAATATCATTTTTCTGAACAGCTGGAGTTATAGTTTCACCTACTGAATACACACTATAGCCTAAATGCATAAGCCTCATAGCAAAGCCTTTTGCCATAAGCCCTGAACGACCTTCTCCATCTACAAATATCCTTGTATCTTTACTAATGAAATTTACAGCCTCTTCCAGCTGATTTCTATCTACCTTTGACAATACAGAGTTTATTTCATCCACAATAATATTTAAAGTATCCAGTTAAATCATCTCCCTAAACTTTTTAGCTGCTTTCCCTATGCTAGTGGCCTTTGTTATAGCACCACCTATTATGACAATATCCACATTAGCTTCCTTTATAGTATTTATTGTGTCATAATTTACGCCGCCAGCTACTGCAACCTTTCTTATTTTGGGGAATTTTTCCTTAAATTCTTTTAGAAGAGAGGTTAAATTATGCTCTCCTCCATCAGAGGGTGAGTGGATACAAAATATTGCATCAGTAAAGTCTACCAGCAAATTTATTTTATCATATCCTACCTCTAAAAGATCTATCATCATCAATTTCTTAAAATCTTCAGCAACTCTATAGCAGGCTCTTAGTGTATCAATAGAAGCTGCTCCCATAACTGTAGCAATGTCAGCACCGCTATTGAAGGCTGCTCTAAATTCATAGTCACCTTCATCAATTGTTTTAATATCAGCTAAAATAATTTTTTCTGGGAAAGCTTCCTTAATCTCTTTTATTGAAGCCATGCCAAAGTCTTTTATTAGCGCTGTTCCGACTTCAATAATATCTATATAAGGACTAGCTTCTCTTGAGATTTCCTTAGCTCTTTCAATACTAACTCGGTCAATTGCAAGTTGTATTTTCATACTGTTCCCTCTCTTACTTTATTTAGCCTTCAAAGCACAATATATTTTACTGTTCTATGCCCATAGGGCAAGGTATTTTGAGGCTTCATTTTTTCATATTTTACTTTACACTACCCTTTTCTAAGTATTGCTGTAATTTATCACGGTTTGGCAGTCCCTCATTATCACCTGGCACCATTACCTGCAGGGAACCTATAGCATTACCTCTTACCACTGCTTCCTTAAGGGTTAAGTTTTCTAGGAGCCCACTTATTATACCTACAGCAAATCCATCTCCAGCCCCAACAGTATCCACAACCCTTTCAACCTTGAAACCAGGTACTGTGTATGCTTCCTCTTGAGTTTTTACGAAGGCTCCCTTATCACCAGTTTTTACAATTACAGTCTTAACTCCAAGCTCTAGATAAAAGTCTGCAATTTCATTGGGGTCATCACTTCCTGTTAGTGTTAGCCCTTCTGCAACACCTGGAAGCACCATATGACATTTTGAAGCTATATCATTAATTACTCTAACCATTTCCTCTTTACTAGGCCAAAGAGCAGGTCTTAAATTTGGGTCAAAGGTTATAAATAATCCCTTTTCTTTTGCTCTATTTATCAACTCATAGGTTGCTTCTTTGCAGCTCTCAGACAAGGCTGGAGGTATTCCAGTAATATGAATATGTCTAACACCCTCTAAGTCTATCTTATCTATATCCTCTTTAGTGATGTGTGATGCTGCTGTCCCTCTTCTAAAATATACAACCTCAGGATCTCCAACTTCAGTCTTACCTTTAATTTGAAAAGCCGTAGGGAATCTTTCATCGAAGGTTATATAGCTTGTATCTATTCCCTCCTTCACTAAAAAATTCTTTATATATTTTCCAAAAGGATCTACTCCAAGCTTTGTAACATAGCTTACATCGTAGCCTAGCCTTTTTAAACCAATGCACACATTTACTTCAGCTCCTGCTAAAGACCTTGTGAACTTTTCAACATCCTCTAAATTACCAACATAATCAGCTATAAACATTGCCATAGGTTCACCTATTAATATAATTTCAGGCATTGTTATCAGCTCCTTTCATTGCGCAAACTTCATCATATAGCATTTTTGATCTTTTCTCATCATGGGGATACAAGAGCAATATATCAAATAAATTAGGATAGTAGGAAAGCTTAAGCAATTCTTTGGCAAAAGCCATAGCTGCAATTTCCCCCAATGCCTTTAACCCTGAATCATATTTTATGGGACCTAATTTCCATAGTCTTATTTTTGTACTGCTTGTATATATTTCTTTGCTTTTACCTTCAATGAAATGAAACATCTCATGGGCTATTAAAACCTCTTCTATTTTCACTTCATCCATTAGCAGCTTAAGATTTTCTTTTTCAACTAGTTCTTCAGCCCTTTTAACACTATTAACACTAATTGTAATCTTGTTGGGAGCATTAAACTTAGCAAATAAAATATAATCCTCGCTGTTATTTTCTTCTGCTTTTGAAACAGTTAGACCAAGCAGCTGTGCATACTCAGCACAGGTTTTCTCACCATATTTTTCTTTAAGCTTTATAGCTTCCTGCTTCCCGCACTCATTAGCCTTTTTAATCATATCTGCTTTTTCTTCATCAGTTACTTTACTGCACAAGGGGTCCCTCCTAAAGGTATATAGACCCCATGTGTTTTCATCTATAGTTTTTAACTGTCTTATTAAGTCTTTTATCATAGGTCATTCTTTGCTCCAACAATGATAACATCCTCATCTGGTTCTAAAAGCATAGTCTCTGTTTCAATAACCATATATAATTGTTCAGTGCTCATCATTCCTGAATAATCTAGTACTTTTCCTCCAATACATAGGTAAACATCGGGGGTAAGCCTCATATCACTCTTATAAACTGAAAGGCTATCCCACATTTCATCTATAACATTTTTTACATCCCTTACCTTACATATGGTTCCTGAGCCATCTCCTCTTTGAATCTTAATAAAGCCCTTCTTATCAACCACTCTAATCTGTCTTTTCTCTGCCTTTTCATCCTTTACCCCAGAGAAAACATAAAATACATTATTTTTACATTCAAGCTTTACTTTATCTGCTGACAAACCAATAGATTTAGCTGCAAGCTCCTTAGCTTCCTCTTCAGTACATGCCTTTAGTAGGTCTGTGGTTTGAACTTCTGTGGAGCCTAAAGCTATAGCTGTTATTTTAGAGGTTTGAGGATCAATTTCAATTTGTACCTCTATAGTATCTGGAACAGCACCACTGGCAATTGCCAAATTTGCTGCTTCCTTTTTAATATCGGCAATATCTTTACTTGTTGGATTAGGGATAACTCTTTCAACAACATCTCTAATCATAGCAAGAGCAACTCCTATAGAGGATATTACTTCTGCATTTTCAGGAATACTATATTCTAAATCCATATTCTTAGCTGTATATGGAAGTAATGCTGCAGCACCGCCGCCAACACCAACTAATGAAATCTGGTCTTTTTCAAGTTTATATTTTTCAGCAAGACCTTCAATTACTGGTTTAATCTTTTCAAAAGATTTCTTTAGAATCTGTTTTGCAACTTCTTCTACTGATATTCCAAGATGTTTTGCTAAAGGCTCCATTGCCTTTATAGCTGATTTTACATTTCCATAGGAATAATCCTCAGGTTTTACAATGCCTAGTACATTTGCTGCACAGCTATTTGTAATTGTTATTCTCTTACCATTTTTTAGTTTTATAGCTACATAATCAGCTGGGTCACCCTTTTTGGGAGAAAAGAATTCTAACTCTGGCTCTACAATCTCCTCCTCTGGAGTATATACAGCATAGGGCATACCTGCTATATGTGCACTTCTTGGACCTACATCTACTATTCCACTAGTATTAGCTCTTACCATGCTACCTCCAGCAATACCTAGGACTCTTACATCAAGAGAACTTATATAAGTTGAGTGTCCTCCAACAATAGAATAATCAACCGCTGGTCTACCATTTTTAATAACACCAATATTTGTGCTTGTTCCTCCTACTTCAAAGTAAACACCATTTGAAGCCCTTAAATACATAAGTGCGCCAACTACACTGGCTGCTGGTCCAGATAGCATTGTAAGTACAGGACGTTTTTTCATCTCTGAGATATCCATTACTCCACCATCACCACGCATTATCATAAGTGGAACCTTTATTCCTGCTTTTCTAACACTTTTCTCTGTGCTTGAAGCAGTTTCCAGCATTTTAGGAAGAATACTAGCGTTGATAGCTGCAGTTCTCGTTCTTCTAGTTAAGCCATAAAGCTTACTTATGTCAGAAGCAACTGTTACAGGAATATTTACTTTATCAGCAACCTCTTGAACCTGCTCTTCTTCACTAATGTCATCAACTCCAAAAGCCTTGGAAGCAACAATAACACTAGAACCTTCGTTCATAAGATCCTTAATGGCATTTGTTATAGTTTCTTTATTTATTGTCTTCTTCTTTAAATAAGTATGGTGTACTTTAATAATCCTGCCTGTTCCTAAATCAATGTCATCAATTTTTGTCTGCCTTTTAGATAAGAAACCTTCAAGTCCACCTGCTCCCATTCCTATAATTCCAACGTCTGCAACGTCTCCCTCTAGTAATGCATTAGTTGCTTGAGTTGTACTATGTGCTATAAATATTACTTCATCCGGATCAATGTTGTTGGCATTAAGGCACTTTTCAAAACATTCTATAACACCAGCGGAAACTCCTAGTTCATGATCATGAGATGTCATAACAGATGCTTTACCAATAATCTCATGAGTATCGTTATCTATAGCAACTGCCTTTGTATGAGTACCTCCTACGTCGATTCCAACTCTAACTGATCTTTTTGTCATGCTTATTTCCTCCCAAAACACTTTATTTTTAAAACTAGTCTGCAGAATTCCTTCTGCAGACTAAATAAATATTTCTAAATATATTTTTTAATGTCCAAACATTATATATGCAATTACTGTGTTTATAATACAGATTAACCATGCCCAGAAAACTCCTGATTTTAAGAATTCCTTTACATTAACCTTTGAATAGTTAAGTGCCCATAAGTTCCAAGATTGTGTTGGACAAGCTGAAATATTCATTGTAATTGTTGGAATATAGATTAGTGGGAATAATAATGCAGGAGTAAATCCTCCGATAGCGTTTAATATTCCAAGTGTTGCAGAACCTGCTCCAAACACAGTTAATGGTCCTCTAAATAATCCAAGTGGCGCAACAACAGCAAACAGTATGCAAAGGAACAATGTGCTCGTTGGCATTACTCCACCTAATATGGATTGGAAAAATACTGCGTCTAAGCCAGCAACCTTATTAAACATAGGAAGTATGAATAAGAATCCAAGTAATGAAGCAACGTCTACAACGCCATCATAAAAAGTCTTTGTAACAATTTTTTCTGTTTCCTTAAAGGATTTTAATCTTCCACAAACAAATAATGCATAGAATACCGCAACTATAAATGCAGGTATTGGCTGCCACTTAAATACTATAGCTAAAACAACCGGGATAATTGGAGTTATTAGTGCTATAGCTGGAACATGCTGTGAACTATTAGAGCTTGAGCTTTGAGCAGCCCAGGCATGATTTACAGAGCTCTTTCTAAGTCTAATTGCAATCATAATTATTACTACTAATAGCTGAACTCCCATAGCAGCAAATCCGAATTTTAAATAGTTATTATCATATTTGAAGCCTTGGAATATACCTTGCATTTGCTTAAATAAAACCAAGTTTACATACATACCAGAACCAACTGACATTAAATATGAACTAACAGCAAGAGGCTTTGGTACACCTAAAGATAACAGGATTGGCAGTACTATAACACCAATTGCTACAACAGCACCTGCTCCAAAAGTACTAGTGAAAATAAGGCCAGTTACAATTGAAAGTAATACTGTAGTAACAACAGGCTTATCTCCTCCAAGCTCAACAGTTTTTCTTATGATAGTTGAGGCAATTCCAGTTTCAACTAACACCTTGCCAAACCAGCTACCAAATATTACTACAACTGCTGTAGCTCCCCAGCTTTCAGGGCCGCCTTGGAATACTTGAGTCTGTGCTATTTGCCAAGTAATCTTTCCTCCTACCATGCCTAGTGCTACCCATATGATAGCCATGATTAAGAAGCCAAGCATAAGATTGCCACCCTTAGCAGCAAAGTAAATCAATCCAAAATAAGATATCAATAATAAAATTCCAATGATTATCGGTAACGTCATTTTAATATTCCTCCCTTAAACATTATTATTCTTTTGTGTACCGGTTAACATACAGAGTTTATCTTACCACCTCCATAACAGATATTGGGAATGTTAGCTTTCTTCTTTTAGTTTATTTATTTCTTTTTTCAACCTTGCAAGAGTATCAGGACAGCATGGATATTCTATAGCAACAGGTATCTTATTGCTAAACATCCCAAGTATACTCCTCCAAGGTATTATCCCCTCATCTAACAGTGCTGCACTAGGCTTGTCCTTTATGTATGCATCCTTTAAATGTATATATGTAACATAAGGTTTTAACATATATGCATTTTCCATTGGATCCTCTTCCTGCCAAAGCCAATTTCCTATATCAAAGGTACAGCTAACCTTCATTCCAAGTGTTTCTGCTGTCTGTAAGAATTCCTTGATCTTTTGAACTTGTCCATTTTCTTTTGTCTGGTCATTTTCTATAGTAAGCTTTATGGAATATTTATCACAAAGGGAATTAATGTCACAAACGTTTTCAGCACTCATATTACAAAACTCACCAATATTTAATTTCACATTTCTGCAATTCATCTTAAAAGCTTCCCTAAAGCACTGTTCTATTTCATCAATATTTAACTTACCGCCCACATACAAATATCTAGGCACTGAATAGTAAAGCTCCATTTGAAGCTCCTCTGAAATAGCCCTTATTTCCTGAAGCTCTGCTTCAAAATCCTTTATAAACTCTCTTCTAACCTCAGCTTTATTTATCCCTAAGCTATGAATATCCTTTAATAACTTTGACTGTTTTACACCATTGTTTAATTCATCTAAAAATACCAAGGTGTTTATTACTATAATGCTTTTTTCCATATTGCCTCCAACTATTTTGCTGCATTGATAAGGGCTTCACATCTTGCTCTTAAAACATCTAAATTTGTTTCATCTATGCCTTTGGTTAAATGTCCACCAACACCTACTGCAAAAGCACCATTATCAAACCAAGCTTTAATATTATTGTTATCCACACCACCAGTTGGCATCATATCTATAAAAGGCATAGGGGCTTTTATTCCCTTAATAATTCCTGGATTTATATATTCCCCTGGAAATAGCTTTACTACATCACTTCCGTACTTATGAGAATTATATGCCTCAGTAGAGGTTGCTGCAGCCATAGAGCAGAATATATTATGTTCCCTGCAGAAGGCTCCTATTTCTTCAATTGTACAAGGTGATACAATAAAGTCCGCCCCGCTATTTAATGCTTCTTTCGCTTGGTCAAGAGTAATTACAGTACCTGCACCTATTACAGCCTTTGGGTTTTCTGCTTTTAACTCCTTTATGAGTTCAGGAGCACCCTTTACAGTAAAGGTAATTTCTAAAACATCTATTCCTGTTTCTATGATAGTATTGGCTATTAGCTTTGCTTTTTTTGAATCCTCACAGCGTATTACTGCAATTATCTTATTTCTAAGTTTTTCCTTGGTCTCTTGCTTGTTCACGTAAGTTCCCCCCTATGTAATAAATTTGCCACTAAAATATTTTTGAATTTCCTATTATAAGCTTTGCCTCTAACTCTTTATATTTGGGTTTGCCTTTTCTTTTTCCTGTGATTCTCTTTATAAGCATCTTGGCAGATTCCACACCAACCTCATAAGAATGCTGTGAAATAACTGGTATCTCAGAATATACTAGAGTTGCCCAGCCCCAGTCTTCATACCCACACACATAAAAATCTTCAGGTATTTTATATTGGGACTTTTTTATTCCTTGCAGCACACTTAACAAGGTAACTCCGTTAACGGTGAATATAGCCTTAAGCTTGTTCTTATATGAATTATTAAACTCCTCAATTGCTTTAATGGTGGTACTTTCATCATCTGAATCAATAGTATATATTAGATTGTTAGCATCTACTCCTAGTAACTGCTTCATAGCATCTAGATAACCGCTTCTTCTAAGATGTCTCGCACTATTCCTACCTGGGTCCTCAGTAAAGAAGGCTATATTTCGATAACCCTTTTCCACTAAAAACTTTATTGTATCAAAAGTAATATTATAGTTGTTTGTAGCAACAGAGTCGATCTTTAACTCCTCCATAGTTCTATCTGCCAGTACTAAAGGCACTCTTGTTTCATTAATCTCAACTAAAAAGTCATCATTATAACCAGTAGTATTTACAACAATTCCTTCAACTCTGTTATCCATTAGAGACTCGATATACTCTCTTTCCTTTTCCGGATCATTATCTACATTAGATATAACAACCTGATAACCATGAGCTTTGCAAACATCTCCAATTCCCTTAAGTAAGATTGAGGAGAATTGGCTACCGATATCTGCTATGGTTACTCCAATTAATCCGCTTTTATTTGATTTTAATGTCTTTGCCACATTGCTTGGTCTGTATTTTAATTCTTCTATAACGGTTTGAATACGTTTTCTCGTATCCTCAGACATATACTCATATTTACCATTTAAATATCTTGATATAGTAGTTTTTGATACACCTGCTGCCTTTGCCACATCATTTATGGTTGTTAGTTCTTTTTCCTTATCCATAATATCTCCTTTAGGAACCAATTAACGAAACCGGTACACATAAATCCTATGAATTAATACTATAACAAATTATTAAGAAAATCAATATATTATTAAAATATTATAAAAAAATTTTTAATTCTTATTCAATACCCATTTTTGACAGTCTATATCCACTAATGCATATTGTCACCATCAATATTAATACAAGTGGCAAAAAGAAGCTTACATCAAAGACCGGACTTGCCATCATTTTAAACCCCCAGGTTGCAGGGAATATTTTGCCGATATTTTGAAGTGCCTTAGGGAGCATATCAACTGGGAACATAATGCCAGACAGCATAATTGATGGTAAAAATATAAATTGTGATATCATTGTTAGCTTTGATGTGCCTTTTATCATCAGTCCAAGCATTGTTCCCACACCTAAGCAAGCTATGATAAATACTGCAAGTGAAGCAAAGTAAAGTGCTATGCTTTCAGGAATTTTTACTTTAAAAGCAATTGAAGCTGCGAAAAATATCACTAAGCTCATGATGAAAAGATGAATAAACGCAGATATAAAATTGTTTACAGCTGCCACCCATAATGGTATCCCGCCTACTTTGAATGACTTTTTTATTTCACTATCATACAATTCTACCAATGATATGGGTGCTCCCAAAATTGCCCCCATTGTCACACCAAATACCGTCATTGATTGAATTAGTGTATCCTTTGCTGAAGGGTTTATAGATGTAAAAATTGCACCAATAAATAGAAAAAACACTAGGGGTACCACATAATAAGTGAGGATTACCCCTTTGTTTCTAATATCAAGCTTCCATTGAAGAGCTACTCCATATAAGAATGCACTCATATCTTTTCCTCCCTAGCTATGTCCATAAATTTTTGTTCAAGAGTTGTTCTCTCAATTTTTACATCAAGAACTGTATTTTGCTCTTGTCTGCAGATTTCAAGCTGTTCAAGCAAAGTATCCCCGATGCTTGAGGTTATGAATACTGCATAGCCCTGTTCGTAGAGAGCGTTTTGTATTGGCTTTTTAGTCTTAATATATATTCTGCTTTGCTCCATGTTTTTACTGGTCAGCTCACTGGATGTACCGATAAAAGCAATTTTGCCATCTTTGAGGATAGCAATTCTATCACAAAGACTTTCCACCCCTGCCATATCATGACTTGCCATAATGATGGTTCTGCCTTGCTGTTTTAATTTACGAATTTCAGCATGTAGGGATACTCTTCCCTCTACATCAAGTCCTGCCGTTGGTTCATCAAGAAATATAATGTCGGGATTTCCTATGAGTGCAAGAGCTAGATGTAACCGCCTTTTTTGTCCTGTGGACATTTCCTTGTACTGTTTGTCTTTTAGTTCTGCTAGTCCAAAAGCATTGAATAATTTAAGATCTACTTGTGCTTTGCTCCACTTGCAAAACAAACAATACACCTCTAGTGCTTTTATGTTTCCAGGGAGTGAGGACGATTGTAGTTGTACACCCATTCTGCCATTTACTGTGATTTTCCCATTATCATAGCCTCGTATCTCCTCAATACATTCCAATGTGGTTGTTTTCCCTGCTCCATTTGTGCCTAAGATTCCAAAGATTTCACCATGCTCCACTGCAAAGGAAATATTATTGATGACGATATTTGCTCCATAACTTTTTATTAAATTATCAACTTCAATGGCTGCCTTCATCACTCCACCACCTCCATATTTGAAATAACTACCCCTTGATTTTGAAGGTAAACATGCAATGCCTTTCCTATAAACTCGTCTGCTATCGCCTGTTTTTCACTCCATTGGTTGTCCCAGTCTTTTTTGTCCTGGTTAAATTTTTCTAGCTCTGGAAGCATACTCATATCACCACCTGTAAACTCCATTACCATGTCCCACCACTCTTTAGCAATCTCTTGACCCTTGTCACTTTCTGGGGTTTCACCATCGAGTTTAAGCTGTACAGTTTCGTTACATAAGTTCTGCCATTTCTTAAAAAGTGCTTTTCCAGAGTCCTCCGTAAAATTGTTTCTAATGTGTGTCATGAGCTTATCATCAAACAATTTAACAACCCAATAGTTTTCATTTTTTAGCTGTAATAGCTTGATAATATCAGCGTATTTGTCAAAGTTTACAATATGCATTTGTTTAACTTCCCCCTGCAGCGCCTCTATTGCAGATAGTGCCTCAGTGAGATTTGCAATTTTATCCTTTATGATTTGCGCCTGCTCACTTAATACCTTTGTAACCTGTTGTGGTGTATCAAGAGATATTAAATTATTTTTGATATCCATCAGTGAAAATCCTAAAAACTTCATAGATAAAATCTGATGAAGCTTAACCATATCCTTATTGGTATAAAGTCTCCTACCACCTTCGCTTTGTGTAGAAGGCTTTAGTAATCCCTCTCTGTCATAGTATTGTAGAGTACGTACGGTTGTACCCAGCCTTTTAGCAAGCTCACCCACCGTCATAAATTCACTTGGAATTGGCTCCTTACTTTTCATGAAAACCACCTCTATATTGATTATATTATATGACGTAACGTAGCAAGCAAGAACTTTTTATAAATATTTACATTTTTCTATCAGGTTACGAACTTTCCTAGATGATTAAGCCCTGATTACTCATAATCACCCAAAGTAACAGAGTGGATTACCCACCCATTGCCTATTTTCACTATTATTAGATTAATTGGCTGCTTTGCAGCAGCACCACCCTTCACCTTCTCCACACTAGTTAGGTATATTATTTGCCCCTTTACCTCGTAGATATCCTCTCTTAGCTTTTTAATAGCTAGAATTTCTATACTATCTGGCCAAGGACTTGAAAGCATCCGCCCAGGAGCCTTCTTAGGATCTCTCTGCCATTTTTCAAGAAGTGCAGGGGATACAAAATCCCCATAATTCTCCTCGATACTCTTGCTCAGTATATCCTTTGGGGCCTGAAGTGAAACCATTTGAAGCTTCCCTCCAAAGCTGTAAACCAAATTCTCAATAGCTTTCTCATTGATTTCATAAGTTTGTTGAGATTCTTCTTTCAATTTAGTGTTGGCCTTTTCATCAGTAAAGCCAAGAAGAGAAGCATTAATTGAAAATATAAACACAAACAATAATATTTTTTTCATCCTTCATCATTCCCTCACATGTTTATAGAAGTAGTTTTAACCAATATATTTTGAATAAAACCTACTCCTACTGCCCATATTGAAGTAAATCCTTAAATAATATTGTCTCGCTTTAAAATATAGAAACCCATTATATCTGCCAGCGCCCAACCAATTGGAATAGCCCACCAAATACCCAAAACGCCAATGGAAGGTACAGAGGAAAGGGTATAAGCCAAAATCACCCGTGTACCAAGGCTCAGAATAGTTAGTATAATGGACATACCTGCCCTGCCAAAGCCCCGATATAGACCGTAAAACATAAATAAATAACCAATTAAGCAGTAAAAACTAGCCTCAATATGTAAATACTGCACTCCGATTCGTATAATCTCTACTTCACTTGGCATAATGAAAATACCCATTAGTCCTTTTGCAAATACCCAAACCAGAATGGAAATTGCTGCACAAAATAGAGTAATAATTTTTATTGCAGAATGAATTCCGTTACTAATACGCTGGCTTTTTTCCGCCCCCTTATTCTGAGCTATAAAGGTGCAAAATGCGTTACCGAAATCTTGCACGGGCATGTAGGCAAAGCTATCAATTTTAACCACCGCCGCGAAAGCTGCCATTACAGATACACCAAAGCTATTTACCAGACTCTGTATCATTAATATACCAAAATTCATAATGGATTGCTGAATGCTAGAAAGCACTGAATAGTTTGCAATCAGCCTTACAATGCTACTATCAAAGCGCAAATGCCTTGCTTCTGGGCGTATCTGAGGTACCTTTGCAAAGCTGTAAATAGCAATGCTAAGAGCTGAAAAGCCTTGCGCTATAATGGTTGCTAAGGCCGCTCCACCCACCCCCATTCCTAGAGGTACTACAAAAATAATATCCAATGCAATATTTATTACAGCAGCTATAATAAGAAATATCAGCGGTGCCATGGAATTGCCCATACTACGCAGCACCGCAGCAAAATAGTTATAAACAAAGGTAAAACTTATACCGTAGAAGATAATCTGCAGATACTTCTTTGTTTCAGCCAGTATATCTGTTGGAATTTGGATTAAATAGAGAATCTCATCAATATAAATTAATGCCAGTACATTAATTACAAGTGTAATTAGCGCTATAAACCAAAATGAAGTAAAAATACTGCCTTTTAGTTTGTCCATCTTACCGGCACCAAAAAACATGGAGAATACTACCCCGCTGCCCATGCAAAGTCCAAGTATTATGGAGGTTAAAAAAATCATTAAGGTGTAAGAACTTCCAACTGCTGCAAGAGCACCAGCCCCGATGTACTGGCCCACAATAATGGCATCTGCTATGTTATATAGCTGTTGAAACAGGTTTCCAATTATCATAGGTACGGCAAAGCGGACTATTACTTTTGTCTCATTACCCCTAGTTAAGTCCTTAAGCATGGTCAATCAGCCCTCCTGCATGCAAGGTAAGAAAAGCCTTCATTTTTATAGCTTCCAAATGTCTTTGTTATATTGTTTAATTGTTCTATCTGATGAGAAGAAACCTGCTTTACTTATATTAACAAGCATTTTTTTGCTCCATGCTTTTCTGTCTGCATAATCTTCAAGCATAGCTTCCTTAACCTTGATATATTCTTTAATATCAATTAGTGTCATAAACCAATCCTTTGATGTAAGTTCGCTATGAAGTCTCGTGAGTCTTTCTCTATCACCAATTTCAATCATATTTTTACTCACAAGAAAATCCACTATTTCTTTTATGGTTTCATCTTTTTTGTAGTAATTTGCTGGATTGTAGGATTTATCTTCATATAGCTTAA
Organism: Clostridium sp. UBA701; assembly: GCA_002298125.1. Lineage (GTDB taxonomy): Bacteria > Bacillota > Clostridia > Clostridiales > Clostridiaceae > UBA701. The sequence goes on along the minus strand of DBMJ01000016.1, from coordinate 465,182 downwards.
TTACTTCTTCACTTGACTTACCAAAAATATAGATGTTATCTTTTCCAACTAGATCGTGGATTTCAACATTTGCTCCATCCATGGTTCCAAGTGTAATTGCACCATTTAACATAAGCTTCATATTCCCTGTACCACTAGCTTCCTTTGATGCTAGTGATATTTGCTCTGATATATCACAGGCTGGAACCAATTTTGATGCTTTTGTCACATTGTAATTTTCAACCATAACAATTTTCAAATATGGGTTTACTTCACCATCCTTGTTAATGAGTTCCTGCAAGCATAAAATCAAATGTATAATATCCTTAGCAATAGTGTAAGCCGGTGATGCTTTAGCTCCAAAGATCATGGTTATTGGGGTTTTAGGAAGGTTTCCCTTCTTAATATCTAGATATTTATAAATAATATAAAGGGCATTCATCTGCTGTCTTTTATATTCATGAAGCCTTTTTATCTGAATGTCAAAGATAGAGTCTTCATCTATTTGAACATTTTGTGTTTCTTCTAAGTATTTTTTGAGGGTAAGCTTATTCTCATGTTTTATTTCCAGCAGCTTTTTTAGCACCCTGTCATCCTCAATATATTTTAAAAGCTCCTGCAATTTATCTGCATCCCTCTTAAAATCATCTCCTATAAGCTCAGTTATATATTGAGCAAGCAAAGGATTACAATGGATTAGCCATCTTCTAAAGGTAACACCATTAGTTTTATTATTAAATTTTTCAGGATATATATTATAAAAAGGCTGCAACTCTGAATTCTTCAAAATATCTGTATGAAGAGCTGCAACACCATTGACACTGAAGCCATAATGAATATCTATATGTGCCATATGAACACGCATATCCTCATCAATAATGTACACTCTTTCATCATCATATTTATTTCTAACTCGCTTATCCAATTCTTTAATAATTGGCAGCAAATGTGGTACAACCTTTTCTAAATAGGCTAAGGGCCATTTCTCTAGTGCCTCTGCTAGAATTGTATGATTTGTATAGGCACAGCTTCGAGTAACTATTTCAATTGCTTCATCCAGGTCTATGCCTTGCTTCATTAATAGGCGAATCAATTCTGGAATCACCATAGTTGGATGTGTATCGTTGATCTGCACCACTACATGTTCATCTAATTTATGAAGGTCATAACCTTTCTCTAAGGTTTCTTTAATAATTAGTTGAGCCGCATTACTTACCATAAAATATTGCTGATAAATTCTTAATAAATGACCTGCTGTATCACTATCATCTGGATATAAAAACAGGGTTAAGTTGTGCACAATATCCTCTTTGTCAAAATCGATACCCTTTTTTACAATATTTTCATTCAATGTGTCTATATCAAAAAGTCTTAGTTTGTTTGATTTATTTTCATAGCCTGTCACATCAATGTCATATAAAGTGGACTTTAGTGTAAAATCTTTAAAGGGTACTTCAAAGCTTATATCAGATTTTTTTAGAAAGCTTTCCTTTGAAATCCATGGATTTATTGTTTCCTTTTGTATATTGTTTTCAAGAACCTGTTTAAATAATCCATAATGATAGTTTAGTCCAACTCCATCTCCATAAAGCCCTAAAGTTGCAATAGAATCTAAAAAACAAGCTGCAAGTCTTCCTAGTCCACCATTACCTAAAGATGGTTCTAATTCTACTTCTTCTATTTCACTCAAATTCTTATGGTTCTTCTTTAATAGTTCTTGGATTTCCTCATATAAGCCAAGGTTAATCAGGTTATTGGATAAAAGCTTCCCTATTAAAAATTCTGCTGAAATATAATATAATTTTTTCTTTCCTGATATACTTCCCTTTGCTTTTATCCTTTCCTTTGTAAGCTCTAACAGCGCCAAATATATTTCTTCATTAGTACAGGTGCTTAGTGATTTTTGAAACCTTTTATCTAATATATTTTGTAAATCTTTTTCTAACATCATATATTTCCTCCTCATTGCCCTTCTCCTTTTGAATATAGGCAGTGATTTTCCTGTTTCTTAAAAAATGGATAAGTTAACTATTATTTAACTTATCCTATATATCTTATTTAATAGATTTTGTTGATTGTCCTATTATTAATTCACCTTGAAACATCCTTTGCTGGGCTGATGTTCTATTACGTATAACATCAAACAATATTTTAATGGTGGCTTCTGCCATTTCCTCCACAGGCTGTCTTATAGTGGTTATGGATGGATTATAGTAGCGTGCCATGTCCATACCGTCAAAGCCAGCTATTGAATAGTCCTCAGGAACCCTCTTGCCGGCATCAAAGATAGCCTTACAGGCCCCTATGGCAATACTGTCAGATATGGCATAGATTGCTGTAAAATCCTTCCCTGATTCTAGTAATTCCTTTGTAACTGCATAGCCGTTTTCCATAGAATAACCTTCAATATCATCCCTCATAACCCTGATTAGGTCTTTATCAACTTCTATATTATTAGCTTTTAATGCACTGGTGTACCCATTATGCCTCAGTTTACCAATACTTTCATCCTCCATGGAGGCTGTAATAGTGGCAATTTTTGTATGACCTAATGAGCATAGGTAATCCACAATTTTGTAGCTCTCTTTAAAATCATCTACAGAAACAGATGAACAAATAGTTTTATCATAATTTTGAGTAGTTCCCACTGTACTTAGCACGAAAGGAACCTTTAACTGACTTAACTTTTCATCTGAGTGGGAAAAACATCCTCCCAAAAATACAATGCCCTTTAGCTTTTTTTCATTAACTAATTCAATAGCCACATCAATTTCGTTTTCTTTTTCATCTACTCTCTGCAAAATAAAGGAGTACCTTTTTTCCTTAATCCTTCTTTCAAAGGTCTTAATCATGGGGCTGAAAAAAGGGTTGCTTATACCTTTTATAAGTACAGCAATAGTATCAGAGTTAGATCTTTTTAAATTACGTGCACTATTGTTAGGAACATAGTTGTTTTCCTTAATAATTTGCATAATCATAGCTTTTGTTTCATCATTGATGTCATTATGATCATTTATTGCTCTAGATACTGTGCTTACGCCTACACCACAGAGCTTTGCAATATCTTTGATTGTTATTGTTCCCATAATCCTTCATCCCTTTAATACATTTCGATTCTAGACTTTTCTATCAGTTAAAATTATTATACCATTATATGCTTACCATAATAACTATCCTGTAGAGCAACTTTAAAAACATAACTTTTATCTGCCATATAGTTTCGTTACTTTTCTTATTTTCTTTAACAGTTCATCTGTGAATTCTCCTTCTAAAAGACGCCACTTCCAGTTTTCACCTACTGTAGAAGGCTTATTGATTCTAGCCTCATTGCCTAAGCCTAAATAATCCTGTATAGGTATCACTGCAAGGTTTGCAACACTTGACAACGCCAAACGGATAAACTTCCAGTGAATATCCGCATCTCTTACAGGATCGATGTCCATATAATCTATGGCTAGCTTTTTATCCTCAGCCTTAAGATTTTTATACCATCCCATAACGGTTTCATTGTCATGGGTGCCTGTATATACAATGCAGTTTTTATCATAATTGTGGGGTAAATAGTCACTTTCCTCTCTGGAATCAAAGGCAAATTCCAACACCTTCATGCCAGGATACCCTGTTTTCTTTACTAGTTTAAGTACACTATCTGTAAGAAAACCTAGATCTTCTGCTATAATGTCTAAATCTCCTAACTGATTTCTGAGTTCCTCAAATATCTCATATCCCGGACCTTTTTCCCATTTTCCTCTTTCTGCGGTGGAGGAACCGTAAGGTATAGAATAATACTCATCAAATCCCCTAAAATGATCTATCCTTACCACATCATATAGCTTAAAAGAATATGCAATCCTTTGTATCCACCATGCATAGGAAGTTCTTTTGTGATAATTCCAATCATAAAGGGGATTGCCCCACAGCTGCCCTGTAACTGAGAACCCATCTGGTGGACACCCTGCAACAGCTATGGGTAGCCTTTCTTCATCAAATTGAAATAATTCAGGGCTTGACCAGCATTCTGCACTGTCAAAGGCAACATAAATCGGAATATCCCCAATGATTTTAATGCCACACTGATTAGCATAAGTCTTTAATTTCATCCATTGCTTAATAAAAATAAATTGCTGGAACTGGTAAAAGCTTATTTCCTCAGACAATTCTACTTTATACCTCTTAATTGCTTCTGCTTCTCTTTTTCTTATATCCTCATCCCACTGGCTCCAGCTGGCACCTTTATAGTGATTCTTTATGGACATATATAGTGCATAATCCTCTAACCAATATGCATTATCAAAAACAAATTGCTGAAATTCTTTGTTTTTTGCTATATTGCTTCTTTCATAAGCAACTCTTAGCACCTTAAATCTTGAAAAATATATTTTTTCGTAATCTATATATCGAACATTATCTCCAAAGTCATATGCATCGCACTCTTCTTTTGTTAAATATCCCTCCTCTATCAGCGTTTCTAAATCAATAAAGTAAGGATTCCCAGCAAAGGTAGAGAAGGATTGGTATGGCGAATCACCATAGCCTGTAGGACCTAATGGCAATATCTGCCAGTAGCTTTGCCCTGCCGCCTTTAACTGATCTATGAAGTCATATGCACTTTTGGAAAATGCTCCTATGCCGTATTTTGAGGGTAAACTAGCAATGGGCAGTAGTATTCCACTCTTTCTCATCTTTTTCCTCCATTATAGCGTTAGTATTATCATAAGTTTTAACCTTTAACAGCCCCTGAAGCAACACCTTCGATGATATGCTTTTGGCATGTAAAGTAAAATATTATTATAGGGATAATAGCTAATACTAGCACAGCCATCATTGAACCCATGTCTATTGAACCATATCCACCCTTTAGGTACTGCACAGCAATTGGAATTGTCTTATATTCATTACCAATAAGCAGGTATGGTAGCAAATAATCATTCCAAATCCACATAGCATTTAATATTGCAACAGTTATTGCTGTGGGTTTTAATATAGGAAATACTACCAGAAAAAAGGTCTGTATTGGATTACACCCATCAAGTACAGAAGCCTCCTCTATCTCAAGAGGTATAGACTTAATAAAGCCAGCAAAAATAAAGGCTGATAATCCTGCTCCAAAACCTAGATATATTACAATAATGCCCAATGGATTGTCCAGGTGCAAAACATTAGCTACCTTAGTGGTAGTGAACATAACCATTTGAAAGGGTACTATCATAGAAAATGCAAATAAATAATATATTATGCTAGATACCTTTGACTTAACTCTTGTAATATACCAAGCTGTCATGGCTGTAAATAACACAATAACAGCAACAGAGCATACTGTAATAAACAATGACCATCCAAAGGCTTGGAGAAAGCCTGTCTTAGATATACCTGAAATATAATTGTTTAAACCTGAAAAGGTGGTCTTTGTAGGTAATGCAAAGGGAGTATCACTAATGTACAGCTTCCCTTTAAAGGAGTTCATTACAATTATAAAAATAGGTGCTAAAAACATAGCAACTAGTATTGTCAAAATAAAAAATATCAAATTATCCTTTAGCTTCATACTCTTCATTAGGCTTCTACCTCCTTACTTCTAGTAATAACAAGCTGTGCAAAGGCTAAAATAGCTACTAAGATAAAGAATATAACAGCCTTAGCTTGGCCAACACCTTCCCAACCTGTTTTCCCGTAGAAGGTATTATAAATATCAAGGGCCAACATAGCAGTCTGCCTTGACGGTGCACCTGCTGTTAGAGCAAGGTTTTGATCAAATAATTTAAAGCCGTTGGATATTGTTAAAAATAAACATATAGTAATAGATGGCATAACCATAGGTATAATAATACTTCTCAGTACTCTGGAAGGGCTGGCTCCATCAATCTGAGCTGCTTCAATTAAATCTGCAGATACATTTTGTATCCCAGCAATATAAATAATCATCATATAACCAATAAGCTGCCAATTCATTAATATAATAAGTCCCCAGAAGCCATATTTTGGGTCATAGGTTAAGGTTACTCCAAACTTATAGAGTATGCCATTGATGATTATTTGCCATATATACCCTAATACAATTCCCCCTATTAAGTTGGGCATAAAAAATACCGTTCTAAATAAATTTGTACCTTTTCTACCCCTAGTTAATAAGAATGCTAGTGCAAAGGCAAATACATTTATTGTAATAACAGATATTACTGTAAATTTAACAGTAAACCAAAGTGCGTTTAAAAAATCTTTGTTTTGAAAGGCCTTAGTATAATTGCTAAAACCTATCCATTTAGCATTTGCCACTGTATTAAACTCTGTGAAAGATAAATATATACCCAAAAGGAAGGGTATAAAAAAAGCTATGGAAAATGCTATTAATGTTGGAAGAGCAAAAATTGCGAAATATTTTTTTAATCTTTTTTCCATACTGGCCTCTCCTCCTATTAATTTGAAAATGGTGAGCCTGATTTAACTCTCAGGACTCACCATTAATAACTTTAGTTTTTTATGAAATCAACTATTTTTTTGCCTTTTCTGATGCCCAGGCATTCTTAACTACAGTTACAACTTGATCCCAGGTTTTCTTACCTTGAGCATATTCTAATAATGAATCACCAAATTGATTCTTAAACTCTTCGCTTGGGAAGGCTGCAAATGTCCATGCTACAGAGGTAGTTCCCTTTGACATCCAAGCCAAAACTTCCTTTGCTAATGGGTCTGCTGGTTTTTCATTGTCCTTAAAGGTGTTAAATGGTGCTATGAAGCCTAATTTATTAGTTACATAGTCCTTACCCTTATCACTGGAGAATAACCACTCTAAGAATGCTTTGGATGCATCCTGTTTCTCTTTTGAAACCTTGCCATTTATTGCAAAGTAGTTTTCTGTACCTACACATAAGCCTTGATTTTCCTCACCCTGTACACCTGTGTATATAGGCATAAACTTTATATCAGATTCCTGTACCTTATTGCCGCTCACCTGATTTATTTGTGACCAAGCCCAGTTACCATTCTGAACCATAGCTACATTGCCAAGAGCAAATTCAGCCATAGAATCATCTACAGATTTACTTCCTAAAAGCTTCTTATCTGTAATAGAGTTGTTGATATACAAGTCGAAAATGTTCTTATAGTTGTCCGCATATTTGAAGTCAATTTTGTCTGTTCCAAGTCCTGCTAATACAGTGTTGTCAAACTTAGTGTTATCCTTAAATTCATAGTAGAAGGGCAAATTTGCAAGGTGTGTCTGCCATCTCCACTGTTCGCCAGCTTTTAGAGATGTGGAACCAAATACTCCCTTTATGCCTAGTGCATCCTTGTGCTTAGTCATATCTTCTACAACCTTCTTTAAGGTGTCATAGTTCTTTATTTCAGCAGCTGAATTTATAGATACTGCTTTGTCGCTTAGAGCAAAATACTTCTTCATCACAGCATCATTGTAGATAATACCATAACCTTCTACAACGTAAGGTATTCCATAAACACCGTCTCCGCTGGTTACTGCTAAGCTTTTATCTGTTAGATAGCTATAAAGCTTTGAATCCTTTAAGTTTGCACAATAATCCTTCCAAGCTTGATAACCAACTGGTCCATTTATTTGGAAGATTGTTGGAGCATCGGACTTAGATATCTCTGATTTTAAAGTAGTTTCATATGTACCAGCAGCTGCTGTTACAACTTTTACTTTAACACCAGTTTCCTTTTCATAATCTGCTGCAATAGAATTGTATACTTCTGCTATTTCAGGCTTAAAGTTTAAAAAATAGATTTCCTTAGCTGCTGAAGTATTGGTCTTTGCAGTACAGCCAGCAAGCATAGTTGAAACTATTGCTGTACTTAACACTACGCTTAATAGTCTTTTTTTCATAAACCCATCTCCCCGTTATTATTATTTGGAATTTGCTTTAACATTATAGTGATAATCACAATTTGGTATCGTTGTCGGTATCGTTATCGGTATCGATACCGATTTCAATTCCATGCTTTTATGGTATCACATTCCAATTTAATATGCAATAGATAAATGTAATCTTTTACATGATATTTTTCTAATATTTTTAATATAATAAATTTAATCTATAGCGTTATTACATTGTATTTTAGACTTAATTATTTAGGTGTAAAGCAGCCCAGATACCGTTTCTTAAAACATCGGTGTCTGGGCTGAAATGGGATAAACTATAGCTTTAGATCTCTCTTTTTATAAAATCCATAAGTTACACTAGTAAGTGCAGTGATAATAACAATAGATATAATTACATATAAGGGCTCTAGTCCTCCGCCATACATCACCTGTGCTGCTTCAAAGTACTTAAAGGGGGTAAGGTATTTAAAACCCTCAAGACTGCTGTTCATGTCACATACCACTGATAACATGAAGGTTATAAGCAGCACTGTGGTAGCTATAGAGGCAGAGAGTTTCGGTTTTCGGCTTACAGAAGCTATAGCAGTTCCTATGGATAAAAACAGCAGCTGCAGAACAAACATTGCCCCCATGAGCAGCAGTATGTCCCCTGTTATATTTTCACCATGGCCGTATTTATTTACAAGGGATACGGATAATATCAAGGTAACAAGATTTAATATCAGTATATTTAAAAGTGCAGCCAAAAGCTTTGAAGTTATTATGCCAGTCCTAGATATAGGCTTTGTCATGAGGAACTCCGCAGTCTTATCCCTTTCCTCCTTTGCTATGATGTTGGCACCTAACATAGAAGCATGAATAGTTGCCATTACTAGAAGATATAAAAAAAGCATGCCGTAAAAGCCGCTGGCTTTTGTAACGTCAAAATCCCCCATGCCCAAAATAGCCCTTAGGGTTTTAGGTATCCTTGACATAAGCTCCTGTATAGATTGTCCTGATTCAACATAGTAGGAAAACTTGGCCATGCCAGATGCAATCATCAAGGCCATACCTATACACCAAAAAATAAGTGATTTACTATGAGCTTTTATTTCTCTTATAAAAACATTCATAATCTGACCTCCTTACAAAGTGAAGTTTAACTAAAGGCTGAGTTTTTATTCCACCTTCAGATAGCTGAACTCATACGAATATACAGCCTTTATACTGCGTGAATATCCTTTTTTGAATATATAAAGTAACTGACTGCGATAGCTGTAATAATAAAGATTATTGCAATAATGCTATAGGAAGCCTCATATGCTCCATTTTTTAGGATGTATGCCGTATCAAAATATTTAAAAGGCGAGATATAGCTTACTGCCTTGTCACCAATGACAGAACCAAGAGCACCTATAATGAAGAAGCCAAACACCGTGCTTAGGGATATAGAAATCACAGATTTTATCTTCCCTGCTGCAGCAGAAACTAAGACACCTAAAGCACAAAATATTAGCTGGATAAAAAACAAGGTGAAGGATATCATAAGGAAAAGTTTCATGCTAAATTCAGACTTCACGGTAAAGGTCATTGATATTGTTATTAAAAGATATATAATATTTGTAAAAATTATGGAGACCAGTGCAGCCAAGAGCTTTGATGTCAATATCATCTTGCGGTTAACAGGCTTTGTTAATAAAAAATCTGCCGTCTTTTCACTTACTTCCTTTGAAAGTATGGAGGTTCCAAGATTCATGGCTTGAATTGCACCACATAGCACAACATACACAAACACAAAGGAATAAAAACCTTCAAGGGAAGCAATACTCTCTACATAAATGCTAAGTGCTGCCCTTAATGCCTCAGGCATACTTTTTAATACGTTTTTTAGTGACTCTATCTCGGAGGAGGCTGAGGAAAAGATGAGCATAAACATTACAGCCAGTGCAGCCATGGAGCATGACCATATTATTACGGATTTTCTGTAGGTCTTTAGTTCATGGAGAAAAATATTCATACTCTAGTCCTCCTTTTCATAATAGTGCATAAAGATTTCCTCTAAACTGGGCTCCTCCACCCAAACATTTGACACTTCTATCTGGGAAAGCTTTTTTATTATCATATTGATATTTCCCTTAAACAAAAAACTCACGGTATTGTTTTCAACTTCTAGCTTGTTCACACCACTTACCTTAAAGTGATCTTTATCAAAGCTGCCTTTAATCTCCACCTTAAACTTTTTATAGTTGTTTTCTGTTAAATCACTTATCTTCTCTACCTTAATAATCCTGCCTTCTTTAATAATTGCAACCCTGCTGCACAATCTCTGTACCTCAGTTAAAATATGGGAGGATAGAAGAATGGTGGCACCTTTTTTATTTTCCTCTAATAGAAGATCAAAGAACTTCTGCTGCATTAGAGGATCAAGTCCACTGGTAGGTTCATCTAGAATAATAAGCTTAGGCTCATGCAACAAGCACTGCACAATGCCAACCTTCTTTTTGTTTCCAAAGGATAAATCCTCAATTCTCTTTTTAAGGTCAAGATCCATAGCCTCTGCTAAATACTTGATTCTTTTGCTGCAATCTTTCTTGTAGAATCTGGCCGAATACTCCAAGAGCTCCTTTACTCTCATCTTTTCGTAATAGAAAACCTCCGAAGGTAAATATCCTATCTCTTTAGAAATCTCAGGGGCGAATTTTACACAGTCCTTGCCAAAGACTGCAGCACTTCCACTGGTTGGATAAATCAGTGCTAATAAAGTCCTGATGGTGGTTGACTTTCCTGCACCGTTTGGGCCAATAAAGCCAAAAATCTCCCCTTCTTCCACATTAAAACTCACATCAATAATTCCTCTTGCCTTACCATAGCTTTTGGTAAGGTTTTTAATTTCTATAACATTCATGGTCCGTCCCCCTTATTATTTATAGAAGTTCTTTTTTAATATTTCCAGATAAATATCCATTTCTTTAATTAGTTCCTCAAAATTCAGTTCATCTAAAGAAAATTTCTTTACCTTCTCCATCTCTTTATTTGTAAAGCCCTCAAGAGTCCATGTAATAATTTCAATAGCCCTTTTTACATCAACATCTTCTTGGAATTTTAAAGTATCTATGCCTTCATTTAGTATACCTCTACTACTTAAAATCAGCTTCTTATTCCTGTCTTCCAATTCACCTCTCACTTCATTGGAGTCTTCCATATAGGCAGCCGTTAAGAACCTATATGTTTCGGGATGTTTATTCAATATTTCAATTTTAAGCAGTGCCACCTGCCGCATTCTTATAAAAATATCCTTTTCATCATAATTAAACTTCATTAGAATCTCATTCTTTAATAAATCTAGTGCATAATCATATAAAAACAAGAACAGCTCCTTCTTATTCTTGAAATAATAAAATAGTGCCCCCTTTGAAATGTCAGCCTCCTTCACAATGACGTCAGTGGATGCACTTACAAAGCCCTTTTGTGCAAACTCCTTCATGGCTGCATTTATTATTCGCTGCTGTTTTTCATATTTTAACTTTAGAAATTTCGAAAATATAATATCTACCCCCTTGCCTTAAAAGCACTGTATAAAAGTTATTGACCAAGTCAGTCAATAATATAATTATACCCCTATTGACTAATTTGGTCAACTATATTTTGGAAGCATTATTGTTCATTTTTTAGCATATTTTTTTCATTAAAAAAACCTCCTAAATAAAGGAGGTTTTTTAACATTCTTAAAATATCTATTCAGTAATTGCCATATATTCTATGGAAGTTACTTTATTGTTTTCAATCATAAAGGAAATCTTTGATTTCTCTAGCTGATATGTATATAAACTAAGCTTTTTAGTATATTTATCCCCATATGCTTTTATAACATCATTTAAATCGGCATTTAGAGAAATACCTTCTTTTGTAGAAACACTATCATCCAAGAAAATAATTGATGCTACATAATCAACTTTATCCATTTCGTAAGTATGAAGCTCAAAACCATTAAAGGTGTAGGTTTTTTCCATACCTTGAAAGGCACAACTTTTTGCCTCAAAATAATCTTTAGGTTCACCTAATTTTTTCAAAATAGGAGCTGTTTTTTCATTCATAGCAATTGTAATACCGTTGTTTACAAAAACATAACCCTTAGCTTTCGTTGTAGATGTCTGTGCACTTGAATTGCTGCAGCCAGCTAAAAACAAGAGTAATATGGTTAATAGCAAACTTAACTTCTTCATTTCCCTTTCACCCTCCTATAAAACTACTTAAGTACGATTGGTTACTTTCCAATTAATCCTTTTACTTACTATCCTCTAGGTTTCTTTCACCATAGCTTTTTATATAGCCATATTCTGCAAGCTCCTTATATTGATTTTCTTTCATTAAATTATAGAAATCTATTTTTTTCTGCCATATTTTATTAAGCTTTTCATCCTTTCGGCCATCTGTTAATTGATAATTATCAACTAATATTTTCCCAAAATAATCTGCTAACTTTTCTGCTCCGGTTACATTCAAATGCAATCCAGCATCATAGGTATCTTTATTAAAATCAATACCTGCTTCATCAGTTAATTCAAGAAAATTAATATACTTCAGACCATGCTTCTGTGAATATTCCTCCATCTGAACTTCCCATTCATCATACCAATAAGGGTATAAGCTTGGTGCCTTAATCAATACTAATTCAATATTATTTTTTTTACATAACTCTACCATGCGATCAAGATAATAATAAGAATTTTCTCCAAATTGATAATTCGGCAGCTTTTTTCCCTTAGGAGTATTTGTTGCTGGCTTAACATCCACTCTCATGTAATATCCGCTGTGAAAAAGTTTGTCCTTTTGAAATAAATATTGAAAATCTTCTTTTGTCAGCTCACTCCATCTAGAATGATATCGTAATAATGGGAATAGGTATTCTATTAATTTTTCATCTTCCAGCATAGATGCTTTGATGGAGTTTAATTTTGGAGAAGACATTTTCATTCCATCTAAGGTCATTCGGTTATAGGCTTCCTTCTGTGGTTGATCATACTTCATAGACAATACATTAAACACAACTACCTTTGGCTTTTCATATTTTAGTGTTTCTTCCAATAGATAATATGACTGCCATATTAATTGTTGGGCGCTTCCACGAATATAGCTATTAATACCATATTTCTCCCATAACTCAATTGGGGAAAAATTTTCATATACTTCACAGTCCCCAATAAAAATTACATCATGATTTTTTTCTTCTTTATAATAATCTTCAATCAAAGAGCCTTCCACTATTCCAGACATATACTTTGGCATAAGTAATCGCTGAAGTATATAAAGGCTTCCCAATAAAAGACATACTATCATAAAACCAATGAAAAATTTCTTCCTTTTCATAACATCCTCCTAGAACTGATTATAAATAAATTGACTTGAATCATAACCCACTCCATAAGCTCCAAACACAAGAATTGAAATAATTAAGACGTAAAATACCAAATAACTCACAGCATAATTTACCCTTTGAGGTTTTTCCGCAAGCTTACACCTTAAACTTCCACTTCTTTGAATTAAACTTACAGTAATTAAAATAACAAGACCAACTAGGAGAACGCAGTAATCATACATTTTTAACCCAAGGTTCATAAATGTTCCATTGAATAGTTCACTAATATTAAAATTTGTAAACATTGTGCCAAACATTCGGAATGTTAATGGTACATCCCTATAGCAATCAAACATTCTCAGTGAACTCATTAACAATATGGTACGAATAACCTGGAATAAACGGAATACAAAAGTATCCTTTACCTTAAAGCTTTTGTGAAACCATTCATAGAAAGGTTGAAATTCCTGAGATAGGAGAATTACAATACCATTCATAAGTCCCCATACAACAAAGTTCCAATTGGCACCATGCCAAATACCTGTAGTGAACCAAACTATTAAGGTGGCAATATACACTGGTATTCGCTTTCCTATATTTTCTCCAAAACTATGTCTGGAAAACTTAGATAAATCAAGCATTGGCCTGCTTACTGATACAGGATAAAACACATAGTCCTTAAACCAGGTACCCATTGTAATATGCCATCTTCTCCAATATTCTGTTATGGATTTTGAGAAATAAGGTCTTTCAAAATTTTCCTTTACCTTAATACCTAATACTTCAGCAATACCAATGGTTATGTCAATACCACCAGTGAAATCCGCATAAAGCTGATATGCATAAAAAAGCATACCAACAAATACAAATACTCCTTGGTATGTATCGGTATCACGAATTATTGCATTAACTGCTACTAATATACGATCGGCAAGTACTAATTTTTTAAAAAATCCCCACAATATTCTCTGCACACCAAAGCTTACATTTTTACTATTGTAGGAATGTTCCTGAAAGAGTGTTTGTGATAAATCATCAAATCTACTAATAGGTCCTTGAATCAGCTGAGGAAAAAAGGATACAAACAAGGCCAATTTAAAAATATTTTTTTCTAATGGATATTTCCCTCTGTAGACATCAATGATATATCCCATGGTTTGAAAGGTGTAAAAGGATATACCTAAGGGCAATGCTATTTTCCAAAAGGAAAGCTGTGTTCCACTACCAAGGGCTTTAGAAATAAAGTTAATATTTGTTATAGCAAAATTAGTGTATTTTACTACAGCCAAAACTCCCAAATTTAAAAGCAGGCAAATTAGAAGCCACTTCCGCTGCTTTGATTTCATGGAAGCCTTATAAGCCTTCTTCTCTTCTTTCAATAACTCGCCTTTGTGCTTAATTAAATAATCAGCCTGAATTTCCTGCAGCTTACTTATTTTACGGCTTACAACATAGGTTGATATAGTTGTTAACAAAATATATAGTAAATACTTTACTCCCGCAAAGCTATAAAATATGTAACTTGCCACAAGTAGCAGCCCCCACTGATATTTTCGGGGAATGACATAATAAATTACAAATAATAAGACTAAAAATATTATAAAACTATAAGATGTAAAAAGCATAGGCTCCCCCTGTTAATCATCATCAGATAAGCGTTCAATCAAAGCATACAAAGCCTTGGCAGAATTAAAATTCTCTGGTATTATTTCTTCAGCAGGTATAGCAACATCAAACTCACTGTCAATTTCAGCAATAAGTGTTATGATATCAAAGGAATCTAACACCTGGTCATCAATCAAAGTATCACAAGTTTTAAAATCAATATCAGGATGTAGCCCTTCTAAGATTCCTAATAAAGTTTCCATATTTATTTCCCCTTTCACTCGAAACACTTGACAATTTAACTTACTTATTTACACTAGCAAATTGCCCGTTAAATCCATTTTGGATTTGAACCTCGTCTTTTTCTGCATTCAAATAACTTTTTAATAACACTCTATTAATTTTCCCGTTTGCTGTTAAAGGCATAGTCTCTAGAGCCTCTATAGAATTAGGTATCATATATCTTGGCAATTTCTCCTTTAAGCTGCTGGCTATTTCCTTTGTACTTACATCACCTACATAGTAAAGCACAATTTTTTCTTTTTCCTTGTCATAAATGCAACAAGCACTTTTTATGCCTTCTATCATATTTACGTTAACCTCTATCTCTCCAAGTTCAATACGATGACCCATATGCTTAATCTGATAGTCCTTACGGGATACAAACATTAATTCTCCTCTTTCATTATATTTTCCAAGATCACCTGTTCTGTAAATAAGCTCTGGATAAGCATCATTTAGAGGATTTTGAACAAATACTTCATTGGTCTTTTCAAATGCTTTATAATAACCCAAGGTAAGAGATGTTCCTCTGACACAGATTTCCCCTAATTCTCCCTTAGCTGGTATTTTGTTATTATTATTTAATAAAATAATCTCAGTATTTTTGAATGGTCTCCCTATTGGTAGAACCTCATCCTCTTCAAAGTCACGTTCCACTTTAAAATAACAGCACATACCCGTTGCCTCTGTAGGCCCGTATAAGTTTGTAAATTTAGCATTTGGCAATGTTTTTTTCCAAATATTAAACTGCTTTATAGGAAACACCTCACTACCAAAGGCGACAGTGTGTAAATAATTAGGAATCAACTTATCAAATACTTTAAATGATGATATCATAGTCAAAGCTGAAACTACCCAGCATACCGTATTAATTTTATACTCATTTAAAAACTCTACTAATTTAAGAGGAAACATAAATAAACTTTTGGGAATAATATATGTTGTTGCGCCAAACTTTAATGTTGGATACAATTCCTTTAAGCATGCATCAAAATACAAAGGAGTCTGATTGCCAAACACTGTATCTTCATTGAATTCTAAGACCTCTGACAGACTCTCAATATAATCAATAACTGATCGGTGGCAGGCAACCACGCCTTTTGGAATGCCAGTTGAACCAGATGTAAATACAACATATATTGGATCTGTATCAATGGCAGCCTCACGAATGCCCTGTATAACCTCTTCCTTAATGCCTGTCCCTAATATATCATCATAAAGATATATTGCTCCTTTGTACTCAAATGTTTCCACAACCTTTTTAGTAGTATCATCACAAATAATAGCCCTTGGATTCAAATTTTTTAATATTAGTTCTATACGAAAACGAGGCATCTCTTCATCAATGGGTACATAAAAGTTACCACCATATATCACTCCAAAAAAAGCTACAATGGCCTTTGGATGTTTTTTCATAAACACTACAACAGGCTGCTTATAAATTCCCTGTTTATTTAGAAAGGTTCCAATAGATCTTCCTTGGTCGTAAACCTCTTTAAAGGTAATACCCATTTGATCATTTGCAAAAGCTATTTTATTGGGAACTCTTTTTACAGTGCTCTCCAAATACTCCAAAACATTGTTCTGCATAATTATCTCCTTATTTTGTAATTAAATATTTATATTGTTTTTTTAATAATCCCTGGCAAGAAAGCACGGAGGATCTGGCCAACACTTCCATAGCATCTAAATAGCCTGTCCCTATTTTATAATCTCTTTTAATTAAGGATAATTCAGTACAGCCTAATATAATAACTTCAGCACCATTTCTTCTGAGTTCATCGGAAACGGTGAAAAACTTATCCATGTTTGGTGGTTGACCAGCTTTAATATTTTTATAAATTAAATCCATAATATCCTGTTGTGCCTTATGAGAAGGGAGAATAAAGTCAATTCCTTCAGTTTCTAATTCCCTTTGAAATAAATTACTTTTAATAGTTCCATCTGTAGCTGCAATGCCCACAGCCCTAACACCATTCTCCTTTAAATGCAAAACAGTTTCTTTCACTATATTAATAACAGGTACTTTAATTTCTTTTTCCAGAAAGTCATAGAAATAATGAGCAGTTATACAAGGAATGGCAATACAATCTGCTCCTTGTTCTGCAAGTTGCTTTCCAATAGTGATCATGGGCACTACTGGATTATCACTGCATTCTCCTAATATATATCTAGTACGATCTGGAATAGATGGACAATTGTATATCACCATCTCCAAATGTTCTTGATCACAATGTGCATCTGTCATCTTTATTACTAATTCCATGAAATACGCCGTTGCAATTGGCCCTAATCCACCAATAACACCTAGTCTCATCCTATGATCAACTCTTCTCTCTGCTCTAATGTAATTATCTCTACAACATAATTATCTCTACTATTAAGGTGTTGCAGGGTATTTTGTTTTGTCCCATATATGGCTGTTACCATGACTTTTGGAGTATGCTTCTATCTGTGAATCAGTTAGCATGAATAAACTAAAAGCCTGGTTGTCACCTTTACGTGGTGTGGCATCAAAATGATACCAAGCATTATCAATATTTACCAAACTCCAATAGTGGTGTCCATCAATCTTAATTATTTCCTGATTTTTAACACCAGCTCTATTAAGCAGTGCCTGAGCTGTGGCAAAATAATTGAAACAGTCACCTGCTCCTTTAGTAAATCCCTGAATGGCAGCATTAACCCAATCAGATTTGTCTGAATGGTCCTCATAACTAATATTAGATCTAGTCCATGTGTAGATTGCTTTTGCTTTTTCTCTTTCAGACATATTACTTGTAGTAATATCTGCGAGAACTTTGTCTGCCAACGCATCTAAATCCTTACTATTAACAGTATCCTTTGGCTTTTCTACAACTTTAAAAATAACTGTTTTAGTTGCAGTATTGCCAGAAGAATCCGTTGCTGTATAAATAACCTTATAGGAACCTGCTTTTTTCAAATCAACAGCACTGCTATCTACTACTAGCTTTACATCCTTATCCATATTATCCGTAACGGTGATATACTTTTTGTAAGCTACAGCATCACCTATGTAAATAGTTTGATCCTGGGCACCTTCAATTTTAGGCGCTTCTGTGTCTTTTTCTGCCACAGGAGTCTCTTTATTTTTCATAAACTGAGAAACAGCCAGTGTTTTCTTTCCTAATTCTACTGTAACTTTAGAACTTAATTTATTTAAGGAAAAGAGGCTGATCCAAACCGCAAATGCAATAAGTATAACAATAACAACAATTATCAGTGTTTTTTTAGACTTTCTATATCTTTTCCCCATATAATTAACCTCCTTGATGACCCAATGCTCTAACTAGACTGCAGAAAAGCAATTATAAAAATACATGCCACATAATTACATTCTCTATTTTTTCTTTTATTCCTTTGTTTTCTAAACAATTTTATTCGACATAATATTCTTTAATTATACAAAATAGTTAATATTTTATATTATATCCTACATTTTCAACACCATAAAACATATGAAGGTCCAAATAAAAAACATCTAACCTATTGAGGATTAGATGTTTTTTTAAATTATTATTTCATTATTTTTGAGTATTTGTGATAGTAAAAATATCCTAAAATTGTCCATATAATTAGCATCACCAGGGATGGAGTGTTTAATTTAGCAGGTGAGCCTGGTATAATAAGCAGGCCTATGAAGGTTAGACTTACAAGAGCTCCTATTGCAGATAAAAACCTGTCATAAGCTCTTGAGTTTTTTAAACTGATATAACACACATAAAAATATGCCACTGCCGCCAGTAGTGAAGACATATTTACGATATAAATAATCACTTCTCTTCCAAACCAGGGTGCAATGAGACTCACCAGGGCAACAAATTTAACTCCGTTTACAAAGACACCGTTGTGATTTTCACTCTTATACATTTCAGGAATCATTCTATACTTCGCTAAGGAACCAATGAGCTTGCTGCTTCCCAGCATAAATCCATTTATTCCTCCTGCCACAGCTCCTGCCAGGGAAATGATAAGCAGCAGAAATCCTATATAACCCATGTTATTAAGTACTGCAGACCCAAGTGCCCATTGCTCCAGCACTGCTTTTTCTGGAGTATACGCAAGTCCCGTGGTAATGTTTAATAAATTATAGAACATCACCGCTGACAGTATGGCAAATATTGCCATCTTTGTGGCCTTTGGAGCTTCAAAATTAAGCTCTGTAGATACTTGAGGTATCACGTCAAAGCCCACAAACAAGAAGGGTGCTATGGCAAAAACCTTCGCCACCTCAGCAATATTAAATTTATAGTTTAGTATATAAGTGTTCCTAAGCAAGCTATGATCTACCTTTGTGAACATATAGGCAAAAACAATAATTACGTTTACCACCATTAGAAGTATCATTATGTTCTGTACTCTTGAGCTCACCTTTAGGCCCTTGATGTTCACATAGGTGAATATGAGGATTATTAAGCTGGCAATTAAAATTTCGGAAAGATATACGGGGTAACCAGCTATCTTATATAGATAAATAAAGTCTATTCCTGATCCAAACAGCTTCTTTAGCACTAGCACAAAGGCTGTAGCATTTAACGGAACCATGCTGATATAGCACAAGGTCAGGGACCAGCCTACTATAAAGCCATTGGCTTTTCCCATATTCTTATAGGTGTAGGAGAATTCTCCTCCATCCTCAACATGTTTCTCCATCATGATATGATAACCCTTTTGTATGAATATAATAGCAAAACCACCAAGTATGAACCCGATGGCTGTGCTAATTATACCACTTTCACGGAGAAACTTTGAACCTGGAAGGGTAAAGGACCCCCACCCAATAATAGACCCTAATGCTAAGGCTAATATGTCTATTCTGTTCAATTTTTTTCTCATATAATCAACCTTTATCTAAAGTTATATTCTGTAACTATCTTTTCTCTTCCTGTTACCTGATCCTGATAGTATTCATAGCAGCAAATTCCCAGATAAGAACCAGATATATTTACTACATTGTCATAGCCAAGGCCCTGAAGTGCCATTGCAGCATTATAGCTTCTCTGGCTTGAACGGCAATGCAGGTAAACTGGCTGATCCTTTGGAATTTCATCTAGTCTTCCTCTGAATTCACTAAGTGGAATGTTCACTGCATTCTTAAGGTGCCCTAATGCAAATTCATGCTTCTCTCTTACATCCACAATAAATGCATTGTTTTCTACAAGTTCTCTTACCTTTGTTACTGGAACCTGCTTAAACCTTCCATATAGCAAGTTAAGTCCTACTAAGGCTGCATGATTTACTATGTCCTTTGCAGTTCCAAATAGAGGAGCATAGCATAACTCTAATTCCTTCAGGTCTTCTAAGGTTCCGCCCATTGATATCATTGTGGCAATTATATCAATTCTCTTATCCACGTTTCCCTTTCCTATAGCCTGAGCTCCAAGTATTCTGCCTGTTGGATATTCATATATAAGCTTAAAGTGCATTGGGCTGCTGCCTGGCATTAAGCCTACCTTATCTCCTGGAATTATATATACGAAATCATAGGGAATTCCAGCTGATTTTGCGGTTTTCTCATTCAATCCTGTGCATGCAGCTCCTAGATCAAATATCTGAACTACAGATGACCCTATTACTCCCTTGTTGTTGTGAGGAATGTTATACATATGGTCTGCTGCTGCTCTAGCCTGTCTTTGTGCAGGTCCTGCCAGTGCAAGTCTTGCTGATTTATGGCTTAGGCGGTTATATACCTCTATAGCATCTCCTACAGCATATATGTCTTTATCATTGGTCAAATAGTTATGATCTACCTTAATGCCTCCAGTAACTCCTATTTCAAGGCCTGCTTCTCTGGCAAGACTTGTTTCAGGACTAACACCAATTGCCATAACTACAGCCTTTACAGCTACTTTTCTGCCTGACTGCAATTCAATGGAGTCTTCGCTTATCTTTTTAACTCCATCACCAAGTATTAGATTTACTCCCTTGTCCATCATTTCTCTATGGAGTATCTGAGCCATGTCATAATCAAAAGGATTCATTATCTGATCAAGTGCTTCAATTAGGCTTACATTCTTACCTGCTAAACGAAGATTTTCTGCTACTTCTACGCCTATGAAGCCACCGCCTACAACAGCAATATCCATAATGTTGTTTTCAACAATATGGCTCTTCAGCTTCTTTATATCAACTACATTTCTTACTGTAAATACATTAGACCCGGTTATTCCTTCAATGGTTCTTGGAAGAATTGGGTTTGCTCCTGGAGATAACACCAGCTTGTCATAGGATTCTTCATGTTCCTCTCCTGTAAGCACATTCTTAACTACTATCTTCTTCTCTTCTCTTATAATCTTAGTAACTTCACTGTTAACTCTAGCTTCAATGTTATACTGCTTTTTAAATTGTTCTGGACACATTAAAACTAAATCATCACCGTTTTCTACGATGTCACTTAGATGAAAGGGCAGTGCACAATTAGAAAAAGATACGTGAGGACCCTTTTCAAACATTACTATCTCTGCTTTTTCGTCTATTCTTCTAGCTCTTGCTGCTACAGAAGCTCCTCCAGCCACTCCGCCCACAATTAGAATTCTTTTACTCATAATAAATCCTCCCTTTAATTTGGATAAAACTTAGCAGTCATAAAACTGCTAAGCTTTATTGTTTTATTATAGTTTTTATATGCTCAAAGTTATCTAGACCACTTTCTAGCACATAGGTTTCCTGCTATTCCGCCTATAACCATGAATACTAAGAAAATCCAACCTGAAAGTGAAAAGTTAGCAATAGGTGTATATAATGCTCCTACGTTACATCCGTTTGCAAGTCTAGTACCTATTCCCATAGTTATTCCGCCTAGTGCATATAAGAATATTTCTTTTCCTGTAAAGTGCATCTCAGACATAAAGGTTTTAGCAAACTTGCCGGCAGTTAATAGGTAGATTATTGTTCCAACTATTATTCCGAAATTCTGTACTGAAACGGCATGTTGAAAGAATGGTGTAGCAAAAGCCTTAGCTGACATTTTTGTAAAGGCAGCAAGTGAATCTGCTGAAACTCCAAATAACATAAGGAATTTACCAAACCAAAGTCCATAAGGAGTGGATGCTCCCCATCCTGCTTTAGTAACACCCATTAACAGGGTAAACAATATACTGATAACCACAGCACCTTGTACTAATGTCCATGGCTTAGCAAATATTCTATTGTAATTTTCTTCACTAAAGAACTTATAATCCTTGCTGTCGAAGGTATCGTTCTGATGCTGTAATTTCTCCATAGTGTGACCAGCATAGGTATTGTTAGCCTTACGGCTTCTTTCATAGCGGTAGGCTATAAACACTACAATTGCACAGAATATACCAGTTAGTATCATTGCTCCAAGATAACCCTGAAGTCCATCCCACTTAAATAGATCAGGAAGGAATACTCCACCAGCAGTCTTTGCACCTACCTCAGTTGAAAACCAGGACTTTTGAATCCAGGTCTGAGTGTTTTGTATAGGGAAGCCTATAAATACACCTAAGGCAAAGAATACTAAGGTAGTAAAGGCTCTTGGAAGACCTGTTACAAGGTCAGTAAGTACTCCTGAAGCACAGCAGCAGGAAAATGACATACCAAAGCCAAATAATATTCCGCCGAAGATAAGGCCAAAGTTAATTGGATTTACCCAAAGATCATATTTGGTTGGGTCACCCTTAAAGAAGAAAGCTACTGAGGCCAAGCATGTGATAAAGAAAAGAAACATAAGTGTTCTCATAAGCTTAGTTGAGCCTGTAGTAAAGGCACGATTTACGCTGCCTGCAAACCCAGTATAAGCTCTTGATAAGGCATATCCAAAGCCTACACCAACTAAGAGTCTAAAAAATAGCATGTCTGTTGATAATAATGTCTTGCCTAAAATTAATACTAGTAAAATTCCTATGAATCCTAGAATCTGTTCAGTTTTTTTCATTTTTTTCCCCCTTATGCTTTTGTTGGTTAAACATGTGATTTTTTTAACAAATTTTCTTCGTTATTTACATTATATTCTATGCAGTTCTTTTATTACAGAAAGTAAATGCTATATAGCATAACACTTCCTTTTAACCTAGTAAAAACTATACTAACTTGAATAAATGCCCTTATTTCTGTACAATATACTTGTGAAATAACCTAGGGTCGAAATATTTTTCTATAGGAAGTGAATATATGAATCTTGAGTATCTTCAATCATTTTATATGACAGTAAAATATAATAGTATTTCAAAGGCAGCTCAGATTCTTCACCTTACCCAGCCTGGGCTAAGCGGTCAAATTAAAAGTTTGGAAAATGACCTGGGAGTGAGTCTCTTAAACCGAAGCAACAAAGGAGTAGAACTCACAGAAGAGGGAAAAGTGGTATTTAACTATGCTGATACCCTGCTCTCCATCCAGGGCAATATCAAAAGGGACTTGATAAATTTACATCAAGAAAGGCCAAAGCTTATGATTGGTGCCTGCAAAAGTGTAGGAGAATATGCTCTTCCCTGCAGCATTTATACATTTAAACATCTATATAACGAAGTGGAGATTCAGATGGAGGTAATTAATTCTACTGAAGTGATACAGAAGCTGCAAGATCACAGCATTAATATAGGCATAATACAGCACGAACTAAAGCAAGAGGATATTATTACCCAGCCTATTATATCTGACGAACTGATTTTGGTGGGAAATTGTGATAATTCACCTAAGGTACTTTCCTTAGAGGAGCTTAAAGAGATTCCACTGATTTTGCGTGAACAAACCTCTGGTACCAGGTATGTCATTGAAAAAGCCTTAGAGGAAAAAGGAATCAGTATAGAAGATTTAAATGTTATCTATGCACTAAACTCTCCAGAGGCTATAAAGTCTTCTATACTTTCAGGGAAAGGCTTTTCCTTTTTGCCAAAGCTCACCATTTCTCAGGAGCTTAAAAAGCATTGTATTCAGACAGTTCAGGTAGAAGACTTGAGGATTTCTTTCTCTTACTGCGTCGTCTCCAGAAAAAATTATACCTTCTCTGAATGCGAGCAAAGGTTTGTAGATTTCATAATTTCTAGTAAAAGAGGTTTTTGTTAAAAGAAAAAAGAGGAGTACATCCTCTTTTTGTATTATAGAAGAAATTTAACTAAAATCTTTACCCCTACCCCTGCCCCCAAGAATACAAAGATTCCAAAGACCCAGGCATGGAGGGAAAAGGAAGGTATTCCGCTGAAAAAAGCCCCAATATTACAGCCCACAGCAAGCCTGGTGCCATAGCCCATCATAATGCCCCCTATAAGAGCCATTATAAACTGTTTCTTGCTTTTTATCTTCTTCCATTTAAATTGGGAAGCAAGTAGGGTTGCAATTAAAGACCCTAAAATCACACCAATATTCAAAATTGTATATTGGTTAATAAATACATTCCCTTGGGATATAATGGGATTATAATAGGATTGAAAATGACTGAAATACTCCCACTTAAAAGGGTCTAATCCAAACCATTTCAGTATGCCCACACCCCAAAGCAAAAAGCCGCTGGTTATCTGCCAGCTTATGCCGACTAAAGCCAATAATATTACATTCATTACTCCTAATAAAATCCCCCCAACCCAATAAGGCCAAGGCTTCTTAAGACATTTTATTATAGACTTCATCACATTTCTCCCCTATTTTTCCACAGGCTTTTGTATATATACTTCCCACTCTCCTCCGCCTAACTCCACAAGCTCCATGGGATAATTTTTTCCTTCTAGCCATTTTTCTATTTCAATGGCCACACAACTATGATCAGAATGAAGAATTAAGATATCTCCAGGTTTCATGGTTTTAAGTTCCTGCATAGCGCGAAGCAAAGGAACGGGACATAATTCGCTCAAACAGTCTAGTTTTCTTACTGCCATATAAATTCCTCCATTAAAGCTCCTTTAAAGGTCTATTTTCATACCATAATGCCAGTTTATATAAAAGCGCCAGCACTATTATTTGGATTAGCACAACATATTTCAAATCCAGATACTCGGAAAAATAAATGGTCTTTGCATCTTTAATAAAGAGATCAAACCAAAAAGAATAATTTTTTGCTCCTAGCAGGGTACCAATAATAAAGCCTATAAGTACAACCCAGTGAAGGGCATGTCCTTCACCAATTCTCATTAACACACCAGAAGCACAGCCTCCTGCCAAAACCATTCCTATACCAAATATAAAGGCACCAATCATCACATGAATTCCTACAGAGCTTACTGCCCCAGGAATCAATTCATAATTAACCCCCTTATAGTGATTGTAGCTGGACTGTATCAACGCAAAGCCAATGGTGCTTACAATCATAGCCAATATAATGCCTCGTAACATTCTTGTGTTTCTGCTTATAAAAGGGTCTCTAAAGGCTGCAGTAAAGCAAAACCTTGAATACCTTAAAATAATTCCTATAATAGTTCCCACGCCCAGACATACAGAATAGTTGTAGTGCTTCTTCCAAAGTACAATACACAATATAGTATTGATTACAAGCAATATAACCCCATATTTAATCTGACTTTTTTCTTCTTTTAACTGTGTCTGACGTTGCTTTACAAGTATATCTATTTCACTTGACGACATCTTATCATCCCTCTAAAATGTTTGTTATATTCTATGCTCTCATCAATTATAACATTTTCAGCCCTTCATTTCTATGAGGTAAATCTTTGTATTTTAACTAAAAAAGAGCCTTGATTTCTCAAAGCTCTTATACCTATGCATACCAACCTAACAGGCTATTATCTCTTTTATCATAAACTCTCTTCCACCTAAAAGCTCCCAATCTTTGCTCTCACAGTTTGGGCAAATGCTTTTATTTTCAAGTACATTAAAAACCTGATTGCATTTCCTGCAGATAGCATTACCAGGCAACACCTCGATTTCAAGCTTTGTGTCCTGAAGCAACGTTCCATCTGCTGCTGCTGGATAACAAGCCTCTATATATCTTGGAATCATTGATGAGAGCTCACCAATTTGAAGAACCAAGGTATCTATTTTGGTTATTCCATTTTTCTTAGCAAAGCTTTCAACAGTGTTTACTACGTTAATTATAACTCCCATTTCGTGCAATGGAAATCACCTCTCTTTAGAAGGTTTAAAAGCGGGGGAACTTTTGCTCCCCCAACTTTTATTATGCTTTTTCACTAGAGAAAATTGACTTTAAGAACTTTACTGGCTTTTTAGCAGCAATTCTGACCTTTCGCTTTATAGCATATTTCATAATGGTAGGCTTCATTTCATTGAATTCTACTCCAGCGTTGTCATATTTTCTTACTAATTTAATTGCATCAAACTTACATTTTGTCGTACAAGCACCACAGCCTACACAGAGGAATTGGTCTACCACTGTTGCACCACAGCCAAGGCAGCGTTCTGTTTCCTTCTTCACCTGTTCTTCTGTAAGTGTACCACGCAAATCTGTAAAGGTTTCTTTAGATTCATTGCCCTCAGCATGGCTTGCCTTTTCTCTTGGAAGGCGGTCATATCCTACAAGATCAAGGTTTTCCTTATCCAGTGCTCTGTATGCTCTCTGAGTACGTCCAAGAACTAAGCTCTGTCCAGGCTGAACATAACGGTGGATTGAAATTGCACCTTCCTTGCCCATGGCAATAGCATCTATTGCAAACTTTGGACCAGTCACCGCATCTCCGCCTGCAAATATATCCGCTTCCCCAGTTTGGTAAGTGATAGGGTCAACCTTCAGGGTTTTATTTGGGTTTAGTTCTGCCTTGCTGTCTGCAAGGAGCCCGCCCCATTCCATGGCTTGCCCAACTGATATCAGCACATAATCTGCCTTTACGATTTTAGTTTCATTTTCATCAAATTGGGGACTAAACCTTCTATTTTCATCAAAGACAGAAATACATTTTTTAAATTCAACACCGGTTACACGTCCATTTTCTACAATGATTCTCTTTGGTCCCCAAGAATTATTGATACCAATACCCTCTGATAAGGCCTCTTCAATTTCCTCTTCAAGCGCCGGCATCTCTTGTCTATTTTCTAAGCAGTACATATCAACCTGTGCTGCACCAACACGTACAGCAGTACGGGCTACGTCAATGGCAACATTTCCTCCACCGATTACAACAACTTCACCATTAAGCTTTAAGCCTTCATTGAGGTTAATTCTTCTTAGGAAGTCCACACCGGTAATTACTCCTTCAGTCTCTTCTCCTTCAAGTCCAAGTTTTCTACCTGACTGAGCTCCTATGGCAATATAGAAGGCCTTATAGCCCTCGGCTCTTAAGTCGTTTAAGCTTATATCCACACCCACTTCAATACCAGTTCTAAACTCAACACCTAATTCTCTTAAAACATCAATTTCTGCATTAACTACATCTTTTCCCAGTCTGAAGGAGGGTATTCCCAAGGTTAGCATACCGCCTAGTGCCTTTTCTTTTTCAAACACCGTTACCTTATAGCCGTCAATAGCCAGATAATAAGCACAGGAAAGCCCTGCAGGACCTGCACCTACCACCGCAATCTTTTTACCGTAGTTATGCCTTACCTTAGGTATATATCTGCGCTCTGTCTTTAAATCCTGTTCAGCTATGAATTTCTTAATATCATCGATGGCAATAGGATCATCAATATCTCCTCTGGTACAAGCTGATTCGCAATATCTTGGGCATACACGTCCGCATACAGCCGGGAAAGGATTTTCGTGTTTAATAAGCTCAAGAGCTTCAGTATATTTTCCCTGGGCTGCCAGCTTAATATACCCCTGAATGCCTATATGAGCAGGACATTCTGCCTTACAGGGACTTGTACCTGTATCTACCACAACTTTTCTGTTTATACGGTAATCAGGATTCCACTTGTCCGGACCCCATTCTGTATCATAGGGCAGGTCTCGTTTTTCCTCAGAAATAGGGGTCTTTGTACATATTTTCTGACCAAGCCTCAATGCATTAGTAGGACAGTTTTCAACGCACTCCCCGCAGGCAACGCATTTATCCTTGTCCACTTGTGAAACATAATTGGAACGCACCATATCAGGGTTAACATACATCTCGGCAAGCCTCATGGCAAAGCAGGAGCAGCCGCAGCAGTTGCAAATGGCATGAGTTTTTCCTGGTCCGTCAGTATTTGGTATACTATGCATAAGACCGTTTTCTTCTGCCCTTTTTATAATTTCAAAGGCTTCCTCACGGGTAATCTCTCTGCCTCTTCCCGTACGGATATAGTATTCAGCAGCATGACCCATCTGAATACACATGTCTTCCTTTAAGTGACCGCAGCCTTCTCCCATGGCCTCTCTAGAGGTACGACAGGAACAATCTGAAACGGAGAAAATAGTATTCTCATTTAGATATTTGGAGACCTCCTCATAGGATGCCCTTCTCGTCTCCCCCTGAATTGACTGTTCAATAGGAATAACTCTCATTGGTCCTGCACCCACAGGGATAATGCCCGCTGCCACAGGTCCTCTTAATTTTCCGTACTCATCAAAAGCCTTGGCAATTTGGGGATATTTTTTAACGTTTTCCTTATTGTTAACCATCATCTCCATGTGGCCTGGAACCCAAATATCGTGCCAATATTTATCAACGCCATCAATTTTATTGACAAAGCATGCACCAGCAACTGCTAATTCCCATAGCAGCTTCTCTGTTAAATCTACTGGCTTACCGCACAGTGCAGCGATTTCTTCAGCACTCTTTGGTTCACGGAGACCAAGACAAAGTGCTGCCTCCGCCATTTCTTCTGTTACAACAGGTTCTAGGATCTTGTATTCCGGACGATCCGGTGTAATTTCACCCTTTGAACCCCTTTTTGTCCTGCTAATCTTGTTGGCAAAATCAAGAACCTTTTCCTTTACCATATTAATACCACCCCATTAAAATTTTCTATGGTCTATTTTTCCTTCCATGCTTTTACTTCTTTTCGTATCCAGTCTGCCCACTGGTCAATTCCCTCACCAGTTTTAGCACATATTGGGATAACCACGATATTTGGGTTTAACTTCTTTACACGTTCTTCAACGGCTTTAAAATCAAAGTCAAAAATACTTACCGCATCTATCTTGTTGATTAAAAGCACATCCACTATAGAAAACATCAGAGGATATTTTAAAGGCTTGTCATCACCCTCTGGTACACTTAATATCATGGCATTTTTTGATGCTCCAGTATCAAATTCTGCAGGGCACACTAAATTGCCCACATTTTCAAGTATTGCAAAGTCTATTCCCTCTGTGCCTAGGCCTCTTAGCCCTTGTCTGGTCATTTCTGCGTCTAGATGGCACATGCCCCCAGTATGTAATTGGATTACTTTTGTACCTGTCTTTGCGACAGTGTGAGCATCTACATCCGAGTCAATATCTGCCTCTAAAACTCCAATGCTCATCTCATCCTTTAAAGCTTCAATGGTTCTTAAAACTGTGGTTGTTTTACCTGAGCCTGGTGATGACATCAAGTTTAGTAAAAAAGTCTTTTCTTTTTTTAAGTCTTCTCTAAGCAAAGCTGCCTGCCTGTCATTATCTTCAAAAACACTTTGCTTAATCTCCATAACCTTGAAAGTATCCATATAATCTCCTCCATTTCACTATAAATAAACTCTTTACCCTATGTTAATCAAGTAAGCTCTTAGGTGAATAACAGATTGTTATTATTTTATCATTATCATTATATTCTGAACTGGAAGTACTGTCAAAAAAATGACATCAACGAGATTTCAACGTTTTAATCACTTTATATTTTGAGTTTAGTTTACACAATGAAAATCCAAGAAAATGCCTATTTAAGGCTTATAAAGGATATATATCAGTACAAATAGTGTAAATTACACTTGAATGTAAAAATTGCTTTAAGAACAACTATTTCTTAAAGCAGCCTTTACATATCAAAAATATTTCTCAATTAAATAATTTGAATACCTAATAGAGTTTTCCATGGAAACTGTACTCATGATTTCACCAGCTATAAAAATGTTGTTTTTCCCCTGTACTTCCTCCATTTTTTCATAGAAGCCTCTTTTTAAAATACCAGAGTCTGCATGAGGACACTGCTGCCACACAACATGCTTATAAAGCCTTGGGCTTTCAATGCCAAGCTTTGATAAATCCCCTTTAATAATTTCTAAAGCTTCCTTATTAGAACACTCTGCCCTGCCGTAAGCATAGACCATAATAAGCTCCTCATTTCTTAAAGAATCCCACCTGGTGTTCCATATTATAATGTGTCCTCTATTTTCTATGGACAAGTTTTCCAATATGCAGCCACAGCCCTTAGGAGCCTTGTCTACAATAAAAGCATATACATGAAAATCCTGATACCTTATTGTGTTTATGAGTTGTTTCATTTCCTCATCCCAGCCATCAACATCAGAAATTTCATATAGCGGTGAGGTAATAACTACTTTATCAAACTCAAGCTCCTCAAAATCAGTATAGACACATAGCTTTCCCTGAGCAGTTTTAGAAATCCTTGTTACCTTTTGTCCTAGCCTAATATCTAGAATTTTTCCCTTTAAACACTCTATCAGAGAGGATACCCCATCTTTCCAGGTGAAAAATTCAGGCAGATCCATAAAATACATAAGGTTATCATAATTTAATATCCTAAGGACATAAAGGGCAGGTACCTCCTCAATATATCCAAGACCATAACTTGTAAAATAATGGCCATATACCGTTTTCAAAACTGCGAAACCATGCAGCTCACACCATTGTGAAAAGGGGAGCATAAGTGAAGGTTCAAGATTATGTATACTGATGCACTCTAAAGACTTATACTCCGCCAAAACCTCTGGAAGCCTGTCCAACTCATCCACAAAATCCCTAAGCTTGTCCTTAGGTATCTGCATGATTTTATTTCCATAGGCATCATAATTAACACGAACTAATTTAGGGCCGTCAATTTTTATATTGAAGGTTTTCATAAGGGCTTTTAGGTGTTTCTGAGAGGGCAGCCCAAAAATAGCTCCCATTTCATAGGATCTGCCCTTATACCAAATGGTATGAAGCTTTCCTCCCGCACTGCTGTCTTTTTCAAACACAGTGACATGCTTATATCCTTTTTTCTGCAAGCCCTCTGCTATTACAAGCCCAGAAAGTCCCCCACCAATAACTGCAACCCTTTCCTCTCTTCTATTCACCTTGCTCACCTGCCTTAGGAGTGTTTATTAAAGCCATAATCCAAAGAGGCAGCGTATCTAAATCCACTTTGTTTTGAACGGCTCTTTCTAGTATCACCATTCCGGGTACCTTTCCTGCATTAGGACCGTTTTGGATTTCAGTAGAAAAATTATATTGCCTTAAAAACTTATGAAGAGCCCGTTCAACCTTGATAAAGGAGTCAAGATTCTTGTTTTCTCCAATTTTATTGTAGAACTCCCTTACCAAGAACTCATTGAACTCACTCATAAAATCTAATACGGTGTTTTTTTCAGGCGCTATAAATTTATGGTTGATACTAAAATTCTCTATAATGTCTTTGTAGTTATTATTCTTTACGAAGTAGGGTACAAACTCCTTTGTCTTTTCAGTGATTAGATTATCTATGCTCAGGTTTAAAGTCTTCATCAAATACACAAGCTTCAGCTCGAAATAATACCAGGTATCAATATCCTGCTTTTTGTTATATATCTTAGCCACTCCCCATTTTGAATAGGTGTCATAAATGCTGTACTGATATACCTTTCCAATACCCTCAAACCTTCCCATGTAGTCAATTCTCTGAATCACTAAATATCCAGGATAGGATTGTGCAATATCCTGAAAATATGGCAAAGAGTTTTTACTGCCCCGTTTTCTATTGTTTATGGCTTTATTCTTTGAGTACTCTCTCCTCTGAGTTTTCTTTGAGAGATTATGCCTCTTTAGAACATTATATATGCCAGACTCCCCCATATTAAAACCTTCTGCCTTCAGCTCATAGTAAATTCTCTTTGGTCCATCTGCAGGATACCTCTCCACATAGGATAATATTTCATTTTCAATGGATTTGCTGACTTTGTTCGGCATTTCAGGTTTTTTTGGCTCTTTCACCACAAGTCCTGCCATACCCTGTTTTTCATAGGCACGGCTCCAGTTGTAATAAGTAGTCCTAGAAATTCCAAACAGCTTACAGGTAAGGGAAACATTATTCTCTTTTAGTGCATGTTTTAATATCATATATTTACTGTGTGCATTAAAAGCCTCAGCCTTCATAATAGCGCCTCCCCTTTCCCATCTTAAGTTTACTATTTTAACCGGCCATGCATTTCATCAGTTAAATTGAAAGCCTTCATCACTTGGAAGCCATCTTTACCAATCTGAATATAATGTAAACAAACAAAATAAGTGGTATAAAGATAATGTTAAACAAGAGTTTAATAAGTTTACCCATGAAATTATCCCCCTTACATATCCTTGAATTACTTACTTAAGACAATCCGTTTCCCCACAATTTTCTATATTTAAACTTAATTAGATTATAAGTTGCCCGGGTAATATTAGTCAATGAAGTAAAACTGCTATTACCATAAATATACTCATAGTTCAGTCCCTTTTATGGTACAGTTATAGGACTATTATTTATATGTAAGATACAGAGGGAGATGATAACTTTGCCATACATACCAGCAGGACATCAAAGATACGGATTGCTTCCGTTATGCTGCTCAAAGGGCGGCGAGGTATTTGAATACCCCACACAACTGATAATGGAACTTGAAGAATTTCTTAACACTGACGAAACTATCATCCCGTTTGGTTATAATAGCTATGAAGAATACTATGCCTATTTAGATGAGATAAATAAAGAAAATGCTGATAATAAATTCATCAAAAATAAAATAGAAGAATTAAAGAGAGAAATAAGAGCTTTAAATATAAAGGAAAACTGGGCAGTTGTACAGTATGTTGGTAAAACTACGGATTCACTCTTTGGGTTGACCAATGGCAGATTTTATTATTGCACTTCCTATTATAGTAGGAGAAATACCATTAAAGTAATAGATGATGAAGAATTTACCTCCTATGAATATGGATATAACCCAAATAATTGGATCATATTTGAAGACCCCAAAGGTATTTTAGGGCCTTTTGATGATTAGTTGGAGCTAATTGTGTGAAAATTTAGTCCATGAAACACTCAATGTATCTGTGTTTTCCCGCCAGTACAATAATCTTTCCCAGTAATAATTTATCTTCTGTTTCTCAACTAAATCATAACCGTCCCTACCCTAAGATAACACAATTGCTGTTAATTCATAAAACACCAAACCTAAGGCGTGAGTTTTAACATGCACTGTTGCTCCTGCATGGCCTATGGCGTGACATAATGCAATACAGCACTTAGTCTATTTAAAAAAGTATTCCAAAGCATCAATACTTACTACTGGTCTTAAAAGCTGCATTTTTTTAACCTCTTCATACTCAACCCCTGCGATACCATTTTGAAGCAGTGATACACCATATCCCATCTCTTTAGCGCCATTATAGGAAAAAAGAACGCAGTACTCAGCTGCAAATCCGCTTATAACCACAAACTCAACTCCGAGCTCATGCAATTTATCACTAAGCTCCGTCTTAAAAAACGCATTATTATACTCTTTATAAATGATAATGTCATCGTCATCAGTGGTAATAGAATCAACAAATTCAAATTCTTTAGACCCCGGACCTTTACCTACTTCAATGTCTAGAATTTTAACAACTGGCAACCCATTTTCTCTAAATAGCTTCGCTGCCTCATTTATATAATCCACTGCCTCATCAAATTCTCTTTGGCACTTACAAAATTCACGACACCCTTTTTGCATATCAATAATTAGAAAAGCTGCTTTCATACACATTCACTCCTTTTGTTATTTTAACATCATAGCTATAATGGGATAGGCTATTTATTTTGTTCTCTCACTCTCAATAAATAAGCAGTCATATTTTCATCCTCCTGCTTATTATAGCTGTAACCAAAATGTTTTCCTACAAGTGATGCAATAATACGGAAAAGTTCCTTTCCTTTCTCTTTTATTTATTTATATGATTTTATACTTTCAACTAGTCCCTTAAGACTCTTCATGTCTATATCACCGAAAATGGATTTATTATATCTTACTGCAGTGCCAAAGTGGTATTCATAAGCTCCAGCTTCACCTATAACTTGTTTGATATTCTCAAAGCCTAAGCCTCCGCCGGCCATGACTTTTATGTGACCTGCATTTTTTATCATCTCTACTATTACCGGAATATTCCCTGTAATATTTCCTTTACCTCCCGAGGTCAGTATGGTTTTAATCTCAGGGTATTTAGAGAGTACCTTAACTCCCTCAACAATATGGGACAATTCATCTATTGCCTTATGAAAGGTGACATCAAGCCCTTCACATAGCTCCAATAACTCTTTAATATACTCTTCATGCAAATTTCCGTTACAATCTAGAACACCAAACACTACGCCATTGGCCCCCAATTCTTTAGTAATAGCTATATCCTTTTTCATAATAGCTATTTCTTCTGTGCTGTAAACAAAGGATTTTGCATGAGGTCTTATCATAACATTTACTGGAATTTTAACTGCCTTTACAGTCTTTTCTATCATACCATAACTTGGAGTCAAGCCTCCTTCTGAAAAAGCACTGATAAGCTCTACCCTATCTGCTCCACAAGCTTCAATGCATCTAGCATCATCAGGCGTTAATGCAATAATTTCAATCATGTAACCATCTCTCCTTTAATTTTAAAACTTTTTATAGTTCAATTTCCACCACTGTTCCATCTCCAAAAACTGCTCTTTGATGAAGTGGGTTATCCTCTATAAATTCAAAGGAAGTCATTGGCTCTAATGCAACTTTTTTGTGCAGCAGAGCAAGTTCTTTTGAACGTTCAACTCCCTTAGCTACCTCAGGGTTTGTTTCAAAGCTTCCATCCACATTGGGATAAGCTCCTTCACGCAGACAATATCCAATACCGCCATTAAGTTTAGCTAGTTTGAAGTCACTATCATTATCTAAAATCCAAGGAATAATAACACAATCATGAGCTATTCTGTTGAAAAATGGAATAGGATAACCACAGTTAACATTAGGTCTTAACTGATTTGCATATGGTGCATAGTGACAAAATGCCAAATCTTTAAGTGCCCATAAATTTACTTCTTCACTGCTTGGCATTATCCCTTTAGAGTTCAAATAAGCAAAGCAGCTAAGGCGATATTCCTTGCACTTAGTTCTTGTCATTAGATGAGCAGGGTTGAAGCATTCATCTAATTCATTACAAGTAAATACATCAAGGTATGAACAATCAGGATTTATCCCTAGTTCAAAGAGCTTGGTAAAGTTTCTCTTTACATAATCTAGTGCAAGTGAAGCACAGATATAAGATTGAGGTCCTCCCGCCCACATACACATTTCAAATGGCTTTTTCTCGTGGGTAAATAGACAATGCTCCTTAGTGAAATGTTTAGCGTCATGATAATAATCCCTGTATTGATCGTGCAGTCCGATTAAAATACTTAATCTTAAAAGTTCTTGAACCTTTAAATTCACCTAATGAAGGAAGAAGATATAGTTTAAACCCGTTTGTTTTATTAACTTTATCATGAATCAAGTTGTAACCTGCATCTTCATAATCTTCAACAATTATTGCATGACCTTCATCTTTTCCTATTAAAAACATGGCTGGAAGATAGGCACTTGAGCTTGCAAATTGTCCATCAAAGGGCAGGTCATCAAGCTCTTTATCATAATCAAAAGGAACAAATTGTCCTTGGTTATAAGGTATAACCGCATTAAGCTGAACTCTTGGAAATTCAAGATAGATTCTTTCTCTAGTCTTGATTCCATTAGGAAAATTGACTCTGTATTTTTCCTCATTAGAATTTTCCGTGATTGTAATCTCAAAACTGCCATAACTAAGTTTTCTTGTCTTACCAAGTCCAGTTTCTATGATTTTCTCACCAATTACATTTTGGCGGGTCTCCCCTAGAAAAACATCGAATTTCATGATGACCTCCTTAAAATTTATAAGACCAATGGTAAGCTTTTTTTATAGTTTTTGCAATACACCTAGGAAAGATTTTTTATTTTATGTATTCTTCTATACATAGCAGTATAATAATAAAAATACAGCTTTAGGTGCTTTCAATAGTTTTGATATATAGATAATAAAGTGAGGCTGTATAGAATTCATTAAAAATCAATTCCATACAGCCTCTTTTAATTAATGCTAATCTCTTATTCTTTTTCTAGTTATTATCATAACTGCTCCAAGAGCAACTAATACTGAACCTATCAAAAGAATTACGTTAAAGTCTATTACAGAACCTGTCTTTGGCAATTTAGCTACTGCATCAGAAATCTTTTGATTATCATTGTTAGTGAAGAAGT
This sequence comes from Clostridium sp. UBA701, assembly GCA_002298125.1. Lineage (GTDB taxonomy): Bacteria > Bacillota > Clostridia > Clostridiales > Clostridiaceae > UBA701. The sequence continues at coordinate 428,859 of DBMJ01000016.1, read as the reverse complement.
AATCACTGCAGTGCTTAATTGTAACTTCCACATACCCATCCTTATCTGGAGTAAGTGGTCCAGCTATAAGCTCAGTACTCTTTGTAGTTGGATTATAATAGTAGAAGTATACTGGCTTGCTCATATCAAGTTTTGAGGAGTCAAGCTTAACCTTGATTGCAGCAGGTGCTGGTAACACACCATTATCCTTGAAGGATATAATCTGTGAATTACTATCTATCTTTGCAATAGTATCTTTGTTTGGCGCTTGAGCATTTAATGATAGATCTATATCCTTAATATTCTTGGAATTCTTAATTTCATCTACTTTAAATGTCCAAATTAAAGTAGTATTATTAGTATTCACGGTAAAGCTTACCTTTTTATCTTTGCTTACATCTTCTAGCTTGCTTATTGCTTCAAATATTGACTTAAATACTAATGAAGTGTTCGTTAAGGAAACATCAATATTGTTCACATTAGTATTTGTTATTGTCTTTACTACTGTATCAGTAGATTTATCCTCACTGCTTATTACTGCCTTAACAACAAATTTAACATTCTTAATTGATGTATTGCCTAGTGCATCCTTTGCATTTACAACTAAAATATGCTCGCCAGCAGATAAAATATCTTCGCCTTTATATTCTTTACCATCTAATGTAGCTGTGAAGCTTCCCTTATCAACAGAAATTTGTACCTTAGCAATATTATTGTAGGATTTACCTTCTTCGACTCCTGATACTGTTATTACTGGTGCTGTTTTATCAATAGTAAAGTTTAACTTCTTAGTTGAAGTATTTCCTGCCAAGTCTACTGCATTTAAGATTAACTCATATTTACCTTCAGCAGAAACTTCTTCGCCTTTATATTCCTTACCATTTAATGTAGCAGTAACTGTTCCTTCATTGCCACTAAATACTGGTTTTATATTAGTGTTATAAGCTTTGCCATCTTCAACTCCTGTTAATGTTATAACTGGTGCTGTCTTATCAATAGTAAAGTTTATTTCATAAAATGAATAGTTTCCAGCTAAATTATCTGCATTTACTATTAATTTATGTGCTCCCTCTGCTGTAACTGGTGTTCCCTTGTATTCCTGACCATCTAATGTGGCAGTAAAGTTCGTAAATTCACCAGCTTTAATTACTGGGGTTACAACAGTATTATATGCTTTATCCTTCTCAACACCTGATACAGTTATAGTTGGAAGCTGGTCTCCTTTTATAACTCTAAGAGTTATTACAGTAACATTGTCAAATAGGTCCACTGCTTTTAATTCAATAACATCCCCAACTTTAGAAGGAATATTTTTATTGAATTCTCTTAGTGTTCCGTCAGGTCCAACATTTTCAATATATTGTGCACTAGCTGCCTGCTCTCCGTTTATAAAGAAGGTATAGCCAAAGGCATTATCTGTGATAGTTCCGCTTACTGTTGCGGTTCCATCTGGATTAAGTTTTACTAGATAATCTGACTTATCATTAGTGTCTTTATTTTCTATATGTGAAGATTTTAAATTTATTTCTGGAGCAGTTGAGTCAAAATAAAGCTTGTACATGTAATTTGCTGCAACAGTTCCATCATTGTCTAATATATAAACTGATATTTTAACTATTCCGTTTTCAATTGGGACATAGGAACCAGCTACCAAATCATTTACAGGAACAACCTTATCCTGTATTCTAACTTCTTTTACACTTCTGCTTAGCTTACATGCTACAGGAATATAGTATTTACCATCAACAAACTCAACATCTTTACCAGTTAATATCATATTTGATTGAATATTGAACTGATAAGAAAGTGCACTATCTGGTATATCTGCAACTACAAAGTAAGATTTTGATGTAATATTTCCTGCTTTATCTGTAGCCGTAACATCTATTACACTTGGTCCATTTGGTACAGTTATATCAGTTGTAAAATCACCATTTGCCGTAGCTATTTTATTGTTGTTAACTCTTACATCACTTAAGAATTTATCATTAACAGTACCTTTTATTGTAACTGTATTTTTATTTGTTACAATCTTTTCTGAAATACCATCTAAATCACATGGAAGCATATTAGATTCATCAACTTTAAGCTCTGGTGCTTTTGAGTCAAAGGTTACGCTATATACTCCATCTTTGAAAATATCTGTTATAATGTTGCCATCCTTGTCTTTTGGCACTAAAGTTATAGTGTTTACTGCTTCATCAATAACAGGTATAGCTGCACTAAAGGTTCCTAGAGTTTTATCAAGAGTTGCTGGAACTCCATTTACTGTTAGTGTATCAACATTGTCACCTATAACACCTTTTACAGTATATTTTCCATCAACTATATCTTTGTATGCATAGCCATCAGTACAGTTTGTAGTTCTTGTTGCATTAGTTGGAATTGCTCCATTTTTAACTAAAAGATTAAATGTAGCAGTAGATTTATTTCCTGCATTATCAGTGATATCTACAGTTATTACATTATTGCCTTTTTTCATATCAGTCTTTTTAACAGTAAAGCTAAATATACCACCGCCTTCCATGGTCAACCTTGGAGAACCTAATAAGCTGGATATTCTAGTACCATTAACCTTAACCATAGGTGCGCCAGTATCTCTTCCATTTGCATATACTTCCCTAGAAAGTCCTGAAAGTTCATCACTAGCCTTCCACCTTAATGTATATCCATTGTCTAAAGTATCTATAGTATTATCTGAAATTACTTCTATTTTTGGTGCCACTGAGTCTACCTTGATAGGCATCTCAATAACTTGTTCTTTAGCATTTTCTATATCAGCTTTTGCTTTAATTCTATAATAGTATTGTCCATCTTTAACATATTCGTATGCATGAGTTGATGGATTGTAAACTTTTACATCCCATCTGCTGGAATAAATACTCTTTCCAGTTGTCTTTGAAGGCATAGTCGTATTCTTTCTAACGTCATATTCCACGCCAAGATTTCTAATTACATTACCTTTACTGTCTACTATTTCTGTTTTAATTTCCTTTGCATTTCTTACAATATCTAAATATGCATATACAGGTCTTAAATAATCATCTGTTACTGTTGATATTGCAACATTTTCTGGAATAGTATAACCCACGTCATCACTGCCTCTAGCTACTCCTAACCACTTATCACCAAAATAATTTGATCCAAGCAGTAGTGATCCATCTGCAACGTGGTTTGGATCCCACTGAGGCTTGTCTACTACTAGAGGTTTAGACCAATCACCATAAAAACCAAGGTATGGTATTGAAAGTGACGGTGCCCCTGCAGTTTCTGACTTAAACTTAACATAACCTTCAACAAACTGCTCAGTATCAAAACCAGTTGGAAGTGTTATTGTAACCGAAATATTTACAGTCTTTCCTGGGTCTACTGTAACTGATGGTGTACTAAAGCCCATTTGTGCACCGTTAATATTTATGTCATGAACGGCTGAAAGAACATTTCCTTCTTTATCTGTGTTTGATTTAATTTCAGTTAAAATACCACCATTTTGTAATGTATAAGTTGTTGTTTTATCTCCATAGTTAGTTACATTTAACTCAAAGGTCTTTTCTTTACCTATTTCCTTAATAGCTGCTGCTGCTTTTCCATTATAGGTTACAGTTACATTGTCATTAATTGCATCCTTTATCTGGATTAAGCCAGCTCCTTGATTTCTTGGAGATATTGGCACATTATTAGCAGTATCCATCAATATCTTTGATGTGTTCATACTTACATTTTTCTCAAAATTTATAAGCTCTGAAGCTGGTACACTAATTTTTTGTGTCTTCTTTGAACCAACTATTAAAGCCTCAGCTCCTGCTACATGTGGTGAAGACATTGATGTACCACTCATAGATTGGTACTTATTATCATTAGCTAGCGACCAAATATTGCCACCAACTCCTGTTATTTCAGGCTTAAACTCTAAATTTGGAGTTGGACCCCAGGAGGAGAAGTCTGACATCTTTCCCGTATTGGGGTTATCCGCTGATATAATAGCACCATTAAAACTTAATTTTAAATTGCTGCCAATTAACCCCTTAAGGATTGTTGCATTTGATTTTGATATACATATACATGGAATAGTTACTCCATCTTTTGGTGCTGTGTTAACAAGTGCATCATCAACACCATAGAATATTACTCCTATAGCCCCTGCACTTTGTGCATATAGCTTCTTTTGGCCATATGTTGATGCCTTACCTGCTCCATCCAATTTTTGTATAAGAGCTATCTTCCCATTTGCTTTTGCATAAATAGCAGAGTTGGAATCATCATTGTCAATTGAACCTAAATCTACAAGGTCATAACCTTGAGGATCTTTTAAAGCCTCATCTGGTTTCACTTCACTTTTTGTATAAAGCATTCTGCCGCTTACATTATTGTCTGCCTTATAGTCAAATGAAACTCCTGTTACTTTTGTATTTTCATAGGATGCTACTTGTAGAGCTTCCATTGCAATGCCAGGTGCACCTATTAATCCTGTATCTGGAATATTTGCATTCTTAACTGGATATGTGGAGTAATATGAGTTTCCTCCTGATACAACAACCATTACTCCCTTTTCAGTAGCTTTTTTAATTGCTACCTGCTCCGAATCATTCGCATCTACATAGCCTGATGGAGAACCAAGGCTCATATTTATAACATCTGCTCCTAAGGTAACTGAGTCTTCAATTGCTGCAACTATATCATCAGCAAATGCTGAAGGGTTATCTGGGTTATTTGAAAACACCTTCATTGCTAAAACCTGTGCTTCAGGTGCAACACCCTTCACATCACCATTTGCTGCAACGATACCTGCAACATGCATGCCATGCATATCTGTTGCAGGATTTTTATCAATTACATCATAGTTTTTATCAGCATAATTATATACATATGGTACCTTTAGAGTACCATAGGAATTAGCTGCAGTTTTGATCTTAGCTTTTTTAATATCTGTAAGCTTTAAATCCTTATGCTTAACATCTATACCACTGTCAATTACTGCTACTACAGTTCCTTCTCCCTTATAATCTAACTCATCCCAAACTTGTGTAGCTTGAGTCATATCAACTGCAGTACTCATGTCAAGCTTATAGCTGTTAGCTATCTGAACTCCCTCAACCTCTGGTATAGCTTTAATTTTGTCAATTTCACTTCTTTTAACCGTTGCACTAAATCCATTTATAAAATAACTAAATGAATTTCTTGCCTCGGTATTTGCTATTTTCTTTACCTGTGCCTTAACAGTATCTTGAGTTTTTAGGACCTGTGCCTTAACCTTTGCTATTTCGCTGGTATTATTACTGTTAGTTAACTCTGAAGCTGTAGGCTTTTTAACTTGAACTATTATTCTTACTAGCTCATTTGGATCAACCTCTTGGCTAACTACTGCCGAATGAGATTGCAGGCTATCACTTATAACTTCTTCATTATCCTCAGCAACTGTCACCGTGTTTGCAACTATGTCTGTGTTTGTTGCTGTATAAGTTGCCGCTAAAACTTTAAAATTTGATGAAGAAAAAATAATTAGCAATGATAATAGAAATGATATCACTTTGTTTCTTTGTTTTAACATATGAACCCCCCTTTTTTAATTTTAGTTCTTATCTACACAGTGATGATATTTTTTGTGCTCTTATCATTGAATTCCCCCTCGTCTAATATTATTGATATTTTATTACGATATTAAAAAGTTATGAATAGAGTCATTAGACATTGTTTTATATTGTATGAACCCAAGCTGACTTGAATAAATAATGAATTTATAATGCTAGATTTTATGATTTGATAATTATATAAGTTTTTACATATGCAAGATTAAATAAAAACTTATATCATGATAATAACATAATTAATTCAATAAGTAAATAAACTTGTTTTTTAATTCTAAAAAATCTAACAAATGCTTTAATTACTTGACAATCTTTCAAATCAATATTATGATGTGGTTATTATTTTACAAGTAAACTCCTTAGCTAAAACTAAACATCAATACTATAACTAGGTATCTTTTCAATCCTAAATTAAATAAAACTTATCTTAACAGGGGGCATATATGGATATTAAGTTCAATAAAAATCCAGGGGAAATCGTTGATGTGTTTTTAAGCCTATCTATAATAAATAATCGGGAAGCTGATAAAAAAGATTTAAGTGAAGTTTCTTTTAAAAGAAATGAAAAAATTGAAGAAGCAGTAGATTCAATTATTAAAGAGAACAAAGTTGAATTTGATGATTTTCAGTTGTTTTTTTGCGAAGATATTTTTACTAAAGACATATTTACATTTGAGGACATATGGAACTCCAAAAACTTAGAGGATTATTTAAATTTTTTTAATAACTTAGAAATAGATGATTTGAGAAAAAGGCTAGTGCTTAAAATTAGTAAGGGACTAGAAAAACTAATGCAAGAAAACTACACTCTTGAAGAAATTGCCTCTAGCAATTATTCTTTCTTAAAATATATAAGAACAAAAAAAATAGACCCTATGTTCAAATGGGAGATATATTCCATTCTTAATCATAAAGAAGATTACATGGAGGATTTTATTAAGTTCATTCATAATTATCTTGAAGTTTATAAGGAAATTGAAGTTCTAAGAAAAGCAGAAGTGGATAGTTTTAATGAATATATAGAAGACAAGCTATCTAAAGAGGGACTTGACTATTTAAATCAACTAACAAATAATTCTATTAACTTTAAAAAATATAATAAAGTACATGTTTCTACCAGTGTATTTTCAGGCTTTATGTTTAGTTCTGCCATTACTACAAATGATTGTTACATTATAATAGGTTCTGCTATGAGAGAAGGAGTTAAAGTTGTATATGGGAAAGATGAGATAGAAAAAAACCTTTCCGTCTTTAAGGGAATTTCGGATAGTACAAGATTTTCTATAATTAAGCTTCTGCTAGAAAAAGACTATTATGGACTTGAGCTGGCTGAAGCTATTGGAATTTCTAATGCTGCAGTTTCTTATCACTTAACTTCTCTTGTCATGTCAGGCATAGTTACTGTAGAAAAAGGTGATCATAGATGTTATTATTCTTTAAATAAAAACAAATTAACGGAAAGTGTTAAATTTTTATATACAGAATTACAATTGTAAAAATACCCTTTTAATGCTATTTTTAAATTATGGTATATCGTCCTACTCCTGTTGCGTTCTCGATGTGCCTACATGTGGATATCCCTTTGAATGGAGAAATTCAAGAGTCACAGCTACACCCTCTTCACCCTGATCAAGACAATGATCACTTGCAGTTGCGAAAAAGTTTACACCATATCCATTGGCAACTCCTCTCTAATTTTTATGGGTCATAAGATTTACTTAGGATATAAAAAAAATGCCAAGTCATCGTAAGATGGCCTGGCATAGGTTATTATTATGCATTTTTCATTTCGTTAAATCCAATGAGCACCGTCCACACATAGGCACAGGTTTTTGGAATCATTAAAGCGCCAATGGCAGGAACAGCATCTGCAAATAAAACTACAGGAATGTAGAAGGCAAAGCTGAGTACAATTGTAAGCCACATATATTTGAAGGCATGGTCAGAAGCTTTCTTTGCACTGTTATAAAATAATACAATAACTACAATTCCCATTACTGCAAAGGGCAGGTTGCGATATATCCCCCAAGACAGTGGCGCTGTTGTACTTGTCCACGCGTTCTGTGGGAATAAGCACAAAGCAATTCTAAGTGCCGCCAAAACATAAATTGAGACAGTAAGTCCTTGTTGTCCCTGAATATTATAGCGTAAACGCCACACGTAATAGAGCAGAATATAAAACAGAGTCATTGTGATGGATGTTATAAATTTCCCTGTTCCAAGAGCAACGGTAAAGCTTCCTAAGCCTGTTGTACAGAGTGCATAGGTGCGCGGTACCAGATGAAAGGCATCACCTGCTCCAAGGGTGACAGCCATAATACCAAATAAAAGATATTGCTTGTTCCCTCGGCTTTTCCTAATCATCGTGATGCCAATTGTAATAACGGTTATTAGGTAAACCACATCAAATAAAGTTTCCATGATAGCTTGCATAGTAATCTCTCCTTTATAATGAACCTTGTTCAGTATTGTGTTTATTAAAACCCACCGGTAATGGTGGGCAAACAACTCTGTTGATTTAATAATTTGAGTGAGAAGTCTCTATAGGATGTAACAACATTGCTAATGCAATCTCTCCTCAAAATTTATTATATGAACTATGTTCATTATAAAATACAAGCACATAATTGTCAATATAGTATACATAAAATTTGGAACAATATTTCCTTCTATCAATGTCGGTCAATATAGTTTTGCAAAGTAAGATGATAAGTTTCAAGATTTGTATCCTGGGGATCCGTTGGCTCATTTAGCAAAAGGTCCACCATATGATGTGGGGTTTTCCCGCCAATTGCCATTGATTTAATGCAGGAAACACAATAAACCGCAACATCTTGGCAAGGCATTTGACTTGCTCTCATTTTTTGAAACTCATTCACTTTGTCCACCGATAATTTAGGATAAAAATTGTCTCCACAGCATATTGATTTTGTTCCGCTAAATTCCGATTCGATAATTTTGATATTCATTCTATTAAGCAAACTTCTGACAGCGGCGTGAACCTGGGGTTTTGAACGGTATGAACAAGAATCATGTACTGAAAGCGTCAACCCAGTGTGGTCAGGCAAAGGTAATTTATCTATTGAGTCTAATACCTCCCATATTGAAATGGTGTTTATTCCGTCATACATTGAGCGAAATCGCCTATCACAGCCCGCACAATTATTTATTATTGTAGATCCCCTTGGCAGTTTTGGGTTGTGGTGACAGCAAATTTTATGTAATTGCACCAAGTCGAAATATTCCTGTAGAATTTTAAGAATCTTGTTCTCCGATTCAGGTTTATAAACACTAAGCGCACAGCCTGGATTAAAATAGCATTTTCCCTTATTGATGTCTGCTATGCTTATACTGGAAAGCCTTAGTCCTTCCATTTGAAAACACCCCTGACATTTTTAATTATTCAACCATCCTATTAATTTGTTGTGCCTGAAAAATAAAGGCTCCTTTAAAGCTTTATCTATATTAGATATTAACTACTTCAGTATTATAAGTTTTTGCATTATCAATAATATGCTGGTGGCAAGTAAACAACAGCACTTGAAATTCCTGACCTTTTTCCTCGGCGTAATCAGATAAAAATTTTAAAGCAGCATCCATTCTTTCATCGTCATACTGTATCATTACATCATCTAAAAATAAAGGCAACGCAACGTTTTTATCAGAGATAAGTTCTGTAATGGCTAGTCTTAAAGATAGATATGCCTGGTCAACGGTGCCATTGCTTAAATATTTCCATTCCCTATAATAAATTCCAGATTGAATTGAAATATCATAATCCTTTGTGACTAAGAGGTTACCATATTTTCCGTTAGTAAGGCTTTTAAATATTCCTGCTGTCTTCTTGTTCAATTCTGGTCCGAAGCTCTGGCGCATCTCCTCTGAAGCCTCTTCCATAACCTCTGCAGCAATTTTCAGGCAATGGAAGTAGTATTGCTTTTCATCTAAGGCTTTTTTCTTCTCTTCAATTTCTTCTTCAACCTGACTTAAGTTTTTATCTGGTGTCTTAATTTTTTTATGAAGCTCAAAGATTTGTTCTTCAATGTTTTCAGCAGCAAGCTCTTCTTGCCGTTGCTGCAGTTCCTCTACTGAATAACCAGTTGCAGCAACCTCTTCTAGTTGTTTTATGGATGATTCAAGTTTACTTCTTTCTGAGCTTAGATAATCCAGTGAAGCTGTACTATATCCCATGCCTTTTGCAATATTAAGCGCTTCATCTTTTTCTCTTTCGAGTTTATTTACTTGCTCCCAGAGCTTTTCTATTAAAAGCTTGGCCTCTTCATACCCTTCCGTGGCCTCATATTCATTCACTTTCCTTAAGAATTCTTCAGCCTTTTTCTTGAATTCTTCTTCAGCCTCAGTGATAGCATTTCGGTTTTTAGAATCTGAAGCATACTCAAAGTATGTATCTTCATACTCCTTTACTGTAAGGCAGGACTTTTCTTTCAATTTTTCTTCAAGCCTTAAGCTCAAATAACTGCAGAGCCTATCAACTCTATTTCTATATTCTATAGCTGCAAACTCCTCCAGTTCTTCTGCCATTAAAATTGTAATTTTTTCATCACCCTCAAGACTAGAAGCTTCAGAATATTTGTTAGAAAGGTAATTTCTTTCTTGGTTATATGCATCCTGTTTTATTTTTAATAGCCCTTTTGAAACCTCTTTATTGTTTCTTAGCTGTGTGCAATTATTCAGGGAAGTTTCATAAGCACTGTTCTTTTCCACTACCTCTTCTAACTTTTTTTCAAGCTGAAGAATAGTATTTGAGATGCTTAACACTTCACTATCATACTGCTTAATTTTTTGAGTTATTAACTCTTCTTCTCTAAGGTTTTCCTCCTTTAGCTTTTGCAATTGCTTTTCTAAATCTAATACCCCATCACGGTTAGCAGGCTTCTCAGTGGTTTTTCTTTGCTTTTTAGATATTGCTGCAAGCACACCCATAGCAACTGCAACAATCACACCAATTATAAACACAGGGTGAACTGCTATCATAAGGATTATAGAAATAAAAGCTATTATAATGCTTGTTAGCAACAGATTTTTGTTTTTACTTTTTTTACTTCCAGAGTCTTTTATCTGAGCTTGCATTGATATTTTTTCACTGGCAAATTTAATGCCCTGTTCCCTTAGCTGCCTATCAGAATTCCACTTAGCTTCATCCTTATCGCGTTTATTAATAAGTTCTTGTTTCTCAACAGTTCTAGCTTTTATAGCCTCTTGGTACTTATCATAATCCTCATGAAACTTTTGAAGCTCTTTTATAAATTCTTCCTCTTTCTTAAGCCGAGCCTCTGCATCCTTGAAATTACTCTTTGCTTCTAATAGTTGAGTAAGTGCTGGCATAAAGCTTTCATCTATTCTCTTTAGCAGCTCCTTAATGGTTTTTTCCTTCTCCAACAAATTATTCAGCTTTCTATACTCTTCTTCACTAATAACAATTAGATTATCTTCATTGCTTAATTGATTCTCAATTGACCCCTTCAGTTTATCAAGGCTGCCCTTTGTTTTCTCGCTATCATCCCTCAAAGAGCTACAAGCACTTAAAAAGTCTTTCAAGCTATAATAATTTATATTTTCTTTTTCTAATTTCTTTTCTGTTTCAGTATTTTGTGTTATCTTTTCAATAAGTGAAGAAAGTTGATCAAATCTATTTTTATCTGAATTTAAGTTCAATAATTTTTGAATACTTTTTTGCTCCTTTAGCCTTTCCTGCAATTGATGATAGATTTTTAAATTATCCTGCTGCTCTTCTTCTAAAGCTTGAATCTCTAATCTCTCATTTTTTAAAATTTCAAGCTCATTTTTTGTCTCAACTAGAATCCCTTTTTTTCTGCTTTTAGATTCCATATCTTCTATAGCACTATTAATACGATTTATTACTTGTTGTTGAGATACAGTTTCATCCCCTGAAAGCACCAGATTTGATATTAACTTTTCAGCTACCTCGTCATTATTACCATTTGATGAAAAGCTTCCAAGCTGATTTATAAAAACACTGCGTTCGAAGCCAGCTAAATCAAGTCCAAAAAATCTTTTTCCAACCTCTTCATTTTTACCAAGAGATGTAGTTTCACCTGTAGCCATTTTAATCAGAGTTACATTATCGCCACTTGGAGTGGCTCCTATGTCTTTCTGCAGCCGATAGGCAATTCCACCATGTTCAAATTCCACAGCACCATTCATTCTTGAACCATCCCAGGGCTGATATTTCTTCCTTAAATTTTTATCGATATCTCTTCCACTACCTAGCTTGCTGTAAAACATCATTTTAATAAACGCCATCAAGGTTGATTTTCCATCTTCGTTCTTACCGTATATTATCTGAAAACCATCTTTTAACTCTAATTCGTAATCCTTGAACTTACCAAAGCTGCCAATCTGCAATTTATTAATCTTCACTATATTTCACCTCCCAAGAAAAGGCCTTTATCCCAAGTCTAAGTGCTGCGTCTAATGCCTCTTTTTCATCAGGCTTTGCATCATTTATCCTTTCTAGCATTTTTCTCATGAAAATATTCCTAAGAGTTGTTTCTGTTGAAATCGAATCAAAATCAATTTTTATTGTTGTATTATCTTTAATTTTAATGAAATATACTTCATATAGAACAGCTTTTATAGCTTCAATATCAATACTAATGTTATCATCAATCATTCCTTCTAAGCTCACCTTATATAGATTCTCTGCATAATTCTCTCCATATTTTGATTTCATTTTGTCTAATATAATATTTGCCGCCGTTTTAGAATTTACAGCTTCTGAGATATCTACATTAAGCTCAATGTACATACGTTGACACATTCTCCGATGTTCCAATCTACACAGTCCTTTTGAAATTATTCCAAGGTAAACGCCTTTTTCATCCAGCTCATCAAAGCCTCTTCCTTCTGGACAGCCAGGATAAGCGTAATAAGTATCCCCAGCCTTTAGTATCTCAGTCTGTTTATGAATATGTCCTAAAGCTACATAATCCATTTTACTCCTTGAAAGCTGTGTTTCAGTAATTGGATTGTAATTACTTTTTTGACTTAAAGCAGCAAGCTCCCCATGAATTACACAAATGTTAATGTAATCATCCTGAGGAACAGTAATATTTTGTAACATAGGAGTTGTTACATAGGTACCTGTGAAAGCCGCCCCCCATAAACGAACCCCTAAAGCTTCAATTTCTACTTTCTCTAAAACACTTTTAAAAATAATAACATTATCCGGCCAAAAATCCACTTTTGCATAAGGTGAATCTTCCGTTAGTGGATCGTGATTTCCTGGAGCAATGGCAATGATAGTATCTTTTAAACCTTCAAACCCATTTTTTATTTCTTCAAGTGTATTATTTTCTACATGAATATTATCAAAAAAATCACCTGCAATTAATAATAACTGCACCTGTTCTTCCTGGCATAACTTTAAAATATTCATAAAAGTCCGTTTTATTTCAGTTCTACGAGTCGCAGCTTTTCTTCCTAGCATGGAAAGCTCTGCCCCTAGATGAACGTCTCCACAATGTAATATTTTTACCTGTTTCACATCACTACCCCCATATACAACATCTAGTTAAATACTATCTAAACTACAATTCTTAATACTTGGGTTGTTAAAATTTGCCCATACAATATTGCTGTCAATGTATCTGACCATTCTGTAAGCTATTGGCTTAAATCCGCACTTGGGCCAAAATGTTGAAGAGGCAAGGTTAGTTATTCTCCAATCTGTTATTATGCTATTAAATCCCTTTTCTTTCACAATCCTGCTGCCTTCATTCATTAATTTTTTACCAACACCACTTCTCATTTGGGAAGTGTAAATGCCCGCTATACTTAACTCTACTGCATGGTCAGGCGCCATCAAATTTGAAGTAACAGGCTCATATACCTGAAATCCTAATTCCTTCATGTCTTTTTCAGCAATAAGGATTATTGTTTCCTCCTCCTCTACTATCCTTTTGTACCCCTCCTTTATCTCCTCAACAACTTCAGGTAATGCAGGTTCAAATACAGGTGTTGAATTTTGATGTGAGTAGATTATGCTAGACATTTTACCCATTGCTTCACTATCCATTTTATTGGCAAGTCTAATATCTGCATCAGATACATTTTCAAAAGGCTTGTATTCCTCAAGGTTCATTATTCCATGTACTTGCTGAATAAAAAAACTTAACTGCAGGAGGGCATCATAGTATGTCTGATTTCCAAGAGGTATTAAAGTATAGTGGCTAAAGCAGCCTTGCTCAAGCCACATAGTGGAAACCTTCGCATAGAGATTCCTTATCAGCTCTGAGGGTTGATCCCTTCTTATCGCTATCCCCTCATAGGGTACCCAGACATGCCTACCCCTTACATTATCAATATTTATCTTTCCTATTATATACCCTACCAGTTCATCATTATCAAATGCACCTATCCCAATTACTTTACTATTAATAAACATTTTTTTAAAAAAATCCGCTATATTTTTTGTATTTAGGTAGCTGTTTTTTAGGAACGGAAACACTTCACTTTCGAGATTTTGCCTACTTATTAGCAGTTCAGCCATTGCAGTTACGTCTTCTATCCCAATTGGCCTGTATTCACATATTTTCATTTCAAATTCCTCCTTTTTTAACTTCTATCTAATTAATACGCTCCATTTCTTCTTTCAATTTATGTAAATCACAATTGCTTCCTACTTTAATTTTATCTCCATCAGCCAATGTAAAAGACTGCTCATTCGCCTTGATAACTCCGAAATGCTTATATTCATTTTTACACATAATTCTTTAATCATATCAGATGTTGTCATGCTGCACCTCCATGAATATATGTATATTGTATACTATAAATTTACAACAACAATATTCTTTTTCCAATAATAAAACAGCCTCCTATGATATTTTTATTTTATCATAGAAAGCTTACATATTTTTCTTTTTACATACATTTCTTCAAAAACTCTAAAATCACGCAATATCAAATTTAAAATATCTTGCTATAAATCTAGTTCCACAGGAAAAAAGTGCAAATCCTAATCCTGAATAAAAAAATGCAATAAACCAATCCGGAGCTAAATGATAATATCTTATCAGAATACCGCCACTCATCATAAAAGCAATAATGATGTATTGCTTTATATCGAAAAATTTCCAAAAAGCTACCCTTTCTTCTTCATAACCCCTAATTCTTATCTCATGCTTTTTTACTAATTTTGAAAAAATCTTTAAATAAAATATTAAAAATATGATAAGGCTTCCTAAAAGAATAAGCCCTATTGAATTTGATTTTATTAAAAATGGATAGCCTGTTTTCATGACCATAAATCCTGCAAACATCCAGACAAGTCCTGCAATCAATAATAAAGAACGTTTTTTTACTGCAAATAACTTCATATATTCTACCTCCTACTGAACATCATTCATTTGAACGTTGTTCAGTATACTGCTATGGAAACACTCTGTCAACAATTTTTTAGGACATTTTCAATAACGCTTGATCTATAAGTATAAATGAATATAAATTAAAATCCCGATTTTTTTAAAAATCGGGATTTTAACAACCAGATTATTTAATGTTAAATATCATTAAATAATTTCATATTCTTTCAATAACTTTTCAATTTCTGTTCCAGCTATTTGCTTTTGAATTTTACGTTTAACTAATAGTGGCAAACCAATTTCTGGTTTTTCACCATCCAATAAGTTCACACCTGCATTTAACAAATAACGGATATCATATCTTGAAGCATATACCTCAGGAACTCCTTTTTCAACTCCAGTCAATACATATACTGCTTCCATGGCTGTACGTCCTGAGTATTCGATAGTAAATACAGTATCACGTCCTGGATCATCTAGTGTTTCAGCAAATTGTCCAAGGAAAGCAAAGTTTACTGCATTCTTTGGTACAACATAAGGACGATCACCAAATTCACGAGGCATAAACATTGATGTGATAAATGGCATCATAACAGGAACTGCAGTACAGCTTTCTGCCAATTCTTCTATTTTGTCTGTAGGAACCCCTATATGATATAACCATTCCTTTGTAATTTCCTTACCAGTACAATCCCTTAACGGCTTTTTAATATAATCTCCAGGAACATCAGTAAACAGACCATATACCCAAACAACAACATCTTTTTCAGGTTGACCATAGTATTGTTCTTGACGGTTTATAGTCCAACTCATCAACCAGGAAGAGTCCTCTGCTGTGACTATACCACCTGTTACAGTGCGTCCAGTATATGGGGAACGTTTTGTAATCTTTTCAATATATTCAGGAACACGTTCATCATGACAAGTAACTGTGCAAGATTCCCAATTAGATTTTTCTGTACTTGTGCAGAACTTATCTGGATTTCCAAATTCATCACATTGAGCCGCTATATTTCTCCATAAAGTCCAGCATCCTTTTGGCTCCTTGTCAAATGGAGCTGGAGTATTATCATTACCATATCCACTACCTTCAGTCATAGAACCATTGGTTATAAATACTAAGTCATTTTCTGTTAAGTCAATAGAAATATCATTTCCTCTGTTATCCCTTGCAAATATTCTCTTTGCAACTTTTTTATTATCTGAAATTGAGAATTCAACATTATCAACAGTGACTCCATATTCAAATTTAGCACCATGGTCTTCCAAATATTTAACCATAGGTTTTACAAATGAAGTGTACTGATCATGTCGTGAAAATTGTAGTGCGGAAAGATCTGTTAATCCATCCACGTGATGAATGAAACGATTCATATACAATTTCATCTCTAAAGCACTATGCCAGTTCTCGAAAGCAAACATTGTTCTCCATAATGTCCAAAAATCAGTATTTAAAAGTTCTTTAGAAAAAATATCTTCAATAGATTTGTTTTGAAGTTCTTCATCTGTCATCATTGTAAAAGTAGCTAATTCTTTTGCCAAGTCTTGACCTAAATTGAATTTTCCATTGTCATAGCGTTCGCCTTGTTTATGAGTAATACGACAGTTGCTAAAATTGGGATCGTCATGATTTGTATAGTAAAAATGGTCTAACACAGTCATATTTGGATCTTCTGTAGATGGTAAGGAACTAAACAAATCCCATAAAACCTCAAAATGGTGTCCCTGCTCACGTCCGCCTCGTGCTACATAACCAAGGTTTTGACGAACTTGGCCGTCCAAACATCCTCCAGGAATATCTAATTGCTCTAAAAAAGTAATTTTGCTGCCATCCATGTGAGCATCACGAATCAAAAAACAGCCAGCTGCCAAAGAAGCAATGCCTGTACCAATTAAGTAAGCCTTTTTATCATCAATTCCTTTTGGCTTTCTTGCATTTACTAAAGAATGATAATTCCCATTTGTAAGCGTAAGCCTATCATCATGTGTTTTTAATTTCATGTTCTCTCCTTCTTTCTTAATTCTTAATAACCCTCCAAATCCTACTATATATTTTTAGATTTGTTTAAACTTATAATATGCCTTTTTTATTTCTTTTACATTAGATAAACAAACTGCGGTGTTCGAATTTCAAACACCGCAGTTTGTTTGTATAATTTTTAGGCATTGACATTATAATGTCTGATAAAAAAGGAAGCTCTGATTGCTTTTTACTAGAAATCATTTAAAGCAGCACTTCTTTTAAGGGATAACTCAATGTTTCCATCAAAGAGCTGCCCGATTCGTCTTATAATATTATCAGGATCTTCCTTCATTCCGGAAGCAATCCAGCGCAGCACCATTTCAGTGAGGGCACACTGATAAAAGGAAGCAATTAGTTTTTTATCTTCCAAAGAGGCTGATATACCGCTACTTACTTTTTCAATATACCGGATCATGACATTTCCTGATACATTGTATATATAGTTCTCCAATTCTTCTCTTTGCATGGAATTATATACATGATAAATGGCTTTTTTGTTTTCTATAGCAAACTTAGCAGCAACAAGAAAGCTCTCCTCCCAGGAAAGTGTATCATTATATTCATCAATGACTATCTGAAGTTCTGTTTGGAAGAGCTCTGACAGAAGTGCATATACATCTGTGTAGTAATAATAAAAAGTATTTCTATTGATCTCACATGCTGTAGCAATATCCTTAACTGTGATTTTGTTAAGTTGGCATTCATTCAGCATCTTTATAAATGCATCGCGAATCATTTTTCTAGTATATTGCTGTGCCAAGATGCCACCTCCTTAACGCTTTATCCTTATTCAAAATTATAACACATAATAAGCTATTAGCATATAATCCGCAACAGTTGACGTTTCTTAGACCATTATACTTTATCATTAACCCTATAACATTGTGTTCTTGATCTGATTGGTAAAATGGATTTTCCAATTTTACAATATATAGTTCATAATGATTGCAATGACAATCGTTAATAAACCTGAACCTATTGCTAACAAAATTTTCTGATATGGGCGTTTTCCATACTCACGATTTTTTTGAAGTTCATCTAGATGTTTTCCTTCCGAAAAAGCAACAATTTCTTTGTAGGTCTGAATATCAAAATTCTTTTTTTGTTTTTCAATTCGAATTGCATAAAATATTGTGATAATAACAATTATGCCACAAATTCCAATACCTAATATCCCCCCAAATTTTGCAAGGGGAACTGGTAATAAAATCATGCTTAACATAAGCACACTGAAGATAGTGCTATCCTGTTTAAATCCTACAATGTCTTCTGTTTTAATTTTATCTTTCATTTCTTCAAGGTCTCCTTTAATTAATATGTCAAGAGAGACACCAAAAAGAGAACTTAATAATAATAAGCTTTTCACATCAGGGTAGTTCTTATTGTTTTCCCAATTTGAAATTGTTTGACGAGAGACAAATATCTTTTCAGCTAATTCATCCTGCGAAACCTCCATTTCAGTCCTATATTTTTTTATTTGTTTTCCAATCTCCATATAATGTCCTCCTGCAACTTCAGTCTATAACCTCAAACGAATTTTCACAATCAAAAGTGTTTGATAGCACCTGTTTTCGTATGTCAAAAGTATTTGACACTCAGCAAATTCCGATAACTCAGCCTTCGCTAAGTATATAAAATCTTTATTTACTCATTTATTATCAAACATGCAGCCTGCCCTCTGATATTTTTTTCAATGGTATTCACATAAGTTATTAATATAATTGTAATATCAATATTAAATATCATGTAAAGTTATGAAACTCTACCCTAAGGTGGTATATATATCAGTTAAGGAAAAAATGAGCTATGAAGGAGCTGTCAACTATATATGGTAAAAAGGAATAACAAAGAGTTCATATTTCTTAACAGCATTGTCATAGGCTTTTAATAAATCATCTCAAAGATTATAATATCAAGGTACAACTCCTTCAAGTCCTTCAATTGCAATTATCGTTAGTTCATTAGACTTCAAGATGAAGATAATTATTATTACTCACTTTGGGAAATAGAAAAAGAAAGTTTATAAACATTGAAATCACCTTATTATAAAAATTCGAGAAAAGCGCACTCTCTCTGGGATTTCTACATACTTAAATATTACCTATCCAGCTGTATTAAACTTCTTTATTGCTGATAGCATTTAATAACTTATAACTCATATGGCTGCCATTAATCATCCCTACAACGAAATATCTGGATCTTGAATCTTATTTCCATGAATATATCTTTCTTTAATATTTTTTTCTGTTCCGCTGTATATAAGCCTCAGTATTCTTTCTTCTAAAGAATTTCTATTAAAGCTATTCATATCACTATCATCTATGACTAGCATATCTAGTTCATATCCCTCTTCAAAGCATCCTACCTTCTCAAAAAAAGAGCCTCCTCTTGTTGCAATGTAAAATGCTTCTGAAGAACTTAATTTCTTATCCTGTACGCCTGACAACCACAATGCCTGTGATGTTTGAATAGCTGCTTTCATATTCTCAAATGGATTAAGTGTATTTCCTCCTGCAATATCACTTCCCAGCCCAACACAAATTCCCATGTCTAAATATTTTTTAGTATTCATAAACCCACTCGAAAGATTTAAGTTTGAATTTGGACAATGTGCAGCTAATATTTTTCGTTCTGCCATCAACTCTAATTCCCGCTCTGACAGATGAATACAATGGGCCATCATTGTCTTTTGCTGACCAAATAATCCATATTCATCATACACATCCACAAAATCTTTATGATTCGGAAATAATTCTCTGCAAAATTTTACTTCCTGAATATTCTCTGACAAATGGGCCTGTACGGGAAGTTTATATTTTTCCGCCGCTTCTCCCACAAATTTCATAAGTTCTTTCGAACAAATAATATTTATCGTAGGTGTTAAAATAGGTTTTACCAATCCTTTGTAATCCAATGCCCTATATAACCATTTCTTCGTTGCATCTATAGACCCCTCTGTTGTTTCCATAAACTCAGCTTTTCCACAATTACAATCCTGATTTACTTTTCCAATATAACCACCCATATTGGCATGTTCCATCATTTTCATCAATAATAAAGTGGATTCTGTATCTGTTGTAGCCATAGCGATACAACGGGTAACGCCATACTTCCAGTTTTCATGAAGATATGCCTTATATACCGCTTTTGCATATTCCAAATCTGATAATCTTCCCTCTTGTAGATAAGTATATCTTTCCAGCCAGGGCAGTAATTCCAAGTCGTATCCCAAACCAATATTAGGAAGCTGGCATGGATGTACATGAGCATCTATAAATCCCGGAATTAACAAACAATCTTTGTAATCTGTAATATTGCTGTCTTTATACATAGAGGGCAATACTTTTCCACAATAATTAATCTTTCCCTCTTCCTCTACAATGTATCCGTTATTAATTATTTCAAATTTTTCCCTTTTTAAGGTATATATTATGTTTCCTTTAAAAATTTTCATTATTATCCTCTTATTTCTCTGTCTTTCGTACTGCTAATAATAAACTTATTTCTATCATTTCGTCCAAACACTGCTGCGTTTCCATTGCGGATAGTTCCCTATCTTCATAATCACTTGCTGATATCGTCAACAATGAGACAGCACTTTTTCCTGCTCTGGCAGCATTAATATATAATGCTGCCGTTTCCATTTCGATCGCAATTAATCCCAGATTCTTCCACGTAGTCATTCTTTCATTTTCTTCATAATAAACATCCGAAGAAAGTATATTCCCTACATGAAATTTAATATTTTTTTCTTTCGCTAATATTTCTGCATCTTTTATCAAAGAATAGTCGGCTAATGCTGAAAAGGAACCGCTTAAATCAAACTGTGAAATATAGTTTGAATCCGTACTCGCTCCCATGGCGCATACTATGTCAGTTACACTTACCTCTGGATTTAAACTTCCTGCAGAACCAATTCTGATAATGGTATCTACATCATACATATGATATAACTCATACGAATAGATTCCTATGGAAGGCATTCCCATTCCGCTTGCCATAACAGAAACTGGTTGTCCTTTATACATACCTGTATAGCCCAACATATTGCGTAATGAATTAAAGCATTTTGTATCTTCTAAATAATGTTCTGCAATATATTTTGCACGTAACGGATCTCCCGGCATAATTACTACTTTTGCAATTTCCCCTATTTCTGCCGAATTATGTGGCGTTGACATATGATTCCCTCCTAATGGTTTTTATTACAAATTTCTTTTATCTCTTCTATCGCTTCCTGAATATTTATAATATTCTTACCCAACGACAGTTCTTTACATACTTGACTAATACTTGTTTGCTTTAACATAGCTTGTTTTAATGCTTCTAAATTCCAAAAAATTTCTTTTGGTGTTCCTTGAGCTACGACTTTCTTATTTGCCATAACAATGATTTCAGCGAGATTTTCTGACACAAATTCCATATCATGTGTAATAGTAATCAATTTATTTCCCAGTAATCCGACCTGTGGTATTTTTACACCATATTCCAATAAAGCTGCATCTGAAAGGATGTCCTGTGTTTTTCCGCTTCTTACAAGTCTGCCTTCTTTTAGAACCAAAACTTCATCTGCATATTTTGCAATCATATCTACCTTATGTTCCACTAAAATAATCGTCTTTTTTTCTCTCTTTAACATCGCAATTATTTTAAAAACATTTTCTGTTCCTTTCGGATCTAATTGACTGGCAGGTTCATCAATAATTAAAATATCCGGTTCTAATACCATAGTTGATGCCAACTCCCCATCGGTATATTCCTCTATATTCCTGTCCTCTACGAGAACTTGTCCTGTCAGCTCTCCTTTATAAAAGCTTGGCACAAATCCTCGCAAAATGGAACATAATGTTGTCTTTCCGGCCCCATTTTCCCCGATTATCCCGTAAAATTTTCCACATTCCATGGTATATTCAAAATCTACAATTGATGCATCTTTTGCAAGAGGGTACATATACGTCACCTGCTTTAACTCGATTACTTTATCCATAAATATACCCTTCCTGCAATAATTATTATTGTAATTAATACGGCACTTGCATTCACAATTTTTTCTTTACCGCTTTTCTTTACCGTAAAAATATGAGTCTTTATTGTTTCTACACTAAATCCCTTGCATTCTAGAGTCAGAACTCTTTCCTCCGTATTAGTAATCGCTCCTAATATTAGCAGAATTATTGATGGAATAAATGCTTTTGCACGTGTTATAACATTGTCTTCCATTTCCACTCCTCTTGCTCGTTGAGAATCCATAATTGTTTTACTATTTTTTTCTAATTCCTCAATCATCTTTAATGTAGAAATAAATATGTAAGCAACTTTATGATTTACTCCCATTGTTTCCAATGTATATGCAATTTCTTTATCCGTTGTTGTTTGAAAGAACCATATGAAAATTCCTGCAATATTCAGAAGTGAAAAACCTAATGTAATTGCACTATCTATGCCTAATCTAGATAATGCAAACTGTATCGGGTTTGTAATACCTGTAATGATATTTGTCACCCCCCCAGCGACTGCACCAATCAATGGGCCACACAGAATACTAATAAATACAGTGCCTATTACATCCAGAAAGAATGGTAACTTTAATACTGTTGCTAATTATGCACCGACAACAATTCACTGCTACTGCAATTGGTATTACTAAAATTGATATCATTGAAAAATCCCCATTTGTTTTCTTCATTTCAATCATCTATCCCTTATCTATTTTCAAATATTTACATTGCTAAGCAAAAAACTCTTCAATTACTTCTTTCCATGCACCTTTACATATTAAATGATGATTGCTAATAGGATTCTTAAGGAAATAATCAATCCCATCATTAAATTTAATTCTCATCTGTGTCCTGCATAAATCATCTCTGTGTAAACACTCCAATAATTCTGCTTCCCCAGCATAAAAGCGTTTAAATGATTCGTCACATTTAAATACGGTTACACTTCCTTTTTCTACATTTCCGGCAATAGCTACACCAATTCCACTTTCAAAATGTGTAGTTAAATAGTAATCTTTCGGCATATTGATAGGTAATGTGCAATGTGCAATAATCATCTCGTTACATTTTGTATCCATAAAGGAAGGATTTGCCATAAATACAGGTTCACCTGTTAATTCATTTAGAACAGTCATACTTATTAAGCTCTTTGTATCTCCTTCACAAGCTGACGGAATTCCTTCTGCATTCAATATTGCCAAAGCCAAACATCCAGTTGTTTTAAGAACTGGTATTAAATCGAAGCATTTAATTGTAACTGCCTGAAGATTATACTTTTCAATTAACTTTTTTACCGCTGCATATACTTTTAATGCTTTTTCAATTTCATCTTCCCTATAGCCTTTTGCCATAATCTCACGGGTATATTCGTTTTCTATAGGTTCACATGCACTATATTCTTTAATGAGCTCGTTTAAGTCAATATTTACTATTTCAATTCCGGAAACTTTCTTTAGCACTTCTACATCCGCTTCACTGGAAATCAGCCCGGATGGTTTCCCGATTGCTCCCAGCCTTTTGTTTTTCAATGATTTTTTTGCTTTATATATTCTCTGTAGAACATCTATCCTTTTTACAATTTCATCCATGCATCCATGTAATATTTCACCTTTATGGTTATTCATTTCTAAATATCCCATGATTTCCATGGATGCTGCTAAAGAATTATATGCATCTGTCGTTAATAGCAAATAGGGAGCAGAAAACTTTTCATAAATTTCCTGGAAGGCTTCTTCAGAACCACCAGTTGCGATAAAGAAAATGGGTAGCTCATCTTCGCCTACTTCCTCAGGCAATACAACTTTAAATTTTTGTCCCATTTTTTCTTCCAGTTGCCCTAAATACTCTAAGTTGAATTTTTCTACCTCTGCGTTTCCTACATCTGTTGGTCCCACCAATAAAATTACTTTCATGCTTGTTTCTTTCATACTCATTATTCTACACCTCTTTCTTATGCAAAAAGCCCGACATTTTCATATTTCCCACAGTTGCAATATTCATATTTACGCATTATTATTATTTTAACAGCTTTTTGTAAGTGTAATTTTAATACTATTTCAACGTATTTCAAATGACATTTGTCGATTTTATTAATTTTGTTTGGAGGTTCTTATGAATAAGAATTCTATAAATGAGTTTTGTGAATTGATTAATTCTGTTTTTGAGTATAGCTTTGAACCCAAGAATTTTACTGTTAATACCAACACCAACTTATCATCCCTGGGTATTACCTACAAAATCTACCCTGCCTGCTCTATACTAATTAATAATTCTGCTCCTGTAGACAAAATTATTATGATTGTGCAGGGAAGTGTTCAAATTCACTGTTACAATGCATATGGTGAGAAAAGTATACAAGGTATTATGTATGCTCCCGATTTTTTTGGATTAATCGAAGCTCTTACAGATATCTCCTCTTACACGTCCAGTGTTATTACAAATGAGTCCTTAGGTGCATTTTCAATTCCAATTTCTTTATTTAAAATTGCATTAAACGATAATTTAAAATTAGCTAATATTGTAATACAAAAGATTGCCGAATTCTCTTCCTTAAAAATGCAAGAAACAGTGGAAGAAAATTTATACAAACCTATTGATTTACTAATTATTTATTTATATAAACAATCTAAATTTTTCAATTTTCCTTATACAATTGAAATGAAGCGAGCGGACCTTGCGGATTTACTGCATATTGAACTGCGAACTTTATACAGATATTTACAAACATTGCAAGATAGTAATATGTGTACACACCGTAAAGGCAAACTATTTATCACCAAAAGTAATTTTATCAATCTTGAAGAACACATTCTCACTTTGGACGAAATATACACAGTAAGGAAATAGGATTAGCATACGATGTTGCCAAGGTTTTAGTAAAACTCATTTCTATATCCTTTATTGCAGTAAAAAAATAGAACTAAAGCAGCCTTACTAATGATGAAGTTTACCCGTCGTCAAGAGTTATTTAGTCCTACCTAAAGTTATTATTTAGTTTTCACTTTTTTGATATAACTCATTGTTATGTAGCCCCATTTCTCGTACAACATAACAGTGTTTGGATGCAACCCTATTAATCCATCAATTTCAGTAGTACTATAAGTTCTTATTGATTACCTCCCTCTTTGGTTATCCAAATTGCATTTCTCATTATACTTACATCTAAAAACCTGGCAGGATAGTGGAGGGTTTTAATAATTTTTACTTCCCTACAAAAGAAAAACATACTGATAGGATTATCAATGCATTTTCTTGATTTCTGTATTGAGAGGGGGCTTTTTCCTCTATCTCAATTAGCAATTACATAAACCCTAAACCTTAACACAAATATCCTTAGTTCTGCGTATTTGTTAGACCCCCAAAAGCAAAATTCCCCCAAGCCATCAGCCTGAGGGAAAATAAACCACACTTCTATATACACTTAAAAGCCTTATTTATAAGGAATACATTACTCCGTTGCTCTCCATCTTAACAACCACCTCAGCAGTAGATTGCGACAAATCAATCTTCACTTTGCTCGATTTCTTTGGCAATCCTTGCATGGGTGGTACTAATTGCTTACTGCGTCTCTTTGCTCCTTTTAAGCAAAGTAACCACCTCAGCAGTAGCTTGCAGCCAATCAGCCTTCGCTACGCTTGGCTTCTTGGGCAAGCCTTGCATGGGTGGTAGTAAAAACTTACTTCGTCCCTTCGGTCTTCGTAAGTTTAACTACCACCTCAGCGTGTGCATAGGCAATTAAGTGCTACTGATACGTAGAAATAATAATCAATACCCCTGGGTCTTATTAAATGAAGGGGGGCTAGGGTTAAAATTGGGCAAATACTGAATTTGCAATACCACTTTTGCACTATTTATTAGTTTTGCATATTGTAAAACGCCCCAAATACGTCCCCCTATGCACCTATATTTCTTCATATCAAAGAATTAATTTTTTAAGACATTCAGGTATTTTATTAACCTTTTTAAACTCTAGAATTTTATGAGAAATTTCTTTAGCATCCTCTTTCCTCCAAAATCTATCTTTAGCGTAGCAGCCTCTGCTATAATACGTAAGGTGTTTAATACCTAAAAGCTTAATCTCTTTTCAACCGTGTGCACATTTTGAATTAAATTCTTTGTGATGTAGTCTCTTTCAGCCTACAGTATGGCGGTAGATATTCCAATCCCACTTGAAGCACCTGTGACAAGATTACTTTCTTCCTGTCCACTCTAGTTCTTCGCCATTGGTCTCAATCACATTCTTATACCAGTAGAAGGAATCCTTCTTATATCTTTCTAGTGTTCCTTTTCCTTCATCATCTTGATCCACATAGATAAAGCCATATCTCTTGGTCATATCTCCAAAGGAAGCGGATACTAAGTCGATGCATCCCCATGTGGTATACCCTAAGACCTCTACGCCATCTTCAATGGCTTCTCCGATCTTTTCTACATGTTTCTTGATATAGTCGATACGATAATCATCATGAACATGCCCATCTACCAAAGTGTCTTTAGCCCCTAAGCCATTTTCTACGATGAAGATTGGAAGCTGATATCTCTCATAGATCTTATTTAATGTGATCCTTAATCCTTCAGGATCAATTCCCCATCCCCACTCACTTCTTTCGATATAAGGATTCTTGAGCAGTTTCACGAGATTTCCAGGGTTTTCTTTTTTATCTTCATCTGCACTCACCACATAGGTCATATAGTAGCTAAAAGCCAAGAAGTCCACTTTGTTTTCAGCAAGGATTTCTTCATATCCTTCCACGTAATCGATGGAGATATCATAGTCCTTAAAATACTTCAGGATTTTCTTTGGATAGTGTCCTCTTGCCATAACATCATAGAAATAAAAGTTTATCTGTTCTTCTAATAAAGTGGCAGCAACATCAGCTGGCTTGCAGGTATATGGATAACATTCTAACCTTGCAATCATAGAACCGATTAAACACTGTTTAGCAGTTTCATGCATATATTTGGCTGTCATTGCAGAGGCGATAAATTGATGATGCAAAGCTTGATGTATTGCAGATAAAGGGTTCTTGTTGGACTTCGTTACGAACATGCCAGCACCGGTATAGGGTGAGTTTAGGCTCATGTTGATTTCATTAAATGTAATCCAGTATTTGACCTTATCCTTATATTCATCAATTAGGACCTTCGTAAACTTTAGAAATAGATCGATAACTTCAGGAGATTCCCATCCATTATATCTCTTTGTAAGCTCAATTGGTATTTCATAATGGATCATAGTAACTAAGGGTTCGATACCATATTTATGAAGTTCATCAAAAACATTGTGATAGAACTGAAGGCCTTCTGGATTTGGTCGTTCTTCTAGTCCTGTGGGGAAAAGCCTAGTCCAAGAAATTGACATTCTAAAGGTCTTGAATCCCATCTCAGCAAATAGTTTGATATCTTCCTTATAGTGATGGTAAAAGTCGATTCCTCTACGATATGGAAAATTCACTTCACCCTCATGTTCTACGCCATAGTTAAAACGTTCTTCAGATACTTCTAGGGTACCAGGAACTCCTACTCTTTCTTCAGCTGGAATATAGCTTACATAATCTAGCTGTGATTTACCTCTTCCACCTTTGTCGAAGCCTCCTTCAAGTTGTGCTGAGCTAGTTGCTCCACCCCATAAAAAATTCTTTGGAAATTTACTCATTAACTTTCACTCCTTTTTTCTCTTTTGTGAATATAAACGAATATACAAAACTTGCTATGAAAGCCGCAAGTATTGAAATGATAATCTTGATCAGGTTACTTCCACCATGGATATAAGTAGGTAAACTAAAGATTCCTGGCATGGTATATGCGTAGGCTACTACTTTTAGTAGTGTGTAAATAAATCCTCCTACCGCACCACCAATCATTGCCCCAAATAAAGGCTTCTTATAAGGGATACTTATGCTGTAAAGAGCTGGCTCTGTGATTCCGATGATGCCTAGTCCGCCACTTGAGAAAGCTGCTGCCTTCATCTTTGAATCCTTAATCTTAAAAGCTGCGCCAAGTGTTGCACCTGCAACGGCGATATTATTGATGAAGAATGCTGGTAATAGGAAGTCGTATCCTAATGTGGATAGGTTTTGGATCATGATTGGGGCTAATGCGGTATGCATACCTGCCATGATGATGAACGGCATAAATCCAGCAAATAATGCTCCAGCCACTGGTCCTAAAGCACTAAATAAACCTACGGTAATGTTGCTTAACTGTATTCCTAAAAAATTGCCAATTGGTGCGACAACAGCTAATAAGATCGGCATAAAAATCGTAAATGTTATAAGTCCCGAAAATACAAGCTTCAAATTGCTCGGAATGAATCGATCTACAAGCTTATATAAATAAGCAAATGCGATGACGCTTAATATAGTTGGTAAAACAGAAGAAGCGTAGTTCAAAGATGGAATGCTCAAGAAGAGAAAGCTCACTGTTTTACCTGCTGTTTGATTCATAAATGTTGGATATAGTAAAACACCAGCAATCATGAGTCCAAATAGTTCGTTTATCTTGAACTTCTTTGCTGTGGTATAACCAACCATAAATGGCAAGAAGTAAAATGGTGCATCACTAATTGCATTTAACACTGCCATAATGCCACTTTCTGGTGAAATGACTTTGAGCATGCTTAAAATCAGAACTAAGCTCTTCATCATACCACCTGCTACAAGAACAGGCATAACAGGTACGAATATGGAAGATAGAGTGTTTAGGATGTTAGTGCCAAGATTCTTCAATTCAAACTTCTTCTTTTCCTCTTCAACAGCATCTTTCTCATTTTTCTGGATTCCTGAGATTTCGCAGAATTCATTATAAATTGACTGGACCTTTGATCCAACAACCAGCTGTAATTGATCTCCCACTGTCTTTACTTGCATGATTCCATCAATGTTTTCTAGGGCTTTCTTGTCGACCTTACTCATGTCTTTTAATATAAATCTCAAGCGCGTTACACAAAAGAATACATCTTTGATATTCTCTGTATCGATAACCTTTAAAATGTCTTTGACTAGTTTTTCATGTTTCATTTTTATTTACTCCTTTCTTAATAAAAAAAGCCAGACTTATCACTACTGATTAAGTCTAGCCCTTATTTGGTAACTATCTTATTTCTTAATATATTATTGATATGAATCATTAAATAACCTTTTTCTGCATTACTGATTTCCACTTGGAAGCGATACTCAATATATTCCTTGATCATTTCCACACACTTAGTGGTCTTTGGATATTCGATTTTCATCATCCTAAAGACAAAATCATCTTTGGAAAGCTCGTCTTCTTCTTTTTTAGAAAAGATTCGAATGCTAAAATATCTAAGATGCGTAAGAAATCTTTCATAAGGAATAGATTCTTTGTCTAAAGTAATTTCAAAGTAGTTCTCAACAAGCTCGATAATCTTCTGGAAAAATTGATTTCGATTGGTTTCTTCATCTGTACTTCCGAGGACATTAATCAAATGATGGGCAATGAATCCTGCTTCATCTATCTTGAGCTTCACACCATATTTTGCTTCGATCTTATCTAGGGCAGCTTTACCCACGTTAAATTCTTTGCTATGGAACCTTTTGATCTCATTTAGGTTCTCATTGACTAGATTAATGCCCATTTTCGATCTTTCAACCGCAGAACTGATATGGTCAGCAAGCATTAAATAAGCGATAGGATTAGGTTCGATTTCTGTTTCCTTTTGAGACTCGTCCAAGATTTCGATAGCCATTTCAAAAAAGGAAGGATCAATTTGTTCAATGAAATCTAAATAACGACTTTTCTCATTTTCTTTTAAAGTGAATATTTTTTCGATGTTTTTTTCTTCTACAACATCTCCAACTTTTTTATTCCATGCGATTCCTTTTCCCATCAATACTACTTCATTCTGATGGTCCTTGGATGTTAGTACATTATTGTTGATGATTCGAGTAATCTTAAATTTACCATCTTTATTTCGCATCCATAATCACATCCTCTAATGATAATGAACCTATCTCATCATACACAGATAATTCATAGTCATTCCAGTTGGTCACTACTATGATGACGGTGGGATTAATGTTATTGCTTTTTAGAAATTCAATATCAAAATCTACCAGTTTTTCACCTTTTTCGATAGATTGATCAGTATTTACATGAACTGTAAATCCTTCACCTTCTAAGTTCACTGTATCAATTCCAATATGGATCAAAATTTCTAATCCATCTTTTCTTTTGAGCCCAATGGCATGCTTGGTTGGGAAGACCATGGTAATCTCTCCCGAAATCGGACTAAATACCTTACCATTGGTTGGATAGATTCCGATGCCTTTTCCGATCAATCCTTCACTAAACGTTGAATCATTGACATCTCTAAGTTTGATTAAGCTTCCTTGAACTGGTGAGTTGATACTAAAATCCTTTTTCAACCAATTAAGCATACTTGCCTCCTTTCTTACGAAATCCGGCTTGGCCTAAACAAAAAAAGACCAATACCAATAAAATTGATGTTGATCTCGCCTACTTAAAGTAACAATTCGAACTATCTAATTAAATTGTAATGTTAATACTCTTTTTTGTCAATAACGTTATCACATATTATTTTCGCTCTTTGCTCTATCTTTATGTTACCGCATAAAGAAGCCCTCGAGCATGGGTACATATACTAGAGAGCTTCAAACCGTTTGTATTATTTACATATATTGCCTTTACAGCCATACTTCATCCCTTTGCTCCTTGTAAGCAAAGGGACCACCTCAGCAGTAGCTTTCTACCATTCAATCTTCGCTTTGCTCGATTTCATGGGAAAGCCTTGCATGGGTGGTAGTAAAAAACTTACTGCATCCCTTCGGTCTTCGTAAGTTTAACTACCACCTCAGCAGTAGCTTTCTGCCATTCAAAGTTCGTCTTCGACTCCTTTTCATGTGGCAGTTATTCGCTGAAATAAAAGACACTTCTAGCTTAAAGACTTGATAAGTTTCCAAATTTTTAGGATTCAATCCAAAATCGCATTTCAACTTTGAAGAAAGTGGCAACAGCCTCATCAGAAACTAGACCCTTAGTGAGCCTCGAAACCCTCTTGAGCCATAATAGGATTCTGCTCCATTGTGATACACAAACACAGTGTCGTAGCGACGATCGCAAAAGATAGCCCCACCGAGTTTTCTAATACTAGCGGGTGTTTTCACCCAGCTCGAAGTTTTCAAATCGAAGTTTCCTAGTTTCTGCAGCTCTCGATATTGTTCTTCTGTCAGAAGGTCAATGCCCATGTCAGCTGCCATTTCAATCGCATTATTTTGCGGTTTATGTTCTTTCCTTGACTCTAGCGCTTCATGGTCATAACAAACACTTCTGCGACCTTTGGGACTTTCTGCTGAACAATCATAAAAAATGCATTCCCCCGTCTCATGGTCATGACCAACAATATCCGGTTCCCCACCAGTTTTCTCCATTTCATGGAGAGACCATAGCTTTTCAGTATGAGCTTCGAGCTTTGCTTGTACGTTAGCCCATTTAAGATCTTGGTGGCGGTTCATATTTTTTTCAAAACGAGCTTTCAATGCTTGGAATAGTCCTACACGTTGCTCCGGCGTTAACTCCTTATTGATTTTACTCTTAGTCATGTTCATTGCCCCTTTCATTTGTCAACAGTTTTTTGATTAGTACCGCATTTTTTGTCTTGAATGCTTTTCTGGAAGCCAGTTGGGGGTGCGGACGTTTTCTTGGACCTTTAAACGACTAACCCCCCATTATCTATTTTCTACTTGCAAAACACAACTATCCTGTTGATCGATATTGAGCTTTTAACCTGCAGCTTGATAACTCTTTGTTTCTTGAGTATCTTGAGCTCTTTACACAGTCTGTACACCTTCTTGTATTAATAATTAGGTTGAACTCTCCCCCTATTTTTCTTAATCATAAACATCCAATACTATAGGCATATAATCACTTAATAAACTCCCTTTTTCTAGTATCCTATCCGAAAAGCCTTGAGTTTACGCCCTGTAAATATTTTTTCACTATTCCCATAAGCATTCTTGTAAATTCCATGTTAAGGTGAATTCTTTATTTTCAATAATAGAATCATAAATTGGTTTTAAAAATTTTATCAATCTATCTATAACCTCAAAAAACTCTAATTCTTCTTTAGATGCAATTCGCTTTTTAAATGCATTCCATTGCTGTTTCTTTTCCTTAGATTCTCTAAACTCACTTGTAAATATTGTTGGAATTAATTGTAGCGGTGTTTTCCTATGTTTAAAAGTAGTTTGAATTGCTTCTTTAAGTACTTTTCCTTCAAAATTATATTTTTGTGATAAAATACAAATATCATAGAAGTCCTTCATCCTACTATTGGCTTCTGCTAAATATATCATTGCTTCAAATTTTTCAGCAATTACAGACTCCATTGAATAAGCTTTTAACAGCGGTTTTTTCATTTCTAAAAGGGATGGATACTCCATTTCAGTAGCACATGGTACTATAACGTCCCCAAAACCAATATCCATTTGCAATACTTTTTTAGTATGGTCAAGAAAAGCTGTTACCTTTACCCTAACCCCCTCATAATCAGCATCCTCTTTTATTTTTTCTACTGTAAGTGTATTTAAATCAAATTCAATAGCATCATCTTCCTTAATTTCACACAAAGATTTAAAAATTGCTTCTACGTTCTCTAAGGAATTATTTAATTGTCTTGCAAGCATATCTATATCCTTAGTAGCTCTAGCCTTTTCTTCCAAGACTATATATAATAGCACTCCACCTTTTAATACAAATTTATCAGCATATTCTGATATTGATATCCTGTATAATAACCTTTCAATTAAATATAAAGTAAGAAGATAATCAAACTGTTTTCCCTCTTTTACTGCTATATTCTTTAATTTAGCCTTTATGCTATCAGAATTCATTACAAAAGCACCTCCACATAAGGTTTTATATATTTTTTAACTCGAAGCTTTGTTGCATATTCAAAAAGTAGCTGCAAATTCTTATTCCTTCTAAGCATGTAATTTTTTATAACTTCTAATGCCACATCATTTCCAACTCTTGAGGAATATTTAAAAAAATCACATACCGTCCTTTCTGCATTATAAACCCTAACCTTCATATGCTCCATTGAATGCTCCTCTATTCCTAAGTCTAAATTATCATTTGAGGTAAAAAAAAGTTCTACAGGTGGGTAATCTGGGAGCTTAGGTTTAATCATTCTAGATGCAATAGTAATATTAATATCCATAGGATTAACTGTAGTTAATTCATGTAGTACTGCCGCTGAAAACATACTAATAACTCCAGTTGGTATTATTGACTGCACTATTTCAAAATCATTTAAATCATCAAATCCAGAGTTCCAGCAATAATATCCTGTTTTTATTTTCACCACATAACCTTTATCCATAAGCTCCATAATATCTCTACTACACACTTTATTTTCTCTTAATATTGCAGCTTTAATAATTGGTCCATATTTATCAAAGAGAGTTTTAATATTATTAATTCTTTCATCAGTCATTTTTTTCACCACCAAAATATAGATTTTATATCTTTCATCTATTTTTCTATACATATAGTATATCCATATTCTATATAAATATCAACAAAATTATGGAATTTAATTTTGTTATAGTCTTTATACTCTCTACGCAAATCTGCATACCATTTCGCAAATATCCAATTCTCCTAATTTAGCGAATTTGTACAACCCCCTAACCCCAAAAATTCCCTCAAACCGTAGTCTGAGGGAACATTAAGAGATTCCTTTGTGCTTTAGCACTTAGAAATCCTTATCCTTTAGGATAAAACACACTTCAATATTTACTTATAAACCTTCAAAGCCTTTGATATCAGCCTATTTGTTGACATATTCATAACCACCTCAGCAGTAGCTTGCAGCCAAT
>DBMJ01000016.1:0-394901 GCA_002298125.1 Clostridium sp. UBA701 | reverse complement strand
GCATGGACCGTACATCTGCTTCTCCAGTCGCTTTACTCCTTCACAAGCAGTGTTACAGTCTCAGCAGTAGCTTGCGACAAATCAATCTTCGCTTTGCTCGATTTCTTTGACAATCCTTGCATGGGTGGTAGTAAAAACTTACTTCGTCGCTACACTCCTAGTAAGTTAACTACCACCTCAGCGTGTGTTTTGATAGAAAGATGATACTAAACGCATAAATATTGATTTTGCGGAAATATATACCCCCTTAAAGGAAGGGGGGGCTTGCTTTTCCCTCCGTTATGCGCTCCTGTAAAGCGAAGCGCTTCGACCGGAGAGATTTTTGCTGCCATCCGTGACGATTTAACAGCTCCAAACAGCGTGGTCAGCAGTGCAAAAAAAGCTGCAACGATAAAGATCACGTGACTGAAGGAAATTTCGATGCCTGTCTTCATATCAGACAGGTTAAGCGCCATGGGAACTGCAGCAAAGGAAAGCACTGATCCAACCACAAGTCGGAGCGCCTGACCAGTTACGATTAGTTTCAGCTGACGTGGCGAGGTACCAACTGTCTTTAAAAGTCCGTAAAAGCGGATATATGGATGCAATGAGCAGTCAAAGTATGATAACGAATTCCAATAAACTTCAGATAATAATATAGCTTACAACAAGCGAAACTATTAATGAAACTGTGGGTAAAATCATGCCTAAATATCTGTTTTTTCTTAAAGATAAGAAAATTTGTATTATAACTAAGCAACATCCCAGAATACTATATATGATTATCATATTCGCTATCATGGTTTCATTTATCTCCTCGCGGCTTTTCTAAACAAATTATTTGGTTATGTAGTAGGTCCATTTAATTATACTTTCCTTCTTCAAGTCTCTTTTGGCGTAATGCAAAATCATTATACTCTGCATAATCAACTAAAAGCTGATTGTTCTTTGCGGTAATCTCTGAAAAGTAAGCAGTAGCCTGTGTATTTTGCTTTAGTGATACCAAATTAGATTGCATACCTTTCAAAAGTTGGTTCTGTTGTTCAAACCCGCCTTGAATACGGGTGATATTTTGATTTACATCACAAAGTGCACGATACATCATAAGGTTAGTCTTGTTCATATCATTAATGCCCTGTACTAATTCAGATAATTTTTGTATCATAATACCTTGATTTTCGATTTCTATCTCTTTAAGAATCATTTGTTCACATAATTTATATGCTCCGTCTCCTCCTTCCAATGAGCTGCAAATACCGCTTTCAAGGAATTCTAAATATTTGCTTACTCTTGCCAAGCCTCGATAATTAGTATAAAGGATGTTTAAATCATAGTATTTTTTTAAAAGCAGCTTGCTATCATTATACTTAGCTTTCAGTAATGCCATATTCTCACTAGAAATATGTTGAGAAAGTTCGTTCTGTTTCACTTTAGCATTTCTTATTTCCAAAGCCTGGTTATATAATGCCATCACTTCCGCATTCTTTTTTTTAATTTTTTTCTGCTCCTGATCATATTTTTCTTTAATGATACGATCCTTCTTTGGTTTACTTATGATTAGGAAAAAAGACCCTAGTAAAAATAACAAGCAACCAATCTTAACAGATAAATCAAAGAACATAGATGCTATTTCATTCATCCTCATACCTTTTTGGTCATAAACCCAGCCTACAAAAAGGAATAATATGACAAATAATATAAGTGAAACAATACCCGTCGTAAATAATGCGCTGCAAATAGAAAAAATTACATGTGAACTCCAAGAGCGTTTCTTAGGACATTCCGTATAGGGAATAAGAACCGGCCTATTTGGCATAGGAACCTCCGGCCAGGATTTAAAACCTTCAGCCTTTATCAAGCCCTCCCATACATAACACTCTTTTTCTAATTCATAAATTGACTTCAGATACTTAATAAGTATGTTCGAATATTTCATAATTTACCCCCGCATGTAATGTAAAATAGTTTATCATTTACATTCCTATGTTAATTATATTGTTCATACGTTTTTTTAAGTACATCATCTGTTATATTAGGGAATCAATAATAAAATATCCTATCTGTCCGATGAAAAACAGGAACCAAAGGGCATCCCTGTCATGATGTTTATTTTCAATTAAAATTGATTTTATTCATATTTTTTTAAATATCCTTATTCCATATTATAAGTTTGCTAACACCAGTAATGGTCCGGTTTTCGGGAGTAAGTTACATCCATAAAATACATCTTCTCCTATTTCCGTTACACTTTCCGGAATTGTTTCACTTATCAGATTTTTACAATTATAAAATGCTTTAAATTCTATGGTGACTACGCTATTGGGAATTATAACGCTTGTCAGATTACTGCATTTTCCAAATGCTCCTTTTCCAATCCTCGTTACACCATACGGAATTATAACGCTGGTCAAGCTGCTGCAATAAGCAAATGCTCTTTTTTCTTTAAGATAGCGTTCTAATTTTTTTATCCGACCACTTTGAATTTTTTCTCGCCATAAAAAATCCTCCTTTGTTATATATAACCAGCGAGTAAAATTTTAACAATATCAATATATACATTATTTATTACTTGTTAACAATTCACCCTTTGTAGACAACACACCGTCTCCACGTGCGGAGTGTTTGGGAACATATCCATAATTCTCGAACTAACCACCCTATAGCCCTGTTCAGTTAGATATTTCAAGTCCTCCACCAAGGTCTTAGGGTTGCAGGAAACGTAGATGATGTCTGGAGCATTAAACCTCACCACATATTCAAGGGCAGTAGGATGTACACCGCTCCTGGGTGGATCAAGTATAATTACCTCTGGTTTTTCCTTAACCTCTGCTATTACCTTTGCCACGTCACCTGCTAGGAATGTGCAGTTATTAAGTCCGTTTAGTGCTGCATTTTCATTGGCACTTTTTACTGCTTCCTCCACAAGCTCTATGCCGATTACTGCCTTTGCCTTTTGAGCTGCAATCTGCCCTATGGTTCCTGTGCCTGCATAGAGGTCAAAAACTACCTTGTTATCTTCCTCTCCTATATACTCTCTCACCATGCTATAGAGTTTTTCTGCTCCTAGAGTATTGGTCTGAAAAAAGGAGAAGGGAGATATTTTAAATTTTAAGCCCAAGAGCTCCTCCGTTATAAAGTCTTCCCCATAAAGCACCCTTATCTCCTCCGGAATTACCGCATCTGCATAAGCGTTGTTTACGGTATGCAGTATGGATTTTAGTTTTCCTTTAAAGGGAGCCTTTAGTAATAATTCTTTATACTCCTCCAAATCAAAATCTATTTGCGAAGTTGTTACAAGGTTTATCATTATCTCTTCTGTGTTCTTTGTCTTTCGCACAACCAAATTTCTAAGGTAACCCTGTCTTTGAATTATCCTGTAATAAGTCAGTCCAGCTTTTCTAAAGTAGTCTAGGGTGAGCATTAGTGCAGTTCTATAGTCCTCATCGACTAGAAGACAGCTGTTAACTGTTACAACGTCAAAGCTTCTGCCTTTTGAATGCATTCCAAGCTGAAGCTCTCCACCCTTTTCATGGTCTCCAAAGGAAAATTCCATCTTGTTCCTATAACCGTATTCTAAAGGACTGCCCTCTATGCCTTTATAATCTCCTAGTGCTATGTTTGCCTTATTAAATAGGTCAAGTACCTGCTGTTCCTTATGTTTAAGCTGAATTTCATAGGGTACATTTTGAGAGCTGCACCCTCCACACACTCCAAAATGAGGACATGGTGCCTCTATCTCATAGGGTGCCTTCTCCAGCACCTCTAATACCTTTCCCTCTGCTCTGTCCTTTCTCTTTTTAGATATTCTAACCCTAAGCTTTTGTCCTGGCACTGCATTTTTCACCAATACCTTGCAGTCCTCTGCCTCACCAACTCCTGTTGATGGAAACTTAATATAATCTATGGTTAAATCTACATTACTTCCTTTTTTCATAGTCACACTCCTTATCTAGAAATTATCTATAAGATTTTATCACTAACAGCACTGTTTTTCCAGTACTGTTGGTATTATATGATATTATTTTGCATAATTATGTAGAGAAATACATGTACAAGCACAGGAGGTTATGTTGAGTAAAAAATATATTATTATTACTTCAGCAGGTGTAATCCTACTGGCAGCACTCTCTCTTATAGCCTATTTATACTTTAGACCCGTCGCTCGTACTGAGAGGTATGTGTCGAAGGGGAAAAGCTGTATGCAGAAGGGAAAAACTGATGAGGCAGTACAATTCTTTCAAAAAGCCCTAAGCATAGATGAAAAAAATGAAAAGGCACATCTCTCCTTATCCGCTCTTTACATCTCTATAGGAAGTGAGGACAAGGGTGAAGCCCAACTGAAGAAGTTTTTAAGATGCTGTCCAAAGAATATCGCTGCTAGAGAAGAATTAGCAAAGCTATTTATGAAGCAGTTAAAAATACCTGAGGCAGAAAGACTTATCTATGAGATTGGGATTCTCTCTCCTTCTGCAGATTTAAACCTCTTAAAGGATGCCCTTGTTAAGGCAAGGAGCATAAGGGCTTCCAGAGAAAATTATCAGGCAGCCTTAAAGCTTATGGAGCAGAAAAATTATCTTGAGGCAATTAAATACTTCTCTAAGGTAGTAAAAGAAGATGCTGAAAACTTCAAGAATTCTCAAGCTAAGGCGGAGGAGTGTAAAAAGCTATATGCTGCCTCACTTATGCAGCAAGCAAAGTCCTTGGGAAACTCTAAAAAGTATGATGAGGCCATGAGAATATTAGATAAGCTATTAGCTCAAATGCCAAATGATGCAGATGCTCAAAAACTTAAGAAGGATTATCAGGAAGCTAAAAAGAGGGAGGAGCAGGCAAAAGCTAGTGCTGCTAGCCCTGTCACAGAAGCTCAAGCTCGTGAATTAGTAGCTAAATCCGCCAGCAATAAGTATAGTAACTACTCTGTTATGAATGATGGGAAAGAAACTAGAAATGGTGTGGATTACTATGTAATCAGGGTATATCAAGATCACTCCTCTCAGATTACCACCCTTGGATATTATTATGTAGAGATACTTACCGGAAAGCTTCATGAGCTGGATATACCATCTAATAAGCTTATTCCATAATGCTATAAAAGCGAGAACTCAGGAGTCTAAAAATTCCTGAGTTCTCGCTTTATTAAATACTTTTTCTATGTTCAAGTATTTTAGCATTACCCCGCAAAACTACAGCACTTACTAAGGTTCCAAGAGCTATTCCTCCCAGTATGTCTATTGGGTAATGTACATAAAGATACATTCTAGAAAAAGCCATGGCACATGCCATAATCCATATGTAAATTCTTAAGCTTTTAAAATAACGGCTTAAAATTAATGCAGCTGCAAAGGAGGAGGCAGTATGCCCTGAGGGAAAGGAGTAGGATATAGGTGCATTAATTAGCAGGCTGATGCTTGGTATTGCTGTAAAGGGCCTGGGTCTTTGAACTAGGTTTTTTATTATTCCTTCTCCTAAAAGTGCGGTAATTCCAAGAGATAATAAGGTTAATATACCGATTCTGCGGTATTTTTTTATACTTAAAAGGAGCAGTGCAATAGCTATCCATATGACTCCCCCATTGCCTAGAGTGCTTATTATTGGCATGAGCCAATCAAAGATAGGGTTGTGGGTATGAGTATTTATAAGCTTTAGTATATTCATGTCTATATTCTGCAGTACTTCCATGTAATCACACATCCATTTCCTTTAATATATTAATTATATCTTATTCTACCTATATTACACGAAAAAAAATGAGCAATGCTCATTTTTTATTGTATTATTTTCTTCGTAGCCTGTCTGCATATTTATCTGTTAGTCTTTTGTTAAACTCCGGTCCTCCATCCACATTAGCACTCATAAAAACAGGAGGAACATATCCCTTAGAAAGCATAATTTCTATAGCTTCTAATATAGTGCTGTTTAAAAGCAGTGCTGCTGCAATGGAGGAGGTTCCGCATACCTTAACAGGCATGCCCTCAAGCTTTATTGAAGCATCTCCCTCAGCTACCCTGTTATCTAACACTACATCTGCAAATTCATAAAGCTTTTTACCTGAGGAATGCCTTGAAGTCATGGTCTTTGACACTTCAAGTGAGGTAACTACAATGATTTTTACCCCGCACTTTTTAGCATAATCGGCAATCTCAATGCTAAAGGGGTTTCTTCCCGAATTTGATATGAGTACAAGGCAGTCCTGCTCTCTAAAATCCGACATTTCCATGAGCTTTGTACCAACTCCCTCTATGGTTTCGTATATACCCCTTGAGCTGTCTTCAATGAATTTTGTTGGAATCAGCCCGCCAGCCCTTCCGCATATCTCTATGGC
Organism: Clostridium sp. UBA701; assembly: GCA_002298125.1. Classification (GTDB taxonomy): domain Bacteria; phylum Bacillota; class Clostridia; order Clostridiales; family Clostridiaceae; genus UBA701. Next base: position 388,600 of record DBMJ01000016.1, on the reverse strand, counting down.
TGCAGCTAAGGAGTGCCCGCTTCCAAAAGCCTGCAGTATTCCTCCTGACATAATAGATTGTGCTACTATCTCCGCTGCTGACCTTATGTTATCCTTTTGAGTAGCTCTTATTTCCTCCATCAGATCTATAATTACATCAAAATATAGTTCACAGCTCATAGTATCCCCTCCTATTTTTGTGCCTTCTTTAAGTAATCCATAAGGTTGGACCTTGGCTCGTCAGGAACCATTATAGAGGTAAGCTTAACCCCTTTTTCGTTGAGCCTTTCGAAGCTTTCAATGTCCTCCCTGGAAACATTTATGGACTTTTTTATTTGAATGGTACCATCGTGGTGGGCCATATTTCCCACATTTATAAGAGTGATATCTACTCCCATTTCCATAAGCTCTAGTGCATCCTTTGGAGATTTTAGTATTAAAAGCACCCTTTCATTGTCATATTTTCCTGCTGCTAAGTTTTTAGCAGCCATCTCCTTTGTGATAATGGAGGTTCTAACCCCAGAAGGGGCTACCATTCTAAGCAGGCTTTTCTGCATCTCATCCTTTGCAACCTCATCGTTAGCCACCATTATCCTATTTGCATTTAGAGAATTGCACCAAAAGGCTGCCACCTGGCCATGAATTAATCTATCATCTATTCTTATGTGAATGATTGGCATAGTCCTCTCCTCCTATTATTCTAGATTTTGAAATAAAGTATTGCAGCAATTGGCAGCTGCAATACTTTATTAATATCATCCTAATACTTTTAAATTAAACAGGATTATGGCAAGAATCATAAGCAGCAATATTGCCTTGGTAGAATTCATCTTCTTTTTGCCAAGTGCCCAATATACAATTGCTACCAATGCTACAGGGATAATTGCAGGCATAATCTGATTTAATATCTCCTGAAGCTTCATGGTAACCTTTCCTGATTCAAATACATAAGGCACATTAGCTCTTACCACTGTTGGAATTAAGGCACCTATTACTGTTAATCCTAAGATGTTAGCGGCTTCTGTTATATTCTTTAATTTACCGCTAAGAGTAGTTACAAGCTTTGACCCCTGCTTATAGCCTAGATTTATAAACCACCATCTGAGTATCCATCTAAACACCAGCCAAATTGTCCAAATCCATATGCCAAGTGAATTCCCATTTAGAGCCATGTATGCAGCAATAGAACCAAAAACTGTCCCTGCTATAACTCCAAAAATTGTATCTCCAACTCCGGCAAAGGGGCCCATAAGTCCAGTCTTGATACCAGTAATGGCCTCTTTTGACTCCATACCCTTCTCTTCCTCTATGGCAATGTTAGCACCAAGGATAAGATGAGACATGTCAGGTTCTGTATTGTAGAACTGTAGATGCAGTTTAAGCGCTTTTTTAAGCTCCTCCCTATCCGGGTATAGCTTTTTTAGTATTGGGATCATGGAATAGCAGTATGGAAGTCCTTGCATTCTCTCATAATTCCAGCCCAGCTGACCTGCCATAAGCCATCTTAGATTGACCTTCCAAAGATCCTTTTGAGTAATTTTGCTCTTCTCATCACTCATCTTCTCCAACACCTCCCATAGTCATATCTTTACTGTTTTCATTTCTCTGATAAACTATGAATGCCAAAGCAAGTCCTGCCAGTGCGACTCCAACCATGGATATCTTAAGATAAGCTGCAATGATAAAGCCGATTATAATATAGGCAAAGTACTTCTTTGTTGGTAAATACTTTAATAATATTGCAATACCTAGTGCCGGCAGTATACCGCCTGCAACTCTGAGTCCCCCCATGAGCCAGTCTGGGAATATTTTTAATAGTCCTTGAACAATATCAGTACCAAATATCAGTGCCAAGCATACCGGAATAGCTCTTGATAATCCCCAGGGCAGAACTCCTAGTATATTCATCCTCTCTATACCCCGGGTATTAGCCTCCTCTGCGTACCTGTCCGCTCTATGTTGAAAGTAGGTATTTGTAAATCTTGCAAGTACATCTAACTGCACCAAAAATAAGCCAATAGGAACTGCCAAGCCAATAGCAAACTCTAAGCCCTTTCCTGAAATAACTCCAAAGGCTGTACCTATAATTGCACCCGTCATAAAATCAGGAATAGATGCTCCACCATAGGTGCCAACTCCTAAAATCATCAGCTGAAGTGTTGCTCCAACGGCTAAGCCTAAGGTTATATCTCCCATGATGAGTCCGGTAAAAAAGCCTGCCTGTATAGGTTTAGATAGACCTATATCAGTTTCCAGCATGTCAAAGGTTGCTACAAATGCATAGATAGTCAGTGCAATAATCTGAAACACATTGATGTCCATTTTGATACCTCCTTTAATTTATTATGGTTTTGTACTTCCTTTCCCCCCTCACAATACATTAGATAATCCTTATGTAGCTTTACTCATCGCAGTCTAAGTAAAGGCAATCCATAATATCAGTTATACCCTCCCTGCCTGTTTCTTTTATTAATGCAGAGGCCTCTCTTAAATTTTCTCTATGTATTACTGCCTCTAACAGCATTGAAAGATTAAGCCCTGTAAGAATTTTAATTTTCTCATAGTTCTTTAAAAGCTCTAAAATGGCTGCATTACAAGGAGTTCCTCCATATAAGTCTGCTAGTATCAGCAGACCTTCCTCTGTATAGAGCCTATCTGCTGCAGCCTTAAGCTTCCTTTGCATATCCTCTCTGCTCTCATCACTATAAAGTCCTATGGCCTCAATATTTTTTTGCACACCTGCTATGAGAGTGCAGGTATTTAAAAATTCTGCAGCCAATTCACCATGAGAAATAAGTATAATACCAAACATTATATGTACCCCTCCTCCTATAAACAAAGTAGTTTATAATAAAGAGTATTCATGGTGTTGAGAGAATATTCTAGGAGTGTATACAAAACAAAAACTCCCAGGCTTATGACAAACATAAGCTTGGGAGTTAAATAATCTATAGACTATTATAGCCTCTCTCAATAATCTTCATGGCCTGAAGGGAAGCCTCAAAGGTTGGAAGAGAAATGTAGTCAAAGGCTTTACCCTGAGTTTTTGATATAAAGCTGTATAGTGAAGCTAAGTGACAATTTACCATCCAGCCTAGGGAATACTTGGAGGAGGGGTAAATTAAGCTTATATCCTTTTCAACCTCCTTATAGGTTAAGTAACTCCCAACCCTAAAGGTGCTGTCTTTTAGAGAATATACAGTCGGGTAATCTGGATTTGAAGTATGAATTTTAATGCTTCCCTTTGTACCAAATATCTCAAATCCGGTATCTTCACCCTTACCAGCAGCTACTCTTGAAACCTCAAGAGTACCAGGAATTCTGTCCCTAACTGTAAGATCCATATGGGCAAAGTCATCTACATCTACATTTCTAAGATGTGCTTCCTGGGGTCTTTCTTTGATGTAGGTTTTTACATAACCCACAATATCTGTGATGGGTCCTAGTATATAATGTATAAGATCCACCATGTGAACCCCTAAATCCACAAAGGCCCCTCCCCCGCTCTTTTCTTTTTCAAGTCTCCAGGACATAGGTCTTTGAGGATTGAGATAACTTTGATGATACATATGGCAGTTAAAATTTATAACATCCCCTATTTCTCCTTCTTCAATGAGCTTCTTAGCTCTGATTACTGCAGGTAAAAACCTTAAAACAAGCCCCATCTGAGTGTTTAACTTCTTTTCTTTTGTAAGCTTTACCAGAGCCTCCTCAGTTTCTGTAAAGCCTGTTAAGGGCTTTTCACAATATATATTTGCTATTCCCATGTTCACTGCTGTGTTTATCTGCTCTTCATGGGCAAAGTTTGGGGAGCAGATGTCTAAGATATCTGTATCAGAAAGCTCCTCCAGGGTGCACACCCTTTCCTTGTAGCCGCTTATCTCTGAAGGTATGTCCCTATTTGATAATAGTTTATGAAGTACTATATTATAATTAAAGTTTTCCAAGGCTATGGGCATGCTTTTATAGGCCATGGTATGAAGTTTACCCATATATCCAAAGCCTGCTGTGGATATCTTTACTGTGTTCATGCTGATAATCCCTCCAATTCCTTTAATAGCTTAATTAATTATACTATTTATATTGCGATATTAGTAGTGATAAAGTTTAAGCGCTCCTTTATCAGAAGCGCCCTCTTAGTTATATATTTTCTCTCAATATCTTTAAATTCTTTTTGATCTCCCGCTTTTCATTATACATCTTCTCATCTGCTTCTTTTATCAAATCATCTAGATAGCTCTTTGTCTCTGGCTTAAATTCTGTGATGCCATGGCTTAGACTTATTAAATAAGGTTTTTTGCTCTCTTCATTTATATGTTTAAGAGTATTTTTTATTCTGTCCCAAATATCCTCTGCAGTCCTCTCATCAGTCTTTGGAAAAATTATTAAAAATTCATCCCCACCCAGTCTTACTACAAAATCTGTACTTCTTATACTATTTGTTATCACATCTACTGCAGCCTTAATGAGCTCATCTCCTGCATCATGCCCCAAATTGTCATTGACCTCCTTAAGCCCATTTATGTCAATAAAGCATATGCTTATGATCATCTTATCCTGCTTGACTTTGCTAAAAATTTCTTCTAATTTATTAAAGCCAGCCCTTCTGTTTAACACACCTGTCATCACATCGTAATCAGCATAGTATCTTATCTTCTCACGAGATACTTTATTTAAAGTGATAAGTACAGCTATAAAAATACTGATTATTGCAATTACAGCAAAAATGTAAAGGTTTTTAAAAAGACTAAAGGCAATGATATATAATGCATTCCTATTATAATATCCTGCACTAGAATCTATTGATACATGAGAGATAATAGTAAATGGTCCCTCACTTAACACCAGCTTGCTTTGCTGAAGGCTTAATGGAAGCAAGTCCTTATAGGTAAATATTCCATTTTTTGATTGGAACTGACCTGCCTCTGAAGGGAAAATAGTTTTCCACTCCTCAGGAAAATCATTTTTAAAGCTAATATTCTTTTTCTCTGGATACATAAAGGCCCATTCCTTACTCTTGTCCTTATTAATTAAATAGTAACCGTCTGAATTTATAAGGAAGAATTCGCCTTCACCATTTAAAGATATTTTTTCAAAATCCCGTAATAGATTCTTTGGGGAATAATTTAATACTATAATTCCGCTTAAGTTATTAGCTTTGTCATAAATAGGAGTATAAAACCTTATTACAGGCTTTATTGGAGTTTCCACTATGTTGTTTTCCATATTTAAATCGAATTTAGAGATCCCTATTTCTCCTGGATTTATATCTAGTGCAGCTTTAAAATAAGCTTTATCCCCCTTGTATTTTAGCTCATTATAAGGAACTGTCTTAGGGCTTCCATTGCTGTAATCAACTCTTAGCTTCTCCATGCCATTTTTGTCAATAAACCTTATTTGATCGTAGATCCCTTTGTTTTTAGAAAACAATATCCACTCCTGTACTAACTCCTCTTCACTTTTATCCCCATAATAATTTTGATGAACCTTGTAGTCTTCAGAAATGTATTTTACATCTGTCAGCACAGAGCTTATATATCTTTCCATTATGCTTTGCTCTGTATCCACAATGCTTGTTTCCTTGTTGTTTAATATGAGCCTTTTACTCTTAATACTACTATATTGAACAATGGAATATATAATTGTAAAGATTAAACTGAGCACCAAAAAAAATAAAACTGCATTCTTAAAAAAGATTTTCTTATGAGGTTTATATGATGCAAGTTCTTTATATTCCAACTGCTATGCCCCCCTCTTCTTGAAAATTTTTATCTATCTCACCTAGCTTGGACATAATAATTAAATTTATCTATTTAATATTTATTTTAACAATAAATATTAACTCAAACAACAAATTATGACAAAATATTTTTAAATCCTACTTTTTATCTATATATTACTTCAAATTTTCGTCAAAGGCTGCTAAAAAAACTTTTTTTCACCCTGTTATAAAAGTTATCACTGATAAAAAGCTTAATGAGTTTCAATAATAAAAAAACATCTGCTCTTTGAGCAGATGTAATTATTATAGGATGAAATACTAGTCAAGCTGTGAGGTGCAATGAGAGCATCTTGTAGCCTCTAGTGGTATCTCACTTAAGCAGTACTTGCACTTCTTTGTAGTAACAGGTGCAGGTGCTGGCTTCTTCTTTGTAAAACGGTTTAACTGTCTTATTACAATGAATATAGAAAAAGCTATTATAAGAAAATCTATTACGTTGTTTATAAATACACCATAATTTAATGTAGCAATACCAGCTTTTTTTGCCTCTTCTATAGTTTTAAAGCTGCCATTTCCCAGTGCGATAAATAAGTTAGAAAAATCCACCTTTCCAATTAATAGTCCTACTAAAGGCATTACAATATCATTAACCAAGGATGTGACAATCTTTCCAAAGGCTGCTCCAATTACAACACCTACAGCTAAGTCTACTGCATTGCCCTTCATGGCAAATTCTTTAAATTCCTTCCACATTTTATGCCCACCTCTCCACATTTTATATAGCCTTAATTTAGCATAATTTAATACAATTATTATAAGGGAATACATCATAAATATCAACGCATTCTTGTGGACAACTATCAGCCATTTGTAGATAAAAGACTTAAATCAAACGGAACATTCAGGGTATTTACTTATATGTTAAAATATAGTAATATATATATTAATATACTATTATTTGAAGGGGGGATAATTTTGAAAAAGCAAATTAAATATTTTTTATTAGCATTTATTATAATACTATTAAGCACGCCTTTAGGATACGGATTAATGAATCTAGTGTATTATAATAAAAACTTAACTGGTGAATTAATTCCTATATTAAATGGTTTCATATACTCATTTATGTTAATCGGCATTTTGGTATTTATTATAGGATTAATAAGTTTACTAATAAATAAAAATAATAAGTTGTAACACTACTTTAAATATTCTAACCTGTAAAAATTTGTGTAAACTATGTTAAAATGGGGTTGCCGCATTACAATTAAAAACTGCTGATGCGACAGCCCCATTTTTAAATAAAACTTGATTATGAAACTTCCTCAATTAGTACATTTAATTATTATAATTTTCTTAGTATCCTATTTTGTAATAACCTGTTTCATAACAGTAAGAATAATGATTTAGTTGATACGACACGCTAAAATTTATAGTAGCATATTTACCCATACCGATTTCACCTGCACCTTGAACGGTAGTCATTCCATTATTATAAAAATCTCCATTAACAACCCAATAAATTGAACCACCATTTTCTAAGTGAGTATAAACGCTTCCTGAAAACTGTTTACTAATACCATTGTAGCTTCTATTCATTTGTACATCAAGTATTTTATTTATTCCCCAAAAATACCCACCCTCTGTTGTTTCGCAGTAAAAATTTAATGTGGGTTTATACACGTCTGTAACAGTAAATCTGCAACTAACGACTCTATATGTAGGATTTTCTGCTAAAGTTGTTGTTAAACTCTTATTTATAATCTTATGTAGACTAGTATCATTAGAATTCATTCTAACTCGATTAGCTGCTTCTGCCCTTGTAATGTTATTATCTATAGCTATCCTTTCTACCATCTGATCAAAAGTTAAGACGCCACTTACAACTGTTTGGTTATTTCCTATTTTAGCAATTCCATTAATGTTATTCTCTTTAATATTCAATGGTTGTCCTTTATTAATGGGACCTGCAAATACAGTTGTTGTAAAACATAAACTTGAAACTAAAACCAGACTCATTAATATTGGCCTTATTTTCCTTTTTTTCATACAATGCACCCCTTTGTACAATTTTTGAAATAATAGCATATTCCATTATTGTAATTATATTAAAATTTATACAATTGTCAACTTTCGCCATAGGTAAAAGTTTTGTTTATTTTTATACAATATATTATATTAATGATATAAACTGATTTTTGTAGCAAAACAGCTAAAAATAGCCCACAATCGATGGAAATACTATATTGCGGGCTTTGCGAGGTAGACTAAAAGACTTAAAATAATGGATTGCTTTGTATTATTTTTTATTTTATACTTAATTGTATTGATAACAAAGGAGATATAAAACTTTATGGGTAGCTTTAAAAGGCTTTTAAGTAAATCACACAAGGATAGAGACTTTATTCTTTTTCTAATAGTAGGCTTATTCACTGGAATCGCCAGCGGAATAAATTCTACAGTGTTTAATAATTTTTTGAATGATGTATTTCACTTATCTGCTTCAGCCAGAGGTGTAGTAGAATTTCCAAGAGAGCTTCCTGGTGCACTAATAGTGTTAGTTTTAGGGGTTTTGTCCTTTCTTGGAAACATAAGAATGGCTATTGTTGGTATGCTGTGTGCAGCTTTGGGAATGCTGGGTTTGGGCTTGTTTTCACCTACCTTTGCCACCATGCTCATATGGATGATGATGCTTAGCTTGGGAACACATATTTTCATGCCATTATCAGCAGGCATAGGAATGAATCTATCTCAAAAGGAAAATTACGGTGTAAGGCTTGGTAGATTTAGTGCCTATAACCTAGTTGCAACGATATTAGGCTATGGAATTGTGTGGTTTGGCTTTAGATACCTAGGGCTCACCTATCATTCTGCCTTTATAATAGCTGCTATTTCTTATGTATTTGCAGCCTTTATGCTTGGACTTATGAACCCTGGAAAACGTGAACTTAAAAAGGTGCGATTTGTATTTAGAAAAAAATACACCTTATATTATTGTCTCAGTGTAGTAAACGGTGCAAGAAAACAGATTTTTCTAACCTTTGCCCCCTGGGTACTTATAAAGTCCTACCATGTAGATCCACCCACCTTTGCAGTACTTGGTCTAATTATTTCAGGTATAAGCATACTAACAAGAACCATTGTAGGTAATGCCATAGACATAAAGGGTGAAAGATTTGTATTGTCCTTAGAAGCGGTGGTTCTCATAGTAATATGTATGGGCTATTCCTTTGCAGAGGATATTGCTCCACCTTGGGTAGCCGTTGTTATTATAGCAGCCTGCTATATAATTGATAACTCCCTAAGTGTTGTAGAAATGGCAAGGTCCACCTATATAAAGAAGATTGCAGTTGTACCTGAGGACGTTATACCAACCCTATCTGCTGGGACAAGCTTTGATCACGTAATTGCTATGACCATTCCTTTCTTAGGAGGACTATTATGGTCAAGCTTCGGTTATAAATATGTATTCCTTGTAGCTGCTTTTATAGCCCTTATTAATTTGTTCCTATCTATGAAGATTAAAATAGAATAATTTGATGCATTTAAAACTCCTCAAAACTTAAAAAGTCTTGAGGAGTTTATTAATAGATGAGTTTAGTGCTCCTACCTTCTGAAAAGTTATTCCACAATTTTAAGTTTGAATTTAGCTATGCTCTTTCCGACAACCACATTATTATCATTCACCATTTCCTTTGGGAAAAACCTTTGAAGTCTTTCAATGGTTTCTTTGTTCTTATACCCTATCTGTTCAAGTATAGAAGCTACAATTATTGGCCATTCCTCTTCAGAACCATCCATTATTTTAATGGAGAAGCCCAGCCTCTCTTCTCTTAAACCAAAACAATATACTCCCTTGGCACCGCCTTTTGCCACTATATTTTCATCCATTAGGAGCAGAGAACAGATTAAATTGGTGCCTGCAACCATCTCATAGTTTTCATTCATAAGTCCAGTTATCTTAATAACAGCTTCCCTAGTCTTCTCATCTTTAATAAGGTCAGGACATGCCATTACCATATAAGCTCTTGCAAGATATTTCATGGGCATTGCAAAAACGGGAACACCACACCCATCAATCCCAATTTTTATGTCTTCCTTTGGGTAGCCTGACAGCATAGATATATATTGAAGTATCTCTAGCTGTGCTGGACTGCTGACCTTATAATAATCCTCTGTACTACAGCCAATGCCTTTACATAATGTAAGTAAGCCAAGATGCTTTCCAGAACAATTGTGATATATTCGCCTTTTCTCACCATTATTTCTTAGTACATCTTCTCTTGCTTTAACTCCTAGAGGATAAGTGGGGAGACAAATAAGCGCCTCTTCCTCAACCCCTATTTTCTCCATAATAGACTCTATGGCTTCAACATGAAAGCTCTCTGCTCTATGAGAACCTGTTAGCACTGTTATTTCCTTATTAGTAAAGCCATAGGTTTTTTCTAGTCCTCGCCTAACTAATGGAATAGCTTGTATAGGTTTTGCTGAGGATCTCATATATGCAACAAAATCAGTATCACCTGCATAATACTTCACCTCTCCAGTGTCCGATACCCCGCAGATATGTCCCCTATGAATACATTCTAGAAGCTCTCCTCGGTATTCCTCTACAAGAATTTCATCCATTTAAACCACCCCTAATTATTAAAATATTCTATACTGCTTCTAATGCCTTTATATAGTCGTAGGCTGCTGCAATGGCCTCAGTTTTGCTGCTGAAAATATGCCTTTTTTCTATCTCATCAAGGAAGCCCATTTTGTGCAGGCATCTCTCTGGCTGATCATGCAGGTGCGTTAAAAGAAGCTTAATCTTGAATTTTTCGCAGCGCTTATGCAGCCTTTTTAAGGCTGCCATTGCAGAGGCATCTACAGAATGCACATATCTCATATCTAATATTAGCACTTCTGCAGAGGGCTGTACCTCATTCATCACATCCATAAAATTCTGAACCATTCCAAAGAATAGCGGACCATTTACTTGATATACCAATATTTTATCATCAGTTTCCTCAAGCATTTGGGTAAGATCCTCATCTAGTGCATTTCCCTCTGACATGTCTCTGATTTTTGTAGTATCAACAACTTTTTTGATAAATAAAAACATTGCTATTACCATACCAACCTCTATGGCCATAACTAAGTCAAAAACCACTGTAAGTACAAAGGTTAGCACAAGCACTGCTACATCGCTCTTTGGAGCCTTTAGTAGGGACTTAAAGGTACTCCATTCACCCATATTATAAGAAACCACCATTAATATCGCTGCTAAGGTGGCCATTGGTATCATCTTAGCGTAGGGCATAAATATCAACATAATTAACAGCAATGTAATAGCATGTACCATTCCAGAAATTGGACTTCTCCCCCCATTTTTCACATTGGCTGCAGTTCTTGCTATAGCTCCTGTAGCTGGTATTCCTCCAAATAATGCAGAAGTAATATTTCCTAGTCCCTGAGCAATAAGCTCCATGTTAGAATCATGCTTAGCACCAATCATACCATCAGCTACTACTGCAGAAAGCAGTGATTCTACTGCAGCTAAAATGGCTATGGTCATAGCTGGTTTTAACAACTCTTTTATGGTGTTTAAGTCCACTGATACAAATCCAGGTGCAGGTATTGCAGATGAAATATTTTGAAACCTGCTTCCTATAGTTTCTACAGGAAGATTGAATAATTTTACCACTAGTGTAGCCACAATTAAAGCCACCATTGAGCCCGGTATAGTTTTGTTGACCTTAGGCCAAAATACTATTATTAAAACGCAGCCTAAGCCTATTAGGAAGGTAGTCAAATGAAAGGTATTTAAATGACTAAAGTAACTACCCCACTTAGGCAAAAATTCTGCAGGAACCTTGTCTATTCTAAGTCCTAAAAAATCCTTAACCTGAGTAGACAATAGGGTTATGGCTATACCACTGGTAAAACCCACAGTAATGGTATGTGGAACATATTTTATTACTGAACCAAGCTTTAATAAACCCATTACAACTAAAATAACTCCAGCCATCATTGTGGCTATTATCAGACCCTTTATGCCGTATGTTTGTACAATTCCATAAATAATAACAACGAAGGCACCAGTTGGACCACCAATCTGTACCCTGCTTCCCCCTAAAAGAGAAATTACAAAGCCCGCAAATATTGCTGTAATAAGCCCCTTCTCTGGAGATACCCCAGAGGATATACCTAGAGCAATAGATAGGGGTAATGCTATTATAGCTACAATAAAACCTGCTATAATATCCTTTATTACCTGCTCTTTGGTTATCTCCCCTCTTTTAAACATTTTAAGTAGCTTTGGCGACATATACAAAAACATCCCTTCTTTGGTTTTTTACATACATTAATATATTACTCCTATCTACCCGTTTGGTCAAAAAGAACCTGTTTATAAGCTATGTGATATGCTATAAACAGGTTCTTTTATTTATTCTACAGACTGTAATTTAGAGAGTACTACCTCTTGTATTTTTGCTATCTTGTATTCTGCTTCTGAAGAGGTCTTAGCCTTAGAATAGATGTAGAGCTTTATTTTAGGCTCTGTACCGGAAGGTCTTACTGCATACCAGCAGCCATCCACTAAGGTAAATTTTAATACATTTGAAGCTGGTATATCAGTTTTTGATACCTCACCTGTCACTAAATTTAACTCTTTTCCTGTCTTGTAATCTATAGTGCTTACAAGCTTTACTCCATTTATTTCAGTAGGGTAATCTTCTCTATAGACTTCCATCATTCTCTTTATTCTTCTGCTTCCCTCTATTCCTTCCAGCACTAAGGATATCTGTTTTTCCCTATAGTAGCCGAACTCCTTATAAATATCCTCAAGTATCTCTGTAAGGTCCTTACCCTGTTTTTTATAATATGCTGCAGCTTCACAAAGCATCATGGAGGATATTACTCCATCCTTATCTCTTACAAAGTTTCCTGTGACATATCCAATACTTTCTTCATAGCCAAATACAAATTCATATGCCCCATCCTTTTCAAGCTCATTGGCCTTTCCGCATATATTCTTAAAGCCTGTTAAGGTCTCATAAGTCTTAACCTTATATTTTTCTGCAATGGCCTTGGCTAGATCACCAGTTACGATGGACTTTACAATGAACCCGTTATTTGGCAGTACTCCAAGCTCATGCTTAGTCTCAACAATGTATTTTACTAGGATTGCACCTGTTTGATTACCATTGAAGGATATGTACTTCCCTTCACTATTTCTAACCATTATGGCAAGTCTGTCACAGTCTGGGTCTGTGGCAAGCAAAAGCTCTGCTCCAATTTTTTCTCCTAAGCGTTCTGCATAGTGAAAGGCCCTTTGATCCTCAGGATTTGGGAAAGGTGCTGTAGTGAAATCAGGATCCGGATTTTCCTGCTCTGGAACTACGGTTACATTGGTAAAGCCTCTTTCTCTAAGTACTCTTCTTACCAGCACATTGCCTGTTCCGTTTAATGGTGTATATATTATTTTAATATCCTTTGCTATATCCTCTCTCAAGGCAAGTGCCTTAACCTTGGATATATACACATCATCTATTTCACTGCCTATAATATTTAATAAACCCTTTTCTAGAGCTTCACTTTCCTCCATAATTTTAACGTCTTCAAAGTTTTTTATGCTTAATATTTTTTCTGTGATTGCATCTGCATGTTCTTGTCCTATTTGAGCACCATCCTCCCAATATGCCTTGTAGCCATTGTATTCCTTGGGATTATGACTTGCTGTTACCACAATGCCTGAGGCAGTATTTAAATGCCCTATGGCAAAGGACAACACTGGTGTTGGTCTTAAGCTTTCAAATAAGTATGCCTTAATATTATTCCCTGCTAAAACTAGAGCCGCTCTTTTTGCAAACTCCTTGGAAAAATGTCTGCAATCATAAGCAATGGCCACTCCTCTGTCCATATAGCTTTTACCATGCTCTGAAATAAAATCTGCTAGACCTTGAGTAGCTCTTGACACTATGTACATATTCATTCTATTAGTTCCAGCTCCAAGCTTTCCTCTAAGTCCCGCAGTTCCAAACTCTAAATCCTTATAAAATCTATCTTCAATTTCTTTTTCATCCTTTTCAATTTCCCTAAGCTCTACCCTTGTTGCTTCATCAAAATATTTATTATCTCTCCAAGCACTATATAGTTCTTTATAATCCATGTCAATTCCCTCCTATTTAATAACTAATTCCACTGGGCAATGATCTGACCCAAGAACCTCAGAATGAATGTCTGCACTAACTAGTCTATCCTCTAATCTTTGAGATACGCAGAAATAATCTATACGCCACCCTGCGTTATTAGCTCTTGCATTAAACCTATAGGACCACCAGGAATATGCCCCCGCCTTTTCTGGATAGAAATATCGGTAGGTGTCTATAAAGCCGCTTTCCAGCAATACTGAAAACTTTTCTCTTTCCTCATTGGTAAAGCCTGCATTCATTTTATTGCTGCTGGGGTTTTTAAGATCTATCTCTCTATGAGCTACATTGAGATCTCCACATATTATTACAGGCTTAACCCTATCAAGCTCCTTAATATATGCCTTAAAATCCTCCTCCCAGCTCATTCTATAGTCCAGTCTTTTAAGCTCCTGCTGTGAATTAGGAGTATACACTGTTACCATGTAAAAATCATCAAATTCCAGGGTGATAACTCTTCCCTCTTTATCATGCTCTTCCTTATTAATTCCATAGCTGTGGCTAATGGGTTTAATCTTAGTAAATATGGCAGTTCCTGAATAGCCCTTCTTCTCTGCATAATTCCAATATTGATGATAGCCCTTAAGGTCTAAGTCTATCTGCCCTTCCTGCAGTTTACTTTCTTGGATGCAAAAAATATCTGCATCCACCTCTTTAAAATAATCCATAAAGCCCTTAGTTACACAGGCTCTTAATCCATTCACATTCCATGATATTAACTTCATACACTCTACTCTCCTTTGTGATAACCTTATTTGTATATATCGTAATATTCTTCTCCCCAGTATTTTTTAATGAACTCATCCCTTCCAGAAACAGCTCTATCCAGCTTATATTCCCTAGGGCTTTTTTTGTAATAATCCTGATGATATTCTTCTGCAGCATAGAATTTCTCAGCCTTAAGGATTGGGGTTACTATAGGCCCTGGAAATCTCTTAGCTTCCTCCATGGCTTTTTTAGAGGCTAAAGCCTTTTCTCTTTGCTCCTTGGTGGTATAAAAAATAGCGGTTCTATAGGATGGTCCCCTATCTTGAAATTGACCACCCTCATCCGTGGGGTCAACCTGCCTCCAATAAGCCTGCAGAAGCTTGTTGTAATCAATTACCTCACTATCATAGATTATTTGAATTACTTCATAATGCCCTGAAGTCTGTGATTTTACATCTGCATAGGTGGGATTTTCTACGTGCCCATAAGAGTAGCCTGATTTCACTTCAATAATACCCTCTAGCACATCAAAGGGAGAAACCATACACCAAAAGCAGCCCCCTGCAAACATTGCAGTTTCATATTTTTTCTCATGGCTTTCACTCATAATTTTAGCAGCTCCTATTATAAAATTTGATATTCTTATTGTAATTATATAATTTAATACTAAATACTGCAATGAAGTATGCTTTCAACATAAAAAGAGAACTGTGATGCTAAAATGACTAGCTCCACTGTTCTCTTCTTCCCCATTAACTCTTCACTATTGACTTGTCACTTTTAACTTGTCACTCTTACCTCTTCCCTCTTACTTCTTCACTTGTAACTTGTCACTTGTCACTTTTAACTTGTCCCTTGCCACTTGTCACTTGTCCCTTGTCCCTTGTCACTTGTCACTTGTCCCTTGCCACTTGCCACTTGTCACTTGTCACTTGTCCCTTGTCCCTTGTCCCTTGCCACTTGTCACTTGTCACTTGTCACTTGTAACTTGTCACTTGTCACTTGTCACTCGTCACTTGTCACTTGTCCCTTGTCACTTTTAACTTGTCACTTGTCACTCTTATTTCAAGGTAAGTGTACTTTCTCTTATAATTAATTCTGTATCTAGATACATTATCTTTTCCTCTAGGTTGTTATTTATTGCTTCCATTAACATTTCCACTGCAGCTTCACCAAGCTCCTTTGTAGGCTGCTTTACTGTAGTAAGAGGAGGTTCAATAAACTCCACCATATCAATATCATCAAAGCCTACCACAGAGAGATCTCTTGGTATCTTATATTTCAATTCCTTTGCAGCCCTGTAAACCCCAATGGCCATCAGGTCATTGTTGGCAAAAATAGCTGTAATGCTCTTATTTGTAAGCACTTCCTTAGCAGCCTTGTATCCGCCTTCTATGGAGTAATCTTCATATTTTATAAATTCCTCCACAATGGGCAGGTTGTTATCCTCCAAGGCCTTTTTGTAGCCCTCTAATCTATCTATAGAGGTATTTATGGTCTGTGGTCCAATTAAGCAACCAATATTTTTATGACCCAAATCAATTAAATGCTTTGTTGCATTATAAGCACCAGAGTAGTTGTTGATAAAAACAGCATTGGTTATCTTTACATCAGGCTTTCTGTCTATAAACACCATAGGTAAATCCTTGCTATAGTTATTTTCATCGTCCTTGTTTAGTTTTGAGCTTGATAGTATTATACCATCTACATATTTTTCCCTTAGAACATTTATATAGTAATCTTCCTTTTTCGAGCTGTCATAGCTATTGCATAGAATAACATTATAGCCATGCTTACTGGCTCTGTCCTCCACACTCTTAGCAATGCCAGGGAAAAATGGATTGGATATATCCGGCAATATCAAACCTATGGTTCTAGTCTTCTTAGTAACCAAGCTTCGCGCAAGGGAATTAGGCTTATAATCCAATTCTTCAATTACCTTTAATATTCTATTTTTGGTATCCTCGTTAGTGTAGCCCTCTACGTTATTTATTACTCTTGAAACTGTGGTAATTGACACATTTGCTTTCTTGGCTACATCCTTTATGGTTGCCTTCATCTTATCACTCCATCACATCTAATATAAATTGAACCGTAGCTAGTACTCCTTTGTATAAAACCTCTTCATCTATGTCAAATTTGCAATGATGATGAGGATAATATTCTCCATTAACTGGTTTCTTACTGCCTAGAAAAAAATATACTCCTGGAACCTTATTTAAAAAGTAGGAAATATCTTCTCCTATCATAGTTGGCTTCTTTAATATTATAACTTCTTCCTCAGAAAAAACCTTTCTTGCTGAGGAAAGCAGCTGTTTAGTTAATTCCTCATTATTGGTTACTACTGGGTACCCAAAATGATAATTGTACTTATACTCGCCCTTCATGGCTAGAGTTATACCCTTTACTATTTGTTCTATTCTCTCACTAATGTATTTTCTAACTTCTTCACTGGTAGTTCTCACTGTTCCTTCCAATTCTACCTTGTCTGGAATGATGTTGTGCGCTATACCGCCATGGATCTTTCCAATAGATATTACCGCATTTTCAGTGGTATCTATTTCTCTGCTTATAATACACTGCAGAGCCTGTATTATTTCTGCACTCATAGTGACAGGATCTATGGACTTATGTGGTTTTGCCCCATGCCCTCCCTTTCCATAGATAGTCAAAGAGAACTTGTCTAAGCAGGACATTATTGTGCCAAAGCCTATAGCAATCTGACCATTTTTTACCTCATCAAATACGGAGCCTATGTGGTGTGAGATGATGCAATCTATATGATGCCTCTCTAGTATACCACACTCAATCATTTTTTCTGCTCCTCCATACCCCTCTTCCCCAGGTTGAAAAATGAGCTTTATCTCACCCTTTAACTTATCCCTATTTTCATTTAACACTTGTCCAATGGACAATAGAATTGCCATGTGCCCATCATGACCACAGGCGTGCATTGCCCCATTCATAGAAGCAAAGGGCAGCCCCGTCCGCTCTTCAATTGGAAGAGCATCCATATCCGCTCTTATGGCTATAGTCTTCCCTGGACTTCCCCCTTTTATGGTGGCTACAATTCCTGAGATCTCCATTAATTCTTCGTATTCTATGCCCATATTCTTTAAAGAACCTTTGATATATTCTTCAGTTTTTGGCAATACCAAGCCCACCTCAGGTATCCTATGTAAATATATTCTATTGTGGTTTATATTTTCCTTTATTTTTTTTACATCCCAAGAAATATTCACATGCTCTCCTCCTCTATAACTGGAATAATTCTAAGACAAAGCACAACTTTTAGTGAGACTTTGCCTTAGAATTACCAAATTAATTATATTACTTTCTTGTTAACCAATTCAGCATATTAATCCAAAGTCTGTTATAATGCTCCCAATTTAAGAACTCCACTGGTCCCCAATGAGGTGCACAGTCTGAAGAGAAAATAGCTGTTCTACCCTTTTTATACTCCATAACTGAAATGAATGGATCTCCGTTTATTGTTACTAAATGCTCTCCTCTGTCCTCTATGGCTACAGTCTTATTATAGCCAAGGAAATGTGGCCAGGAGCTTGATATTCCCTTAAGCATTTCGTGTTCCTTTATAACTACTGGGTTAAAGCCCTCTGGTGCCTCCACCCTATCATCCTTCTCAAGCATTCTTACAGGTAAAATGTCTTTTACAGCAGTTTCTCCATATCTAGATTTAGCATCTATGCCAGTGAAGGACATATACCCTCCTACCATAAGGAAGGCTCCTCCATCCTCAACATATTCCTTAATAAGCTCTAATCTGTTTGGCTGCTTTTGACCCTTTATAAACACATTTTTAGAGAGCAGCAGTGTGTTTGAGCCTATATCTGACAGTATAACTGCGCAGTACTTCTTTAGCTCCTCTACACTATTTGGGAACTTCTCAGGAGCTAAATGGTTAGGAAGAAAATCTACTTCATAACCACCCTCTTCTAAGGCCTTTCTAATATTTTCCACACCCTCTTCGTAAACACTGGTTACAAAGGTATCAAATCCTTTAATATGTGTACTTTGTGTTATCCAGGATTCTCCTGCAATTAATATTTTGTTACTCATTTTAATTCCTCCTCTAGCAAAGCTATTTATCAAAGTTTAAAATTAATTCTGCATAAATTAAAATATATTTTAAGAATTCTTCTTCTAGCAGATATTCATTTACAGTATGGCACTGCTCTAAGTTTCCAGGTCCCAGAATTACCGTTGGCACCTGCCCTATTTTTCTAAAGGTCCTGGCGTCATTGCCGGCAAAGCTTCCTGTAAGTGCTCCTTCCTTGCCAGCAACAGTTTTATAGGCATCCTTTACCTTTTCTACAAAAGGATGAGCTTCATCCATCTCAAAGCCACCACCTGCTTGGTAAATATTGTACTTTGGAGGATTATTTCTTAAATACTCATCTCCATTAGCACAGAGATTTAATGTATTAATTACATCTTCCTTTACAGAATCATAGCTCATAATTTCAGGTAAATAGTGTATACACATTTTGAACACACATTTATCTGGAACTGTAGAACCAGCACTACCGCCCTCAATTACTCCTACATTAAGAGTAGGTGCTGCAAGTCTTTTATGTTTATATAGCATAAGCCATCTATGCTCAAGCTCATTTAAGGCATTTATAAGCTTTATAGCCTTTTCTATGGCGCTGACACCTTCCCATTTCTTGCCACTGTGAAGAGCCACTCCTGAAACCTCTACTTCAAAGAATATAAAGCCCATGTGAGCGATGATTATATTGCCATCTGAAGGCTCACAAACAACTGCTGCATCTAAGTCTACTCCCCTAGTCAGGGCATGGATTGTTCCATTGCCACCACCCTCTTCATCTACCACTGAGAGTATCTTTACATTCACTGGCAGCTCTATGTTACAATCCTTAATAAGCTTTACAGCCATCATGGAGGCCATGAGACCACCCTTCATGTCTGCTGCTCCTATCCCATATATCTTTCCATCAATTACCTGAGGCTTCAGTGGATCTATTATCCAATCCTTAAGTCTATCCGCAGGCATGGTATCAACATGTCCATTAAATAACAAGGTTTTATCACTATTCCCTTTAAAGGATGCAAGCACATTAAATCTATCCTCGTAATTGTGACCAAGATTTCCCTCGTTATATTTTTCTAGAGCAAGCATTATAGTTTCCTCAGTCATCTGCTCTGTTTTAACAGTAGCTCCTAAGTCCTCTAACAGCTTTTTAATATAAAGCTGTCCTTCCTTCTCTTTACCACCCTTAATTCCATGGCCTATTACATGAGTGTCTATGGACACCAGGTCAAGAAAATGTTTTATATAATTCTCCTTGTTTTTAACAAGAGTATCTTTTAATAGGTTATTCATGTTTTCACCCTCTCAAGCTTACTATTTCAACGGAAGCAGTGAACTTTTTGCTTTCTTAATAGACATATATTTCTTTATCATAGAGATAGCTAACACTGCAACTGTAGTTACATATGGAGTAGCCAGTATTATCTCTGATGGGAAGCCATAGGTTTGAAGTCTTGCACCTACAGAGTCTGCAAAACCAAAAATCAGTGCTCCTATGGAAGAGAAAATTGGATTTAATCCTCCAAAATACATAGCTGCTACTCCCATAAAGCCTCTACCATTGGTCATGTTTTCAACGAACATGGTGGAGTATCCCAAGGATAAGTGAGCACCTGCTATTCCACCAAGTACTCCAGAGATAAGTACTACTCTAAACTTTGTTTTATAAACATCAATACCTGCAGTCTCTGCAGCTTTAGGATTAAGTCCTACGCTTCGTGTTCTAAGTCCCCAGGTAGTTCTATACAATAGGTACCAGGTTACTATTACAAATATCGGTGCTAGTAATTCAAAAAGTGAGTAGTTGTTTAAAAGTGAATTTAATACTGGTACGTTGTCAAAGGCACTTATATGAATTCTTGGTATAGGAGATACCTTTTTTGAATAAAAGCTTCCTGCCACTCCAAATATTTCTCTTAGTAAAAACTTTGTAAGAGCTAAGGCAAGCATGTTTAAAGCAGTTCCTACAACCATTATTTCACCATTAAACTTTAAGTGTGCAATTGCTACTATAAGTGACATCAAAACTCCTGCAATTATTGCTGCCAATACTGCAATTATCCAGCTTCCAGTAAAGAAGCTTACAGCTATTGCAACAAAGGCACTTACCAGCATGATTCCCTCTGTACCTATATTTAATATGTCTGCCTGCTGTGTTATTATGGCTGCGAGAGCTGCGTATAAAATTGGCGTTGATGCTCTTATAGTGGAGCTAATCAAGCTTATATCGAATATTGAAGAAAATATTTCCATTCAAATCACTCCTTTGCCACTGCTTGGTTCACAGCATCATTTTTTTGTTTTCCAAGCTTAATTGTATCTATTTTCGCTTTAGCCCAGCCGATTATTCCCTCCATGGAAACTAATAAAATAAATACTGCTATAATAATATCTATTATGGATTTAGGTATTCCAGTAAACCTCTCCATCCCTAAACCACCAGCTTTTACAGAGGTGATAAAGAAGGCAATGAAAGGAATTATCTTAATATTATTTCTAGCAATTAAAGAGATTAATAGTCCATCAAAGGCTATATTAGCAGAGAAGTTTCCAAGGAAGTAGCCATATACACCCATGGCCTGAAGTCCTCCAGCGATTCCTCCTATGGCTCCGCTTATCATCATTCCTATTACCATGTTCTTCTTGTCTTTTATACCTACGTATTCAGAAAACTTGGCATTATTTCCAACACTTCTAAGTCTATATCCCACAGTGGTATGGTTGATTAGCCAATAGGTGAAAATGAGTACAGCTATAGCTATAAATAACCCTGTATTTGCTCTGCTGGGCTTCATTATAAGTGATAAAGATGCACTGGGTAATATATCCTTAGTTTTAGCAACACCGCTACCTGAGGATAATACCGTGTTTACTAAATATTTCGTTATAAATATTGCAACATAATTTAATAAAATGGTGGTAGTAATTTCATTTACATTGAAGTAGGACTTTAAATAACCTGGTATAAATGCCCACAAGGCTCCAATAATGCCACCAATTATAAGACATAAGGGTATATGAGCAAGCTTTGGAACTCCTACTATATATGCTCCTGCCCAAGCAGCTGCAAGTCCACCAAGATAATACTCTCCTTCAACTCCTATGTTGAAGATTCCTACCTTAGAAGAAACAGCAAAGGCAAGCGCTGTTAACATTAATGGCACGAATAGCTCCAAGGTTCCTCCAAAGTTAAAGCTTCCTACAAAGGCTCCCTTAAATAGCTGAACATATCCATCTATAGGATTGAAGCCAATGGCCATTATGATTGCGGCACCAACTATGATGGTAATTATCAAAGAAACAAACAAACTTATATAATACTTTTTACCCATCTATTTTACCTCCTGTCATAAGGATGCCTACGTTGTCTTCTGTAGCTTCTTTAGAAGAGAGAATTCCGGTAATCTTGCCCTCATACATTACAGCTATCCTATCTGAAAGTGCCATTACTTCCTCCAAATCTGCTGAAACTAAAAGTATGGCAGTATTATTAAACTTTGCCTGCTCTAGATACTTTCTTATTTCTTCTATTGAACCTATATCTACACCTCTAGTAGGCTGAGCAGCAATTAAGAGCTTAGCATTCATGTCAACTTCTCTTGCAACGATTACCTTTTGTGCATTTCCCCCAGATAAATTGGAAGTAAGTATATCTCCATTCTTAGGTCTTATATCAAATTTACCAATTAACTCATTGGAATAGTTTTCAATCTCTTTTTTATTTAGTCTTAAAAACTTTGAAAATGGCTTCTTGTAAAACTTATTTGCTACCAGATTGTCCTTAATGCTCCATTCTCTATTTAGTCCTCTGGTATTTCTATCCTCTGGTATGTGAGCAACCCCTTCTTGTCTTATTTTAAGTGGAGATAGGTTTGTTATATCCTTACCTAGGAATTTCACCTCTCCTTTTTCCACCCTTCTAAGGCCGGTAATGGCTTCGATAAGCTCTGTTTGCCCATTGCCATCAACTCCAGCTATGCCCAGAACCTCACCTTCTCTTACCTCTAGGTTTAAGCCTCTTATCTTCGATAGCTCTCTGTCTCCAGGAGCATATATATCCTTAAGCTCTAAAACCACTTGTCCAACCTTCCCTGGATTAGGTCTGGAATTTAAAAATATATCTCTTCCTACCATAGCTTTTGCAATTTCTGGTATACTTGTCTTCTCTTTTAGATGTGTACCTAAGTATTTTCCCTGTCTCATAATGGATATCCTATCGCTTATCTCCATAACTTCCTTTAGCTTATGAGATATGAAGATAACTGACTTTCCATCCTTTTTAAGAGCATTTAAAATTTTAAACAATTGAACACTTTCCTGAGGAGTGAGCACTGAGGTGGGCTCGTCTAGTATAAGTATCTCTGCCCCTCTATATAGAGTTTTTATTATCTCAACCCTTTGGGCTTCTCCTACAGAAATGTTTCTAACCTTCTTATTAAGCTGAACATGCATTCCGTATAAGTCTATATATTCTTGAATCTTAGTTTTTGCACTCTCTAAATCTATCCTTATGCCCTTATTTGTTTCAAAGCCCAGAATTATGTTTTCAAGCACAGTTAAATCCTGCACCAGCATAAATTCCTGGTGAACCATACCAATTCCCAAGCTTAGAGCTTCCTTTGGAGTCAAATGGGTGTATTCCTTACCCCTTATTATCATCTTTCCTTCATCAGGGTTATGCATTCCATATAGTATTTTAAGCAGGGTAGATTTTCCTGCACCATTTTCTCCAACTAGGGAATGAATCTCTCCTTCGTTTAACTCAAATTGTCCATCAACTATTGCCTTTACACTTCCAAAGCTCTTTTTTATGTCTATCATCTCAATGACTTTTTTTATCACAGTATTCACCTGCCTAGTTTTATTAATTAATATACCAAGATTGAAGCCAATCTTGGTATATTCTTAATAGTTATTGTTGTGGTTTTCCAAATCCCTGATGGAAGTTAACCTTTATTTCTCCACTCTTTATCTTGCCTTCAATTTCTTTTACCTTTGTCAAAATATCTTCTGGGAAATCTTTTCCTAATGCTTCCTTCATAACCTTCATGTCAGTTAAGCTAACGCCGCCATTTGCAACGTCCATATATAATGTACCAGGCTTAAACTCATTGTTTACAACTGACTTAACTATTTCATAAGAAGTAACGTCTACACGCTTTAACATGGAAGTCAATATGTTTCCTGGATATATTCCATCCTGATCTAGGTCAACGCCTATAGCATATTTTCCAGTTTCTTTAGCAGCTTCTAAGATACCATTTCCAGTGTTTGATGCAACATTCATTACTATGTCAGCACCTTGGCTGTATTGAGCAAGTGTAAGCTCTTTTCCCTTTAATGGATCATTGAAGGAACCTGCGAAGGATGAAAGTACCTTTATTGATGGATCTATATAAGCTGCACCTTGCTTATATCCTACAAGGAAGTCCTGAAGAACTGGAATATCAAGTCCTCCAACCCATCCGATGGTCTTGTCTGCATTTACATTCTTAATGTTAGTTTTCTGAGTAAATAATGCAGCTGCTGCTCCTGCAAGGAATGAACCTTCATTTTGAGCAAAAGTAGCTGAAACTACGTTTGGTGCCTTTACAGCTGAGTCCATTATTGCGAACTTCTGATCTGGGTATTGAGGAGCAATTTTCTTTAGTGCGTCTGTAAGCTCTGAAGAAACAGCTAGTATTAGATCATATTCCTTTGATGAAGCCATAGCTACAAGGTTTGGCTCCCAGTCTGTGGACTTGTCTGTTTCCATGTTTTTAACTTCGATATCAAATTCCTTGATAGCCTTCTTAATACCTTCATAAGCTGAATCGTTGTAAGACTTGTCCCCCAAGTAGCCAGCAAATACAAGAGCTACCTTTACCTTTTTCTTGCCATCTTTGTTTGCTGCTGGCTTATTGCTGCTGCAGCCAACAAGAACAAGGCTTAGAGCCATAACAAAGCTAAGTACTAGTGCCATTGATTTTTTTAATTTCATATTTCTTTTCCTCCCCTTTTTTAAAAAAATATATATGTCTACTTAATTATGTCCATAAATTTTTCTACCTCTTCACCATAAGGCAGAGAACTCTGTGCACCCTTTTTGCTGACAGTCAATGCACCTACATAAGTGGCATATTCTATTGCCCTTTCAACTGTTTGTCCATTACACAGTGAATATACAAAGCCTCCTATAAAAGAATCTCCTGCAGCAGTGGTATCTACTGCATTTACCTTTACAGCATCAAAGTGTATAAACTCATTACCTTTTCCATACATTACACCTTTATCTCCAAGGGTGGTAATTACATTCTTTACCCCCATGTTAATAAGGATATTCATGGAATCCTTTACATCTTCTAAAGTATTTATAGTTCTCCCTGTGATTAACTCCAGCTCGCTTTCATTAGGTACTAAGAAATCTACCTTACTTAGCAATTCACAAGACAGCTCCTGAGCAGGTGCTGGATTTAAAATCACTGTTATTTTTTTCTCTGCACAAATATCTATAGCGTGTTTTACAGTATTCATTGGTATTTCAAGCTGCAGTACACAGTAATCTACATCCTTAAAGGCCTCTAATTGTGCATCTATGTCTTCAGGACAAAGGCTCCCATTGGCGGCTGGATTTACCACAATACAGTTGTTTCCATCCTTGTCCACATATATGAAGGCACTTCCTGATAACTTTTTCTCATCAAACAATAGATATTTTGTACCTACGTTACTTTCTTCTAAAGCTTGAGCCAGCTCCTTACCATTTGAATCCTTACCTAACTTACCAAGGAAGTTAACTCCTCCACCTAGTCTTCCAATGGCAACTGCCTGATTGGCACCCTTTCCCCCATGAAAGTTTTCAATGGAATTTGATAATATAGTTTCACCAAGCTTTGGTATATGATCTACTCCAACTACAGAGTCCATATTAATGCTTCCAATGGCCAATATATTTTTCATAAGAATACATCCCCTCAATACAAAGTAACTGTTTATATTTTTGTGAAATCGTTTTTGTTTAAGGTTTTAGTAAAATGTTTTACTAAAACGTTTTATGAGTATATAATATTACATATGATTTAAAAAATCAATAGCGAATTTTAAAAAATTTGCAATATTTTTTATTTATTTGTTCAAATAATGAAAGGGGGTATAGGAATGTATAGTACAGATATGGAGGCTCTGCCTGCTTCCTTAGCTTCTGCTAGGGGTAAGGAGCTATATGATCCCATAGGGAAAATGCAATTAAATGGCAGACTTATTTTAAAAGGAGGATATGTAATTGACCCAAAGCACAATTTAGAGGGTGAAGTAGATATTTCCATATTAAAGGGTCACATACTAGAGGCGTACAAGGACATAAAACCTGAAACCGGAGACATGGTTATAGACTGTAGTGGCTTATTAATTGTACCTGGGTTAATAGATATCCACCTTCATCTTGGGGATTTGTTTGAGGTCAGCACAAGGTCTATTAATTGCGCAGCAGAGGATGGTGTTACCTTAGGGCTTTCTCCCGGAGCAGGAAACACCTTTATGGCTCCGGCACTATTAGGCGCAGAGGTAGATAGAGGGCTTCCCTTAAATTTAGGCGTATTTCTAGGAGCAGCAAATGTTCTTGGAACCATGCTCTCTACAGAAGAGCTGATAGAGCTTTTCATAGGAAATTTAGAGGAAAAAACAGCACTAAATAAAATGACTAGAAACAAAATCACCTATATAACAGCGCCGTTGACTGTTGGAATAAAAGATCACATGGGTCACTTTTTAATGTCTGACGAAAACATTGAAAGGATATTTGAAATTACCTCTAAAGCAAAGCTCCTCTATATGTCTCACACCCAAGACCCGGCTCATGCAGAGAGAATGGTGTCTCTGTCCAAGGGAAGACCTCTGCATCTAGCCCATATAACTGCCGTGGGAGCTGGTACTCATGCTCCTGCCGAAGAAGGAATGAAGAGGGTATTAGAGCTATGCAAAGACGAAAATGTGTCTGGAGAATTTGTCACCACCATGTTAAGAGCCTCTGGTGGCAGCAGGGAGGGCTTAATCATGACAAAGGCTGCCCAAAGTCTTGCCTATGAGGCCTTGGAAAGTGGGTTAATAGATATTTTAGTATCGGATGGACAAAATCAATCTACCATGAAGGGCTTTGGAGATACTCGAGATAACATCCCTGCTATATTGGAGCTTGCAGAGCACGGTGTGCTGCCGCTTTCAGCTGCTGTAGCTACCATGACAAGTAATCCTGCCAGGCTCATATCACTTAGAACCGGCAACCCCTGGTGGGAAGAAAAGCTTGGTAATCTAGGTACTGGAGCCCATGCAAACATCACAATTATCAATAAAAAGAGCAAGCTTGCAGTCTATACCATAGTTAACGGTGAAATTGTATCCTTTGAGAACAGAGCTGTAAGGAGAGGCGAGGGTGCCGGAGCATGGGTAAGTAAATTTGGAATGGTAAGAAGGACTGGAGTTGGAGATCTTTCAATGTTTTCATATCATAAGTAAAAAAAAGAGTGTCTTAGCACACTCTTTTCTGCTTCACATCCATCTTTCAGCCCATTTTTGAATTTGGTCTAAAGCATCCTTTAAGTCCCTACCCTTCTCTGTAAGCTCATATTCTATTCTCACAGGGGTTTCAGGATATACATTTCTTTTTACAATTCCTTCAGCTTCTAAGGCTTTAAATCTTTCTGTAAGCATCCTGTCACTGAGCTCAGGTATTAATTGTCTTATATCCGAAAACCTCTTGGGTCCTTCTAATAAGACTCTTATTATAAGTCCAGTCCATTTCTTACCGATAAATTCAAAGGCTGCTTCAAACTTAGGGCAAAGACAAAAATCCCCCATTTCAATTCACCTCACTCATATGTCTATATAAACATTCTAACATAAGAAAGGTAAATAATAAATAGTTATATTATTACTTGACATTATTTAATAATTATTAGTATAATACTTATATAAAGTAAGTTAATAAATAAAAGTTATTTAAGAGGTGAATTTAATGATAAAAATATATAAAAGCCAAGAAGTCAGTGATGGTGCCGGTGTTAAGCTTAACAGAATAATCGGCAGTAATAAAATAGATAACGCAAACCCCTTTTATCTTTTAGATGAGTTTAGAAGTGATAATAAAGATAGCTATATAGCTGGATTCCCTATGCACCCTCACAGAGGAATAGAAACCATTACCTATATGGTAGAAGGAAGTTTCACCCATAGAGATTCCAAGGGTAATCATGGGGTGTTAAAATCTGGTGAGGTTCAGTGGATGTCTGCTGGAAAAGGTATACTCCATGAGGAGATGCCAGCCATGGAGGAAGGACAGCTGTGGGGATATCAGCTGTGGGTTAACCTCCCTGCAAAATACAAGATGGCAGAACCCACCTATAGGCATATTAAAGCTGAAGACATACCTATAATTAAAGAGGAGGGATTAGAAGTAAAAGTTATTTCTGGTACCTTTGATAAAGTGGAAGGGCCCATCAAGTCATATTTCCCAGTGGACTATATGGATGTAAAGCTTAAGGGTGGAAGCTTTGAAAAGGAGCTTAGAATTACAAATGTTATCTATGTGCACACCGGAAGCATAATTATATTTGATGCTGATGCAAAGCAGGAAATAAACTCAGGAAATATGATTCTTATAGAAGATGTATCAAAAGTAAAAATAACAGGAGAAAACTCTGGGTTCTTATTTATAAGCTCTAACCCCATTAATGAGCCTGTAGCAAGATATGGACCCTTCATAATGAATACTACTGATGAATTATTACAGGCCTTTGATGATTACAATAACGGCATACTAGATAAGTAACTGCTGATATTCTCCATTCTTTTTACTGCTTCTACTACGTTCTTCCTCTGTGTGCCTAGGTTGACCCTTATATAGCCCTCTCCATCCTGAACAAAATGTGCTCCATTTTCCACTAACACCCCTGCCTTAGTAGCAAGCATACTGGTTACTTCGGCAGAGGTGAACCCTGTTTTACTAATATCCACCCAGGCGAGATAAGAGGACTCCATTTTCATTACCTTTAGATTAGGAATATTTTTTTCTATATGTGCCTGAAAAACCTCATAGTTTCCCTTTATATATTCATTAACCTCCTTAAGCCAAAGCCTGCCTTCATTATAGGCGGTTACTAGCCCTATTATTCCAAAGGCATTTGGAGAGGTTATGGAATTTTCATCAAGTTTTTTTCTAAAAAGAGCTCTTATACTATCATTAGGTATTATTGAATAAGAGGTCTTTAGTCCCCCTAAGTTAAAGCCTTTATTTGGCGATGTCAAAAGTATTATATTATCCATGGATTTAAGCTTAAGTATAGAATTAAACTTTCCATAATGTATATGCTCTGCATGCACCTCATCTACTATTAGTATGGTATTAGTTTCTCTGCATAGCTTTGCTACCTGCTCCAGCTCCTCCATACTCCATATTCTTCCTGAAGGGTTATGAGGAGAGCAAAAGAGGTATAATTTTGGCTTATACTCTTCTAATTGATGTTTTAAGCTTTCAAAGTCGATGTGATATCTGTCCTCCACCTTTACCAAAGAGTTATAAATTCTGTTAACACCTTGTCTTCTTGCTGCTGCATCAAAGGGATCATATACCGGTGTATTCATTATGATATTATCTCCAGCTTTACAAAAGGCTTGTATTGCATAATGAATAGTAGATACTGTACCATAGGACAGAGTTATCCATTCCCTTTTAACCTCTACACCATGCATGCTTAGCTGCCAGTCTGTTACTGCGTCATAAAACTCATCATAACAATAGGTATATCCAAATACTCCTCTTTTTACTGCATCATTAAAAGCCTTTTCAATTTCCTCTGGTATTTTAAAGTCCATATCTGCTATCCACATAGGTATAAAATTATCAGGTACGGCTCCAAAATTCTTTTCCACTATCTTTCTATCCCATTTTCTACACTTTTCACTTATTCTATCTGTTACCTCATCAAAATTGTACATTTTATCTCCCTCAAATCCTTATTAATTCCCTAGAGCTATTGGTTAGACTTACTCCTTTGTCTTTAGTTATTAAAATATCCTCCTCTATTCTAACACCTCCCACACCGGGTAAATATATTCCAGGCTCTATGGTTATAACCATTCCTTCCTTTAAAGGCTCAGTATTATTAGGTGAAACAGCTGGATATTCGTGTACCAAGACTCCAAGTCCATGCCCTAGATTATGCCCAAAGTATTCACCATATCCGCTCCGCTCTATAACACTTCTTGCAGTATAATCTATATCACCAAGGGTTATCCCTTGTTTAACCTCTTTTATTGCCGCATCCCCTGCAGACTTAACTATTTCATATATTTGAATTAACTCCTGGTTACAATGCCCCAAAGCTACAGTTCTCGTTATATCCGAGCAATAATTATTGTACCTTACCCCAAAATCTAGAGTAATTAATTCTCCCTTTTTAATCTGTTTTTCACTGGCCTTTCCGTGAGGCAGTGCACCTCTTGCCCCAGAGGCTACAATGGTATCAAAGGATTCCTTTTGTCCCCCCTGCTCCTTAATAAACCTTACTAATTCATTTTCTATTTTTCTTTCGCTCATTCCCTCTTTTATAAAATCTACTATATGGTAAAAGGCATCATCAGCAATTTTGCAGGCTGCTGTTATATATTCAATCTCATCTTTATCCTTTATCCCTCTTATTTTTGATAAATCTACGGATAATAGCTTGCAGTTTAATACTTCCACTAGCATACTATAAAAGTCAAAGGTGACCTCCTGTCCTTCAAACCCCACTTTCACAATGCCTTCTTTGAAAATAATGGAGTTGATTATCTTGTCTATAGTATCATCCTTGGACAAAAGTAGAACCTGAAATATGTTATTCTTCATTTTTACTTCTTCATAATATCTAAAATCTACTATAATGTACTGACTATATTGGGTTATAAAAATATAACCTGAACCACTGTATAGCCCACCAAGATAAAATTTATTATGTGGACTGCTGACTAAAATTGCATCTATATTATTTATTATAATGTCATCCCTTACTCTATCAATTCTACTTTTATAATCCATTTTCTCCTCCTAGAATAAAGAGAACTGATAAAATCAGTTCTCTTACTCTCTAATTATTCATTAATTACTAGCTTACCATTCTTTATAAGTTTGTTTCTATACAAAATGTTAATAACTGCTATAAATACTGATCCAATTATTAATCCAAGAATATAAGGAACTATGCCCTTTATTAATGGCCAAGCCCATATAGCTGATTCAGGGAACCATTGTACTGCACCTAGAGCAATAGCAGAGGTTGATCCAATCATAGCACCTACTACATATAGAGGTATTGTAAAGGCTGGTCTTTCTAGTGCAAATGGTATAGCACCTTCTGAAATTCCCATAAATGCTAGGAATATTGCAGTCTTACCACCCTGATAGAATTGCTTATCATATACTCTTCTACCTACTAGTTTCTTGTCTATTAAGGTTGTTAAACCTAGTCCAAAGGATGGAATTACTATAGATAAACATCTTGCTGTTATTGGAAGTACTTTTTCTGTAGTAAAGCCCAATGCCACAAAGCCAGCAGCTTTATTTACAGGTCCTCCTAAGTCAAAGGCAGTGGTAGCTGATAATACTAAGGCATATACGAATTGTCCAGTACTTCCTGCTGCTTGAAGCAAGCTCTTAATAAGACCGTTTACCCATCCGCCAAAAGGAGTGATTATAAATACCATTAAAATCATACATACCACTGCAGATATTAGTGGAATTAAGAAGGTAGTTTTAAATGCCAGCCAATTGTGAGGTAGGTTTATTTTCTTATTAAGCCATTTTACAAAATATCCAATTATAAAGGCAATTATTATTGCACCTAAAAATCCTGATGCAACTGGTGCCTTTGTAATCCATTTTCCCTCTGAGGAAAGTAGCATAGCAACTGGCTTGTTAGCTACGTAGCCTCCAATAAAGCCTGCAGCAAGAGCTGTTTTTCCACCTATGGAATTAGCTGTAAAGGCTGCAAATAGAGGTATTGCGAATCCAAACAGTGTAAATCCAAAGCTCTCCATTATATTAGCAAGCTGAAGAAGTGAAAAACTCATCCCAGTGTACTTGCCTGAATTAATTGCATCAAGTATGGATATGGAAGGATCTATTTTAAAGAATACATAAGGTATAAGTTGAGATATAGCACCAATTAATCCTCCCATTATAAGTACTGGAATCATGTAGGATATACCTGTCATTATATGTTTGCTAAATTCTGTCCATGCAGAACTCTTTTTTGAAATATTATTATTTTCATTATTATTATTATTGCTTCCTGTAGTTGAACCAACTACTTTTTTCTTAATTGCCATGTTACCCCTCCACCTATCATATTAATTTTTCTGTAGAATGTTTTTTTGAAATAGGTTATTATATATATGAGTTATTTTATTTGCTCCTTATAATCTTGTTGCAGGGATTTAGGAGCTTTTTTATTGGGCTAAATCTTCTTCTATCTCCTTTATCACTCCCTTTGGATTTTTAATAACCTCTTGTAGTCCAACTTCATAGATTTCACACCCCTCGAATCTTTCCATATCTTGAGGAGTTACTGCTATTGCATGAAGTATAATATCCGCCCCTTTGATATCTGATGCTGTAAGTTCATTTTGGATTCCATCAGCACCTTGGGTTTCAACCTTTACTTCATAGCCCATTTCTAGTGCGGCTTTTTTTATTGCCTCTGCTGCCATAAAGGTATGAGCTAGTCCCATTGGACAAGCACATAAGGCTACTAACTTTTTTGACATTTATATTCCTCCTTTTTTTATTTACAAATTAACTATTTAGGGCCTCTTCAATCATGTTGTAAATTTCTTCTTCATCAGAGGCATTTACTAGAGCACTTTTGAACTCATCATATATAAGCTTTCTTGAAAGACTAGCTAAAAGCTTTAGATGTATATTATCCTTTTGATTGTCAGGGCTCAATATACTTATTATAAATTTTACCCCTTCTTCATAATCTCCACCCCACTGCACCTCACACTTTGGCTTTACAACGATGATTGCAGGTACATTTATATAGTTAGATTTTGTGTGGGGTATTGCTATTCCATCCCCTAGGTTTGTCTCAAATTCCTTTTCCCTGTTAACTAGCCCCTCATAAACTCCTTGTTCATCCTTGCCTATCCCAAGAGTGGCAGCTAAACTCGCTATATATTTTAAATAATCATTTTTATCCTTTAAGTCTACATTTATTCCTATATGTTCTCTCGCAAACACTTCACTCATTATTTATTCATCCCTCTATTTCACATCTAGTATTTCCATGAATTTATCAAAACTGAAGAGTTTCAGTGCACTTCTTACATCCCCTTCATTTTCAATAAAGTTATATAAGTATTTAAATACAGGAAAGTTATAGCTTTCTTTTCTATTAAAACACACCATAAATATCAGCTGTACTTCTTGTTTATGCCATATTATAGGCTTTTCTAATACTCCTACCCCTATAATAGATTTATACTCTCCATCAAGGATAGTATGAGGTATGGCCACTAGGTGACCAATATCAGTGGATGACATTTTTTCTCTTTCAATTACCTTTGTTATTACTTCATCATCAATAAAGCCCTTGGATTTCATTGCTCTGCCTAAGCTTTCTATAGCTTCTTCCCTAGTTTCAGCATTTATTCTAAAAAATGCCTCCTTGCTAAAGGTATCTCTAAGAATCTTTCTTCTCTCATCCTTCTCATTAAAAACCTGGTGAAGTTCATTCACTATTTCATCAGAAAAGACATTTTCTATATAGAGCACAGGTATTTTAAAATTCTTTGTGTCTAATTTTACAGTAGATACTATAAAGTCTATATCCTGCATTAATGCCATATCCAAATATCTAACGGGATAGGTTCCAACAATATTTATATCACTTATTCTTCTTTTTAGCTTTTCAGCTAGCAGCATGGAGGTACCTATTCCATAATGGCAAATTATACATACCTTCTTACCGCCCTTATCCCTTATTCTTTCAAAGGCAGCTCCAAAATGCATTGCAATAAACCCTATTTCATCTTCATCTAATGAAACCTTGAATTCCTCTTCTAGTTTCTTTGCAACTATAGTAGCTAAGTTTGTTTCCATAGGAAATTTAGTCTTTATTTGATCTAGCAATGGATTGTTAACTCTTACTCCTGCCCTAAATCTATTAATGAAAATTTTAAGATGCATGATAAGGGCATTTGTAAAATCTATGTCTTCCCTAAAATCAATACCTGTTATTACACAAAGCTCCTGTAGGGTTTCGTCTACAAATTTGTTTACAACATCATTAGCATCCTTTATAAGTGTTTTCCTAGTATTATAATTATAGGCCATTATGCCGCAGCTTGAAGATACGTACTGTATCTCACTATCTTCTATTTTAAGCTTTAATTCTGTAGCTACTTGTCCCATAATCTCTTTAATCAGGTCATAGTTCTCAAGCTTATAACTTTCTTTAATTACGCTATTACTTATAGCTTTCTTATTTCTTATCCTTGCTATAGAGACAATAACCCTTGTGAGTAATTCATTAAAGTCCTTATCTGAAACTATTACCTTACTACTCTTTAGTGCCTCTGTTATTATCCTCTCTATATCTTCTATTTCCTTACTAGAAATATTATCAAGTCTCACTTCTAACAAGTGATTATCATGGATTTTTATAGCATAATTAAGTATTAAAGCTCTTATTTTCACTTCATCACCGATTATTTTACTCCCATGATGAGGCTTAGATATTATTTTCAGTTCGTATTTTTTTATGATATCCTTTACACTAGAAATAAGCTTATTAGTACTAGGTATACTTAAATTCAGTTTTTCACTAAGCTCCTCTGCATTTACATATTCACTATTTAGAAAAATACAAAGAGTCTTTG
Source organism: Clostridium sp. UBA701 (assembly GCA_002298125.1). GTDB lineage: Bacteria > Bacillota > Clostridia > Clostridiales > Clostridiaceae > UBA701. The sequence goes on along the minus strand of DBMJ01000016.1, from coordinate 354,027 downwards.
TAATCCTGCCTTCTAGTGAATCATCCATTTGAAGTCCTTCAATGAATTTATTAGCTTCTTCTGAAGCTTTTTTCATCTCTTTTGTAGATCCTTGAAGCTTATAGCCAACGCCTTTTACCGAGGATATCTCTACACCATAATTGTTAAGATAATAGTTTAAATCCGCAATATATCTTTTTACAGTTCTAACAGAGACCTCTATTTGCTGGCTCAACTCTAACGCTGTAACATATTCACTTTTTTCATAAAGATATTTGATTATTATAGAATGCTTCTTACTAATCATTTCATCCACCATCCTATATACCTATTGTAAACATTTTCTGTCTAGTTGTGTTTATACACAATGTCCTCTTAAGTGCCATAATGTTATTTATAGCTTACACAATTCATATAAAGCCTCCGCATACATGCCGATAGACTTAATAAAAGCAGCTTCACTTCCAAATTCATTTGCCATATGCGCATTTCCTGAAGAGCCGTCAGGAAACTCCCCTCCAAATATCACTGAGTTCTCCATTTCTGAAGCATAGGTTCCTGCACTAGTAACTCTAACCTTATTTATAGTATCCCCTGTATGCTTTACATATATATTGTATAGTTTCTTAACCAATGGCGAATTTTCATCCACATAGCTAGGCTTTTTATCAGCACTAAGGCTAAAGTTATAGCTATTTAGTCCATGGCATAAAAAGTAATCTTCTATTGCCTTTATAATCTCCTCAGCTGTATAGCATTCTGGATATCTCACACTTAAATTCAAATTGATTAAACCCTTTTCTATATGGATTATTGTTGGCACTATCTTAAGCACTCCACATTTTCCACTCTTATTTAATCCAAACAATTTGCCATCTATGTTATCTCCCGAAAATAACTTCTCAAGCTCCACAATCCCTTTTTCTTTTAACATATCCTTTATAAGCTTAAAGGCCTTTTCAATAGGGTTGTTGGCCTTTTCAGGCTTGGAGGAATGTCCCCCTTTTCCAATAAGCTTAAAGCCTGCTTTTAAATTTTCATTTTCTAGATATTCAAAGCCTAAATCTTGATTCTCTAGGAATTTTCTAAATTCCTCACTTTGTTCTTCTATATTTAAACCTGTAATTTTAACATAGTCTGGTATAGTATTGTGTACTTGTCCCCCTATCATTGTAAATTTCTCATTTTCAAAAGCTCCATTTATATTATTTATATTTATTATAGCTCCTCCCATTTCTCCGTTTATTACTGGGAACTTGGCATCTGGAGTAAAACCATAGGTAGGCCTAGGCTCCTTTTGAAAGTAGTGCCTAATACAGCTGAAGCCGCTTTCTTCATTCCCTCCTGCAACAACTCTTATCCTTCTATTAGGTAAAATATTATTGTCCTTTAAAAGCTTCAAAGCTAAATATGCAGCAAGCAGGGGCCCCTTATCGTCTATAACACCTCTTCCGATAAGCTTATCCCCATGCTTTAAAAGCTTAAAGGGATTACCACTCCACCCCTCTCCTCCTGGCACCACATCACAGTGTCCAAAAGCATACACATACTCTTCACCAGTACCATACTCTATGTGAGCAGCATAACCATCCACATCTTTTGTGTGAAACCCATGGCTCTTTCCCAAATTTAAAAACCACTGCAAGGCGCTGTGAACCTCTTCTCCAAAGGGCATAATATCATTTATACTGTCTTCATCATATACTGAAGCTATTCCAATCCACTGCTCTAGAAGCATTAAAAATTCTTCCCTATACTTTTCAGCTTCCTTAGAAAAATCTATCATTCATTATCCTCCTCCTCATTTTTATCCGTAAAAATCGCCTTGGTTACTTCTTAATGTGCTTGCTAATTAATCCTTTTTCTTTCACTATAACACTAATCTCCTTTAATATCCTTATAGCCTTTAACACTAGGCTTGCAAAATAAGTATACAAAGCTGTTAAAATTAAAAAAGTACTAGATATACTGCTATCTAGCACTTTAAAATTTCTCACTTATTAAATACAGCCTGCAAAGATGGGTAATACAACACATAGACTACCTATGTGTTGTATCATGCTATTTTTTTGCAGTTTTCTTCTTGTCGTTCTTCTTGTCATTTTTCTTAGTGGAGCCACTTTTACTCTTACCCTTGTCTGGCATAGCATGCACCTCCTAAAATATATTGATCAGTTTTCAAAAAACCAATCCTATGACATATTTATTTCTACAATTATCTGAATATTCCTTCTATTATTTTAAAAAAATTCTCTATTTTGCAGTGAATACTTAAAGCTTAAATTTAGATATCTCTCCTTCAAGCTTGTCAGCACTAACCTTTGAATCATTTACTGTCTCACTTATTGCATGAGCTTCCTGGGTTAAATCACTTACCTTTTGAGCAATATTTGTAGTGCCCTCTGCTCCCTCATTGGCAGATTGTGCTACCTGATCAATAGTTCTTAACACCTCCTGAATTGAAGCTAGGAGTTCCTCTGAGGTTGAACTAAAATCTGTAACCAGATTATCTACAAGTCTCGCATCCGCACTATATTTATCAGCAACCTCAAGCATTGTCCTATAATCATTATTCACGTCCTCTGACATAAAGCTTAAAAGTCTATTTGAGCTGTCAGACAAATTATGCACTGAATCAGTAACCTTTCCAGTGATGTTTTGTATCTCAATTACTGTATTCTTTGACTGCTCTGCAAGCTTTCTTATTTCCTCTGCTACTACCGCAAAGCCTTTACCTGCTTCCCCAGCTCTTGCCGACTCTATAGCAGCATTAAGTGCCAATAAATTGGTTTGTGAGGTTATCTGCATTATTGCTTCTGATAGTAAATTGACTTGCTCTATTACCTTGGCATCCTCTAGAGCTCTTTCTAGGCTTTGTTTTGTCTGGGTAAACATATCTATAGCATTTTTGTAGGATTCAGCAAAGCCATTTTTCAAATCCACAGCTCTCTTGTTGATTTCCGAAGCTTCTCCTGCTCCTCTTTGAGCTCTCTCAGCAAGGGCTTGAATTGCTTTTTCAATCTCTTGGGATGTGGCGCTCATCTCCTCAGAGGAGGCTGCTGTTTCTTCCATACCTGCAGATAATTCCTCTGTAGTGGCAGATACTTCTTCTGTGTTCATATCTAGCTTTTTCATATTTTTAGAAACAAGCTCCACCACCGTTTTGATATTTACAGATTCAGTCTTAACGTTATTTACTAAGTCCTTTAAGGCCTTCTGCATTGCACTAACAGCTCTTGCAATATCACCCAGCTCATCCTTCTTCTTTTTAAACTCCTCTGGAACCTCCATAGAAAAGTCTCCTGTGGCTATTAAATTTAAATTGCTAGAAACTGTTTGAAGAGAAGAGGAGATTCTTCTTGTAATTAACGCCATTATTGTAATACCAACGGCAATTGCCACAATTGCTATTATTGAAATATCAAGTAGAAGTTTGTTTAACCCGCCCATAAGCTCACTCTCAGGAATAGTAGCACAAATGTAATAATTTCCTGATAACTTGTAGCTCATATAATTGGTTGCATTATCTTCCTTATATTCAAAATTTCCTGACTCCTTTTCTTTAATCTTCTTGCCCCAATCATAATTTCCAGCATTTTTCCCCACTTCACCTGGGTACTTATGGCACAAAATATTTCCCGTATTCTTATCTGCAATTATTATGTATCCATTTTTTCCAAATTTATAAAGACTACTTAGTTCCTTAAGGTCAGCTTTTGCCAGCTCATTTTGAAGTCTTTCAGGCTTTACACCAATTTGAACTATTCCTGTCTTGTCTCTTCTTGCTATCCCTATATATTGAAACAATACCTTATCAGTACCTCTTTCCTGTGGTTCCTGTGCTAATTCAAAGTTTTTGTCATTTAACGAGCCTAAAAAGGGTTTCGTTTGCTCAGAGGAATTAAAATCAAATCCGAAAAAATCCTTTACGGTACCCCATCTAATAACACCTTTTTCATCAGTAATATGAATTTCTTCAATATCCATACTCTTTGCAAGCTCTTTAAGCTTTTCGCTTGACTCAATTATTTCAGGTTTTTGTTCTATCATAAAGGCTATACTCTTAACCTTTGTTAGGTAGTCCTTTGAAAGATTTCCTTTAAGTTCTTTAATTTTATCATCTTGATTTTTAACATAGCTTTCAACTTCTGTTACCTTATTTACTGTTATTTCATCCATCTGATTTGAAATTATCCCCTTTTCCAGATAATATGCAATGGATGACACTGATATTATACCTATGGTTACAATTAAAATTACTGGAATAATAATTTTGTGCTTTAGCTTCATTTATAAATCCCCCCCTTTAAATTAGATTTAACGCTTTTCTATTAAGTTAATCTACTATATTAATTCTCAAATATTGACCTTCACCTCCATATTTCATCTAATAATCAATAAGCCCCCTAGAATTTAAAACCATCCCAATTTATGACAAAATATATTGTCTTGTTTTGCGTTAATATCAATTATATTATATATCGAATAAAATCGTTAACAGTTTAGTAATATTTGCTAATTGCTTCTATCCTTTATTAATGCATAAAACGACATTTTTTACAGAATAAAAAAAGCTCCAGTGCTATTAACACTAAAAGCTTTTTTGTGCTTCTATAATTCAGTAAATACTCCATCTGCCAACTTTTCAGCTTCTCTATTCCGCCGTGAATAATTCAAATATTTCCTCATCGCTTAGTGCTGCAAAACCTTCACCACTAGACAAGTCATCTCCCATAAGCCTTGATATAAGCTTTTTCTTCTCTCCCTGTAGTGACACTATCTTCTCCTCTATAGTACCCTTGGCTATGATTTTTATTACCTCAACCACATTTTTTTGCCCTATTCTATGAGCTCTGTCTGTGGCTTGCTCCTCCACTGCTGGATTCCACCATGGGTCAAAGTGGACTACAATATCAGCTGAGGTTAAATTTAATCCTGTTCCTCCAGCCTTCAGGCTTATTAAAAATACTGAATTTTCTCCAGCATTAAAGGCCCTTACCAGCTCCATTCTTTTTTCTGAAGGTATAGAGCCATCAAGATAACTATAGGCAATATTTTCAGCTGCAATTCTCTTACCAATATTTTTTAATACAGTGGTAAACTGAGAAAATACTAATATTCTATGCCCCTCCTCTATGCTTTGTAAAAGCAGCTCCACAAGGGCTTCAATCTTTCCACTGCCGCCATTATAGTCCTTCATCAAAACCGAAGGATCAAGACATAGCTGTCTCAGCTTTGTAAGATAAGCAAGTATTTCTATCTTACTACTCTTAAATTCATCATCCCGCACCTTCTTTTTAATTAGTTCCACAGCGTAGCTGGCATAGGTTTTATAAACTCTCTTTTGCTCCTCCTCCAAGGTCACCATAAGGGTCTTTTCTATCTTGTCAGGGAGCTCCTTAATAACCTCCTTCTTCCTTCTCCTTAAAATAAAGGGCTTTATAAGTTTATTTAGCTCCTCTAACACCTCTGGGCTTTCCCTCAGCTTTTTATGATATCTTACACTGAATCTCTTTTCATCATAAAGATATCCCGGCATAATAAAATCAAATATGGACCAAAGCTCCATAAGAGAGTTTTCTATGGGCGTTCCAGATAGAGCAAAGCGTGTACGTGCCTTAATCTCCTTTACAGCTCCCGCATTTTGGGAATTTGGATTTTTTATATATTGAGCTTCATCTAAGATGCAGTAATCAAATTCTATGTCCTTATAAAACTCTATATCCCTTTTTAGCAGGTTATAGGTTGTAATAATAACGTCATAATTATCCATATTTGAAAACTTTTCTTCTCTATCTTCTCTTGACCCGTTAACTGCAGCAACAGCTACATCAGGGGCGAATTTTTCAAATTCACTCATCCAGTTATAGGTTAAAGAGGTGGGAACTACAATTAAGGCACGACTTCCCTTGTTAGCTGCTAAGAAGGCAATGGTCTGCAGGGTTTTACCAAGCCCCATTTCATCTCCTAGTATTCCACCAAAGCCTAGATAGTCCAATGTCTTAAACCAATTATAGCCTACCTTCTGATATGCTCTAAGCTCACCCTTTAAACCAACTGGCTCGCTTTGCTTTAGCTTATGAATATTTTTAAGCTTATCTCTTATTTCCTTCAACTCTGACTTTCCCTTTATGTATCTGATACTGTTTTCCTCTAGATAACCATATAAATAGGCACCCTTGCCTCTAGCTACTTCAATGCAATTCTCGTGTACCTTCTCCGGAGAAACTGAATCTAAAAGCTTTAAAAAACTATTTAGCTGAAGCTCCTCCAGATCAAGATATTCCCCAGTTTTCAGCTTGTAGTATTTTTGATTATCCCTAAAGGCCCTAAGGATATGGGTAGTCTCCTCTGCTGGTATATCTCCAATTTGAAAGCTAAGCTCAAAATAGTTGTATTTTCCAGCCTTAATATCACCACTGATACCTTTTTTGCCAATGGCTTTTATACCTTTAAAGCTCTCAGAATAATATACCTCTCCCAGTTCTTTTAGTTTATCGATTTCACTCTTGAAAAATCTAAAAATATAGTCTTCTTCCATTAAAAGATAAAATTTCTCCTTAATCTCATGAAAGCCTAAGCCCCTAAGGGTTGAAATTACCCTTTGTTCCTTTTTAGAATCCCTATATATTATCTTTTCACTGCAATCTTCAAGCATATTGAATTGATAACCGCCATAAGCCACCTTTACTGCAAGTATAATATCCTTTTCTTCCTGGTCAAAGTAAAAACTAAAGCTGCACTCACCTGTTACTATCTTCTCCTTTATAGATTTGGATAGTGTAACCTGCGGGGATAGATAGCTAAGCTCCGGGATTAACTTTCTTAATATGTTATCCTCCTCTTTACACCCTATAGTTACAGCCCTGCTGCGTTTAAACACCTTAATGTAAGGGGCAATCTTATAGCAATACTCATACTCTGGCAAATATATGATTGAGCCATATAAAAAAACGTCATTTTTAGAGCCTAACACCTCAGGCATTCCTCCTGGGGACTTTAGCACATAGTTATCCATTAAAAGCTTTATATCAAAATCTATAGGAGGCTGCTCATGCAAAAACTCCGTTTCCACAGGTCTATTGAAAAAGCCCTCATTTAGAAAAACCCTATGCTTTGATATGACCTCAAAAAATTCTCTTACCATGGAGTTTGGGATATTTAGATATTTGCCATCTATAACCTTTTCTTCATTCCTATTTACATATTTATGGCTGCCCTTTAGCTCTATTAAGGTTTCAATAAAATCTATAAGCCTTTTGTCTCTTGTATTTAGCCTTTGATGTCTGATATTAAAGGTAAAATTTTTGCTATAGCTTATGGGGATTTTATTGTAAAGAGCCACTAAAAACTGCTTAATATCCTTTAAAATATAAAGATTATTAGAGCTCATGGAATTAAGGCCGATCTTAAACTCAGCAGTAAGCCTGTCACTCCACTCATTTTTATTTATAAATATTTCTATTTTTATTTCTTCACTCTTTTTATCATCCACTAAAAGCATATCTAAGATATTGCTTTCGCTTTTGAATATTTTAAGCTGTTTGCCTTCCTTTAACATATCTTTTCTCCATAACTTATTTTTTTAATACCTAACTTATTTTTTCTAATCCTTAATTTATTTTCTAATCCCTAATTTATTTTTTCTAATCCCTTAATTATAACATAGGTTGGAGAAAGCTGCACAAAGAGGTATAATTATAAGGTGAAACTTCGCTTCAAATGGAGTTTATGCTTCAGTGCCCGTTGTGTGTTATTCCGATGCATTTGATGTTTTTATTACGATGCAGGTGGTTTTTTGATTCCGGTAAAAAATTAATTGTAATGGCAGGTGTTAATTATGATAAAAAACAAAGTGAAAAATAAAATAAAAAAAATTACCCCTCTTGCAGAGACTAAGTATCTTAGTCTTTATGATGCTGAATATGAGAATAAAAAGGGAGATAAAAGGCATTGGACTATTGCATCTAGAAAGGATTACAGCACTCTCATGGCACAATTTTTTCAGGGCAGGGAGGAGAGCATAGACGCTGTTATAATAGCCGCCATCCATGAGAGCACTAATAGCCTTGTGCTTATAAAGCAGTTTAGGATTCCGTTAAATGACTACGTATATGAGCTCCCTGCAGGACTTGTAGATAAAAACGAAGTCATGGAGGAAGCTGTAGGTAGAGAGCTTAAGGAGGAAACCGGCCTGTCTCTTCTAAAGATAGACTACGAAAAGACAAAGCAAAAGGTCTATGTATCCTCAGGGATGACAGACGAATCCGTAGCCATGGTTTATTGCAGCTGTGAAGGAGAGCTTTCAGACAGATATCTTGAGGACGATGAGGATATAGAAGCAATTCTTGTGAATAGGCAGGAAGCAAGGGAATTGCTTAAGAAAGATATTAAAATAGATATTAAGGCGTTATTGATACTACAGACAATGGCATCCATATGAGTTATAACTTATTATTATAATCACAGGATTAAATGGTATATAAATGGCAAGACTTTAGGCTGAGGTGAAGTCAATGTCAAACCGGGAAAGAGGAAATTTTGAAGGGGCCATTCATCATGTATGGCAAAGAGGGAATAATAAAGCTTTTATATTTGAAGATGATGCTGCTAAAAGTTTTTTCATGAAACAGTTAAAAGAATACAATAAGAAATTTGATTATAGTATTCTTGCATATGTTATTATGAACAATCATTATCATTTGTTAATACAAACCTTCAAAGATTCCATAAGCGATGTAATGTTTAATATCAATAATGTAACAGGAAAATTTATTAAAGATAAGTTAAACCTTAATGGACATGTCTTCCAAGGAAGATTCAACAGCAAGTTAGTGCAATCGAATGAATATTTTCTATGGCTCATAAGGTATATTCATAGAAACCCCGTACGAGCAAAAATATGTACTAAAGTTGATGATTATAGTTGGAGAAGTCATAAATTTTATTTAAGAGGTTCCTCAAATTTTGTAAATGTTAGTTTCCCACTATTAGTATTTGATACTAATAAGCAAAAGGCCCTCGAACTTTATTTAAAGCTTATGAACTCCAATGGAAATGAGGAAACAGCTGAAAAGGATTATGAGTTTTTCAACCAACAATTAAACCAATATAAAGCTCAAAACATATATCCAGATATGAAATTAGAGTTGCCGACAAGAGTTTCAATGCAAGAAATTGTTGACTCATCTAAACTACATCCTGAAGATATAGAATTAATAGCTTCAGGCTGTAGAAAAAGATATTTAACTCACATAAAAATTGCTCTAGTAAAAAAAGCTCTAGAGGAAAAATATACTCTTTCAGAAATTGCAGACTACTTTAATACAAGTCAACCTGCACTTTCAAAACTTCTTCAAGGACATAAATAAGTTATAACTCATATGGCTGCCATTTTAGGTATATATAATTCTATTCTATCTACATTTCCACCATCTTTGCGATACTCTCTTTCGAGGCAGTAAGTAAAATCCACTTCATTTTTATGCTTTAATATATATTCGGCTGCAGCTTTATAAAGCTTTTGGTTGGGTAATTTTTTTCTGGTAACTATTTCTGGAGATATCCACACACTAAAAACTAAGTACTCTCTTTCTGGTAAAACCTGCTCCACCAATCCTTCTGGATAGCTTTCAAAGGATTGGTTTATCTCTACGCCTCCAAAAACCTTAGAAACAAATCCTTCCTTTGAATCAAGATAAAAAGGCAGTGAAAACCGTGTCTCCCCATAAAGCAAAGCAAAGGTATTGTTGCTAGCATCCATCCTTTGCTGAAAATCCTTTCCAGTTTTATATATGCATTGAGCTAGCTTGTACCACGGAACATGCTTCTTCCATGGAAAAGTTTCTTCTTTTTGCTCAAAAAAGCATCCTGCCAAATTAATGTCATGTAATACCACTTTTTTAGGCTCTAGTTCCAATACTATCTCTGATATGCTAGACTTACTGATAATATCTTCCTTCGTTATCCTCTTAATTGGCAGCAGGAGATCCAGCTGTCTTTTGGTTTCTTCAATTTCCTTGGAGTTAAAAGCATTATAATCTAGGCATTCTTCAAGATAATACCTCATTTTTTCAGGGTGAAAATCCAACTCAAAATCTTCATTTTCCGTAACCCATTCTTGAAGTTGGTCCCAACGTTCCCCTATCATAGGCAAATAAGTAGGTAAGGCTGCAAATAACCCTCCGTGGAAATCCTTTCTTTCAAAGGGCTTAGGTACTTTAAAATCTTCGGGAACTACCACCCACATTTCATAGCCATATTCTCCCCTTGAATTGTTGAACCCAAAGCCAAAATGTCTAAAGCCAGGTTTCTCATCCATAGAATATCCCTTAATAAGACTAATTATCTTCTCCCAGCAATCCTTCTCTGGAGCTTCGCTAATAACAGAGTAACTTGCAACTGTCAATCTGGGCAGATTGACTATCCTTACATCAGTGTTACAATAGCTTGAAATAGACATGTCTTTTTCCCTTTCTGAGAGTATAATTTCAAGTGCTTCCTTCAGCTTAAGAATGGCAGAGTTGTTTGGAACATCAAGATATTTAAATGCATTATCTAAGCTCTGATGAGACCTTATTATCATAATAAGCTGTTCTAAAACTATCCCTAAAGCCTTAAGCTCATCAGTTCGATGATTTGTTTCTTCAAGATGCCTAGTCAATGCATCAATGGCTACAGTTAGCTTACCTGTTAAGAATATACTCTGAATATCTCGTATAGGTAGATCAAGCATACGCAGCATTATAATCTGCTTTATTCTTTTAATGTTATCCTCATCATAATACCTATATCCATTATCCCTTCGGCAACTCTTTAATATTCCAACCTCTTCCCAATAACGAAGAGTCCTGTTTGAAATATTATAATTTGCAGCAACTTCACCAATCTTTAGCATAGCACTCACCTCTCTGTCTATAGTCTAGACCTTTACGCAGGGGAAAGGTCAATAATCTATTTCAAAAAAATTAAATTCTATCCTATGCTTTATTCAATTATACAAATGATAAACCAACAAAGTAAATATATACCATGATAATAAATCCACAAATTCTAAAGACAAGCAATATAGGCATGTATATTTAGGAGCAAACTTATATGAAAAACTACCACCCATTAAAAGAGTGGTAGTCTTAAAAGCTATAATTTATAATCCTTCTATTCTTGCTAAATCTACTAATATCAACTGTTTCATAAAGAATCTACATTATTTAAGGAAACCTGACTCACCTTCGTTCACTTGGTAAGTTCGCCATGCTAAATATAAAATTATTCTATAAATTATCTATCTCAATACTAATGTAAAACTCATGCCTTCCTTTTTACATTCTGCAAAAATTTCTCCGTCCATCTTTTCCATTATATACTTACAAATATAAAGCCCCAGGCCATTTCCTTGCTTGTCTTTTGCATTACTACCTCTATAGAAGCTATCAAAAATATGATTGAATTCATTTTGACTTATTGTTTCTCCACTATTGAATATTTTAATAAGCTGACAGTAATCTTCTTCATAAAAAGATATTTTTATTTCCTTACCATCACCGTACTTAAAGGCATTTTCTATGATATTTCCTATAACTTCAAATGCTCTATCTAAATTACCTTTAACTAATTTATTACTGTAGTCTTCTACAATAAAATCTATCATTTTTAAAATACATTTTTCTTTATATGTTATTATTACTTTATCTATCAAATCCTTTAGATAAAATTCACTATTAATAACTTCAATTTCAAGGACATCTTCACTTGATGTTTTTATTATTTCTTTTACAAAACTTTCTATTTCTACTGATTTTTCTTGTATTTGCTTTGCTGCTAATATTTTCTTTTCATTAGTATCATAAACCTCTTCTGCTATGGCCTTTGCATAAAGCTTTATTGTGTTTAACGGTGTTTTTATATCATGTGAAATTGAAAGTAGTAAAAGCTTCTTTTCCTTTTCAAGCTTAAGCTCTTTTATTTTATGATGATCTAAATTTTCTCTAAGTACATTAATTCCCCAAACAAACTTACCAAAATATCTATTTTTATTTTCTTTAAGCTCTTCCTTAAGGTTACCTTTTGATAATTCGTAAGGTATTTTACTTAGAATATTAAAAGGCTTAAGAATGGAATTTCTAATATACAGCAAAACTGAAATTATTATAGTTGCAAAGATAAATAATATGAATTCTACTATTAATAAAATACTATTATTATAATTCTTATCTATATAATTAAATCTTAAATAACCCAATAATTTACCTCCATCATACCAAGGTTTAATTTCGTATTTTAATCCATTTGTACTTTTATAAAATTTGTCAATGTCATTTTTGCTTGTCCCTGCAGAATCAGGTAAAAATGACACTGATTTTATAAACTCATAAGAGCTTAAGTCAGGCTCAGTAAAACATACCCCCTCTACTAAGCCTGAAAATATTCTGTTTATTTCCACTTTATATTCACTACTAGATTTGTTATCCATTTTCTGAACTAAGGCAAGTAATGTAAGTGAAATTATTAAATAAGCTGCGATAACAATAGCGATTATTTTGTTAAATTTCTTCATACTTATAGCCTACTCCCCAAATAGTTACGATCCTTTTTGGCTTTTTAGGATCTTCTTCAAGCTTATCCCTAAGCATCTTTACATGAACAGTTAAAGTTTGATTTTCACTAAAACTATCTGCTCCCCAAATATTATTAAATAGATAATCCTTATTTAAGGTTTTACTAGGATTCTCTACAAGTAGAAGTAATAGCTCAAACTCCTTTGAGGTCATGTTTAATAGCTTTCCATCAAGATAAACTTCATTTGCTTCTTTATTAATTGAAATAGCACCTGAATTTATAATTGTACATTTTGCTTTGATTTCATAGTTTCTTTTCATTAACGCTGAAATCTTCGCACTTAAAATGTCAACGTCTATTGGTTTTTCAATATAATCATCTGCACCTAGTGTAAAGCCATTAATCTTATCCTCTTTATCAACCTTTGCACTCATTATTATGATTGGTGTATTATGATTTTTTCTAATGCTAGAGCACACTGTAAAACCATCTATACCAGGTAGCATTATATCTAGAAGCACAATCTTAAAAGCATCTTTTTCAAGAAATTCTAATGCCTTCTCTCCACTATCCGCGTTTATAATGCTAAAGCCATCCTTTCTTAAAAAAGTACAAATTAAATCAGCAAGTTCTAAATTATCTTCAACTAGAAGCAAGTCTACCATACTACCATCCCATCTCCATTAGCCAATTATTGACCCTTCTTTCTCTATCCTTAAAACTATTTTCCAGAGTAAATTTTCCTAAATCAATTTCACCTTTTATTGCTCCATCTTCAATATACATTATTCTATCACACTTAGCTGCCACCTTCATATCATGAGTGACAAGCATAATGGTTGTTCCCTCTTGATTGATTCTATTAAGCTCCTTCATAACTTCTTTAGAATTTTGTTGATTTAAAGCACCTGTAGGCTCATCAGCAAAAATCATCTTTGGAGAGTTAATTAAGCTTCTACAAATACACGCTCTTTGAAGCTGTCCCCCCGAAACTTCATTTGTATCATTTTCTGCTATTTCACTTATTCCAAGCTTATGCATTAGTTCTCTTGCTCTGTTATTGATTTTTTTTCTATCTTTTCCTTTTTTTGAGTGGTATGCTGATAATATAATATTATCATATATTGAAAGATTTTTTAACATATGCATTTGTTGAAAAATAAATCCCATTTCATTAAGTCTTAAATCACTCATTTCATTTGCAGTAAGAGTACTAATTTCTTCTCCAAAGTAATCTATCTTTCCTGCAGTTAAAGTATCCATACCACTAACCGTGTAAAGAAGCGTTGATTTACCCGAGCCGCTAGGCCCCATAATAGCAACCATTTCACCTTCTTTAATTTCGAAATTTACATTTCTCAAAACATTATTTTGTATTTTATTTATAATATAAGTTTTACATAAATCTATAACTTTTAATGAGCTCATATCAAATCCCCACCTTATTCCATATTATTAATTTCTTTTAAATCTATTTTTTTAACAGCTCCAGCACTTAAGTATGCAATAGCTGTAGTTACTACAAGAAGGATGCTCGGATATAATATATATACTTCTAATACTTCTACCTTAAATATAATGTTATGAACACCCATAATTGCAAATACTTGACCAGCTGTTATAGGTCCCAGGAAGTTAGATAATATAATTCCTAAAATAATTGCAACTACAAGAATTATAATTATTCTAGCTGATTGCCAAAGTCTAATTGAACTATTTCTAAAGCCAATACTTTTTAGCATTGCTATTTCACCTTTATCTTTAGTAATGAAAGTTTTCATCATTAAAATTGTAATTAAAGCATTAATACATACTACTATTAGAACAATTAAATTCTTCATAGCGTCAAATTGATTTAAGGAACTTCCTATATATCTTGAAACATATTCTTGTGAATTTTTAAATGAATAGCTTGGGTACTTATCCCTTAATTTATCTATTAACACTTGTGGCTCTTCCTTTCCCTCAAAATTACCTTGAAAAGGGAATGTCATTGCTAAATATTTAAAATCTATATCTACTTTAGTACTTAATCTTACTGATTGACCCATGTTAGTCATACTTTCATATAATCCAGTTACTATTAATTCCTTTTCCTCCTTACCAATTTGTGCATAAATTGTATCCCCAATAGAAACATTTAATTTTTTTGCTACAGTTTCAGTTATAGCTGCTTCGTTTTTTAATTCAGGCATATTACCTTTTAAAACATTGTACCTATTAGTATCACTTTCCTGAGATTGGAATGCCATTAATGAAAGAACATTATCTTTGTCGCCAGCATAGAATTTAAGTCTATACATTACTTCTCCATAAATTTTTATATCTACTCCACTAGCTCTAAATGATTCTCTAAGGCTCTCCATATCCTTTAGATATTCTTCTTTGCTAGCTCCCTTTGTATATTTATCCATTTTATCAGTTTCAATTAATACATCACTGTAATCCAACCCAAATGTCTTGATAATATTTCCATCTTTTAAGGTATTTATTGTGTTTACAGGAATAATAATTAAAATTGTTCCAATACAGAAGGTTAAAATTAGAACTACAAACCTCTTACGACTACATAAAATATCATTTATAGCCATAAACATTGGTGTTTTAATATTTTTATAATTCTTAAGTTTTAATCTTGATTTACCTTTAAAGTTTTCACCTGTACTTCCATTTCTTATTGCATCTATTGCTGAGAACTTATTTAACTTTCTTGTACATGTGTAGCAGAATAAAAGAACTATTAAAACTACTAAAATAGAACATGCTATATTAACAAATATATTTCCAGTAGAAGATTCCATTAAAATATTTCCTGTAGATTGCTTTAACAATATATTACCAAACGGAAAGCTTACTACTAGCCCAATTACTACACCGATTATTGTTATTGCAAGGTATTTTACTAAATAAACCTTTTTAATATCAAACTCTTTAAGGCCAATGGCCTTCATAACCCCTATCTCTTTGAAATCATCTTGCAAGGTAAAAATTATAGTAAATCTTAAAATTAAAAATGCAATTAAGATAAGGCAAAGACTTAATATAATTAAAATTGCAGATGGTAGCATATCCAGAATAAAGCTGGTCTTAATAAATGACTTATCAAGATTAACTATTGTATTGCATTCTATATTTTTAAATTCTTTTTCGAGTGTAGCTGTATTATCTGACATTATATAATAATTATTTATAGTGCTTGCATCTTTACATGATTTGAAAATCTCATAATCTTCATCACTTATAAGAACCCTTTTCATCTCATTCATACTTGATCCAAAAATAGCATCTTTAGTAAACAACTTAATTGAAAATTCTTTTTTCACATACCCTAGGGTAATAACAACTTTATCGTTAGCTTCTAAATTGTTTTTATTTTTATCTGCTAAGGAAAATGCAATTTCCCCTGATTTTAAAATAATGTCTTTTCCATTATCATCAAGTAATTTTCCATACTTCTTTGGTTGTGCTTGAAGTAACATGTCCCCAAAAGGTTCAAAATCTTGAAGTTTTTCACCTTTCTTTATTTTAATATTATCTTTAGAAAGTATTGTGCTTCTATCAATATCATAAGATTTTATAAGATTAGAAGTATTAAGCCACTTATCAAACTCTTTGTTTTCTCCCCTATCATAAGCTGAAATAATGTAGTCCGGTGTTTTAGCCTTCTCCATAAAATAATCAACAGAATTTGATATTGCAATTAAGTTATTTACACTACTTGCCAAAAATGTTGTTGCTAATATGATGAATATTAAAAGAATAATATTCATTGATTTCTTTCGTTTTAAATCTTTTTTCAAAATGCTAAAAAACATAAATCTTACCTCTCATAAATTATTTGCTGACCTTGGGTTTATTATAAATTATTAATTATTAAATAATCCTTAAATAATATAGAAATAAATATAGGATTACACTCCTTTGAGGTAATCCATTTTCCTCAACTTGTTAAAATTAAGGCTATGTTAATGAATAATGTTAATATTATAACAAAGCCTGACTTAATCAAAACGTTAACATAATCTTGTATTCGCCAACTGAAAGTTGGAACTTCTCCGAATGGTCCCACATCTTCATAGGATTTCACAACCGCAAAAACTCCCTTGTATACTTTATGACAAAATTCCTTTTTTCTGCAATTTTTCGTGCATTTTCAATTTGTTTGTATGAAATATTCACAGTCCTTACAGGGAACCAGAAAAGTTTTCACATTCTGTATAACCATAAAATTGATGCTATTGGAAGGTATTCTAGTTAAAAATGTTCAAGTTAAATAAAAAGCTACCCAGAAGCATTCGTACGCCTTGCTTCTAGGTAACTTTCGTATTTGCTTATGATACGGTTCTCCTTATATTATCCTAAATAGATTTACCTCATATACTTCTTTATTAATTAGCGTCTAAAACTCCTCAAACTTTCAATTACCATACCACTATAAACCCTTCTTACAGCAAAATAATACCCAATCTGAAATAGCAAATATATAAAACTCACCAAAAGATTATATAGCAGTGGTCCACCATGCTGCCCGCCGCCGTCATTGGTAAAGGCAAATATAAACAAAAATGAAAGTAGAGCTCCTAAGCCCACTGGAATGAAAAAAATAACCTTAAGCTCCTGATATATTGTTCTCTTAATCTCGCAATCTCTTATGCCTATGTTGGAAAGCTGCTTATACTTCGCCTTTTCATCATCTATTTCTGAAAACAGCCTGAAGGATAAAATCACTGAGCCAGAGATGAAGAAGAACAAACCTAGGAACCCTGATATGAAGAGGATTATGGAACCACCTTGTTTTTGAGTGGTGTATTCACCTAGCCTTGATGCTATTTGAAAAAACTCCCTTTCGTTTAACTTAGTTACAACATCCCCAGTATTCCTCCAGTCTTTATAACTTAGTAAATGTATATTTTCAATGCTTGAAGCATCTGTTACAGCTTTCAGAGCTTCATAATCCTCATTATTTAATAATAAAATATCCACCGTAAAATCTTGAAACCTGTTGAAATAAATTTTGTAAACAGCTTCTTGAAATTTAAAATTTACAAGGCTGTCGCCGTACTTCAAACCAATATCATGCTTGGTAAACTGATTTTCATTTGCTTCAGTTTTGCTTGGGATTTGATCTAGCCTTATATAATATCCCTGCTTCACCTTAAGGCTGCTGCCAGTAATATTATTTATTGAATCAACTGAAATAACCTTTCTTGGATAGGATTCCTCAGAACCTCGGTTAAAAGCCTTGATATTCATAACCTCTAGTATCTTATGCTCCTTAAGCTCAGTATCATCACTGGTGAGTATTTTAGTTAACTCAGCCTCAGGAATATTTTTATCTGAAGGCTGGATAAAGGATAGATGAAATGGGTTGTTCTCAACGGCTACTTTATCTGCTGAGGATAGGAAATAAGCCATAGCACCGCAGTAAAAGGTGGTTGCCATTACCATTATTGCAGTTACAAATATTATCTTTTTAGTTTGCTTAAAGCGGTAATCAAGAGCTGTAAAAAGTCTTAGGTTTTTATAATAAATTCTCTTCTTTTTCTTAGCTAGCTTAAGTAGTAGCCCTCCTAGGTGAGATATGGTAAGATATAGCCCTGTTAAGCATATACCTGTAGTCATAAGAAGAGATCTGCTGTTTACACCCTGTGGGCATGCAAAGTCTATGCATAGAAGTATTATAGAGCCCGCCATGATGCTTATGCCAACTAGTGCCAGGGTAGGACTTGATATTTTATTCTTTTGTGATACCTTATTATTCTTTAATAGCTGTACAGGCTGAAATCTCCAGGCTACAATTATGCTTGCCAGTATTGCAATTAAAAATATGGCTGAGAAGGAGCCTACGGTCCATAACAAGCTTTTATAAGGAAGGGCAAATTCAATTCCGCTTACCTGCAGCACCTTTAGCACAATGAAAAAGAAAAGTCTGGAAAACACAGCCCCAGAAATAATTCCAACCCCCATGGAAGCTATTGCTACCAGCCCATTTTCAAATATAATTATTTTCATTATTTGTTTTATAGACATGCCTAGTGACAGGAATAGTCCGAATTCATGCTGCCTTGATTTAATAAAAGAGGAATGGGCGTAGCTTATAAAAACCACTGAAAACATGATAAGTGCCACAGTGGGTACTGTGAGAACGTCCATGGCATCCTTTGTAACCAAAGTGCTATTGTTAAGTTTGTCATTTAATAGTATGGTGGAATACATGAAAAATATCATTATTGAAAAGCTGCTGCAAAAAAAGTAGGACATATATCTTCTTATATGCGCTTTAAAATTTTTAATTGCCACATCTTTAAAGGTCATTGCGCTCACCTCCTAGCACTGTGAGGCAGTCTAATATACTCTGGAAAAATTCCTTTCTTTCACCCTTTCTCACAAGTTCTAGATGTATGCGTCCATCCTTAATGAAGATTACTTTTTTACAGTAGCTTGCAGTAAATACATCATGAGTTACAAGAAGAATAGTACTTCCACCCTCCTCATTCATCTTTTTAAAGCAGCTCATAACATCCTTGGCAGACTTTGAATCTAAGTTTCCCGTAGGCTCATCTGCAAATATGATATCTGGATCATTAACTATAGCCCTTGCCACTGCTGCCCTTTGCTGCTGTCCCCCAGATACATTACAGGGATACTTATTACCAATGCTCTTAATATCAAATAAGGACATTATATTTCCTGCCTTTTGTTCCATTTCCTCCGTAGCTCTGCCATCCATTATGAGTGGGAGCATTATATTTTCTTTTAAAGTAAGGCTGTCTAATAAATTAAACTCTTGAAATACAAAGCCTAAATGCTTTCGTCTAAATAGTGCCAGCTCATCACGGTTCATATGACTAATTTTATTCCCAGATATATTCACCCAACCTGAATTAGGCTTATCTATACCATTTAATATATTAAGCAACGTTGTTTTCCCGCTTCCTGAGGGTCCCATTATGGCGATGAATTCTTCTTTTTTAACCTTAAGGCTCAGGCCATCTAAAGCTTTTGTGGAGCTTATTTCATTACTGCCCTTGTATACTTTTACTAGATTATCAGCTTCTAAAACACACACCTAGATTACCTCCTCTTGTCTTATGTATACATATTAATTCACCTAACCCAAAACAGCCCTCGCCAAAGGTTAATACAACATTACAATTTTGTAATATACTTAATTGTGAATTCAGTACCCATAGTAAGCTTTGACTTAGCGATTATCTCATGCCCTAGCTTCTTTGCAATTTCCGAACAAACATAAAGTCCTATGCCTGTGGTACCTCGATATTTTCTACCGTTTTCCCCAGTGAAAAAGGGCTCAAATATTCTGTCCATATCATACGAGGGTATACCTATGCCCTCATCCCTTATGGTAAGAAGAGTGTTGTCCATATTGTGTGAAATATCTATGTAAATTTTCTTGGTTTTTCCCTCTTCCGTAGAATACTTAATAGCATTAGAAATAATTTGCTCAAGCATATGCATATTCCATTTTTCATCCGTGAGCACAAGCATTTCGTCGGTTTCACATTTTAATTCAGGGAACACGCCGCTATATATAAACTGCTTCTTTCTATCATTTAAAAGCTTCTTTATGGATTGAACTAGGTCAATACACTGTGGTTCGTAATCCTTTTCAAAGTCATCTAATCTTATGATAGTGAGCACTTGTTCTAGGCTGCTATTAAGTTTTTTGTTTTCCTGCGTGATATTCTCTATAGCCTCATAAGGGTCTTTATCTTCAAGTCTGCATTTTTGCGCAATGAGATCAATAACTGAAATGGGGGTCTTAAGATTATGAATCCATTGAGAGATAAAATAGCTCTTGTTTTTGTTCTTTGCTTTAATTTGACTTACTTCTGAGGTATATATTTCATAAGCTGTAGTCATAATTCTATTTATTGCTTTTTGCTCCTCAGTAATGGGCCTTAAATCTTCATTAAGATTGCATGACATCCTTTGCAGGCTATGATTAAAGCTATAATATTTTACCCATTCACTAATTAGGAGCACTATCATGAAAAAGCCTGACAGCATTAAAGGGTAAAAAACTTCCTTTCTTGTGCCAGGTGCCACATTAAAAAACAATATCATCACAGCAGTATTTAGCATAAACAGTACTATAATTGTTTGACCTATCTTTTAGAAAACTAATAATCAGCCTCTTATTCATTGCAAGCCCCTTTCAGAACCTCAGTATCAAAATAATATCCTGCACCTCTTTTTGTTTTTATAATATCAATTATTCCAAGTGAGGAAAGCTTGCCTTTAATTCTAGTTATATTGACGGTCAACGCATTATCACCAGCAATGAAGCTTTCGTCCCACATTTCTTCTAGGAGCTCTTCTCTAGCTATTACCTTGTCCCTATTGTCAAAAAGCTTTTTGACTAGTTTTAATTCAGTTTTTGTAAGTTCTACACTCTGGGTTTTGTAATGCATTTTGAAGCTTTTTTCATCTATGTAAAATGAGTTAATAACTGTTTTCCCTTCACCACTTCCTACATAGTCCCCGTATGCTCTTCTTAGTACCGATTTAACTTTTACCATTAATATTTCAATACTGAAGGGTTTTATGATATAGTCATCCGCCCCAATTTCAATACCCATAATCTGATCCATCTCACCATTTCTTGCGGAGATAAATATTATGGGTACGCTGCTTTCGTGCCTTATGGCTCGGCAGATGTAAAAGCCATCATAGTAAGGGAGGTTTATATCTAGAAGGACTAAATCAGGTTTTGCCTGTTTAAACTGCTCTTCAATATTTCTTAGCTCCTTTGGAATACATACTTGGTAATCGTATTTTTCAAGGGTTTCTTTTATGAGGGTGGTGAGGGTCATATCGTCTTCAATTAGCATGATTTTATACATTTGGATATTCTCCTAAATTCGTTTTTTATGATACTCTTTTAGATAATTCTGTTCATCATTGTTTATTAACTGCTAAGAATTTATTATATGCAATAGGATATACAGGCTCAGCTTTTATTGTTCTCATATACCTTTATTATACCATACAAGACTATCACAGGCGTAACAAGCAAGGCTGTACAGGCAATACCCATACTTATGGAATATTTAGTGGCTATAATTCCAATGATTGGTCCTCCTAAAATCTGTCCTAGAGCATTCAGCTGACCATTGGTGGAAAGTACTGTAGCTCTTGCACTGTCTTCAATGTGGTTGTTAAGCCATGCATTAAATATAGGCTCATTTATGGTTCTGAACATGTTTGTAGACAAATAAGCCACTAACATCAATCCAAAATTTCTTGTAAGTGCAAATACTATCATACACAATATGTAGAATATATTTGTGGCTAAAAGTATTCCTGCGCTTTGGAGTTTATTGTTCTTCTCTAGCTGCTTGATGATTAGCTGCATCGCTAAGGCACTTAAGAGCATTCCTGCTATGCCAAAGATTCCAAACCAAGTTACAGGTTGAAGTTTGCCAAGCTTAGGCAGCATTGTATCCTTTAAAAAGTGAGCTGTGGAAAGCCTGTCGTAGCCTTCACTAGATAAGCCGTAAAATAGGGTTACAGAAAGTAGCAGTATTATTATTTTTTTACTTTTTATAAAACCCATACTGGACTTTAAGGTATGTCCCATCTTTCTAAAGGTGCTTAAATCTTCAGGGGCTGAGGGTTTAAAATTGTCTTCAGGCATGTACAAAAACAAAAACAATGCCAGCATGATAAACAAGCTTCCTCCTGCTGCAATGGGCAGCCTTATTGAAAAATTACCCAAAGCGGTGCTTAATATTATACCTACTATTGAAGCTATCTGACCAACTTGGGCCCCTTTTATATATATCTTATCTAAGCTTATGGATTTATCTTCCTCTGCAATCCAAGCATCTATGGCACCACTTATAAAGGTATAGCCCACTCCCCAAAGTACTTGAGCCACAAGTACAGCAGCAAACCTCGGTACAGTGCCCTCCAAGGTAAAACCTAGTCCTATTAAGACAATACCTATAATTACAGATAATTTACGGCTGTAAATATCCGCTACTATGCCTGTTGGGATTTCAAACAGGAAGCAGGCTACCTCCAGAGTTGTCCCCACAAGTATCAGCTGAAGTGGATTTAACCCAATTACTTCAACCTGATACACCATATTCACTGTAAAAACTAGTGAAAACAGCAATGCTGAAGCAGCTGAAAACAATAAATAAGTTCTATATGCAGAAAGTTTTTTTATCATTAAGATCTTCCCATCCTTTTTACAGGTATATAAATGTCCATGCACAATTTTTCATACTGCCAAGGGTGGCAGCGCTCATCATAAAACTCAAAGTCTAACTTGGTGCCATCAATTTCATAGCCTGAGTTTGGAAACCATTCCTGCAGAATATACTTCCAGGTTCCATTAATGGAGGCTACAAAATCCTCCTCTGGCACTGCTGGAGTTGTAAATACAGCATAGGTTGCTTCTGGCACCTTAAGCTTATACATTTCCTCCTCCGCCTTATTAAAATTAATGACCTCCACACCTAGCACATAGGAAAACTCATCATTTTCCATATTAGTATTAACGCAAATCCCATATTCACCATGCCTTGGAACGTCCTGAGTGGCATATAATCTGCTCTCCTTGTCCTCAAGATTACATTTGTCCCAAAAGGCAGGAATATCCCTTGAATAGGCATTATTTCTTAAGGTAGTTTTAAATTCATATCCAACTATTTTAAAAGCATCTCTGGTAACAATTTTAGGTTCCATTACAACTCCTCCAATATTATTTTCTTTAAGAATTCTCAGGTTCACCTTTTGAGGAAACCCTTCCGGCGCATGAATTCTATAAAAATTAGGGGAATATCCAAAGCACTTTTTAAAAGCCTTTGTAAAGCCAGCGTGAGTTTCAAAACCGTAGTTTAAGGCAATATCAACTATCTTCTCCCCCTTGCTCAGGTTAAAAAGAGCATGCACAAGCTTTCTTCTAGTAACATATTCCATAACCGGTATGCCAACAAAGCTGTGAAATATTCTGTAATAATGATAAGTGGAAAAGCCTGAAATATTGGCAAGCTCCTCCACCACAATTTTTTCAGTAATTCTATCCTCTATATAATCAATTGTTTTTTGAATTAAATCTATGTAGTCCATCAGGTACATGTACCTCCTTAAATCTATTGTTTTCACTGCAGTAATTATATGTTACCACAGAAATTGCCGCAGTACTTTTCCTGTTTTGTCAAGTTACTCTTTCAATAAGTTATAACTCATGTGGCTGCCATTTTAGGTTGACATTTGTTAATTTTTTCGATATACTCAGTGAAACATATATTGTTAAAGCAGTGAATAAGAAGAGTAAGTAGGTTTGAGATTTTCAGAGAGTCGGCATTGGTGTGAGTCCGATATTCAAAAGCTTACTGAATGGGCTTATGAGTTGGATCCGAAATAGCAGTAGGTGACACGGTTTCTCCCGTTACAGAGATAGGATATCGGATAGATGTGTCCCGTATCTGAAAGAGAGGGTTATTCTTTATAACCAATTTGAGGTGGCACCGCGAGTATTTCGTCCTCTATGCATAATGTATTTATGCATAGAGGACTTTTTATTTTACTTCATTTGACCTCATTTTTTCTGCTTTGCACCTTATGTATAATAATAATTTTAAGAGGAGGTTCACACTATGGAAAGAAGCAATGGATATTTTGGTCAATTTGGAGGAGCATTTGTACCTGAGCAGTTAAAAGAGGTCTTAAAAGAGGTGGAAGAAAATTTTTATAAGTACATTGAAGACGAAAATTTTTTAAAGGAATTGGATTATTACTACAAGCAATATATAGGTAGAGAAAATCCTCTTTACTTCTCCGAAATGCTTACGTCGAAAATCGGAGGAGCAAAGATATATCTTAAAAGAGAAGATTTGAATCATACTGGTGCACATAAAATAAACAACACCATGGGTCAAGTTCTTTTAGCGAAAAAAATGGGTAAAAAAAGAATTATTGCAGAAACTGGAGCTGGCCAGCACGGAGTTGCTACTGCCACAGTCTGTGCTTTATTTGATATGGAATGTGTCATTTACATGGGAGAGGTAGATACAAAAAGACAGGAGCTAAATGTATTTCGAATGGAGCTTTTAGGTGCCAAGGTAATACCTGTAACTAGGGGTAATGCTACTTTAAAGGATGCCGTAGATGCTGCGCTAGAGGATTTTGTAGAACATGCTGATAATACCTTTTACCTACTAGGCTCTGCAGTAGGGCCTCATCCTTATCCTACAATGGTCAGGGAATTTCAAAGCATCATTGGAAAAGAAGCGCGAAAACAAATATTGATTGCTGAAAAAAGATTACCAGATTATGTTGTTGCTTGCGTTGGTGGCGGGAGCAATGCCATAGGTCTTTTTCACCCTTTTGTAAATGACAGTGAAGTGAAAATTATAGGAGTTGAGCCTGCAGGTAAGGGGCTTCATACAAAAGAGCACGCTGCCTCCTTATCTAAGGGTACAGTGGGAGTTATTCATGGCTTTAAATGCTACACCCTACAGGATGGAGAGGGAGATCCGCTTCCAGTATACTCCATGGCAGCAGGACTTGATTACCCTGGTGTTGGTCCAGAACACAGCTATTATAAAGAAACAGGAAGAGCAGAATATGTAGCCATTACAGATGAAGAGGCCTTGGATGCTTTTATGACCCTTTCTAAAACAGAAGGAATTATTCCCGCCTTAGAGAGCTCTCATGCAATTGCCTATGCAATGAAACTGGCTAAAGCATTGCCAAAGGATAAAATTATTATAGTAAACCTCTCTGGCAGAGGAGATAAGGACGTATATCAGGTAAAGGAAATGCTGTGCAATAAGTTATAACTCATGTGGCTGCCATTCTTTGGCGAAAGCCATATCATGGGTAATAATCAAAACTGTCATAGACTTTTCTATACTTAATCTTTTTATTAGATTTGCTATTTCTTCTGACATACTTGGATCTAAGGCAGAGGTTGGCTCATCAAAGCATATAAGCTTAGGTTCCATAACAAGGGCTCTTGCTATTGCAACTCTCTGCTTTTGTCCTCCTGAGAGCTGAAAGGGATAGCTGTTTTGCTTACTCTCAAGTCCTAAAAAACCTAATATCTCTATGGCTTTATACTTGGCCTCTTCCTTGCCCATGCCCAATACTACTCTTGGAGCTTCTGTAATATTTTCTAGAACACTCATGTGAGGAAATAAATTAAAGTTTTGAAAGACTAACCCCACATCTTTTCTTATTTCTAGCTCCTCCTTCTTTTGCGCCCTTTTCCCATTTTTATATAAATACCGATTATTTATTATTATGGAACCATTATCAGGCTCTGTTAATCCACTTATGCATCTAAGAAGGGTTGTCTTTCCACACCCAGAAGGCCCTACTATAACATTAATTTCTCCCTTCTTAATTTCAAGCTTTACACCTTTTAGTACTTTATTTTCACCAAAACTTTTTTCTAATCCTTCTACCTTAAGCATAATATCAAGCATAATATCGTCTCCCTACTCATAGTAGCTATATGTTTTTTCTAATTTTTTAAAGAGCTCACTAAATACTGCAATCATAAGTAAATATATTACTCCTACTAATAAAAGCGGCATTAGTGAAGCTTCTTTATTT
The DNA here is from genome assembly GCA_002298125.1 of Clostridium sp. UBA701. GTDB lineage: Bacteria > Bacillota > Clostridia > Clostridiales > Clostridiaceae > UBA701. The sequence continues at coordinate 327,894 of DBMJ01000016.1, read as the reverse complement.
GATGCTATTTTACCAATTTTTAAAAGCTCGTCTAGTCCTACTACATATACTAGTGCAGTATCCTTTACAAGAGTAATAATCTCATTGGCCACTGCTGGAAGTATTCTTTTAATAGCTTGTGGAAGAACTATTTTAAAAAATATATGCCTCTGAGAAAAGCCAAGTACTTTAGCTCCTTCTACTTGTCCTTCCTCTATAGAGGCTATTCCAGCCCTAAATATTTCTGCAAAATAAGCCGCATAATTAAGTGTAAAGGCTAGGATAGCAGCTGGAAATCTGTTAAAGGTTATACCTATGATAGGCAAACCAAAGAATATAAATACAATTTGCAAAAGCAGAGGTGTTCCTCTCATAATTAAAATATAAAAGCCTGTTAACTTGCTTAATATTTTATTCTTTGATAATCGTCCCTGTGTAACCACTATTCCAAGCGGTATGGAAAGCACCAAGGTCAATATAAAAATTTGCAGAGTTACCTTTAGTCCTTCCAGCACTTGCGGTATTAGATTAATTAAGTTATTCATAGAAAAGCACCTCTATCTAAATATGTCTTGTCCAAACCATTTTTCTGAAATTTTCTTAGCAGTACCATCTTTTTTCATATCGTCAAAAGCTTTATTAAGCTTATCAAGTAATGCACTGTCACCTTTTCTTATACCAACGCCATAAGCTTCACTTCCAAAATCGTCCTTCAATATTTTATATTTGTCTGCACCTTTTTTGTTTATATAATATCTTGCCAGAACTTCATCAGCTACCACAGCATCTATTCTTTTTGCTTCTAAATCCATCAATGCTTCATTATTTGTTTCAAAGGTATAAACCTTTCCACCCTCAAAACTCTTTAAGAGCTCAGGTTCCATATTTATTGCATCTACAGCACTAGACTCGTTTTGAGCTCCAACCTTCATGCCTTTCAAATCAGCTTTACTGTTTATTTTCGACTCCGCTAAGGTTATTATAACTTGTCTATTGTCTAGGTATGGCCTTGTAAAGCTCACTTTGCCTTCCCTCTCTTTAGTTATGCTATAACCATTCCATATAAGATCTATGTTTCCTGAGTTAAGCTCTGATTCCTTCATGGACCAATCAATAGACTGAAAGGTTATTTCCTTCCCTATTCTTTTTGATACTTCCTTTGCAAGGTCAATATCAAAACCTACTATCTCACCCTTATCATCCTTATAACCCATAGGAACAAAGGTATCATCAAAGCCAAGTATAAGTTTCTCCTTTGACATTGCATCCTTTGCTCTGTTGCTACAGCCTGTTGCTGAAAATGCAACGGCTGCAATAATTCCTAATGCTGCTATACTTCTTAATATTCTACACATATTCCATCCCCCGTTTACTAGCATTTATCCTTTTAATACTTTACCATGCTAATGTAATAAAGTAAATATACTTTGGATTATTTCAAATATTTACTAGTATTATAATCAGTTAAAGGAAACGCTGTGCAATAAGTTATAACTCATGTGGCTGCCATTAAAAAAGAACCAAGTTAAAATTTTAATTAAAACTTGGTTCTCATGAAAAAATTTTTTAAACTATCTATTTTGTCTAATAGGCAAAGGGTTACTCAATCATAAAGTTCGCTTAGAACTTAGCTATTTCTTCTAGTTTAAACTGTAATAGCATCTGAGATTTAACAACATTTGCTAATGTGTCTTTTACTGAAGCATTAACACTAACCAAATCAGCTACACTTCTTGCAATAGCTGCTCCAGTTTGGATTTTCTCTCCCTCTGCATTTAATATATGGGCTATTCCTGTTTCCTCTAATGCTATTGATTCAATTATATCTGCTACTGCTTGAGCTCTACTTACTGGACTTGCAGGTGTTTCTATTACTGGTGCTGACATACAAAACATCTCCTTGTTTTTATCTATTATTTTTCTTGCTTGCTCCAATTTAAATTGCAACAACATCAACATTTCTCTTACACTTACAAAAGTATCCCTAACTGAGCTTTTCAATTCCTTAAGCTCATGAATATTTGTTGCAATAACTAAAGCTTTTTTAATCTCATCAATTTCAGCATTAATAATGTGTGCTAATGCCGCTTTTTCTAATGAAATTGACTCAACAACATCTGCCAGTGCATTTTGCATATTTGAAGCACTAGTGGTGGTTGAAGTTGTTGATGTATTTGTTGTAGTTGTGGTTGTTGTAGTTGCACCAGTTCTCCTTGCAGCTATACCATTAAGCCAATTTAATCCAAGCCCCGCTTCTCTTGCAAAAGCCCAATTGGAATTACTCATATTTATATTCCCTAATATAAATAGGTTGTAATTATTAGCAATTCCAAAATTAATAGCCAATTATTTCACCTCTTGTTGTTGATAATTGCAAAAATAATCTTTTTCTGTGTTTGGGTTAATCTTTCCTTCTCCCACTACATAATATAAAGAACTAGAAATAATGTTACTACTAAATATTAAGAATTTTAGTTGAGTTTATAGTTTGATGAATCAAAAATTTCTTCATTTAAAATATTTACTAGTATTATAATCAGTTAAAGGAACCGTTGTGCAATAAGTTATAACTCATGTGGCTGCCATTAAAATATATATATCAGTATGCTTCAGCAAAAAGCCTGCTGTGTCCAGATTGATTGCCAGACAAATAAAGATGTGTGGTATTTTCAAATTCAATGGCTTTGTAAGAAGGTGGAAAATATCCTCCAGACTCCTTGTTTAGCCTAAGAACATCCCCTCCAACCACTCTTTCAACCTCCGGCAAACAGTAATGCTTTTCGATAGAACCACCGCTTATAATGGCATCCGCTTCTGGGACATCATCAACTAGGAGTATGCCTTCTGTGCCATCAACTCCACCAAATTCAAAGGTTATGGCCGAAGCTTTGATACCCCTTTTCTCCGCACATTGTATGGTAAGCATCCCATCAACAGCAGCATTGCCTCCTCCTTCCCAGGCCATGATGAGTCCGTTGGCATTCAGATATTTTGCAAGCTTTACATTAAAGTTTGCACACCTCTCCTTGTGCCAATTGGTTGGATTATGACTACGACAGAATATTACACCCCTAAAATTCAAGGTTTTCCCGTGATTTTTGTATAGCTCCATAACTATTGGATGATTGACATGTAAATAGGTCGGCACCTTAAAAGCAGGCCATACATAGTTACCGCTTACTACGCAGCCATCCAATAGCTCATTAGGATGCAGCAGCGTAGGTACAAGGTTGTCAATACTTTGACCATATAAAAATGTGTTTGCATATGGCCCCTGATTTTGGCATTGCCATACTAAAACAACATTAGGTAGTTCTGGGTTCACATCATCAATGGTGTAACAGATACTTTCATCTGGTACCATATCCACTGTCAGTGAGGCTAGATAAGTAGAAATCTTAATTCCTATAAGCCGTATGTCATTATCATACTCTATAGATGATTTATTCTTTGCCAGCTTATATAAAATGACAAGATTTAAGGTTTCACTAAAGGGTGTAAAGCCTGCTATGGGTCCTGTCATGTCCATTATGGCATCACGTGGATAAAGCAACCCACTGCTTGCGCTTGACTCATCCCATGGTAATGCTGCACTCTCCATAACAGTAAACCCTGTAAGCATATTTGTAACACCCTCGCCAACTGTAACTGGACTTCCGAAAAATCCAGAATACTGCATCCCGCTGCCCCCTACCTTATACATAGGCTGGAGGGTATCAAGCAAGTGTACAATACGGGTGTTTTCTCCAGGCTTTACAATTTCAAAGTCAATATCCTCAACTGCCTTGAAAAGTGACCTTACCTGCTCCTTCAGCTCCTGCTTACAAATAGTAAGAATACCATCTGAGAGGGATGTTCTATCACCCCACAATGCATCTTTTACATTAAAATATTGTCTTCTTAACTCCACTTTCTTATCCCTCCCTGCTTTCATCAACTGCAAATATAGTAGGACCTTGTACATCCTGTGTTAATGCCTCAAGTGCCTTCTCAAGTATCTTACGTCTATATGCCTTTTCTCTTTCCAAGGGTAGGTCTGGATTACCAGTAGGTGAAGTGAAATCGCCTCCGAACACTATTCTATTGGCCCCTACATTAAAGGCTATTGATGTAAAGGCTGTTATATGAACATTTGGGATTAAAGCTCTGTCCAATTCCTTTGCTATTGTTGCACCGCAACGTGTACAGGTTCCTCAGGTGGTCGTGAGTATTGCAGCACTCACCCCTGCATTTTTCAATTCAGCTGCTATTCCTCTTCCCATGTCCTTGCTGCTTTCAATATTGGTTCCTACTCCACAGGTGGTGAAGAAATATTTATATATACCACCTATTACTCCATCCTTCTCTAGAGCTCTTGCTTCATCTAAGGGAATAAGGCGATGAGGATCATTGGTGGCAAAAGTAGTATCATATCCTCCATGAATGGATTCATAAACCCCCTTGTTTAGGGAGACTAACCCTTCAATATCATATCTGCCGTATGTAACTGCAAATGCCTGCCTTATTTTATCAGGATTACCCATTGGTACAAGACCACCTGTTGTGATAAGTGCAATGGTTGCATCTTTTAGTTCTATAATTTTAGAGGCTGGTGCCACGGTCTCAAAGCCCCTCAGAGGTATCTCAGTGACATATGGCTTACAGGTTAGCTTCTTCATCAATATATCAACTACCCTTTCAGCTCCTGTTTTTTCGTGATATTCGTTATATCTATGTCCAGTTCTAAGATATCCTTCAAATCTTGATGACCCTATAGTTTCCTTCTTCGCAAGCTTCAAGGCTAACTTTGCCAGTAGCGGCAGGGATTTTGACATACCAGCAGCTGTTTCGCTTGTGGGCATAATGTAATTATCCCTTACATACATGTCCACTGCTGGATTTTCATGCCACATAGCTGTTACACTTGGTATTCCAAACTCCTTTTTCACATAGTCACACATCTTTGCGCAGGCAACTCCATAACGCCCTGCATTAAATGCTGGCCCTGCAATGAATACATCAGGCTTTTCCTTATCTATAATCTCCTTGATATCAGATGTGATATCTTGAAAGTTATCATCATTATTAATATAATTGTCCCCGCAGACAATTATATTCACTACTTCCATCTCACCATTCCAAAGCTTCTCTAAGCCTAATGCAGGCCCCTTCTTTTCCTTTAGAACACTGAGCCCCACATCTGCCATAGTTTCTCCGCCAAGTCCTGCATAGAATTGATTGATATAGTGCACTGCTTTGAATACAGCCAAAAAAAACACTCCCTTCAATAGCTTTTTTGTTCCTTATATCTAGATAACTATACTGGTGGTATGCTACCATCAATCATGTCAACAAAAATGCTCTTTGATATCATATACTTTTGGATGCCGGCTACACCGATTCCGCTTTCCTTCCAGCCTGTACCTGGTGATTCTATCATAGCTTTGCTAAAATAAGTATTAACGTAGATTTGACCGCCTTTTATCTTCTCCGCAACCCTCAGAGCACGTTTGATATTCGTTGAGAATACCGACCCGGCTAGTCCGTATTTAGTAGCATTTGCAATTTCAATTGCCTCCTCCTCTGTTTCGAAAGGTGTTATGCACAGAACAGGACCGAATATCTCCTCTTTGAATATAGTCATTTCCGGTGTTACATCAGCAAAAATTGTAGGTGGAACAAAATTGCCTTTTGAAAGCTCAGCATCTGTATATGGTTTTGCGCCAAGAATTACCCGTGCGCCCTCTGACCTTCCTTTCTCTATATAATTCCATACATTTCTTGCATGCTCTTTTGAAATCAAGGTGCTAAAGTTTACACCTTTTTCATAATCAAAGCCATTGCCAGGTATAAATTTCTCGCATTCTGCCTTTAACTTTGCTATAAATTCTTCATATATATTTTTATGGAGTATTAATCTAGTACCGGATACACAGACTTGTCCCGAGTTAAGAGTAAATCCAAATCTTGCCCATTTCACAACCTCGTCCACATTGACATCGTCAAAAACAATGTTTGGGCTTTTACCTCCAAGCTCTAATGCAATGTCCTTAACTGTGTCTTTAGATCTGCCAATAATTTGCTTACCTACCTCTGTGCCTCCTGTCATAGACACCATATCAACCAGTGGACTTCTCACAAGCTCATCCCCAACTTCATTTCCTGAACCTGTAACCACATTCACTACACCTTTTGGGAAACCAGCTTCATGAAATACCTCCGCAATTAGCATCATGCTTAGTGAAGCCCAGGAAGAAGGTTTGATTACAACTGTATTGCCTGCTGCAAGTATTGAGCATACTTTTTGACAACCCATCATAAAGGGTCCATTCCATGGAAGAATTTCCCCAACTACTCCGCAGGGCTGCCAAATCACATAATTTAAGTGTCCAGCCTCACATGGAACAACTTTTCCTTCAATACATCGAGCTTTACCTGCAAAGTACTCAAAAGCATCTACACTCATCTGTGCTTCGTAATACAATGCACTCATATAAAGTTTCCCGCATTCTAGAGTCTCTATTGTTGCAAACTCTTCAACTCTTTTTGAAAGGATTTGTCCTGCTTTAATAAGAAGCTTGCTTCTTTCTTTTGCCGACATTTTACCCCAAGGGCCTTCATCATATGCATGCCTGGCAGCAAGTATTGCCTTTTTCACATCTTCAGCACCACCCTTATAGGCTGTTGCAAAGGGTAGATTATCCACTGGGTTAATAATGTCAAAGGTTTTACCTGATTCGGAAGCTACAAACTCGCCATTAATATATAACTTGTAGGGCTCCTTTTTTACATACAATAATGGATTCAAACCTTATTCCCCCTTTTCAAATATTAATATCAAGCTATTTTGTCAAGATAAGCTCTGATTGATTCCACATCCTTGTTGACCTGTGACTTTACCTCTTCAAGGCTGTTGAATTTTAGCACTCCTCTAATGTATGCGTGAATTTCAAGAGCAATTGTCTTGTCATATAAATCACCTGAAAAATCAAGCAGGAAGGTCTCTATCGTTACATAGTTATAATTGTCAACAGATGGACGCTGTCCGATATTGGTAAGGCCCTTCACGTCTTTACCGTCAATTTCTGAAAGAGTTCCGAAAACACCATATGTAGGCAGCTGTTTATACTGACTAAAGCCAAGGTTTGCTGTAGGCATACCTACGGTTCTGCCAAGTGCCTTACCATGCATAACCTTACCTAAGAGCAAATATGGATGTCCTAGAAGTTCATTTGCCTTTTTAAGACTGCCCCCTTCAAGCTCCTTTGCAATGCGCTCCGATGTCACAGGCTCACCATCAGCCAATACAGTGTCACATTCAACAAGTGTATAACCATATTTTTTAGCACATTTACGCAGTACATTAATGTTGCAATGATCAGTGCCTGCTACAATTATCTTTGCTCCCAGCCTATCTAACAAAATCACTTTAATAAAGCATTCAAGGGAAATGTCCTTGTTTTGCTGGTCAATTTTATATGAAATCATCACTTCTGGACCATTTTTATTCAAAAGATACTGTTTTTCTGCCTCAGTAGAAAGAATTTTCTTCCCATTTAGCAGTGATTCATCATACTCATAGCTCAAAACAACCGATGTAAGGCCCTGTTTTGATGTTTCAAGTAATTTGTTAATAACAGCACAATGGCCCACATGTACACCATCAAAGCTTCCAAAAGCAACACAGGTGCTGCTCATATTAAAATCATTTCCACTTATATATTTCATAATAAGTTTACTCCTTTTCCGTATTTAGTAATTCCGCCATGCGGTTACCCGCATGGCAGAATGAAAAGGTTATTTTATTACATGAATAATTTACATTTCCATGGTTTTGTTTGAGTCAAGTTTTCTCGTGCCTATAAGGTAAATAATCATACCAATTGCGAAGTAACCAGCTGTCCATGCCCAAAGCTTCCAGCCACCATTAAGAATACCAGGTATGTAAGAGGCAACCAGAATGATCAAGGTTATAATTGGAAGAATGTTCCCGCCAGGAGCCCTAAAGTTTCCGTGAACATATGCGTTCTTTTTGCGGGCTGCAATGACGGTCAAACAAACTATAGCAACCACCATAGCATTGCATAATGAACCAAGATTAACAATTAAATTTGTAAAACTTGGGAAAGAAGCAGTAACACCAACAAGCAACATAACAAGTATTTGTGCGTTTACTGGCACACCAGTCTTTTCCGCGTTATTTGCAAGGAATTTAGGAAGTATTCCACTATCAGCACAAGCCTGTATAGAACGAGCTGCCAGAGCCATAACAACAAGGATTGTTGTTATTAGAGCCAAAACTGCCGAAACAGAGATAAGCTTTGTGAGCCATGGAATACCTGCAAGCTTTGTGAACGCTGCTGCATAAAGTGGAATATAAGCCATGCCTGGATTCTGCTGTAGGAACTGAGAAGAAACAAGGCCAAGTACTGAAACCATTACTAAAACATAGAGAGTCACAACGATAAGCATTGCAATTGACATAGCCTTTGGAACTGTTTTATTTGGGTCTTTAATCTCTCCAACCATGAATGCTACCGCTACTATTGAACCATAGGCAACCATTGCTATTGGAATAGCACCCATGAATCCCCATGTACCCTCTAAACCCTGTGAGAAGAAAGGTGTTAACATACTTGCATCCCATTTCCCGCTGAAAAGAGCAACTGCGATGAATACAAGCATTGTGGCTGCGAGGCCAAATGTCAATATCGTGTTAGCCTTGCCAGTAATAGCCATGTTAACCAAGTTCAATACTCCACAGATAATAACTGTAGCAATTGCTATTGGAACCTGATATTTGCCTAGAGTTGGAAAAGCAACTCCAAGGTAAATACTTACATAGATTGCAGAGAAAGCAGCACCTGCCCAGCAGCCGAATAGGTATGCCCAGGCTGAAATCCAACCCCAGAGACGACCTTGTTTTTGATTTTTCCCTAGTGCTTTTGCAGGGAATACAAATATACCGCCTGATTGTGGGTAAATTGTTGAAAGTTCAGCTGTTTGAAGACCATATGCAAAGAGAATTACAGCTGCAATAATCCAAGATAAAATTGAAGCAGGACCGGCGTTCATAATTGTCATGCCTGAAAGTGAAAAAATTGCACTTCCTATCATGCCGCCGATGAGAATAGTTGAGCTGTCTAGTAAACCAAGCTTGCCTTTTTGATTGTTTGACATAAAACTTCTCCCCTTTTCTTTTAATACTGTTATGATTCCAAAGCCTCCCCCAGTAGCAATTAAGAATATATGGTAAACGCATTTTTGCTGCGCTTAGCCCTTGAGTATTGTTTAAGCTTCAGTATTTTCATTCATACATGGATAAAGCCGCTCTTTTTTTCGAGGGTTGCCGGAATTTTCTAAGTGTTCCGGCTCACCTTCAGAAGTAGAATTTTCTACATCTTTACAATAATTCTATATGTCTTCGGATCTATTGCACGCTCAAAAGCATATTCGATCTTTTCAAATGGTACAATTTCTGAAACAAGCAAGGATGGGTCAATTATCCTGTTTGATAGCAGTCTCGTTGCCACTAAAAAATCACGTGTATTGGCATTTACAGCACCTGTAATATTCATTTCTGTGGAATGTACACTGTTGACGTTTAACTCTATAGGCTTGTCTGGATGGAAAGAGGAATACATCACAACACGTCCCAGCTTGCCAACCATCTGAATGCTATCAGCAGCGAGTTGTGAAATTGCTGCAGTACAGAACACAACATCTGCACCTCTACCCTCTGTAAGCTCTTTAACCTTTTGAATTGCATTAACCTCTTTTGAGTTAATTAGAATATCAGCGCCCATTTTTTTAGCACTTTCAAGGCGAGCTTCATCAACCTCACAGACGATGACACGTGCACCTCTTAGCTTTGCAAGTTGAATATGAAATGCACCCATGATTCCGTTACCGATAACGACTACATCATTACCAAGTTCAATTTTCGCATTGTTTATACTATGGACACAGCACGCAAGTGGCTCAGACAGTGCTGCATAGCTCATGTCCAAATCATCAGCCATTTTATATAGAGTCTTTGCATCTACCATCATGTATTCTGCAAAACCACCTGGTCCACCTATTCCTTCGTGGATATCAGCTTTAAAGGATATAACGCACTGATTTTCATGACCACTTCTACAATAATAGCATTCCCCACAGCTTGTCAGTAATCTTGCTGCGACTTTGTCCCCTTCCTTGAGATTCCTTACACTTCCACCCACAGCAACAACTGTTCCCGCGGCTTCGTGACCACCTGCAAAGGGATAACGCTTCATAACTCCGTTATACATCCTCTGCTCAAGTGTGCAAATGGCACAGCTGTCAATTTTAACAAGAACTTGATTACCCTCAGGCTGTTTTAGGGTCTTTTCAACAACTTCTATTTTCTTTTCACCAGCAATGACTGCTACTTTATATTTGCTATTCATAATACCCTCCTGTCTTTCTTATATGTACACAAAGATTATCAATCTTTGTGCCTCCTGTCTTTCTTATATGTACACAAAGATTATCAATCTTTATGTCTCCTAGAACTTTTTGTTTAGCTCTTTAAGTGCTGCTTCGACACTGCAATCTTCATGTATAAGCTTTGCTATGGCACTTGCGAATCTAGCTGGATCCTCATGATTCCAGATATTTCTTCCCATGGCAACACCTGCGCCACCAACACTAATAGCCTCCTTGATCTCAGTAAGAAGCTTTTCTTCTGATACTTTTTTGCTTCCTCCCAGTATCACTACTGGTGCATATACACTTTCACACAGCTCCTTAAAGGTTTCAGCATCACCAGTGTATTCAGTTTTTATAATATCAGCACCCATTTCAGCACCCATACGGCATGCAAAGGTTATATTTGCAGGAGTTCGGGAATCTTCCCCACCTTCAAAGCCTCTTGGAAGCATCTCAGCCGTTAAAGGAATCCCCCATTTTGCAGCTTCAAGAATGTTCTTTGATAACTCCTTCAACGTTTGATCTTCCCATTTTGAACCAGGAAATCCCATGCTAATTACAGAATCAGCCCCCAGCCGAATTGCATCTTCAATACCTACTACAGTTTGAAGAGGCTTATCTCTTGAGCCTAAAAATGATGCGGCACCATCAAGCCTTAAAATAATACCCTTGCCATGAAAATCATCTGCAAATTTTTCTGCAAGTCCAACTGTTGCTAAAAAAGCATCTGCTCCTGCCCTTGCAACTTCACTGATAATTTTGCCTGGATTCTTCATTGCAGGAAGAACGTTAAAACCATTACCATGATCCATGGCCATGATGAATGTTCTCCTATCCTCTCTGAATATGTGATTTAAACGGTGTGTTTTGTTTGCCATGTGAACCATCTCCTTTTCTATTTATTAGCTTATAACTTAAAAATATATATACACTGCAAGGGACTCTCTGTCACATGCTGTGTGTTTGCTCCTTATAAAGGCTATTTCATGCAAAATCATCTTTTGTAACATTTGTTATATTGTGTGGCATATGTTACATAAGACAATAGTATCACACTTCCATTTCATTGTAAATATACTATTTCTAATTTTTTCTTTGCATTATTTCTGTTTTTACGCAGTAAGTCCTTTTATATGCGCTATACATAAATATTATTAGGTGGTATAATATACTATTGAAATAACATTGTACAAAAATTAACAAAGCTAGTAGGTGATAATATGCTAGATGAAAATATGAAGAATGAATATGCTAAAGTTGCATGTTACTATTACAAACTCGGAATGACCCAGGATGATATTGCACAGAAAATGTCCACAACTCGTCAGAGAATAGGCAGAATTCTGAAGAAGTGTATTGAGACAGGCATCGTGAAAATTGTTATAGAGGAATACGATCACCAGAATGTGGATTTGTCAATACAATTGGAAGCCCTTTTGGGACTTAATGAAATAATCATTGTTAAAAATGTGGATGATGAAATATATGACTCTTTTGGAGCCACAGCTTCTTCATACCTTGAACGTGTCATAAATGATAACGATATTATTGGTTTTTCTAGAGGCAGAGCATTATCCTCACTGGTAAATAATATGCATCCAATTGACAGAGCAAACCTTACTGTAACACAGCTTGTTGGCGGACTTAATGCAGAGGAAGCACATATTAATTCAGATGACATTGTAAGGCACTCCTCAGAGATTTTACATGCAAAGCCTTGCTTCATGTATGCTCCTATTATTTTGGAAAACAAGTTGCTTCGTGATTCTTTGATGAAAGAAAGCTTCTTTTCTCCAGTGTATGAAACTATGAAGGCTTGCACTATAGCAATGGTAGGAATAGGTGACATGTCATCCCAATCCTCCTTTGTTCAAAGGAAATACATATCCCAGGCAGAGTATGATATCCTACAAAACAAAAAAGCTGTAGGTGAGATATGTACTCATTATTTTGATGTTAACGGAAAATTAATAGAAAGCGGACTCAATGATCGTGTGCTTGCAATAGATATCGATAGCTTTAAAAAGATCCCCTTAAGAATCGGCGTGGGTGGTGGTCCTGAAAAGCTCTCTGCCATTATAGGTGCAGCTAGAGGCAAATTAATCAATGTACTTATAACTAATCTAGAGACAGCAAACGCTTTATTAAAAATGCTATAGACTCTATTGCTTAACAGAGCATTGGTGATAAAGGTTTGTAAAAATTAAAAGAGAGTGTGACTATAAAGTATTAATACTTTAATAATCACACTCTCTTTTTCCGCCTCGTTTGTAAAATAAAAAGAACTATAAATAAGTTATAACTCATGTGGCTGCCATTCAAGGATAAACTTCGGAATAGCTTTTATTTCACGAATAATGGCTTCTTCCCTAGTTTCTCCATTTTCTATTTTACCCCCGGGAAATTCCCACATATTCACAAACTCTCCATAACCGCGACGGGTGGCAAATATTTTACTATCCTGTTTAATAATTGCTGCAACCACTTCTATTGTTTTCATAGCTATACCTCAAAATCTAAAATAATACAGTTTATCTTGTGTATTATAGCACTGCAAATAACTTGATACAAGTTGAGGGGTAACTTTAATAAACAATAAACGTATAATTAGTACAAATGAATAAGGAAGGATTAAAGGAGGATGTTATGAAAAAGCTGGATATGTCACACGAAACCAAGCTTAAGACAAAAAATGAAGTAAAAACAGCAAAGAAAATTGGCTTTAAAAGATTAGGCTATAAAAGATTAGGTTTTATAGTTGTTCCATCTCTAGCGGCTGCTATTGCACTAATGACATTTCTCACCGGTATATTCCCTAATCTAGGAACAGCAAGAGTATATGCCAGGGATCTTATGAAGGGGATTAAGCCCCAAAAGATAGAGACTGTTGAGTTAAAGGAGCAATTTATTCAATCTACTGCAGATTTTTCTTTGGAGCTATTTAAGGCGTCCTACAGCAAAAATGAAAATTCATTATTGTCCCCCACCTCAGTGTTTCTTGCTCTTGGTATGACAGCCAACGGAGCAGATAGCAACACCTTAAAGGAATTTGAAGCCTTGCTTGGAAAAAATAAAATTAATATACTGGACTTGAATGCTTATTATAATAGTCTGTCTAAGGAGCTTATCCGTGTTGAAAGCGGTAAGGTAAACCTTGCAAATTCTATATGGTATACGCAGGATAAAAGTCTTAATGTAAAAAAAGATTTCCTTCAGGTCAATGCGGATTATTATAATGCTTCAGCCTACGAAGCAGATTTTAATTCTAAACAAACCGTTAGTGATATCAACAACTGGGTAAAAAACAATACCCATAATCTAATAGATAAAATTGTGGAAGGCATAGATGCTGATACTATCATGTATTTAATCAATACCGTGTATTTTGAGGATCAGTGGGAAAACCCATACAAAAAGCAAGATGTTAGTAGTGCCCCTTTTAAGCTTATAAATGGAACAGAAAAGCCTGTAGATTTTATGCATTCGGAGGAGCAGGGTTATTTAAAGGATGATAAGGTCCAAGGCTTCATAAAGCCTTATAAGAGTGGGAAATACAGCTTTATTGCCCTTCTACCCAATGAAGGAATAAGCCTTGACAGCTATATTTCCTCCCTTTCAGGAGATAGTTTTATTAAGCTCTTGAAAAACAAGTCCAACGAAAGTGTTAGAGCTTCCTTGCCTAAATTTAAAATGGAATACAAAGTTGACCTTGTAGACCCCTTAAAGCATATGGGTCTTAAGGAGTGCTTTGAACGAGGAAACGCAGATTTTACAAAAATGGCTAGCAGCAGTGAAGGGAACATTTATGTAGGTGATGTACTGCACAAAACCACTATCACCGTTGACACCCAGGGAACAAAGGCTGGGGCAGTGACAAAGGTTGAAATGAAAGATACCAGTATGCCAAAGGTTCAGGTTATAAATCTTAATCGTCCTTTCGTATATGCAATAGTGGACAATGATACAAAGCTGCCGCTGTTTATAGGTACTATGTTAAACCCAGAGCTGTAATCATAGGGTTATTATTCCTCAAACTCTTTACAATTGTATTTTTTTAGTTTACAATGAAGATGTAAAATATATCAAAAGATTCTGAAAGGAGACTGTAAAATGTTAATTTACAAAGATAAGCACAGATCAAACTCAAACAATAAAATATACAGTCTGCTGTCAGTAAATTATGTATATTAGAATTTAGTATACTTTATTATTTCATGTGTAAAAATTTTGACCGCAGACTTCATATCTGCGGTTTTATTATGTTTAAAAGGGTTAAGCTAGAAATTACTTCTATCAAATAGATGATAAGCTTATACTTTTTAATCTATAGGAATTTACATGTAAGCACCGCAGAGGAATTCTGCGGTTTTTTAATTTTAATTTTTAATAGGAGGCTGCAAAAATGAGGTTTAGATTTTAATCAGAAGCTTGTTTATAGTAAAAAAGAGATTAGGCAAATTTTATAGTTGTATCATTAGGAGGAAATTGTATGATAACAGGAAATATTAATGGAATAAAAAAAATAATACTTGAAAGGCTAGAGGGCTTATACGAATTAACAATAGATAATGACAGTGTTTTTTCACATGAATTGATAGGAGAATTAAATGACATTAGTAGAGTCATAAAAAAAGAACTATGTGTAGTTATTAATAGACGAGGTAAAATTACCGGAATTTCCGTTGGAAAAGTAAGTAGTGCTGAAATACCTTCTTTGGAGGTTTCAGGTAAAAAGCTAAGCGGCTTTAGGGTAATTCATACCCATCCTACTGGTGACAGCACACTTTCTGCAATGGATATTTCAGCTTTAGTAGATTTAAAATTAGATGCTATTGCTGCCATTGGAGTTCATGAAAATTTGGAGGCTGTTAAGGTAAACATAGGCTTCTGTGATGCTTTTAATAATAGCTTAACCTTTGCGGAGCTTAAGGATTTAAGCTTAGAAGCTTCATTACAATTAAATTTCAGAGATAAAATAGCTTATATTGATAGTCTAATCAGTGGCATAAGTGAAGCTGAGGATGAGGTGGAAAGAGCTATTTTAGTGGGCACTGATAGTGAAGAAAGTTTGGAGGAGCTTGCTGGCCTTGCTGAAGCTTGCAATGTTGTTCCTGTATACAGGGTGCTTCAAAAGAAAAACAAGGTGCACTCCGCTTACTATGCAGGACAGGGTAAGGTTTTAGAGATAGCTCACTTAAAACAGCTTAAAAATGCAAATGTAGTAATATTTGATGATGAGCTATCAGGTTCTCAGGTTAGAAATCTAGAGGAAATGATTAATTGTAAGGTTATAGACAGAACCACCTTAATACTGGATATCTTTGCAAGACGTGCTAAGAGTAAGGAAGGTATATTGCAGGTTGAGCTTGCTATGCTAAGTCATAAGCTTCCTAGACTAAGAGATGCAAATGCAAACCTTGCCAGAATTAAAGGAGGAGTTGGAGTAAAAGGTGGTGTTGGCTCAAGAGGTCCTGGAGAGAAAAAGCTTGAAACTGATAGAAGACATATAGAAAGCAGGATAGAAGAAATAAAGAATGAGCTGTCTAAAGTAATAGAGCAAAGAGCTGTGCAAAAAGTGAAGAGGACTAAAAATAATATTAGCAGGGTAGCAATTGTAGGATACACCAATGCAGGTAAATCCACCTTGCGAAATAAGCTTTGTGAGCTTTCCGCCTCCAATATTATAAACAAGGAGGGGGTTCTAGAAGCTGATATGCTCTTTGCAACCTTAGATACCACTGTGAGAGCTGTAACCTTAAGTGACAATAGAAAAATTGCACTTTCCGATACTGTTGGTTTTATTAGCAAGCTTCCTCATGAGCTTGTGGAAGCCTTTAAATCAACCCTAGAAGAGGTGGTTGAGGCTGATTTACTCCTGCACGTGGTGGATGCAGCAAATGAGGAGGCAATAAAACAGATACAGTCAGTAAATATTGTTCTTAAGGAGCTTAATGTCAAGGATAAAAATACCATAGTTGTTTTAAACAAGGTTGATAAAGCCTCGGAGGAGAATTTAGAGCAAATACGAGCTTTCTTAAAGGGTGAAAAATTCATAGAAGTCAGTGCTATAAAGGAAATAAATCTACAGGAATTGCTGCATATGGTAGGTATGGAAATACCAATTAAATTAGTAGAAAAAGAATTTATTATCCCCTATACTGAGCAAAAACTGATTTCAGTGCTTCATGAAAATTCCAATGTTATAAATGAAGCGTATATTGAAGAAGGAACTCATATCAAAGCCATGGTACAGGACGAAATCTACATAAGATGTAGGGACTTTGAAGTAAAAGCTTTATCTTAATATTTTAAGGCCAGGAGTATAATATCCCTGGCCTTTTAGTATGATTTTTATTTAAGTACCATCTAAACCTATTACAAATCCTTCAGTACATTTTTACCTTTATCTTTATCTACTGATTTCCTGTTATCATTAATAAAATACTGAAATACATATCCACCTGTAGTAAACTTATCATTTTTATAAATTTTCTTGCAGGTAAATATTTTATCTTCATAAATAAAAATTCCCGGCTCAGTAGTTTTTAATAACAATTCTGAAGAATTATTTCTATGGAATAAAGCCTTGTATCCATCAATAAACTTCCATCTACTCTTTTGTATAATGGTAATTAATTCAATATCATAATTATATTCACTATTAAATATATGATATTGAGCATTTTTATTTTCTTCATTAAAAGTAATAATTATCTTATCCTTACCAAGCTTCTTAAAATCAAACTCTTTTTTATCCTTAATTTCAGTGTCTTCTTTCCAATAGGACAACTTCCCTTGAATTCTTGTGCTTCTATAGACAAGTAATCTATAGAATAATAACCCAAAGAGAATTATTAATAATAGCACTGCTGCTAAACTTCCTAGGAACACAAGGATGGGAAGCAGGTTTTCTTTTAAACCTCGCATCAAGTACTCTGTTTGTGAAATTACTTGAACCTTTGTAGTAAACTCTGCTGGTTCAACTTTAGTCCGGGTATCCTCTGCAGCGAGCTTAACTTTTATATCATAAGCCTTCTCTTCTAAACCCTTATCTAGTTTTAAAGAAATATAGGTTTTAACGGTCTTTAATGGTTCAATTTTAATAATATCCTGTTCTAATTTACCTATAGGGTTGTCTAGACTTATTATCATAGTCTCTGTAAAATTTGATGTATTCATTATTTCCAGCGGAATTTTGATTTCATTATATACATATGGGTTATTACTTAATGGTTTTATTAATAGCTTTCCCGGTGGATAAACCTTAAAATTGCCTAAGGATTTCTCTAATAAGAATTTCTCACCTTTATAGCTGCCATTAACTATTAATGATGCCTTCCCGTCACCTTCTTTATTGAATAAAATTTTATTTGACCATATGCTATCATTTGATTTTGCATCTCCATTATCAGCCAAACCATTGTCTAACAGTGGTATGGTCTCTGTACCACTGTTTAAGTAATTTAGCAAAAGATTATAATTTTCGATTTTAATTTCACTACTGTCTAGTTGTTTGCCTCCTGCCATATTCAAGGTAGATGTAACGATTAACTTTTCACCAAGTCTATAAACTGTGCCCTTCTGCAGAAAATCTGTAGTAATTAGTGGCAGCTCTCTTACAAAAAAGGACGCATTACTTTTTGTTATTAATTGTCCGTTAAGCATTAGTCTAGTTTCAATTTCATATTTCCCTATTCTATCAGCTTTATTATAAGTTCCTGTGAATATTCCATCTTTGTTTTCTAATTTTATAGGTGAATTATCCTGAACACCTTCCTTTGTAACTATAGCTTCAACAGAAACATTATCCTTAACTTCACCTGTTACAATAACTGAAACTTCTAAAGGCTCATTAAGTGGATGAAGGGAGTTCCCTTCTGGATTGACTAGCCAAGCTTTAACAAAGAGATCCTTATTTCCAAAAGCTTGTATATTACCATTACCCTTTAAGTTAATCCTCCACTTACCTGTGAGCTTTTCATTTTTCTGATTTACAGTTACAATGTTGTACTTATCAAACTTGGTAACGGTTACTAAATTTTTAGTAGGCTTTTCACCCGGAGCAGAAAGTACTACATCAAAGGGGGTGCCGTCAAGGTTTGTAAAAACCATTGTAGCCTGTGAAGTATATTCATCTAAATCGAATTCCAAGCTAGTGCTGCCTTTGAGTTCAAAATTTTTATTCAAGAAACCCTTACTATTTTTTAAGCTTCCCAAAATATCAAATAAACTTAAGGCTAATTCACTTGAATCCTCAGATATTTTGAAAGCACCTTGAGTACTACTTGAAATCCTTTCAAGTATTGCTGAATCAATTTCCTTTGAAAATCCAACAGAATAAACTGCATACTTATTTAAAGCTAAATTTGATACCGAATTCCATAATGTATTCATGTATGCATTTATCCCTGCGGTGTTATTTTTCTTTATATTCCCTGGATCAGGCTTTCCATCTGTTAAAAACAAAATAACCTTACGTACATTGCCTTCATTCACAGTGCTTAACTGCTTATTTGCCTCATTAAGAGCACGTAAATAATCTGTATCTCCTGTTGCCTGAAGCTTTTGCGACAACAACTTTTTAAACGCAACTTTATTGCTGCTGCTCTTTATCTGCTGTATAGGAAGCACAATTTCTTCTTTAGTATTAAAAGTGATGATGCTTAGATAATCATCAGGACTTAATAAATCAATAAAAATATTGGCTGCTGTTTCCCTTAGCTTTTTAGGATCAGTTGCTGCCATACTTCCTGAAGTATCTATAACTAAAGTTACGGCTATAGTTTCAGGAGGTATTTGGTTTAAAGCCTTAGTAAATACATTTATTTTACTAAAAATAATACAGATAAAAACAACAACTATGATTATTAATTTATTATTTTTATTCTTAATCATTGAATCTACCTCAAAACTTTAAAATACTTTACCCAGTGTATCAACTATTCTTATCACTGCAGGCCCTAAGACAACTATGAACAGGGAAGGGAATATAAAAAATACAAGTGGAAATAGCATTTTAACTGGAACCTTAGTAGCAGCTTCCTCTGCCCTCTGTCTCCTTTTCTGTCTCATGGTAGTTGATTGTATTCTTAACATATTAGTAATATTACTACCCAGCTGCTCTGTCTGTATTATTGATGTAATAAAATAAGATAGATCTTCTACTCCTGTCCTATTTACCATGCCCCTTAAGGCATCCTTTCTGTTTCTCCCTATACTTATCTCTTCTAGGGTTTTATTTATTTCTTCGCTTAAGGGCCCTGGCATTTTATCTGCAGTTTTTTTAAGTGCCATATCAAATGCCAACCCAGCTTCTACGGTTACATATAATAAATCTAATAAATCAGGTAATGATCTAGTTATTTTTTTCTTTCTTTGATCTGCCTTTGTTTTTATTAAGCTTATTGGAATCATAAATCCAAGTACTGCAGCAAATAAAACTAATATTATGTTATTCTTTGTAATCAATAATAGAAAGCCTGCTAATAATAGTGAGAGCATTATCTGAATTCCAAAGATCCTTGTAAATGTAACATTTTTAGGTGAGCCTGCATTATTAATGATATTTTCATACTTTTCCCTAATTTGTTTTGGCGCTGCATTACCAATAAACTTTAAGAAATTCTTATAAGCGGGTTTTATAAGCCTTTCCACCAATGGCTGTCTCAACACTTCATCATCCTCTAATACTGGGGTCATACTCTGTATATTCTCTAGCCTTACCATTACTTGTTTTTTTCTGCTAAAAATTAAGTCATATATAATTACAACTAATAATGTAGTAATAACAAAAACAAGTAAGTATAATAATTCTTTCATGGTTTCACCTCTATTACTGTGGTTTTTATACCTTAATGTCTACTAACCTGGTCAAAATAAATATACCAGCCAATTGTAATACAATTCCAACAACTATCATTAGCTTTCCAATAAAGGTTGTAAACAAAACTGTTAAATATCCTGGATTAATTATTGATAGTGCTATAGCCAATATAAAAGGCAGTAAGCTGACTATAACTCCAGATATTCTCCCCTGTGCCGTTAAGGTTTTTATTTCACTCTTAATTCTTACCCTTTCTCTTATAGTCTCAGAAATAGTATCCAAAACCTCTGCAAGATTCCCTCCAACCTGCCTTTGGATTATTAATGCAGTTATAACCATATCCAAGTCTTCATCATCAGTTCTCTCTGACATATTACTTAATGCTTCTTCTAAAGGTTTTCCTAAGGCATTATCTCTAAGAACCTTTTTAAACTCTTCGCTAATTGGCCCAGATATTTCGTTTGTTACAACTCCTAACGCCTGATTAAAGCTGAAGCCTGCTCTTAAACCATTTGATATAATGTTTAAAGCTTCTGGCAGCTGAGAATTTATTTTCCTCATTCTTTTTGATTTCCTACTCCCAATAATTAATTCAGGTATTACAAAACCAATGGGTAGAAAAATCACAGCAATAATAATTGATTTAGAAATTAAATAAAATAAAAATGCTAATATAGCTGCACTTATTAAGGAAACTCCAAGAAACTCCTCTGGCTTCATTAATACTGCTGCCTGTATCAGTTTTTTTCTTCTCTTTTTTAAATAGCTGCTTTTGGGTATAATTTTCCCCAAAAAACCAAATATTCTAAGTAGATGCTTGTTTTCACCATTCTCTTTTACCCTTGGATTATCTATATGTACTTTCTCATTAGCAGTATACTTTTTTAACCTGAATAGTGTATCTATTCTAGCAGAAAAAAACAAACCATATATACCTATAATTAGAAGAATAACTGTTAAAAATGCCCCCATTAATATTAAACTGAACATCTTTAGAACCCCCTATTTTGTTTATATGCAGTCCCTTGAAAAACGCTAGCAGGTATATTTTCTCCCATTGCTATTATCTTTTTTAAGAAAACAGGTACTATCCCTGTGGGAACATGCTTTCCCACAACCTCACCACTTTCATTAAACCCTTCCTGCTTGAATACATATATATCCTGAAGACTTATTGTGTCACCTTCCATCCCTGTTATCTCAGAGATATTAACTACCTTTCTTGTTCCATCAGAAAATCTTGCTACCTGTATGACAAGATTTATTGCAGAAGAAATCTGTTCCCTAATGGCTCTTGACGGCAATTCCATTCCAGCCATCATAACCATTGTTTCAATACGAGAAAGTGCATCTCTAGTATTATTAGCATGAATTGTCGTTATGGAGCCATCATGTCCAGTATTCATAGCTTGAAGCATGTCCAGCGCTTCACCACTTCTAACTTCACCTACAATAATTCTGTCTGGTCTCATACGTAATGAGTTGACAACCAAATCTCTTATTACAACTTTTCCCTTTCCCTCTATATTTGCTGGTCTGCTCTCCAAAGTAACTACATGCTCCTGCTGAAGCTGCAATTCAGCAGCATCTTCAATTGTAACTATTCTTTCATTATGGGGTATAAATCCAGAAAGCACATTAAGCAAAGTAGTTTTACCACTGCCTGTACCACCTGATACTATTATATTTATTTTTCCTCTTACACAAGCCCTTAATAACCTTGCTATATCCTGATTTAATGTGCCAAAGGATATCAAATTCTCAAGAGTATAAGGATCAACTGCAAATTTTCTTATGGTTATTGTAGGTCCTTTTATGGAGAGTGGTGGAATAATAATATTTACCCTGGATCCATCTGGCAATCTAGCGTCTACCATTGGAGAGCTTTCATCAACTCTTCGTCCTAATGGAGCAATAATCTTCTCAATAGTATGCATTACATGAAGATCATCTCTAAAAGTATTTTCCACCCTTTCAATTTTACCTGATTTTTCAACATAAACATTATGGGGTCCATTTACCATTACTTCTGACACTGTAGGGTCATTTAATAATGAGGTGATAGGCCCATATCCGAATATTTCATCCATTACGTAGTAAGCAGCCTTCTGTTTTTCTCCAAGAGAAAGGTGTGATTTATTTTCAGCTAATAATATATTAATGATCTCAAAAATATCCCCTAGAATACTTTTTTTTTGGATATCATCAGCATTTTCAGGATTAATATTTGCATTGTCAATAATTCTGTTTAGAGCTTCAATAGCTAATTCCTCAATGTCTTTTTTCCTTTTATTTGCAGAGTTGTTTAAGTTATCACTCTCACTTTTTATAAACTCAATGTCTCCAATTCCATTTAGCCCAAATGAACCAAACCCCATCTATTTTCCTCCCCCTAATAAAAAGTTTCTCAATCTTGAATAATCTTTTTAGCAAGATTCATAAATTCTTTTCCCATTCCATTTTTTATATTTTTCTCAACCACTGGAATCCCTTCATTTAACGAAGTTATTGCAGTTTTATAGTCAAAGTTAATGCTTCCATAAATGTCTTGATTTAATGTAGTTTCAACATCCTTTGCTTTTATTAGCCCCCTTGAATCAGCACGATTTAGTATAATCCTGATTTTTGACTTTGGATAATTTAGATCCTTTAATGTATTTAAAGCTGATTTAATATTTCTAATTGATGTTACTTCAGGTGTTGTAACTATAAATAAATTATCAGCAATTACAAATGCGGGATTAACTGGCTCGTAGAATCTTGCAGGCATATCTATAATTATATAATCAAAGATTTTTTGCAGTGCTCTAAGTATTACTTGAATATGTTCTGCATTAATAAATTCAGTTATCTGCGGTTTTGCATTGGCAGGTAATATGTTAATACCTGATTCATGTAGTAATAAGTAACTCTCAATTAAGTCTTGGTCTATATTTTTTATGTCATCAACTACATCAGATAATGTAAATTTGGGCATGATGTTTAAAGCTAAGGCAGCATTGCCAAAGTCTAAATCTAAATCTACCAAAACTGTCCTTTTTCCTGTTTCCTTTTTCAATGCTATTGCTAAATTGGTAGCAATAAATGTCTTACCAACACCACCCTTAGTACTGAAGATAGTAATTACCTTTCCTAAGCTAGATTGCTTTTTCACTTTTAAAGCATTTTCCCTATGAATAACTGACTTTTTCTTTAGTAATTCATGAGACCTGTAAATGGTATCCACAAGCTTAGTGGGGGTAAATGGGTATACTAATACATCCTTTGCCCCTGCAAATAAAGCCTTATGAATTGTATCTTCCGCAAAATTTTCTTCTATTATTATTACAGCAACTTCAGGGTATTCTATATTTACCCTTTCTGCTACCTTGTAGCCATCACCAGAAACCTCTGCACCAATTAAAATTACATCTGCATGCTTTTCATCAAGCTTTTTAAAGGTTTCCTCAATTGAATCTGCTTCCCCAACTATTTTGATATATTCAACATTAGAAAGAGTATCTATAATACTGGTTCTCTCTTTTTGTAAAACCTTAACAATTAACACTTTTATATTTTCCATTGTTTCTACCTCTCATTATATGTGGAGAAATTGGTTGAGTTATAATATTTTAAATCAACCTTTCCTGAGTCAATTGGATTACGCAAGGTTAAGAATATAGACCCATTTGATACAGCATATGCAAGTACTTCTGCCTGGGCAGGTTTAACAAATACTGTAATAGAGGTTGGCATAACCTTTTCCTTATCATCTGTGGATACTATATCACTTCCAACAGCTGCTACTTCAATATTTTGTAATTGTGTATAGGTTGTAGTAACCGGATTAATATCCTTTTTATCATATGTGACTAAAATATCTATCTTATCTCCAGCATTTATATTTCCTGCCACACCAGTAACTTCAGTGTTTGGTATGGATATAGCCCTCATGTTTTGCGGTACTCTATAAGCTAGAGCGGCATTTTCTACATCAACAACTATTCTGCTTGAAAGTACTTGCTCACCACTCACAATCTCCGACTTAGTTATTTTACCTATTATTTTATCCAATGAGGTAATAGCTTCAGGGTGGACTGATTCAGTAGGTACAGATTTCATAGTAACCATATTGGAAGTTATTTTAACATTTGCTGGTATTGCATTAGCAGCAACAACTATCTTAGAATAAGGAATTTCTACTTTCTGCGCATTAGAATTATTATTGATATAATAACTTAATCCAACAACTGTTAGTAATCCCATCAGCACAGCAAATATTAAAACTTTCTTTTGAATTTTCAATACAATACAACTCCTTTCAGTTTAGCAGGCTAAAGTTCATTATTTTATTAATTTACTATAGGCTGCAGGTATATCTCCACTTGGATTGGGGTTAATCTGGTCACTAACATCAGCAATAGTTCTTGCCTCAACTACTTCTCCTGTGAACTTACCTACGATTAGTACTGGATGCTTTTTATCAACTTCACTGTAATGAAATGGAGATACTACCTTTTTATATTCATTGACAGGATCTAAAGCTTCCCCTGAACCTACACTGCCATTTTGCTTTATTACATCAGTTATTTCAAAATATGCAAAATATTTTATCGGCAACTTCCACCCATTTGAATTTTTTTTATCATTTCCTGGTATCTTTAAAAATTCGTCCTTATCAATAATTGGTATAAGGCCAATCATAGTTTTTCTCCTCTCTTCTGCAGTAGCTTTTTTCTGAGCTATTTTCATTCGCTCCTCCACTGACTTATATACTGCTTCTCCATCTCCAGGTTTTCCATCTAACAAATTGTTATAAATGTAGGAGCCTCCAACGTAATTTCCTGCAATGGCCTTTTTTATATCTGACATACCGCTGCCAATATCAATAAACCCATAGCTATTGGTACCTGGGATGTCATCATGCAAATAAATTTTTTTATTTAATTTATAATCAGTATCAAAGGTAAATATAGGAATAAAATTACCTATATAGGATTCTTTAACATAACCCCAAGTGGCCACAGCATTAGCCTTAACATTGGTAATCTCATCTCCTAAAAACCTAGCAAATATCAGTGGCTGCTTCTTTCCAACAGTAACTTCAATAACCTGTCTGTTATCTGTTTTTCCATTTGGTAGAGTGACTGACTTTTTGACAACAAAAACCTTAACTTGGCTTTCCTCTGCGCCATTTGCTATTGCGTAGTTCTTCGCTGCAGCTATAGCTCCATCAGCTCCATCCACTTTTACTCCTTGGCTATCTCTTAAAACCTGTGCCCCTGCTAAAGCTGCAGCATCTGCAGAAGTAATCATTGCTTTTCTTTGAACATATAGGGTTCCTACATCTACTACTAATGCTATGAAACCTAAAGCAAATAAACCTAATATTATAGCTACAAATATAGATACGGCGCCTTTTTTGTCTTTTAAAAACTTTTTTACCTTCATTACCTTTCACCTCTTTCTTATTCAATTCTCATTTCTGCTTTTGCTTTTAGATCAACGGGTCCACTAAAAAACAATCCTATTATTGGCTTTATTTTAGCATTTACATTTACTATTGCACTTCGGGTTGTTTCATCGAATGTGGTAACTGTAGTCACTGCTGTCAAGCTTGAACTTTCTGAAGACTTACTTACAGCATTTTGAACTGCAGTCTTAGCCTGTTCTGCACTCTCGTAGACAACGGCAACTCTTGCCCCTTCTCTTGCTGCACTGGTAAGTGTGATCTTCCCATTTAATATCCACCCAAACTCAATCATGCCAAGTATTAATAGCATTAAAATAGGTAATACTAGGGCGAACTCAACTAAAGATTGACCATCTGTACTTCTTCTCAATTCTAATATTTTCCCCATACCAATCCCCCTCTTCACTTTTAATTTATTGCTGCTTTACTATGTTAAAAGGGTAGATATCCCTTTATATTTCCACCCAGTACAAATAATGTGCCAAGGGCTATGGCCAAGCCATATGGTACATACATTTTTTCATTTTCTTTATTCTCAATTTCACTAGAGTAAGCAAATTTCTTTAATTTATTGCCAATTATATTTCTATCACTAAAGTAAATCTTGTTTAAAACAGCTCTCACTACCGCTACAAAATATTTTCTAAAATAGCTAAATAATCTTTTCTTATAAATTAAGTATCCTAATACCACAATAATTCCTGCAATTGCAGAAAATAGCGAAGATAAAATAGCAAATCTCCACCCCATTAAAGCCCCAATAGCAGCCATAAGCTTTACATCACCTGCCCCCATTAAGCCCAATGCAAATGGAATAAAAAAAACAGCAGCACCTATGAAAAATCCAGCAAAGCTAAACATAATTCCATTTAAACTATTCATAAAAATATTTAATATTAAACCAACAAGCATAACTGGAAAGGTTAGTAAATTTGGTATCCTCTTCTCCTTCGTATCAAAAAAAGCTGCTATTAACAGTAAAATAATCAATATATAATTACTTAAGTTCATCAACTTATCTTCAACTCCTAATAACTAATATATTTTCTCTTGGGAAAAATGCTCCCTCAAGCATGAGAGAGCATTTAATGTTTTTGGTTTTATTGTATAAGATGCATTATTACTTTGGTTCTACGTCTACTTTTTGTAATTCTCCAGAAATTTTTGTCCAGATGCCTTTAATACTTGTTCCAGATGCAGCTATCACTGCTACAGCTACTAGAGCTATAAGTCCAACTATTAATGCATACTCAACTAAGCCTTGCCCTTTCTCGTCATGGATAAGTCTCTTCATTAATTCCATTTTTTCTCCCCCTATTTTTTTCAGTTGCTTATGTAATTTATAAGCCACTTGATTTTGATTACATGTAATATATATTTGTTAATAAATACATTTATGACTGAATTATTTAAAAGCTTGTACACTTCTTTTTATTTTTTATTAGCAAAAATAATTGGAGATATTATTTTCAATACTTAATCCTGGATAAATTCAACTGTTTGTCCTACTTCTACACCTGTTTTTTTTGCTCTTCCACTTGGAAGCTCCACCACTGATACCGCCTTTTTAACACGTTTGCCTATTTTCCATGGTTTAATATCTTCATCTATGGCAAGTATCACATTATTCCTATCTAGATATAAAACATCAATGCTATATTTCATATGAAATGTATGTATTTCATTGCAGGGCATAATATGTAATGCATTTTCATCTGGTAGCTCCTTTGTGAACATTAGTCCCTTTAATCTTTTGAAAAAAGTATTAGCAGTTATAACAGTTTCTGAGATCATTGTGTTATTAGCATTATTTATTAATTTCAACAAGCCACTCCCCTCCTTTTTAAACTCCTCTAAATTGTATGTGTTATTTTTAAATAAATTCATAATTATATATTTTATTTTTGCAACGATGTAGGGACTTTGAAGTAAA
The DNA here is from genome assembly GCA_002298125.1 of Clostridium sp. UBA701. GTDB lineage: Bacteria > Bacillota > Clostridia > Clostridiales > Clostridiaceae > UBA701. The sequence goes on along the minus strand of DBMJ01000016.1, from coordinate 300,276 downwards.
AGCTTCTCTAAATATTTTAAAGGCCAGGGGTTTAATATCCCTGGCCTTTATCTATACAATATTAGTTTTTATTAAATTACCTTACGTAATTTACCGTACCCTCTTTTCTCTCTGGAGCCTTAGTCAAATTAAACTTCTTATAGCCCAAAGCTATAGCATGAATCTGTCTATATCCCTCTGGTATACCTAATTCGCTTATATATGCCTTACCTTCCTCACTGTTTAGAAGATAAGCGATAAAACCTATCCAGCAGGAGCCTATTCCCATGGCTTCTGCTGCTATTAGCATGTTTTCTGTTGCTGCTGCACAATCTACTGCAGCATAGTTATTACTTGCATCCCCTGATATTAATATCACTGTTGGTGAGTTGTAGAATACATGAAATTTTTCATTTGCTCCTACCTTTTTTACATAATCATTGTCAGATTTCTTTGCCAGCTCTTTAAAATCATGGTTTAATCTATCTATTATTTCTTTGTTTTGCACCACTGTAAAATGCCAAGGCTGCTTATTTGTAGCACTGGGAGCATATATACCCGCATCTATTATTGCCTGTAGCTCTTCATCCTTTAGCTGCTTTGGCAAAAATCCTCTTGTGCTCCTCCTGTTTCTTATATTATTTAATGTTTCATTCATTCTTTATTCCTCCTGTATAATAAGCTGTTTATAATAATAATTTCCCTCATATCAATTATATAATACTAAATAATAAAATCATCCATCTTTAATTATTTAAGAGAAAGTTAACAATTAATATTTTTTTATCTCCATAATTTCTCCACAATTTATTTCTATAATAAATGCATAGAGGGCTTCATATAATATTGAAGCTAATACTTTATTAAGGAGGGACAATAAATGTTCTATAGAGGAATGGGGCCAGGTCATTTTGGAGCACAAGCTTTCGGCGGCGGAGGTTTAATGCTTTTAATGATGGGCTTTAGACTTGTAGTACTAATTGTACTTATCATTGTAGGCATAAAGCTGTATAAAAAATATAAAAACAATCCTTCAAACAATCCATCAAACAATTCATCAGATGTTTTAAAAATACTTGATGAGAGGTTTGCTAAGGGTGAAATTGACGAAGAAGAATATTTAAAGAAAAAGGCTATACTTACACAAAAAAACTAGAGATTGACTTCTCTAGTTTTTTAACTATTACAATGAATTAATCTATTTTACAAATAGTTAAACCTAAAATAAAGAAGTATAATAAGCTTATCAGATTATGCTTGGTGGTGAAAAAATGAGTGGTACGAAAAAAATCTTGGTTATAGATGATGAGAAAAAAATCTTAGATGTGGTAAAAGCCTATTTACAAAAAGAGGGCTTTGAGGTTATAACTGCTCAGGATGGAGAAAGTGCCTTAGAGATTTTTAAAAGTGAAGCTGTGCATCTAGTTATCTTGGATTTAATGCTGCCCAAAATATCTGGAATGGAAGTATGCAGCAAAATAAGAGCAGTTTCTGATGTGCCAGTAATTATGCTTACCGCAAAGGCTGAAGAGGATGATAAAATTGAAGGTCTATCCCTTGGAGCTGATGATTATTTAACAAAGCCCTTTAGTGTAAGAGAGTTGGTTATAAGAGTCAGGACTTTGCTTAGAAGAGCCTATAGGGATGATAAGCCTCTGGCAGATCATTTAATATTTAATGATGGAGATTTAGAGATAGATATTAAAAAGATGCTTGTAAAAAAGCGTAATATTCCCGTGAGCTTAACTGCCAATGAGTTTAAGGTTTTAACAACACTACTTACTAACCCAGGACAGGTGTTTTCACGTGAGCAGCTAGTAGAAAAAGCCTTTGGCATGGATTACGATGGCTTTGACAGGACTGTTGACACTTATATCAAAAACCTTCGCCAAAAGATAGAAAATAACCCCAAAGAGCCTGAATATATAATCACCCTATATGGCGTGGGCTATAAATTTTCTAGTTAGAAATTAATCTGTGAGGTAGAACTATGAAATTAACATTAAAGAAAAAACTGTCTATTGGGTTCCTTCTTGCCATAATTGGTTCCATACTCATTACCAGCTTCATAGCTAATGCAATGATTGGAAAGCGGTTTAATAAATATCTAATAGATGAACAAAAGGTCAAGGTAGCTAATGTGATAAGTATTGTTGAACAAATATATGATGAGCAGAATGGTTTTTCAAGGCTTAACCGGGATGAGTTACTACGCTATTCTTTAACTCAGGAATTACATATTGAGGTTAAGGATATAAAAGGAAATGTAATATTTAACTCTGGAGACTCCCATCTCCAACGTAAAAATATGATGGGCGGCAAGATGCATGGTTTTGCTGAAATGAATATAGCACAGTATACAGAAGAAAAATATCCACTAGTAAAAAACAATTCCAATATAGGCACAATTACTATTGGCTACTTGGGCTCCTCCTATATCTCTGCTGGTGCATTAGCCTTCAAAATGACACTAAATCAATCCTTGATATTATCAGCTTTTATAGCACTACTTTTTGGACTACTCATAAGTATTATTCTTTCAAGGCAGATATCAAAGCCATTAATAAAAATAACTGACACAGCAAATAAAATGAGAGATGGAAATTTAGAGGTTCGTGCTGAATTAAAAACTAATACTAAAGAGATTCACGAGCTTTCAAACTCTATAAATTATCTAGCAGAAACACTACAGCAGCAGGAAATGCTAAGAAAAAAGCTTACCTCTGATATGGCTCATGAGATAAGAACTCCCCTAACCACCTTGAAAACTCATGTTGAGGCTCTTATAGATGGAGTTTGGGAACCAACTCCAGATAGACTTCAAGTGTTTTATGAGGAGATTGAAAGACTAACTAAGCTTGTAGATAACCTCCGCAGCCTTTCAAAGCTGGAACAGACAACACTAAACTTAAACAAGTCCAGCTTCAATCTTTCTAAAGAGCTTTTTAAGGTAATAGATACCTTTGAACCCTTATATAGCAAGTCCAATTTTACGCTCACTTCTGAAATGGCTGAAAACATAGATGTCACCATGGATAAGGATAAGCTAATTCAAATAATGCATAATCTATTGTCAAACGCTTATAAATACCTTAAGGAGAATGGCAGAGTTAACGTTCTGCTGAAAACTGAAGGTGATAAAATAATAATTCAGGTTGCAGATAATGGAATAGGTATACCTCCAGAGGATCTTCCTCACATTTTTCAGCGATTTTATAGAAGTGATGCTTCAAGGGATAGAAACACCGGAGGCTCAGGCATAGGGCTCACCATTACAAAGGCTCTAGTTGAAGCCCATGGAGGGAAAATATATGCACAAAGTCTTCTAGATGAGGGAAGTACCTTCACCATAGAACTACCAAAGTCCATTATGGCTGAATCTTGATTAATTATGGTAATGGAAAAACTACAGCTACTATTGTAGACTATGCAATAGTAGCTGTAGTTATTATATTTTGTTCAATTTTCAATTGATGAGGGTAAATTTAAAAAGGTGTATTAAGCTTAAAAGAGCCATTCTTCCAAACTTCACAGCCTTGGAATGGGTTTGATGTTCCAAGATATAATTCATTTAAGGAATCTACAAATAGGATTCTTCCACCATAATTATTTGGATTACCAAGGCCATTTAAAGATAATGGACTAAAGTTTATTCCATCCATAGACACATAAAAGTCAAAGCCAATTGGATATTTATTCTCATTTAATAATCTAACTATATTTTCATATGAGTTTATTATTCTATCCGTTGCATCTATACCTATTAGCTTGTAAAGGGCAAGCCTATTTGCCAGCACTAAATCAAGTATAAGCTCCATATTGCTTGAATCATCAAAGGTACTTATTAATAGCTTACCTTTATATTCTTGTATTTGCCAAGCATATACGTTGAAGGGATTACTAAATCCAGAACCAAGTCCTGATAGGCTTCTACCCCTAACTCCCTTTGATGGGGTTGCTGGCATTAATGGGTCTCCACCAACTACTAGCTGCCATTTATCTTGTTTGTCAATTCTTATGATATCGCACCCCTCAGGTATAGCCCAAGCTGAAGGTAATTGTTTTGTTCCACTTACATAGAGATGGTTTCTAAATGTGCCTATACTCAAAGAATACTTATTGGCTGAATCTCCAAAACCTTTATCAACTATTAGTGTCCATTCATTTAATTCTGGTTCTGCGCCATTTGTTCTCCAAACTTGAACCCCATCTGGATTGCTTGTGGCAACATATATTTTATTATTAAACACTTCCATATTAGTAATTGCGCCGCTTGGATTTTTAGATGAGTCAAAGCCTAGTGCAGCAGTATTTATAACTACTTCCCAGGGATAAAATTCTGGGTCCACACTACTATAAAGTAATGGAATAGGACTTTGATTAGCTTCATTTATTGTAGCTACATATACCTTTCCATTTTGTATTACCATTGCTCTTGAGGAAGTTCCTTGTAAAACTGTATCCTCCAATATAAACCAGTTAACACCATTAGTAGTTTTTAGTATTTGTGCTTTTACCCCAAAGGTTGCAGCATAAATACAAGGATCGCCTCCAAAAGGCCTATCCATTATCATAAATCTAAAGCCTGAAATCCCAGAGCCTTCTGGAGCTTTATATACCCTTTCCCATGGTAGTGTACCGTCTTTTTTATATCTCCATATTTCAGCTAAGCTATCTATGGGATCTACCTTTATTAATATAGGAATTTGAGCATTAGGTTGAAGTGATCTAATAATACCTAAGAGTATATTTCTGCCAGTGCCTACGTAGATATATTCACCTAACTCACTAATTGACCATGCATAATTATTTTGCCTTGCATTATTTATATTCTTTATATCAAACCCATTTATTGGGGTTATTTTATTAAAACCAAACACCTCATTGCCTCCCTTTTAAACTTAAGTAACAAAGACATGTACACTCTTTTGTTGTAGTTTCAGGGATTTATATTGTTAATATATGCTGCATAAGATTAATCAGTTACTGTGAATGGTTTTAAAAGTAAGTTAGTTTGAAATGGTTTTACTATGCGGTTTCCTGCCTATTAATATCAATATAACTATTAATGCCAGAACCACATTAATAGAAAGCAATTGATAAAATTTGAATATGCTTATCCTGTCTAATAGCTTTCCGCCTACAATATTTCCTATAAAGCCACCTAAGCCTCCCCCAACTGCTGCATACAAGGTGATGCCTGAAGTCCTCATTTTAGATGGCACAACCTTATTTAGATACTGCAATGAGGCCATTAGAAACAAGGGAAAACTAATACCTTGAAGAAGTTGAATAAACATAACCTGCTGATAATTTGCAGAGATACTATCTAAGAAAAATCTTAGTATATATATGGAGATTGCAAATATGAGCACCTTCATCTCTCCCAATTTTTTCAGAACTTTCCCTCCAAAGAAAAATGCCGGAAGCTCACTCATAGCTACCATAAACCATAACATTCCTAAGCTGGATACATTTCCTCCAGTCTTTTCGATTAAAACTGAAATATAGCTTCCATTGGCCCCTAAGGCTATATTCATTATGCATACTGAAAATAAAAACATAATGAAATTCACGTTTTTTAGCACTTCCTTAAGATCCTTTAAATTTAATTTTTGATTATGGGACTTTCCCCTAAAGGTAATTCCCTTAATCACAAAAATGCTTAAGAGAAGTAGAATAAAATAAGTATAGAAGGAACTATTTATGTTTGTAGCATTGATCAATATCCCAATAAATAGAGAAAATATAGCATAGCCTGCAGAGCCCATCAATCTTATACGGCCATACTGAATTCCTCTGTGCTCTTCAATTATCTCATAGGTATAGGCATCTAAAATTGAACCAATAGGACTTTGGAAGATGGTAAGTATTATCATAACAGACACTACCATTCCAAACCCATTAATACAAACAAAAGCATTTATTATTAAGGCGCTAAATAGCATGGTAACAAACAAAATGCTGTTTTTATTTGAATACTTGTCGGTAATATATCCCCAAATAGGCTGAGCGGCAACAGAAATTAATGAAGTAACAGCATAGGCTATCCCAATTTCTGTATAACTCAGTCCTCTTTCTGTCATATAAATTGTGAGGAAGGGATAGTATCCTGCTAGTGCAGCATAGAAAATAAAATATAATGTATTCAGCCTAATATTTAAATTTTTTTCTTCCATACCATTGCTCACCCTTGCTTAGTTTTGATTGTATTTTATCAATATAACCTTTAAAAAGCAATTAGTAGATATCTAAAGTTGCTTTGGTCTTAGACCTTCTCTCCATAAGCCGCAATGTAATATAGGCAATTATGCAGTATGCCACTCCCAATAAGAATTCCCTTAAAACAAGAGAATTTACAACCTCATAGGAGACCAGTTTAGTACTTATAAGCAGCCTTGAAGCCTTAAGAGCATTGGTTAAAGGAAGAATATTACTTAGTCCTTGTAGAAAAAATGGCAACCTTTCTGTTGGGAAATTTACACCACTTAAGGACATAAGCAGCATAGAGGACAAATTTAATAGTAAATTTATATCTCTTGTTACAAGACCTATGCTTCCAATAAATAATCCCATGGAGCAGGCAGTAAATATGGCAGAAGCTAGGCACAGCAAGAAATGAGGCATGACTTCCATTGGTATTTTAATATTAAAAAAGATAACACCCGTCAATAAACCTATGAAGGCAGTTAACATCCCGTCCAATATGTGAAAGGTTGATTTTGATACAAATAGCTTAAACTTATTATAAGGTGATGCTATTAAAAGCTTTAATGTGCCTAAGCTCCTCTCAGTTATCAAATTGGTACCTACACCAAAGAAGGCATTGTATATACAAAGTACAAAGGCATTTCCAATAATATAAGGAGTAATGTCACTGTTCCCATAGGCATGCTTTGCTATTAGAGAAAAAAACAGCACCTGAAAAATTGGATTAATGACATTTACGATTATATATACCTGAGGCTTTAAAAAACCATATAATCCCTTAAAGGAATATAGACCATTCCTATACAATCTTTTTAATTCATCCATCTAACTCACCCCCAAAAAAGCCTTAATTCTAGTAAGCTTGTCTATCTTAAGAAATAAGAGCTTACTGATAAAAAGATACAGTATACATATAAAACATAGTATATATATTTCTCTATAAAAAGCTGAGAAATCAACGATTCCAAGGGAACTTTCTCTTAATAGCCTTATTGCCCAGGTTGGTGATAAAGCGTAGCTTAAGGGTTTAATAAAGGAGGGCAGAATATCTATTGGAAATATAAAGCCACATAATATAAACACAGGATATTCTAAACAATTCATAAGAGCTCTAGCATTTTTAGAAAGTGTGAATATTGGGGAAATAACTAGAGCTATGCAGACGAAGGAGAATATCATTAGAAAGAAGCTTATAAAAAATAGAAAACCATGCTTGATGTATAAAGACCCATTAAAAAACAGCTTGGTAAACATTAAGCTTAGGATCATACCACTTAAGCCCAAAGTAGTATTGGCAAATACCTTCCCTAACATTATAGTGGTAAATTTTGAAGGACTGCAAAAAAGATTTTCTAGAGTTCCCATATATCGTTCCCTTTCAATATCCCCTGCAGAAGAAAAGCAAATTGAGCTCCAAAGGCTGCAAAGCCCGCTGCCCATAATGACATAATTTAAGTAGTTAGTGTAGGCGGAATCCTTATACATCATATAGAGGATGAAGGTGTATATTAAAGGCTGTACTATTATACAAAATCTAAAGGTAGCCCTGGAAAAGGATTGAGACAGGTGAAGCTTAAAGGTAGAAAATATGACTTTTAAATTAAACACTCTTATCCCCTCCTATTAGCTTAATATAAACCTCCTCTAATGCTCCCTTCTCATCCTCAAGATATTTGAGCTTTAGTTCCTTGGAGGTGCCAAGGTCTACAATCTCCCCATTATTAATTATGGCGATTCTATCACATAGCTCGTCCGCTTCATACATGTAATGGGTGGTAAGGAGCATGGTCTTCCCTTCCTCCTTAAGCTTCAATATAATATTTCTTAAATCCTTTGCTCCAACAGGATCTAGACCAAGGGTAGGTTCATCTAAAAACAGCACCTGTGGATCATTTATTAACCCTCTTGCAATTTGAAGCCTTTGTTTCATTCCCTTAGAAAAACCTTCCACCTTCTCATGCTCTCTTCCCTCTAAATTCACTAATTTTATCAGCTTAGGGATACGTTCTTTTAGCACCTTTCCAGGTATTTTATAAATATCACCAAAGTATTGAAGATTTTCATAAGCAGAAAGTCTCCAATACAAGCCTCTCTCTCCTCCAAAAATGAAATTTATTTTAGCTCTTATAAATCTTTCCTCACCAAAGCACTTACAACCAAATATCTCTGCATCTCCTGAAGAAGGGGCTAAAAGTGTGGTTAATATCTTTATGGTGGTAGTCTTTCCAGCACCATTTGGACCTAGCAGTCCAAATATTTCTCCTTCATTTACTGTGAAAGAAATGCCCTTTAAGGCTTCAATGGTTTTTTTCTTTGTCATCCCTATTGTTCCCTCATAAGTTCTCGTTAAATTCCTTACTTCAATAGCTACACTCATGAAAATCCCCCCAAACATAATCTAGTTTTATATTTATCTAATTAGATGTTTATATTATAATGCTTTATATTTTCATTGTCAACAAAGGTAAAAGCACTGGGAAAGGTTGTTCTGTAAGCTAACCTTTCCCAGTGCTTTATTATTTACACTGTATTTAGTTTTTATTGTTTTTAAGTCTAGTTGAGAGGGAATCCATAAATTTATCTACAGAATTAGAATTAATGCTGTAAAACTTTGAGTTCTTAACCCGTTCTTCATTGATAAAGCCAGCTTCTTTCAACTGCTCTATATGATGGGAAATTGTAGGTGTAGAGAGCTTCAATCTTTCAGCTAAATCCTTACCCTTCATAGAATTCTCTCTAGATAATAATTCTATAATTTCAAATCTAGTCTCATCTGATATTATTTTTAATATTTTTGTCATATCCTTTTTAGTAAGACTTTCATGCATTGGTGAATAGAATAATATTTGATCCTTATTAAAAAATCTCACAGCCCTTTTATACATAAAATAACTTGGTACAAATATAAAATGCTCATAAGGTCCCCTATTTTTAAAGGTTTTACCCATAATACCTTGGGAAAATTCAAGGGGCTCAAGCTTTGAAAGAGAAGCTTCTATGTTAGGCAGCTCTTCATATACTTGAAAGACTATATTTTTATATTCTTTTATAAACTCTTCTGTATATAGATTCATAAGGCAACTGAAGAATTGCTCAAGAAATAATTTTTTATTAGAAAACAAGCTTTTCAAAGCTAGATAGCTGGTGCTTATATAGCCGTATTTAGAATAGAGCTTATTCAAGCCTTCATCATCCTGAAGTGCTGATTTTAAGGAAGCAGCATCTATATACTGTCCATAGAAGTAATAAAAAAACTCTTCATCCTTCATATTCAATATAAAATTCTTATATTCTTCTATATCATTGAAGTTCTGCTTTAGTAAAAGAAACTCTAGCATCTCATATCCACAGGAGGGAAGAGAAGGGATAATTTCTCCCACAAATCTATGATTATCCTTTATTGTCTTAATATAATTATCAGAGTAAATGCTTGAAAGCTCAAGGAGAGCATTATCCCTATCAAAAACTCTCATTAATACAAAAACTAGGTCTGCAATAACTGAATGAGTAAAATAACAATTAGGTCTATCAGCAATATTAATCATTTAATTCACCCTTTAGAACAAAGTACTTTTACTTAATTATAGTACAAAGTGCTAAGTTTAACTAATATATTTTTGCTGAGCCTATTTGCATTAATATTTATATAGCATTATTATACTTTCAGAACCAGAACCAATTGTCCAAAATACTACATAATCTCCTCTTTTAACTTTACCTTGCTGTATAGCCTCATATAATGCTAAAAAAGGGCTGCTAGTGCTAGTATAACCATACTTATCACCTATATAAAGGCTCTTATCCTCGCCTATGTTCATAAGTTTTCTTATGGTCTTTATATTTACAAGTGCGAACTGAGAAAAACAAAACATGCTAACATCATCCGTTGTAAGTCCCTTGTCTTTTAGTATTCTTGTCATAATCTGTGCAGCAGGATTAACACAGGCTCCTCCATCAAATGGTAACCATTTTAAGTAAAGCTCCTCCACATTTTGTGATTTAAAAAAGCTTGAGAAACCAAGACTTGGGTACATGACATTTTGACTCTCTTCTGCATTTATATAATATTCTGCATCAATTACCCCACAATCCTCCTCTACCCTTTCTAAAATTATTGCACATGCTGCATGTCCATAATTGCCATAACAAAGTTCATTATCAGAATCAGCTAAAGAATGAACATCATCACACCCAACAATTAAGGCTCTTTTTGCACGTTTTGATGACATCAAGTAATTTGACACATGCTCTAGTGCAACAGTCATACCAGCACAATTAGCATTCATATCAAAGCACATTACATTTCTTCCTGCATTTAACTCTCTGTGCAGCAAAATTGAGGTAGGAGGTGCTATATATTCTGATAGTATAGAAGAATAGACTAACACATCTATGTCACTACCTGTCAAATTTACTTTAGCCAATGCAGCTTTTGAGGCTTTTAAAGCTAAGGACAAGGTTGTCTCATTTTCATCAAGCATAAACCTCTTATCTCTACCCATTACATCTGCTAATAAATGTTCAACATTCTTACCCTGTTGTTCAAAATGCTTTAAATAAACATCATTTAAAACAACCTTAGAACCATGACAAATATCTATACTTTTTAACTTTATTCCCATATTAACCTCTCATAAAATGAAAATACCCAATTATTACTTTATCTAATGATTTCTATCTATCAGCCTAAACCACTTCAAGAGCAAGTCCTACTCCTCTACCTACCCTTGTTAACTGCATTTTTAGAGTGACATTGCTGCCTACTTTAGCCACAACCTTTTTGAAGCCAAAATCCTTATACATTTTGAAGCAGCCTTCCATCATTGGCACCATATCTTGAGTGGAAACCTTTAATTCCTCTGCATCAAAAAACAACACAAATTCTGAAGGCTGTATACTAGCTGCTATTTTTGTAAATTCCTCAATAAAGCTGTTGGCATCATCAGGCCCATACATACCCCATATTCTTATATTTAGCTCCTTATTAGTCTTATTTAAAGACATATCAAATTTTTTCATACTCAGTACACCTAACCTTTCCTTAATTTAATTAAAATTAAAAGGTGCCTATTAATAATAGACACCAAAATATAAACGTACATAAAAATTCTTACAACTATACTTTGGCAGCCTGGCAATCATTGAAAAATAATTTTCTTTAGACCCATAGCTTTGCGGCCTTACCTTTCGATAAGTGTGCTATTATCAATATATCTTTTTTAGTACAATGTATTTCTTTTATAAAATCTTTTACATTCTACCAACATTCATTTCTTTAGCATTAAGCTTTTATCTGAATAAATGATGGTTTAGGATCAATTACATCTTCAGTTGCTATTGAATTTGTTTTATGTAGGCTGCTAAGCTGTATATAAGACACTGCAAAGATTGAAAGAACTATAATTGATGCTAATGCATAGCTTCTAAACTTTTTCATTTTGTTACACCTCCTTTCTATGTTCTTTAATTTTATTTATTATTTCTAGTCCTGCTTCTGACTTAGTGGTTTCTGCTATATATTGAAATAATAAAAGCACTAAATCAGATAAAATATATTCAGAATGAATATATAGCTCTAAGTTATTTAGTATATCCTTGATGTATAAATCAAATTGCGAAGCCTTACCTAGCTTTATATATATGTTAAGCAGCAAATTATAACATTTTAATTGTTTATCCACTTGCTTAAATCTCTTTGAATTGCACAATGCCTTTTCGATGCAAGTGATAGCTTCTCTCATCATGTTTTTCCCAAAATACAGCTCGCCTAGTTGAATAAGAGAACTAGTGGTATCCTCAGAAACAGCTTCCAATTGCAATTGTATAGAATGATTTAAGCAGCTAAAGCTTTCTTCCTCTCTATTTAAAGAGTGATAGATAATTGATACATTATAGTATACAAGATAATCCCATTCTGAATCTGGAATACTTTTATAGATGCTTAAAGCCTCTTCGTGTCGAAGCATTCTCTGATATATATTTGCTTTTAACATTATAATCTTTTTGTACTCAGCTTTGCCTAAATCCTTTAAGTCTAAAGCTGTATTCAAATATCTTAAAGAAACATCATATTCCTTTAGCTTATTAAAAGCTAATGCAAGATTAAATAATATCTTACCCCTTAGCTCTTCCTGTCCACAATCTGTTGGTGTGATATCCCTATAAGATTTTTCCCAAACCTCTATGGCCGTTTCATATTGTCCTGTCATGTAATAGCATGTTCCTAGTCTGTGGAATACATTGATTATTTCAGTTGGAGCTCCCACTTTGTTTGTAACTTTAAGTGCCTCAGTAAAAGCACTGATTGCCTTCTCATAGTTAGAGCTAATATATTCATTCTCACCTATGATTTTATTTATTTTAAACACCATGCTATGTACATCATATTTAATAGCAGTATCCAATAGCTCTAAATAGTTATTAATTTCAAATTTCTCATGCTCTAGCCTTCTGATTTCGCTATTGCAGTAATCCTCTGCTACCATATTGGCATCTGCCAGCAGATCCTTTGCCTGTAAATTCAAAATTATCCCTTTATCCAGTGCCAGTTTGTTTAAATTGTTAGCCAATATAGCTGCAGTAGTGGCAGTAAGCTTTCTCTTACCCAATTCTAGCATGGAGATGAAGTTTACACTCAATTTACCGTCAGCAAGTTCCTTTTGACTTAAATTAATAACCTCTCTAAAATATTTGATTCTATTAAAGTTAATTTGCTCCATAACTACGCCTCACTATAATTATATATATTTTAAATCTGTATCCAAATACGATTTGTTAAAACTCCTATATTTTCTTGTCTTCACTTTACATCATTTTTAATTATTCTAACTAGTTCTACATAAAAATACATGGATTTTGTTCGAATAATTGAATTCGGCATTTTTTGCCTTATTAATAATTTCTACATTTTCCTCATATATCCTGCTAAGATTAGAATGATCAAATTCTACCTTAACTTTATATTGACATATGCAATTCGGAATTATATAATATAAGTTTGCTGGAAAACAAGGAGGGATAATATGATTGAAGTAGAAGCCTTGAGTAAGAGCTTTAAGGTTGTTAAGAGAGGTGCTGGCGTTGGTGCAGCAGTAAAGTCCTTGCTGCACCCGAAGTATACTACAGTTCAAGCCTTGGAGAACGTTTCCTTTAAAATCAATGATGGTGAAATAGTTGGATACATAGGACCTAATGGTGCTGGTAAATCCACTACCATTAAAATCATCAGTGGTATTTTAGTGCCTGACAGCGGCAAGTGCAACATCCTAGGATATACTCCCTGGAAGGATAGAGTAAAGCATGTAAAGAACATAGGTGTAGTTTTTGGCCAACGCTCTCAGCTTTGGTGGGACGTGCCTGTAATTGATTCTTATAATTTGCTAAAAGATATCTATAAAATTCCTGAGAAGGCTTTTAAAGCTAATCTAGATTTATTAACAGCTACTTTAGACTTATCCACATTACTCTCAACTCCTGTGCGTCAATTAAGTCTTGGACAAAGAATGAGATGCGAAATAGGTGCATCCTTGCTTCATAATCCAAAGATCCTATTTCTAGACGAGCCTACTATTGGCCTGGATGCAGTTTCAAAAATTTCTGTTCGTAACTTTATAAAAACCATAAATAGTGAAAAAAAGGTTACTGTGATCTTAACAACCCATGATATGAATGATATAGAAGCCCTAGCTGAAAGAATTATATTAATAGGGAGAGGAAAAATTCTTCTTGATGGTACCTTAACAGAGCTAAAAAATAAATTTGCTACTCATAAAACCTTAACTGTGGATTTTGCAGAATGTCACGAAGACATAAATATTCATGGGACAACCATACTAAGCCGTTCTAAGGAGAGATTGTCTCTATCTGTAGACTTAGAGAAAATAAGGGTATCAGAGGTTATTGGCATGCTATCTGAAAAACTTGATATTCTAGATGTTTCAGTAGACAGCCGCCCCATAGAGGAGATAATTGTGGATTTATACAAGGAGTACTCCATATGAAGGCCTATTACTCTCTCTTTAAGATGCGCCTATTAAAGGGTCTACAGTATAGAGTAGCAGCATTAGCTGGAATTTCCACTCAGTTCTTTTGGGGTTTTATGTACATAATGATTTTTCAAGCCTTTTATGGCAGCACTAAAGCTCTGCAGCCTATATCCCTTAGAGAGCTTATTCAGGTTATCTGGCTACAGCAAAGCTTCTTAGTATTTATAATGCTTTGGTATAGAGATAATGAGCTGATAACCCTTATTGTAAGCGGCAATATTGCCTACGAGCTATGTCGCCCTACGGATTTATACGGCTTTTGGTATGCAAAGCTCATAGCACAGAGGCTATCCGGGGCGCTGTTAAGATGCTTCCCTATACTCCTAGTAGCCTTCCTGCTACCTTATCCCTATAACTTTTCTCTTCCGCCAAGCGCTATGGCCTTTATATTGTTTCTAATAACCCTCACCTTAGGAGTAATTTTAATAGTGGCTATTTCTATGCTTATATATATTTCAATTTTTTATACTATGTCTCCCACAGGCTCACTGCTTATTTTTGGTGTGTTTGGAGAATTTCTATCCGGACTCATTATTCCAGTACCCCTAATGCCCGATATGCTCAAAAAATTGGTGTATGTACTTCCCTTTAGATATACCTCAGACTTACCCTTTAGAGTATATGCGGGAAACATTGGATTAAGAGAGGCACTCATTAGCATAGCAGTGCAGGCAGCATGGATAATTGTCATCATAGCCATAGGAAGGCTGTGGATGAAAAAAGCCTTGAAGAGAATTGTAGTACAAGGAGGCTAACAATTAATAATTGTTAGCTGCAGCATAAGGAATACAAGGAGCTAGAGGATTGATAATCCTCTAGTTCAGCATAAGGAATACAAGGAGGCTAACAAATGAAATTGTATTTTAGATATATGTCTATATTATTAAAAAGTCAGATGGAATATAGAACCTCTTTCATTTTACTCTCCATCGGACAGTTTTTTGTTCCTTTTTTAGTTTTTGTATCCATATTTTTATTCTTTCAAAGGTTTCCTAACATAGGAGGCTGGTCTCTTTATGAAGTAGCTCTATGCTATAGCGTTATTCATATTGCCTTTTCCTTAAGTGAATGCTTCGCCAGAGGTTTTGACTCCTTTTCCTCCATTGTAATAAATGGCGACTTTGATAGAATTTTAGTGAGACCTCGCAGCACCATACTTCAGGTGCTAGGCTCAAAGTTTGAATTTACCAGGATAGGACGACTTGCTCAAAGCATCCTAGTACTGATATTTTCCTTAATTAACCTTAATCTAACCTGGAATATGTATAAGATAGTTACCTTATTGCTCATGATAATAAGTGCCGTATGCATCTTTACAGGGATATATATGCTTGCCGCAGCGCTGTGCTTTTGGACCATTGAGGGTCTTGAGGTAATGAATATATTCACCGACGGCGGAAGAGAGATTTCTCAGTATCCCCTCAGCATATATAAGGAATGGGTAAGAAAGTTCTTTACCTTTGTCATTCCCTTTGGAACGGTAAACTATCTGCCTCTTATGTTTATTCTAGATAAAACTCAGGGGAATGAGCTTATGTATATGCTCACTCCCCTATATGGCATGATATTTATCTTTCCCTGTATCCTGATATGGACTGTGGGGGTTGCCCATTATAAGTCCACAGGCTCCTAATATTTATATAAAATATTGAATTTTATCAAGCAGCAGCATATAAAGTGGAATTGTGATAACCGCCCCTAAGGTTGTTATCGCAGTCATTACTGCAGCATATTTATAGTCTGAATTGTACATTTTTGCTGTTATGGAGGTTTGAGTCATAATTGGCATGGAGGCTTGAATTACAAATACCTCCTTCATAAGCAGTGGAGCACTGATAAAATGTGCAAGGAGAATTACAACTAATGGAGAAACTACAAACCTGCCAAGGATTATAGCCAGCATATCAGAGCTAAATCGAATTCCCTTAAAGTTAACAGAATAAATGGTAATTCCAATAAAAATCATAGATAGAGGTGTGGTGAGATTTCCTAGATATTTACAGGTGTCAAGGAGGAAATGAGGAAGCCGCACCTCTAAAATTATTAAAATAACTCCAACAATAAATCCCAAGAGAGGAGGAGAAAAAATCTTTTTAATAGCAGCTAAGCTAAAAAGCCTTACCCCATTTTGATCTCCGTCCTTGCTTATAGAATAAACACCTATGGTCCAGAAAAAAATTGTATTTGCTATGTAATATAAAAGCACGTAGGGAATACTCTTGTCTCCAAATAGTGCTAGATTTACTGGTAGCCCTATGAATATGGTATTTGAAATATAGAACATGGATTCAAATACTCCACGCTTTTTCTTGTCTACCTTTATTGCTCTGGAAACTGCTATAGCAATAAAAAAGCAAATTAGCATAGATAAAAAGGGTATTAAAAGCCCCCCTGACAGCTCATAGAGCTTTTTCTTGTCAAAGGTTGCCACAAGATTTGCCACCATATATGCAGGTAGAGATATGTTACAAACAAGTCTTGATAAAAGCCTGGAGGATTCTTCATTAAACCATCCCTTGTAGGTAAGAATATATCCAATGGATATCATAATTATTATGCTTAGTATGCTCTCAATTGATTGTAGTATTATCATCTTACTTCTCCTCGTCTTCATATGTAGTTTAATCATTCCTATTTAATAATAGCAATAGTTGAAGCTTCCTTCAAATAAAGTTATAATTAAATCAGAACATATGTACCCATGTTATTAATATTAGAAAGTATAGGTGGTGAATTTTATGGATTACATACAAGGCTCCATATTCGAAAAGGTTAACCCCTCTCCTCTTGCAGACAGAGTGCGGCCAAGAAATTTAGATGAATACATTGGCCAGGAGCATATCCTTGGAGAGGGCAAGGTGCTTCGCCAGCTAATAGAAAGCGACCATATAAGCTCCATGATTCTTTGGGGGCCTCCTGGAGTTGGAAAGACTACCTTAGCTATGATTATCGCCTCTATGACCCATGCTAATTTTATCACCTTTAGTGCTGTGACCTCTGGCATAAAGGAAATCAAGGAGGTTATGTCAAAGGCAGAGCAGGGTAGGCTCATGGGAATTCGTACCCTTCTCTTTGTAGATGAAATTCACCGCTTCAATAAATCTCAGCAGGATGCCTTTTTACCTCATGTAGAAAAGGGAAACATAATTTTGATCGGAGCCACCACAGAAAACCCCTCCTTTGAGGTGAATTCTGCCCTTCTTTCTAGAAGCAGAGTATTTGTTCTAAATGCTCTAAAGACAGAAGACATAGTAAAGCTCCTAAAAAATGTATTAAAGGATTCAAGGGGCTATGGAGACTTAAAGGTTGAAATTAATGAGGAGCTATTAGAAGCCATTGCCGCTTATTCCAATGGCGATGCCAGAACTGCCCTAAATGTACTGGAAATGTCTGTAATGAGCGGTAATAGAGAAAAGGAAGCAATAGTTATCACTAAGGAAATTTTGGAGGGCTGTATTCAAAAAAAGTCACTTCTATATGATAAAAAGGGGGAAGAGCACTATAACCTCATCTCTGCACTGCATAAGTCCATGAGAAACAGTGACTGTGATGCAGCAGTATATTGGCTGGCTCGTATGTTAGAAGCTGGAGAAGACCCTCTCTATATAGCTCGAAGACTCATACGTTTTGCCTCAGAGGACATAGGTTTAGCAGACCCTAGAGCTTTAGAGCTTACTGTGGCAGCCTATAATGCAGCACATTATCTTGGCATGCCTGAATGTGATGTAAACCTTACTGAAGCTGTAGTTTATCTCTCTGCAGCACCAAAATCCAACGCTCTTTATAAGGCTTATCTAAGTGCCAAAGAGGATGCTCAAAAAACCATGGCAGAAGGAGTTCCTCTTAAGCTTAGAAATGCCCCTACAAAGCTTATGTCTGACCTTAATTATGGAAAGGGGTATCGCTATGCCCACGATTTTGAAGACAAGGTTGTAGATATGCAGTGTCTGCCTGATAATTTAAGGGATCGTAAATATTATTTCCCTACCAATCAAGGTGTTGAAAAGAGTGTAGCAGAAAGACTGGAAAATATAAAAAGACTCAAAGAAAAAAATAGTAAATAAAAAAAGGACAGAGTCCTTTTTTTATGCCTTTATATTTTCTTGTTTCTTAAGCTTTCTTTCAGCTCTTTTAGCTCTGCGCTTTTTCCGTGTTGCAAACATCACCACAGCAAAAACTATAAGTGCTGCTATAGCTATAATAATGGCGTAGGCACCAATTGCAATTCCATTTGGATTATTAAGTATTGCCAAAACACTATGATTGTCCTCTATTATTTTTCTTCCATGAAGCTCACTATAATACTTTGGAATCTGAGGTACCCCATCTACTTTATCGAAGGATTTTAGATACTGAGCAATGGCCAGCCATTCCTTTACCTCATTGTTATGTCCACTGGCACTATCCTTAATAATCTGAGCTTCAAAGTCTGTAATTGGTGTCCCATCCTTAGTCTTTGGTACTATAGATAATAAGCCAAAGGACTTATCTCCAACTACTGAGAGCATCTGGGCGGAGTATAGACCAACCACTACACGATAAAGCTTTTTATCATTTAGCTCCTCCAATGTCCCATCAGGCTTTTGCAGAGAAGCCTTGGTAACCTTGTTAAATATGAGCCTGTTGGGATTGAAGGTAAAGCTTACACCCGACATGTAAAGCTGTGCCTCATTCATTATTGGAGTAATAGAAGCATCCACCTCACAGGCTGTCTTTAATTCCTTGCCTGTTAGATAAACAGAGATCAAGGGATAACCAGAAATCTTATCTGCTCCTATTCCTAAGGAGCTTACCACAAAGGCATCAGCTACAGTAATATTTCCCTTCACAAAGGAGCCTCTTATGGTACCAGAGGGCACAATAGCTGCGGCAATTGGCTCATAACTGGCACCTTCCGCCTTTTTAACCGCATAAATATATGCATCACTGATAAGATTACCTAAGCCCTCCTCTTTATGAGCTTTACCTATAAGTGAAGAGGATATGAAGTTATAGGGTGAGTACGCCAATACCTCATCGAAGGTCATGTTAAAGTTGTTGAGATATTTACTTTGCACTATTTTCTTAAAGCCGTCTATGGTATTGGAGATATTTATATCATCAGGCAAGCTATTATCAATTTGTATAAGACTATAATTATCAAGCTTCCAGCCCTTGTTATCCTCCTGGGAAATATCTATAATCCCAAGATTTTCACTATATTCTCCACAGGAGCCTATTATAGTTTTCCCAACCACAATGGGCTTGTTTAGCTTTGTATGAGAGTGCCCGCTTATTATTACATCAATTTCAGGAACCTTCTTTGCAAGAATTTCATCCTCAGATTTTGACTTGTCTTCCCATATTCCCGAATGAGAAAGACAAACAATAAGGTCCACCTTCTCCTGCTTCAATGCAGCAACTACACGCTTGGCCTCTTTTACTTCATCATTAAACACAACCTCTGACATAGGTGCATTAGAAGCAGCATCCTTCCCTAGCAGTCCGAAAATTCCTATTCTTACACCGCTCCGCTCTACTATTGTATAATCTTTAACCCCATAATTCTCCATGGCTTGCTTTAAGCTTGTCAAAGAATTAGACAGAGCTCCATTTTTATCTGTAGGAAATGAAACGTTAGACTGTACAATTACAGGCAGCTTATCCCCACTGCTTTTTGCAGCCTTTAAGCTGTCTGTCAAGCCCTTAGGTCTAAAGTCATATTCATGATTTCCCAGAGTCACTACATCATAACCCATCTGCCCCATTATCCTAAGCTCAGGTGCATCACTGCTATATATGGATTGAAAGAGAGTACCCATAGAAAAATCTCCGGCATCAAGTAAAACTAGGTCAGGATTTTTTTCTCTTTCAGCCTTAATAGCACTTTGAAGTCGTGCGTAACCCCCTAATTCTAAAACTTGCCCTTTTTGTTCTACCATAGATGGAAGGAAATGATCGTGCATGTCGTGAGTGAAAAGAATAGTAATATGCTTGCCAGTTTTTTCTGCAAAAGCTTGTGGTACAAGAAATACCTGCAGCATTAAAAAGGCCAGCAGCACGGAAATTATCTTTTTAAAACCTTTCAAATTGTCCGCCCCCTTAACTATTGTGCTTTAATTATAAACCATATTTTTGAAAATCTCCACCGGAAATAATGGTGAATATATTTTAAAGTTTAACCCATACTATAATTGAAAAATTTAAATGAGGAGGTATCATCTATGCCAGGAAAAGCAAAACAATATGTTGATCAAAGTATGTCAAGCCTACAGACAACTGTTAGTACATTACAGCAAGCACTTAATTCAGCAGAGAAGCCAGATAACAAAGCTAAGATTCAACAGGCAATATCTTCACTAAATTCTGCAAGCCAACAGTTATCTCAATATAAGGATTAGTGATTATTTAGTTTTTGTGTCCGTGTGTGCAAGTTAATATTTAAAAAACTAGTATAGGAGCTTTTACCCTATACTAGTTTTTTATATTCTTATTCAACACCTGATTCTAGAATGCTAAATTCACCTGTAGAACAATCTATTTCTGCCATACCTCCATAGGATGTCTTTATCTCCTGCTCCTCCCCAAGATAAGCTAACTGTAGCCACTCTGTCTTCTGGTTTAACCTTTTTGGCTTTACTAAAGACATATAATCCGCCTTCCTTTAAGCTTTATACCCTTCCTTTTTACCTATGAATAATCCATGCTGACTATAGCCTATTAAGCTTTCATCCTTACAGGTTTCAAAATGATATTCCATCCAATATTGAAACTCAGCCTCATTGAACTTGTTTGTAATATCCCTTAAGGTTCCCCCTATGCCATCAGTGCCAATATGTTCAAGCTTAATAACTTTATTTTCTTTCATTAATTGTTCTATTTCTTTATAAGTGGAATGATAAAAGCAATCCCTTGCATCATCGAATTCCTTCCCCATTCTTGGTATGTTTCTTAATGTAAGATCATTAATACTTGAAGTGTTTCTAATAATCATATTTATGAAGGTTGCATACCTGCTTATATATGCAACAGCCAATACACCATTAGGCTTTAACACTCTAATGCATTCTCTTATGCACTTTTCTCTATCCTGTTCATTCATTAGGTGGTAAAGGGGGCCAAGACATAATACCACATCAAAGCTCTCATTCTCAGCAAAATCCATATTCAGGGCATTTCCTTGAAGAATTTCCATTGTTAGTTCTTTTCCCTTAGCCTTATCCTCCATTATAGAAACATGCTTTGGAGATAAATCCACAGCTGTAACCCTTACTCCCTTTTCCCCATAGAAAAAGGCATATCTTCCCGCTCCTGCTCCTACCTCTAGAACCCTTGCATTTTTATTGATGTATTTGTCGAGGAAATGCGTAGTTGTAACAAATTCAATAGTGTGTGCACTATCCTTCACTAACCTGATATCCTCATCATAATCTTCATAATGTTTAATAATTGTATCCACTTAATTAACCCCCAAAATCATTATTAATGCTCCACAAATCCACACCACTCATAATTTTTTTCAAAATCCACTTCTATAATCCCACAGTAGGGAACCTGCTGTTGAAATTTAAATTGACGCATCACTATACCGTGAGAGACTACTATTATTTTGTCATATTGAAGATATTTTTCCAGACTTAAAAATGCTCTTCTAGCAACCTCCGATAAGCTTTCCCATTTAGGATTTTTATCCTCTGGGCATTTGCCCTTATATGTAGAGCATTCCTTTCCTATTTTTACAGCAAACTCATCAGAGTCATAAGAAAAAGATAAGTCCGGCAGCCATTCATGAAGATCAAGCTCTATTTTAATATCTAACCCAGTATTTTTAGATATTATTGCTGCAGTCTGTAAAGCTCTTGTATAAGCTGAGGATATGATAAGCTGTGATCCTTGAAGTCTCTCATCCCTGGATACCTGTTCAGCTTGAATTACCCCTTGCTCAGTTAAATTTGCTAAGTCTCTACCATGTCCAATAAAACCCCTAGAGGTAACATGGCTATAGTCCGGCTCTCCATGTCTTACTAATACCAACTTGGTCATTGAAATCCACCACTCCTTCTAGAATTTTACATTAGCTTTTCTAACTCCTTTATGTTAGCCCCAACGTGCTCTGGATTATGGGCATCTAACATAATATCACCCTATGAGCTTGAAGCTGCGGAGGCTGCTGCACTGGCCGCACATATTGCTGCAATTGCTGCCTGCTGCTGAGCAATCAAAATCGCATTTATGCTATTACTTATGGTTACCTGTAAAATTCCCTTATTAATATTAGCAATATAGTAATCAGCTACAAGGCTTGCAGATAATATTGACCTCATTGACTTATCAAGACTCCAAAATCCATACCCATCCTTTTTATAGATATAGTCATAAACCTCTTTTACCTCACTCACTATCTTATCCACATCTGTACATATAAGGGTTAGCACTCCAATAGAAGCTAATCCGCTGTATTGAAGCTTAACTTTTGCTTCCTTAAGCTTCTGATAAATCCTTACGGCCTTGTTGCACTTTTCCTGAACACCTTCCTCACCTAAGGCTAGGATATGAGAAAGGGTTTGAAGGTCATTTCCCTTATAAAATCCTAAGTTATTCAACCTATTGTAGCATTCTTCAATTCTTAAGGAGGTTTCTGAAACCTCTAAATCAGATGCTGCTAGTACCACTGCAAAAACATAATCATCAGAAGAGGTTAGCCAAAAATGTTTACTCTTCATGCTTTCATAGAACTGCTTTGCTCGGTGTACTACATAATCCCAGTTACCCCTATCCACTTCTTTTACTATAGTGTAGCTGGCTAAGGGTAAATATTGGCTGTTCTTAAAATTCTCTGCTCTTAGCTTTTCATATACTAACAACATATTTTTAAAGAACTCTTCATAGTCAGTTTCTAAGCATAAAAGGTTAGCTAATATAAAGGCATTTGCTCCTCTAAAATATGAGGTTAGTCCAGTCTCCTTCTTAATGTACTTTTTAATTTCACTTATAGTGTCTGTATCAATCCTTTTTCCTCGTGACGCATTAGTCATAGCCCCAAGGTGCTTTAATAACTTATTCTCCATTTTGAAAGAGCCCTCTAATTGATAAAAGCTCTCTACCATTAAATCCACTTTTACCTTTAATAGCGCGTCCATTTACACACCCCCAAATTGTCGATAATATTGTATGGCTTGAATTATTTCAAAGCTATACCCCTACCATCTATTATACTTTAATTTTCACCCTTATACTATAACGTTAAAAGCCACCCTAAGGATGGCTTTTGACGTTATTAACGATGTCCTTTAGCTATTATTTCATTATAGGAGTCTTCTGGCAAAACAGCAGCCACTCCAGTACCCCAGAAGGAGACATCATCAATGGCCAGCCATCTGCTCCTTTGTCCATACTGAAAATCTACCAAGCAATTCCCGCCTTCATTCTTTACCCTAGCGGCAATTTCTCTCTTCATATCCGTTAGGTTTTTTAATTGAGCTCCAAAGGAACAACCTAAGTCTACCTTTATGTTTTTTATAATTTTTGCACTATTATGTCCACCTTCAATGAACACAACACCTTCGAAAACTGTAGTGTAAGCCATTATTCTTCTCTCTCCAGTACGGCAACAAATTCCTGTCTTGTACTTCCAAACCCAGGTATATCAGCAGTTGCACAACTAACTAGTCTCCATCCCTGTTCAGAGTATGCATTTAATGCCTCTTCTAATTTAGCAGGATCAAACTTACCAGAAAACCATTTATCCTTTTGAGTTAACACCTTATACTTGTACATTCCCATCCCTCCTCAGGTTTATTAGTTAATATTATTCTATAATTTGTTTTTAATTCCTCTTTTTTGCTTTTAAGTCATCAACCACTATTTTGACCTTGAACATATTGTTATATGATTTAGCATTTGATAATATAAATGTAAGTAGCTAATGAAATCTAGGAGGGTATTTATGGGATTGTTAAATTTTGTTAAGAGTCAATTTATTGAAGTAATTGAATGGACAGATATGAGTACAACCACCATGGTATATTGTTTCCCCGTTCAGAACAAGGAAATAAAAATGGGGGCACAGCTTACTGTTAGAGAATCCCAGGTAGCAGTATTTGTAAATGAAGGTCAGATAGCAGATGTATTTACACCAGGAAGATATCAACTTTCAACAGAAAATATGCCTGTTCTAACAAAGCTAAAATCCTGGAAATATGGGTTTAATTCACCCTTTAAGGCTGAGGTATACTTTATAAATACAAAACAATTTACTGATCAAAAATGGGGAACCTCAAACCCTGTGATGATGCGTGATAAGGAATTTGGAATTATAAGACTTAGGGCCTTTGGTATCTTTTCCTTTAAGGTCTCCGATGCTGTTGTGTTTTTAAAAGAAGTTTTTGGTACAAACCAGACCTTTGATACTGAAAGTATTGTAGGTCAGCTTAAGCGTTCTGTGGTTTCTGGAATATCAGATATTTTAGGAGAAACTGATATAGCCGCCATTGATCTTGCAAGGTACTATGATGAACTGAGTGAACAATCCATAGTGAAGCTACAACCAAGATTTGAGGCTTTTGGACTTCAGCTCGTTTCCTTCTTCATTGAGAATATTTCTCTTCCAGAAGAAGTGGAGAAGGTGGTTGATAAAAAAACCTCTATGGGCGTTCTTGGCAACCTGCAGCAGTATGCTCAATATCAAACTGCAGAGGCTATAAGAGATGCTGCACAAAATGAGGGCGGAGGCCTTGCAGGTGCAGGTGCAGGCATTGGAGCTGGTGCAGCTATTGGTAGTATTATGGGCGAAGCTATAAGGGGAATGAACGCGCCCTCTGCACAAACGCAAAATGTTGTCTGTCCAGAATGCGGCTTCAAAAATTCTCCTGACAATAAGTTTTGCAGCTCCTGTGGTAAGTCTCTAACTCCACCTAAAGTAAAATGTGTAAAATGCGGTATAGAGATAGCTCCAGGCACAAAATTCTGTCCAGAATGTGGTTCTCCACAAAATCAGGAAAGAACTTGCACAAAATGTGGTGCTAAAATTCCAGCAGGATCAAAATTCTGTGCTGAATGTGGACTAAAGCTTGAATAGGGGGTACGTCAGTTGGAGAATGAAAATAAAGACTTTGAAGCTGTAAAGCAGGAAAAAACTGATCGATTTCCCTGTCCCTCCTGCGGCGGTAATATGGTTTTTAGTCCTGAAAAGCAGTGCCTTGAATGCCCCTACTGCAGCAATGTCATAGATATAACAAAACAAACTGGAGATATTGCGGAATATGATTTTTACTCGAAGGTGGATTCTGCAAATTTAAATTGGGGAAATGAAAAAAGAGTAATTAAGTGCCAAAGCTGTGGTGCTGAAACTGTACTTGATGAGAACAGCACAGCAGAGCTTTGTCCCTTCTGTGGCTCCTCTTATATAGTAAAAAGTGATAATGACGCTGGTATCGCACCAGAATCACTTGTGCCCTTTAAAATATCCCAAAAGGATGCTTTAAATTGCTTTAAAAACTGGATAAAGAAGAGACACTTTGCCCCCAATTCCTTAAAAAAGATTTATCTGCCTCAAAAGATAGTTGGGATGTATATTCCCTGCTGGACCTATGATGCAGACACCTTTTCAACCTACACTGCTGAAGCCGGGGAATATTACTATGTAACTGAAACTGAATGGGTTGAGGAAAATGGCCAGAGAAAAATGATAACTAAACAGGTTAGAAAAATCAGATGGTGGCCTACCAGCGGCGTCTATTCAGAATACTTTGACGATGTACTGGTGAACGCTTCAAGACAGGTGGATGAAAAGCTTATGAATAAGTTCAGATCCTTCAACTTAACAGAGCTTGTTCATTATAAACCTGAGTTTTTATCCGGCTTTCATGCTGAACGTTACAGCGTTAATTTAAAGGAAGGCTGGGATATTGCCATTAATACTGTAAAAGCTGGCATACAATCTGGAATAATTCAGAAGATAAATGCAGATGAAGTGAGAAACCTTAATGTAAGTACTTCCTACAATCAGATAAAATATAAGCACATTTTACTTCCTCTATGGCTTTCAACCTATACATATAAAAATAAGGTATATAGATACATGATTAATGGACAAACTGGTGAAGTTAAGGGACATGCACCTGTAAGTCCGTGGAAGATAGCTGGACTTGTAATATTGGGGATTATAATAATAGCAATAATAATATACCTTGCATCTAAAAATCAGCATGCATAAAAAAACACACCTGAGTATTAAAAGTCAGGTGTGTTTTCCCATTATTAGCTTTATCCAAACCTTTATATGGAGGAACATGAGCTACAACAATACTTTCCTTACTTATATTAAGCTTAGTAAACCTATACCGCATATCTTGTTCATTTCCTCACGCTTTGTCCAATACATTAAGAGATTAAGGTATTCTATTGACACAAAGTTGTTAAAAGCTTTGCTTTTACAATAGGGTAAATAATTAACATCCCCGTACCATTAATTATATTATAAAGTAGTTCAACTAATTTGCTTATATTATCACTATTTACATTCTTTTAGAATAATAATTTTGAAAGAAAATAATTAAAATTCCTTGAAGTACAATAATACCCAATATACAAAGTATTATTGCAAGCTCCACTCTTAAAAGTGCAAATATCAAAACTAAAACAGAAAGCACCTGCAGGGATATCCTATTCACCATAGCCCCAGCTTTATCTCGAATGGCAGTATTTCTTTCATCGTTTTTTTCAATTTCAAGGTTTCGGCCAATTTCAGGATTTTTCGCTTCCATCCTAAGTCTAATTATATTTCCTAAGGCTGTTCCAAATATCCCCGCACCTATGCCTATAAGTACTGATGAAAAACCATAGTATGTTCTAATTTTAATAAATGCTCCCACCAATAAAATAGTAATCCCAATCAGCGCAAAACAAATTGCAAAAAAATGTTTTCTTTTATTCATTATCCTGCTCCTCCTCATATATAAATATTTCTTCAATGGTTAAACTGAAAAACCTAGCAATTTTAAAAGCTAATAATATTGAAGGATTATATCTTCCATTTTCCAGTGAGCCAATGGTTTGCCTTGATACTTCAAGCTTTTCTGCTAATTCTTCTTGAGTAATATTATGTGCCTTTCTGATTTCCTCTAGCTTGTTTAGCAAATTGTCACACCTCCATTATGTAAAGTTTGCTTTCCATACTTATAATAATTCTTTTATTTTGGAATGTCAAGTTAACTTTCCATGCATGGTGAATAATATCTTATGCAACAAAAAAGGATTTACTTAAAAGCAGTAAATCCTTTTTTATCTCTATTTATTTATATAACCTCTATTCCTACTACTTCATAGCCTGCATCCTCAATGGCAAAGCTTATGTCCTCATCCTTTACCTCTGAAGCTGCCTCTAGTATTGCTGATTTAGCAGCCAAATCCACTTCTACACTAGTAACTCCATTAAGCTCGCTTAAAGCCTCCTTAACATGTTTAGCACAGTGTCCACAGCTCATTCCTTCAACTAATATTTTCTTTTTCATTTTTATTCCTCCTTGTATTCTTATTAACTATCTAACTGGCTTAAAGCCCTTTAGTCTTAGTGCGTTTAATAAAACAGATACTGAACTTACACTCATAGCAGCAGCTGCAATGATAGGATTTAAAAGCGGCCCACCAAATACATACAGCACTCCCATTGCAACTGGAATTCCTAAGGTGTTGTAGCCAAAGGCCCAGAATAAGTTTTCTTTAATGTTTTTAATGGTCTTATTGCTAAGTTGTATTGCAGTTGGTACATCCATCAAATCGCTTCTCATAAGAACTATGTCTGCTGATTCCATTGCAACGTCTGTACCTGAACCTATTGCTATACCAATATCAGCCTGAGCTAGTGCTGGAGCATCATTAATACCATCACCAACCATGGCAACTTTATTCCCACCTGTTTGAAGCTTTTTGACCTCCTGTGCCTTATCCTGTGGTAATACCTCTGCTAAAATTCTGTCGATTCCAACTTCCTTAGCTATTGCTTCTGCTGTTCTCTTATTATCTCCAGTAATCATTGCAACCTCAATACCCATCTGATGAAGCTTTTCAATGGCCTTCCTGCTGCTTTCCTTTACAGTATCAGCAACTGCAATAATCCCTGCCATTTTATTATCAATAGCTATATACATTGGAGTCTTCCCTTCCGCTGCAAGCTTATGAGAAATTTCTTCAAGCTCCCCTATTGATATATTGCTCTCCACCATAAGCTTTCTGTTTCCAAGCAGGATATTTTTATCCTCTATTTTAACCGCGATTCCATGGCCAGGTATAGCCTTAAAGAAATCGTGCTTCTTATATTCTAAGCCTCTCTCCTCTGCCCCTTTAACTATAGCCTCTCCAAGAGGATGTTCAGAGCCCTTTTCTGCTGATGCTGCCAATTGTAATAGTTCATTTTCTGTAATATCCTTTGTGACAACGACATCAGTAACCTTTGGCTTGCCCTCTGTAATAGTACCTGTCTTATCAAATACTATAGTCCTTATCTTATGAGCAGTTTCTAGTGCAACTCCACTTTTAATTAAAACACCGTATTCAGCTCCCTTACCAGTACCAACCATTATAGCAGTTGGTGTGGCAAGACCTAATGCGCAAGGACAGGCAATTACAAGCACTGATATAAATATTGTAAGAGCAAATACTCCTGTTTGCCCGGAAATATACCAGGCAAGAGCTGATATAATTGCAATTGATATAACCACCGGAACAAAATATCCAGAAATTATATCTGCCAGCTTTGCAATTGGAGCTTTAGAGCCTTGTGCATCTTCTACTAGCTTTATAATTTGTGCAAGTGCAGTATCCTTACCAACTCTTGTAGCCCTATATCTAATTGAACCATTTTTATTTATGCTTGCACCTATTATCTTATCCCCAAGGTTTTTTTCCACAGGTATACTTTCTCCTGTTAGCATAGATTCATCCACAGAGGTTACTCCCTCTACCACCTCTCCATCTACAGGCATCTTTTCACCTGGCTTAACTACTATGATATCGCCTACTTCAACCTCTTCAATAGAGATTTCTGTCTCCTTACCATCTCTTACTATAATAGCTGTTTTGGGAGCAAGCCCCATAAGCTTCTTAATAGCTTCAGAGGTCTTTCCCTTAGTGACTGATTCTAGATATTTACCAAGGGTTATAAGGGTGATAATAACTGCCGCTGATTCAAAGTATAGATCAAAAGCATAATCTGTATTCCCACTAAAAATCTGTACTATAGCAAACACCCCATACAAGAATGCTGCTGAGGTACCCATTGCAATTAGCGAATCCATATTGGGGCTTCTTCTTACTAAAGACTTAAAGCCCACCCTAAAGAATCTATTACCTGCAATCATCACAGGAATTACTAAAATAAGCTGAGCTATTGCAAATACCCTAGGATTTATCATAGGATCAATAAAGCTTGGAAGGCTGAAGCCTAACTTTTCTCCTACCATATGACCCATAGAGATAACAAGCAGAGGTACTGTAAAGATGGCGGAAATTATAAACTTCTTCCATAATAGTTTTATCTCCTCTTCTTTTCTTTCCTTGTCCTCATCTATAGTAATCTCTTCCTCTAGAGCACTATATCCAGCCTTCTCTATGACTTTTTTTATGTCAGAAAGGCGCACCTTAGAAGGTTCATAGCTGATGCTCAATTTTTCTGTTGCAAAATTTACACTGCAATCCACAACACCATCTAGCTTCTTTGTTACCCTTTCTATGGTTTTTGCACAAGCTGCACAGCTCATCCCCACTATTTTTAATGACTTAGTGCTTGCCTCCATTACAGCCTTGTAGCCTGCCTTTTCAATTGCCGCTTGAATAGACTCTAAAGATGCCTTTGTTTCATCAAAATTTATATTAAGCTTTTCTGTTGCAAAATTTACGCTTGCCTCTGTAACTCCTTCAACCTTTTTTGATGCTCGCTCAACAGCCTTTGCACAGGCTGCACAAGTCATCCCCTCTATCTTTAATGACTTATTTGCCATGGACTTCTCCTCCTTATTCCTTCTGCTGCACCCTACTTGCCCATTATCTTAGATAAAAGCTCTATGATTTCATCTATTTTCTCATCACCTTTATCTGCAACAACAGCATCCTTAACGCAGTGCTTAATATGCTGTTTTAAAATCAACAGATTTGCTTTTTTCAGAAGAGCTTGTGCTGCGATTATTTGGTTAGAAACATCTACACAGTATCTTCCTTCCTCTATCATTTTTATAATCCCTTCGATTTGCCCTCTGGAAGTTTTTAACGCTTGTAGTGCTTTGCTTTGTTCTTCATTCATAATAGTAGCCCTCCTTACACTCTTGAATACCCCCCAGTGGGGGGGTGGGTATAGCTTTACTATAGTACATTTAATTAACTTTTTCAAGAGGGAAAAAATCTATTCTTATTTAGTAAATAATAAATTTCTAATAAAATTTAACAAGCCCTTAGCTACTCCTACTATGGATAGGAATCCTGCTTTCACAAGCTATATTTCATAGTAATCCATTATGGAAGTCTCTTTAAAGCCGCAGCGTCTGTATAAATTAAGAGCATTTTCATTCTTTGTCACCACTTGAAGCATGATCTCCTTTGCTCCTCTTTCTTTAAGCAAGGTTATTGATTTTGCTAAAATCTCACTTCCATAGCCTTTTTTTCGGTATTTTGGAAGTACCCCTAGCCCGAAGATCCCACCTGTGCCATCACACATCTCCAAATTAACCTTTCCGATTACTAAATTGTCAACCTCAGCCATATAGGTAATTGTGCCGTATTTTTCTTCATCCTCTGGCATTTTAATGTCCTCTTCCTTAAACTCTATGTTAAAATATATGGAATTTTGCCATGCAATAGCCCTAGCATCTTTATTTTCAGCCTTCCTTAAAACTACATTGTGGGATAGTAATTTCTCATCTGGATTGCTCCTTAAAAACATCTCGTATTCTGAGTGATGATAATAGGCACCTGTGTGCTTAATAAATTCAATTCCAAAAGTAGAATTGCTATCACTTAGTAAAAGTACTTTTTCTGACTTTCTTTTGGTCCATTCGTCCTTAGCTAGTGAGTACAAGCTTTTGAAGATACCTCTTCTCCTGTAGTCTGGATGTACCATACCGTTTAGCTCAAGAGCTGTTCCTCCAAACTGACAAATTCCAATATAGCCAACAAGCTTATCTTCGTCATAATACATAAACTCATTGATTTTGTTTGTATTAATATCTTCTGCCCTTGCCCTGTTTAATTTATAGTCAAGCTCTAACTTTAAGGTTATATCCTCCCCTTTTAAACAAAGCTCTTTAAGCTCATTGATATCCCTATAGTCACTTTGATCTAACTTTTCCTTTAGTTTGAAATAAGGCTTGTTTATCGCTTCCATAATTATTATATCCTCCTTTTAAGGGATAAAAATTCATAATTTATTATAACATATGTAATATAAATATTGGCAATAAGCTATTGACTTACGGTCAGTCAGTGGTAAAATAATTATAGAAAATATGAAACAGGAGAAAATTATGAGCTTTATAGAATTAAATAATGTACAAAAGAGATATAAGATGGGCGAGGTTACTATAACAGCAGCAGATGGAGTCAGCTTTGAAATCGAAAGGGGAGACTTTGCTGTGGTGGTAGGAGCCTCTGGTGCCGGCAAAACAACAGTGTTAAATATCTTAGGCGGTATGGACTCCCTAGATGGCGGCACCATTAAGGTGGATGGAAAAGATATAAGTAAATATAGCAGCAAAATGTTAACTGAGTACAGAAGATACGAGATAGGCTTTGTATTTCAGTTTTATAATCTTGTTCAAAACCTTACAGCAAGGGAAAATGTTGAGCTGGCCTCTCAAATAAGCATGGATCCCTTGGATGTGGAATACGTCATGGAGATGGTTGGTTTAAAGGATAGAATGAACAATTTTCCCTCTCAATTGTCTGGAGGAGAACAGCAAAGAGTAGCCATAGCAAGAGCCTTGGCAAAGAATCCAAAGCTGCTTTTATGTGACGAGCCTACAGGTGCTCTAGACTATCAGACAGGAAAGGCAATCTTAAAGCTGCTTCAGGACACCTGTAAAGCCACAGGCATGACAGTGGTGGTTATAACCCATAATGCAGCACTAAAGGATATGGCAGATAAGGTAATCCGAATGAGAAATGGAAAGGTTTCTGAGTTTGTAGTAAATGAAAACCCCATTCCTGTGGAAAGGATTGAGTGGTAATGAAGAAAAAATCCTTTATTGCAGATCTTGTTAGATCCATATATAAATCTAAGGCAAGATTTATATCAATCCTTGCAATTATTACCTTAGGGGTTGGTTTTTTTGCTGGCATAAATGCTGCAGAGCCGGATATGATCCTGTCTGCAGATAAATACTACAAGGCTAATAACCTGTCAGATTTTAAAATAGTATCGCCTTTGGGCTTTAAACCATCAGACATCAACAGTGTGAAGGAAGTTAAAGGTGTGGAAAAAGTACAGGAGGGTTACTCCAAGGATCTTTTCATAACCTCCAAGGAAGGCAATACCTCCACAGTGAAGCTGTTTAGCTATGATAAGAAGGAATATGGAGATAATGAAGGCCTAAATAGACCTGTGATTATTGAAGGAAGGCTTCCAGAGAGCTCTGGTGAAATAGTTGTAGAAAATGGCTATAACGTACCTAATGAAATTAAGCTGGGAAGCATGGTTACTATTTCTCTGCCCAATGGAGAAAAGCTGGAGGATTTTCTTAAAACTGATACCTATACTGTTGTAGGTATTATTGACTCCCCTCTTTATATAGACTTTGAAAGAGGTCAGACTAACATTGGTGATGGAGCCATAAGATATTTTGCATATATCTCCAAAGAAGACTTTAATATGAAGGAGGTTAGTGACCTATTTATAAGCACATCGGATTCGAAAAGGCTTACAGCCTATTCGAAAGAGTATAGCAGCCATATAGTCCCCATTGAAAATTCTTTTAAAGCTATTGGAACTGAGGCTATGCATAGAGAAACTAAGAAGCTTAAGGATGAATTAAATAAGGGCAAGGAAGAGCTTAATACCAATAAGGAAAAGGCTTACAAGGAGCTTAAGGATGGTGAACAAAAGCTTCAATCCTCTGAGAAAGAAATAACTGAGGGTGAAAAGGAACTAGAGGATAATGAGGTAAAGGGCAATAAGGAGCTAATGGATAAAAAAAATCAGCTTACAAAGGCTAGGGAGGAGCTTGATAAGGGTAAGGCCCAATACTTAGAAAAAGGCAAATTGCTTGATAATGCAAAGGTACAGCTTGATGCTCTTCAAAAATCCATTGAGGGTCTTAAAAGCATAAGACAGACCTTGTCCACTATTGTCCCTTCAATGACAGAAGAAAGGTTTAATAAGCTCATAGCAGATATCAGAGTCTTTTCTTTTGAACTGGCCTCCTCCATTGAAAATAACTTCAAGTATGATGATGCAAATCTATATGAAAAATTAAGCACAGCCATGGATAGAACTATAACTCAGCTTGAGGTTACTCACGCTGCTGCAAAGAAGGACTATGATTTAGGTTTAGCTCAATATAAGGCTAGTGCTGTGCTTCTTTCTGAGAATGAAAAAAAGATAGTTGATGGTAACGCAGCATTAATTGAAGGCGAAAAGCACTTGAAGAGTTCTTTAGAAAATGGACGTCAAAGGCTTGCTGATGCCAGAATAGAGCTTGATAAGGGAAGATTAACCTATGAAAAAGAGAAGGCAGATGCTCTAGCTAAAATTAAAGAGGCTGAGGACAAAATTGCCACTTCAGAAAAGCAGCTCCTAGATATACCTGATAAATGGTTTGTGACTAATAGAGACGGGAACCCTGGATATTCTGGTTATGGAGATGATGCTAAGAGGATAGGAGCCGTAGCAAAGGTATTCCCATTATTTTTCTTCTTGGTAGCTGCACTGGTATGTTTAACCACCATGACTAGGATGATAGAGGAGGAAAGAGTGCAAATAGGCACATTAAAGGCCTTAGGCTACAGCACATTAACCATTTCCTCAAAGTATCTTATTTATGCACTGCTGGCAAGCCTCTCCGGAGCTATGTTAGGGCTTAGTATAGGCTTTAAACTATTTCCAACTGTAATTATGAATGCCTATAGCATGATGTATAAGATTCCTGAAAGATTAACCCCTTTCCATGCTAATTATGCCCTTATCTCTATATTATTTGCCGTATTTACTACAGTATCAGCTTCTCTCCTGGCTGCTCTAAATGAACTTAGGGCTGTTCCTGCCATATTAATGCAGCCTAAGGCTCCTAAGCCTGGGAAGAGAATATTACTTGAGAGAATAAAGCCCCTCTGGAGGAAATTGTCCTTCTCCTATAAGGTAACTGCAAGAAATATATTTAGATATAAGAGAAGATTCCTCATGACTATTATTGGAATTGCGGGCTGTACTGCACTCTTAGTCACTGGCTTTGGCCTGAGAGATTCCATCAACGCCATCATGGGTAAACAGTTTAAAGAGATATTTACCTATAACGGACAATTGTTCCTGGATACTAAAAAAGATGAGGTCTCTAAGGATTTTAATAAGATTTTGGGCAGTCAAAAAGAGATAAAAGCCTATACCAAAACCTCAAATGAGTCTGTCAACGTCACTAATGCTGATTCAGGAAGAAGCTATAAGGCAAATCTTATGATTCCTTATGACACAAACGCCTTTAAGAGCTTCTTTAAGCTGCATGACAGAAAGACTAAAAAGAACATTGAGCTCACCTCAGAGGGAGCAGTTATTACAGAAAAGCTTTCCCAGCTTCTCAAGGTAAGAGTTGGGGATACAATTTATTATAGAGATTCTGACAATAGAACCTATGAACTGAAGGTGTCGGCCATAGCAGAAAATTACCTGTCTCACTATATATATCTGTCTCCGGAGTACTTTGAAAAAGTAACTCATAGGGCTCCAGTGTACAACTTTGCAGTATTTAATGTTAATAATGTTAATACCATAGATGAGAAGGTCTTTAAGGAGGAGCTTTTAAACCATGAGGGTGTGCTTGGTGTCATGTTCACCAATACCCTGGTAAATAAATTTAATGACACTATAAAAAGCTTAGATTATGTGGTATTAATACTGATAATCTCGGCTGGAGCCTTGGCCTTTGTAGTGCTCTATAACCTGACAAATATTAATATAACAGAAAGAATAAGAGAAATCGCCACCATCAAGGTACTGGGCTTTAGAGATAAGGAAGTATCCGCCTATGTGTATAGAGAAAATATAATACTAACTGTAATAGGAACCTTATGCGGCTTATTGCTTGGTTTCATACTCCATAGGTATGTTATGGATACTATGGAAATTGATACAATGATGTTTGGCAAAGAGATTCATTTAATAAGCTATTTATTGTCTGTAGTTCTTACCATGGCTTTCTCAGTACTTGTTAACTTCTTTATGTATTACAAGCTAAGAGATGTAAATATGGTAGAATCACTTAAGTCCATTGATTAGGGGGATGAATATGCGTATAACAAAGGATCCAAAAGTACGACGTCAGGAGATTATCCTTACTGCTAAGGAGCTCTTTGAAGCTCAGGGCATAAATAAGACCTCCATGAATGACATAGCACAAAAAATTGGTATAGCAAAGGGGCTTGTGTACTATTACTTTTCTTCAAAGGAACAGTTGGTGGAAGCGGTAGTGGAGCAATTTATTGAAGGCGTAGAGGTAGAACTTAGCAACATTGTAGAGGACGAGGGCTTGGATTTCTATTCTAAGCTTTCTTCAATTCTATATCTATACTTTAACTCCATACAAAGCCATCCAGCCATCTCCTCCTATTCCCCGGGAAATCCTGGAGTATTTAGCCTTATAAGAGATAGGTTATCAGAAACTGCACTGTTACATGCTAAGAACCTTTTTCTCCAGGGGCTTGACCTTGGCTTGATACACATTGAATATCCAGAATATATGCTTAAAATCCTAATTAGAGGGCTTGGTGACCTTTATATTGAAGGGGTTACTGACCCTCAGATTCATATCAGGCTCATTGAACAGATATTAGGTCTTGAAAAGGGTAAGCTAAGCCTAGAAACCATTATAATTGATACTAAAAAAGATGCATCACACTGATGCATCTTTTTTAGTATAAAACTTGTAGCTATTGTCCTTTTCTTTTTTAGCAGCATACATGGCATTATCAGCATTACTCAAAAGAGCTTCCTTATCCTCCCCATTATCGGGATAAATGCTAATACCAACGCTAATAATTACCTTAATATAATTACTTCCCACAGTAATTGGCTCATCAAAGGCTTTAAATATTCTATGCACAAGGGGTAACGCATCCTCAGCTTTTTCAATTAAGGGCTGAATTATTATAAATTCATCTCCTCCTAGCCTTCCAAGGGTGTCTATTTTTCGAATTAAATTCTGAACTCTAGCAGACACTGTCTGTAAGACTTTATCTCCTGCATCATGACCGTACACGTCATTGATCAGCTTAAACTTGTCTATATCAAAAAACAGTACTGCAAATTTATCCTCTCCCCTGCTTGCACGCTGGATGGACATATCCAGCTCATGCATGAGATGTGCTCTATTGGGAATACCCGTAAGGGAATCGTAATTAGCAAGATATGTAATCTTTTCCTCAGCAAGCTTTCTCTCGGTAATATCCCTTATGATATGAATTCTTATGCCTCTATTTTCGATGATGGTGCCTTTAGCACTTACTTCAACAGGAAAGCTTGATCCATCTTTTCTTACATGAATACACTCAAATACTATGCCATACTTGTCTGCTTGTTTCATTTGCCTTTCAAACTCTAGTCTGGTAGCTGGATGCCTGATATCATGAATACTTAATTGTAAAAGCTCTTCATAAGTATAATTGTATAACCATTGTGCAGCCTCATTTGCATCAACAATCATACCATCATCCTTCACATACAAAACCGCATCCTGGGCACACTCAATGAGCAGCTTATGCTTTTTTAAGGTCTCCTCCGTTCTCTTCATTTCGCTTATATCCGTAAACATGGTTATAAAGGTTCCCTTTTTAGGTGAAAATACGCTTACCCTAAAATGCTTGTCCAGGAGTTCAGAATAATTTTCAAAGTTTGCAGGGCTTCCTGTAAGAGCCACTTTTCCGTAAGCATCAATCAAGTTAGCATCAATATTGGGGGAAATATCTTTTACAGTTTTACCTAGGATGTCCTCTCTTTTAAATCCAGTCATTTGTAGAAAGGAGCGATTTACCTCCATGAATCTGTAATTTGTAGGTCTGCCGTTATCATCACAAATTATTTCATTTACAGCATAACCCTCACACATAGCGTTAATAATCTTCTGCAAGCTTTCTTCGCAATTTGGACATATTAACTCTTTGAACATAAACTCCTCCTAATATCTTACTAATAATACTTGTTACATAATTATAACTCTTTTTACAAATAAAATAAAGACACGAGTTAATTTCAATATTTGAGTGAAATTTGGTTGAACTTTTTTATATGAAAAAAGACCAAAATCTCTACAATTTTGGTCTTAAAAATATGCCATAAACAGGCTACATATTGTATTTATTTTCTACAACTAGTTTGTAGCTGGTCAAATCTGGATGTACCTCTTCTTTAAATGGATTGCGTTTGTACTTAAATACTTTATAGAAATGATAAATAAACACCGCTATATTAGAAGCCAAAGCCAAAGCACTTACAACCCATAATGCCGTTTCATTGTGTGAGGATTTTACTGCAAACATAGAAGTATCAACAAAGGCTGGGAAGCACATAACAAACATCATCCAAATTGCTAAGGTTTGTGCACGATGCTGCAGCCAAGCACCCTTCTTTATGAAGAAAGCTGGAATTGTACAGGATATCAGAAGTGCTGCACCAGCATAGAAGGAATGGTCGGAAACACAGTTGTAAACATAGGCAAAGTTCCAAAGATCATAGGCAATGATCCAGAACCAAAGCTGATCAGGCCATAACATATCCTTGCGCTTGTCCTTGCCGATAAAGATACCCATCCAACCGGAAATGGTGATAATATTTAAAATACCTGCAATACCATTCATTATATTCCAAGGACCACCCACCATCATAACCCCATCTACCATGCCGTTTAAGCCGTAGCACTGAAAGTCACGAACAACTGCCTCCAATATGTTGATTGAAAGAATTAATGGTGGAAACATTAAGAGATACTTATTATTGCTAGCACCCTTAATAAACCTTAAAGCCATAAAGCCTAAGCAGCCTGCAAGGGCAGAATACACCTTTGCCCAGTGGAACCAGGTTCCAACACTGGAGCCTGCACCTGCTGTGTGATTCCAAACTGTAAAGGGAAGCACAATAGGTAACACTAAAAATATCAAAAGAGAAAACCACTTGTTCATGCGAGCCAGCTCATTTACAACCATCAAGCCTGCAAGAACTCCAAACCACATTAGAACAGAGTACCAAGGAATTGATTCAAATAAAAACATCTTTAATCCCCCTTTTTTAATTATAATTCCATACCAAAATAAAATAATGGCTTTGTTAAAAACAAATTGCCCACAATTAGGTTGTATACAATTTGTTACTTATAATATAATACTTTGTACAATTTATGTCAATTATATTATGGTTATTATAGAATATTATGGAGTAATTACCCCATATTGTGTGTTGAAAAACATGTTCATTAAACTTATACTGGTGCAAAGTTACTTTTTACGATTTGGTAAACTTTATGACAATAAACATAGGATGAATTCTAAGGGGGAAATTTCATGAGATTTTTTGGAACAGCTAAAGATATAGGAATAGATTTAGGAACAGCTAATACTTTAATATTTTCAAAGGGTAAAGGTATTTTGCTTAGAGAGCCCTCTGTGGTAGCAGTAAACACTAAAAACAAGAAGGTGTTAGCCGTTGGGTTAGAGGCTAAAAATATGATAGGCAGAACTCCAGAGAATATTGTGTCAATTAGGCCACTTAAGGATGGGGTAATTGCTGACTTTGATTTGACTCAGCAGATGCTGAAAAAGTTTATTGAAAAAGTTATTGGCAAGAATTCACTAAATAACTCTAGGATTGTAATTTGCTATCCTACTGGAGTTACAGAGGTTGAAAAGAGAGCTATAAATGAGGCTGCAAATCAAGCAGGGGCTCGTAAGGTTATGCTCCTGGAGGAGCCTATGGCAGCTGCCATAGGAGCAGGTCTTCCTGTGAATGAGCCAACCGGAAGTATAATTGTGGATATAGGTGGAGGTACTACTGAGGTAGCTGTTATCTCTCTTGGAGGAATTGTTTTAAGCAATTCTATAAGAGTTGCAGGAGATGAACTTGACGAGGCAATTATTAACTATGTAAAAAGAGAGTTTAACCTCCTGATAGGTGAAAGAACCGCAGAAAATATAAAATTTGAGCTTGGCTCTGCCTATAAAATTGAAGAGCAAAGAGAGATGCAAATAAGAGGAAGAGATTTAATAACCGGACTTCCAAAGGCTATTATCATTACAGATAGCCAAATAAGAGAAGCCTTGAAGGATCCTGTAGCTATGATTATTAACACCATCAAAATCACCCTTGAAAAAATACCGCCTGAGCTTGCAGGAGATATAATGGATAAGGGAATAATGCTTTCCGGCGGCGGAGCTCTTCTAGAAGGCTTAGATAAACTCATATATAATGAAACGCATATACCCGCATATGTTGCAGAATTTCCTCTTGATTCTGTTGCCATTGGTGCAGGTGAGTCCCTAGAAATGATTGAAAAGGTATAATCTTCAAAACAAAAGCTGTTAAAGGAAGTTAAGCTCCTTTAACAGCTTTTAATCAATATCCCTGATCAGCAATGAGCCAGGGAGAATCTTTGTCCTTACGAACTAAGATCATGCTCCAATTATTATAGTCCCCCTCATTAAAGGGTCCAAGCTCTCCCTTTGGATACTTTATATTAAAGCTCACCTTAAAGACAATAACATTTTCGATTTTTGTCCCGTTCTTTCGCCCTCCTCCATTTGTAATATATGCTTCTCTCATAGAGTCATAGGGAGTATATTTTACTGATAATAGAGTGCGGCTTTCTTCTCCATATAGTACCACATTGGGCTGGTTATGCTCTGGTGTTAAGGTTCTTAAAATTGCCTTGTCATCCTTTGCTGCACCAGCACGGAAATACTCCTCCACCACTGCTTGCGCCGATGCAACCTCAGCTTCTGTAAATTCTAATTTCCCTGTTACTATCTCCTGAAGAAGGTCTAAATTTGTACTAAGATTAGAAATATCTCCATATTTCTCTGCCATGGAGGATCGTGAAAAGGTAAAGGTGGTATCGTATTTTAAAGCATCTAATTTCCCTTCAGACTGGGAATCACGAAATGCAAAGGTTACTCCATCCAGATTGTTAATCATACTAAATAAAACCAATGCATTTTTCTGCATAGTAGAATAAATTGCATTATTGGGATTTTCCATTGGCCATTCACCACTGTGTACTGCGCCTTTTTTTG
Organism: Clostridium sp. UBA701; assembly: GCA_002298125.1. Lineage (GTDB taxonomy): Bacteria > Bacillota > Clostridia > Clostridiales > Clostridiaceae > UBA701. The sequence continues at coordinate 259,597 of DBMJ01000016.1, read as the reverse complement.
CTTCATAATATACAGTAAGCTTATAGGGTTTATTATCTGTTAACAGAGAAATGTACTGCTGCTTGAAATAGCTATCAGGCAATGGAAGATGGCTCACCATAGCAGAAACCTTGCTATTATCCCCTATATAGGGTGTTTGATATTTAGAAATCTCAAACAAATTATAAGTTACTACCTCAGCTCCTGCAGTTGACTTTTCATTTGAAGCCACAACCTTTGCCCCAAGTGCTATAGCCCCCATAATTACCGCAGCAAGCAGCACCGCTGACATTACTATAGCCAACCTTGATTTTTTATTATGGTTCATAATTGCTACCAATCTCTCCTTTAAGCTCTTTTTCTCCTCACACATAGTTGCCTGCAATACCCAAATAGGATATTTACGCTCTGCTACAACAGATATTAAAGCGTCACCATAGGCCTGCTTTTCTTCCGCATTAAGATTTTTAATAACCGCTTCATCACAAGCTAGTTCACAAACCCTATTTACTTCCTTCTTAATAAAATATATAAGGGGGTTAAACCAATGAACTGATGTAGCTATCAAGATTAACCACTTTATACCAATGTCAACATGCTTCAGATGTGAAAGCTCGTGGAGCAGAATATTTTTAAGCTGCTTTTCATTAAAGCTGCAATCTGGAATTATAATACAAGGCCTAAGTATTCCAATTAACATTGGGGTAGTTACATAAGGATTTCGCATAAGCCTCACATTTTCCCTGCCATCTAAAAGAGCAGTAAAAATTCTTTCTTGTTCATTAAGTGCTGGTTTATTTGTCTTTTTTATGTGCTTTAAAAACCGAGCATATCCAGTTAAATTAACAGTGAGAGCCATTACTGCGCCCAGCAGCCAAAGATAAAAAGCGTATTTATTAAATATATCCCTAAAATAAACACTTAAGTCAAAGCCACCCTTAACTGTGTTCCCTTCAGCCTTTTGAAGTGGAGCTGAATTAATGATATTCTCACTTGTACTATTTAGTGGTTGAACTGTACTCTGAGTACTTATATTGACTGGAGCTTTATTGCTATAAAACATGTTGTTCATAATACTTCCTTCATAGGAAAATGGAAGTACAAGCCTTAACAGTACCACAATCCATAAATAATATTGTATGGACTTTGATAGTTTGTTCTTTATTAGTGGCTTCATGGCAAATATAAACAGAGCAAGAATACTTCCTGATAGGGAAAGTGATAGTATTAGTTTAATTGTATCCTTCATCTTTACCACCTACCTTAAACATATTACGAAGCTCCTCTATATCAGTCTCGTCAAGCTTCTTGTTGCCTAATAGAGATGCTACAAGCTTTTTTGCACTTCCAGCGTACAAGCGATCGATTAGGCTTTGAGTATTATACTCATTATATTCTTCCTCACTAACCAAGGGCTTATAATAGAACACTTCCTTTTTAGTGGCAAGAACCACACCCTTTTCACAGAGTCTGCGAAGTAAGGTTTTAATTGTAGAGGTCTCCCACTTACTTTTCTTTTCCAGGGTTTTTCTTATATCAGCAATAGGAAGCTCACAGCCTGCCTCCCATAATACACGCATAACTTCAACTTCTGAATCTGTTATCCTTGAAACCAAAAGGTCCATATACATTACTCCTTTCGGGTTACTTTTGTAACCTTAATTATAGTTTACATCCGTAACCTATAAATGTCAACCTAATTTTTTACTTTTTTAAATAAAATAATGGTGCCAGACAACCCTGAAATTTATGGGCCAGTCTAACACCATTATATTACCTATAGATATCCATATTTATTCTTCCGTCTTTTATCTCTACTATCCTGTCCGCCTTTTCTGCTATTTTTCTATCATGAGTTACTATGATAAAAGTGGTTTTATATTTTTCATTTATATCCCGGAGGAGCTTATATATGTTTTCTGTAGACTCTGAATCTAAATTTCCTGTAGGTTCATCTGCCAATATTATTTTGGGATTGTTTATAAGCGCCCTAGCAATAGCTGTTCTTTGCTGCTGCCCCCCAGACATGTTAGTTGACAGATTGTTTTTTACCTTACTTAACCCAACTAAATCTAAAAGCTCATTAGCCCTTTCATAAATTTCTTTAGGAGGATTTGCCTTTTTTATTTTATAGGGCATAAGTACATTTTCCAGGGCTGTATATTCAGGTAATAAATAATGAAATTGAAATATAAAGCCTAAAGCCTCATTTCTTAGTGCGGCCAATTGATTCTTGCTCATGCCCTTTGTGTTTTTACCATCTATTATTACTTCACCACTGGTTGGATTGTCTAAGGTTCCAATAATATTGAGCAGTGTACTCTTGCCGCTGCCAGATTGCCCTATTATAGAATTAAAAGAGGATTCTTCAAAGTGAAGGTTTAAATCAAATAGCACCTGAGTTTTGATGGCGGTACCGTATATTTTTTCTATATTTTTTAGTTCTATAACTTTAGCCATTCTTTATCACCTCTATTGGACTTAGTTTAGATGAGTTTACCGCAGGAATAAGTGCCGCAAAGGTGGAGGTTATTATTGCTATAACTCCTGAAAACCCAATAAACTTATAGTCTATATATATATCCACCACAGGAGTTCCATCTGGGTTTAGTGCAAACTTTGTGAAGGTATACAAAAGTCCAAATCCTATGGCAATGCCAAGTATTGCCCCAATTACTCCAAGCATGGCTCCCTCAAATAAGAATATTTGACTAGCTGTTCTATCCTTTATACCCATTGCCTTTAATATTCCTATCTGCTTTGACTTTTGAACTACTGTTATAGCTAGAACACTGGCTATACCTAATAGTACTGCTATAAGAACAAATACCTGAATCATTATGCTAGATACACTCTGCCCATTAAGTCCACTTAAAAGCTGCTCATTCTGTTCCTTCCAATTTACCACTTTCACATTGTCACTAGATAGCTGAGCTTTTATAGTATTTGATAGTTCATCCGCCTTAAAAGGACTATCTGTTTGCATTTCAATAGAAGAAACCTTATCATCAAAGGAGAATAAGTCCTGAGAGGTTTTCAGGGTGGTTATCACCCAGCTCTTGTTTACACTAGCTACCTTCAGATCATAAAAGCCTACTATTGTAACTTCCTTTTTATTGCCCTTTGATGTAACTATATTTACTTTATCTCCTATTTTTAAAGCAGACTCCTTTTGAAAGTCCTTTCCTATTATTATCTCATTTTCTTCTTTTGGATAGGTGCCTTCATAAATTCGATTTTTTATGTTATATATTTTATCTGCATCCTCTAGGTTAAAGCCCCTGATTAATAGAGCATAATCATTGTTTCCATTTTTCAAAAAAGCATTAAAATCTGCAGACACAGAAACATTCTTAACCCCGGATACAGCCTTAACCTTATCGACCTTATCCTTCCAATTATCCAGGAGCTTGTCATCTGTATTAGAGGATATGGTAATTTGAGAGGTATTGCCTATGGTTTTATCCACTAACCCTTTTTGCAGTCCCTGTATTAGTGAACCTATAAATATTTGAACTGCTACACCTATAGCTATCCCTAGAGCTATCAGTATAGTTTGTCCTTTGCTTGATTTTAAAAATCTAACCGCTATATTATAAGCTAGCTTCATTATACCCTTCCTCTCCAAATTTTCTAATCTCTTCATAAGTTTGTAATAGCCTATCTGCCCCTATCTGCTTATATGACTCTGGATTGGAATTAAAAGCATACCCACCCACTAAAATCTTCACTGGATACTTGGCTGTATGTTTTATTTCTTGTATTATAGCTTTCGCTGCCACAAGGTTATAATAATTGGTTACACTTATAGCTACATATTTAGGTTCTATATATTCTATAGCTCCTATAAAATCCTCTTTTGGGGTATTGCTTCCTACAAATACTGTATCAAAGCCATTTAATTCAAAAAAATCTGCAACCATAAGTGCCCCTATTTCGTGGTATTCCTCAGGAGGACAAACTACCACTACGCTTCCTTTGTTTGATTTAATATTGTTTTTCCTTTTTTCCTTTAGTAGATAAGGATAACAGCATTCTATTATAGTTCTGACAATGGAGGTTCTAATATGTTCCTTCCATACACATACCTTCTTTTCATTCAGCTTACAGGTCATATTGTTTAATGAGGGTTCAAGTATTTCTGTGTATAGAGTAACCACGTCAAGCTCTCCACTTTCTAGCTTTGACAATGCAAACTCTACACAGCCTTCTTTATTTTCTTCCTCAAGCATATGGAGGAAGTTATCATAGTTCATGTTCATAAGCTCCACTCCTTATATTTAATTTATAATTATTATTATATGATAATATTTATTAAGTTTCAATATTGTTGTATAATATTGTTATAAAACATAGCATATATTTTAATATTCTTTAGTAAAGGATGTGTTTGCCATGTTAAGCCCTACCTCTCTTACTTCAGCCAGCTCAGCAAAGTCCTGGATACTTTTAGGAATACCAGTTCTCTTCATTGTTGGCAGCCTGATGCACTTTATCTATGAATGGTCAGGCAACGGCATAATTGTAGGTGTTTTTTCTCCTGTCAACGAAAGTGTATGGGAACACTTGAAATTGACCTTTTGGCCTATGCTCCTCTGGTGGTCTATTGGGTATTTTATCCTTAATAAAAGTAACCCCATCTCCCCAGCAAAATGGTTTTTTTCCTGTGTTACAGCGGAGCTTATATGCCCTCTTGTAATTGTTTCCTTTTACTACACCTATACCGGAGCCTTTGGCATTGAGTCACTTATACTTGATATCTTTTCACTGCTCCTAGGTCTTACTTTAGGCCAAGTTCTAGCACTTCATGTATACAAACATGCAAAACTGGGCCCTGGTTACTTTAATATTGCCATTGCTATACTTGCACTTATGGCAATGACCTACACTATGTTTACCTTTTCACCTCCACACCTTCCCTTATTTAAGGATGGACCTACAGGAAAATATGGAATTTAATAAATGAATTAAAATTATCCTTCAGATGGAGTTTATACTCACCCTGAAGGATAATTTCAGTTTTCACCTTATAACACTAAAGGACCTCTTTAGCTTTTGAAGAAATATCTCTGAAGCATTAGATAGGGATATCTCCTTAGGTAATATATAAGAAAAATGCCTTTTATACTTTTTATCCAACTCTATTATAGACACTTCCTTATTTTGTGCCGCCTCTTTAGCTACATAATTAGAGATAAAGGTTACTCCCAGTCCATTTTTCACCGCTTCTTTAACGGAATAATTACTGCCTAATACCATGATACTTTTAGGAATTATCTCATTTTCAGTTAAGAATATGTTTAAGTATTCCCTGGTGCCAGAACCTTTTTCCCTGCTTATCCATCTCAAGTCCTGCAGCTTATCATAGGAAAATTCTTCTTTGGTTAAGGGATGCTCATAGGGCACCATTAAAACTATATAATCTTCAGAAAAGTATTCTTGATAGAAGTCAAAGGAAGATGTAATGCCCTCGATTAGCCCAAAATCCAGTTTTAAATTCTTTACCTTGTCACATATACTTGCTGTATTTTCTATAATAAGTTCAATTTCAATATCCTCATATTGTTTAGAGAACTCACCCAAAAATGCAGGTAATAAATACTCGCCTATGGTAAAGCTGGCACCTATTTTTATCTGTCCCTTCAAAGAGCTGGACAAGTTTTTCAGTTCACCCTTTGTTGTTTCTAAAAGCCTCAGCATTTCCTTGCTTCTTCTATATAACAAATACCCGCTGTCAGTTATTATTATGTTCTTTTGTTTCACAGACCTTGTAATAAGCTTTGCACCAAAGTAATTCTCTAAATTCCTTATATGAACACTAACACTTGGCTGAGATAGATTAACTATCTCTCCTGCCTTGGTAAAACTTTCATACTCTACAACTGCCATAAAGGTTTTTAATTCCTCTAACACTGTACTCTACCTTTCTCTATCCATTAGTCATTAATAATATTAATCCTACATATAGTATATATTTATTTTACTTATGATTATACAACAATTATACTTTTATCGAAGAAAAAAATAAGATGTTGCATTGTGCTAATTTAACTATTGAAAGGAATGATAAAATTGATAAACAGCCTTACTAAAAAATATGAAAATAAACATATAAATGCAATAATTAAAATCCTACCAGGACTCTTAGTATCCATACTTATAGCCTTAATCAGCATACTCCTATCTCATGTAATTCCTAAGCTAGGGGCTACCTCTATAGCTATATTTCTTGGTATTGCCCTAGGAAATACCCTATTAAATCAGAAAAGTCTTCAAGATGGCTACAAATTTGCTGAGACAAATTTGCTCGCCTATTCAATAGTTTTATTAGGTTCAACCCTAAGTATATCTACTATTCTTAAATTGGGCGTTAATGGAATATTGTTTATAGTACTTCAAATGTCTATAACCATATGTGCGGCCTTATTTATCGGTAAAAAATTAGGTTTTGGTGATGATTTTAGATATTTAATGGCCAGCGGCAATGCTGTCTGTGGCTCCTCAGCTATTGTAGCAACGGCCTCTGCAATTAATGCCTCTGATGATGACAAAGGTATAAGTATTGCCATTGTAAATTTTACCGGAGTAATTTTAATGCTATTGTTCCCTGTTTTAACAGGCTTATTATACAATCATGAGCTAACTAAAACCTCAGCTATGATAGGTGGAACCCTTCAATCAATTGGGCAGGTGGTTGCCAGTGGAGCCATGGTAAATGAAGCTGTAAAGGATCTCTCAACTATCTTTAAAATATTGAGAGTAATATTACTAGTTGTAGTGGTAATGGTCTTTAGCAGCTTAAAAAACAAGAACATAGAAGACAGCACCACTGCCCATAATGAAGGTACTGTGCACAAGAAAAATAAAGTTACTGTACCTTGGTATGTAATAGGTTTCTTTATCTGCTGTATATTGTTTTCTCTAAATTTAATACCTAAATATATATCCCACTCCGCTAAAAGCATAAGCAACAATTTAGAGATAATTGCCCTTGCTGCCATCGGTCTTAGAATCAACTTTAAAAAACTGATTCAGCACGGAAAAACTGTATCTATCTACGGTATTCTTATTGGTACTGTCCAAATAATATCTGCCATTGCACTCATAGGGATATTATTGTAACAGCACATTTTTCACCACTTTATTTTAGCAGCAAATGAATAAATACGGCTATTATTAAGGCAAAGGCTATAACACGATGTACCTTTAGCCACATTCCCTTGTAATTCTTATTTATAAATGCACCGTAAAAGCCTAAAAGGAATATGACAGCCATAAGACATGCAGCTATTATTCCAGTTATGCTAATGATATTGTTTGAAAAAGCAATGAAGAAATGAGTTAGTACAGAAAATACAGCTATTGCACCTGCTAACTTATGATTCTTAACAATTAGCTTCATTATTTTTCTGTAAAAATCAACTATTTGCTTTTTATCTTTTCCTAATTTGTTAATATACTTTTTATTAATATATTTTACAAAATAATTTAAAATTGCAATACCAAAGCTAATAGCCGTTACCCATCCTAATAAATCTATTAAATCTCTTATTTGCATGATATAAATACCTCCTACCTTATTATTAATTATAATACAAAGTAGTATGAACACAAAAGATATGGCTCTTTGTACTTAACAGCCATCTTCCATAAAAAATTCTTAATTGTGCCAGCTGATATTTCCCCTTGCTGGTACAATTTTATATTTCTTAAAAATTTATCTTTTTCTTTGTCTAATGCCCTGTCCTTAAAATGTCCCCATACATGTTGAGCTGCATTTATAAAGCTGCCAAGGCTATCTTCCTTTTCTAATGCCTTATCAATAATATTATAAAAGGCTGCTACAGGATAATCCTTCTTATCCTTAAGCAAGCTTCTTATCTCTATATAATCCTGTTGAGATTTTTCTAGTATCTTATATTTATACTTACTCCATTCTAGCTCCAGGGCTTTGATTTTATTATCTGGAGAAGTGCAGTTAATACACTTTACTGCTGAAAGGTTTTTATCCTTTACCTCCAGCATGATATCCAGGCTTCTATGAGCTATACCCTGGTAAAAATCCATAAATTCATCTATCCTTATTCTGCTGGAATGTGCTCCCGGCTTCTTTGAAAGCTCCTGCTGAGCATAATGAATTTTAGGGCAGCCATCCTTTTCCTGCCAGGTCTTCCTGCACTCATCAATCCAATAGAAATCATTTTTCCCTTTGTCACAGGGATTTATTGCATTGTGCAGATTGTCATAGACCACAGGAATATCAAGCCTTCTCCCTATTTCAAGCACATCACAAATATTGTAAGACTTATCATCGTTTTCAATTACAAGCCTTCTTTTTACTGCTTCCTCCAATCTTTCATAATTTATTATAAACCGCTTTATGGCCTGCTCTTTATCTCCATAAACGCCCCCAATATGCAGCACTATTTTATGCTCCTCCCCCACCCCTAGGCTTTCTAGCACTTTTGCATGGTAGTTCAAATCCTCCATAGCTCTCTGAACAACTTCTTCACTTGGGGAATTTAATATGGTGTACTGCCCGGGATGCATAGATACCCGCATACCACTGGTTAGAATTTTCCCGCCTATGTTTAAAAGCTTAGGGGCAAATATATCCCACCAAGGGAGTCTATTTACAGGACTAGACCCAAAGGGGATTAAATCAGAGCTAATCCTAAAAAGCTTTATATCCTTTGAAATATTATAATCAATTATATTTTCAAGGGAATTCAAGTTGTGAGCGATTAGTTCTATTAATCTTTCTTCACTGGCATTTTTCATCACACAGCTTTTCATATCTGTATTTGGTACTCCAACTGTTAAGCATGCATAGCCTATGCTCATGGTAACTCCTCCTAGGTATATAATAAATTATTATAGCATAGTCAATTCTCCAAATATATGAATGAGCTCTGCCTGATTTTTAATTCCCAGCTTTTTAAATATGCTTGTTTTCTGATTTGCAATAGTTTTTTGTGAGGAAAGAGTAGCAACTTCCCTTCCCAGCATACTGTTAAATATGGCCTGCTCTGCAGGAGAAAGCTCTGCAAGGATAAGTGAATTAATCAAGTATTCCTGAGGCGTGTGCCCCTTTGCAGTTCTTCGTATACTATCGGGGATTAATTCAAATTGGCTTTTAAATACATATCCTGAAGCAAAGCTGTTCTTACTTGCTTCAATCACTATTTTGGGGTCCTCAAAGGATGTAAGAATTATAACCTTTGCATTAGTTGTACGGCGAATTTCCCTAGAAGCTTCAACTCCATCTAGCTTCGTGGAAGATAAGTTTAAATCCATTAAAACTATATGGGGCTTCAACTCCTGTGCCAGCTTTATGGCCTCATCTCTACTGCTTGCATGCCCTACTAATTCCAAATCCGGTTCATTTTTTAGCATTTGCCTTATTAAAAAGGTAAAGTCCATATCGTCTTCAACAATGATTAGTCTTATGCTGCTATTTTCCATACTACACCTCTATACAAGCCTTAATACTTGAAGGGAAAGAAAAGATAAAAGGTTGATCCCCTTCCTTCTTCACTCTTAACATCAATATAGCCCTTATGTTTTTTCATAACATTTGCGCAATAGGTAAGACCAAGTCCAAAATTAGTATTTGTCTTTTTTGTTGTAAAATAGGACTCAAATATCTTGTACATATTTTCCTTTGAAATCCCATGTCCCTCATCGGATACGGAGAGTATGTGCATATGTTTCTTATAATCATTGGTATAGGAAATAGTTATACTCCCATTGTTCTCCATGGCATCTGCAGCATTTGATATTAAATTGTTCAGCACCTCTATAATATGTTCTTTGTCACAGCTTATACATTCTTGCTCTTCGCAATTCATCCTAAACTCTATATTCTTTCCCACATAATCTCTCATAGATAATATAGATGCCTGTATGATGCTTTGTACTTGTACATTCTCTAGTTTTAGTACGATATCGTTAGAGTAAAACTGAGTTTTGTTTACAAACTGCTTCAAGTGTTGAGTAGAGCGCTGAATAATAGCCAGCTCCTCCGGTGTTTTTTCAGCATAATCCTTGGATAAATTACTTACACACCATTCTATTTTGGTTACCTCATTTTTTAATATATGACTGGTGTACTGGGCACCTTTCCCTGCGATCTCCATATCAGAATCCCAATGATAGTTTTCTCCCCTTAATCGCATTCCCATAATACCTTCTCTGAAGGCTGCAGAAATATAGAATATGATTACCAGAGCAACAATAAGTGTGTTATTCTTCCACACCTTCATCAGTGAGGAAATTCCCAGACTATGTATCACAAATATCGTAAGAAGCCAATACCATACTGGAGGCAGCACAATTATACTCACCACTCGTTTTTGACGACGCTGTCTGGGTGCCTTTTCTCTCAGCACTGTTCTTATTGTTAAAACTGTCATAAGTATTCCATAAAGAAGATTGTATCCTGAAACTGTATACCAAAAGATAAAACTATTATGTTGATAATAGCTAATTCTGGCAGGGGCAAAAATTAAAGAAAGGATAAAAGCAGGAATAAAAACAATAAATCTGATATACCTAAATTCTTTTGGACAACGTGCCGGATAAGAAGAAAAGTAAAAAGCAAACAGCACAATTGATGGCATGGCAAGATAATATAACATCGCAGTCATAAAAGAGTACACCGCAGTTATGAAATCCATTGTTATCACTGAACCGTAGTGTTCAATAATAACGGGAGCAAGCTCAAAGTATAAATACTCTTTTAAAGTGCCAAGGCTGAAAAAAATCCCGCTAATTGCGCACCATTGGTTGATCTTATTATGTTTATCAGATACGTAGATTAAGAATAGAAGAAGCCAGATTAACAAGGTAAACACCATGGTAAACCACATCCTTGCAACAAATGTTTCTCATTATTGATTGACAAGCCTAATATAAATATTATACATGGAAAGCACTAGTAAATAAATGTATGTCGGAAATAAAATTTAATTTCCCATAATCTTTGGGAACTGTAAGAGAGCTACATATGTTAAAATTTTTACAATAAGTATATATAAGGGAGCTGGTGAATATTGTGGCCAATGTAATCAATACACACAAACTATGTATGGGGTGTATGTCTACCCTAGAAAACCCTAATGAGCCTTGCCCAAAGTGCGGATACGATATAGCTAAAAATGTGTCTGCACCACATCAATTAAAGCCCTTCACTATTTTGAGCGGAAAATACTTGGTTGGCAGGGTACTGGGTGAGGGTGGCTTTGGCATTACCTATCTGGGCTGGGATTTAAACCTTGATGTTAAGATTGCTATAAAGGAATACTACCCTACAGGCCTTGTTACCCGAGAAACAACCTCCACAGGAAGCTATACAGTTACACCTTTTTCCGGTAATAAGGCAGATTTTTATCAAACTGGTCTTGATAAATTTGTTAATGAAGCAAAAAGCCTAGCCAAATTTTATAACCTACCAGGTATTGTGGCTGTTAAAGACTTTTTCAGAGAAAATGGTACAGCCTATATAGTCATGGAGTTTATTAACGGCATTACCTTAAAGCAGCACCTGGCAAACAGTGAAGGAAAACTTCGTCCAAATGAGGTCTTTGAACTTATGAGGCCTCTTATGAAATCTCTGTCCCAGATTCACGCTGAGGGTATTATTCACAGAGACATAAGCCCTGATAACATTATGCTGACTAATAAGGGGGAGGTAAAGCTACTAGACTTTGGAGCAGCCAGGGATTTTATAAGTGATGGTAATAAGAGTCTTTCAGTACTTTTAAAACCGGGCTATGCACCGGAGGAGCAGTATCGAACTAAGGGACATCAAGGCCCCTGGACTGATGTATATGCTCTATGTGCCACCATCTATAAGATGCTTACAGGTATAACTCCTCCTGAATCCCTTGAGCGCTTTAGAAGCGATGAGCTCATCCCTCCCTCAAAGCTTGGCATTGAGCTTTCACCCCAAACGGAAAATGCACTGCTTAAGGGCCTTGCAGTATTTGAAAAAGATAGATATCAAAGTATAGATAAGCTCTATAACGATATTTACGGAGCCACAAAATGGGGTAAAATAGAACCCATATCTGCAGAGGTACCCCTTGAACAGAAAATCACCAGCACTAAGGATTCTACCACTGTAGATCCCTTAGTTAACGCCCTATGTAAAGAGCATATTACAGACACAGTACCTAATGCTTCTCTATCTTCAGTGGGTAAGAAAAATTTGTCCTCAAGAAAGAAATTTATCATTGTTGGAATTTCAATTATCTGTGTTGTAGTCGTGATGGTAGTGGTTATTTTTATGTCTGGTTTGACTTCTAAGAAAAATATTGCTGAAATTCCTAAAGACAGTTCTCAAAACACAACTGGGAAAACTAATAGTGACAGTCCCTCACCAGTTAAGGAAGCTCCTGTTTCCACCACTGAAAGTAAGGTAACCCCAGGAAAATTCAGTGACAAGGATGTATCCTTTACCTATGAAAAGGATTGGGTGCTGTCTACTAATAGTGCTGGGCATCCGCTGATTACCGGGTTAAAGGATGGTATACAGTACCAGCTTTCCGTTGTTGATGTTACCACTGATACAACCTCAGACATCTTTGATTATACTATATCAAAATTCCCTGAAACCCCTATTCCAGGAGGAGTAGGCGCCGCAGGCAATGCTCAGATCAACAACTATAGCGGTATTGTTACGGGCTGTTATTATGATAATGGTGGTGTGGAAGGTTCAGTAACCCTATACTGTATTACTGATGGAAAAAAACGTGTGGTTATTGCAACCTGGTATTTTAATGATAATGATCCCAATTACAAAGATGAAGTGTACCAGGATATTATTAAGACCTTTGTTATCAATAAATAAGCTAGATATATAAGGAAGGTGTATATGAATGCCAAACACTATTGACGTAAATAAACTGTGCATGGGTTGTATGTCTACACTAGAAAATTCTAAGGAGCCGTGCCCAAAGTGCGGATACCATATAGCAAGAAATGCTCCTGCACCCCATCATTTAAAGCCCTTCACCATTTTATATGGAAAATATCTAGTTGGCAGGGTGCTTGGCGAGGGGGGCTTCGGTATTACCTATCTTGGCTGGGATTTAAACCTTGATATTAAGATTGCCATAAAGGAATATTATCCTACAGGCCTTGTTACTCGTGAAATGACCTCTACAGTTACACCTTTCTCTGGAAATAAAGCTGACTTTTATCGTGTTGGTCTTGATAAATTTGTTAAAGAAGCAAAAAGTCTTGCCAAATTTTACACCCTGCCAGGTATTGTAGCTGTTAAAGACTTTTTCAGAGAAAACGGTACAGCCTATATAGCCATGGAGTTTATTAATGGTATTACCTTAAAACAGCACCTTGCAAACAGTGGAGGAAGGCTGCGCCCAAATGAGGTATTTGAGTTTATGAGGCCCCTTATGAAATCTCTTTCTCAAATCCATGCAGAAGGCATTATTCACAGAGATATAAGCCCTGATAATATCATGCTCACAAACAAGGGCGAGGTAAAGCTTTTAGACTTTGGTGCAGCCAGAGATTTTGTCACCGACAGTAATAAGAGCCTGTCAGTGCTCTTAAAGCCAGGTTATGCCCCAGAGGAGCAATACCGAACTAAGGGAGATCAAGGTCCCTGGACAGATGTATATGCCCTTTGTGCCACCATCTATAAGATGCTTACAGGCATAACTCCACCTGAATCCCTAGAGCGTTTTAGTGAGGATGAGCTAATACCACCCTCAAGGCTAGGCATTGAGCTTTCACCTCAGACGGAAAATGCACTACTTAACGGTCTTGCCGTATTTAAAAAGTACAGATACCAAAGTATAGATGCACTCTATAATGATATCTATGGAGCTACACAAGGGGGGAAAACAGTACCACTATACACCGAAGTGCAGATAGAGCAGGAAGTCAACAGGAATAAAGCCTCTGCTGCCATTGAACGAGCTGTAAAAACTGTATCAGAAGGTTCCAGTGGTGACATTAGACCTGATAATGTTTCTTCTGGAGGGGATAAAAAAGCTAAGGGAAGAAAGAAGTATAGCTCAGCTGCAATTATAATTAGCTTTGTGGCTCTTGTACTCATTGTTGTAGTAGTATCTAGCTTGCTCTCTAGGAAAGACATTGCAAAAATCCCTAAAGGTGATACTCAAAACCCCGCTACGGTAAAGGAGCCTGACCCTGTTAAAACTGGTGGTGACGTACCCACAAGCCAAGTACCCCAAAGTGAGACATCCCAGGGTAAATACTCAGATAAAGATATTACTTTTGAGTATCCTAAGGATTGGACAATGTCAACCAATAGCGCTGGCTATCCTTTCCTTACTGCACAAGTGGATGGCTTTGACTACCAGCTTTCTGTCCTTGATATTACAAATAATTCCATTCAAAATGTAAATGAATATATTTTATCAAAAATGACTGAAAAGCCCTATCCAGATGTATCCTGTCGTTTTTGGGATTCAAGGCTTGCCGACTATCCCTGTGTAGTAACAGGTTATGTTTACAAAAATGGCGCCATCAATGGCTGGGCATCTGCATACTGCCTTACCAATGGTAAAAAGTCTGTTTTATTTGAATTAAAGTTCCCTGATGCTGATAATCCTAAAAATGATGTTATGGTATATCTGAAAATTATATCTACCTTAAAAATAAAATAAATAGGAGGCTGTTATTATGGAAATGAAACAATGCGCAAAGGGAGGACATTACTACGATGCATCTATTTATTCTGAGTGTCCCTATTGTAATAATGAAGATGTAAACTCTGACATGCAGCAAGAAGCAGGAGCCACAATGCCTTTAACAGGAAGTACAAGTTCAAATTATAATTACAGAGATAGACAAGAGGATGGACGTACTGTAGCCATTATAAAAGAGGAGATTGGCATAGATCCTGTTGTTGGATGGCTTGTATGTGTTGATGGCTCGGACAAGGGCAGAGATTACCGCATACACTCAGATAACAACTTCATTGGCCGCAGTGAGAAAATGGATATTTGCATAAGAGGAGATGAAACTATTTCTAGAGAAAACCATGCCATTATTAGCTTTGACACTAGGGACAAAGTTTATTATTTTTCACCTGGAGATGGCCGCAGTATTGTAAGGCTAAATGACAAAGCACTTTTTATGACTTCAGAAATAAAAGCCTACGATACTATAGAAATTGGTAAAACTAAGCTGCTCTTTATGCCTTTGTGCGGAGAAAGGTTTGATTGGAATTGATGCACTTGCTATTATTGGACCTAAGCGAAAAAAAAGAACAATCCAAAGTAAAGCTGTTTGATCTTATTGGCAATTGGATACTGGCAAATCCTCTTTGGACAATATTAATTCTCTTAGGTATTGCTGCTTTGGCCCTTCTACTTTTTAAACACTTTAAAAATGAAGCCAACAACGGTATAAAAGATGAAGCTGCCGCAAACAAATTGCAAAATAAAGAGGACTCTTCAATTAGTATTGGCAATACCCATCATATAGGAGCAAGGGAAAGCCAACAGGATTCCTTTGGAATATCAGACATATCCAATAGGACATTATGTGCTGAAAAGGGCATTTTTGCAGTAGTAGCGGATGGCATGGGAGGTCTTTCAAGAGGTGGAGAAATAAGTTCCATTGTAGTTTCTACTATGCTTAAATACTTTAATCATAAGGTATTTAGCTCTACCTTAGAAAATGAACTTTTCACTATGGTAAGCACTGCTAATGAAACAGTAAACCAGTTTCTTGGCAGGGATGGAAGAGGTAAAAGCGGTTCTACTGTGGTCTCGGTTATTTTAAAGGATAATAAGCTTTACTGGATTGCCGTGGGAGACAGCCGAATCTGCTTGATTCGAAATGGTGCAGTTATTCAAATAAATCAAGAACACAATTATGGTTCTGAGCTGGATGAAAAGGCCGCTAAGGGTGAAATATCCTATGAGGAAGCTGAAAATAACCCCCAAAGAGCTGCCCTAACAAACTTTTTGGGCATGGGGGTAATTGAAAAAATTGACCGTAATATTCGTCCGCTGCAGCTTATAGAAGGTGATCGTGTTCTCCTTATGACGGACGGTATTTTTGGCACCTTATCCCAGGAGGAAATATTATCCGTAATGGACACTCCTCCCTATGAGAGTGCTGCTAGGATAGAAAAGATGATACTGCAAAAAAACAAGCCAAAGCAGGATAATTTTACAGCGGTTATTTTAGAATGCATGTGATTATTTAGTAAGGGGGAATTATTATGAATTGTCCAAAATGCGGCTCCAGCATTGGATATAATATTCAATGCTGTCCTAAGTGCGGGTTTAGGATAAATTACGGGGGCAACACAGAGTTTTACCAAAAGGCTGCCACCTCTAAGCTTACCCTAAAGGACGTATTTTCCGATGTTTTTAAGCATCATAATAAAAAAGACGGAGAGAGAATGTTTATGGCTGGTACCAGCCTTTCAACTCCTAAAGAGAGTGAAATGCTTGCAGAGTGGAGAAAGCCCTGGCTTTTTGCCTGGGTGGGAGGAGCAGGATTTATTTTCCTCATGCTTATGTATCTTATTATGTCCTCAGGCGGGATAGGTTTGGCACTGATTCCCTTCATATTTGTTGGAGCAACCATAGTTCCTCTGGCAGTTTTATTGTTCTTCTGGGAGATGAATATTCCAAGAAACATCCCTATCTACAGCGTAATCTTAATGTTTCTCATTGGTGGTGCCGCCTCTTTGATTTTTACTGTTATGTTAAGTTCAGCAGTAGGTCACGGCCCTTCCTATTGGGCTCCTCTTACAGAAGAGCCTGCAAAGCTTATTGCTCTATGCTTGTTTTTACGCAAACCTAAGAATAAATATATACTAAATGGTGTACTTATTGGTGCTGCCATTGGAACCGGCTTTTCAGCAATTGAATCCATGGCATATGCACTAGGTGCAAAGAACATTATTGATTCCATTTTACTTAGGGGTATTCTATCACCTGGAGGACATATAGTATGGGCTGGCATGTACGGAGGAGCCCTTGCCATGGTAAAGGGTTCTGATAAGCTTGAAGCAAAGCATTTTACTGACAAAAGATTTTTATCTTATTTTGGAATTGCCTTTCTATTACACTTCCTATGGAACAGCAATTTTAGCTTAATGCGCATGCCTTTATTTTTAGATTTAAAATATTTAATTCTGATAATCGCTGCTTGGGCTGCAATATTGAGCATTATTAAAAAGGGAATACAGCAGGTGCTTAATGTTTCTACAGCTCCCGCCCCATCACATAAAAATGCCTATTCTCCAGCAATAGCCTCAAGCCTAATGGGAATATCAGGTTCATATAAGGACTGCTCCTTCCCCCTTTCCGGAAGTACATTGATTATGGGGCGAGACAGTAAGAGAACTAATATTGTATTTTCCTCCTCAACACCGGGCATAAGCTCAGTGCACTGTGAACTCAGAAATGAGGGAGGAAAAATCTTGCTTGTGGACAGAGATTCCAGCTACGGTACCTTCCTTGATAATGGAACAAAGCTTATACCAAATCAGCCTTATGTGCTAAATCCAGGAGATAAATTTTATTTGGCAAATCACAATAATGAGTTTCAGATCCTATAGAAAAAAAAGTTAACAATCTATACCATTTAAGGAGTAGATAATTATGAAATATATGACAGCGGAATGCTCCATGAAGGGCGGCAGGTCCTATAACGAGGACAGTGTCCGCTGGGCAAAACAGGATTCAATGCTTACAGTTGCAGTGGCTGATGGACTGGGAGGCCATGGAGGAGGTGAAATTGCCTCCTCCTTGGCTGCAGAATCTATTACTAATTTATTTACAGCTAATCCTGAAATAAGTACTTCAAATATCCAGCAGATTTTTGAAGCTGCCAATTTAAAGGTTCTAGCTGCCCATACCCCAACCTGTCAAATGAAAAGTACTGCAGTTGCATTGTTTATTAAAAACAATATTGCCCTATGGGCACATGTGGGAGATTCAAGACTTTATCATTTTATAAACGGCAGACTTGTGTTTCAAACCTCTGATCACAGTGTCTCCCAAATGGCAGTTTTGTCCGGTGAAATAAAGCCTTCACAAATTCGATTTCATGAGGATAGAAATAAGGTTTTAAGAGTTTTGGGAAATGCTGAAAGCATAAAAACAGAGATTTCACCGGCGCAGAAATTGGAGGTTGGATTCCATGCTTTTTTACTCTGTACCGATGGTTTTTGGGAATATGTGCTGGAGGAGGAGATGGAGATTGACCTCTCAAAAGCTAATACCCCCAATGAATGGCTGTCCTTCATGATACAAAGACTAAGCAAAAGAGTCCATGGGAAAAATGATAATTTTACTGCTGCAGCAGTATTTGCATTAAATTCAAAGGTGGAGGAGGTTTACTATGAATAAAGTATTTTACAATGCCTTTCTGCTTGATAAAAGATATTTCTATTTACTCCTTTCACTATTGGTAATTATATTGACTTTGTTCATAGTTATTCTGTTTAAAAAGCGAAAAAAAGTAGTAGTAATTGAGAAACCCATACAAAATTTTGTTCCTGTGCATGAGGACAACGAACCCGTTTTTGAGTCTATAGAGGTAGCAAACCCAATTATTACGGAGCCACAACCAGAAGCTGTTAAACTCCCCCATATCTCAATTAGGCTTACAAAGGTGGGATTGATTGAAGAGGAGGTATACCATTCAGAGGTTCAGGGTGAATTAATTATTGGACGTGATCCATCAAAATCCAATCTTTCCTTTCAAAAAGACGAGCTGATCTCTTCAAAGCATTGTGTAATAAGCTATAAACCCAAAGCTTTATATATAAAAGATTTGTCATCCACCAATGGAACATATGTAAACGGCGTTCCAATTAAAGGACCCTACAAATTAGAAAATGATGATATCATCACAATTGGTTCCACAGAGCTTAGAATAAACTGGTAGAAATGCTGGGCTGTATGAAAATGATTAAAAAAGCATTTTCATACAGCCAATGTGTGACAGCTATATTATCACTTGATTTTATTCTTTCCTGTGTTTTTTGCACTATACAAATTTAAGTCTGCTTCATGTATGAATTCTGATATACTTTCACCTTTAAATTCTTTCACACCACCACTGATGGTTAATTTAAAGTCCTCATGGAATTTATAATTCTCAATGTTTTGTCGTATTCTATCTGCTACAGAGCGAGCGCTTTCTTCCTTAGTATTAGGAAAAATTATTAAAAACTCTTCTCCTCCATATCTTCCTAGTATATCCTTTTCTCTAACGCTTTTTAGCATAATGCCAGCAACTTCCATCAATATCTTATCTCCAAACAAATGCCCTTTTGTGTCATTAATCTGTTTAAAATTATCAATATCAAGCAATGCAACGGAAAGAGGTGTTTTTAAATGCTTTGCTTTGTCAACTTCCATATTAAGCTTATCCATTAGTGCTCTATAGTTTTTCAATTTTGTAAGACTGTCTGTTAGTGATTGCTCTTTAAAAAACTCATTTTTATTTTCCAGTTCAAGCTGTAGTTCTTTTTTATCAGTGATATCAAAAACAATTCCTGACATAAATATGGGTTTCCCGTCTTCACTAAATTGCGTTATCTTACCACGATCATAAAACCATTTCCAGCTACCATTCTTTGTTTGAATCTTGTATTCTACTTCGTATACCCTTTTTTTGCCCTGTAAATGTAAAAGCATAGCATTCATAGTATTTTCATAGTCCTCAGGATGTAGCTTGTCAGTAAAAAATTGATAATTTACCTGAGTTGGAATTTCATCCTTTGTATATCCAAGAGTTGTCACCTTCAGTGAATTAAAGGTTACTGTATTTGTTTTTATATTCCAGTACCAATGCCCCAGATTTCCTGTCCATGGGTAATCAAGGCCTACTTCCTGCTCTTTTTCTTCCAGCAGCTGTTTATTAAGCATCTCAAGTTCCATTATCCTATTTAAAAGCTGTTCTCTAGATAAATCTTGGTAATCCATCACCTTTATCCTCCTGAAACAAAATAATGCCATGATAAAGTATCACATTTATAATTTTACATCAAAATCACATGTTTGTATTTCTTTTGAGACAATTCTTTTATCAGATATGTGTTAATTACTTCATTCTCTAAAGCTTTATGCATATATACCTGGAGAACTGAAATAATATAAGTAATCATTTATTAAGGCAAAGGAGAAACCATGTTTATTCCAAAGAGGATATTATTTGAACAAAATGCTCTAAACTATGAAATAGGAAAAAATATATATAATTTTTTTAAGGGAGATAAAAGTATAGAAATAATAGAGCTGCGCAATAACAAAATCAAAGAAAATATACCAGGAGAAAACCTTTATAATTTTTACAGGGAGGGAAAGAACACACTGGTGGTTGGTATTAAAAGAGGCATGAAATTTCAATCCTGTAAACCCTCAGCCCATTATCAGCTGCCTTTAATGTCAGGGTGCATTGGGCAATGTCAATACTGTTATCTAAATACAAACCTAGGTGATAAACCCTATATGAGAATCAATGTAAATATAGATGATGTACTTGCCCAGGCACAAAAATATATAGATGAAAGGCTTCCAGAAGATACAATATTTGAAGGCTCTGCCACTTCTGACCCCATTCCTGTAGAACCCTACTCCCATGCCCTACAACACACCATTGAATTTTTTAGTAAAAGTGAAAAAGGGAAATTTAGATTTGTTACAAAATATACGGATATAGATACCTTGCTTCCCATTAAGCATGGCGGTAACACTGAGATTAGATTTACATTAAATACCGATAAAGTTATTAAGAACTTTGAAAATAGAACTGCTTCGCTCCAAAAGAGAATTGAGGCCTGCAAAAAAATAATAGAGGCAGGATATCCCATGGGCTTTATAATAGCACCAGTTTTTTTATATGATAATTGGAAAGAAGATTATAGAAATTTATTATTAGATTTAAATAACAGCTTGCCAAAGGATATTTTGCATCCTATAACCTTTGAGGTTATCTCTCATAGGTATACAAGTAGAGCAAAGAATGTGATATTAGAGGTATTTCCGAGCACCGAGCTGCCTATGAAGGATGAGGAGAGAACCTATAAGTATGGACAATTTGGTTATGGAAAATTTGTATATAGCAAAGAACAGATAGCAGATATAAAGGAGTTTTTTAATGCTGAGATAGAGTCTATATTTGCAAACAAGATAATCAAATATATAATCTAACTATTTAAGACATGGAAATCCATGTCTTAAATAGTTAGATACATCTCATATTGAGAAATCTTATCTTTTTCAAATTTAGTATGCTTTGCAAAGCCTTCTATATTAGCATTATTGGGGAAGCTTATGCCTAAGCTCTTTAAATTATGGTTATTCACTGCTTTTATAATAAGGCTTGTGGCAATTCCCCTATGGCGATATTCTGGACTAGTCCAGATGAAAAAGATTTTACCACTTGGACTTATACTTAGAGCTCCTATCAACTCTGAAGCTTCATAGGCTCCATAATGACTTAAGCCTTGAAGCTTTTTTAAGTAATCAAAATCATTTTGCCAATTTACGTGTACATCATTTGTTTTATGAGACAAGCTTAAGACCGTATCAAAATCTATTTTCCTAATATCTATTGGTGCCTCTACTGCTTTATTTATACTGGCAGGAGCTTTATGAGTGTAATAGGTTATGTCATAAATTTTATCATATCCCATATTGCTATAAAACTTAATTGCCCTATCATTGCCTACAATAACCTCTAAAAACATCTGTTTACAGCCATTATCTAGTGCAGCTTGCTTATGCAGTTCAAAGAGAGCCTTGCTTATTCCTTTCCCTCTATATTCAGGATGAAGGCATAGTGCTCCGCAGCGAAGGGTTTTTACTCCTTCATAATCCTTAATCCCACCTAAAATTAAACCGATAGGATTCCCCTTATCTAATGCAATAAAGGAATACTCCAGTTTATTTCCCTCTGGTCCAAAGAAACGCTTCATAAACTCTTCTTTAGGCATTTCAATTTTTATCATATAATCGGAAAACCCTATGTTAAATGACTCATATACCTTCTCAAATTCAATATTACTACAGCAATCATATATAATCATGCTAATCTCCTTTATCCTCTTTACTTCATCTTTTTTAGTATTAGTTTACTTAGTTTATTCGCCTTTGCAGCAACTGCTTTCTTTTTAGCTGTCTTGCTACCTCCCTATTTGCAGTACTGGGCTTCTCCCCGCCTACAGAAGCTAATCCCTCTAATATGTTCATAGCATTTCTCCTCCCATTAGTTATTTATAATTTCCTCTATATAATTTTGTCATTATGCCTGCAATGGGATTTACCCTTTTAAGATCCACTGCCTTATAGCGACATAGCTCATGACAGCACATGCATTCAATACACTTAGAATAATCTATTTTCTTAGTTTCTTTATCAATTGCATGCATAGGACAGCTATCTACACAGGTATTACACTGCTGGCATTTTTTTAAATTGATTTTCGGTTTTGTCTTTAAAAAATCAATAACCTTAATTACTGCATTGTAATTGCTTGCCTTTTTAGAGTTAAATCGCTTTGGTATTTTATAATTTTTAAGCAGCGGCGGCTCAGCATAGTCCCCGCAGATTTCTATTCTATCTTTATTTACTTCTCCAAGCCCTCTTTCTATAGAAGCCTGAAGTATGGGTATGTCCTTAATATCTAAGCCAAGCATTTTTATTGCCGTTGTATCAAGTGCTAAGGGGTCTGTACTAATAAGTATCTTTTTTGCTGGATAAACACTGCCAGCAGTAGGCCCTTCACCCTCCATGGCAGTAATTCCGTCCATAATATGAAGTCCTATCCTTGTGGCTTGGTGAATATCTACTAAAATATTTCCAAAATCCTTTGGATTTGGGGCTGCTTTGTGATACTCCGCCTTTCTAAGTCCCTGAATGCACCCAAAGACATTTTTTACTGCACCTGTATATATACAGCCAGAATGGGTTTTTAGCTTTGGAACATTGATTATGAAGTCTGCATCAAAAAGAGGTTTTGCTAAATAAAGTCTATCCATAAAGCTGCATTCTCCTCCAGTATCTATAGTACCCTCTCTATCAAAGTTTTTAATTTCTGCCTTCTCTTCCTCTGCCACTTTTTTTAAACCTGATATTTCTAAGCTTTGAGTTGTAGGTGCTATACCTGCAATTGCTCCACCGGCACTATCCCCAATCCACACAGTACAGCCCTTTTGTTTCAATATCCTAGTAAGGGCTCTCACAAATTCGCAATGGGTAACCGCAGCAGATTCTGGTGGCTTTGGTCCAATTAAGTTCACCTTAAGCAGCACTTTCATCCCAGGCTTAACAAAAGCATCCCAACCCCCTAGAGCTTCCATCCCACTATTTATTTTTTCTATGACATGTTCTATGCTGTAATCTTCGCATTGATTAATGACAACCTTGCTCATATTTTGTCCCCCTTTAATAAACAAGAACATTATTTATACAAAGTAAGAATACCACAAAAATGTTAATAATTAAATATGTTTCAAGAGAGAAATAAAAGTCTTGACAAAGAGCCCTTGGTGAAATAACATTTTAAGTGAACGATGTTCAAATACCTATGAGGGGGAACAAAATGATGAAAAAAATGATGAAATTAGCTTATTTTTATGCTTTTGCTGCCTTAGTGGCTGGTGTTTTCTATCGCGAGTTTACAAAATGGAATAGCTTTACAGGAAGGACGAGCCTATCTTTTATGCACCCGCACCTATTTATCTTTGGTACAGCACTTATGTTGATCTTCATTTTATTTATGAAGAGCTTTAATATAAAGGAGAGTAATAATTTAAATAGAATTTTGGCCTTCTACAACCTGGGTTTGGGCTGGACTGTTCTCATGATGCTTGTTAGGGGTATTGTCCAAGCTTTGCAGCTAGCTTTAAGTTCTGGATTAAATGCTGCTATATCGGGAATAGCTGGTTTAGGACATATAATTTTAGGAGTATCCCTGATTCTGTTATTAAATTACTTACGTAAAGGGCTAAACCAACATCTGTCTCAAAGAGAATAATGTGATTAAAAAGCTGAACAATAAAAGGACACAGTTGAGTTTCATCTCACTGTGCCCTTTATATATATTGCTTATACTAATAAAACATTTGCAAAACCATTTTTATTAGCAATGCTCTTTAAGTAATTCATTTCCTCTTCAGAGGGTGCTTTCATATTCTTATATTCTTCTCTAACACCAAAAGGTCTAAATCTAATGATTTTATATCTTATTTCTCCAATTTTTTGATATTCCTTAAGCATATTAGTTATTTCATAAACAGTTTTCCTGTTGTTTAGATACCCTTCTATAACTACAGTTCTAATTTCAAAAAGCTTTCCTATACTTGCTAAATACCTTGCGTTTTCAAGTACAATTTCATTGCCCTTTGAAGTAAGCTCCATATGCTCCATAGGATCAATTGATTTTACATCAAGCATTACTGCATCTGTATATTCCATCAGCTCTTTGTAATCGGAAAATCTAATGGAACCATTTGAATCAATAAAATTGGTCAGCCCAAGCTTTCTGGTTTCTTTAAATAACTCTGTTAAAAAATCTTTTTGTAATGTACACTCTCCTCCAGAGGTAGTTATCCCTTTAATGAAAGGAATATTCTTTTTAATTTGCTCCAATACTTCCTCTACTCTTAAGCTTTGTATACTGCCTTCCTCACCGCTAATATCATGACTTATAGTTTCTGGATTATGACAGTATCTGCAATTGAAATTACAGCCTTGAAAGAAAATAGCTGTTCTGTTTCCTGGACCATCAACCACACTGCTGTCAATTATTTTATTAATCCTAGCCTTAATCATTGGAGCTCCTTACTTTTCTATCTAAAATTCCATAATCATTTAGAGGAGTTTGTGCATATTGTATGGTGTCATAGCTTACTTGTTTTCCGCTGTTGAATTTTTCAAGGTCAGATTTTTTAACTAGATATCCTGTTACTCTAATAAGATCTCCATCTTCAGGGTAGGCTGAGATATATCTCATACCTGAAGCAAAGGCTCCATTGAAGATATCAACAATGGCCTGAGGATTTTCCTTTGCAGTATAGTCAAAGGGAAAATGATCGCCAATACCTGATGGAAAGTACTTGTGAAACATTCCAGCCTGTTTTAAATGATCATATAGTGGGATTTCTTCTCCTATAGCTATTCTCATTCCTGGTGATGTACCCTCATCAGCCGCTGCCCCTACTTGAGAATGAAGCATAAATCTATTGTTCCAAACTTTTCCGTATTTACTTTCAAAACGGTTTACTCTTTCTTGTATAAGGTCTAGTATTTTAACACCTAGCTCATTTGCTTCCTTATCCTTACCAAAGGATAAATTCTTGTTATCTAACTCCATAAGCTTGTTAACACATTCATGCATTCCAACCATCCCAAAAAGGCCAACAAATCTATCAAGCTCAATAAAGCCTTCCCTTACTAAAAAGTTGGATTTAAAAAATGGAGTCTCTTCAACTAAAAACCTGATCTTGCTTTCCATAAACTTAGTCAATGCATCTATGGCCTGTGGAAGCTTTGTGCTTAAAAATTCCTCAGTAGATTTTGAATCCTCTGCTATTTTGTTTAGTCTAAGTCTTGAAAGTGTAAAGGCTCCACCGCTAATTGGAAGACCATTATAACAGCTTGCTATTCCATAATCTCCTTTGAAGTCTTCTCTAAACATTTTATCGTTAGCAAAGGCTGGATTAGCACAAATCAATGATGCTTCAGCACATTTTACAGCAAACTCATTGCTTGTTTTGTCCTTATCATATAATATGGTCAAATTTGGAGTTACATCTTGAAGCTCTTTTTCTAAATCAATAATTATATTTCCAGCTAATGTTTCTTCAGGACCAATATTTGCATGAGAGAAGCTATCATTTATTGTTCTATCTAAATGAATTAAAAACCACTTTATTTGTTCTCTTGCTTGCGCTTCATCCACTATAAAGGGCTCTAACAATTTATCAATGCTACCTAAGTAAACAGGAAATCTTGTTACTGAGGGCACATGATGGTAAAATACCAAGAGCATGTTAATTGCATCTGTTAAAGTCTTAGCTGGTTTTAGTCTTAGGAACTCACAGCCCTCCTTCAACAGCTTATCATAGTTAGGTAATATATATCTTGGAGCATAAGGTGCATGTCCTTCGTCAAGATCACATATTATACCCTTATTAACAAGCTCAAAGAAAATCTTATCTGCACCCTCTGGGTAAGGCAGCTGATTTTCAGAAAGCTTAGCTAAGCTATAGGTTTGCTGTTCATAGGTGAGGCTTGAATTCTTAATGATATTTAGTGCTTCTTCCTTTGTTTCCTCTATGCTTTTATAAATTCTCAAGTTAACTCCTCCTTGATTTTTATAATATATTTTACGTAGTTATATATTCTATTGCTTCTATTTTATCAATAGTGCTATTATTAAATAAATGACAGCTGTCACATTTTTTAAAAAAGGAGCCTCTATGAATAGTTTTAATGATTCCTTAAAAAAAATACTGAATTTCTCATTTTCTAACAAGTACAATTCCTTTTCTAGCACAAGGGCTTTCCTTCAGCACTACTCTTCAGATTGTATTCAGGTATTAGCTTTAAAGGAAAATAGTATATTTATTGATCACAACAGTGAGCTTGAGTATATTTATATTTTAGTTCATGGCACCACCTACGTTGTAAATTACACTCTAGACGGAAGACGTATTATAGCAGATACACTCACTAAAACACAGATATTTGGCTTAATTGAAGCTGTAAACAAGGCAGACTATTACAACAGTACAGTAATAACTCTTTCTAAAGCCCTGCTGGTTAAAATAGAAAGGGACATTTTTTTAGAAGCAATATATAGTGACATAGCTATTTCGTCCTACGTTATCGAGTACTTAGCTTACTTTTCCACTCACTCTATTGAGCACTCTAGATATAAATCAGCCATATCCCCCTATGAAAATTTAATTATCTATCTGTATAACAAGGCTTTGGGAAAAAGGCTGCCTCACAGAGTAAAGGATAATAAATCCTTTATTGCAGATTCACTGCAGATAAACAAAAGAACACTCTACAGGTATTTAAACAAGCTCACTGATGAGGGAATAATTTCAAGAGACCGTCAGGATATAATTATCTCTGAAAGTAACTTTAAAAAAATTGAAGAGCTATTTAACTCTATTAATAATATGTAGCTTTAGATATTAATGAGCTCTTTCTGCCGCCCATGGATATAGCTTACAGTGCCATTAAGATAGATATCCTCTTCCATATACATAAATACCTCTTGATTATCCCATTCTGGAAGATTGCCGCGAACATTAAGCTCCAGGGCAAAACAGGTTCTATCCTCAAGTAATCGTTCTCCAGAGCCTGATACAAAGCCCTGATTGTCATAAAGGCCTAAGGTGGGTCCTGCACCATGACCAAAGGTTCCAAGAGGATGACTGTAGAGCATAGGAGCTAATCCTTCTTCCTTGGCCTTCTCAACTGCTTTGGTAAAAACCTCATTGCCAGAAAGGTCATAGTTAAAGCTTGTTGACACAATATCCTGAAAGCGTTGACCTAATGAGAACAGTTCCCCTAAACCCTTTGGAGAATTATATTCTCCTGGTTTTAACACATAGGCTAACCACTGAAGGTCAGTATGCAGCTGTAGGTATTTCCCAACAATGCCTATATCACAATGCAGCAGATTACCATTCTCTATTGTAGTTTCTGACAGACGGCTTGAAGTTCCCCCTTTGCGCTGAAGGTCCACATCTGGGCCAAACCAGTAATCAAAACCAACTTGAGAAATGGTCTCTCTCATAAGCCATTCTAAATCCTTGGTATTAGTAACTCCTGGCACAATATTATCTCTGGAAAAGCACATCTTTATGATATCCTGTGTCACCTCCACCAGCACCTTCATCAGCTCAAGCTCCAGGTCTGTAGTTTTCTCAAGCCAGCGAATTGAAAGGTCTTCCCCACTGCAAAGCCTATCCCTGTATTCATCTGTCAAGCAATTTAGCAAAGAGTCATAAAGAGTGGCAGAAATACCGTCACAAAAACCATAATTATTGCTCCTATTAATGGCAATACTCTTTGGGTCATACTTACTGACTATCCGCCCAACACAATCCCATATGGATTCATCCTTTTTCTTAACATCCTCATAGAGTCTCCCCATTTCAGTGGATTGAGGCCCTATAGACATTCTTTTCACTTTATCACAAGCCTCATCATAATAAAAGGCTAATATACTTATTCTCCTAGCATGAGGTATATCCCAAGTGAACAGGGTCTTCATAATAGGATCCTCATTGTTTTCCTTCCCCATGATAAGCCATAGATCCACCCCAGATTTTTTCATTGCTTCAGGCAGCACTGTTTCCAGTCTGCGATGAAGCACCTCAAAGCTAAGCTGAGCCTGTTTTTCCATTGGAAGAAGCCCTGCCTTTTCAAGCTTATCCCTCATACTCTCAAGATTTACGTTTTTCACCATTACCACCCCCCTCCATATTACATTAAAAACAGCTTCCCTGCCAATAGCCTGGAAGCTGCTTTATCAAATATCATTTTACTGAGGAAACTTTGTTACTGAAGTCTTAGTAGTTTCTACTGCACGATTTGCTATCTCCTCAAGGGATAAATCATTGTCCATATTAAGTTCTATATAAGCCATGGTATTAAGACCTGCAACAGTAATATATTTCCCTGGATTATTTGCAGAAAGGGTTGCAGCTACACGAAAGGGGGATGCCCCCAGTAAATCACAGGCAAATAGCACTTCATCCTCATTGTCAAAGCCCTCTAATAGTTGGTTTACCTTATTTTCTAAAGCAGCTAAGTCATCCTCCTTAGTCAAATCAATAAAATACATGTGCTGGGCTTTTCCTACAATCATTTCTAAATTTTGTCTTACTCCTTCGGCATATCCACCATGCCCTATAACTACAACTCTAACCATTTTAATTCTCCTTTTTAATAGAGACCTTAATACCATAAATATTAAGGTCTCTACATCAATCCTTATTTTATATTTTTATAGTGCTAAACAACTACTCCAATTATACATAATATTTTGTTAAATATCCAATAAGAGTAAGTGCACAAGCAAGCACCAGGATAAGTCCCATTAGCTTAAGAGGGGACCATTTCTTCTTTGAATATAGATAGTAAACTGCCAACGTTAAGCCTAAAGGTAAGATTTTAGGGAAAATTGAATTAAGAACCTTGTCAGCATCAAATATAACCTGGTTTTGTAATATTGTGCCCTTGGTAGCATCAAATACATCTCTTACTATTTTAATAGGTAAAACACAGCTAACAAAGGAAGCTGTTAATGCACCAACCACCAGTAAGCCCAGCACTGTCATTGTATCTGTTAGTGTATTAAGCTTTCCTGTGGACATAAAGCCCTGCATGCCTTCAATACCTGATCTGTAACCTAGCTTGAACAGATACCAGCTTAGTAAACATGTTCCTACAGGATATACTACCATGTAAATAACTGCTCCTAACCAAGAAATTGACTGTGAGGCTTGAGAAATAGACAGACAAATTGTAAGTAGTATTGGAATTATAGTAGCAACCCATAGGGAATCACCTATGGCTGAGGTAGGTCCTATCAATGCTACCTTAACACTGCTTATAAGCTCAGGTGTACATTCTCCATTGGCATTGGCTTCTTCTAGACCGCAAACTACTCCATTACAAATGGATCCCACTTGAGATTCTGTATTAAAGAGTGTTACATGTCTTTTTAATGCAGCAGCCTTGTCTTCTTTCTTATCATACAACTCATCAACAACTGGAGCCATAGCTTGACCGAAGGCCATTCCCAACATACTTTCTGCCTGTTGTGAACATCCATTCCAGAAAAACCAATTAAAGAAGGATTTTTTAAGGGTTTTTTCACTAATTTTCTTTCTCATAGCTATTCTCCTTTCTTAGCTGCTAGGCTTGAAACGTTAACATAGTATAATATAGAGGCGATAATTGCAACAACAGCAACTGCCATGGTGGTAAGGTTGAAATAGGTTACAAGTATAAAGCCTGCTAAGAAAATTACTAAATGATATTTCTTCTTTAATAAGAAGGAAAGAATAATTCCCATTCCTAGTGCAGCCATCATGCCACCAAATATTCCTAGTGCAGTTGTAACCCATCCAGGAATAAGTGTTGCGAAATCAGCTTGTCCGGAAGCTGCAGTCATAGAGGTTAATACGATTATTGCAGGAATGAAACGGCAGGCAAAGCCAATTAGTTGTCCCAAAACAAGGTTTGGTATATACATTTTTTTAGTCTCTCCTGCTTCAGCATATTTGTTGGCTACACGGTTTAATGGGAGGTTCAAAGCGTAGGAAACATTCCACATAATTTGTCCTACTAGTCCGCCAATACCAGCAAATA
The DNA here is from genome assembly GCA_002298125.1 of Clostridium sp. UBA701. GTDB lineage: Bacteria > Bacillota > Clostridia > Clostridiales > Clostridiaceae > UBA701. The sequence goes on along the minus strand of DBMJ01000016.1, from coordinate 229,244 downwards.
CAACAGCTAAGCCAATAACCTGAGTTGGGGTTAGTCCTTTACCAAATACAAGCGCTCCTGCTACACCAATATATGTGGCGTAGGATAGATCCCAAGCAACAGCACCACCTGGTGTTACATTACCCATGTACATAATCTGCAGCGGAATACCAACTATCATAGCAGTTTGTACATCCCCTAAGATTAATCCTACAATAAATGAAGCAACTAAAGGTCTTCCTAAGGTGTACCAGCCAATAGTGTTACCAACTATTGAACCAATTGAACCTAAATACACAAACAAGGCGATTAGAATAATTTGATAAATTTGCATAGTTTTCCCCCTTTAATTTATTTATATGATTTTTTAAATGAGTCCCAGCTTGTTTTTGAAGTGCTTGGCAATTGTTGAAAGCATACTTCTATTCCATTAGAAACTAAGCTATCAATAATTGCTACGTCATTATCACTTAAGTAGAATATTCCTGTTGCGCCGCTTACTTTGTGAATTGTATCCTCTCTTTTTGCAAGATTACCTAAAATAATAGATTCAGCCTTAGCTATTTCTTCTTGAATAGCCGGTAATTTGCTTGGAAATTTAGTAATTACTAAACGATTATTGCTGCTTTCCTGTGCTAGTATTTGTTTTGCCTCTTCTGTGGTTACAATGTGAGTCTTATAGGTTGAAGGAACACCCATAGTCATAATAGATTTGAGTATTGGGTTTTTTGCACTTTCATCATCAATGGCTATAATTTCCTTGATGGAAAGTGTGGGGCACCATGCTACTATGGTTTGACCATGAATCAATCTATCATCAACCCTTACATATAGCTTTGCCATATCTGTCCTCCTTTCACTTATTTACTAATTTATATTCTAAAGCTTTTACATTTTTACAATTATTCAATACATTTTCTTATAAAGCCATGGTTTTCACTAATCTTTCTCTCTGCTTCCTCTTTTGTAAGCCCCGTTAAAATCATTACAATAGCTGTCTTACTAGAATAATCTGTCATCTCCAAGGTCTTAGCAGCAGTTTCCAGATCACACTCAGTGCTCTCCATTACTATTCTCTTTGCCCTCTCGATTAATTTCAGGTTAGTAGCCTTCATATCCACCATTAAATTTCCATATACCTTACCGATTCCCACCATGGAGGCTGTGGAAATCATATTTAAAATAATCTTTTGACAGGTACCAGCCTTTAAGCGAGTGGAGCCAGTTAATACCTCTGGACCTGCATCCACTTCAATGGCTACATCAGCATATTTTCCTAATTGTGAAGCCTTATTACAGGTTATGCTAATACATTTTGCATTAAAGCTCTTTGCATGTTTTAGAGCACCGATGGCATAAGGGGTTCTCCCTGATGCGGCAATTGCTACCACCACATCCTTTTCATTAATATTAATTTCATCTAAATCCTTAGCAGCAAGCTCCTCAGAATCCTCTGCCCCTTCTACTGCTTTTACAAAGGCATTATTTCCACCTGCAATAATTCCAATTACTTCATCCGTAGTAGAAAAGGTAGGAACACATTCAACAGCATCTAGGATTCCTAATCTACCACTTGTTCCTGCCCCCATATAGATAAGCCTTCCATTGTTATTTAATGCGCTAATTACAAGCTCCACAGTTTTTTCTATCTGGGGCAAGGCTTCCCTAATCGTCTCAATAACTTTTTCATCCTCCTCATTCATTATGCGGAGGATATCCATGGTAGACATGGTGTCTAAATTCAAGGTTTTGGGATTTCGGCTTTCTGTTTTTAAATGATCAATTTTTACTTTATCCATTTCACTTACCATAATTTATTTTCAATCAGGCTTGCATACATATAGGCAACGGTGTAACCATCATTATTTGATTCTATTTGACGAACCTTACCTATAGTTGAATAGTATGGCTTGTAGGGAAAATCATTAATCTCTCCACGGAAAACAGAATATACCCTCAGGCCTTCATACCATTGCTCTATCTCATTTTCATCAAGTTTAAAATAAGCCTGAGGGATAAAGCCCACTAAATCCTCAAAATTTTCACCATAAACCAACCTAATATTGCTGCCCTTTTCACGTAAACGTTTTACTGCGGTAGTCACTGCATCGTGGGTATTAATATGACGTGGATGCATGGAGCCCCGCCAATGAGTAATGACTAAATCTACTTTTTCATCTATAAAATATTGTTCCATTCTTGCAGAAAATTCCTCTAAGGTAGGCATATTGCTGGAAACATAGCCTAGCCAAATGGTATCTCCATTTAATTTTTCAGCAGCACGCTTATTTTGATTTAACAATTCCTTTAAATATTCATCTTTTGCCTCTTGGGTTGCATTAGGATCCTCTAGGCGCCCCTGCGTAACATGAATATAGGTGCAGTGGGCTCCCTGCTTTGCATATTTTAGCATAATAGGACCACCCAAAATCTCAGCATCTAAAGAATGAGCACCTATACTTACAACTCGTTTTATCTCACTCATAATTTCAATCCTTTCCCCGGAAAGCTATTTTACTAAATAGTTTTGCGATAATCTACATAGGTCCTAAAAACTTTAACACCGTGTCTTTCATAAAATCTTCTGCCGGGCTCATCGGTAGAAACAAAATACAAATGGTATATTCCTCGCTTCTCCATTTCCAGCTGCATTATGTCAAATAATATACCGCCAACTCCGTAATTTCTAACCTCTTCTTTAACACCAATTGGGCCAAAGCGCATAGGATTACCATCTATCATTCTCATACAAAAGCCAACTATTTTTTGCTCACGGTTTAGAACCAGCAGTATGCAATCCTCTGCATTATTATTTTGCATAGAGATGAGAGCATTTCGCTTCCAGCCTCCGCCAAATTCATTTTTTAAGAATTCTAGCAGCTCCAGAGCATATTTATATTCAAAGTTTATAAAGGAGAAGCCTGCTTCCTCTGCTTTAGATAGTTTAGCTAAGGTTCCTTCACTAATTCTATAGCCGTGGAGATCTTTACACATAGAATAACTTTCTTCTCCTGCCTTATATCCCAACTTATCAAAGAACTCTATTGCACTTCTGTAATTGTCCTTATCTATCCCTGGGAAGAAATAATTTGGACTGTAGGCTCCAAGGGTTATTGTCTCTGCTCCCATTGATTTTAACTTTTCCTCAGCTCTTTGCAGCAAAGCTTGTCCAATGCCTTGTCGCTGATACTTCTCATCAACAAACATTACATTAATCCATCCCCTAGTGGGCTCTAAGCCTCTTTCTAGATAGGGAAACTTTCTTTTCGTTGCCAGTAAAAATCCTACTGTCTTCTGCTCCTCCAAGGCTATAAAACAAAGCTCTGAATCAAAATTATCATCAAACAATGCCTGCTTACGAAACTTATGAACTGTAATAGGATCTGCAGTCAAGGTTTTATTCCATAAATCAACTACTTCTTTTTCGTGGCTTTGATTATAATTGATTACTATCATTTTATCTCCTTTCCTTATATTATACTAAATATACTTAACATTATTACCGTTATTCTCATATTAATATGTTAATATGTTAAGTTGAATTTATTATACACCCTGTCTATATATAATTTCAAGACTTTATTAAATTTTCATGCAAATTCTTTTTTGGACAAAAACCTCCCTCTCTCATCTAATGGCAGAAATATTGACACAAAGTAAAAGCAGGCTCCTCCTGCACAAATAGGATAAGCCTGCTTATAAACTAAATTTTAATATTAACCGTAACAGAATACCAATCCTTATTAAAATAGGTTTCTGCATATTCAATTATTTCATCAAACTCATTAAAGGCAATTCTTTTAACAAAAAAAGTATCGGTACCCTTTTTTATGTTCATTAACTTAGCAATATTATTATCATTGACCTCTTTTACAGAATAGTTCTCATTTACCCAAACCGGAACTATCTTATTCTCCTTAAGGGTCTTATAAAAGGATGCATTTTCATAGATTTTCTTAGCCTGCTCAAGACTTAAAAGCCGGCTGTCCACAAAGGAGCTTTGATAGGCAATATGCTCATTATTTGCAAGCCTAATTCTCCTTACGCATACTATGGACTGGTCCTGTGGTATCTCTAACTTATCAGCTATAGTAGCATTTACAATCTCCTCTATTTTATCCACATGCATACCTATCTCGTAACCCTGCTGCAGCAATTCATCACTAAAGCTAATTGAAGTCAACCCACGAATCATTTGCTTTTTTGCAACAAAGGTACCTAAACCCTGCACACCATTCAAATATCCCTCATTGATTAAATCATTAAAGGCCTTTCTAACTGTAATGGTGGATACATTGTATTTTTTCTTAAGTACAGATTCACTGTCTACCTTATCACCTGGCTGCAGCTCACCTGACTTAATAGCGCTTATTATATCTTGTTTAATCTGAATGTATTTTGCAACTTTATATTCCATATATAAATACCGTCTCCTAACATATTAACATGTGTACTAATAAATATTTTATCATATGAATATAAAGCACTCAACTAACTCAAATAGAAATAATCTATACTTTAGAGGTGTTCTATAGTTTATTTCTATATCTAAGATATCTTATTTTTTTGTGATATATTATTGACTGGTAGCATTTTATTAGGAGGGATCTTATGATTATAGATACTCATGTTCATGAAAATAAATATTCCTTTGACAGCTTTATAGACTTTAAGGAGTCCATTGAACTAGCAAAGCTAATCGGTTTAGATGGTATGTGCATTACCAATCACGACAATAATAATTTAAGAAATGATATAGGGGATTCAGCCAACATAAATGGAGTATTAGTTATAGTGGGAGCAGAGGTATTAACTCATGAAGGTGACATACTTGTATTTGGCGTAAAAGATATTCCTCAGCATAAGATGAGTGCCGAGGAGCTGCTTACTATAGTAAAAAAACATAATGGTGCAGCTATTGCAGCTCATCCATTTAGGAATAACAATCGTGGTATTGGTGATAGTATGAGAAAGGTAAGCCATCTATTATCAGGTGTAGAGTCCTTTAATGGCAGTACCCTCTCTTATCACAATCTTCAATCCTATGCACTATCTACTGAGCTTAACCTACCTTCTTTAGGTGCTAGTGATGCACATATAATGGAGAAGCTTGGAACCTATGCTACTAAATTTAATAGCAGTATAAGAGATCATAAGGATTTTATAGAGGCCCTAAAAACAGGTGATTTCCATCCTGTAATGAAAAAAGATAATACTTTTATAAGCATAGATTATTTCTATGAAGACCATATAGTTTCAAATTAATACAAGCAAAACGGACGTTCAAAAGACCGTCCGTTACTTTTCTATGCAGCCATTTCTTTTAATGTCCTCTTAAACTGAATAGTGAAAAGAATAGCAGTAACAGTAACAGAAATAGCATCAGCCACTGGTTCAGCAAGGAAAACTGCAAATACTTTGTCTGTAAATAACAGTGGCAACATAAAAATCAAAGGTATCAGTAGTATAATTTTCCTAAGTAACGCAAGGAAAAGGGATGCCTTAGCATTTCCAAGTGCAAGGAAAGTCTGCTGGCAAGAAAGCTGAACTCCCATTAAAAAGGAAACACTCATATATACCCTAAGAGCCCAAACAGTTGCTGCTATCAATTCTTTGCTATCAGTAAATAAGGATGCAAATATGTTAGGAATCAGCATAACTAACAGCCACATAAATAAGGTGTAAGAAAGTGATGACACAAAAAGCAGCTTAAAGGCTTTTTTTACTCTCTCAGCATTCTTCGCCCCATAGTTAAAGCTGATAATAGGCTGAGCTCCTTGTGTGAGTCCCATAACTGGCATTAGAGCAAATTGCATTACACTGGAAAGGATGGTCATTGCACCAACTGCAAGGTCACCACCATACCTTGATAATGTGAAATTAAAACATACCAATAGAATACTTTCCGTTGCCTGCATTATAAAAGGTGAAACTCCAAGAGCTAAAACTGGAAGAATAACACTAAGCTTTATCCTAAGATGCTGTCTTTTTATATTTAATACTGTCCTTTTCCCTGTGAGAAATTTTATTACCCATATTGCAGAAACTGCCTGAGAAATAATAGTTGCCAATGCCGCTCCCTGTACACCCATTTTAAAAACAAAAATGAAAATCGGGTCCAGAATAATGTTGATAACAGCACCTATTACAACAGTCATCATACTGGTTTTAGCAAATCCTTGAGTAGTTATAAACATGTTTAATCCTAAAGAAATTTGTACAAACAAAGTTCCCAAGGTATAGATGTTCATGTAGCTGCTAGCATAGGGTAAGGTGTTTTGACTGGCACCGAATAATAGTAATAATTTATCGTTGAAAATGAGGAAAAACACTGTCAATGCAATGGAAATAAGTACTAGGGTTGTAACACTGTTTCCTAAAATTTCTTCTGCAGAATCATTATTATTTTTACCCATCATAATGGCTGCCCTTGGTGCTCCCCCCATTCCAACAAAGGAAGCAAAGGCTGAAATAATCATAATTAGAGGAAAGGTAACACCAACACCAGTTAAAGCATCTGCACCAACATTTGGGATATGCCCTATGTATATCCTGTCAACGATATTGTATAATACATTGATAATTTGAGCTGTAATTGCAGGAACGGCAAGGCTAAATAGTAGTTTGCCAATACTGCCTGTACTTAAATTGTCTTCCTTATGATTGTTCATATTTATCAACCTGCTTTCTCATTAATAGCATTACTCATCCTTAAAGCTGTTTACATTAGCCAACATGTTATTAATAACTTTTGTAAATACTTTCATATCTTCCTCTTTAATTCCCTCTACAATCTTATTACTGAAGATATCCTTGCTCATCTTTAGCTTATCAACTATTTCAGAAGCATTATCATTTAATAACAAGTGAATAATTCTTCTGTCCTTTTTATCTACTACTGTGGTAATTAATCCCCTTTTGCTTAAAGAATCTACGGAACGGCATACTAAAGCCTTGGATATCCCCTTGTATTTACTTATGTCCTTTGCTGTATCTAGGGGAGCATTGTTGAATAAAAACATAAGTATATCAATTTCACTGGGTGTAAGCCCGTATCCTTCAACTGATTTAAATGTTATTTTTCTATATACCTTAATAAATTTTGATAGGGCAATGAAAAGGCTTTCGCTATTCCCTTTTGTAATATGACTTTTATCCTCTGGCAAACTCAACGCCTCCTGAAATAATAGTTTACTTGTTAACTGTTTATATGTTAATCATTTTACCGAAAACAAATTTACAAGTCAACTAATTAGTCTCTATTTACAAAATATAGTTCTGGATTATTGCCCATTATAATTTAAAATATAAAAGGAAAAACCTCGGTATTATTATTTACCGAAGCTTCTCCCTGGTATTTATAAGTATCACTATCTCCAAACCTCATCTATTACATTATCTATTTTAGCTAAAGCTTTTTTTACAGCTTCACTTTTTTCCTCTTCTGTAAATCCAGTTCCGTCGACTAATAGCTCCTCAAATCTCTTTATCCCTATCGCTCCCATAATATCTTCAACATAGTTTAAGCCCTTATTCATTACCATTCTTAATATCCAAGGTATGTTCCCGCCAGAAGATTGAATATATACCATTCCTCTTGGCTTATCATTTAATAAGGCCTCAATTCTATTTTCTTTAATTCTTATAGTTTTTCCATCCATAACCACACAGTCTATATATTCCTTAAGCGGTGCTGGAAATGATAAACTCCACATAGGAGCCGCAATAACATACATATCAGCCTCTTTAAACTGATCCGTTAATTGAACTATTTTATGCACTTCTTCTTGCTGCTTTTTATCCAGCTTGTTAAAATCTGCTTCCTTTATCATTGCATTTCTCTTTTCAAAGTACTGATACTCTAAACGTGGTATATGACAATTGTAAAGGTCTAATTCCTCTAATGTAAAATCACTATGCTGCTCTAAAAACCTATTTACAAAAGCCCTTCCCACGGTTTTACTTGCTGACATCTCCTCCGGTTTTGAATTTACCGTTATATACAATAATTTTTTCATTTATTCCACCTCTTCTAGCTATTATATTTGCTAGTATTGACTTAATTTCTGAAAAAATTCTTGTATAGGCTTAAAACTGTTAATCTTGTCGCTTGTCACCGAAAAAGAAAAGTGCAACTGTGCCAGGTCCCGTATGCGCACCTATTACTGTACCCACGCTGTTGATCATCACAGGGCACTCTAGGTTAGGAAATTTTTCCTCCACTAGGTCAGCTACCCTTCGTGCATCCTCATAGCATGCAGAATTAGAGATAAAGCACTTGCCAGAGTACTCAGCACCATTTTGTGCATGCTCCTCCATCATGTGCACAATCTCAGCTATAACATGTTTTTTGCCCCTAATCTTGGTGCGGGGAATGAGCTTCCCGTCATAGCTCATATTTAGCAGCGGGCATATGTTCAACAAAGCTCCCATAACTGCCGCTGAAGCTGATATACGCCCACCTCGTTTATAGTGTGTAAGGTCGGTGGAAAAGAACCAATGGTGCACATTGAGCTTATTTCCCTCTACCCAAGCATAGACCTCTTCTATGGGTGCACCATTGTCCCTCATATCCGCAGCAGTGGCAGTGAGCAGACCATAACCTGATGATGCACCTAGAGAATCCACAACGAAGATTTTTCTATCTGGATATTTTCCTAAAAGCTCTTCTTTAGCGATACAGGCTGAGTTGTAGGCACCTGATAATCCCGTAGAAAGGGAAATGTGTAAAATGTCCTTCCCCTCCTTTAAAAATGGCTCAAAAAAGTCTACAAACTCCCCTACATTCACCTGGGAGGTAGTAGGCATAGAACCTGCAGCAATTCTCCCATAAAATTCTTCAAAAGACATAGTTTGTCCCAAATCATCTAGATATTCTTTCCCATCCATATTGTAGTGAAAACATACAAAGGGGATATCTCTTTTATTCAGGTACTCATAGGGCATATCTGCAGTAGAACAACAAGTTAGAATGTAATCAGTCATTTTCAACACTCCTTTAAATCAAGGTAATTAACCTTTATGTAATAAAATTCTTTAATAAGCCTTACTCCATTTTTTCATTTCGATATTGATTGGGTGAATGGCCAGTATAATTTTTAAAGGCTCTGCTAAAATAATGCTGACTATTATAGCCCACCATATATGCTATTTCGTTAATAGTATATATTTTATTCCTATCCGTCAAGAATTTAATAGCCATGCTTATTCTTAGCTCATTAAGATAATCTGTAAAGCACAATCCGGTTTTTTGCTTAATTATTCTTGTAAGATAGGATTCACTTACATGATACTTTTCCGCTACTGAACTTAAAGCTAAGTAATTGTCAGATAGATTTTCCTTTATATACTTAATTGCTAAATTTCCTACATCTTCAGTTCCGACGTTATTACCACCCATATTCTTCAATATACTTGTTTCCCATATTCTTTCAGAATATGCTTCTATGGCTTTTAATATGACACTTTTAAAAGAGTGGCGATCAATAGGCTTTAATAAATAGCTAAATACTCCTAGCTCTAAGGCCTTTTGAGCATACTCAAACTGATCATATCCTGAAATAATTATAATCTTGGAATCCTTATCTATCTCTCTAGTTCTTTCTATTACATTAAGACCGTTTACTAAGGGCATATTAATATCCATTAATATAATCTCAGGATGATACTTTTCAATTGCTTCAATAGCCTCCTCCCCATCCTCTGCTGTTGCCACCACGTGCACGTTAAGGTCATAGGACTCTATCAAATTCTTCAATCCATTGCGTATGGTTATTTCATCATCTGCAATAACTACTCTATACATTCAAATCCCTCGCCAGTCATAGGTATTTTTAATAACACCTTAGTTCCTGAATTAACTACGCTTTCTATGCTTATGCTATATTTCTCTCCAAAGGCAAACCTCAATCTCTCATTTATATTGTACAACCCATAATGATCCGACTCAATGGATTCACTAAGATTTTTGCGAATTATTTCCAAGTTGTTGCAATTTATTCCTAAGCCATTATCTGAAACTTCTATAAAAATATAACCTTCCCTGGAATATACCTTTATATCTATAACACCAAGCTGCTTTCTAGGCTTTAGTCCATGATATATAGAATTTTCTACCAAAGGCTGAATAATTAACTTTGGCACTAAATTTTCCTCTGCAGAGTGGTCTGCCTCGATGTTATAGCTTATTTTATCCTGATACCGTATCTTTTGAATCTCAAGATAATTTTTTACATGCTCTATTTCTTCAGAGATTGTTATAAATTCCTTTCCAGCACTTAATGAAATCCTAAAGAACCGGGATAGGAAATTAATCATGTCTGCAACCTCAACAGCATTGTATTCCAATGCCTTCCATTGTAATGTATCCAAGGTGTTATATAGAAAGTGGGGATTTATTTGGGATTGCAGCGCCCTCAGCTCAGCATTTCTTCTTTGGGACTGTACCTGAACCACTTCATCAACCAAATTTTCAGTTTTATTAAGCATTTCATTAAAAACTTGTCCCAAAACAGAAATCTCATCATTGTTTTCCACTTCATAGTAGGAACGCAAATTACCCTCTGAAACCTCTATCATATTATGTTTTAATACCTGCAGGGGCTTTACAATGGAATTTGAAATAATAAAAGCAAGAAAAATAGCTAGTATAAGCAAAATTATTCCTATTAAGATTACAAAGTTTATAATACTGTTGGTTTGGGCATAGACCATGCTGTTTTCAATCATAGTACATAAAAACCAGTCTTCTGTATAGGGAATTGAGGAGAAAAATACTGTAGAGTCCTTGTTTGACAGGTTCTTTAGGGAAACTGTACCTGATTTAGCTTCTTGAGATTTATCAATTATTGCATTTAATCCCTCTGATGAAATATATTTATTCACAAGCTCTTCAGAATTTGAAGAGTATACATCCTTATTTTTATTCATAATCCAGGTGAACCCATCATGAACATCTATATTCCCTACTATTTCAGAAAACTTTTTTAAGTTGATTGACCCATTTATAAAACCTATTTTCTTGTTGTACTCATTTATTATAGGATAGCATATGATAAAAACTCCCATATTATCTGATTTTGAAACTATAGGTTTACTTATCACGTATTCGGAATTTGTAGTCATAGCCTTTTTAAAGTATTCACGTTCCGATATGTCAATAGTAATTTCATCATTTACCCACCCCTGGCCAGCCACAGTTCCGATGGCAAAGGTTTCATATGGATTTCCATATTGACTTCTAAGAACCATATTTAGCCTTGTTAAATAGGGTTTTAGCTCATAGAAATTAAGCTTATTAGTGGCAGGATTCTCATGTATAATCCTAATTTCACTAATACGCTGATTTAACCAAGAACCTACTTCATTTGCTTTAGAATCTATTAATTGAGTAGTTTTATGCTCTATTTCTTTCATCCTTAAGCTCTTTACTCTAGTTTGCAATAAAAACAAAAGAGGTGTTAAAGTCAAAACTATGATTAATATAAAGGATATAGTTATTTTTGAGCGCAGCGACATATTTTTCACCTATTAGTAATATTTATTTCACTACTTTATTATATACCATCTGTCTATTCCTTTAAATATTGTTCTTTAAAGTTCAAAAATAGGAAAACTAGTGCAAATACAAACCCCATATGGAGTGTTAAACTTATAAAGGATGTTAAAAAATTAACAACGAAATAGGGGGAAGTAAAGTGAAAAGGTTATTTGCTTTTTTATTAGCAGCTTTTATGCTAATAGGTGTTGCTGGATGCAAAAGTAATACTCCAGCAATTAAAGATGGTACATACAAGGGAATAGGAAATGGAAAAGGCGGAGAAATAGTTGTTGAGGTAACAATTAAAAATGATACCATTGTGGATATTAAGGTTTTAAGTCAGCATGAAACAGCTGGCCTTGACACCTCCATTGAGACTTTAACAAAAGAGATTATTGCTAAAAATAGTCTTGATGTAGATGTTGTTGCTGGATGCAGCGTAACTTCAAATGGTTTCATTGAGGCTGTGAAATCCGCTCTTAAAGCAGCCAATGCAACGCCAGATATGCTTAAGAAGGTAAAGGTAGCAGCTAAAAAAACAACTAGGAAAGATGTAAAGGAAACTCATGATGTAGTTATAATAGGTGCTGGCGGAGCGGGACTTTCAGCAGCCATAGAGGCTAAAGCTGCTGGTGCAGATGTTATTGTTTTGGAAAAGATGCCTGTAGCAGGCGGAAATACCCTTATATCAGGTGCTGAATACGCTGCTTCAAACAACTGGATTCAGCAAAAGCTAGGAATAAAAGACAGTGCTGAACAGCATTTTCAAGATACCCTTAAGGGTGGAGATAATCTTAACGATCCAGAACTAGTAAGGGTTGTTACTGATAATGCCCTTAGTGGTGCTATGTGGCTTAGAGACGAAGTTGGCGTTGAATGGGAAGATGAGCTGATGCAGTTTGGCGGCCACTCAGTTAAGAGAAGCTTAGTTCCAAAGGGAGCAAGTGGTAAGGAAATAATTACTAAACAGCTTAAAAAGGCTAAGGATATGAAGATTCCTATCCTTTTAAGTACTAAAGCAACCACTTTGATTACAGATAAAAATGGCAAGGTTACAGGTGTAGAAGCACAAAGTGAAGATAAAAACTACACTTTTAGCACTAAGAAAGCTGTTATAATAGCTGCTGGCGGCTTTGGTTCCAACGTAGAGATGAGGGTTAAATACAATCCAGCTATTGATAGCTCAATACTTTCTACAAACTCACCTGGTAGTACAGGAGATGGTATTGTAATGGCAGAAAAAGTCGGTGCGGCATTAGTTGGTATGGAATATATTCAAACCTATCCAATATGCGATCCATTAACAGGAGCACTGCTTTATTATGACGATGCTAGATTATATGGACATACAGTTATTGTAAATAAAGAAGGTAAAAGATTCGTTGAGGAGCTTGGAAGACGTGACGTAATGTCAATGGCAATAAAGGCTCAGACAGGCCATGTATGCTACGAGCTGCTTGACCAAAAAGGTTTTGAAGCCAGTAAGATACAGGAAAACCATGGTCCAGAAATTGATTATCTTTTGAAAAACAAACTACTTGTTAAAGCAGATACGATAGAGGCAGCTGCAGAAGCCTTCGGAATTGATGCAAAGGAATTAAAGTCTACAGTTGATAAATACAATAGCTATGTTAAAAATGGTAAAGACCCTGAGTTTAACAAGCGTAGTTTACCATCTACCATAGGTACTGCACCCTTCTATATTGTGAAAGCAACTCCAGCTGTTCATCATACAATGGGTGGTATTAAAATAAATACACATGCCCAGGTATTAAATAAGGATGGCAAGGTTATAGAAGGTCTATTTGCAGCAGGAGAGGTTACGGGAGGAGTTCATGGCTCTAATAGATTAGGCAGTAACTCACTTGCTGACATAACAGTATTTGGCAGAATAGCAGGACAAAACGCAGCTAAGTAAACAGATATAAGTTACCAGGTACTGGAGTGAGGAGAAACAACTCCCCTCCGGATGCCTGGTATTTTTATTCTGTTATACCATATTGAAAAACCCCAGTAACTTTAAAATTACTGGGGTAAAATTTTTATTATTCTGTTAATCCGTTAGCTTTTAAATTCTTTTCATAAGACTTCAGATCAGTAAATAAATCTTTTGTTATAGGATTACGTTTGGTCTTAACAATCTTATAAACTACATACACAAAAACTGCAGCATTTGAGATAATTGCAAGGATGCTTAAAGTGAGCAGTGCATTTGGGTTATGAGTTGAAGTTATTCCAAACACTGGGTACTTAGCATAGTTTAAGGACAAGGAGAACATACCCCATATTGCAAGGGTGGCAGCTCTGTGCTGAAGCCATGCTCCCCTTTTAAATATTTCAGCAACTGTACAGGCAATAAGTATAAGTACGCCTGAATACATGGCTCTATTGGATATACAGTTATAACAGTAAGCAACGTTCCATAAGTCATAGGCTATAATCCAAAACCAAAGCTGGTCTGCCCAAATCATATCCTGTGATTTTGTATTTGCAACTCTTATCTTAGCCCAGCCGGTTAAGGATAATATCAGCAGCACACCAGCTATGGCATTAATAATATTCCAAGGTCCTCCTAATAAATATATCCCGTTTTCCATAACACCGGTCTTGGAATACACTTCAATATCACGGAAAATGGCCTCTATTATATTAATTGTAAGTATGGCAAAGGGGAAATATAAAGCGTACTTGTTCTCTCTTACCCTCTTTATATATCTGATTGCCATAAAACCGATAACTCCGGCAAGAGCAGAATAGGTTTTCACCCAGGCAAACCAATAACCCCCTGATGTACCGGCTCCTGCAGATTTAGGCCATAAAAATATTGTGGCTAAAATAGGAAATACTATGAAGCAGCCTATACCTGCCCACTTGTATCTTCTTGTGACTTCATTTAATAGCAGCATGATTAATAATAGTCCAATCCATACCAAAACTGATTCCATGGTATAATTTTCAAAGAAAAACATAATAACCCCCCATTAATTAAAAATTGTTCTGTGGTTAAACCACAGGACTTTGATAAAATAGTAACACAATATTCTGCATAATTCAATGCAAATTTCTTAATATTAAGTACATTTTTAATATTTGTTTTTTCCCTTGAATTATTTTTTATAAAGGCTTACAATTTTCTTGTTATTTGTCCTTACTAAAACAGAAAGGAGAACACTATGAAGCTTAAGAAACTTGAAGCCTCCTCCATGAAGGAGTTATTTATAAAAACTATTGAAAATATGATACTATCAGGAGAATTAAAAATAGGAGAGAAGTTGCCGCCAGAAAGAGAAATTGCTAAAGAGATGGAAATAAGCAGAACCATTGTGAATCTTGGGCTCAATGATTTAGAAGTTAAGGGTTTTATAGAAATCATCCCTAGAAAGGGAACTTATGTAGCTGACTTTATAAGAAAAGGAAGGTTAGACACCCTCCTATCCATAATCAATTTTAATGGGGGTAAATTCGACAAAAAGACCTTCTATTCCCTGATGGAATTTAGAACTATCAATGAAGGAGCGTGTGCATATCTTGCTGCACTAAACCGTACAGATAAGGATATAGAAGTCATGGAAGCATTGTATAACAAAATACAGTCCGGCGGTTCTGTGGAAGAAATCTCAAAAACCATATTTGACTTTCACCATGCCGTTTTTTGTGCCACCGGAAACTATATATACCCATTAGTGCATAATGCCTTTGAAAATGTAAGCATAGTATTGACCAGTGTACTCTTTAACTATTTTGAGGTTGAACATACCACTAATCAAATAAAGGTTATTTTAGAAATGATTAAAGCAAAGGATGCCGTCAAAGCCAAAGAAGCTATGGAGGATTTAATTAACAAAGGAGTGGAGCGATTACATGAAAGCTATTTCAGATAATCGCTTCACTCCTTCAATTGCGATAAAAGATAAATGATTTTTTTATTTGCCTTTGTGCATCTGCAAAAATTGAATTATTTACTTCAGGATCTTCTTAAATTCTTTTGCTCTTTTTGCTTCACTCATAAATATTTTTGCCCGGTTTTGATCAATTGGATTTTTCATATCACCATTTTTAATCCATGTTGCTACAGATACTCCATCATAATATTTTAGCAGTTCAAATATATTATCTCCGGTCGCACCTCCACCTAGCAAAATCGGTGTATCAGGCAACCTTTTTCTTACTTGTGTAATCATCTCAATACTTTCTTGAGGGTTTTTACCAGAAATAAACAACCCATCAGCAAAAGCCTCATGGATACACTCCCAGGCTGCATCCTCAATTGGTTTTCTTCCTAATGGAACACCGTGCACTTCATACACATCAGCATATACTGGCACCTTTGTTCTTATATTTTTTCTTAGCCTTGCTATATCTACACATTGTGCCTGTAGTATACCTGCACTGGTAACACTCGCCCCAGTAAACAAATGCTCCACACGCACAAAATCAGCACCAATGGCATCCGCTACAGATAGACCTGCTACACCATCCCAATTCATTAAAATACCTATTATTATATCGGGAAATTCTTTTTTAATTTCATATCCAATTCTCGTCATATAAGCAATTGCTTCTGGGCTGGACTGCTGTTTGATTGGCATATCATTCATATTCTGAAGTATGATTCCATCAAAACCGTTATCCTTCACCATCTCAGTTTCTTTTAATGCATTATAGACAATTTCATCAATTGTCTGTGTAGTATGACGATAACTGCCAGGCAGCGGGTTTGGCTGTATCATAGATAAGACATGGCAATTTGGTTTAAAAATTTCTTTCATACTGTATCACCTTTCAAATTATTACTGTATGCTAAACTAATCTCGTACATTTGGTTTGAAGGTATGATTCCTTTCTCAGTTACATATCCCTTAATATATTTTGCTTCTACACCGATGAGTTCCGGTGTCAAAAAATCAATTTGCTTAGTATCAATCCCCTTATCCCAATTTTTTGTTAGCTTTTCTTTCATATCATTGATTACCAATGTTTTTTTATGTCCAAATATAGGACGAATATCTAGCTTAATAAATGGAGTTAAGAAATAAAGTGGAATGTTATAGTAGTCACATACCAATCCAACAATATCTGACCCAATGGTATTAAATCCTGTGCCATCAGGTAAAAATGTTTCGGCTCCCATAAAAGCTGCATCACATTCCCTTAAGTAGTACATAATTGAAGCATCTGGAATGTATTTGATTGCATGTCCTACTTTTTGACATGAGCTAACAAACGGAAGTCCACCATCAATACTCCTGCTTTCAGCTATATAGATTGTATACTTCTTACCTGTCTTTGCTAAACTAACAAGAAATTTATCAACAGTACTTGAATAATCAAATACAAAGATTTTCTGCATATCTTTCGCTAGTTCCACTGCATATTCAATTACTTTATCGGTTGCTTCTTTCGACATCTTTAAATAACTATTTTTAGTTTCTAATATATTATTCACAGCTGTTTCAATATCTAAATCAGCATTTTTATCAATTTCATGTATCATAATTAATATGGCATTGCTAATTGCCTGACTTGCTTCACCGCGTGTTGCTATAAAAAACCTTGCAACCTTCTTAATATCGTCTATGATAACATTAACAGTCTTTTTTTCTTCTTTGCCTTGGGTGGCAATGGCCTCTATCATATCGCCAATCATCGTAATATGTTTACTTGCTCCTAGGACTCTTTGTTCTACTATACTATCAAACGATTCCTTCACCTTATCGGGCAAAACACTCCTTATATTACAAATGCCTTCTTTCATTTTACCCCTCCTTAATAAAAATTAAATGGTATGATGAACGCTTAATTCCTAACTGAAAATGGATCTCATAATAACCAATGAAACCAAGAATTAATGAGATTGAAATTATTAAGACAACAACCAAGCAATATTAGAATAATTTCAATCTCATCCATTACATAATTATTGTATTTTTGCTAATATGATAAAATATCTTTGAAACATTCGGAAAAGATATTGTCCAGATAGCCATTATCTATATGGAACATCTCAAAAACATCAATGGAGCACTTTGTTATTCTTTCAGGGTAAGAAGATCCAAAAACGATTTTCCCCTTAGGCAACTTAGTAAAAGCCTTTTTCAAAATTTGAACTTCATATTGATTTGAGGTTTCTACATAGATATTGTCATTGTTCAATGCTAGGTCTACACAACCATAACCATAATCAAAGCATCCCATGTGAAGAAAAATAAATTTGATGTTTGGATGTTTCTGTGTATGAACAATCCATTGCTGAGGTATTGATCTTGCTCCCAACCCAACAAAAACTTTTACCGGGACATTCTTAGCTTCCACAATTTCTAATATTTCACTGATATTTGTGCAGCTATCAGGATAATATCCATGTTCTAAAGAGTTGAATTCAAGCATTTTTATACCTGGGAGATTTAGTGCTCTCTCTGTTTCCTCTACACTGTCAAATTCCTTAGGATTTATTACCGCACAACCAATCAACTCATTTGGATACCGTGAAACCAAATTAGAGATATAATCGTTTTGCTCTGGAACGGATTTACCTTCTAAAGTAGATACCACTCTTAAAGCAATATTGTTTTTTTTCATATCATCTAATAAATCTGCTTCTAATTTTTCCTGATTCTTATAGTCGCGCTTTATATGCGAGTGGATATCAAAAATCATACTTAATTATCTCCTTTGCATTTTGAATTAGCCTAATATTCCTAAATATGCTCCTACAATACCAACAACCATGGTAACAAGGATCAATTTAACAGCTGAAATCTTCTTCTTAGATATAAGAAAATACATTAATAAAGTATACCCTAATCCTAATACTCCAGGCATAAGTCCATCTAATATCTCCTGAATTTTAAGAGTTGTATCACCATTTGTATAAGATAAAGGAATGTTAATATAAACAAGTAATGGTACAAAACCGCCAACAATAACATAAGCTGCAATTGCAGCTAAGTCGGCAATCTTACTGATTAAACCGGAACTCTGAATTCTATCTACAAATTTAACACCTTGTTTATATCCTTGGAATACACCAAAATATCTTATTCCCAAGGACACGATTGCCATTCCAATAACAAAGAATATTGGTCCTAGCCAACCTGTACCTGCTGATACCAGTGAGATAGCTAAACCAGCGAGTAGTGGCCTTGCTGTTCCATTTAACAAAGAGTCACCTAAACCTGCTAAAGGCCCCATTAAAGCTGTTTTGACTGCATTTATTGAATTGGGGTCAATATCTCTTTGTGTTGCATATCTTTCTTCCATTGCTGCAGCCACACCAACAGGGATTGCTGAAGTAATATCATTTGTTAAGAAGTATTCCATATGTCTTTCGTATGCTTCTTGTTTTTCTTCAGGATCATCATATAATTTTTCAATAACTGGCATCATCGCTTGAGTAAATCCGGCATTTTGCTGCCTTTCATAGTTATTGGCACAACGAATTGTCAATTGGTTAAAAAATATCTTCCATAAATCTTTTCTCGTTAATTTTTTTTCTTCTTGTGTATCCATAATTTTATCTTTACTCATAATATGCTCCCCCTATCCCTGTACTTCTTTTTTCTCGTCTGCAAGCTTAAAGTAATAATACATTGCAACACAAATCGCTGCTAAAAGTGCAATGCCAATCATGTTAATTTTCAAATAGGAAGCAAAGAAAAATCCTAAGAGGAAGAAAGGCCATAACTTTTTTGATTTTATTGAGTTTAGCAACAAAGCAAATCCCACAGCACCAATCATTGCTCCACCTACAGAAAGACCTGTAATAATTTTACTAGGAATAGCATCTATAATCATCTTTACATAATCAGCGCCAAAGTAAATAGCTAAGAAGGTAGGAACACCATATAATAATGCATTCATTGCCATTGGTAAAATTGTATTATTCAATATGATACCTTTGGGATTACGTTTTTCTACTGCCTTATCTACCCTATGCATAAACCATACATTAATTACAGTATTCTGAAAGGTTTCAGCCATTTGTCCAATGAAAGATATTGGTAATGCTGTAGCTACAGCCAACTCAGTTCCGCCGCCACCTAAAATTGCAATACCTGTTGCAATTGCTGTACTGATTGTTGGGTTTGGTGGCACTGCAGTACCTACGAAAATGACTGCAAGGAACATTAACTCTACAGTTACACCTACGGTTAAGCCTGTTTGCACATTTCCCATAATCAAGCCTACCACTGGACCAACAAAGATAGGTCTGAATATGTGGGTTTGTGTCATGTGTGCATCAATAAATGTGATTGTTACAAATAAAGCTACTAATAACGCCTGTAATGATAAACTCATTTTAATACCTCCTTAAATTACTTGATTTTTTTCAACAAATTCATTACATCTTGACTTCTTTCATTAGGGACAGCTCTTACTTCTAGTTTCACTCCTTTCTCGTTTATTTTGTGAAGATAATCAACGTCTTCGCGCGTAACCCAAAAATTTCCTAATATCTTTATTTTATCTTTTTTCATATTCAGATTTCCAATATTTATACTATTTATTTTAATTCCAGACTCCAAAATGTCATAAGCACCTTGGGGAGTTCTAACTAGTAATAATGCTTTTGTTGAACTAGTATCCGTTTTTAATAATTCAATTGTATCTTTGATGCTTAAAATATTAAGTTTTATGGAATTTGGTGTAGCCATTTTTAGAAGTGATTGTTGAAATTCATCTTTAGCTGCATTATCATCTGCTACTATAATTGCTTTCGCATCAGCATATGCAATCCATGCAGTAATAACTTGTCCATGTATTAGTCTGTCATCAATCCTAAATATTGTAATATCCATCGTTCATTCCTCCTTATTTTTAAATCTCACTCAATCCTATGGTAGTTCCACATATATCTTGAAGATACTTTACAAATTGCTCTAAGTTTTTTTCCTCTCTACTGATAATTGCTTCAATTAATATAGGGAGATTGATTCCGTAAAAGACTGCCACATTGGCATTTTTAAAAGAATACCGACTCGCCACATTAAAAGGTGTCCCGCCCTTAATATCGCACATAATTAGATATTGGTTGCCCTTTGATACGTCAACAATCTTTTTATCAAGTTCTTCTTTGAGCTCATCTTGACCCATATCCTCATGGAAATTTACAAAGTCAACATTCTTTGCTTCACCTATCAGCATTTTAATAGAACTGCACATTCCTTCTGCCATTCTACCATGTGTTACTATTAGAATATTAATCATTTACTCACCCCTATTCTCCAAAGATATTCTGCATTCTTGTGGAAGATATATTCTAAAGTATCTTCAGGGATTTTTAGCTGATAGAATTTTTCAATCTCAATATTTACAGGTTTATATGGCCAATCAGTACCAAAGCATACTCTTTCAGGTCCTAAAATATCAATTGATTTTGTAAGCACTTCAACATCCATTTGTCCTGAGGTTTCTACCCAAACATTTTTCAAATCCTTCACTGCCTGAATTGTAGATAGTCCAAATTCATAATAACCGGTATGTGTAAATAAAAAATCGATATTAGGGAATTTTCTAGCATATTCAGCCCAAGTAAATGGTGTGCTAAAGGGTGCTGTTCCTACATGTGTCTGAACATGAGCATCATATTTTGCAATCTCAAATAAGATGTCATTTAAGGCTGGTGTATTATCGGGGTAATATCCATGCTTCCAAGAATGAAATTTTATTCCGCTCATCTTGTAATCACCAAGGCACCTGTTTACCTCATCAATTGCATCTGGCGCCTTCGGATTTATAAAACCATATCCCTTAATTACATCAGGATATTCCTGCATCGCCCTATATATTAAATCATTTTGTTCCCTAGTAGAAACACCTGACAAGCAACTGATCCCTACTTTTGAAATTCCGTAATTTTTTAATTCATTTACTATTTCCGAAGGTGAATTTTCGTCTCCCGAACTGGTTTTCCCTAAGTGCGAATGAATATCATAAATTTTCAACTTAACACCTCCTTTTTTCTAAATTAATCTTTCTTGTCTAAATCCAGTGATATTTTATATTGGTAAACATCAGCGCGATAAAACATCTCAACATATTCTAAGGGGTTGTTCTGATCCATAAAAGTAATACGTTCCCTGTAAAATATTGGTTGATTTTTTTTGATGTTCAAGGTATGACAAAGTTCAGTAGATGGCATCTGAGCTTCTAATAATTCTATGGCATGTTTTAAATAAATACCTTTCTTCTTTAAAAGTGCATAAAGGGAGGTTTCAGGCTTAAACTCACTTTCTTCCAAAATTAAGTTATTTTCCTTTTTAATATATGCCTTATTTAAACCGACAATTAAATCGCCTCTCAAACGGCTTCTTTCAATATAATAAACTTCTTGATCTTTCGATATATTTAGAGCATTTGCAATTTTTTCACTGGGTAACACTAATCCAAAGTTAAGTAATATAGAACTAGACTTTTCTCCATATTCTTTTATATCATCACTAAAACTGGAAAGATGCTGTAAATTGTACTTTCTTTTAGGTTCGCATACTATGGTTCCTATACCTCTGAACTTTTTTACATAACCGTTTTTCTCGAGTTCCTGCATTGCACTTCTAACTGTAATTCTGCTTACATTAAATAAGCTTTGAAGTTCTGGCTCTGAAGGCAATTTATCATTTACCTTGTATTGTCCATTTTCTATTTTTTCTAATAAAGCTAAATAAATTTGATAGTGTAAAGGTATTTTTAAATCTTTATCAACACTAAATTGATTCATATTCCCCTCCTATTGCTTATGCCATAACCTTATAACTTTATAACGTTATAACGTTATACTGTTTATAAACTTATATTAGCACTTTTAAAAAAATTGTCAATAAAAAAAAGATAGTTTTGATCTGATTTTCTATTATTAATTATATTTATAAATGAAACCTCCATGTTCAGATTTCTAGCCAATAATAATGATAGGAATAGCGTTTCATCTATTCCTAAATCTGTTATAATAAAAATATCTGCTTAAAACGAATAAAGTTTTTAATAATAGCATTGGAATATAAGATGGAGGAATGGCATTGGAAAACAGTATTAAGAAAAGAGAGACAAGTACTATATTGGCCTATATAGCCGTGTGTATATTTTGGGGTTCTACCTATCTTGCCATAAGAATAGGTGTAGGTGAACTGCCTCCCACAATATTTGCGGGAATAAGGTTTATAATTGCAGGGGGTTTGATGTTTGGATATGCTAAATTAAAGGGTTTACCCATGCCTAAAAATTTATCTGAAATTAGTAAAATTTCTATGGTGGGTATATTTCTTCTAGTTGGTGGAAATGGTGCAGTTGTTTGGTCTGAAACAAGGGTCAGCTCTGGTATAGCCTCTTTAATGGTAGCTACAGTGCCGCTTTTTATGGCGGTTATAGAATCCCTGTCGCCTTCTAAGGCAAAAATCAATAAAAAAGGCTGGCTGGGATTATTAATAGGCTTTGCAGGAGTAGCTTTTTTGGTGCTTTCAGATTGGAATAATGCTTCTGTAGATATCATAGGTATACTGCTCTTGATTGTAGCAGCCTTATCTTGGGCATCAGGCTCAGTTTATTCTAAAAGCTTTACTACTTCTGCTTCCACAGTATCAAACATTGCTATACAAATGCTGGCAGGAGGCTTTTGCCTATCCATAATTGGAGCCCTCTTTGGAGAGTTTCAAAGGGTACATGTTACTCCTAAAGGCTTAGGAGCTTTAATGTATTTAGTGTTCTTCGGTTCTATTGTGGGCTACAGCTGTTATATCTATATTTTACAGAAATGGCCTGCTGCTAAAGCTGGCACCTATGCTTATATAAATCCACCAGTAGCAGTTCTGTTAGGGGCTATTATCTTAGGAGAAGTAATATCCATCAAAATCGTTCTAGCATCAATAACTATTTTATGCGGGGTAATTCTGGTGCAGCGCTCCAAGATAAATATTACTTAATTAAATAGAAATTGTACCTGTAAATATCCATACTGAAACCGCTGAACACAATAGACCAAGTAATATTCCCATTAGAACATCGGTAAAATAATGGACTTTTAAATAACATCTTGAAAAGGCAATCATTAGTGCAATTATCAAGACATAAATACCACCTCTGGCATCTAGCATATTAAATGCCCCTGCCACTGCAAAGGATGAAGCTGTATGCCCTGAAGGAAATGAATAAGTAACAGGGCATTTTATTAATAGGTTTGAGTCATTCATTACAATAAAAGGTCTTGCCCTCCTAACTAAATGCTTTATTATACCTTCACCTAAAACCAAAGCCAAAATCAGTGCAGTAGCTACTATATAACCATAAACTCTATAACTCTTATTAATAAGTAAGAAAATGGACAAAGCAATCCATACAATACCGCCATTTCCAAGCTTTGTGACCTTAGGCATTATTCTATCCAAAATTTGATAACGTAAATGACCTTCAATAAAAGTCCATACTCTTATATCCATTATTTGTAATCTACTAATCATATTGAACACCTTCTCTATATGAATATATACTTATTACACGTGAATATTTGTATTAGGTTGCACTGGTTTTATAGGATATATAATTTTCTGCATGAAAAAACCTTCCGTTACTATACTCAAAACATAGTAACAGAAGGTTACAATCTCATTAAAATACTCTTATTTAACTGACTTCTTTAATGCTGAAACCATAAATCCTGAAACTAAGGTTCCCGCAACAATAGCTATTATATATAGTAAAAGGTTTGTAACAACATTAGGAATTGGCAATATCCATATTCCGCCGTGTGGAACTGTTATGGCGCAACCAAACATCATAGATAAAGCTCCTGTAACTGCTGATCCAGCCATTATTGAAGGTATAACCCTAAGTGGATCTGCTGCAGCAAAAGGTATGGCTCCTTCAGTTATAAAGGATATTCCAAGTGCCCATGCGGCTTTTCCTGCTTCTCTCTCAGCAACTGTATATTTGTTCTTAGCTATTACTGTGGAAAGTGCTAATCCTAGCGGAGGCACCATACCTGCTGCCATTACAGCAGCCATTATAGCTGAAGGCTGTCCTGAAGCAACTGTAGCAGTGGCAAAGGTATATGCTGCTTTATTTACTGGACCTCCCATATCAAAAGCCATCATAAGTCCTAAAATAATTCCCAGTACAGCAGCGCTTGTACCACTTAAAGAAGTTAACCATGACGAAAGTGAAGTATTAAATAATGCCATCGGTTTACCAATAACATAAACCATAAGTAAACCCATTATTGCAGAGGAAAGTAGTGGAATAACAAGCACAGGCATTAAGCCCTGTAATGAGTTTGGGAGCTTAACATATTTTTTAATTGCAAGTACTAAATATCCTGCGGCAAAACCAGCAATCATTGCACCTAAAAATCCTGAACCATTGTTAGCAGCAATATATCCGCCCACCATACCAGGTACTATACCAGGCCTATCGGCTATGGAATATGATATATATGCACCTAAGATTGGAACCATTAAAGCAAAGGCTGCTTTACCAGTTGAGAATAAGGTTTCACCAAGGGTTCCTGGAGTATTGAATACGTAGATACCACCAATTGCAAACCCTAAAGCAATGAGAAGACCACCAGCAACAACAAAAGGAATCATAAAGGATACACCAGTCATAAGATGCTTGTACACACCTTCTCTAGATTCCTTTTCCTCAGCTTTAATCTGATTCACCTGATCTATTAGACTATCTGAACTTTTTGCATTAGCAGCTTTTGTTATCAAGGCCTTTGCATCTTTTATTGCATCCTTAACTGAAACTTCAATAATAGTCATCCCTGCAAACCTACTCTTGTCCACAGAAGTGTCAGCAGCAATAATAACTGCTTTTGCTTCTTTTAAATCCTGTGCAGTAATAACGTTTTCAGCCCCAACAGAACCTTGGGTTTCAACTTTTATTTCATGTCCCATTTCCTTCGCTGCCATTTGAAGTGCTTCCGCTGCCATATAGGTATGTGCAATACCAGTAGGACAGGAAGTAATCGCTACAAATTTCATTATATGCTTCCTCCTTTTAATATATATTTGAAAGGGATAAACACTGCAGTTGTTTATTCTTAATCAAAAACCTTTACAAAATCCTCAAAGCTTTCAGCCACCATGAGTTGTTCCCTCACTTCAGTATGCATAAGCTTTCTTGATATTTCACTTAAGGCCCTCAAATGAAGGTCACTAGATTCATTTGGAACAGCTATAAGGAAAAATAGGTGTGCAGGCTTTTCATCCATAGACTCGTAATCTACCCCCTTTATGCTCTTTCCAAATACTATAGATGCTTCCTTAACTGCTCCACTCTTGCCGTGAGGAATTGCAATACCCATACCTATACCTGTAGAGAATTCCTCCTCCCTTTTTAGAACGGCTTTCTTGAATTCTTCTCTATCTGTTATCTTTTCATCCTTGTATAGCAAATCAATAAGCTCGTCAATGGCTTCAATCTTAGATGAAACCTTCAAATCAAAGGTTACTCTCTCTTTTGAAAACATATCTTTAACTGCCATCTATTTTTTCTCCTCCACTATTACATCAATTCTATTTATGAGATCACTTATCTGACTAAGTGTACATGCCTGAGTGCCTTCTAAGGATACAGTAGCAGCCCCGCAAGCTGTCGCAAATCTCAAGGTCTCTGAGTCATCATAATGATTAAGCATGCTGTAAACAATTGCTGCTACCATGGAATCTCCTGCACCTACCGTGCTTTTAACTGGTACCTTTAGAGCTTTAGCACTGAATATTCCATTGTCAGTAAGGTACACTGCCCCTTCAGCTCCCATAGAGATTAATATTTTCGATATTCCGTCTTTTCTAAGCTTGCTTGCAATCTCAATAAGTTCACTTTTACTAACCTTATCTTTATTATAGAGTGCACTAAGCTCGTGTTCATTTGGCTTTATTATATGGGGCTTAGCCTCTAACCCCTCTCTTAAAAGCTCACCCTCTGCATCAAGTATGGTAATAGCACCTTTGTCCTTTGCTATACTTATAAGCTTTTTGTAAATATCCTTTGGAACTGATGGACTAACACCACCAGATAGCACAACTATATCATCCTTTGAGCATATACTTGTGAAGCTTTCCATAAACTCATTTAATTCAGCTTCAGTAATCTCTGGACCAAGCTCGTTTATATCTGTATTCATACCAGATGACCTATCAACAATTTTAATATTTATTCTAGTATTGTCTTTAATATTTATAAATCTTTTTCTTATAGACTTAAATTCCAGCTCCTCTAGGAAAAAATCCCTAAGGTTCCCGCCTAGAAAACCTGTACATACAGACTCTATACCAAAGTTTGTCAATACCTTTGATACATTTATGCCCTTACCTCCGATGTCCGTCCTCATCTTGGAAGCCCTATTTACTCCACCTACATCGAATTTATCTATATACAATGTTTTGTCTAATGCTGGATTTAGCGTAACAGTAATTATCATAAGCTTCTGCAGAAAGCTGCATTGCCCCCTTTCCTCTTATCTTAATATTTCCACTCCTGAGTCCCTATATCCCTTTATTATGCTTTCATCAACATCACTACTAGTTATTATGGAGTTTACCTCTTTTAGTGGGCAGATTACGGAAAAGCATACCTGGTTGAACTTTGAACTGTCAGCAGATACTATTACTCTGTTAGCTACCTTTATCATTGATTTTTTTGTCTGCGCTTCAGTAAAGTTTGGTGTGGTTATCCCTTCTTCCATGGATATCCCATTTGCACCTATGAAGGCTATGTCAACTCTAAAATTACTTAGGGTTTGCTCTGTTATATGTCCGACCATTGCCCTTGTATTTTTCCTAAGGTTTCCTCCTGCTACAATAACCTCTATATCCTCTCTTAGTGAAAGCTCGTAGGCAATATCAATAGAATTTGTAATAACAGTAACATTATGCGAAGTAATATGCCTTGCAATCTCAAGGCTTGTGGTTCCTGAATCTAGAATAATGGTATCCCCATCTTCTATCATAGAAGCTGCAATCACTCCAACTTCTACCTTTTCATCATGCCTTTCCGTTTCTTTTTCCTTAAAGGATGGCTCAAAGCTTGTTCTTGAATTCACAACAGCTCCACCATGAGTTCTTGTGAGCATCCCGTTTTGCTCCATGTCCTGCAGGTCTCTTCTTATGGTAGATTCTGAAACGTTAAAACTATTGGCAAGCTCTGCAACCTTTAGGCTGCTTGTTCTATTTAGCATTTCCATGATTTTTTCTTGTCTTTCCTCAGCAAACATGCTTATCACTCTCACTTGTGATTATTTTTGATTGTTTATGATTATATTTATATTATAAATGATTAAAATGAGCAAATCAATATGGTTTTGATAAATAAATAAAAATATATGAGCATATTCCTTCACTAATGTGCAAGAATATGCTCCATGCTCTTAATCTATCTTTTCATAACCTCTCTGCTCTTATTTATCACCCTGTCTCATCTGAGCTACTGTTTCACATACCATGCTGAACATTCTTTCAACGCCATCATTTGTAGCTGCAAAATTGAATGAGTTGTTCCTACAAATCCCGAAGTTGCCTCCTTCTTCTACAGCATCCATGTTTGCCCCTAAAAATATAAACTCCCAATTATATTTCTCCTTTTGATGTGTAATTAACTCCTTCACCTTTTTATAGGTAAATTCCCTGCTGGCGTTTTCCATGCCATCAGTGGTAATAACAAATATTACCTTGCCTGGTCTCTTATCTTCACTTGTATTTGACAATCTATAGCCAACATCAATAATAGTCTTTCCTACAGCATCTAATAAGGCTGTAGAACCCCTCACATAATACTCTTTTTCAGTAAGCCTTGCCTTTTGGGCTTCAATACCATTCCATAAGATCTTATACTTATCATCAAACAAAACTGCTGTGACAATTGTTTCTCCCTCTAGCTGTCTTTGCTTTTCTATAAAAGCATTAAAGCCCCCAATAGTGTCTTTTTCAAGTCCCTCCATGGATCCGCTCCTGTCAAGGAGAAATATGATCTCAGTCAAATTCATATCCATACTTACCACCCTTTCAAATTTTTTATTCTATAAATATCTGCCCTGCTGCTAAATTTCACTTTGTGATATAATAATAACTGAGCACATACAAAATTTGGTCGCTTTGGAAGCGACATTTGGGGGATTGAAAGATGCTTGATAAAAAGCTTTTGGAGGAGTTGCAGGAATATATAGATTCCCATAGTAATATAGCTTCTAGCTATATAATTTTAAATAATATATCTGAGTCTGATATATCTGAGTCTAATATATGTTATTCATTAAACTTTACCAAGCCAGTTTCTAACAATAATTTGGAGGACTACATTGAAATTAAACGTACTCCTCCCTTTAATAAGATTTTATTCAGCTTCATTGACAATATAGGTGCCAAAGACTCAGATATCTATAAACGGGCCGGCCTTGACCGAAGGCATTTTTCTAAAATTCGTTCAAATCCAAATTACCGCCCTAGTAAAAACACCATTATTGCACTGGCTTTAGCCCTGAGATTAGATAAGGATAATACAGATAAGCTTTTAGAATCTGCTGGCTATGCTCTTAATAACTGCGATAGCTTTGACCTTATAATACAGTTTTGTTTAGAAAAGAAAATATATGAAATAGACAATGTGAACGAGGCCTTAGCCTACTTTAGCTTAAAGCATTTAGTGGGAACAGAGGAATAAGTATATAAAAAACTGCTGACATAGCGTGTATGTCAGCAGCAATAAGTTATAACTCATGTGGATGCCATTTTATAATTTGTATATGTGTAAGTAGGATCAAGTATCGAGAACTTTGGAGCCATATCTTTATGACCTGTAGCTAGTTCTTCATTGGTTTCAAGGTTTGTAATTACTGCTCCAGCATCCATTTCAGAGCCTGTAGCAGCTAATGTTAATATACTTGCAATTGGAAGCACCTTATTTATTGTGCTTGGGTCAATAACTATATCCCAGACATCTCCTTCATAATAATAGCCCACTTTTCTTTATGCTGCCCCCGCCGGAAACAAGCAACACTTTGGAACCATAATTCTTTACTTCCTCTGCAAGTACATCTATTTTTTCTCACCCAAAAAAAATTTTGGTTGGTATTTAATAATTAAAATTCATCATGCTTTTCTCCTTTGATTTAAAATTTTACTTTATCTTATATAATTTACAACATCCTTATTTCTTTTTGATGGTCCTTGAAAAGTATCATTATATTTATTTCCTATTGCCACAGCATAAAATGGCTTATATCCGTTAGGCACATTTAATTTTTTTACCTCATCACTTAGTGTGAAGAAGAATCTTACAAGTCCTACCCATACTGCTCCTAACCCCAAACTTTCTGCTGCTAGCAGCATATTCTCTATGGCTGCTGAACAATCAACTAAAGAGGAACTAACCTCTTCTTTACCTGAAACTATTATTACAGTAGGTGCATTATAAAATATATTAATAGGATTTTTACCTATATTTACTATAGCTTCATTCTCACTTTGCAACATTACTTCTTTTGATTTGTCACTTATAGAGCTAATCATTTCTCTATCTTGTATTACTGTAAAATGCCATGATTGTGAGTTGTTAGCGCTAGGTGCTTGTATACCAGCCTCTAGTATTGTTTGTAATTCTTCCTCACTTATTTGTTGGTCTTTATACTTTCTTGTACTTCTTCTGTTTCTTATTGCTTTTAATACTTCATTTTCCATTTTGTAAACCTCCTATAATTAAATAAACTTGATAAATTTTTACGGTTTATTACCTCGTTCCATAATTGATTTATCCTTATCCCTATGTTATAATTTTAACGTAACGTATGATAATTGCAAGTACGCACTTTTTTATCACATAGTAACAAATATGATACTATTACATTTCATAAATTAGGAGGATAACATGCCAAATTTAAAATCTAAATATAGCTGTTCAATGGAACTAACCATGGATTTAATAGGCGGTAAATGGAAAATTAGGATACTTTGGTATTTAAATATGGGTACAAAAAGGTTTTCCGAGCTAAAAAAATTAATTCCTGATATTACACAAAAAATGCTTACAAATCAACTTAGAGAGATGGAAAATGACAACCTGATAACGAGGAAAGTATATGCTGAAGTACCGCCAAAGGTTGAATATTCCAGCACAGATTATGGTAAGAGTCTACAAGATATACTTGAGAAAATGTGCAAATGGGGAACTATATACGCTAATGAACATGAGATTAATTTGTAAAATATATAAACATCATATAGATAACTCTTACATTATGGCAATAAAAAGATAGCTGACATGATTATCAGCTATCTTTTTTATATATTAAGGCTGTACAAATAATTATTTATTGATATTTACTCAAATTTAATCACAGTTCAATCTATAGTTGCGTAAGAGTATTAGAGCACATTATAATTGTTATAATTAAGGCATTGATAATGCCTGCAAGATATGGATTCTTAGTTGCTCTATAAATTTTACGCGAAATAATAGCTGCCACTGGTAAAATAACGATCATTGGGAAAAGCCATATTTCTACTATATTAGAAACACTAGTAAAGAACACCTCTCCAGTCCTTATAAATGTTGTATACTGAATTGCAACAATTACGATAGCACTGATGCCATTAAATAATGCCAGCAAAGCAGTATTCATCCACTCTTTTTTACCAACGGTTACATAATTGAAGCAGTTTACAGCTACAGAGTTTACAACGTAGAACAAAAGTAAGAATGGCAAGTATTTTAAAGCAATACCAAGTTTATCTGGAGTAAAGGCTTTAACTGCAAGTGCCCAAACACGGAAGTCTGTCTTAAAGATGTAATCTGCAAAGAATACTAGACCAAATGCTGCTGCAACAACGATTAAGGCTAACCCAATAGTTTTGCACAATTTTTTAAAGCTAATACTCACTCCAATTTCACGAAGATTCATGTTCTTACCTTTAGCATAGAACCTATAGGATAAGAACAAGACTATCATAGTGAAGATACCAATTAATGCAGACCAAATACCTATATAGTATACAGGTGCCTGCGGGAAGAATGATGGCCTATTTTTGCTAGTCCATGTGAAAAGTGGCAGGTATGTAAAACCAGAGAATAATGCACTTGCCATTAAGCCTCCCCAGAACCAAAGCTTACCAATTCCTGAAGGTGCAGGTGAAATAACTGCTTCTTCAGAAGCCTTTAGGGATCCAAATGTTTTTGTGTAAAGCATTGCTTTAGCAAAACTAACAATAAACATAGCAAATCCAATTAATCCTAGAAGGTTAAAAATAACTTTTATCTGCCAAATCTGGTTTGTTGACGCAATTGGATTTGGTGCGCCGAAGGCATCTTGGAAAAACTCTATGCCAGAAGCAGCACAGGTTGCAGAAAAATGATTCCAAGGATGGATTTGTGCGGGGTTATAAATAACTCGGCTAGCTGTTTTACCGTTAATTTCTTGTTTGTAAATTTTGTAGCTTGTACGAGATTCACCAACCTTTGGATCCACTCCAAAATTTAAAAATGATTGTGCACCGTCGGTTTTGATATAATCACGTGGAACTGTATGTCCACCATCTTTTGCCTTGCTACGGAAGAAGAATTCATCCCAATAAGCCGCAATTATTCCAACGCTACGGCTGCCGTAATTGTTAGTGTATTCTTTTTTGTCAGGTACCATGCTCCAATATAGAGGTTCCTTTGGATCAGTTGTATACATGGCATCGTTAGCAACTAGCAATACAGCCGAGATAAGAGGGTTAGTTTTAAGGTTGTCCTGCTTAACGGACCAGTTAGCTGCTCTAGCCCCATTTGAGTGACCAGTAACACCTATGCGGGTTTTATCTACATAAGGTAAGGTAGCCATAAGCTCAACTGCATCATACATACCAGTACCATTAATTTGCCACTCATCTGGAGTAACAGCGTCAGAATTGCCATGTCCATACATGTCTATTGACATAACAACATAACCACGACGAGCATATTCAACATAGTTTAAATCCTGCATTTCACGGTTATTATACCAGCCATGGCTGGTAACGATTGCAGGAGCTGGTGTGCCTTTTGTAGCATTTTCAGGAATAAAAAGTAGCGCACTCATAAGGTGCCCAGAAGAGGTTTCCCAACGTAAATCTTTGATTTTAACCCTACCTCCAGAAGTTTGTACAAGAGATGCACCAATCATGCTGATAAAACACAATAGTAGAGAAATTGCTAGAATCCTTAAGTTTTTTTTGTTGTCTTTCATTTTCTTTCCCCCTTTACATGTTTGATCTGATTTTTCAATATTACTGTGACTTGATTGCCAACAAGTTAAAACTGCTAGCCTTATAAATTCGCCTGTTTTCATTATTGACCGAATTTTGCAATAACTTAATATTAACATTATTTAGCAAGGGTTTCATTGAATTATTTTGTATTCTTATGGAAAAACCTCGCTTATTTTATGTATAATTTCATAGTATTTTTTTATCCTAAAGTAGTATTATAGAAAAAAATAGCACTTTTTTATAAATGTTATTTGCAATGAATTATTTAATTCGTTGTTTCTACACTGTTTCTAAACTGTTTCTATATCTGTATACTGAAGGAGTCACCCCTTCATTTTTTTTGAATACCTTTATAAAATAACCACAGTCTTCAAACCCTAAATCAGAGGAAATATTTGTTATTGCTAAGTCTGTATTTATAAGTATTTCCTTTGCTTTATTTACTCTCATTTTGTTTACATAACCTGAAAGACTCTCATTGGTTGTCTTTTTAAATAATTTACTAAAATAACTGGTACTTATGTTGCACAAAGATGCCATATCTTCAAGACTTATGGTTTGAGCATATTTGTTTTGTATATACTCAAAAGCTGGATTTAAAATTTTATTACCTCTATGCAATGGTTCATTTCTTTTATTTCTTTCTTCTTTTCTATTAAGGCATGAACTATGCTTTAGATCGATAATGTTAGAATTTAAATTATCTTGATTATTAGGCTTTTGAACTTTACCCTTGCTAAATTTTTCGATGTCCTCATTTGCCACCTTAAGCAAGCTAGATGATAGAAGATTCTCTATTTGTTCATCTAAATTTACTTTTATCTCTGCTTCCTCTACAATATATTTGATAATATAAAATAACATATTAGCAATTGATTTAACTCTGTCTAAAGTCATTGCAGGTAATTTTTGATATAGGTCATACAATTCTCTTTCCTTATCGAAATCCACTCTAGTATAATTATCATTAACAATTTTCTCTATTTCTTGCTTTTCATTATCATCTTTGATCAGAACTTGACCTGCCATAACTGCACCATAATAATATCCATTGGCTATTATTGGTATAGCAAGATCTACTATATTGAAATGACAAAGGTATATATATGGTTGTTGGATTCTTGCAGCTTCTATTCCTCCTCTAGAATCGCATTTTTCGCAAATTTGCCTATAACTTGGACATGCTCTTATAATTTTACAAAATTCACTGCACCTGCTATGTTTTGTAGCAAATTTCCCGTTATAGTCTACTGTTACGATGGCCATTTCTGTCACTTCAGATAAATATTCCTGAATATTCTGAAAGTTATTAATGTTAATAATCTCATCTAGACGAGACATGACATTTTTCACAAGACATCCTCCATCCTTTCTTTAATAATTATGTTAAACTAGTTATATACTTATAATCTTAATGTAACATTCATTAATTGCAAATAGGCACTTTTTTATCACATAGTGGTAAAAATGATACTAACTAACTAACGTTATTTCACAGTTATAGAAAAAGACCAGCACAGGTATAGCCACACCTTTGCTGGTCACATCTATTTTATTATAGCAGCCAAAATATAAGTTATAACTCATGTGGATGCCATTTTAAATTATAATAACCTAAATACCTGTTCTACGGTATCCATCATGTTTTCCCTAGCTTGATCAGGAAGCATAGCCTCTTCTAGTGTTGTAATTCCTCGTACAATAGGGAAAAAAGCATCGATTCCTGCTTGGTTGCATTCCTTGGCTTCTTTAGTAACACTTCCTGCAAAAGCAAGGACCTTTTTATTATGTTTCTTTGCTAATTTTGCCAAGCCAACTGGGACTTTACCCATAGCTGTCTGAAAATCCAGACGGCCTTCACCAGTAATAACATAGTCTGCATCTATAATCTCTTTTTCAAGCTCTATTACCTTCAAAATAAGCTCTATACCAGGTGTTAATTGTGCATTAAGATACTCCAAAAATGCAAATCCTAGCCCTCCTGCCGCCCCGGCTCCTTTTGCATCCTCACATTTCTTCCCTGTAAATTCATTAGAAATCCTGGCATAATTTTTCATGCCTTCATCTAATATTACCTTCATCTCATCTGTAACACCCTTTTGAGGTCCAAAAATATAAGTGGCTCCATTGGCACCATATAAGGGATTATTCACATCGCAGGCCACATGAAAATGGCAGTCTTTTAGTTCTTTCATTGCATTATCATCTGAAATATATGCAATTTTTCCCAAAGCTTGTCCGCCTTGTCCACCATTTCCACCCTTTCCGCCTTGCCCACCATTTCCACCCTGGCCACCTTGTCCACCCTGTTCACCATGTCTACCCTGGCCACCCTCGCCGATTACATTCCCATTCGTATCCATAAATTCATATCCCAGTGCCGTAAGCATTCCAATACCGCCGTCATTTGTAGCGCTTCCGCCAATTCCTATAATAAAATCTCTACACCCTTTTAAAATTGCATGCTTTATCATTTCTCCAAAGCCAAAAGTTGTTGCCAGCATGGGGTTTTTTTCAGACTCCAACACTAACGTAATACCCGCAGCTGAAGCCATTTCCATTACTGCAGTTTTCGTTTCTGGAAGATAGCCATAATAAGTGTCAACTAATTTTCCCATAGGGCCAGTTACTGTTAGATTTACCTTTTCACCACCAAGCCCTTCAAGTAGCGCATCAGTAGTGCCCTCTCCGCCATCTGCAAGGGGCCTAACTATTATTTCTGCATCGGGTTTTACCCGCAAAATACCTTCTTTAATTGCATTTCCCGCTTCCATAGAAGACAGGCTTCCCTTCAGGGAATCCACAGCCACTAC
Organism: Clostridium sp. UBA701; assembly: GCA_002298125.1. GTDB lineage: Bacteria > Bacillota > Clostridia > Clostridiales > Clostridiaceae > UBA701. The sequence goes on along the minus strand of DBMJ01000016.1, from coordinate 193,701 downwards.
AACCTTCATAACTCTCCTCCAATCACGAATACTCTTTACTTCAGTATCAATAATGTTTACTTTTCCTCAAGTTTTAGAGAATCCCTTGCTAACATTTCCCACAGTGCATCAATCTCCCAATCCTTTAGCGCCTCTTCTTTGGATTCATGAATACTCATCAAGGTATCTAGAAGCTCTGAGCGTTTTATCACTGCTGTTTCACCCATTTCACTATTTTTAATTTTCAATACGCTCTGGTCTGGAAATACCACAATTTTATATACCGGAGTCTCTATTTTAGATATTCTTTCTTGGAGCTTTTTACTGAATTGCTCCAATTCTATAATGGGATTGGCCATTTTTTCTTTTGCTTTTTTCTCTGGATGCTTTTTATCAAAGACTATTAAATTTTCCCACGCTCCTGTATTTTTACCATAAACCTCTCCAAGAACATTACACACCTTCAAACAATACACTCCGCTGGACAAAATAATTATAATATAGGGCTTAGATGACTCTTGCCCCTTATTGGCAAACAGCTGAAAAAGCACTCTATGCTTCCCAAAGTCCTCTGCAAAAACAGCACTTTCTGATAATTTTCTGATTTTATTCTTCTTAGCATAGTATTCTAAATAGCTAGAATAAATAACTTTATGAATACTTCTTCTATATCTAAGCCAACCAAAAATTAACTTGAACAAAAATACAATTATTGCAGCTAAGCTTAATCCTAATATTATTTCATCCATATTTTGCCCTCCCTATTCATTTACAAAAGGGATGAATAAGGTTTTTATCCTCTTTCATCCCTTCCATGATAATAATACTAAATTCCTAAAATTTTAGTCAAGCTCTGGTCCAGTACTTTTTTCAAAGGTATATCGTCCACTGGAACCAATTAGTCTCATATAACGCTTAATAAATTTCTTCATAGCCTCCTGTGCTACTATGTTTACATCCATATAATCAATATTAGGGTTAGCCTCTATAGCCTCTGCCATAGATTTTGTTGCATGTTTGAATAAATCAGTGCAAACATTGATTTTGTTAATACCGCAGGCAACAACCTTCCTGATATTTTCATCTCCGGCTCCTGAGCCGCCGTGTAGCACTAGTGGCATCTGTAATGATTCTTTTAATAATCGTAAGCGTTCAAAATCTAAAGTAGGTACAAAGCCTTTTGGATAACTGCCATGAGCAGTGCCTATTGAAACTGCTAAACAATCACAATGAGTTCTTCTAACAAATTCTATAGCTTGTTCAACATTAGTATATAGATCTGTTTTTATATTATCTTGATTATTTGCTAGACCTACATGTCCAAGTTCAGCCTCACAGGATAGCCCTTTAGCATGTGCTAGTGTAGCTACTATACTTGTTCTTCTAACATTTTCTTCAAATTCGTAGCTGGAAGAATCAATCATCACACTTGAGAAACCGCATTGAATTGCATATGCAATATCTTCATAATTACCACCATGATCCAAGTTAAAAGCAACAGGAACCTGTACTTTTTCTGCCATATTTTTAATCATAGGTGCTAAAATGTCAGGATGTCCATGAGCCTTCATCTGTCTTGGTGAAATGTTTATAATAACAGCAGAATACTCTTCTGCAGCTGCTTGTACAATCGCTTTTGCCTGCTCCATATTTACACAATTTATTGCCATTACAGCATAATTGTTTTCATGAGCATGCCAAAGCATTTCTTTCATTGATACATACATATTGATTCCTCCTTGCTGTTTAGATCAATGGTGATACTTCATCTTCGTCATCAACATATCCTTCTGGTAGAGGTCTTCTTAAAATAGCATATAAGGTTCCAGTTATACATGCTCCTAACAACCAGTAGCCGATGAATAATAATGGGTTAGATGTCATAGCAATTACGAATGCTCCACCATGTACTGCAGGAGATGCTAAAGCTGACATCATACATAATCCGCCGGTAATTGCTCCTCCAGTCATACAAGAAATACAAACTCTTACAGGATCCTTTAATAGGAAGGGTATAACACCTTCTTGAACATAACAGCAGGCTAGTACAACTAAGGATTTTGCCTGTTCTCTTTCGCCATCGCTGAATTTCTTCTTTCCGCCAAGGAAAGTAGCAAGGGCAATGCCTAATGGCGCTGTCATACCTGCACACATCTTAGCTGATGTAGGGATTAATAAGCCATCTGCATTCAAACCATTTACAAATAGAGCTGCTGTCTTATTAATAGGACCACCGTGGTCTGCACAAATCATAGCACCAATTACAGCACCAAATAAGAATTTAGAACCACCATTTAAGGATTGTAACATTCCTGTTAATGTCTTCATAAATGCAGAGATTGGAACTCCTAAGATATAGTACATAATAAGTCCTGCAACTAAAGTAACTAAGGTTGGAATAACAAGAATTGGCATGATACCGGATAATGCCTTAGGAACTTTAATCTTTTTAACTGCTAGCACTAAATATCCAACTAGGATACCACCAACAAGACCACCAACGAAGCCTGTATTTAATGTATTTGCTATGGCTCCCATTGCAAGACCAGGTGCAATACCAGGCTTATCTGCCATTGCATAGGCTATGAAAGCTGCAATTGCAGGAACTACAAAGGTCATTAAGGATTGTCCTATTAGCATAATTACCTTTGCTAATGAATCGATTTGCTTCATATGACTTCCAATATCATATCCGCCAAGCATTTTAGCAATAGCTTGTAAAACTCCTGCACCAACAATTATAGGAATCATATAAGAAATACCTGTCATAATTGAATCTTTTAAAAACATACCATGACTTTTTTTGCTTTTGTTCTTTCTTTTAATATCTGCCATTATTCAATCGCCTCCATTAATTCTTCTACAACACTCTTCGCATCTTTTACCGCTTCACTTACACTTACTGTTAATGTAGGAATAGGATCGAAGCGGTTGATGTTTTTAATTCTTACATCACTTGCAATAATACAACCATCTGCCCTTTTAAGATCTTCCTTGGTGATTTCGTTTTCAACACCTTGGGCACCTTGGGTTTCTACTTTGACTTCTAGGCCTTTTGCCTTTGCAGCTTTTTCTAAGTTAGCTGCTGCCATATAGGTGTGAGCAATGCCTACTGGGCAACTTGTTACACATACAATGTACATCCTTTATACCCCCCCTTTAAATAATTTTTTTATTTGTTCAATGGACTTAGCGTGAGTCAGTGTGTTTAAGAAATCTTCATCCATTAAATTCTTTGCAAGCTGGGATAACATTCTTAAATGAACATTATCCTCCGAATTTGGTGCTGCAAGCATAATAACATAGTTTACTGGCTTGCCGTCTAGTGAACCCCATTCAATACTATTTTTTAGCTGTACCAGTGAAAACCCTGCTTGCACTACGGCATCATTTTTGCAGTGTGGTATTGCAACACCGCTTCCAATTCCCGTTTCACATTCTTCTTCTCTTTTTAAAATCCCTTCTATATATTGATTAATATCTGACACTTTACCAGCTTCATACATCAGTGCTGCAATATTTTTAATTATTTCATTCTTCGTTTCTCCAGGGAAATCAAATTTAACTAATTTGTCATCCAGTAATTCGCTCAAATCTAAATCCATTTATTGCTCCTCCTAATTATGTCTTGTCCTATCATGTTTTGAGTATATCAACATATTTCACTAGCAACAATTTAATAAATTGCACTATATTGATGCATATTTAATACCATTGGAGACTTTTATTGATGCTTCTCTATGCTAGTCCAGTGTTTTGAGAGCGTTTTCATTGACTATATTACTCAACTTGTCAAGAATTGCACCAAAATCCCTGTTTCTATAATTCTTTGCACTATATAAGTGTAATCATTTAACTATTCTTTATTTGTACTCTTTATTTATAATAAGAAGGAATAGGAAGGTTAAAGTGCTAAATGGGCTTTAACGAGTAGTTTACCAGCGGAAGCGAGTGGTCTTAAGCTACTCCGTGCTTCCGACTAAAAAGGAGGTTAAAGAAAATGATTAATTTCGAATTTTATAACCCGACTAAAGTAATCTTTGGAAAAGGTACAGAAAGCCAGGTTGGTAAGGAGATTTGTTCCAGAGGTTATAAAAAAGTATTAATTCATTTTGGCGGCACATACCTGTATGAAAATGGTGTGCTGGATCGTGTTCATAAAAGCTTAGAAGATTGCAATATTGAATATGTTGACTTAGGAGGAGTAGTTCCTAACCCACATATGTCACTGGCAAAAAAAGGCGTTGAGCTTTGCAAAAAGGAAGGTGTTGACTTTATCCTAGCAATTGGCGGAGGAAGTGCAATAGATTCCGCAAAGGCAATCGCATACGGCCTTGTAAATGATTTTGACTTAGTTGATTTATATATGGGAAGAGTTGCTACAGATAAAATTGCTCCACTAGGATGTATTTCCACCATTGCTGCTACAGGTTCTGAGACAAGTAATTCATCCGTTATTACCATTGAAGAAGGTATGCTAAAGCGTTCTTACAATCACGACTGCTCAAGGCCAAAATTTGCTATAATGAATCCTGAGCTAACCTATACACTGCCTGCATACCAAACCTCAAGTGGAGCATCTGACATTATGATGCACACCATGGAGCGTTATTTTACAAATACAGAGCATGTAGAATTAATCGACCGTATGGCTGAAGGCTTGCTGGTATCTGTTCGTGAAGCCGCTTTAAAGGTGATAAAGGAACCTACAAACTACGAGGCAAGAGCTGACTTAATGTGGGCAGGGAGCTTGTCACACAATGGTCTCACTGGAACAGGCCGTGTATCTGATTTTGCTTCTCACAAAATAGAGCATGAAATGGGAGGTATGTTTGATGTAGCTCATGGTGCCGGACTTTGTGCTATGTGGGGCAGCTGGGCTCGTTATGTATACAAAACCAATATAGCTCGTTTTGCACAATTTGCTAATAAGGTGTTTGATGTACCCATGAATCTCTATAATTTAGAAGAAACCGCATTAAAAGGAATTGAGGCCTGGGAAGAATGGTGCCACAAAATTGGAATGCCAACCTCCATGACAGAGCTTGGTATTAACCCAACAGATGCACAGATTGAAGAAATGGCAGAAAAATGTGCTGCTGCAGGAAATGGACATGTTGGCTTCTTCAAGACCTTATATAAAGAAGATATAATAAAGATTTATACCATGGCAAAGTAAGCATTAAGCCCTCAAAAAAGGAGCTGTTGCACAGCTAACTATTTCGCTAGTTGTGCAACAGCTTCTTATTATATATAAGATTATTCTACTTCAATTGTATATTGCTTAGCTTATCTGCGCTAAGTATCTTGGTAATTGCTTCAGTATCCTTTGTGATATCTGCAAGCTCACTAAAAACACCTTTAAATAAATCCTGCGCCCTTGCGTCCAAAGCAAGCATTAGCACAATCTGCACTTTTTCATTTCCCCACATTATTGGCTTCTTTAGAGTCATTAAGCCAATCCCCTTCTTTAAAACGTGTCCTTCAAATGCATGTGGAACAGCAAAGCAATCACCTATAGAGGTTGGTGCTAGTTCTTCTCTTTTAAATGCCGATTCGGTATATCCTTCATCTACATATTTTTCATAAAGTAAGCGATTGCCCATTAGGCTAATCACCTCTTCTTTGGATTTGCAGTCACATTTAAATATGGATATTTTTTCATTTATTAAGCCAAAAAGATTTGGATACTTTTCTTGGCTTTCTATTAGTATGCTTACTTTATCAGGATTTAGCCTTTTGTCAATAGCCAGCACATCATTTTCAGTAAGCACAGGAGAAACACTGATTACATCAACACCCTCTAATATTAAAGGAACGGTGGATATTACAAAATCTTGATTACCAGGCTTAATTTCTGTTTTCGCCAGGGTAATAGGAAGTATTTTACTTATAGTAATGTTAGGAAACATACGTATTAGACGTGCTTCTATAAATTGGGCTGTTCCCATTCCGCTGCCGCATACTACTATTATGGTGGGCTTGCACATGCCTTTTTGTGCCTTTTCACGTTCTAGGCTGGCTCCTAGATACATTGCAATATCACAGATTTCATTCTCTCCAAGCTCTACATTAAATCTTTCACTTATGAGTCTAGCCATATAAGAAGCAACCTCTACTTCATAGACCAATTCTTCTCTCACCATATGCTTCATACAATTTTCCAAACGTATTTGATGCCTCAATCGATTAAACATAGCACTTAAATGCATAAAAAGTGCACATTTAAGCATATTGTCCTTCACTAGATTTTCAGAGTATACATCCCCGGTTTCCTTTAAAATTTCTTCCCAAATTTTTAAGCTTGTGGCGTCTAACTCCTCAATATTGCTTAAGCTCTCTTCAGCTAATGGAGCTTCATTTTGTGCATTTATCCCTAATAAATTTATCAGCAGGTAGGAACGGTCTCCATCGGAAAGCCTTATTTTAAATTCTTCTTCTAACCGTTTTGAAATATACTGCATAATATTCCATTCTTTTTTTAAACTATAATTATTTAGCTCTTCTTCAAGAGTACAGCTCTTTCCTTTTCCTATTCTCTTTACAATAATAGCAAGCTGAATAACTAGCTCAGAATAAGAAGTATCTGCTAAAATAAACTCCAGCTTTTTCTCAGCCTCTTGAATAATATCATTTATTTTTTCTAAATCTATTTCCTCAAAGAATTGCTGCAGCTTGCTTGAAATATAATTTCCTTGATTAGAAACCAGTTTACGTATAACATATGCTCTAGCAATACGAAGCTTACCCTCTTCTCCCAAAAGACGCATACCATATTTCACTTTTTTTTCTAATATAAGCCCCATCTTTTCCATTGCAGGAGTCAGCTCATTTATACTATTTACAATGGTACCCTTGCTCACATACATAGACTCTGCAATGGATTCCATAGAGATATAGTCCTCTGCATCCAAAAGCCTTAAGGCTACATAATATTTTCTATTTTCCGGTAAAACAAAGGAAAAATTATCCCCATTCATCAGTAGATTATCCAGGTATTGTCTTCCCTTTTCATCATAGGTAATCCAAATTCCTTGTCCAGCTTTCGTATTAATGGTGCAGCCAGTGTTTTCTCCTTCTAGTTCCTCCATAATGCGCTTAATATCTGTTTTTATTGTACGCATACTTACATGAAGTGCATTAGCCAACTCATTGGTGGTAAATTTCCTTTTCTTGCTGTATAGTAATACTAAAATCTTTCTCTCACGTGCCAATAACATTGTTTCACCTCTTTTGAAGAATTGCCGTTTAAACAGGACTGCAATATTATTATATAATAAAAGCTACTTCTTCTCTAGAAGTAGCCTTATAAATCTGCAAAGGATACTGAAGATATCTATGCTTTAGTGAAATACATGGAAATTCCTTGTCCTCCACCAATGCACATACTAATCATCACGTCTTTTTTATCTGTTCTTTGCAATTCATACAAAGCCTTTATGGTAAGCACAACCCCTGTGGCACCAATTGGATGGCCAATAGAGATGCCGCCTCCATAGATATTCACTTTTTCAGGATCCAGTCCTAGATCCCTTCTTACAGCAAATGCTTGGCTGGCAAATGCTTCATTAATCTCAAACATATCGATTTCCTTTAAGTTTAATCCTAATTTATTAGCTAGCTTTTCACTAGATAGCTTTGGAGCATAACCCATAACAGCACCGTCATTACCTGCCACTGCATATCCTTTTATCACCAATAGTGGTTTTATTCCTAACTCCTCTGCCTTCTCTCTTGACATAACTACCACTGCTGCTGCTGCATCATTTAAGCTTGAGGCATTTCCTGCTGTAACTGTACCATCCTTTACAAAGCAAGGTTTTAGCTTCTGCAATTTATCTATAGTAAGTCCTTCTCTTGGACCTTCATCAGTGTCAAAGACTGTAACCTTACCTTTTCTATCCTTCATTTCAACTGGAACAATTTCATCCTTGAACTTTCCTGCCTTCACAGCCTCTACAGCCCTTCTATGGCTTTCAAGTGCAAATAAATCCTGCTCTTCACGTGTAACATTATATTTTTCTGCAACATTCTCTGCCGTTACACCATTGTGGTAGGGTCCTAAAGGCCATGTTAAAATATCAATTACACCATCCTCAAAGGATTTATGTCCCATTCTTGCTCCCCATCTTGCATCCTTCACATAATATGGAAGCTGAGAAATGTTTTCCGTACCCGCTGCCACAACTACATCAGCAAATCCAGTTTGGATTTCCATTACTGCATCTGCAATTGCCTGAAGACCAGAGCCACACTGTCTGTTAACGGAGTAAGCTGTAGTTTCATTAGGAAGTCCTGCCTTAAGACTTACTGCTCTTGCTACGAAGCCGCACTCAGCAATTTGACCTACCTGCCCTACAATAACTTCATCCACATCTGTTGTTTTTATTCCCGCTCTTTTTACTGCTTCCTTTACTACCAATGCACCTAAATCAATTGCAGGTACATCCTTTAAGCTGCCTCCAAAGACAGCTACAGGTGTTCTTGCACCACTTACAATAACTACTTCTTTTAACTCTGCCATTTTATTTTCCTCCATCGCTATAATTAATTATACTTATAGAAGCCTTCTCCTGATTTTCTTCCTAAACGTCCTGCCTTTACCATGTTTTCAAGGATTGGACATGGTCTGTATTTACTGTCATGAAAACCGTTATAAAGACCAGTCATGGTAGCAAGCATAACATCAATACCAACAAAGTCGCACAGCTCTAGTGGTCCCATGGGTTGATTTGAGCCTAGCTTCATAGCTGTGTCTACATCTTCTGGCTTGCAGCCTTCCATTACAAGGAAAGCTGCTTCATTCATCATAGGTACAAGAATTCTATTTACAATAAATCCAGGAAGCTCTGGGCAATCAACGGCTTGCTTTTCAATATCCACTGCTAAGGCTTTTACTTTTTCATAGGTTTCAGCTGAGGTAGCAATTCCTCTAATTAACTCTACTAGCTTCATAACTGGTGCTGGATAAAAGAAATGAACTCCCATAACCTTTTCTGGACGTTTTGTTGCCGCTGCCATTTCAGAAATGCTAAGTCCTGATGTATTTGATACAATAATGGTATGCTGGTCTGCCACAGCATCTACCTTGGCAAAAATATCCTTTTTAATCTCTATTTTTTCTGGAACCGCTTCTATAACAACTTCAGCTCCTTTTACAGCTTCAAAATTATTGCTGTAGCTTAAGCGTCCCATAATTTCTGCTTTTTCCTCTTCAGTCATCTTTCCCTTTGCAATCTTTTTATCATATAATTTTTCAACGTTGTTCTTTGCCTTTTCTAAGGCTGGTTCAAATAAATCAATATTTACAACTTCATAACCAGCCTGTGCACAGGTTTGTGCAATTCCTCCTCCCATAAGTCCTGCTCCAATTACTGCTACTTTGTATTTCTTCATTGTGTTCATCCTCTCTTACTTATTCATTTTATTTTTTAATCCAAAAACACCCTCCTGAATGAATAAATCTGCATCCATGGTTTTAAGGTTAGGGCTTACAATTGGCTTAAAGTCCATCATATCAAGCACCTGTGTCTTAAGATCAATTCCCGGTGCTATTTCAGTTAACATAACCCCCTTTTCAGTAAGCTCAAAAACAGCTCTCTCTGTTACAATAATAACTGCCTGCTTTTTCTCTCTTGCCATCTGTCCATTAAAGGAAATCTGTCCAACCTTTGATACCATTTTTCGAATCTTTCCCTCTTGCAGAAGGTTGAGTCTTCCATTTTTAAACTCATATTTTGCTCCACTTGCTGTAAAGGTACCGCAGAATACAACCTTCTTTGCATTTTGAGTAATGTCAATGAATCCGCCTGCCCCTGTACATCTAGGTCCCATCTTTGTAGAATTTACATTACCTTGTCCATCTAATTCACCAAGTCCCATATAGGTAATATCAACACCAGCACCATTATAGTAATCCATCTGCTCGTGATGCCCAATCATGGCACATAAATTCTGTCCTATACCAAAGTCAATTCCTCCAGCTTGAACTCCTCCATATATTCCTGATTCTACGGTAATCATTACATCCTCTAATATTCCTTCTTCGTTGCATACCTTTCCAACCATATCATTGGGAATGCCTGTACCAAGATTAATCACTGCACCAGGATAAATTTCTAAGGTACCTCTTCTTGCTATAAACTTTCTTTCATTAAAGGGAGCAGGTTCAATATTATTAAGTGGTACACGAAGCTGTCCGCAGTAAGAAGGATCATAAACCCAGGAGGAAGTCTGTCTGTGATCTACTTCTGGATTTTCACATACTACAATAGCATCAATAAACACTCCTGGAACTGTTACTTCTTTAGGATTAAGAGTTCCATTAGCAGCAACTCTTTTAACCTGTGCAATTACTTTTCCTCCATAGCGTTTTGCAGCCATTACTGCGGGAAGCACTTCAAGCTTCATAGCCTCTTCTGTAGTTGTAAGGTTTCCCATTTCATCACAGGTTGTTCCCCTAATGAGACAGATATCAATAGGAACTTCTCTGTAAAACATATATTCTTCATTTCGGTAATTAATAATGTCTACAATGTCTTCCAGCTTCTTTGTGCGTTCATTCATTTTGCCGCCTTCATATCTTGGATCAATAAAAGTGCCAAGACCAACCTTAGACATTTTACCTGGCAGACCGCAGGCCATGCTTCTGTATAACTGAGCAATTTGACCCTGAGGAAGACAATAGGCTTCAACTTGACTATTTGCAATCATCTCCATCCATCTAGGCTGCAATCCCCAGTGAGAACCAATGATTCGTTTTACCATTCCTTCGTGAGCCAAATGCTGAATACCATCTTTTCTATCACTTTGTCCACAAGAATGAAGAAGTGTTAGATTGTTGGGATGGCCTGTTTCAAGGAAACTTTTTTCTAACTCTTTTAATATGGCTTCACAAGCACTTACCAATGTCATTGCAACCGGGCATAGGGTTTTACCATCCTCCACCATTGCCGCTGCTTCTTTAGCGGTAATAAAATTAGCTTTTAACATACAAAATCTCCTTTTTCGAACATAGTTTTAATATATTTTTTATTTACTTTCATCCCTGCAGTTTTAGGGATTTCTTCTAAAAATATAATTTTAGTCGGTATTTTAAATTTTGCTACTCTTCTTTCTAATTTCTTATGAATCTCCTCTTCCGTAAGGGTTATGCCCTCTTTTGTCACAATTACAGCTGCCGCCGTCTCTCCATAAATCTCATCTGGAATTCCTACAACAGCTGCATCCTTTATGCCTGGAATGTGAAGAAGCTCTTCTTCAATATCTGTGCACCAGATTTTTTCTCCTCCACGGTTAATCATGTCCTTCTTCCTATCTACAATGTATACATATCCATCTTCATTGTAGTAGCCCATATCACCGGTATTTAACCAGTGATCCTTACTAATCAGTTCTGTATCCATCCTATAGTATCCCTTGGTCACCACATTACCGCGAATCCAAATTTCTCCTACTTCATTGCAGCCTAACTCTTGCTTTTTATCATCTAGGAATTTGAATTCAATACCAGGAATTGGCCTTCCTGCGGCTCCTGCATAGATACTAGTAGGTGCATCACCAGGAAAGATCAGTGCAGGGGAGGAGGTTTCTGTCATACCATATACAATCTGAAACTTCGTATTTGGAATCCAGCTATGAATTTCCCTCATCTTTTTCTTTGGCATATAGCTGCTTCCGCAGGCCAGCATACGCAGACTTGGAAGCTTAGGAAACTGCTCCTTGTAATCAAGCATAAATCCAAATACTGTAGGAGAACCATGCATGAAGGTAATTTCATTGTCACGAATGCAGGTGAGGATTCGTTCTGCATCGTAACGCCTATACAGATACACGGTTCCTCCGGTGTATACAAATAACCCCAAGAGGGCTACAAGTCCTGTAATGTGATAAATAGGCACTGGAATAATAGTTTTATCCTCTGGAGTAATTCCAAGGGTTCTGTTATAAACCACCACTGCATTCATCACATTATAATTGCAAAGCACTACTCCTTTGCTTTGTGAGGTGGTTCCAGAGGTAAACATAATAATTACCTCGTCCTCAAGCTCACCTACTCCACCATCACAATGCAAGCCCTCAAAGGAGATATGCCTAAAGCCATATCCTGCCTCTTCATTTTCAGATTTTAAAAGACCTACTACTGTAAGCTTATAATTTTCAATCCACTGTTCAAAGGTTTCACTATATAAAAGCACCGAAAGCTCAGCTTTATGTATCAGCTGCTCTATTTCTGGCTCTCTATATTTGCTTGGAAAGGGAATTGCAACAGCCCCTAGCTTTACCACAGCAAAAAACGAAACACAGAATTCAATGCTGTTATGAAGAAGAATTCCCACATGTGTTCCCTTTGTTACATTGTATTTTTCCTTTAAATAAGCTGCCAGATTATCAACCATCTGCAAAAATTCACTATACTTATAGGAGCGCTCCCAATTATCATAAAACGCAACCTTGTCAGGATATTTAGCCGCTGTGTCTTGCAGTGAATGATATAAGCTAGGCGGTATATCCCCGTATGAAAGTACATTAATTCCATTAAACTCAGTATTTTTCATGTTTTTCATGGTAAGACTATCCCAAAATGTACTGCCCTTTATCATTTTATTATCCCCTTCCATCGCTATGGGAGCGATTTCATTAATAAACTTATAATATACCTGCAAATTTTCATTGTCAACTGAATATCGCCTTATTTTAGCCTATTTTATCAGTGTATTTAGGGATTACATCCCTGTTCTCTTCATTTTCTTTATGATACCGCTCCCGCAATTTGTTTAAAATATCTTTAACACCTTTACTCTTTATGCTATAATTTAGGAAGTGAATTATTACTCATTGTTCATTAACAGAAAAGAGGTGTACTCTTGTCAAAAAAAGTTGATATTGAATATATAGCTAAAGCTGCAGGAGTTTCCCGCTCTACAGTATCCCGTGTTCTAACCAACAGTAGTAATGTAAAAGAAGAAACAAGGGAAAAAATCCTAGCAGTAATGAAAGAAGCCAACTACCATCCCAGCATCATGGCCAGAGGATTGGCTACTGGAAAGCTTGAAATGATTGCACTCATTATCAGCGACATACGTAATCCATTTTATTCTGAGCTAGTATGGGTTATAAATAACAATCTTCGTGAAAAAGGCTACCTGATGACACTTTACAACAGTTCACAGATAGCAGGTGAGAATGACCAGCACTTACGAAAAATATTAGACTACGGTTTTTCTGGAATCATTGTGGCAGATGCAAGAAATGAATTTTCTTTTAGCAATATCCTAAATACCGCCAATTGCCCAATTGTTTTAGTAAATAGAGAAATAGGATTCGTTTCTAAATATGATAGTGTGTCCATTGACAACAAAATGGGTGGGTATCTCGCCACAAAACACTTATTATCCCTGGGACATAGAAAAATAGCAATGCTTCGTGGCCCGCAGATTTCAACCACAAGCCAAGGAAGGTATGAGGGCTACTTATACGCACTGGAGGAATATGGACTTACTCCAGATCCTAAATATATAGTCTCTGGTTCATTAAATATGGAATCCGGGCAGAAATTTGCTCGTGAAATCCTTATAAATTCTGACGACCCGCCAACTGCTGCTTTTGTAGGCGGTGATTTGATGTCCTACGGCGTTATGGATGAATGCATAAAAAACGGCGTAAAAATCCCTGAAGATGTTAGCATCGTTGGATTTGATGACATTCCCTTCTCAAAGGCAAGCTTCATAAACCTTACTACCATTTGCCATCCTTATGAAATGATTGGCTCCTTGGTAGCTAACCGAATTATCGAACGAATTAATGGCAATGACGAACCAATTTCTAAGTTAGTTTTAACTCCTAACCTACAGGTTCGTTCAAGCACTCGTGCTATTTAAATATAAGGAAAATGACTTCAAACTGCACAAGGTTTGAAGTCATTTTCTTTGGTTATATATCATATGTCTTTATGGCTTTCACATTGCTAATTAGTCACTCTCTTTTGCTTTATCACTACAAGTGTCACAATAAGCACAGCCGCAGCAAAGCCAATTATTACTAGCATATTGATATATATGGGTATAAGGTTTTCTATTTTAAAGTTAACCATATTTACAATTTCATTGTTAGATTTTACATACCAATATGTTGGGGTAAAGCTTGCAATTTTTAATACTGTTTTGCCTAATAGGGCTTGGGGAACAAATACCCCGCTTATGAAACATGTCCCTAGGCAAACCACATTTGTTACTGCAGACATTGCATTTCTGCTTTTTATAACATTTCCTATTAAATAGCTTATGCTGAGGACTGCTAAAGTAAATACAAAGGAATTTAACATAAGCAGCAAGCCTCTAGCAGTAAACATATAACCGCCATACATTATAAAGCTAGTAAAAATCATTGCAGCCCAAGCCAGTATTGCATAGCTGACGTTTCCTAATATCATTTGAAAGTTCATATTTCTAAGCTTTACTGGTGAACAAAGGTTACGTTTCTTTAAATCCGTATTATTAAACACCATCATAACGGAGGAAACACCTAAAATTAATATTGCAAATAGTGAATAAGCTAAATAGTTATAATAGTATGCACTCTTTTCATTTTTAGAAATTTGACCTGCTGAGCTTATTACCTTAACCTCAGTCTTTTGTGCCAGGTCCTTATCTAAATAGCTTATCAGCTGTTCACCGGATAAATCCTTCATATTGCTGGTATAGGTTTTTGCAGTATTTAAATATTTATTGATTATCCTATCCATATATATTCCGCTGGCTGAGCTGGGCACTGTGGTCTTTTCAAGCTTCACCGTCTTCCCGCTTAAAAAATTCTCTGTAAAATCATTGGGCACTCTTACTATATACTCCACCTGCCTGAAAAATAAAGCATCCTGCAGCTTTTGAGTATCATCTGGAATATCTATGATATTGGCATTTTTACTTAAATAATCCCTTAGGCCTTCTACAAGCTTTGAATTGGTATCATGATTTATAAAGACTATATTAACCTTAGTGTCTGTAAAGTCTGTATTCACAGGATTGGTATAGGTTTTAGAAAGAAATACTGCAAAGAACAAAAACACTACAACATAGATGATTATTTGAGATAAATTTTTATATATTACTTTAAAGAAAGCTTTATACACTTGCATATTTCTGCCTCCTTAACACCAAATAGGTAAATAAGCTGAAAACAACTGTAAAACTGCAGAGTAGAGCTATATCCGTGAAAAATTGTGTGTGGGTATTATAATAATATAAGGAATAAAAGGCATCTGTTATTAAATTTGCAGGGTTAAGATATCCTAAAATAGGGACACTTGTACTAATAATGTATTTCATTTTGTCGTACATCATGCCTGATAAAAATGACATTATCATTGATGTACTAATGAGAATTCCAACTTTAAGTCCTTCTCCTTGTTTAATTATTGAGGCAATGAAAGTACCAAAGGTAACCCCAGTAACTGTTCCAACTACGCAAGTCAGTGCTATATAGCCAAGTTGACTTCCAAAGTTTACTTTTAGTATCAAAATCAAGCATCCAAGGAAAAGGAATATTTCCGCTAACTGAACTGTAGTTGCTGCACACATAGAGGCAAGGAATATCTTTAATTTGTGCGTGGGAGCCATATTAACCCTTGCTCCCTGCGGAGATTGGTTGGCTTGTATGACCATAACCTCTTTTAACCCCCAAAAGCTTCCGTATAGACAAGTCATGGCGATTAGGGCATAATAATAGTTTACAGTGGTATCGGGAGCAGCATTGCTTGCAGCAGCTTCTTTAAGGTAATCTGCCCTGTTTGAAACACTATTTAAAAGTCCATTTTGAACTGCAGCAGGATTTTTATCTACAATTGTTACGATTGTAGATGAGGTTTGTTTAAAGTCATCTAGGAAACCTTTTATTATAGTTTGATTTAATCCGGATTGTTTCACTACAAGCTTAATTCCATTATCAAAGTAGATGTAGCCTTCAATTTTGCCATCATCAAGAAGCTTATCAGCCTCCTGCCTTGATGGATATCTTATATCAAATAGATTGCTTTTGCCTGCACTCTTATCAGCACTTGAAACAGAGTCCATAGCTTTAATAAAATCTGTGCTTTTATTATATTCATCATTTTTAACTATTCCAATCTTAATTTTAGAAAAATTTTCTGCACTTGAAAGGTTAGAAAAAGCCAAATTAAATAATATAGACAAAAGTATCGGAAATAAAAGAGTCCAAAACATCAATTGCTTGTCTCTTACAATACATTTAAGCCTGTATATATAATTATGCAAAAACATAATCTCCCTCCTTTTAGTTTAAATCTCTAAGCTCTTTACCCGTTATCTCTAAGAACACATCATTTAAGGTAGGCGGCTCAGAATATATCTTCCCAACTGCAATATTCTTTGATTTTAAATAATCCATTAGTGCAACTAGATTATTTTTACCTCTGCTTGATTTTGCAACAAGCAAATTATCATTATATTCAGCAGAGATTATATGTGGTAAATTTTTAATACCCTCCAAAATGCTGTTATCCATTTTAAATAATTCAACAGTGAGTTTCTCACCAGAATTTATCATGCCTTTTAGCTCCTCATTGGTTCCTGTGGCTATTATCTTTCCTTTGTCCATAATGGCGATTCGCGTGCAAATATGCTCAACCTCTTCCATATAGTGAGAAGTATACACAATTGTAGCCCCCTCTTTATTAAGGCGTTGTATTCCCTCCAATATATTGTTTCGGCTCTGAGGGTCCACTGCTACTGTGGGCTCATCTAGGATAATTAGTTTAGGCTTATGAGCAATACCGCAGGCAATATTTAATCTTCTAAGCAACCCGCCGCTTAACTTTTTTGGATAAAATTTCCTGAAATCCTTAAGCCCAACAAAGTCTATGGCTTCCTCTACCAGCTCTCTGCGCTTCCTTTTGTCTGAAATGTAGAGCCCGCAAAAATAATCAATGTTTTGAAAAACCGTCAGTTCATCAAATACTGCAACATTTTGCATAATTATTCCGATATCACGCTTGATATGGTAAGCATCAGGACACATAGGCTTGTCATAAATTTCTATGGTACCCTTATCATATTTGAGCAGAGATAAAATGCAATTGATTGCAGTGGTTTTACCGGAACCATTTGGCCCTAATAGGCCAAAAATCTCTCCCTCATTTACTTCTAGGTTGAAATGATCTAAGGCTATTAAATCATCATATCTTTTTACTAGATTTTTAACCTTTATTACCATAAATATATACCTCCATTAACTATCAATTCTTCTTTTTATATATTGATTTTACTATATTGGTTTATAATGTATAAGTGATTAAACTCCAAGGCTAATATGACAAATGTAACAATAAACTTGAGGACAGTGAAATGAAGTGCTAGAATTTATATATATGACATTACTAGAAAATAAAGGTTTGGTAGATTGAATGAAGAAGTTAATTGATAAACTGATTATTTTAGTTATTTCCTTAGCTTTATATATACCTAATGCTAATAACATATACATGATTGTACCAATCCTGATTGCTGTCATTTTTAGTGCGTTCTTAAGCTACTTTGAAGATGACCGTATTACATTAGGGTTATTTGCTGTTTTTTTAATTGCTTGCTTTTTTAAACCAGCCTTCTTATTTTTCATTCCTCTTATATGCTATGATGTTTTATTTTCTAACCTCAGATGGATATGGGCTTTAGGGTTTTTACCCTTCATTACTAACACTTCAGAGACACTCTTCATCCCAAAGTGGCTAATTGCAGCCTTTATAATAGTTGCGTATATTTTAAAATACCGAACTGTTTCCCTAGAAAACACAAAAAAAGACTATTACAAGCTTCGTGATAATGCCAAGGAAATATCCATGCAGCTTGAGAAAAAAAATAAAGAGCTCTTGGAAAAGCAGGATAATGAAATAAACCTTGCAACTTTAAAGGAACGAAACAGAATAGCAAGAGATATTCACGATAATGTAGGACATTTGCTTTCAAGATCCATATTGCAAATTGGGGCACTCCTTGCCACAAACACAGATGAAGAAAGCACAGAAAGCTTAATGCTTATTAAAGACACCCTCTCAGAGGCCATGGATAGCATACGTATTAGTGTACATGATTTGCATGAGGAAGCAATGGACTTGCATACTGAAGTGCAAAAATTAATTGATGGCTTTAATTTTTGCTCTATTATATTCCACTATGACATTGAAACTAACTTAGAAAAAAATATAAAATATTGTTTTCTAGCAGTAACAAAGGAAGCCTTGTCAAACATCATAAATCATTCTAATGCCACCCAGGCTTCAGTGATAATGCGTGAACATCCGGCATTTTATCAATTGGTAATACAGGATAATGGTGCAAATTGCAGCTACAAAAGTGAAAATGGCATCGGAATAAAAAACATTACAGATAGAGTAACTGCCGTAGGCGGCAACGTTAATATCAGTACAGACAAAGGGTTTAGAATTTTTATTTCTATACGGAAAAAGTAAGTATTTTGAAGGGGTTGGGTAGTAAAATATGAGGGTATTAGTTGTTGATGATGATAAATTAGTTTGTGTAGCTTTAAAAACCATATTGGAAGCGGATGGGGACATCTCTGTGGTGGGCACTAGCAACAATGGAAAAGAAGCTATTGAACTTTATAACAGTTTAAAGCCTGATATTCTATTAATTGATATAAGAATGGAAACCATGACAGGGCTAGAGGCGGGAGAAGCCATTTTAGAGAGGGATAAAAAAGCAAAAATACTATTTCTAACTACTTTTTCAGATGATGAATATATAATAAAAGCCCTTAAGATAGGGGCTAAGGGATATCTTATAAAGCAGAATTTTCAGTGCATTGTTCCGTCGCTTAAGGCTGTATATATGGGGCAAAGAGTCTTTGGCGATGATATTATTTCAAAAATTCCATCCCTGATTAATAACAGCAATAAAGCTGATTTATCAGCCTTTGGCATTACTGAAAAGGAGCAGGAAATCATCACCCTTGTGGCAGAGGGACTTAGCAATAAAGAAATAGCCAATAGGCTATATTTAAGCGAGGGTACTGTTAGAAACAGTATAACTACCATTTTGGAGAAGTTGAACCTTAGGGACAGAACGCAGCTTGCTATATTCTATTATAAGAATAGATAAACTTAACTTTATATTATGCTTATTTTATTCAACTATAGAAATTGGAATATGAAGTGGAGGTAAGAAGTAATAGTTAATAGTGAATAGTTAATAGTGAATAATTTTACCCATAACTCTTACCCTTTCACTCTTACTTCTTACTTAAACTCTTACCCCTTCACTCTTACTTCTTACTTATCCACATATTACTATTTAAATGCTTCTTCTATTCGTTGAAACAAATAAGCCCATTTCTTTAGGAATATTTATTGCTCCATCTCTAACGCGAATTCCCTCAAAAAACTCAAACAATCCAGCAAGATCCTCTTCTGTATAGCTTGCAATTGTTATTGTAGACTTCACCCAATCCACTAAGTCCTGCGTTTCTGTGATTTTAAGGGAATCCTCATATTCTATAAGATTCACATCCTTAAAAAATTCACCCAATATTTCAGCACCATTTTGAATAGTAAAAGTTAAATCTGTTTTAAATGCATCAATCCTTGGATTAAGTTTTTTTAAAGCTTCATGCAAATATGGACGCATTCCGCCATTGCCGTTTGTAGTGGCATAGAACTTGCCATCAGACTTAAGCACCCGGTTAACTTCCCCTAAGGCTCTATTTATATCTGGAACGTGATAAAGCATATGATTTGCAATAACCACATCAAAGGTTTCACTTGAAAAAGGTATATCCTGAATATCTATACGCTGCACTATCACATTAGAATATTTTGAATATCTTTGCCAGACTTTATCCACCATTCCACAGGATAAATCACTCAAAATCAATGTACAGTTTTCTGGCAGATTATCTATGCGTCCATTCCACTGGGCACCGTTTCCGCAGCCTAGCTCCAATATGCGAAATCCGCTCTTAAATTCGTAATTTTCAAATAGCCACGGAACAATTCCTTTCTTATTTGTACTATGCTTGGTATGTAAGTTCATCCTTGATGATAAATTATTATCATTTGAATACTGAACCAATACATCCTCACTTTTATTCATTTTTGCCATAACCCCATCCCCCTCTAACTTTAGAAATAATAATTAATTATTATAGTTATTTCTTGACCTTGGTTCATTGTTATCCCTCCCATTAATTTTATACTTGTCTATGGCTTTATATAAATATATCCTTCACTTTGTTTTTTCACAAGTTCAACAACTCCAGCTGGAACAATATTTACAAAACTAACAATGTTATCTTTTTTTATATTATATGCTATTAATGCATTGTTACAAGCGGCAAAATTAACACCTTTTTTATTTAACCCTTCCATAGTATTAATATCTGCATCTAAATCTTGATTTGTATCATAATACTTAACTGCCTCTGAATTAGCCAAAACCTCAATATATAACTTTTCCTTACCTATACCATTTAATAAATTACTAACATTTCCTAATAGAAGCTTCCACTTATTAATCTCATCAATGTGAAATATAACCTTATATTCTGTCATAATATTTCCTTCCTTCCATTTTAGCTTTTTAAAATTGAACTTAAAGCTTAGGCATGGTAATAGGAGCGCAATACTGTTCCATAGTCAATGCAGCTGAAAGAAGTCGCCGTTCGTCTGCTCCATATAATATCATACCCCGTGGTGTTCCATCTTCAGCCATACCCAGCCTTAGTGCTAATGATGGCAATCCAATAAAATGCAAAATGTTAGTTGGCCCAGTCATCAAGCAGGCATCGTATCCACGTAAACTCTTAATTACCTGAGCTCGAAGTCTATTGCGTTCAGCCAGAGCCTCTATATATGCTGTATCATCAAGATTTCCAGAAGCACCCTCCAATGCGCCACGCAGATGATAATTGCCGTATTTCATCATTTGATCTGGATTGGCTTCATAGAAGTTGACTATTTCCTTAAGTGTCCTACTCTTTGCACTAGAATGAGATAAATAGTCCTCAAGATCATGCCGAAATTCACAGCGCATAATATCACGCTGATACTCTGTATAACCATGAATTACCTCTGAAATCTTTACATGGTTGTCTTTTAGCTGATTAAGCACAGTTTCATATCTCTCAAGCTGTGCTTCAGAAACCTGATCACGATTGAAAATGTTTACTGTTAGACGGATGTTTCCCGGTGCCATAGGTTCAACTGGCTGCAACGCTTCATCTCTCATACAGGAATATACAAGCAACGCGTCGCTCAGGTCACGGGTAATAGGTCCCGCACTGTCGAGAGTTCTGGCAATAGGTATGATGCCATCTGAGGATAAAGAACCGTGAGCAGGTTTAAGTCCCGTAACGCCATTTTCCGTGACACAGCCAACAATGGAGAAGGATGTATCGGTACCAATCGCAGCAGAACATAATCCTGCTGACATTGCAACAGCCGAACCAGAACTCGATCCACTGGGGTTTTTTGTGCCATCATATGCATTTTTAACCTGACCGCCGCGGGAACTGTATCCTCCTGGCATGTTATTGCTGGTATAATTTGCAAATTCAGTCATATTGGTTTTTCCCAGAATTATTGCACCATTGTGACGCAAATTTGCAATGATGTGAGCATCCTTTTTAGCAATGTTATCTGCGAGAGCAAGGCTACCGGCCGTTGTATGTAATCCATTAACATCTATATTGTCCTTAACAAGCACTGGTAACCCAAACATGGCTCCATTACGGTCAGTTTTCATGGAATCCATTTTTTTAGCCTGGACAATGGCATTCTCATTTAATTCCGCAACCGTATTCAGTCCATCAGCACCGTCAAATTTCTCTATTCGTTCAATATATGCCCTTGTAAGTTCTTCAACCCCGAGACGTTTGTCCCGAATCGCACCTGCAAGCTCCATTGCTGTCATCCTATGCATTATACTCATAGCCCCCTCCCAACAAACATTTTATTTTATATATAGTTCTTTGCACTGTTTTTATATTATTATTTATAATTTTATATTTAAAACACACTAATAACAACCATTTGTTAAAAATACACCACTTTATTACATCCTTTCTATCTCCTAAACATTTGCTGAGAAATTATTCACAAAATAATACTCAAGTGAATAATCTAAAGGTATAGCTATTTATCATAGGAGGTTTTCATTGGGATATTATGTTAAGGCTGGCTCAAATATAAAGATCTATGTGGAGGACCTTAATCCGGAAGGGAAAAAGACAATACTATTTATTCATGGCTGGCCGGGAAGTCATAAATTGTTTGAATATCAGTTTGATCAGCTTCCAAAGATGGGATTTAGATGCATAGGAATAGATACAAGAGGCTTTGGTAATTCGGATAAACCATGGATGGGATATGATTTCAACACATTGTCAGATGATGTTAGATGTGTAATTGATACCTTAGGATTACATGATATTACACTGGCAGGACATTCAAATGGAGGAGCAATAGCCATTAGATATATGGCTCGTCATAAAGGTCATGGGGTATCAAAGCTTGCTCTTATTGCTGCAGTGGCACCCAGTCTCATTAAACGTCCTGATTTCCCTTATGGCTTAGATAAAGAAGCAGTTGTACAGCTAATTAAAGGAACATATATGGACCGTCCTAAAATGCTTCAGGGCTTTGGTGATATATTTTTCTATCAGCATATAACAGAGGCTTTCTCAGATTGGTTCTTCCAATTAGGATTACAGGCATCTGGATGGGCAACTGCGGCTATTGCAAATACTTGGATAAATGAAGTACTGTTTTCTGATTTAGAAACAATAAGTGTTCCAACTTTAATTATTCATGGTATTCATGATAAGGTAGTTCCCTTTGAACTTGGTGAAATACAAAATAAAAGCATTAAAAACTCAAAGCTCGTACCGTTCAAATACAGCGGTCATGCAGCATTCTATGAGCAGAAGGATGAATTTAATGAAGAATTAGCAAAGTTTGTTGAGGCATGAAGACCTTGGAGAGGACTTCATGCCTTTACACTTTTAGATTAGCAGAAACATTCCATATAGCCCTATTCATTTAATTGTAATTTAAAACTCAATCTTCCATTCAACTGAATATTAACCAGCAGAGCAAAGCACATACTTTCATCTTAACTATTTTAAACAATCCTTGTTACTAATATCGATGTAATTTAGGATACATACCCAATATTTATTTAGTTATTATAAATATTGGTATTAAGCATTATATTTTAGTATAATTAATAAAGACATAAATACAAAATCATGCATAGCAAAGATTCTAATAAGGAGGTTTCTATGAATCAAAAAACTATTCGTAATATTGTTATATTTATTGTTGTTGTAATTATTAGCGGGTGGATAGGAGTTCTTGTAGACTCTGTTCTCACCGAGCAGCCCAAAGGTGATTCTCTCGGTATGGGGATATGGTTGGTATTGCCTATGCTTACTGCAATTGTAATCATTTTATTTTCAAAGCTCAATTGGAAAGATATTGGTTTCAAGCCGAATTTTAAGGGGAATATAAAATGGTACTTGAGTTCTATTCTGGTCTTTCCTGTTGTAACAGTAATCATTTTGATGATCGGAGTTACAGCAAAATGGATTGATTTATCTGCACTTAATCTCAAAGCTTTTGTCTATGTGTTTTTAAGTACTTTGTTAATCAATTTTATTATAAACATCTTTGAGGAGATAGCTTGGCGTGGTTTTCTAACCTCGCAGCTTACTAAATTTAATCTTAATGATTGGATTATATACCTAATTGTCGGATGCGTTTGGGGCATATGGCATATTCCATATTACTTAGTCTTTTTACCTGAGGCAGATATATACGCTGTGCTCCCTGTCAGCCGAGCTACATATGCCATTGTTGCTATTATAACTATGTTCTGCTGGTCAGTGATGTTTATTGAGCTTTATAGAGTAACAAAATCAATTTGGCCATGTGTTATATTGCACATGGTTGAGGATTCTCTTATAAATCCCTTAATTATATCAGGTTATATTAGCATTGCAGCAGGAAAGGAATTTCTTGTTTCGCCAATCAATGGAGTTATCACTTCAATTCTTTACTTAGCTGTTGGGCTTGGAATAAGAGCCTATAGAAGACAAACGAAAGTTAATACTGCAGCTCTATAAGAAATTTCCCTCAGATTAAGAATCTGAGGGAAATAAAACATACTACTATATTTAAAAGCTTTCTTCACATGCTAAAAATCCTACAAATTTTACCTGCCTTCTTTGTATATCTTCCTTTTGTTAATCTACTTTCATTCTTCACAGCTTATCATTCATTTTCACTCTTTATCGTCATACTGGAATCAAAATATATCTCCCCAATGTATTATGTTCAGTTGCTATAATCCATTGCTTTTAACCGTTTCAGCCATTTCAAAATATAGCCGTCCTCGAAAAAGCTTAGAAGTGCTCCATCAGAGAATCGGTCAGCTCGGATTGCACTCATTATTAACGCAAGAATGCATTGTTCATCTAGAGTATCTATATCAGCATTTCGCATAGACATACTGTTACATCTAAGGCCATTTTTTTCAAGTATAGAATCATAGCTTGTAAGCTGATATTCTGGATGACTATCTGAGAACTGATAAAACTCATGAACAAACATAACTACAAGCTCCTTGAAGTTTACAAATGGCATCTGAATCGGGTGTTCAGTAGTGTCCTCATTTTCTCTATCAACAAACCATTCACCATAAGCTTCTGCTTCAGAAATTTTTCCGATGTACTTTGTAATCACTCTGAACTTACTAAGCTTATCTTCATCATCAATAAATTCAGTAAAGTCGTTAAAAATGGAGAGCAGTTCATCATTGAGATAGGAAAGAGCTTTTTCTTTGAGTGCTTCAGGAATTCCATAGTAGGCTTCTGCAATAGAGCCTGTGATTGCAGCTAAAGTATCACTATCACCACCTATAGAAATAGCATTTCTAATAGCGTCTTCAAAGGAAGTAGCTTCCAGGAATGCTTCAATTGCCTGAGGGACTGTTTCTTGGCAAGTTTCATTAAACTGATATGAATCTCTGATTTTATCAATAGTAAAATCCAGGGTATAATAGTTTTCGTTAATCTTATTTCGAATCTCGCTTATAGTAAACCCTCGCCGTGCCATATAAATTGCCACAGCAACAGCTTCAGCTCCCTTAATGCCTTCAGTATGATTATGGGTTACTCCAGTGACTGCTTTAGAGAGCCTGCAGGCTTCATTTTCTGTTCTAGCTGCAAAACCTACTGGGCTTATCCGCATAGCCGCACCATTCCCAAAGCTGTTGTAGGGCTTTGGGTTATCACTAAAAATCCATCGTGAAAACATTCCGCCATAGCCGCAATTAGGATATTTACGTCCTATTTCCTGCATATATTTAATGGTCATGCTCTCAATGAGCTCATAATATTTACAATCATAACAATGTCCACCAAGTAAAGATTCTGTTACTTTCTCAGCCTCCATAATTGCCTTGGCAACAGCAAGTGTCATGATACTATCATCTGTTACCTGACAATCCTTTGTAAACAATTGAAAATCCTTGTCTCTATGATTATTAAATTCAAATCGAGAACCAACTATATCTCCAATAATCGCACCTAACAATGAGTTTCCCTCCCTTAAACTAACTTTTTATTAAATTATAACACGAAAGCTGTACCATTTACTGTACATCTAGTACACTTTTACCATTTCAAAATCCAGCTGGTTTATTATATGGGCTATGTAATAAGCTGCCTGATCTTCATAGCTTGATAACTGTTCTAATTGGGCTGTTGAAATTCTACAGTAGACTGCCATAAAAAAAGTGAACGTTGTCTAAAAACATTTGAATCTATATAATATACTTGTATAGTTAATTTTTGTATAAGGGGTTTGATGCAATTGAAGAATGTTTTTAATACTGATGAAATATATGAGATTTTGAAAAGAAAAATAGTAACCTTAGAGTATGAACCAGGACTGGTGCTAAACGAAGAGGAGGTTGCAAATGAATTTAGTATTAGCAGGACTCCTGTGAGAAAAATAATTCAGCAGCTCAACGCAGACAAGCTGCTAAATATCATACCCAGATATGGTGCCCAAGTGACACCAATTGATTTTAAGTATATGAAATCGGTTTTTGAGGTAACAAGGCAAATGGACCCATTCGCTGCAAGGCTAGCAATAGATAGAATTAATGATAAACAGATTGATGAGCTTGAGCAGATTTTAGACAGGTTAAGCAGTTATGATATCGAAAAGGACTATCAAAAGGCTATTAACGATGATGAAAATTTTCATAGTCTGGTATTGTCCAGCAGCGGAAATATCTGTCTCCAGGAAGTGTTAAAGGGTTTACATCTTCACACAGAAAGACTTTGGCATTATTCTGAGCATTATATAGATCAAATGGATATTTTTACAGATACACTTGAAAAAGTGCTCCAGGCTATAAAAGCTAAGGATAAGGATAAGGTAGAAATATATTCAAGGGATCATATAGATGCATTTGTTGAGAAAATAAGAAAAGAAATGTTATAGAGTAATAAAAAGCTCCAGAATCATTTTAAAATATGATTCTGGGCTTTTTTACTTTTGTAATTAAATTCTTTTATTTATTTTATAAATAAAAGAAGGATTTTTGATTTAATTGTCTAATAATATTCATATGGTATACACAATGTATTTTAATAAAATATCTACAGTATAAAAAATGGAAAGGAGGAATTCATTGAGTCATTTTATTGTTACCAATAATCCTGAAGTTAAAAATATCTACGACAATGTAATTTTTGTCAATGGCAGCTTTGAAGACGTTTTAATTAAAGTTAGAGATTTGACCCATGAAGGAGTTGAGCTCATCAGCCATCCTGTTGGCGCTAGCATTAGAATGTTCTACTCTCCCTATCGTTCTATTGTAGTAGGAGAAAAAAAGGATAAAATTAACCCATATCATGTTGAGACAATAGAAAGCAGCATAACAAAATATAGAGCTATCATGGCAGGCAGGAATATTGACATGAAAAATGCATATGATTATGCTCTGATAGACTCGGAGCTACTTATGGCATCCTTAAAAACCACAAAGGAAATTAATTAAATAATTTGTTAAAAATTATGGAGGTGACTTTTTTGAAACTAGAACTTAGAAGAATCAATATTAAGGATATTCAATTTGGGGAAAAAACTGCAGTAGTAAAAGGAGTGCTTACAGTAAATTGTGAGGAACTCTCAGCAGCCCTGATGACAGATAAGAGAATAAAAGCAGTTAAATTCGACATAGCAAGGCCTGGAGAAAAAACAAGAATTATACCTGTTAAGGATGTTATTGAGCCAAGAGTAAAAATTGAAGGAGAAGGAAAAGGCTTCCCTGGAGTTTCCTGTAAAGTGGGACAGTCAGGGTATGGTAAAGTAAACATTCTTTATGGAGCAGCAATCGTTACTGTTGGAGATGTGGTAGGTTTCCAAGAGGGTGTAGTGGATATGTGGGGAGAAGGTGCCAAATGGACTCCTTTTTCAAAGACATTTAATTTAGTAGTAGATATCACACCTGTTGAAGGGCTAAACCCTCACCAGCATGAAGAAACTATAAGAATAGCAGGACTTAAAGCAGCAGATTTCATTGGAGAAGCAGGAAGAAATGTAGAACCTGATGAAGTTTTAACCTATGAAATGGGAAATATTGATGAAGAAACAGCAAAATATCCAGAGCTTCCTAAGGTTTTATATGTAGAAATGCTTATATCACAGGGACTTTTACATGATGGATATATTTATGGAGTAAATAGTCAGCTTATACTTCCTACACTATTGCATCCAAATGAAGAGCTTGATGGTGCAGTAATAAGTGGAAACTGTGTTGCAGCCTGTGACAAAATAACAACCTATCAGCATCAAAACAACTCAGCCATACTGGATTTATATGCACAGCATGGCAAGACCATCAACTTCCTAGGAGTAATATTGACACCAGAGCTTACAACTCTAGAAGGAAAGTTCAGAACCTGTGATTATACAGCAAAGCTATGCAAGATGCTTGGTGCAGATGGTGTCATCGTATCTGAGGAGGGCTATGGCAATCCTGACTCTGACCTATTAATGATTTGTAAACGATTAGAAACTGCTGGTATAAAGACAGTTCTTATTACAGATGAATGTTCTGGAAGAGATGGCATGTCACAACCTCTTGCAGATACAGTTGAAGAGGCGGTTGCTGTTGTATCAGCCGGAAATGTAAGCCATGTTGTTACACTGCCCACAGCAGATAAGGTTATCGGAAACGCGGAAGCCATTTCTACTTTAGCAGGCGGGTGGAATGGATCACTTTCAGAGGATGGATCCCTAAAATGCGAGCTCAATGCAGTAATCGGCTCTACATCAGAAATAGGATATCACAATTGCACAGTAAAATTGTACTAATAAGCTCTAAAAGGAGGAATAGGCATGCCGAATAAATTTAAAGTATTATATTATGTAAATCAGTTTTTTGGACAAGTTGGTGGAGAAGACAAAGCCAGTATGGAACCTGTTTTTAAAGATACAATGGTAGGTCCCGCAATGGGCTTTAATGCACTTTTAAATGGAGAAGGAGAAGTAATTGGAACCATTATCTGTGGGGATAATTATTTTAATGAAAATAATGAAAAAGCACTTAATTATATTCTTGATGTAGTTAGAAATAATAAACCGGATATAGTTGTTGCAGGACCTGCCTTTAACGCAGGAAGATATGGAATGGCTTGTGGAGAGATTGCAAAGGAAATTATTGAAAAGCTAAATATACCTGCTATCACAGGAATGTATATCGAAAATCCTGGAGCAGATGCTTATAAGGATAAAGTAATCATTGTAAAAACACCTGATTCTGCAGCAGGTATGAGAAATACTCTTCCGGTAATGGCCAACATTGTTAAGAAAATAGTAAAGGGAGAAGAACTAGGACTTCCAGAAGCAGAAGGATATATTCCTCAAGGTAAGAGACTTACTGTATTTACAGAAAAAAGAGGATCCCAAAGAGCAGTGGAGATGCTTCTTTCAAGGCTAAATGGTGAAGCCTTTGAGACGGAGCTTCCTATGCCAGTTTTTGATAAGGTTGCACCAGCACCTGCTATTAAAGACATAACTAAAGCAAAAATTGCCTTTGTTTCAAGCGGTGGTATAGTACCAATAGGAAATCCAGATAGAATTCAATCAGCAAGTGCACAAAAGTGGGGTAAATATAATTTAACAGGAAAGGATGAGCTTGGAGCAGATTATTTCACTATTCATGGCGGCTATGACCCTGTTTATGCAAATGAAAAACCAGACAGAGTAGTTCCTGTTGATATATTAAGACAATTTGAAAAAGAAGGCTTAGTTGGTGAAGTTCATGAGTGGTTCTATACAACCACCGGAACAGGAACATCAGTAGGAAATGCAATAAAATTTGGTAAAGAAATGGGAGCAGAGCTTAAGGCTGCCGGAGTTGACGGTGTTATACTCACCTCCACCTGAGGCACCTGTACTCGTTGCGGTGCAACGATGGTAAAAGAAATTGAAAGATATGGTATACCAATAGTTCACATGGCTACAATAACAACAATCTCTGTATCTGTAGGCGCAAATAGAATAGTTCCAACTGTTGCAATTCCATATCCAGTGGGAAATCCAAAACTTGACCCTGAAAACGAACTGGAGCTAAGAAGAAATCTTGTAAAAAAAGCATTGAAGGCATTAAGCACTGAAATTACAGAAATAACACAGTTCGAATAAAAGGTAATTTACATTATCCTAAAGTCAAATAATTGTATGCTTTGCATGCAATTATTTGACCTATATTAAATAGGGGGGTTAGTAATGGAGACTCAAAGAATTAATATAAAACAAATAATAATATATGCAGGAGCTTTCATAGCTTTTTTGATTGGTTCAGGCTTTGCAACAGGACAGGAAATAATGCAATATTTTGTTGCTTATGGTTATTGGGGTATTTTAGGTGCTGTTGTAGTGTTTCTTTTGTTTTTATATGTAGGAGTCAGTTTTATACTTGCAGGATATAATAATAAATTCCCCAAAAGAAGTGATATTTTCAAATATTATTGTGGAAAATCAATAGGAACCTTTTACGATTATTTCTCAATTGTGTTTATTTACATGTCATTTATTGTAATGATTGGAGGAGCAGGTGCTACATTAAAGCAACAATATGGATTACCTGTTTATGTTGGTGGTATTGCAATGGCTGTACTTGCAGGTGGAACAGTTGTTTTTGGACTAAATAAAATAGTTGATGTAATTGGCAAAATTGGACCAGTTATAGCTGTGATGGCTATATGCTTAGGACTATCAGCTATTATAATGAATCCCCAAGGATTAAATAAAGCAAATGAAGTTATACCTACTTTGCATTTAATTAAAGCATCAAACAATTGGATATTTGCAGCAGCTTCCTATGTAGGCTTTTGTATGCTTTGGTTAGCAACATTTATGTCTTCCATTGGAGCAGAAGCAAAGAGCAAAAAGAATGCAATTTATGGAGCAATTTTGGGATCCATTGGATTTTCAGTAGCAGTTATAGTAGTAGCCTTGGGACTTATGGCCAACATTAAACAAGTGGCAGGATCCATGGTGCCATCATTAATTTTGGCAGGAAATATACATCCAACTATTGCTGTAATATTCTCATTAACAGTGGCAGCAGGAATTTACACTACAGCAGTGCCGCTGCTTTGGACAGTTGTAGCTAGAACTACACAGGAAAAAACTAATAAATTTAAAATTCTTACAGTAGTATTAGCTGTAGTAGGAACCTTTGTTGCATTAATAGTACCCTTTGACAGATTGGTAAATATCATTTATGTAATTAACGGATATGTAGGAATATTGTTATTAGCTTTAATGATTATTAGAGACCTTAGGAGTTTGAAAAATGCCAAGGAAGTTGAAAGCGTCGTAATTTAATGCTGCAGCTGTTACAATGAAAGACAAGGGGGCTGTTTCAAATAGAACCTGATGATTCTATTTTGAAACAGCCCCTAAAAAAGCACCATCAAATTAAATTAAGATACTCCCCATATCCTTCCTCCTCCATTTTGCTCTTTGGTATAAATCGAATGGAAGCGGAGTTTATGCAATATCTTAATCCACCTAATTCTCTTGGACCATCCTTAAACACATGTCCAAGATGAGAATTTGAAGCAGTACTTTTAACTTCAGTTCTAATCATTCCGTAGCTAAAATCATCCTTTTCCTTGATGGATTTATCACTTATTGGCTTTGAAAATGATGGCCAACCACATCCTGAGTCGAACTTATCTTTTGATGAGAATAGGGGTTTCCCGCTCACAACATCTACATATATACCTTCCTCAAAGTTATTATAGTATTCATTTTTGAAGGGAGGTTCTGTTGCGCTCTCTTTGGTAACCCTATACTGCAATGGGGTAAGCCTTTTTTTAAGCTCCTCCTTGTAATACCGGCCCCAATTTTCTTCAATAAATTTTTCTCTTCCCGAACCCCTATAATACATCCTATACCCAATGGGATTTTTTAAATAATAATCCTGATGATATTTTTCAGCAGGATAAAAGGTTGTTGCAGGTATTAGACTTGTAGCAATAAGCTTATCAAATATTTTACTTTTGTTTAATTCATTTATATATTCCTCTGCAATCTGCCTCTCAGTTTCATTTTGATAAAAAACAGCAGTCCTGTAGCTAGGTCCCCTATCATGAAATTGTCCGCTTTCATCAATAGGATCAATACTCTTAAAAAATACCTCCAATAGCTCCCTATAGCTTGTTTTTTCCTCATCATAAGTAACCTCAACCGCTTCATAGTGACCTGTTGTTTGTGTAGTTACCTCTTCATATGTAGGGTTTTCAACATTACCCCCTGTATATCCTGATAGTACTTCTAGAACTCCATCAAGCTTTTTAAAGGGCTTAACCATACACCAAAAGCAGCCTCCTGCAAAAATTGCTTTTTTAATATTGCACATGTCAAAACCTCCTTTATATATAACCTTCCCACCAGATAGTATTTTAATTATGTAATATTTCCAACCTTTCAATAACTCATATGGCTGCCATTCCTCTAAAAAATCATCTCTCCTGGTTTATAACCCTCAGGCAACTCTTCTTCACTTAAAAATTTGAAATTGTCATCACGCAGTATTGGTAAAAATGCTTCGTAGGGAACCTTTAAAAACTCACAGGCATAATTGCTGGCTCCGAACCACTTGCCCTCTTTGCTGCTCAAATTTAAATCTCTAGCAAATTTTGTATTGTTTGAACAATCATGAACTGCTAAATCCCAATTTTCTTCATCGGCTATTTTCATGAATTTCAGAGTTAATTCCCTGCTCCAAATTGGAGAAATATAGCCATGTCTAGAAATATACAGGTTTTCCCCATCATAATTGTATATGTTGTTCTCATTTAAATGTAATTCTGCACAATTTATAAAATCCAGTTTTGTATCTAAGATTGCTTGCTTTTTCTTAAAAAACACTTCGAAAAGCTCAGGAGTCATAGGGGTTTCGATGCCTACATTTTTAATGTATTTTTTCGCTGTTTTAATATTTTCAATAACTTTGTCTGAACAGTTAGAGGCACCTAGGTTGAAACGTATCTCGTCAAGACCAGCTTCACCTAATGCTTTCAAGGTCTCTTCTGTAGCTAAAGTGCCATTTGTATATAGATGTTGATGAATCCCCGCCTCACTAAATTTCTTTATTACTGAATAGTATTTTTCAATTTCCATAAATGGTTCTAAATAAACGTAGGCAATGCCAGTGGGCTTCTGGTGGATGGAAAGAAGTAACTCGATATCCTTCTCATAAAATTTTGTGCCACCGATTTCCCACATGCCTTCCCCAATGGGAGGAATATCTTCTAGTTCTCCATAATTATAACAGAACTTACACTCTATGTTACACTTATTCGTTTTCCTAATTGCCCCCAAACCAGTGCCAAGCAGACAAGAACGACATCCTGTTGGGAATTTACTTTCGTTCCCCACAAAAAAAGTTCTATTATCCAAAGTTTTCAAACCTCTAATTTCCGACATTAACCTATCATTTCTATGATCTATGACTGCCTCAATTTGTGCAAAGGTAGAGTAAATGATTTCTTGTTGTTTTGTCATAAGTTCCTCATCCTCTGGTAATATTGAGAAGAATTCAAACCATAACAACGCATCTTTCTTTGAAATTTTCATAATGTAGCCTCCTTGTATTCCTTATTCTGCACATAAAGATTTTTAATCTTTATGCTCCTTGTATTCCTTATCCTGCACATAAAGATAATTAATCTTTATGCTCCTTGTATTCCTTTATAATCTTTACTTCATTAGCAGTATTATCCCCGAGGACTGATCTCTTAATGCTATAGGACTGCTGATTCTAAAATGGAAAATGATGATTTATCACAATTAATTTCTGCTAAAGCTCCATATGGAAGGCATATTTTAGGTTCAGTATGACCAAAGTTCATATTGTATAGGATAGGTAAATCTTCTTTACCAAATTCTTTCATAACCTTTTTTATGGTCTCTTTGTATTCTTCGTAATAGGTTTCGTCTTGTGGCTTGCCCCAAATAATTCCGTTAACTCTATCTAATATACCATTAATTCCATATATTCTTAAACTACTTTCAATAAGCCATACTGGCGGTTTTTCTTCAGATGTCTCTAAAAATAAAATTGAATCATCAAAATCCTCTAGTTTCGGAAAGACTTCTGTTCCACGAAGCATATCAAAAACTTCAAAGCAGCCTCCAATTAAACGTCCCTTAGCAGTTCCCCTTCCTTGTAAAAGTTCATAGCCCCTATTTGTCTTATACTTTCTTTGAATCAACTTATTTTTTCCCTCCCAAGATAAGTACTCACTTGTCCACTCCAATGCAGGTTCAATTTTTCCTATTACCTCTGATTTAAACAAAGTTTTTTCTATATGTTCTACAGTATATTGATTCATTGACACATTCTCTGCGAAATCGACTAGTAGAGTTGGTCCATAAATACTTGATATTCCTGCTTTGTAACAGAATAGATGTGTTGTTGTAGTATCGGAGTATCCCATAAAAACCTTTGGATTTTTACCAATTATATCAAAATCTATATATGGCAGCATTCGTATACTTTCAATTCCACCAATGCATGCAATAATACCCTTAATTGAATTATCTTTAAATGCATTCATTAAATCTTCTGCTCGCTTTTCAGGATGGTTGTATATGTATTCCGTTCCTGCTAATGTATGCTTCATTTCAATAACTTCCAAGCCAAAAACCTTTTCAAGCCTCTCTTTTCCTTGTTTATATCGCCATAATAAATTTGCATCACCTGCTCCACCCCATGACAAGCTAACTAAAGCTATTTTGTCTCCACGCTTTAACCTATTAGGTTTATTCAAAATCTTCATATAATTCTTTTTCCTCCTACTAATATATACCTTTTTAGTTCATATTAACATACTTATACACTCTGCGAAATTTGACGCAGGGTGCCTTGTTTCTTCAAAGTATAATTTTATACGAAATCGGGGCGATTTAATTCAAAAATTAAATGTGGCATTTGTATCCCGCGATAATTTTATACAAACACACCCGTTTCAACCATACCAATTCGCTTGGCAACTGCTATGGAAGATTTATTCATAGGTCTTATATCGCATATAATTTTGTGGACCTTCAATACACTAAATGCATAATCCGCCATGGCTTTTGCTCCTTCAGTAGCATATCCATTTCCATAGTACTCACTCAACAAGATATATCCGATTCCCCAAACTTCCTCCCCATCTATGTTCTCTTTTAGAAGTCCAATCTGTCCCACAACCTCGTGTGAAAGTTTATCTATTGCCAACAAATAGTCTATACCGTTATT
This sequence comes from Clostridium sp. UBA701, assembly GCA_002298125.1. Classification (GTDB taxonomy): domain Bacteria; phylum Bacillota; class Clostridia; order Clostridiales; family Clostridiaceae; genus UBA701. Next base: position 158,860 of record DBMJ01000016.1, on the reverse strand, counting down.
TTCATAGCCCTTTTTTCGCCTATCGATCCACTCTTTAATATCGTCATCAGAAAAATAATGTTCCCATATTTTCTGAACACCTTCATCTCGCATGATTTTAGCAATATGCTCAAAATCACTATCTTCAATCTTTCTAAAATTAAGTCGTTCCGATTGAATCATACTAATACCCTTCTTCCAACAACTATTTAATACTTCTTCGGAAATTTTTCTTTTTCAAGCTACCAAAGGACTAAGATGGCTGCAATATTTTGTTGATTGGCAACATTTTCACCGCCAATAACAAAATTTCTATTTCAAATCTACCCGACAACTTGAAATTACTCTCTTTTACTAATTTCATCCGTTATCAAGGATTTTGAAGTATACATCGCTTTAATCATGTTTTTAAAGCGGGTGTGATGAGAGGTACCCTCCACAAATTTCAACTGTGCCTTTTCACATTTGCTGATAACTGAAGATACGGGGCGTAGTGCTTCTATCAATTCTTCTTTTGTGTATATGCCCATGACATTTACACCTGTTATTAATGATTTTGAAATATACATTGCTTTTAGCCTGTTCTTAAGGAGTGTGTGCTGAGATGTACCCACCGCAAATTTTAGCTGCATTTTCTCACATTTACTGATAGTCGAGGATACAACTTGTAGTGCTTCTTCCAATTCTTCTCTTGTGTATTTATCCATAGCATTTCACCTCAAATTATTATTTAATATAAAGAATCCCGTCCTTAAACTGAAATTACTTGATAATTTTCATATCTCTATTGGTTAGAAGAAGTCTTTTCAATAGCCTTAAGATTACCATTCACTTTATCTAACCTGGCTAAGAAATAATGTTCCAGGCAGAAATAATCCATTTGATTGACAGAACGCATTTTATATTTTTAAGTGACTTTATTTTTTGTACAGTCTCTTCAGGAAATGGGCCTATTCCGATTAAAAATGTCACCTTCAATAAATCTAGGCTCTGCTCCTGAATATATTTTATTGTATTTAGTTATATTTCTAACTCCTGAGCCTAGTTCATCCACCCACCCAATTTCCTTAAAGAATTTTGCTATAGTCGGGTTTTTAGGAAAAGGTGAAAAGTTTTCAGGGTCTATCATCCCATTTCCATGTGGCTTATTGCTATTTTCTATGTAAACTCTATCTTTTTCAATTATTAGTTTTGCAGGAAAAGGATTTGCAAATTCTCTATGAATTAGTAGATTTGAAACAGCTTCACGAAAAATTTTGTCTCTAAGGCTAACCCTTCTATCCCCTTCAAGATAAAAGTTATCATTTAAATGCTTTGATACAAATGCCATTAAATGCTCATAGCTTTCTATAAGATTAACCCTAATATCATCCCTATCATCATAACGGTCTAAATTAACTTTTCTTAAAATAGCATCTGTTCTATAGTGTGGCAGTGCTGCATGAATCAATTTTTCTTTCCCAAAAATAAGAATACCTCCAAGTGTTATCCCTTCCTTCCCACTTTGAGGGTCTTTTAGAAATAATCCTGCACTTTTTAATAGCTCCAAATCATTCATTGACTTCCATGGATGGTCAATTCGCTCATTAGCCATGGGTGGTAGTAATTAACTTACTTCATCCCTTCGGTCTTTGTAAGTTTAATAACCACCTCAGCATGGCTCGATAGGATAGCATTGATGTCTTTGGCTGATTTTTGAATCTTGCGTTCTCAGGAACATTTCAATGTTTTTGGGGCTGTTTTTCCGAAAACCATCATTCAAGGGAACATATAGAGTTAATTCAAGTTTATGCTCCTTGATCTTAAATTTATAAGTATCGGATTAAATTAAATTCTTAATTAATATTATCATATTTCAGCTTCTTTTATCTCTAAGTTTCTGATATTGCTCCCCTATCATCAAACGTAAAATACAATAATTGTTGTACTGTGGTACTTTTAGATTAACAGAAAGACCTATCAGAGACTTTGTTAAATGCGATAAAAGCAAAAATACCATCACCAGTGTTTATTCCTGTGACAGCATTGAGGATATTTGCATTGCTACGCTCTATCATTTAATAAAGATTAAAACCCCTATAAAAATATGCGCTAACTGCAGTAAATACTTTGCACCACTGCGTCGATCTGATTTCTCTGACAAATTTTTAATTCTAAGATTAGTGGCACCTTATCAAATAAGTCACTACTGAAACCACTCCTCCTAATGTAGTTCCACAAAGCAAATCAACTACAGTTATAAAAGCTGGCCAGTTTTTAACTGTAGCAAGATTAGTTAAATCATAGGTAGAATAAGTTATAAATCCCAAAAACATACCTGCAAATAAGGCATAGCTCCAACTTTTCCTTTCTATTGCTGGACCAACTACAAAGAAAACAACTCCGGCAATGTATAATAGATAAAAAGCAATAGCTGCAAACCAATCTGGTGAGGAAGTCATAATAAACCCTAAGTATTTTTTATACATTTCTCAAAATGTAAAATAGTTCATCTGGATGATTAGTTTGAATATGAATTCTTATTTTTTTGAAGTTCCTGCTACTATAGTAGAGTCTCCTAAATGTTTAATTTTATCTTTTATAATGGAATTATCTAAATTTTCTCCAGAAATTAAAGCCTCAGTACAGTATCTATACTTTATTTCTTCCCCAAGGCTATAAACTTCTTTTTCTAGAGCTATCTCTTCCCTTTCATAATCAATTTTGATAATATTTCTATTCTTATATATTTGTTCTTATGTGAACCTCCCACAAGCCTAAATTATTTTGGCTTTAAAAAGGCACTCTACGTCAAATTTCGTAGAGTGCCTTTTTTTGCATTAGTTCAACACTGCAATTGCAATATTCAAATAAGTGGCAAAGAGGACCCAAAGCAGATAAGGCATCATCAGGTATCCCGCTACTTTTTTAATCTTGCAAAACCATATCGTAGTCATTAAGACCAAAATATCTAATAAAAGAATGACTACAACAGATATCCAATACCACTCAAAGCGGAAAAATACAATCGGCCAGAGGAAATTAACAAGCAGCTGTACCCAATATAAAGTAATTGCTTTTTTGCGATCAAGTGTCTCCGGTGATTGATAAATGATATATGCTGCAATCCCCATCAGTAGATAAAGTATGGGCCAAATGACGCCGAAAAGCCATCCCGGAGGCGACAACGGCGGTTTCACAAACGATGTGTAAATTTGCCCTGTATTGCCGGAAAATAAGCTACCCAGCACACCTACTAGCTCTGCAATAAGTACAATTACAAGAAGTTGGAACCAATTGATCTTTTTAATCATAAAATACGCACCCCCTGTATTATTATACGCAGGTAATGCCGGTTATCACTACATTTTTTACAAACATTACCCCTTCACCTTGTATTCAGCCATTCCAAAACAGGCTCGAGATTTTCCTCTTTTACGCCATCAAAACCTTTTTCAATTATAGAGATCGCTTCTTCGAGCTTTTCATCTTTGTCCTTGCGGCTTTTAAGCATCTTTACAAACATGGACAACATGATTTTGTCCAGGCCCTTCAATTCTCTTAAGGGAAAACATCCGCCGCGCAGATAAAAAAATGGTATACCTTCAATCTTATTTCTTGCTATAACTGTTTCGGTATCGGGCTCAGCGGTTCGTCCAGTACCCGATCCGCAAACAGCTTTGATGTTATATTTTCGCAGTTTATCAAGGCCCTGTATCTTCCCGACTTTCATCCAACCGAGAAAAATGATTTCTTCGTCTTGATTAACCTTTGAAAGTTCTTTTAATCCAAAGACCTTTAGTCTCGTGTTTGAGGCGAGCATATCGGCATACCTCTTGGTAAAACCCGTTTTTGATTCATAAACAATTACCATTTTTTCTTAAACCTCCTTCATTTTATCTTTGAGGATCTATGTCAATATCTTAGACACAAAAGTTGAACTTTTTATGCAATCTTACTAACTAAATCTTCACATTTTTATGGGGTTAAATATCCTGTGGATATAGGTAATGTCTGTTACCCAAAATTCGCTTAACACATTAACTATTCAACATCGATAGCTTCCTGCTCTAATTTGCAGTTGTTTTCAAGCATATATTTAATTACTCTGCCGTGTTCACTGTTTATTAACCTTGAAAGCCTATCTCTGTCATTTTCTGTTAAAGGCTTAGTATACTCGCTATATGCTATTAAGGTTTCTGTATCCATTCTGAAAGGTTTAAAATCTACACCGGTTTGCTTCTTTAAATGCTCTAGTATATAGAAGCCACCAGCATCAATATCACCAAAGTGAAAATAATCTACATTTGGATTTTGCTGATACATTTTTTTGATAAATTCTCGTCTAAGGCTATTATGATACCCACCAAGATAAATAGCAAACATATCCTTATCCCTGAAAGTATGAAAACTTGTTAGATTTTCAATAGTAATAACCGCCTTCCCAACAACTTGAATTTTATCTATGTCAGATAGCATGATAGAGGAAATTGCAATATCATTGCTAAAGCCTGTTAAGTCAATTCTTTGTCCCTTAATTGTAATACTTCCTGCACCTTTAAAATTAATATAGGTAGGATTTTTTATGATATTTAAATCCCCTAATACCTGTTCTTTTTCAGCAAAATCTCCATACTCATAGAGTAGGTTTATTACCTTAGGTGATATTCCTTCAAATAACTTTGAATCTTTAAAAACCCTTACTGAAAAATCCCTCATGTAAGTTTCTCTATGTACCTTCAATAGCTCCTCTACTGCTATTAAGATATTCTCTAGTTCTATTAAGTCATCATTAAAAAACTGTATAGGCCTGTTTGTATTTATTCTTTCATATTGTACCGAGCAATAGCGGTCTAATATTTCGTTTCTTCCTTTATAATTTTCCATTAACCTAAGCACAAATTCATTGATATCTTTCTTAGGCACTCTGCTGACATATTTATATATTTCCTCCAATGTATCCACATTCAAAACAACATTGTTATATACATGTGCAGAATTTGCTTTTGCCATTACGAAAGATTTTCTCATCAAATTATCAATTGCTTCGTTTACCCCTTGGAAAGCTTCATAATTTGAATGATCCCCATATTTAGTAAATAGAGAAGAAATCTTAACACTGAATTGTTGATTCACCTTATTTTCCCCGGTGAAACTTTTGCTTTTCTCGTACTTATCTATTAACTTATTAATAATCTCCTTCTCATATCTGTTTATCATAGGTCATACTCCTCTATAATACTTGTGTTACCATCCCTCATAGCCATCAGAATAGTATCTACCTTTTCACCAATTATTTCCATTTTTGAAGGTGGAGTAGCAAGTATAACTTGGAAGTTCTGACTATTAAGGAAATCCATCATAGAACTTATTCTATTGTCGTCCATTTTGTCAAAAGCCTCGTCCAGCATAATAATTCTTATAGTATCACCAAGCTTGTATAGCTGAACAAAGGATGCTGCTATTGCTACATAGTACGGCGTTTGAGTTTCCCCTCCACTTTTTTCTCCATATATTTTAGAAAAGCGTTGAACTGTACCATCTTTTTTCTCTACAATAATATCATAGTCCAAATAGCTACGATAATCCGTGTATTCAGCAAGGACCTTCTCCCCCTTGTCATCATACGCTGTCAGCTTAGCAAATAAATCTTCCATTTCCTCTTTATACTCATCATCAAAAGAACTGGACCATAAATTGAAACCTGCTTCGTTGTTCTTTGATGTAATCATCTGATATATACTTTCCTTTTTTCTGTTATGGGTTAACTCAAATTTGTAACTATCTTCCCCATAATAAATATCTCTCAGAGCAGCATTCAGATTTTTAAACTCCAACTTTGCACTTTCAATATTTTCTTTAAGTCTCGCTAAGAAGGATTCCCTAAACTCCAGTTGACAATTATCCTTTGCCTTCTTCAAATCTTCCTCGTATTTAATAATATCTGATGAAACCAGCTTATGGTGTTCCTTTATATATTCATCCATCTGCTCATATCCAGACCCAAAATCGCAATCATATTTACTGCAATATTTTACTTGAAGCTTAACCAATTCTTCACAGTACTTGTTTCTTTCATTATCGAGGCCTACTTTTCGTGGTGAGAAGTTTTGTACGATTGTTGCAGGGGATTTTATCTTCACCTGCTCATTATATTTGTTGATACCTAGAATTGCTGCTTCAGCTTCTTTCTCACAAAGAGTATCAAATCCTATCGAAAGATTAGAAATAGTTTCTAAAATATTCTCTACCTCTGCTTCATTAGCTCTTAATGTTTTCTCTAACTCACCAATTTTCTTGTTTGATGCTGAATGCTCTTCTTCCTTTTTTTCAACAATTCTTCTGCACTCTTCAATCTGTATTTGTATCTGTATATAACTAGGATTGGACTCTGCCTTTTTTAACTCAATTTTTTCCTTTGATATAAGCTCCTGAATATTTTTTAGTTCTCCTGGTGCATTTAGGTTTTCTTCTAAAACATCAATTTTGCAAGCATTTAATTTCTCCAACAGTTGCGTAGAAAAATTTAATTTTTCATTGCAAGATTTAATTTTCTCATTCAAAGCTTCTAATTCTGCCTGTTTGTTCTTAAGCTGAACCTCAATGGCAAAGGCTCCGATGAAAGGAGTATTGTATACTTTTTCATCTATTTTTCTTACAGCATAGTTTTGATATAGCATACAGTCAGCTGTAATAGCTACTTTGTGTTCCTTCAAGCTTTGCACATCATCACAGCGAACAACACGATCAAGTAAATATATCGCATATGCTTTTGCATAACGATTATCACTTTTTATAACATAGGCAAGAGAATTTATATCGGCCATTGCATTAACATCAAGCTTTCCTGTATTCACAAGGCCTACCGTATGCACTTCTTTTTTAACTCTATTGTAAACCTCTAAGGCTGCCTTATAGTGCTGAGGTTCTACAATTATATAAAATCTTTGTGTGTTCAAATACCCTTCAACAGCGTTCTGCCATCTTGTATCAGTGATCTCCAGAAGATCAGAAAATATTCTAACCTCGCTGTTTATCCCAAGACCTAGAAATTCCTTTTCGATGGCAGTTTTAAGCCTGGTAGTATTATCAGGATAGGTAAATTTTCTATTCCTTAAATTCTTTATTTCATTTTCAAGATTAACCTTGTGGACTTTATACTCTTCAAGCAAATCCCTGGTTCTAAAAATCTCAGAACTATAGCCTTCAATCAGCTTTTCATAATCCTTCTTAATTTCATAAATTATCTGCGCTTTTTCTTCCGTACTTAAATCCGCTTGCCCTATCTTTAAAAGTTCTTCCTTCGAAAGGATAAATACTTCGTTTTTATTTAACAAGTTTAGGGTTTCGGATACTCTGCTTAGCATGCTCTTAAGTTTTTTAACAGCAGTTTCTGTTGTTTGTATATCTTTCTCTAGCATCTCTATTCTATGCTTTGTAGTCAAAATTAATTGAGTTGTCTCATTTTGCCCAAGTGCTATTTGTAAGCTCATAAGCCTATCTCTTTCATTGTTAAGGCTTTTTCTTAAAGCAGCCTCATTATCCTGCTCTACTCTTAATTTTTGCTCAAATATGTGCTTATTCTTTTCAAGCTGCTGGCAGTCTAACTTTTTAGCTTCTATTTCAGCCTTTTTAATGAGAATCTCATTAGTCTTAATTTCTCTTTCCTTTGCAAGAATATCACTGTTCTTTACAAGGATTATATCGAGCTCTGAGATCTTTTCTTTTGTTATTTCCATTAAATCTTCAAGTTCTTTTAATGCCGCAATATTACTTCTAAGTGTTGCAACTTCTATTGTCTTTTCTGAAAGTATAAATTTATTGATAAAATCCTTAACATTATCCATAGGTTTAAAGGCCAGCGATTTAGGTATCATATCAAAAAAACGGTCCTCTAAATTACCTAGTCTTTGCCCAAATCTTGACTTAGCCTCATATATTTGTGAAATAAATTGTATTTTCTTATCATTTTTACGAAATTCTTCTGTTGTAGAGGGTCTTCCACCAGTTAAGAAGGATAATTCCTCTAATCTACATTCCTCACGAAACCACTTTGTTGTAAGTTTGCTTTCTTCATCGGGAGAGTCTATCTTAACTCCAAGTGTAAAATATTTAGCTGATTTTTCTTCATAAAACTCCAAGGCAACATAGGTAATAACGCTCCCTGTTCTCATATATGTACTATCTTCGTTCCCTGTTTTACAGCGTACATAACCTTTTAAGTCTCGACTGCTTTTCTCATTTGCTGCAGTATTGAATTTTCTATTATTTGTAGTTAACACCAATTGAATTGCATCCAGTATGGTTGATTTTCCTGCGGTATTCTCGCCACTTATAAGAAAAGAGCCATTAACACTGATGGTTTCGTTCACAAAGTAATGCCAATTGATTAATCTAATCCTGCACAGCTTCTTCATCATCATTTTGCTCTCCTCCGTTCATATATCTGTTTAATTTTTCGTTAATTGTGTCATACATGGTACTTAAGTTATCATTTGGCACAGCAAATAAAACCGAAGGAAAAATCTTTATTCTAGCATCGGATAGCGTAACATCAGCGTCAAGATTAGAGACTATATTATATCGCTTATATAATCTGATAGTATCTCTTAGAATTGTTTTATCTAAATTTGATTTAGCATCAATCTTAAGCATATTATATTTCTGGTGTATTTCATCCACTAAAACAACTACATCTTCATTCAGACTTAATTCCTTACGCTTTTCTATATATAAAAGTCTTACTATGAGCAAAATGATGCTTTCAATTTTTCTAAGTCTTAGCCTTCCAGTTCCATTTATACTGGTCAAGGCTATAACCCCTTGTATATCATTAATTTCAATCCTATACCCTAACAAATCAAAGTACTCGCTAAAAAGGTCTTTGTTTTGCATAATAAAGATATAATCGTTTCTTGTATCTTCCTTCTTCTTTATGATAAAGCAATTGTTGAGCAGTTTATTGGCTACCACTCTGAATTTTTCTTTTTGTACAAGGCTTTCTTTGAAAACTTCCAACTTTGCTATTCACACCTTTCTATCAGGAAATCACAAAAACGAAAATCATTGACTGATATGGTTTCTTTTATTTGTGTAGTTCTATATATGGATTTTTTGTCTTTACCATAAAGGCTAATAAATATAATTCTAATTAAATCTCGCTTATTCTCTAATGGTAAGGTAGAAGCAAGCACAGCTTTTTTATCCTTCAGCAGTTCGTCAATATAGGAATTTATATTCTTTCTTGAAAATCTGTTTCTGTTTTTTTCCTTAAGTGCCAACTTCCGCAGTTCCCTCTCTTCTTCGGACATGCCAAGCTGAACATTCAATTCTTCCGGCAAAGCTACTTTCTTGGAAATAGGAACAACATAGAGTGAATCACTATCAATAAACCCTTGAGGAAAAATATTAAACACTTCGAACAGTGAATCATCAACCTCATCATATAGATTCAAGGTTTCATCCTTGTTAAATTCATCTGATAGATAGGCTAGTATCCTTGAAATTTTTCCCTCCGCATTATTGGTATTTGTAAGCAAAAACTTTGCTCTTGCAATGGCACTATTAATATACTTTGAATGCTTATTGTCTATTTCAGATACGATATCATCATAGTTTCTAAAGGCAGAAATAATACTCATAATAAGGCCCCTTAGAGAGTCTTCTGCCTGCCCCCTATCTTCTATTTGTTCTACTTCCATAAACCCAGTAACTGCTCTATCAAAAATATTTTTATCATTTAAAATGTTATATAGATTTTCCATTATTGTAATTCTAAAATATGAAATGTTGTCGCTGGTCTTAATGCGATGATAGGCCTTTGATCCAATATCCTTATGATAGACAAAGAAATCTTGTACTATTTCACCAGCAGTTTTTTCATTGGTAATTGCATCAATATATTTTTTTATATTGGTGTTTAATTTTTTTAGGCCTACCATCAGTTCGTCTGTATTTTCAGCAACACGCTTTATTATATACTCATAGGGCTTAACATAAGCCTCTTGATTTATGAGTGTCGCATGAATTTGTGATACTAAACTCTGATATTCCATTTCTTCATTTTTGATTATTTTATTAAAAGACTCTACCATAGTAGCAGCATAGTCAAATAAATTTACCTTTACTTTATAGTCATTTGCAAGCTCATATTCAATCCATCCACTATCTTTGAGTCTCCTAAGTATTCCATTTGCTTTAGCTCTTGAGTCCCTAGCAATCTCTTGATCCTCATCAAATACAATTTCAATATTGGATTCTTTATCAAAATAGTTCTCAAGTTCTGAGAGTATTACTTCTTTGTCTACACCAAAGGACAACTCTGTTTTGTAGGTATTATATATTAGTCTCAAGCAATCGATATAGGTAGTTTTGTACTTGCTGGTCAGAGGCTTGAAGAACTCCTCTGGAATTATGTTAAATAAATTTATTGGACTCACCACTTTCCTTTAGTAACTTATCAAAATCACTTTCAAACAATCTATGTTGAACTATTCTATATTTTTCAAATTCGCTTTCTGCAAAAGCTTTCGCAATTTCTATTGTCATGGTATTTTTCTTTTTGCTTGATTTTTAGCATAATCGAGATACATAGTTATTATTCTATTTAATGAATCCGTTTCCTCCTGGAAATGGCTGCGGTGCAGAAGGATTTTTATACATGTCCCTTTCATAAAAATCCTTTATAAACTCATACATTGAATACTCTTTTTCATTAACGACAGACTTTCTAACCTTCCAGAAGAGAAATGTTCCTATAGGGTATCCAAGCATGATAGAATCCATCAGTCTTGTTATCTGCTCATCATCCCATACATGTTTTCTCTGCATTGCTGGAAAATAAATCTTACGGCTATTTTTATATCTTCAATTACAGCTCTTATATTTTTCTTCTCGTATGTCATAAATAGTTCTCCTATTTTCCTTTATTCTATTTCTTTTTCTTTCCGTAGTTCTTAGGGAAGTAATCCTTCCCAAACAGCCAAACATACTGGTCGATTTGCTTAAGGTTATATTTATCCAAGCCATAGAAGGCACGGAAATAAATCAGTATGCCAAGGTAACATCACCAGCTTTAAGTCTCGCATCAATAGTCAAATCCCCTTTACTCAATACTGTTTAATCTTTCAAGCCACTTCAATATACAGCCACTTTTGAAGAAATCTAATAGTGCTCCATCACAAAAGCGCTCAGCTCTAACAGCACCCATAATAAGCGCAAGTACACACTGTGCATTCAAATTTGAAACGTCAGCATTCTTCATAGATTCCGTACCCCATTCAAGGCCGTTATCTTCAAGAATATCTCCATAGCGGGTAAGCTCCATATCTTTATTTCTTTCTTCAATGGTGTAAACATCTTTGATGAAGTTATGCACCATTTCGGAATACCCCACAAACGGCATCTGTATGTGATGCTCCGGCGTTCCATCGTTTTCTTTATCAATAACCCATTCACCAACGCTATCCGACTGGATTAAAGGTATGTATTTTGTCAAAATATCAAATTTACTCATCTTCATCCTCTTCAGTATCATAAATTTCAAATAACATCTTGAACTTATCGAAGTTATAAGGGTATAAGTTATCACCATCAAATCTTACTGGTTTATTTCCATTTTTGATAGTTCTACAACATAACTACGGTAGCCACCAAAGTAACCACCAGCTTCAGCTTCTTTTCGAAGTTCTGAAGGGACTGCACTATTCGTCAAGCCAGTTTGGAAATACTGATATTCATTTGGTCACACAACTGTCGTATCATATTCGAAGTTTTTTTATAGTTCCTCCATACCTCAATAGAAATATTGTAAACCTTCTGGTTTGAATTTACAATTAGAGATACCTAAATCTTTCCAAAGAATAAATATCCACCGGCATAGCCGATGTTTTTTTCTTTAACAGGCATAGCCCTTTAATACTAGCCACGCCTAAAGGGCGTATGTACGATCTGGCACATGCGAATTTGTTATCAGCTACCTGTAAACAGGTTGTTTTGTAACTTTTACCTATTATGTAAATGTTAATATGAAAGCGCATAATAGTTTCAACATCAAAATGTAGGGATTTATGCACTTTTTATGTGTTCTTTTTTCAATGTATAATTGTATCAAAATACTAATGAGGTAGGTGCAATTATGAGAAAAGATATACATAAGAAGCTTGATAAATATTCAAGAGAGGAGCAATGCCTGTTGAATAAAAGTGAATTAGCTAGAAGATTTAACTGCGATCCACGAACAATAGACAGGTACTTGAGAATCCAAGCTGGAAAAAGTGATTTGTATGTATGCAAAACCAATGAATAACCTAGAGACTCTTAAATTAGAGAAGATGTGCTCATATATTCCAACACATCTTAATTTTTATAAATTACTATCAAATTTTTATGCATTTCCATGTTGGAACTTTTCTACATTTTGAACTTGACGTTTACAATTTAATTTTACTTATCCCAGAAAAGATTTTATATAAAAAAGCTGACTCAGAATCAAAATCTCAAGTCAACCTAATAATATTCTATAAATTTTCTATTGGATAATGGCAGGTGAGAAAATACTTTTAATCAAAAAAGAGACCAGCTACTAACCAATCCTTTTAAGCTAGGATACAACCATTGTGAAGATACATAATTATAATCTATATAGGTACTAATTAGCACTTCCAGTCGATTTTCACTGGATTTGGCTCGTTCTCTACGGCAACCACATGCAAGGCTGCTTCCATGCGTCCGCACTCCTCTGCAGCGCATTGCTCGATTTGTGTCCAGGTTGCCTCCGTTCCCAGCCGGTCATAGGCAACTGCAAGTGCTCCATAAAAAGCAAACCCGATACAGTGCCGTGCAGAATGGATGGTGGACGCACATTGACCTATTGCCCTTGCTGAGGCTTGTGCAACAGGATTTCCATCAGCTTCGCGGGCAGCCGAATGGCACTTAAGTATTTCCGCTTTTGCCTGAGGTAATTTTATTGCTCCCGATAACCACTCAAGAGCAGCGTTCAGTGCACTTTGTGGACGTTGATCCTCTGGGTAATATTTGCACCACAGTGGCAATATTACTCGCTGGGAATAGTCAACTGCCCATTTTGCAAGCGTCGACTTACTCTGTGTTTCAATTAACCTCATAAGCGACTGGACATACGGTGCTTTCCAGTCACTTAGCATTTTTCTTGCTTTTGGCATATTCATCCTCCTTAGTTAAAGGTTCACCTGATTTATCTAACCTCTTTACAGCTTCAGGTTTAAATTCTACACAATATTGACTGTTTATATAGATCACATTTTTACTTTTAGTATATCACGAGTTTATGGTGTCTAACAAAGTGAGGAAGGGTCTCTTTTACTAATTTCATCTGTTATCAAGGATTTTGAAGTATACATCGCTTTAATTATTTTTTTAAAGCGGGTGTGATTAGAGGTACCCTCCACAAATTTCAACTGTGCCTTTTCACATTTGCTGATAACTGAAGATACGGGGCGTAGTGCTTCTATCAATTCTTCTTTTGTATATATGCCCATGACATTTTCACCTGTTATTAATGATTTTGAAATATACATTGCTTTTAGCCTGTTGTTAAGAAGTGTATGCTGAGATGTACCCACTGCAAATTTTAGCTGCATTTTCTCACATTTACTGATAGTCGAGGATGCAACTTGTAGTGCTTCTTCCAATTCTTCTCTTGTGTATTTATCCATAGCATTTCACCTCAAATTATTATTTAATATAAAGTAATCCCTTTTGATTGACAGCTTGTTTCAATAAATATTCCAGCTATATTATAACCCAATTCATAACTACAACATCATTTTATTAGACACCTTTCTAGCACTCCAGCCAAGACTCTGTGCCCATGCACGAGCATTAGCACTTTCTTCTTTATCTTCCCCTTCATATATTCTCCCTAAGAAATCAGCAAATCCACTTAATCCACCAACATCATCAAGTACAGATATACCATCTTTATTAATACAAACTGGTTTATGCTTACTCAATACAATATCTTCTGCTTCTTCAAGCTCATATTCGTCAATAATGTTTTGTTTTAGTAGATCTTCACAATCTTTGTACTTAGTTATTCTAACTATCCAATTGTCTCCAAAGTCATAATTATAAATAAGTTCCTTAGTTACAGGAAATAACCCTTTCGAAGCAATATCTTCACCTTGAGCTGCAATAACTTTATTTACTTCTAATCGTTCCAACAAGCTTTCAGTGCCACCATCAATAATAAGAGATGAATTCATCTCTTCAAGGGTCAACTCAATTAACGATGCTCTTCGTATTGTTCTCATTTCAGCACCCTTATCTTGTTTTGAGCGTTCTATATAGTCTCCGAAGGATTCCTTAACCTCGAACATTTTAAAACGATCTAGGAGTTCCTGTACATCTTTCTTCGCTATTTCTAGATGCTCCATAGTTCCACCATATATATAGGGGCCTATGTATTTCTTCTTTAGCCATGTGGTGATACTTCCTTTTTGATAATCATCATCCCAGAAAATATCATCTTCTGCTTCAGATGGTGGCTGGAATAGTATCCCTACTAAATCAGACCAGCCCTTAACAGTACTCCCAGTCAATTTATTATATATATCCTCTGGTAAATAAAAACTACGCAGGTGTGAATTCTGCCATCCAAATAGTTTTTGAATTGCATAATGAAGGTTATGCAATGGCATATCTGAAGGTATAAGAATATCTCTAGTTATGGACTCACCACTAGTAGATTCGCCATATCTTTTTAGCATTCTTTTCTGATAATCTGATATATAATCATCTTTCAATTCTAAATGAAGACGCACTGGAGTAATCTTATTTTTTATTGTACCTATATTATTTTTCATCTTCTGCCCCTTTCTATTACTTATTTGAGCAAATTGCATAATTTCTAAACCATGAATTTACTACATTATTTTCGATTATTCTCTTCAAGCCTTGCCATTTTCTTTAATACTGCTTTATAATCTGCAGCAGTTATAGCTGTGTCTTTATCTACAGTTATAGGCTTATTTTTCTTTATTTTAAAGTATTCGGCTTTCTGTGTCTACAATATTATACTAACACCAGATGTTATATAATGCATCTGCATTACTGGAGTAATCTTTTTCTAGTTAGTTTCCTCCATGTTTATATAGTTTTACTACTTTAATAATAAATGAAGGAATTAATACAAATACAGTTATGCCTATTAGGGGTAGTACCAGCGAAGCTGGCATGTACTGCAATGTAAATGTTGTTTATGGATTGGATAATCCTAAAGGACTAAGCAATTTGCTTAATCCATAACCGCCTTGGCTTCTTTTCTTACATCATATATAACCCAAGTACATATTAAAGAAGATAAGATTCCATACCACAAAAGATGTATAGAGTCAAAGATGAAACACGATATGGTGTATACAATCCCTATGACCAATAAGACAATTACAAAAGAAAATACCCACTTACTTTTATTTTCAGAATCAGGAATTAGTTTTCCAAAACAAAAGAGGCTTAAAGCATTTGCAGCAAGAGCAGCACCAGTTAGACCAACTTTTGATGTATCTACCATTGGAGGCAGTATTACTGACAGCATCACAAACAAGTCACCTAAAAGTCCACCTACTGCAAAACCTATAGCATAAGTAATTAATCCAATAGGAAAAGCTACAACATAGCGAAGTTTATCTAAAAACCTACTCAAAAAAATCCCCCCTCAAACAATATCATCATTTTTTCTTCCTAAAATCCGTATGTTTCTTTTTCTTCTTAAATTCTGTGAAATTCATAACTTCCTATAACCCATCGATTATATAGATTTTTCAATAACCTCTTAAATCAACCTCTCTGTCCTCTCTTTCAGCATTCCATTCATAGCTTCTAGAAATATAATAAAGAATATCATCTGTTCTAGGTGAGATTAGCTGAATCTCTTCAGCATCAGAGTAATACTTCTTAGCTAATGTTCGTTCTTGCACACCACCAGCATAAGGGTCTCTAGATGCTACACCTCTTGAATTTATTACTCACAATAATATTATCTACACAAATTCATACTTAGTAATACTCAAAAAATCTAAAAAATAGTATAGGTACAAAATTCCTATACTATTTCCAGAAAGATATGGCTCCTCAAATCTAATTTACATAAATCTGTGCACATTCTCGTTTTTTATTTTAATTTTTATATAGGTTTTTAGAACTTATATCTTTTAAGAGACGATATAGGCTATTGTTTTTTACCCAATAAGATTTAACAGAACTAGAATTATTCATATCAACTATAAACTTAGTATCGCTTACGTCCTGAATGTTAATTTCTTTTCCGGAATTTAAGATAATTTTAATTTGAAATTCTGGAGTTGAACCTTCAGTATTATTTCGTGACTTAACATTATATGATTTATTATAAGCTTTCACGATACTATCTGTTATATCGTCTTTAAGAGGGTGATCATTAATATATATGAGATTTACATTGGAAGTATTTATTTTCCAAAATAATGGTTGGTAAAAAGTGTTATATAGAATAGCTAAAATTATAAAGATAATAAGTACAGTAAATACGTATTTTTTTTTCAGATAAATTCCCCCTTATATTTAATAGTTACTCTACTGCTTGTATAATTCCTGTGTACTCAGCTTCTTTCCCATCTTCATCTATTGTTTGGCCGGTAAACTTATATACAGGATATAGGTAAGAATTATCTTTAACATTAGAGTTTTCAAAGTATGTTAGTTCTATTTTATTAATTTTGCATTTCTTAGGTTGCTTTCCACTATTAAAAATTTCTAATCCTTTATCTTTCTTTAGAGAATCTACTGCGGTATTAATATCTATAAGTTTATATTTTGTATATGGTTCTATATCACTATATAAAGAGGCCACTCTTTCAATAAGCCCGTTTTCGCCTACGTCCACTTGAATGCGAGAAACTCCTAAAACTTCTTTAGAATTGACTTTTCTATGAAAAATAACTTGTCTGTTTTCCAAATCTTTTGTTCCATCAGCATATTCTGATACAAGCCCATCTACTACTGAAGAAACATAGAATTCATTAGGTAATAATCCATTTGATTTTAGGAAATCTTTGGCAGCTTTTATAGCTTCATTATCTGAAAGAGGCTTAAACTTTCCTTTCTTCGTTGGATCTGACTTTCTATTTAAACTATATATTAATTTACCACTTTTTTCTACGGATAAATAACTGATTTCAGTACCAAAATAAAAGTTTTTCGAAGTATCATTATATAGTATCTTAGCGACATCATCTATATTTATTGAAAATTTCTTTGCTAGCTCTTTAAATTTCTCCTTATCTATATCTTTAGATACTAATTTAAATACTTCACAGTCACCTGTAAAGGAAATATTTTTATCATATTCATAATCAAAGTTTTTAGTAGGCGCTTCTTCTCCTAGCTTAGCAAAATTTAAGCTTGGAAGTGTATTATTTGCTGATGTTTTAGAGGTGCCGATATTTGTAGTGGCACTACATCCGCTTATATTTAAGGTAACATAGCTGTTAAAAAGAATATGTATATTTTTTTCATTATACTTCCTCCTAATTTGCAACTGTATAAAATTTTCTTACGTAACTTGATGGAGAACTTGCATAGGTAGGTGGATCATAGTGCGTATTAAGTGTATCACCTTCATGACTTGTATGACAAGCCCATGCAGCATAAACTGTGGTAGTTCCTATTTGATATTGGCATTGTTGAGTTGCATTACTCCAAGCATCCTTAATTGCTTGTCCATTATACAGGTACCCTCCGAATAACTCTCCTTCCCAAGGATCCATATACATTTTAGAAGCAAATCCAACCATTATGTGCATACCATCAAACATGCTAAAAATTTTATTTAAGTTAGTAGTACTTCCACCAGTATGTAAAAAATTGCATGACCATATAATAGAATAATCAATATTATTACCCCACCTGATTTCACTCCAAGTAGCATTTGCTTGTCTATTTGCATGATCACCTGAGCTATGAAAATCAGTACTAGAGTTTAAAGTATAAAAATGAAGAGAAGATTCATAGTCGTTATTTTGCGCTTCTGGATAAGAAAAGTCTAGTCCATGTCCTCCAAATGCAAAAAGTGTTGCATCATCAACCCTATCGGTTCCATAAGTAAGGTCATTTTCCCAAGCTGATTGATTAAACCAAGTTCCTTTTAGAGTATAACTCTTATATTGCAAATACCTCTCAAGATTACCAAAGTATTGAGTGACTGGCCTGTCCTGATAATTGCAATAACCATGACCTGAAGGATAACCTGAATTAGCCCCATCATAATAATTTTGCCCTTCAAATCTGTAAGTTGGACCCGCATAAACTTGACTATTGCTGCCCCAAAATATAATTAGCAATAGTATCAGTGTTGTAAAAATTCTTATTTTTTTCATGCAAAACACCCTTTTCATAATAAATATTATACATATTATCCAAAATATTGCAATACAATTGTCACACTATTTTAAAAATCCTAAAATGAATTTAGTAATGCAAGGATTTTGGTATAATTGACTTGATATTTGTCCTGAGCATATTAGGAGGAAATAACAATGCCAAATCTTAATTCATGCAAAGGAAAACACCTTACCATAGAAGATCGTATGTTTATTGAATATGCATTGGATGAACAATATACACTTAAGGAAATAGCGGAAAGACTTGGGAAAGATCCTACTACTATCTCAAATGAAGTTAAGAGAAATAGAGTGATAAGCAGTATAAAAAGAAGTAAGGAATTGCTTCGATGTCAGAATCACAAGGATTGTCGTAAAAAACAATTGTGTAAAGAGTCATGTACCAAGCTTTGTAAGAAATGCAGCATGATTAATTGCTATAGAATTTGCTCTGAATATTCATCAAAAAAGTGTCTTAAACTCAACCGATTTCCCTATGTTTGCAACGGCTGTAACCCAACTACAGTTTGTCACAGTGAAAGATATCAATACAGAGCTAAAGTAGCACAAGTAAACTATAAAGAACTGCTAAAATCATCTAGAGAAGGGCTTAATGTAACAGCAAATCAGCTGAAAAATCTTGATGAATTAATATCACCTTTAATAATGAAAGGGCAATCAATTTCACATATTCATACCAACCATAAATCTGAAATAAATTGCTCTGAAAGAACAATTTATAAGTATTTTGAAAAAGATATATTTACGGCTAAAAATATTGATCTTCCACGAAAAGTAAAGCTAAAACCTAGAAAGAAGACAACTGCATCTTCAGATAGCAAGTCAGCACACAGAATCGGAAGGACATATGAGGACTTTAATAAATTTCTTGCAGAGAATCCAGACACGTCAGTAGTTGAAATGGATACTGTACATGGAACAAGAAGTGGTAAAGTGCTTCTCACTTTCTTTTTCCGAAAGACTTCATTGATGCTTGCTTTTATAATTGACTCTTGTACTCAATTATATGTTAAAGAAATTATAGACGAGCTTTACGAAGTGCTTGGAGCAGAAGTATTTAAGCGAAGCTTCCCGGTGATATTAACAGACAATGGATCAGAGTTTAAAAATCCAAGGGCACTTGAATATGACGCTAACGGAAACGAGCGCACTAAAATATTTTACTGTAACCCTATGGCTTCTTATCAGAAGCTTCATATTGAAAAGAACCATGAGTATATTAGATATATATTTCCTAAAGGTAAGTCACTTAACAAATATACTCAGGAACAAATAACTTTAGCGATAAATCATATCAATAGCACAGCAAGAGCTAGTCTAAATGGACATACACCATTTAGACTAGCCCAAATGCTAATGGATGATTTGCTGCTGGATAAGTTACACCTTAAACAAATACCAGCAGATGAAGTGCATCTTAAACCAGCACTTATTAAAAAATAGGATAACAAAATCCAGGACAGATATCGCCGGAATTTAATCCTTCAAAAAACTGACCTTACTCCTTCAATTTCAAGGGAGTCATTAAAACGGAAGTTACTTTTTCAATTTACCCTATTTTAAAAATTTAAAATACTGAGATATTCGTAGTTAAAGGGAGATATTGTCCAAAGTTAGGGGGCCCATCCGGAATTCTGCAGATTAACAATGTATTAGTCAGAACATTCACGAATCTTTTAAGTCCTATGTTATGTCTAAGGATTTCAAAATGTTTCCTTCTATCCGCTTCTTCTTTTAGATTTGTGACGTCTATTCCTCTCTTCACCAATAGACTTACCTGCAGTAATACCATACTATTTTCTTTCTAAAAGACAAACCGTTTCCACGTGCTCTGAAACGATAATTCCGCAGTCCCGAAGACCCAGTGGTGCCTTGGCGGCACCTTTCTTTCTGAAAAATCTTCAGCGGTTTTCGTTTTCGTTGCACGTTAGTCCTGCGTAATTTTATCAAAAGTTAAAATTGTACGCAATAAAACTTTCAAACGATAATAATTTTGAAGGCTTTATTCTGAACAATTTATTTCATTGTTATCATAAATCTTTCTTCATTACTAACCCAGTGTGGAATTTGACTTCTATCTGTTTTTTGTCTAGTGATGCAATTGATTTTATTATATCACTAAGCCGAGTATTTTCAATTGATTCTCTCGTGATTTCTTTTTTGTCAAAGGCTTTTGTAATGCTGGCTCTAGCCTGCAACTCCATTGACGAAAAAATTTGTATCTCCGCAGTCAGAAGAGAACTGAAGATATCCAGTAAAATGTTATAGACAATTTCTTCTTTTAAGGTAGAAGATTTCAAGCAATTTGATATGCCACTTTTTAGCCTTTCTTTACATCTCCAAACAGCGGTATTTTCTCCTTTTTTACTATACCAAATATTTCTGACATATCTACTTCCACATTCACCGCAGGTAATCAACCCACTTAATGGGTACTTAGAGCTGTATCTAGTGCCCTTCATCATTTTGTTATTTCGTCGCTTTAATTCTTCCTGCACTTGATAATACTGCTCTCTGGTAATAATCGGTTCATGGTTGTTCTTGATGTAATAGCGTTTCACAATCCCATCATTAACAATTCTTTTCTTGCTTAGAAAATCAACGGTATATGTTTTCTGCAACATGGCATCGCCAATGTATTTTTCACATTTTAGCATCTTATTGATGGTTCCGCTGTTCCATTTCACATTTCCAGTGGTTGTTCTTATTCCTTGTCTTTCTAATTCTTTTGCAATCCGATATGTTCCCAAACCCTGTAAATATAGGTCAAATATCTTTTGGACAATCTCTGCTTCTTCGGGAACGATAATTAGATTTCCGTTAGCATCTTTTGTGTAGCCCATAAACTTCATGTGGTTTACTTGTACAACGCCTTGCTCAAACTTTCTAGCAATACCCCAGCGAGTATTTTCGCTTAGGTTGCGACTTTCTTCTTGTGCCTGGCTACTTAATATGGTAATCAGCAGTTCACCGGTGCTGTCCATAGTATCAATGTTTTCTTTCTCGAAGACAATACGGATTTGCCGTTCTTTAAGCTCACGAATAATTCTCAGAAAATCAACGGTGTTTCTCGCAAACCTACTAATGGATTTGGTAAGTATCATATCAATTTTACCATCATAGCAATCTGCAATCATATCATTGAAGCTGTCCCGTTGTTTAGTACTGGTTGCTGGCTTGCCTTGATCGGCATAAATGCCTGCAAAACTCCATTTCGGATTAGCAACTATCTTCTCAGTAAAGTATTTTACCTGAGCTTCGTAGCTGTTTTCCTGTTGCTCAAACCTTGTGCTTACCCTACAATAAGCAGCTACCTTGAGTTGTTTTTGCTCCACTCGTATATGCTTGTCATGCTTTTCTGTTGGTGGAATAACAGTGATTTCTTTTTGATCTGTCATCTAATATACCTCCTTTAAGATGTACTCTCTATTGTAATTGAAAGTCCTTAAAGGAGGCAATATAGATTGTATTTAAGGAGCAACACATATAGTAATGCTCCTCCCATCAATGGAATATTTGGAGTCAGGCACTACCCACGCCTTCCGATGGTGTAGTATAAACATTAAGCGCAATTCAAATTATGTATTTTATACTTTAAAAATAGAGGTGGATCAACCTTTTTCTGAATTTTTTAATATAAAATTATTAACCAATTCCATATCAATAAATTCTTGAACTATCTTATCGATTTGTCTAACATTAGTAAATCTAGAGGCATTACTATACATAATATCTTTAATCATCTTGATATTAACAATTTTCCTTTCCTTAGGTTCAATAGTTTTCATTTTGCTTAAAGCACAAATATCAATGATCCTTTTTATTGACTCTAAAGATAAAGTATCAAACTTTATGAATCGATCAAATCGATAAAATATTGGATCGCCCAAATGCTTTCTAATTTCCTCTTCATTTTGGTAATTAGATGTACATATGATTATTGAATTAAACAATTCGACATGATAATTTTTATCTTCAAAAATGCCCTCATCAAACAACTGATAAAAAGCACTATGAAATACAGGCGCTGGCTTATCAAACTCATCAAGTAAAATTACATTTGACTCCCTTTCTAACAAATCTTTAGCAAAACATGGTTGCGAATGGTTTCCTCCAAATAAATAACCGCTAAACTCTCCACTGTGAAACATTGAAAATTGTTTTCTTAATAGTTTTTCGCCCAGTGTTTTACTAATGAATTTTGCGGTCTCTGTTTTACCCACCCCCGAAGGTCCATAAAACATCAAAACCATAGGTTTTCTATTACATTTATTCAGCAAAGGGTATAATGAAACAAGAATACGTTCTTTGGCTTTCTCTTGTCCAACAATATTTTCAGAAAAAGATTTGTTTATTTTTAAAAAAGCTGATTTAGTCAATGATTTATAATTATATTTTTTTACTTCAACTATTTTAGGGAAAGCCTGTTCAAATTGTTGTCGAATTTGAATAGGAGGATTTTGAAGAAATAGATTATCAATATCATATCCGCTTAAGATGCTGATAAAACTTTGTACCGCACCTTCGGTAATTCCAGCGTATGATTCTGAATAAGCAACTAAATTATCAATATGAATTTTAACTTTATCCTCTTCATATTCTTGTTCTTGGTTCTGTTGCTTAATGATAATTTCTTTCCTTTTTGCATCATCATTGGTTATAAACTCCGATAATGAAGTATTGTTATTTGGTATTATTTTTTCATACCCTTTTTTAGGTCCATAAAAAACAGTGATTTTCTTCATATATCTACTCCAGCAAGAATTACATCAAATACATCTAAAGCATTACCGTTACTTTGGCCTTCCATAATATCAAAAGCAGAATTTATAGATTTCTGCTCAAAATTAAACTCCTTACTAATATCCAACATCTCTTCCTCAGATTTTCCGACCTTAACTGCATAATAATTTAAATCCATTTTAGATAAGTCTGCTATACTATAATTGTTTCTGAAAGATACAATGTTGAAACGAAATATATATTTTTTCAGCACGCCTCCTACAGTATTCTCGGCAATTAATTCATAATATCCTTTACCACTGGTAAAGGCCTCATCTAACTTTGAAATATCAAAAACAAAACCCTCATCAGTAGTAAAGTCGGATTTCGTAATTTTAAGAAATGGTGTAAACATTTTGAAAAATGCAATAGAGTTTTTATAAGCTCTTACTTTATAATCATTAAATACACATATTCTTTCATCATCTTGAGCTCTATTCAAAAAATCTGTTAAAACAGTATTAGATAGTGTAGTTTTTACTAAAGATGATCCACTTAATGAAAAATCTGCGTTAGCACTTGTTTCAGCAACCCCTCCTAAAAAAGGAAGCCAGCTTAGTTTGGCAAACAAATTAGCAGAAGTCTTACTTGCTAACTCTTTGTTTTTTTCTTCAATCTTATTTTTTGTTTGTATTTTTTCTCCACCATCATATATGTTTAGATAATCTGTTGCTGACAGATCATCAAAATACACAACTTTAATCATATCTTACCTCCATCATCGCCAAACGTTTCTTTGAGTTCTTACAATCTGTTATGAGAACTTCCACCCAATACCTAAGAAATTGATCTTTCTCTCCTCTGGAACTATATAACAACATTTCATCAACAAGACGTTCCACATCTTTGATATATGCATAAGCAGCATTTGAATATTTCTCAATATCACAGTTGCCTTTTGGAATATCATCAGATCTGAAAGATGCTAGTTTAACTTGATTTTTATAAGATTGTATTTTATCTACTAAATCATCTATAGAATACATAATATTAGAAACAAAATCTGATATATCATCAAATGCGGGATTAATCATTTGAATCAAATCGCCAAACCTTTCAAATATTTCCTGTTTTGAGGCTTGCTCATTTATATAACTGAATCTTCTTATAAAATAATCTTTAGTCCATTCAATTGTATAATGACTATATTGATGCCATTTTGTTCTACAAATAAAGTTTCCTTCAGTCAAATCATTTTCATCAAGATAAATGTATAGCCATATTCGAGCGTTCGCACCATAAGTCGAAAATAGACTTTTATAAATTTCATCAATTTTTTTAATCAATTCCTCTTTGTCAAAGCTAATACAACTAATTTGATAATTAGCAAGAATTTTTTGGAACTCATATTTATCATGAACCTCAAACTTAGTTTTAGTTAATGAAAAGTTTTTTGTTGTATTCGTACTTTCAAAAACTTGATATAAAACATCATGTATAAAACCCAGTTCCCTCAACTTAGTGCTTATTTCACTTTTAATATTGTACGGAATAATAATTTTTTCATCTATATAAACGTCAAGGCTATTTTTGCCGATAGGACTAATTATATCATTACAGCAATCAAATCCAAATAATATTCCTGTACCTCCTTGAAGAATGGCTCTTTGGTTTGTATAAGAAAAATGATAGTCGTATTGTATTATATAATTTAAGGATAAAATTTCTTCAATCTGTTTTTTTGAAAACATATCATTCTCTAGTGCGTCAATGGTGGGGTAATTATTTGTAAGAACTTTTGAAAACAACTCAACCTCTCTGCTACGAAATGGAATAGCAAACTCTTTATTAAAAACATATACAACTCCATCTGTGTTGCTCTGAGATTTATCTTCTATAGTAAAAAACAATGAACTAAGTGGGCTAATACTTAAGTCGCAGATTCTGGTTGGAAATCCGTAGTGTTGAAGTTTAAATATTGAAGAAAAAACATCTAATTTGGACAGTTTCATTTCTTCCTGAATTTTTTTACATTCTAAAGGCAGGTAATCCTTTTTTCTAAACAAGGATGGAACTATTTCCCACTCGCAATTTGCTTGTCCTCTAAAATAGTAATTGTTTTTATAGTTTTCTGTGTAAGCAACATAATCATCGAAAGAACTAATAACAGTTGTTTTCATATATTTAAAACTCCTTATACACTAATAAAATTATCAACCTTTTCTTAATTACTAAAATCTATCGTTGGACGAATTTCTTATTATTGCTGATATCAGAATCTAAACAAAAAACCGCACAGGAATTTCCCGTACGGTTGACTAATTCTTCTTTAAAGCAAGTGGACAGGCAATTAGCCTACCGTTGACTAATTATACCAAATTATCTCTCAATTCGCAATGCCTTATTGACTTGCCTTGTCGAACAACTAAATTCGCTATAAACTTAAATAATTATATTATTCTATTGGAGAACTTAAGACAAGAGCAGAGCCTCACATAGAGCTTTATAATAAATGAGCGTCCACATGTGATGCTCATTTATAAAATGCCAAATGCCCATGAGAACTCACTTTTCCAAAGAAATAATATCACAAATAAATTGGATAAGCCGATTCAGAAGCCTTACTTTAAATTTTTGAACAGACCATATTGAATGCTTTTCATCTATTCTTTAAAATGAAATCTTTAAATAAAAATGCAAAAAACCACACAATTACAGCGTTTTGCTAAAGAAAATGACGACATGAACTTGGATATTCCATAAGAAATGTTCAGAACTCATACATCGTTCAACAGGCAATTTATGTATCCATCTGTTCATGGAAACATATCGACCGTATTCACTATTTAAGTCTTGATTTCAACAATATTTTATTACAAACAGTTTTCAAATTCTAATAATTAGAGTCTATCAGATAGGATCTTACTCTTATCAATTAGACCCGTAAAACACAATAATAATCACCATTTCACTACAGAAATAAATTTTCCAAAAAGTACTTGACAAGATTTTCAATGCTCTCTCAGTTCTAAAAAATAGGCAGTGAGTTTTTCAATTGCTCGCTGCCTATCATCTCTATTTACAATTGAATTTTGTCTACATTAGGTTAGAAACCCTATGTCATCTATATTTTGGCTGTTTTTTGAGGCTTGAAAAATGATTGTTAAAAGTGGCTCAAACCCGCATGATTACTGGGTTTTAAGCCCTTGTCATCAGAATTATCGCTTCAACGTGGCCGGAGTTCAGAAAACTAATGTCAGATGACCGAATTTCTATTTTACGTTTGCGGAAACAGGTCAACCGTTTTTTAGCGTTTTCGAGGTATGTGGGAACATATCAACAGTTTTACTGTTCGTGGGAACATATCAACTCTTGATTTTTTCGCTATAACAAAAGTTTTTCCCGTGCTGTTAGAATCTTCATAGGCACCCCTTCTTGGCTTGAGATAATGCTATAAGCTCACAACAGTTTAACCCATGCTGGCTTCAGAGCTTTCCAACCTTTTTTCGAGGATTGACTGAAGTTTTTTAATTCTATCTTCCGTGTCAATACCATTGTTGTTTTGTGCAATAACTACCCTTTCAACTTCCACATTTGTAGTAGTATTCTTTACAACATATGCCGAGTTTTCGCATAAAATATAATTGTCACCATCAATTGCACGTTGTCCATAATGATCTTTTGAAAGCTTATTTTTATAAACCGCCCTTAAGAACGGCTGGTATGTGTTTTCAGAAATCTTTGATTCTGTTGACATAACGCAAAACTCGTATGGACGTTTCTCAAAATCGTCCCAGTAATATTTTCCAAAGCTACCCGGTCTGAAAAGGTCGTATTTAATATAATAATATCGCCATTCATAGTTATTGTTGGTTTCGCACTCATTGATGTAAGTATTGATAATAATGGATAAAAGTTCGTCGGTAAACGAATCAGCTCGAGACAGCAAATTTGTGAGGGCATCTTTTGTTCGTTCAAAACCGTCATTACTGCTCTTGTGAAACAGATTCCGCCAAGCTTTCATATTCTTTTTTGAACCTAATTGATATCTCCATTTTTTCTCTCTTTGCCCATACCCACCGATAGACATAAGTGCACAATCAACTAGGTCCGCCTTGCAGGAAAACACCGATCGAAAACGCGAGAAATATTCAGGATGATCTAAACCAACAATACTGATCTGTCCTTGGAGTAAATCATGGTCCTCTAACTCAAATAGCGTTTCAGCCTTGTCAGGGTTGTTTTCGACCCATGTAATCTTGATGGCTTCCTCACCCAATTGATTCAGGTTCAGGTTTTTCTCTATGCTATCATCGATTTTACCGGTTTTAATTATTGAATCAACTTGCTTCAAAATAGCTGGCATTCTATTGCCACTCGTTCTGAGTTCACTATCGCTGATCTCATCTTCGGAATTTTGTATTAGATTGTTTACGATTCTTAGTCTTCGCGAGAATTCATCTTCGGATATTGTGTCTTTATTCAGGAGATAGGAGACTACAGCATATAAAAGGACAATCCTATTCAATGGGAATTGCCTATTACCATTACCAGATATATCAGCATAATTACGAACACAGTCTTTAAAAATATTAATTCCGTACCTTTTTTCAATTTTAATTTTTCTAGGTTGATGTTCATGGGAAATAAATCGTTCCAAAAATTTGTCCGGAGCGTTATCGCCCTGAAGGCAGCACCAACAGTCGAAATAGTTTTCTAGTGTTTGAATGTTAGCCATCACGTTTTCATTCTGGGCAGAAAAATATTCTTTTAAGAGGTCGAATTCATCGTTGCTCTTGCCTTGAGTGGTCCCCCCGTTCTGGTAACAAATAATGTCACAAATAAACCTGAAGTAACGTAAAAATTCATCATCAATCACATTATCGTCGCCGCGATATCTCCAGAGCATATCAGTCCAATCAAGATCAATCTTCTTGATGACGCGTTTTGATGTAGGTTCATCAATCTTTCGAAGTTCACGTTCCAATTCGGCTTTGAAATGCTCGAATTGCGTTAGTGGTTTCCCACGCGAATTCATTTTAATATATAGTTCATCGGTGAGACCCATGTCTTTGATCGGAAGAAAATAGAATGTTATTGCCTTATCCTTTAACCTCGCCCAAATTCCCTGTGTCTCTGCAAATTCATCCTGAATTGCATCAAGCATCACCAACATTGAGCTTATTGTCGGATCTTTTTTCCAATCGAGTGGAAACCATGCCTGATCAACGATTTCCTCAGACAGCTTTTTTGTAAATGTTGGATTAAACTTGATTAGGAAAGAACAGAAATCACGTGCGCTGTATCGTGTCTCATAACTGAAGTTTTCTAAAAATAGACACTCTGTAATATCTACATTTTCTTTCTTCGCAGCATACCAATGGAGTAGAAAAAGTGCTGTAAGTCGCTGCTGACCATCCAGAGGTGTCATAACACCATGCTCATTGATGTCTCCATAAACGAAATCCAATGTAATTGGATCAACCTTAATAGCTTGGTGCAAGGAGTCCAGAAACCGCTCCCGAATTCGATTAACATCTGCATCTAGGCGGCCTTGGGCATAGTCACGCTGAATAATTGGAATTACAATCTTTTTCATCTGGACGGCTTCTTCGCTAACATCGAAACTAGTATTAAATATTTCAATAAAAGTATTAAGAGCTGTTCCCATATTATTCAGCCTCCTTTTCGATAGAAATTTCTTCGGCAAGGTAATTTTTAAGTGTGCTATTGATCGCCTTTATATACGCGATTCGATCTGGTTGTCCCCAGAAATGCAGCTGATTCCCATCAGACGGCGTATAGTATTTTAAGAAAACCATCTTTGTGCAAAATGGAATAAATTGACCTTTCTTGTCCATTTCAATAATTGCATTTCGTTTGACATCAAAAGTAGAATTATTTAATGCCGCGTTATCACTCATATTAAGCAATGCCAGATTTGCAATAGAATGCATGTACTCAGTGTTGCCTTGTGCAGATAATTTTTGTATTACTTTTTGCTGGATATCTTCAAATTCCTGACGCTCCAGGCGCTCCTTATCACAGGCATTTTTCATTTCATCGACCAGTTCGTCGTTACCATTGCCAATGGATATAATAGAAGGAAGATGCAATCTTAGCCACTCTTTCCAATCATCTTGCTTTTGCATACCTTCTGACTGTTGCGCATGTATATGTTCTAAACTCCAGGTGACTTTGCTTGTTTTTTGATATTTGAATTTTTCAAACGGGAACCAATGAGTCTGCTCGCCGTTTTGCCGAACTGATTCAACATTAAATAGGAGCAGCAATTTGCTGATTCTTGTATAATCTGCAGGCTTTTCATAGCTGAGTTCAGAGTAACTGGTGTGTATGACAATACTTTTCTTGATATATGCATCTAATTCTGATTTGAATTGTTTTTTTGTTATGCCTCTTCCGTCTATTTCACGTTTGGATAACGCAAAAATATCCTGCAGCGATTTAGTATTTGAAGCAATCAAATAGCCAATTTTGTGATAGAGTTCGTGATCTTCAAACCAGTCTTTGAGAATTAGAAATGTATGCTGGATTTCCTTCCAGATTTCATTAAGATTTTCCTTTTGATTCAAATCATCAAAATAAAAGAACGTATAGTATTTTTCCTTGTTATCCGCCGACTTACCCGAAATTAAATCTAAGATAAGATCAATACGTGTTTGATATTTTGCATTTGAATGATTAGTTAAAAAATACCATAAAGAGTTATTGTGCAGTTCCTTCTCAATATTGTCCCATTGCAGAGATACCTCTTCCTGCTTCTCTCTGTCCATTTCAGAATTATTGTCTCGACTCAGGAACATTGCTTTAACGAGTTCTGCGCACGTCAGTGGTATTTTACCGATATTGAGTCGCGTAAATAGTGCTATGGCATCTTCAGACTCATCTACCTCATACCAGATGATTTTCACGCGTTCTGCAAGATACTCATATATTTTATCGGCAGCGATAACATCGTCTTTCTGGCCTTTAAACCACCCATCTATTGTTCGATACGCGCTGTATATGTAGAAGAAATCAATATTGGTTTCTGCTAACATCTCATCGACGGAATCTAAAAATGCTTCAGAATCAGTCCGAGTTTCATAGTTTAAAGAATAATTGAGTTTTATCCTTGGTTTATATTCTTTCTGAATATATTTTAATAAGATATATAGTGTTGTCAGTCTCTGCTGACCATCGATGAGTTCATATCGGTCGTTTTGTTTTCTAACCACAACCGGTTGCAAACAATAGCTCTTTGCACCATTTATATAAATGTCATCGAGCAAACGATAGACCTGATCTTTTTCCCATCGATATCCTCTTTGATATGATGGAATATAAAATTTCCCATTAATGGAGCCAACAAGCTTCGTCTCTAACTTTATATCAGATTTTACTAAATTCATCTTATAATCCCCCATTTATTCAATGTTGTTTAATCTTTCAAGCCACTTCAATATGCAGCCACTCTTGAAGAAATCTAATAATGTACCATCGCAAAAACGCTCGGCTCTAACAGCACCCATTATAAGCGCAAGCACACACTGTGCATTTAAATTTGAAACGTCAGCATTCTTCATTGATTCCGTACGCCATTGAAGGCCGTTATCTTTGAGAATATCTCCATAACAGGTAAGCTCCATATCTTTGTTACTTTCTTCAAAGGTGTAAACATCGTCGATGAAGTTATTTACCATTTCGGAATAACACACAAAAGGCATCTGTATCGGATGTTCCGGTGTACCATCGTTTTCTTTATCAATAACCCATTCGCCAAAACTATCTGCCTGGATCATGGAGATGTATTTCACCAAAATATCAAATTTACTCATCCTCGTCCTCCTCAGTATCATCAATGCCAAATAACATCTGGAACTTATCGAAGTTATAAGGGTATGAGTTATCACCATCAAACTTTACCAGCTTATAATCATTGTTATATTCAAATTCTAGCTCCCACTGTGTACCATCACACACTGTGTATCCGAAGTTTTCCTTATAGTTCCTCCATACTTCAATAGAAATATTGTAAACCATCTGGTTTGAATTTACAAATAGATATGCCTAAATATTTCCAAAGGATAAATATCCACCGGCATAGCCGATGTTTTTTCTTTAACAGGCATAGCCCTTTAATACTAGCCACGCCTAAAGGGCGTATGTACGATCTGGCACACGCAAATTTGTTATCAGCTATCTGTAAACATGTTATTTTGTAACTTTTACCCCTTAATGGGGTCTCTTTTACTTACCATCCGTAAACGGGTTAATGCAATCCATTGTAAGTTGTTCCCCTAATTGGTCTTCTTTCAATTGATGCTCTATATACTCTTTTATTTTTGCTGTATTCTTTCCTACTATATCCACATAATATCCCCGACACCAAAACTCTCTGTTTCGGTACTTGAATTTCATGTTTCCAAATTTCTAATATATAATCAGACTACTCTTCCTCTTAAGAAATCCCATGAACCTCGATACGCTCATTTCGGGTGGTATTTATACCAGCATATCTCTTAAGCCCCTTAATTTATTTGGACAATCTACGAACCTTCAGCTAGAATAATATTAGAAGCTTAAGGGGGCAGAATTAATGAAAGGCAAATATTATTCGGAAGAGATTAAGGAGCAGGTGTTAAGAGAAGTAGAAGAAACGGGTAACATGACCTTGGTTGCAAGAAATCATAATATACCATCTACAACCATTAACACATGGGTAAGAAAGAAAAAGAATGCTGCTAAAGGTGGCTCTACCAAGGGGCCAAAATCAAGTAACTTTAATTCAAGTAATTTCAGCAAAGAGTTGGAAAAAGAAAATGATTTATTGAAAAAAACACTTGGTGAAAAGGACCTTGAAATAGCAATTTTAAAGGATTTACTAAAAAAAAAGAACCTTCTATAGATGATAGATTTCAGGTAGCCAGACATTATATAAAACAGGGTTATAAAATAACGTTAGTGCTGAAATATGCTGTTTTAAGCCGATCAACATATTACTATCGTGTCTCAAGTGAAAATAAAGTTAAGGTGAAGGCAGAGAATGTTGGAAGACCTATTGTAGGATATTCCCTCACCACAAGTTGTAAAAAGATATGTGATGAAGAGATTAAAGAATGCATTATAGAGCTAATCCAAGATGATGCTTTCTTCTATGGCTATCATAAAATTACCCACAGCTTGAGGAGAGAGTTCAACCTAATTATTAATCGCAAGAAGGTGTACAGACTGTGTAAAGAGCTCAAGATACTCAAGAAACAAAGAGTTATCAAACCGCAGGCTAAAAGCTCAATATCGATCAACAGGATAGTTAAAAAGTCAAACGAACTCTGGGAATCAGACATCAAATATGGTTAAATTATTGGCGAAAATAAGTTTTTCTTTGTATTGTCAGTAATAGATGTTTTTGATAAATCAATAATTGATTATTACATGAGTTATAGCTGTACAGGCTCAGATGCAGCAAGCTTAATAAGACGTTGCCTGATTAGGAGAAATCTGCTTGACAGTGAAGGCAAGCCTGTTATCAGGACTGATAATGGTCCACAGTTTATTAGTAATGTATTTGAAGAAAGCTGTGAAGAAATACACATTTACCATGAGAGAATTCCAATCAGAACCCCAAATAAAAATGCTCATATTGAGTCTTTCCACAGGATCTTTGAGGACGAATGCATAGGTGTGTATGAATTTGATAGTTACAAGGATGCATATGTAGAAGTTACAAGGTTTATGAAGGGATACAATACCAACAGGCTTCATTCAAGCCTTAAATACAAAACTCCAAATGAATTTTATGCGCAAAATCTGGGAAAAGAAATTGAAAGTATGGTAATTCATTTGTAGTTGAAATAGATAGTTATAATTAATTATAAAATATATTGATAAT
This sequence comes from Clostridium sp. UBA701, assembly GCA_002298125.1. GTDB lineage: Bacteria > Bacillota > Clostridia > Clostridiales > Clostridiaceae > UBA701. The sequence continues at coordinate 125,872 of DBMJ01000016.1, read as the reverse complement.
TATGGGAGTTCTGATATATGATCTTAAAATATTAAGATATTCGTAGCTTCGGTGAGATTTTGTCTAAAATAAAGGGTCTAATCCTCTATTATAGAAGAATTTGTATTCTTTTTCCTAATCTAACTTGCTTGGTTTTGACAGGTATTATAATTACTGTTTGCATTAACTTTATATCTATTTCTACCTGTATATATCCTAAATTTTATATTTAAACTTATGGAAGCCTTTGAAATCAGTCTATTTCAATGCTATCTTCACAACCATGTCATATCCATTCCTGATCTCTTAAGCCCCTTAATTTGTTTGGACAATCTATGACCCTTCAGCTAGAATAATATTAGAAGCTTAAGGTGGCAGAATTAATGAAAGGCAAATATTATTCGGAAATGAAAAGGAGGCTATATTATGCCATTTGATAATTCTAATATTTCGCTTCACGATTTAGAAGCGTTGGAACACAAATACTTAATGAAATATTGGTTTTTTCTAAAATTCGTAGAGGATGAAATTGTTCGCGGAATGTTATCTATGGAAGATATCCGAAATGACTGGCAAGGATTGTATGGAAATGAAGACGGAGGTATTTCTCAATTTGATGTAGGGAGTGAACGAATTGTTTATGCTTTACTTAACGGAAAAATTGCAGGGCAGCCTAATTCATGCCCTGTTAGTTCCGATCTCTTTTTTGAGGTTGAAGATGCTTACATACATATCGACTTAAAAAGTGTAACAACAAGCGAGGGAACAACAAGACAAGACAATATCGGCGATTTCAACACATGTATCTTTGTAGGAGAAAATCAAAACTCTTATTCAGGAACTATAATCAAAAATGCCGGAAAACCCACAGAATATCATGAAGAATACTCTCCAAATCTACCAACATTCTACAGCAAATCAAACGGAGAAAAGAAAATAACATTAACCTATTTTGTTTGCCTATTAAATAGCTCCATTACACAGAGATGTGAATTAATCTCTATTATGAGTTTACCTAACGGTAAACTTCAAGAACATTATGGTTCCAGACCTTTGAAAGCTGGTAAGAATCCTGGAAAAGCAAGATATAACTTTAGTGCTGTTCCAACTTTTGAACTCTTAGACGGTAATAAGAAAAGAGTTAGAATTATACACAAAAACCCAAATATGTCCCAATATGTACAAGATAAATTAAGTTTCTATTTGGAGCATTTTGACCCTAGAGTAGATGAATAAACCCTCACTAGCTTTTATTAACACAAAAAATGATACAATTTAGGAGATGAACTATGTCAAAACAAGATATAACCATTACTACAACTAAAGCTCAAAAGGATATTTTAGAATTAGAGAAAAAGTATTTTGCGAAATTGGATTTAATCATAACTTCGAAAGACTTTCAAAAAGACTTACTTCTTATAGAAAATGAAATAAAATTAAATTATGCAAAACTTGCATCAACATGGAATGTAAAAAATAAATTGAAGGTTGCTGCTGAACGTTTAGTGCGCCATCATGTATACAAAAACATGATGGCTGATATCAAAGGAATTTATGAGTCACCGATCAGCTCAGATTTAGGGATTATTTTTGATGATTGTGTTTTATGTGTAGATTGCAAAACACTCGATACAAAAGGAAACTCAACCGATATAGGTTACACATCAGTCGAACCAAATCAAACTTCGTTTGACAATTCAAACCACAAATACATTCGTACCGCAAGTAATCTAGACACTCGTGCTAGGGTAAGTAGGTTACCTATCTTAACATATGTAATAAAAATTATTTATAGAGATGATAATGTCCAATTTGATATATCAAGAAGTACAAACATTGGAAAAAAAGCCTCTTTAGTATTAGTATGCATTCCAAATGGAGAACTATCAAACCTATTTAACAAAGACTTAATAGTTAATTTTAAAACATATAAGTACTATACCGCATCCGATGGCGCACAATATACACCAATAAGTGTACCATCAAAAGTAAAAAAGAAAAAAGAATGGGCAGAGAAACACTGTTTATCAAAAGGATATGTCAAAATAACCATTCCTCAAAGCAGAGGTTCAAAAGATATTTTTTTTGATGCGGCAAATCATTGTTCCTGGGCATATACCTCAGACAATAACGTTTACAAAATCAGGGCTATATTACGTGGTGATAGTATGCGATTGAACAACGGGGACTTAAGAGATAGATTTGATTCCAAAAACAATACTTGGACCGGATATAAAGAAATGGATATCTAACATAAAAGAAGAGGGTTTTCTCTTATAAAACCCTCTTCCTTTCTATTATGAAATTCAATATTTTGTTATAATCATTTTGGCTAAGTCTTCTAAAGCTTCCTTGTACTTGACTACCCCATTATATCTTATTTTTTATAAACTCTATGTCATCCCATATAGGATCTTCTGAATAAAATACTCTCCGGCAACTTCAACTGCCGCCATAAACTTTGAACGTTTAGTCACATAATAAATAATTCCATCTCCAGGATTCATCATCTGTAAAGACTTTCTGTTCCTTTCAGGGAATCCCGCGCATTTAAAATGATTATCTATATCCCATTCATAATCAATTTCAGTTGTAACAACCATATAGTAATTCATTTCTGCCTCCAAGTTCGATGTAACGGGCAGTATCTTGGAATTTTATTTCTTTTTATTGTCCACCTCAATTGCCTCATATATCCCGGCCGCTATCTTTGTCGCTAATTTTACAGGAACTGCATTTCCAATCTGTGTATACATCTTGTTCAAACTTCCTGTAAACTCGTATTCTAATGGAAATGTTTGTAAAATAGCGCATTCTCTCGCACTCAATCTACGCATCTTGTTTACGTGGATTTCAGGGCTTGTAGCAGTAATAGTATCACTTGGTCTATCCCAGTTTGTGATTCTCAACGATTGTTCAAATTGAATTTCTTTCTCAACAAGCGTTGTAACAGCCTCATCATATTTGTCATCAAATCCAAATATTTTTTTCAGTTCCCACCAATCTTCCGGCTTTGGTATGCTACCTGAATTATTGTCTTTTCTAAACCAATGTCCTGCGGTATAAGAATAGCCAAAATGTTCATCAACCTTCTTTGTAGTCCATCCTGCCTTATCTCTCCAGTATCGTAAATAATCACAAATGTCATGCTGATTTACTTCATATTTTCTTCCCCAAAAGGTATCCGCCACATTTTCAGATGCGATATGGTTCTTTATAAAAATCTCATTGTAGTTCGAATCTACACCTAAAATCGAGTAGAATCCCTCAACATCAGATAATCCAGTTTTTTTTATGTGGGCATCTATCTCTTCCTTACTCACTCGAACTATATTTTTTGTAAGCTTTTTATTGGATAGGAAACCAATCGCTTGTTCTGTTGTAATTGCTGGTATTAATTTCTCAGAACTCTTCGATACCCCTTCAACATAATGTGTAGCGACAGGATAAGGATTCTCTACTCCTATTTTATTACCAATAATTACAACTCTTTCTCTAGCCTGCGGCACTCCATATTCCGCGGCATTTAAGATTCTTGCATCAACCTTATATCCAATGATATTACCATCATTATCCTTAAGATTCTCAAAATCAGATTTTATCATTTCAAAAACTTTACCACCTTCGATAGATAAAAGCCCTTTTACATTCTCTGCCACAAAAAATTTAGGTTTTTTATCAGCTATTACTCTAAGCATCTCTTTGTACAAGAAATTACGCTTATCCTCCATAGAACGTCTAGTATTTGCTACTGAAAATCCTTGGCAAGGGAATCCACCTATAACTACGTCTGCACCATCAGGTATATCACAACTAGAAATCTTAGTGATATCACCATGAATCATATGTTTTCCTATATTCTTTCTATAGGAATTAACCGCATCTTCAAAAAAATCATTTGCCCAAATTATCTCAAACCCTGCATTTATAAATCCAAGATCCATACCTCCAGCACCTGAGAAGAGCGATACCACCTTTAACTTATCGGGATGAAAATGAACAATATATTCTTCATTTTCATCCTTTACCAATTCAACTATATCACTTATATCACATTGAAGTGCATTACAGATTTTCACAAGGACATCCGAGCTGACCATTTCTTGCTTGCCAATCTTTGCAAGGGTACTACTACTTATCTTCGCCTGCTGACGCAAATCGGTTTTTGTCATTTTTCTATCTATTAACATTTTAAGAAGTTTATTATAACAAGCCTTCATTGTTCCAAAAGCCTCCTCTTTTGATTTATATACCTTAATTATAGCATATATTTTAATATGCGTCGAATAAAATGTTTGAAGCACCTAATATTTTGTTTATTGCTTCAATTAAACAAAGTGTGAAACTCGGTGGATTAACTACTATGCATATTATTTTTTTAGTCACTGCATTATTAATATCAATTTTTTAATTTATGTTTTTATAAACAAATATCAGATATCTGAATTCAACATTTTTGTCTCCACAACCTATCCATTTTAATCCTGTCAACTCAACCCTAAGGTATTTCTATCGTGGATATGTTTGGTTCTGATTAATCTAACAAAAAATCCGAGGGTTAGATTTTACACTCTAATCCTCGTAAACCCCTTATTTCAAGGCTTTTATGCACTTTACTTCTCTACCCTTGACATTAAAGTAACCGTCTCAGCAGTAGCTTGCAGCAAATCAATCTTCACTTCGCTCGATTTCTTTGGCAACCCTTGCATGGGTGGTTGTAAAAAACTTACTTCATCACCTCGTTCTTCGTAAGCAGCGTTACCACCTCAGCAGTAGCTTTCTGCCATTCAAAGTTCGTCTTCGACTCCTTTTCATGGGAAAGCCTTGCATGGGTGGTTGTAATAAACTTACTTCATCACTTCGTTCTTCGTAAGTTTAACAACCACCTCAACATGCCCCGTCTGTGGGAACATATCTACCGGTTGCACCTCTTTCGTCTTATACCCCATGTCCTCTAGCATCCTAAGGTCTCTTGCCAGAGTTTCCACATCGCAGGAAACGTAGACTATTCTCTCTGGAGCCATCTTGGCAATGGCCTTAAGCAGTGAGGCTTCGCAGCCCTTTCTTGGCGGGTCCACCACCACTACCTGTGCTTTTATTCCTCTTTCAATAAGCCTTGGAATTTCCTCCTCGGCCTTGCCCACCATAAACTCCACATTTTCCACCTGGTTTTCTTTGGCATTTTCTATGGCGTTTTCAATGGCTTGAGGCACTATCTCCACTCCATAAACCTTTTTTGCCTTGGCGGATAGGAATAGTGAAATGGTTCCTGTGCCACAGTAGGCGTCAAACACCACTTCCTCACCGCTTAGCTTAGCATATTGCAGTGCCTTTTCATAGAGCACTACTGTCTGTGTGGGATTAACCTGAAAGAAGGAGTGAGGTGAAATCTTAAATCTGTATTCTCCTATGTAGTCTGTTATGGTGTCCTTTCCCCAGAGTACAATATTCTTATCTCCCAGTACCACATTGGTGGACTTCTTATTTACATTTATTATTATGCTTACAAGGCCCGGCACTTCATCTCTTAAAGCTTTTATTAGCTCCTCCCCCCGCGGCAGCTCCTCCCCGTTCACCACCAGCACCACCATGGTCTCCCCAGTTTTGTACGCCCACCTCACCATAAGGTGTCTCAAAAGTCCAGTGTTACTCTCCTCATCATAGGGCTCTACCCTATACTTGTTGGCCCAGCCTTTTACAAGCTTCATAACTCTGTCTGCTGTTTCATTTTGAATGCCGCAGCTCTCCATGGGGATTATTCTATGGCTTCTTGGTGCATAAAAGCCCATTTCCACCTTGTCTCCTACCTTTCCTATGGGAAGCTGTACCTTGTTTCTATAAATATAGGGCTCTTCCATGCCAATTGTAGGATGAATAATTACATCAGTAAGCTTCCCTATTCTCTCTAGGGCCGCCTTTACTCTACCTGTTTTAAATTTAAGCTGCTCTTCATAGCTCATATGCTGAAGCTTACAGCCTCCGCATTGCTTATAGGTGGGACATGAGGGCTCTCTTCTCTCTTCTGAGGGGGTGATAACCTCTATAAGCTTTCCAAAGCCATAGCTCTTATTCACCTTTACCATTAAAAGCTTTACCCTCTCACCCTTTATGGCTCCGGGTACAAACACAGTGAAATCCTGAAGCTTCCCAACTCCTTCACCCTCATGGCCATAGCTTGTTATATCTATTTCATATTTCTTATTCTTTTCTACAGGTACTGTTTTTGTCTCCATTTGTATTTCTCCTTTTTTCATATATATTATAGCTATATCCTGCATTTCAATCTTTAAACTGCTTTTGTTCTATTATTTTAACACAATTAACAGGTTTTAGGGGTGCCTTTTTTGATTCTAATCATTTACAGCACCTATAGTAAAGCATACAATAATAGTTGATTAAACCTTTTTACAAAGGAGTGGTACCATGAATACCCTTATACAAAAACTAGAAAGTACTCATGTTTTAAATAAAGAGGAGCTTATCACTCTCCTTAGGGATAATAGTATAAATGAGGAGCTCTTTGCTGCTGCAGACAGGGTTAGGCAAAAGTATGTTGGGGATGAGGTCCATTTAAGAGCTCTTATAGAGTTTTCCAACTACTGCAAAAGAGATTGTCTATACTGCGGACTCCGTTCTCACAATAAAAATGTTCAGCGCTACAGGCTTACAGAGGATCAGATTCTAGAGATGGCAGAGGGAGCAAAGTCTCTTGGCTATAAGACTTTGGTGCTTCAATCTGGAGAGGATGATTACTTTACCCTAGAGCGTATGACCTCAATTATTTCTAAGCTTAAAAAGCTTGATATGGCTATCACCTTGAGCATGGGAGAAAAGAGCTTTGAGGAATATGAGGCCTACAAAAGGGCTGGAGCCGACAGATATCTTATAAGAATTGAGACTACAGACAAAAAACTCTATGAGGATATGGATCCTAAGATGAGCCATGAAAACAGGAAGGAATGTCTAAAACACCTTAGAGCCTTAGGCTATGAGGTGGGAACTGGCTCCTTGGTTGGACTTCCAAATCAGAGCCTTCACTCCATTGCTGAGGATTTACTTTTCTTTTTGGAAATTGATGCTGATATGATTGGCATAGGTCCCTTTATACCAAATGAGGATACTCCTCTTAGTGAGGCCTCTCCCGGAGATTTCACCTTGAGTCTAAAGGTTCTTGCCCTTACAAGACTGCTTTTACCCTATTGCAATCTGCCTGCTACCACTGCCATGGAGACCTTAGCTCCTGGAGGCAGGATGAAGGCCTTGCAGTGCGGCGGCAATGTAGTAATGCCCAATGTTACCATACAGGAATTTAAGGAGCTCTATACACTTTATCCTGGAAAGGCCAGCTTAAAGGATGACCCTGAGCACAGCTATACTGCAGTTAGTGCTAAGCTTGCCTCCATTGGAAGAAGGGTGGCTCTTCACCAGGGAATGAGTAAAAATTACGCAAGGAGAAATGAATAGATGGTTGATAATATAACTCTAAATGAAAAATATAAAAAGCTTGTGGATATTATAAAAAGCTATGGCTCTGCTGCGGTGGCTTTTTCCGGAGGAGTAGACAGTACCCTTCTCCTAAAGGTGGCCTCAGACACCCTAGGTGATAAGGTTCTTGCCATAACTATTCGTTCCGCCTCCTTTCCAAAGAGAGAATTTACTGAGGCCCTAAGCTTTATTGCCTCTCTTAAAGCCCGTCATAGAATCATTGAGACCAATGAGCTGGAGCTTCTAGAATTCGTAAAGAATCCTCCAGATAGATGTTATCACTGCAAGAAGGAGCTCTTTTCTAAGCTTTTAAAGGCTGCTTATGAAGAAAATGTGGCAGTAGTGATGGAGGGCTCTAATATAGATGATTTATCGGATTATAGACCAGGGAGAAAAGCCCTGGAGGAGCTTCATATAAAGAGTCCCTTAAAGGAGGCTGGACTTACTAAGGAGGAGATAAGACTCCTCTCAAAGGAGCTTATGCTTCCTACCTGGCAGAAGCCTTCCTATGCCTGCCTTTCCTCTAGGTTCCCCTATGGAGAGGAGATTACAGAGGAGAAGCTTAGACGAATTGAAGCTGCTGAAGATTTGCTTTTATCCAAGGGCTTTTCTCAGGTTAGAGTGAGATACCACGGGGATACCGCAAGAATTGAGGTACCGCCAGAGGACAGGGAAAATTTCTTTAATACAGATTTCATGGACTTTGTAGCTTCAGAATTGAAAGCTCTAGGCTTTGCCTATAGTTCTCTAGACCTTCAAGGCTATCGAAGCGGAAGCTTAAATGAGGGCTTATCCTCTTCACAAAAAAAGGAATACATCTAGATAGTTCACCCCTTTTGTATGAAAAAGGGGTTTTTTGTCGATTTTGTCATATAAGCTTCATATTTTGTCACCATTTGTGAAAAGCAACTAGATTTTTGCAGTTAATTGTTTACTTTAAGTCACTAAATATAGTAAAATTGTTATACGGTGTCATATATACACAAGATTACTATATAAAGGAGGAGTTTAATTGTTGGAGATAATAATCTGCGAGGATAATAATATACAAAGAGAGCGCATTGAAAGAATTGTAAATAAAGCTATAGAAAAGCATGAGCTTAACATGAATATAAATTTATCTACAGCTAATCCAAATGATGTACTCTCAGTGGTGAGAACTCATCAGGGGGTTACCCGGGCTTACATACTTGATATATCCTTAAATGCAGACATTAACGGACTATCCTTGGCAAGAGAAATCAGGCATTATGACTCCATGGGCTTTATAGTGTTTGTTACCACTCATTCTGAGCTTACCACCATATCCTTTGAGTATAAGGTGGAAGCCTTGGATTTTATTTTAAAGGATAACCCCTATGCTTTTGAAACCCGCATTGAAGAATGTCTTCTAACCATTGAAAAGAAGCTTCAGGATATTCGCAAGGGAGTGAAAAACTTTCTCACAGTAGACACAGGCACGAGGATTTTAAATATATGCTTAGACGACATTATTTTTATTGAAACCACAGAAAAGATCCATAAGCTTAGAATACACACCTATCATGGTCAGTTTGAGTTTTATGGAAAGATGAAGGAGGTGGAAGGCAGACTACCAGAAGGCTTCTATAGAAGTCATACCTCCTATCTAGTTAACATAGAAAAAATTCAGGAGATTGACAAGGCAAGCATGTCTATAATAATGTGTAACGGTGAAACCTGTTTTATATCCCTAAGAGGCTTGAAAGGATTGATGGATCAATGTACCAAGTAATTGAAAATATAATTTGTTCTCTCCTTGTGACAGCAAGCTTTTTCTTTTCTATATACAACCTGGGTATAGTAAATTTAAAATTTAAACAATATTGGTTAAGTACTATTCCTTATTTTATAATTATATTAATCTGCTATATCAACAATAGCTCTCTAGCAGTTCCACTTACTGCATTACTGATGCTTTTGTACCTATTATATAAAAGAGTCCAGACCTCTCAGATATTATTGTTATTATTTCTTGCAAATCTTGTACTAGCTTTTTCAGATGCCATATCTGCAGTTACAACTTCTTTTATCTTGCGAATAAATGTTACTGAGCTTAAGCTTAATCCTTGCTATTTTGTACTTTTACACATAATTATTTTTATAATTTCATATGTTATAAGCTACTACTGTGGAAGGCTTCTAAAGCGTTTTGGCTTGTATTCTGGCGCCATAAGACCTAAATCTAAAACCACTCTGTGGATTATAATTTACCTGGGAGTATCCCTTGCCATCATATACCTTTATTCCATGCTTTATAGGTTTGTATACAGCTCCAGTGTGATGCTGGTTTGGTTAAATCTATTTCTTGCAATTATTTACTTAATGAGTAGTATTCTAATAGTTTATGCAAATAACAAAAATGTAAAAAAGCAGCTGGAGCTGCAGTTTGAATTGAAGGAAGCCAAAGCTCTGAAGGAGTATACCTCCATAATTGAAGAAATGTCCCAGGATTTAAGAAAGTTTCGCCATGATTATACCAATATTCTTATGAGTATAGACAGCTATGTGCAAGAGAAGGATCTTGAGGGTTTAAATGAGTTCTTAAAGAAGGATCTGCTTCCTCAAAATAATTATTTAAATGAAAATAAGTCCCACTTTGCCAATCTTCAGAACATAAAGCTCACTGGTGTAAAGGGCTTAGTATTTTCAAAGCTGCTTTCTGCACAGAACTTAAATATAGCTGTACATATTGACATTGAAAAGCCCATTGAAGATATAAATATGAATTACCTTGACCTATGCAGGATTCTTGGAATTCTTTTAGATAATGCCATGGAGGGAGCTGTCCTTTGTGAGGAGAAGGAGCTTCAATTTGGTATAATTCACCTTGAGGATTGTACAAGCTTTGTAATAAGCAATAGCTGCCTTACCAATACTCCTCCTGTTCACCTTCTCTTTGAAAAGAATTTTTCAACTAAGGGAGAAGGAAGAGGTCTAGGCTTAAGCATAGTAAAGGAAATCATAAACAGCAAATACTCAGATTATATAAACTTAAATACCTATATAATGAATAAAAAGTTCACACAGGAATTAGTCATATTCAAAGCAAAAAGGAGATAATGCATCTCCTTTTTGCTTTTCTTTATTTCTTGTAAAGACTCTTTGGCATTTTAGGTTCGCTAAACATAAAAAGTATGCATTTGCTAGAAGCAGTGTTGGCAACCATGGCAGCAGATGAAGCCACAGCGGCAGCCATAGTCTTCTTAAAATCTAACTTTTTCATAGTTCCTATACTCCTTTCTAAAAATTTTATATGCAAGGGGTGTAATTAAAAGTGACTGGGCAAAGAGAGCATATAAGATAAGTGATGCCACCCCTCTGCTATTTAATATAAAAATAGGAATGAGATATATAGCAGCCACCATCAAAGCTTGTTTTTTAAGGATTTTTCTGTGGGCTGCACTAGTAAGGGGTCTTTCAGCTGTATCTGCAGGTGAGTATTTTATAAGTAAAAGAAAGGCTGACACATATATTACTAGTGCTTCCGTTCTGCTTAATGGGAACATTAAAGCAAAATATACTATGCCGAAAAAAAGTAAAAAATTAACCAGAGTACAAATATAGGTGTTGGAGGCATGTACACCATTTGCAAAACACCTTATGGCAGAAAAGCTTATAAAGGCTATTATAAAATACCCCTCTACCTCAAGAGCTATAGCTGCAATTAACAGAGCGATGAACTTTATGACATTTATCAAAATAATATGAATACCGTACTGTACTATCTCTATGTCCTTTGAGGATAAGCTACTATTGTCTTTTACAAAGATAGTAATGTAATTGCATAATTTTTCAATATAATCCATATTATCCAACTCCTTATATGTATTATACTACATTTTTTTCAAAAAACTAGTACTATGTAAAAAGTGCTTTTTAAAATGTAAAAAGTGCTTGTTTTTTTGTAATAAGTTGATGCTGACTTTTTAAAAATATATGCTATAGTATTATTACTATATTAAATCGTTAACTGAAGCTTTAGAGAAACACAAACAAGAGAGGTGTGCAAAATGCTTATGAAGTCCATGTTTAATGTAGAGCTGGACACCCAGGAAAATGGAGAAACTGTAATATACAACACACAAAAAAGGACATTTATTATATTGTCCCAGGATATTAAGCCCATATATGACCTGGAATTAATTTGTGAGGAGCTCATTGACGACAGCGAACTTAATGAGGCTATAGCCAACCTTAAGGAAAATGGATTTCTTGTAAAGTACCACAGAAAAGAGCAGTGATTTTTTAGTTAATCACTGCTCTTTTATTTATTCCATAAAGGTTTCACATTGAGTACTAGAGCTGCTTTCTGCATCAGGACCATGAATCACAACATTATGGGCATCACAGTGCCTATAATGATTATACCTGCAGCTTATAGCATCGCATACTATATTAGGATTCATAACCAGCTCAGAATTTGTAAAGACCTGCCTTATCTCCCCAAACAGGTTCATGTTGAGAGCATTGGAAATGGCATTTACAAAACCCTTTTGTGCAAAGGTGTGGCACATGGTGTCCTCACTGCTGTGAGCACTTGTTCCTGTTACATGTATGGTATTTGCTGCACAGAGGGCATTTAAATTATGCACACAGCCCACTGCACTGCAGCTTAGCTTGTTCTCCATGATTATCTCTCCTTTTGATTTACTTAGTATATAGTGTTGTTCATTAGGAGATTTTTATGCTACCCTTTTTTAAAAGCTTGTTTATAAAAAAAAGAAGCACCCGAAGGTGCTGAAGAAAAAAATCAGTTGCCAAATATGTTCTATCATGTTATTATATCCATTAAAACCTATTTTATGCAATAGCTCAAGTATAAATTTTTTGTATATTTTATTCCTCAAAGGTTTTTCTTACATCCTTTAACATGGAGCGAATAGGCAGATCATAGGGACACTTTGTCTCACAGGCTCCACATTCCACACAATCCTTCGCTCTAGACTTTGAGGCAAAATATCTTCCCTCAGCCCACTCAGGCAGGTTATATCTGTCCTTGTATGCCTTAAAGGTAAACATGGAAGGGATATCTATGCCTTGTGGACAAGGCCCGCAGTAACCGCATCTTCTGCAGAATTCACTTCCTAGTTCATTTGCTTCCTTTAGGGCAGCTTCTCTTTCCTCATAGGTCAAGGGTACGTAAGCATTTCCTACTGAAGCATTTTGTTCTACCTCTTGAAGGGAAGCCATTCCTGGTATAGCAGTGGTAATGGACTTGTTTTCTGCTATAAACTTTAGGGCTATCTCTCCATTTTGCAATGCTCCTCCAGCCATAGGCTTCATAGCTATAACCCCCACATTTAACTCCTTGGCCCTTCTAAATAGCTCAAAAGCCTGGGTTTCCACCACATTATAAGGATACATTATGGTTTCAAATATTCCCTTCTCCACTATAAGCCTTAAAGTATCTAAGCTGTGTGAGGTAATTCCTATGTGTCCTATCTTCCCCTGTTCCTTTGCTTCAAGTAGAGCCCTGTAAGCTCCATCCTCTGCAAGTACTCTTTCATATTCCGCTTCCGTTCGTATATTATGAAGCTGATAAAGATCAATATAATCTGTCTTTAAATTTTTTAAGCTTATTTCTATATCTCTTGCCATGGAGGCCTTGTCTCTTACCATACTCTTTGTGGCAATTATCCACTTATCTCTTCTTCCCTGTAGGGCTTCACCAATGTACTCCTCAGAAATTCCGTAACCTCGTGCACTGTCTATAAAGTTTACACCAAGCTCCTGTGCCCTATGTATTATGCTTATAGATTCCTCTTTGCTTATTCTCTGTACAGGAATACCTCCAAAGCCGATTACGGACACCTTCAAATTTGTCTTGCCAAGTACTCTATACTCCATATGTATTTCACCTCGTTAAATTATATTAGCCTTACCGCTATATACAATACCCCTTGCCACATCCATGGTAATAAAGGTACCGGTTTTTATGATATCCATGGCTCCTGCAGCGTTATAGATTATTGGTATATCCCGGGAAATACATGCAATGGCTACATCTGCATTAATTGAATTTTCCTCTATGATAAAGCCTACAGCCTTATCTAAATGCTCAAGGCATTCTGAGTTAAGATTTTTTGCAACTATTATTTCTCCGTCCTCAATAATGTCTGAAGCTCTGCAGAGGTCCTTTATCCCAATGGCAGTACCATAGCGTGCACCTGGAATGCTTCCAGCACCCTTACCCTGAACCAATATATCTCCTACAATATGAACCTTCATTAAGTTGGTGCTTCCACTCATACTAGAAGGAATACCCGCAGCTATAACCACTAAGTCTCCCTTTTTAACATAGCCTGTCTCTAAAGCTATACCTACAGACTTATTAATAAGCTCATCTGTGTTCTCCATCTTGGAGGTTATAATTGGGAATACTCCACAGTTTAAGGCAAGTCTTCTGGCCACCTTTTCGTAAGGAGTTACAGCAATTATTGAACATTCAGGTCGATATTTTGAAACTATACGGGCAGTATGTCCGCTCTGAGTAACGGTGATTATAGCAGAGGCATTAAGCTCCATAGCTGTATTACAGGTTGCTAGACTTATGGCATTAGGTACATTTGGAATATGGTTCTTTCTTATCTTCTTTAAGTTAGCCTCATAGTTTATTATCTTTTCTGTACGCTCTGCGATTCTTGCCATGGTGGCTACAGTTTCTGCAGGATACTTTCCATTAGCTGTCTCTCCACTTAGCATTATGGCATCTGTTCCATCAAGTATGGCATTGGCTACATCTGAAGCCTCTGCTCTTGTAGGTCTTGGGTTTCTAATCATAGAATCTAACATTTGAGTAGCTGTTATTACAGGCTTTCCTGCAGCATTACATTTTTCTATTATCATCTTTTGAACTACAGGCACCTCTTCTGTTGGAATTTCCACTCCCAAATCCCCTCTGGCCACCATTATGCCATCAGAGAACTTAATTATTTCATCTATATTATTTATTCCTTCTTGATTTTCAATTTTTGAGAATATGAGTATATCGTGCCCGCCATATTCGCTTAACACCTTTCTAATCTCCAGTACATCCGCTGCCTTTCTTATAAAGGAAGCAGCAATTATATCCACACCCTGTTCTACCCCAAATATCAAGTCGTCGATATCCTTTGCTGTAACTGCAGGAAGCTTTACAGATACCCCAGGCACGTTTACATTTTTGTTGCTGCCTAGAGTGCCGGAGTTTTTAACCACTGTATTGATCTTCTTTCCCTCTACACTCTTAACCTCTAAGCCCACAAGTCCATCTGCAATTAAAATTACATCTCCAGGCTTAACATCCTCATAGAGCTTTTCATAGCTTACAGAGCACATGGTTTCATTTCCAAGAATCTGTTCACCACAGTAAACCTCGTAGTCTGTACCCTCCTTAAGCTCTCCTCTGCCCTCTTCAAACTTCCCTGTTCTTATCTCTGGACCCTTTGTATCAAGGATTATGGCTATGTGCTTATTGTATTTTTCTCTAAGCTCCTTCACCAAATTCATTCTTATCTTATGCTCCTCATGGTCCCCATGGGAGAAATTATGTCTTGAAGCATTCATACCATTTTCAATTAGCTTAGAAAGAACTTCTCTATTTTCACTAGAAGGTCCAATGGTACATATTATTTTAGTTTTTCTCATATTCTCGCACCCCTCTTTAATATGATAATGCTCTTGCTATTTCAAATAGTTTCTCATTAAAATGTCTTGGCATGGAAAGAGCTTCTGTCACATCCATATCTATGATATCTGCGCCCCTTATGCCAATTACTCTTCCGCTCTTGCCCTGTATTAATGTATCCACTGCTGCAGCTCCAAATCTTGAAGCAAGCACTCTGTCAAAGGCTGAAGGACTGCCACCTCTTTGAATATGGCCGAGTATTGTTGCACGGGTAACTACTCCAGTTATCTCTTCTACCTTTTCAGCCAGCTCCTTTGCTCCTCCTACTCCTTCTGCAAGGATTATAAGGTTATGCATCTTTCCCTTGAGCTTACCTTCTAAAACTGTCTTACATATCTCGTCGATATTATATCCCTTCTCTGGAACTATAATACTCTCTGCTCCTCCAGCAATACCAGCATAAAGGGCTATGTCTCCGCAATTTCTTCCCATAACCTCCACTATGCTTATCCTCTCATGAGAGGTAGAGGTATCTCTAAGCTTATTTATTGCATCAAGCACTGTGTTTAAGGCTGTATCAAAGCCTACAGTATATTCTGTATAGGGAAGATCATTGTCTATGGTACCAGGTATACCCACCGTAGCCACGCCTAGATCCGAAAGCAATCTTGCTCCGTTAAAGGAACCGTCTCCTCCAATAACCACAAGTCCATCAATACCAAAAACTCTAAGAACTCCTACAGCTTTTTTGCGTCCTTCCTCAGTCTTAAATTCTTCACATCGAGCTGTTCTTAAAATCGTCCCACCTCTTTGAATAATATCAGAGACAGAGTGACGATTCATCTCATATATCTCACCATTTATAAGTCCAGCATATCCTCTTTGAATTCCCATTACCCTAAGGCCCTTGTCAAGGCCTGCACGAACTACTGCTCTTATGGCAGCATTCATTCCAGGAGCATCTCCTCCACTAGTTAGTACAGCAATTGTCTTCATGTAACTACCTCCTATACATATGGGACAAACTATGTCCCTGCCTGGTTAATTTTGATTTATATAAACTAATGAATGTTATGAATCTGCAATTGACGTATCAATTCTATTATAAATCTTACATTTAAATTAATCAAATATTAGCTTTGAAATTTGTGTGAATATATTGCCCGCACTCCTGGGATAGGGATTGTCCCACATTGTAAAACAACCCCCTTTGCATTTCACAAAGGGGGCTGCCTTATTCTTATTTAGATTCTTTTAATTTTACATTTTCTTCACCGTATTTTTTGCGCAGAAGCTCAATGATATCTGAGGTATTTTCTACCCAATAATCTCTTATCATACGGTAGCTCTTTTTTTCCTTTTTGGTGTAGATATATAGGGGCACATTTCCTCTATAGTCAGAAATAATACCCTTTAGCTCCTCCAAACTCCGCGCCATATCCTCTGCATCCTCAAGCTGAATGTACAGCTTTTCACTATTAAGCTTTGTCAAGGGCTCTAAGGTGTCACAGATAATTTTGGGCTGCTCTTCCTCTCTTATGCTCACTCTGCCCTTCACCAGCACTATGCTATCATTGTTAACTATGTCCTTGCAGTTTTCCAACACCTTGGGGAATATAATGACCTCTATACCTCCATACATATCCTCCAGCCTAATAAAGGCCATCATAGTATTTGCCTTGGTAACCTTTTTACTCACCTCAGAGATTATACCTCCAAGTATTACCCTGTCACCATCCTTATATTTTGAGCTGTCCCCCTCCACCATATCCTCCTCTAAGCCTTCCTTTACCAAAAGGTCAGAGGTACGGGTGCTGGTGTAATAGTTTAAGGTGCTCTCAAATTCCTCTAGAGGATGTCCTGTGAGGTAAAGCCCTGTCATCTCCTTTTCCATTGCCAGCAGGTATTTCTTCTGAAACTCCTTCATAACAGGATACTTCACATCTATTTCATTGAAATCCTCAAGGCTTTCCTTAAAGTCCTGGAAAAGATTAAGCTGTCCTTCAATATTCTTCTTTTTCTCATTGCCCAAGCCATCTAGTACCTTTTCATATACTGCCAATAGCTGAGAACGATAGACCTTAAGGCTGTCAAAGGCTCCTGCTTTAATTAGACTCTCTATGGCCCGCTTGTTTACTGCAGAAATATCTATCTTGCTGCAAAAGTCCATAAGGCTTATAAAGCTTCCCTTTTCTCTTCTAGCTCTTACAATGCTTTCTATTACGTTTATACCTACATTTTTTATTGCGGCCATACCAAAGCGAATGCTATTGCCTGATACCGTAAAGCGAGTATAGCTTTCGTTGATATCTGGAGGCAGTACCTGTATTCCAAGTGTTTCAGCAAAACGGGTATAAAAGGCAACCTTTTCACTGTCTCCCATTATACTGTTTAACATGGCAGCTATATATTCTGCAGGATAGTATTTCATAAGATAGCCTGTCTGATAAGCCACTACTGCATAGGCGGCGGCATGGGATTTATTAAAAGCGTAGCTTGCAAAGTCCATCATCTGGTC
This sequence comes from Clostridium sp. UBA701, assembly GCA_002298125.1. Classification (GTDB taxonomy): domain Bacteria; phylum Bacillota; class Clostridia; order Clostridiales; family Clostridiaceae; genus UBA701. The sequence continues at coordinate 108,263 of DBMJ01000016.1, read as the reverse complement.
AAATATCTTATTTGCAGCAGCTTCACTAATGCCATTTCTCACACATCCCGGCACTTCAATATTACCATTTTCATCCACTATGCCGTGAATAAAGTTTTGTCTTTCCTTCTCCATTACCTCATGTTTTTTCTTTGACATAGCTCTTCGAACCAAGTCACTTCGTCCCATTGAATAGCCAGCTAGTTCTCGTACTATTTGCATAACCTGTTATAGTGATAGGTAAGCGGCAGCTTCGTCTTAACGGTCAGTACCACTTTTCCCCCACTGCGCACCGTGCATGCGACTTTCACCGCACACGGCGCTCCATCATCAAAAACAAATACATGCTCTTATACTTGTTTTTAATGACTATGCCCCTTCACTCCACATCTGTTAGGATGCTTCATAATTACTACGGGCTGCTGCCCTCGGAATTCATGAACCATTTCCTGTTCATTGGCCACCTCTGAATTAGCCTTCATTATCATTGACCTTCCGAGTTCAAACGTTCCTCTTATCTTAGCCTTACATGTTCTGCCTTAGTATCTTCCTAAACTTATCGACTATCTTTTCGCCTAACTGATCAGCTAAAGACGATTTTTATATAATCACCCTATTCATAACCAAGAATATGAACAGGACTGTCGAAGCAATAAAGCTGTCAACACCTTCAATTTGGTGCTGGTATGGTACTAAGTTCAAAAGAAGTTCCTTTCGTATACATAGCAGATTTTTGGCCTCCCAGTTACTTCTCCAACCACTTCTCAGGTCTGATTTTTGCTGACTTCACCGCGCTTCATACCACCCTTTAGCTAAAAAAGGAGGCATGGCGGAGTATTAGAGCAGAGTTTTCAGTCAAAACTCTGATGTGGAATTTCACCACACTCTTCAGATAAAAAGTTAGGAATTTTATTAACTCCCACCGAATTCTGGCGTTATATTTCTATATCGTATTTATTCGGTAACGTTTCGCACCTTGGTAAACCATTACTCCATAGGTTACATTTAGTACGTTTTCCAGTTCTGGTGTTTCATATTGGATATTTTCCGGATTTTTCTTATTGGCAATGTAGCGAGGAATCTCCGCCATTGGACCCGGACGATAAAGACTTATACCAGCTATGATATCCTCTAGGCTATCAGGCTTTAAGTCCTTCATAAAGCTAGTCATCCCTGGAGATTCCAACTGGAAGGCTCCAACGGTCTTTCCTTCTCCTATCATCTTATAGACTTCTCTATCCTCAAAACCAATGTGATCTAAGTCTATCTCTATACCTCGATTTTCTCTTATCATATCAATGGTATATTTCATTACAGTAAGGGTCCTAAGGCCCAAAAAATCCATTTTTAGGAGTCCAAGCTCCTCCAGTGTCCCCATAGGGAACTGCGTCACTATCATGCCTTCATTTTTTTGCAGCGGCACATAGTTTACTAGAGGCTGAGAAGCTATTACCACTCCAGCTGCGTGAGTGGAGGAGTGTCTGGGCAGTCCCTCTAAGGTTCTGCTTACATCAATAAGCTCCTTTACTCTATCATCACCCTCATAGATACTTTTCAGCTCTGCATTAATATCTAGAGCCTTATCTATGGTAATGCCCAGCATGGTTGGAATCATCTTGGCAATCTTATCTACCTCCGCATAGGAGTAGTTCATGGCTCTGCCCACGTCTCTTATACAGGCTCTTGCAGCCATGGTTCCAAAGGTAATTATTTGAGATACATTGTTTTCCCCATATTTTTCTACCACATAGTCAATAACTTCCTGACGTCTTTCATAACAAAAATATAGTGATAGGTAAGATTTTGATGTTATCTCTGTCTTTTCCCCCACTCCACACCGTACGTGAGACTTTCACCTCATACGGCGTTCACTCGTTTGAATTGTAGATATATTATGCAACCAATTTAAAATCTATTGGTTCTAAATTTGCTTCTTTTCTTAACTGATTAAATTTTAATCTTGCTTTGATAGTCCAATCCTTTGCTGATTTAAGAATTTTATTTATATCAGTTGAATGAATAAGTTTGTGTACTTCTTTATGAACAACAACCAAGTTATCGTATTTATCAGTTCCACCTAATTTCACCGGAACTATATGATGACAATGTACTTCTTGTGTTAATAACCTTATTCCAGTTATGTAACATTTACCATCTTGACCTACAAATTTAGCTATTCTATTATCTATATACTCAACACTTCTACTTCCAAAGTTTCCTTCTCTTAGAGCCTCTAATTCAAATACAGATATAGCAGTTAATGTATTATGAATTCTTCTTCTCCCCATTTCAGTATACGGTGTAACCTCTGGATTAATTTGTGTTGGCTTATTAAAATGTACGTATGGTATTGGATATAGTGTTATATTGCAACACTTATCTAACACTCCATTGTACCCTTTATAGAAAGATTTCAATATTTCATTCTCAGTACCTTTTCCAATTATTATACGCTTTGCTTTAAGCCTTTTATATTTACCATAGATTAAATGCATAATGTCATTAAAATCTTTTCTTACGTCTGTTGCGACTTTATAGTAGTTATGAATTCCCAAGGTAAATCTATTAAGATTTTTTACCTTATCCATACTTGGGTATTTTCTTATATCTTTTAATTTACTTTTATATACTTTAATTATTTTTGATTTTCTTTTTGGCTCAATTTTGCTTTGAGATACATATCCTAATTGAGATGTACCTTTTGATACTGCTCTTAGTCTTATTCCTAAGAAATCAGAACCATTTTTCCTCAAATTTGTTATTTTACTTTTCTCATCACTAATCTCTAAGCCAAGCCTATCATTTAACCAAAGTTTAGTCGCAATAAATATTTTTTTAGCATTTGTTCTACTATCGGTAAATATCTTAAAGTCATCTGCATATCTAACAATGTAACATGGCTTCAATTTACTATTATTCATTGATTTTATCTTTGAACTAGGTTGAGTATATTTGTTATTAGTGCTTTTAGTTTCCCATTGATTAGAAATCCACCAATCTAGTTCATTGAGAACTACGTTAGTGAATAGAGAAGATAGTATTCCTGCTTGAGGTATTCCTTTTGTTGGTGTTACTTCTCCAATAATTTCTGTTTTCAATATTTTACTTATTATGCACAATACCCTCTTATCTCTTATACCAATAGTCCAAAGTTGCTTCATCAACTTTCCATGATTTACATTGTCAAAGAACCCTTCTACATCTACATCAACAACAAAATGATTTTTACTATGGTTGATTATATGCTGACATCTTGCTATTGCATGATGTGTACTTCTGTTAGGTCTAAATCCAAAGCTTGATTTATGAAATTTAGCCTCACATATGGGCTCCAGTATTTGTAAGATACATTGTTCTACTAGTCTATCTTCAATTGTAGGTATTCCTAATGGTATTTGTTTCCCATTGCTTTTAGGCATAAATACTCTTCTTACAGGATTAGGTTTATAATTGCTCAACTTTTGTCTAGTAATATTCACTAACATATCTTTTGATAAATTTTCTAAATACTTGATTGTATGCCCATTTATGCCCTTGGTTTTTCTTCCAGTATTACTTTTGATTGTTCTATATGCTTTTACAATGTTGTCTTCACTTATTATGAATTCATATAGTTTATCAAAATATCTACCTTCGCTTGACCTCTTATACAATTCATCTAATATTTCTTGTTGTTCATAGTTTTCATTATTACACTGGACTATTTTCTTTTTAATTTGGTGTTCAGTCAACTAATCATCTCCTTTATTTTTTAATAAAATCATTAGAGATTTTCGTTTCTATTAGTCTTACAAGAACCTGAACCTTTTGCAAATTTTAAAACATAATATTTAATCTACTCAAACGACTTGAGCCTATCCCTCCATCATTTATTATCATGACTTCATAGGTACTATGGCTCTACTCTCACCTTGATAAATTAAGGTTATAGGAAATATTCCCCTTCCCTTAAACCACTTCTTAGATGGTCATATCTCAATGTTCAAGGCTTTCCACGTTCCAATACTCCTATCTGTACCGTATATCTTTAGGTGCTACCTAAATACCGTCATCAACCCAATTCCCTCTAAGAATTGTAGGATTTTCTTAACAACGCCCTTACTCATCCTTCTGATGATAAGCCAAATTTGGCTCTCTTAGCATTTCTACTAAGCGACATTCACGATAAGTCAGTCAGTAGTTCGTCTCCATTACACATTTTGGATACTCACCATAGATATACTTCATAGACATCCGGCATATCAGTTACAGCTAATTAAGCCTTTCCTCGACTTAACTCGTTAGGGTAACTTTTCTGTCGACTTCAACGGGCTTTACACAGCATCATAATAACCTAATCAACTGCATACCGTAGTATTAATGGTAATTCTTCGGAGCGTTACTTCCTCATTTAATTACTCAGAGTATCAGTTCTCCTAAGTTTTGAAACTTAGTGTGCAGCCTTTTCAGCTACAAACGTGTCGCACCACTATCAATATCTGGCATACTTACTCTTTCTGGATTTAAGAACATAAATTGTTAACCACAGGCTCTTTATCCTGTGTTCTGGAGGTTTCCCTCATTTCCATCAATCGGTCCCTTCCGACTCAGATTGGACTATATCATCTCAATAAATTTTTAATACTTCCTTTGTATACAAAGTACCACCTCTAGAAATATCATGCCCAATAACACGAACATATATTCGCTAGAAATTTATTGAGCCGGGCACTCGTGGGAGAAATTATTACTTGGCTGTTCATTCTCCTAGTCTCTGAACCTTTCCGCTACTTTTTTGCCATTCACGGACTTGGCTGCTGATTGGCATGCTTTTATAGGTTTAGCTTTCCAGCAATTCACCCGGTTTAACGAACGCATCTCTACGCTCAAAGAGTAAGTTATATCTTATGGGGTCTATCTTTGTAATACCTAGGGTGTAGGCCACCAGTGAGCCTGCTGCAGAACCACGTCCTGGTCCTGTGGGAATAGCCTTTTCGTTGGAAAATCTTATAAAGTCCCATACGATAAGGAAATAATCCACATAGCCCATTTGATTTATTACCCCTAGCTCATAGTCTAAGCGTTTTATAAGCTCTGCAGCCTCTTCACTTTTAGCTGCCAGCTCCATTACCTCTTCACGTACAAAGGGCTTCCCCCTTATAGGCAAAAACTCCTCATATCTTTCAAAAAGCCCTAAATAGCAGCGTTCCTCCAGATATTCAAAGGGATCTCTTCCCTGAGGAAGAGGGAATTTAGGCAGCTTGGATTTATGGAACTCATAGTTAAAATTGCATTGCTCCGCAATTTTTACTGTGTTTTCTAAGGCTTCTGGTACATAGGAGAAGAGCTTATACATCTCCTCTGGAGATTTTAAGTAGAATTCCCCAGAAGGATATCTCATCCTATTTTCTTCATCTACAGTCTTTCCAGTCTGAATACAGAGTAAAATATCATGAGCTCTGGCATCCTCTTTGTAGATGTAGTGGGTATCATTAGTGGCTACTAAAGGAATTTGAAGCTCTGAAGATAGCTTAACGAGCTCTTCATTTACCCTTAGCTGCTCCTCTATACCATGATACTGCAGCTCTAGATAAAAGCCCTCTTTAAAGGTTTCCTTATAGAAGCTGGCATTTTCCACTGCCCTAGCTCTCATGCCGGCGGCTAGGTTTGATTGAACCTCTCCTCCAAGGCAGGCACTAAGGGCTATAAGACCTGAGCTGTGTGCTCTTAAGAAGTCATGATCCACTCTAGGCTTGTAATAAAAGCCTTCAATGGAAGCTGTGGAAACTATTTTCATCAAATTGTTATAGCCTTCTTCATTTTTTACCAGCAGCACCAGATGATATATTTCATTGTCTCTTGAGCCTTCCTTGTTATACATGGACTTTTCAGCCACATATATTTCGCAGCCTATAATTGGCTTAATGCCTTGCGCCTTTGCTTCCTTGTAAAAATCCACACATCCGTACATGGCACCATGATCCGTTATGGCAAGAGCCTTCATATTAAGCTCCTTGGCTCGAGCAATAAGCTTTGAAATCTTTCCTGAGCCATCTAAAAGACTGTACTCTGTATGGACATGCAGGTGCACAAATTCTTTATTATCCTCCACTTATAGCATCACCCCTCCACTGCTATTTTTTATGGACCTAGATTTCATAGTCCACTGTAACAGAGGCTTCCAGCATGGGCTTAAGCTTTGCAAGCACTTCACTTACATGGTAAGGGTGTACCTGATAGGCTTCCATATCCCCTCTGCTAAAGAACCTTGTTATTAAAGCTACATCGTAGGAACGTCCACTGTGAACTACATCCATCCCTACCTCTACACACTTTAGCTGAGGAATATTGCCCTCCATATTTTTTAAGATATGGTAGGCCTTTTTCACCTCTTCACTGGAATTATCCTTTAGCTTAAAAAGCACTATATGAACAAACAAATTATCCCTCCTCACAGTTTAAATTATGTAATAATTATGTCATAAGAAGCATAATATATCAAATTCTAAAATCCTAGGCCATTAGGAACTATCGCTTAAATTTTTTAGCAAAATTTAATATAAAAAATCATATTTTGACACAAAAGTTACAAAAAATATACACAAAAACCTGCATAATCATTCGTATATAATGTATAATGGTATTGTATTTATAACAATTTTAATTAATAAATATAGATTTCACAATCTCGGAGGCCGTTATGACACGTTTCGACAAGAATAAGAATGTACCAATTGATATAGATGTTTTTTATCCCACAGTAAACCAGCAAAGCTTTAGTGCAGATACAGATCAGGATACACCCTATATGAAAGTTGTAAGCATGAATGCTCATGGAGTTAATCTAATAAGCCTGCTTCACTTGAAAGAGAATGATTTTGTATCCTTTCTTATGAAGCTTGGACCCTCACCCTCCTTCCCCTGTCTCACAGTGGTGAATAAGGTGGTTTATAAGGAGAACTTCTCCATTGCTAAATGCGGCTTTCTGCTTTTAAAGGATTTTCATCAGGATATAATAAATAAATACATTGCTGAACATAGGCATAAAAAATAACGGCTGCTCGTAACGCAACCGTTATTTTTTAGTCCTTTAACAGCTTAGAAGACATAATAGCCTTAGCTATAAGTTCCCTCTTCCTATTGAACATGGTTACCTCAACCTTGCAGAAGTTTCTTCCCATGTCTATTATTTCAGAGGTTATCTCAATTTTACTATCTATTTGTACAGGCTTCATAAAGTAGGTAGAAACACTGTCCACAAGAAGATTTATTATATTTTTCTGCCGTAAGGTCATCACAGCCATGGTAGTAAGCAGCATGTTAAGTGAGCTCCAGCTGGCAGTGCCTATAGGGTCAAGCATCTCAGGAATTATGCTTCCATTAAAGTACATCTTATTATCCCTGTTTTCACTTTGAAAATTCTTTAGGATCAAGTCCTCCATAGTCTCTCCAGCTTGAGGCTGCCTTGCTATATACTGCAGGGCTTTTATTACGTCCTGATTGCTTATTACTCCAACCAGCCTTTTGCCCTCTACTACAGGACAAATGTCAAAACCCTCCCAACCCATGATATGAGCTGCATAAGCTACAGTGGTCTTTGGGGTAACTGTAGTAGGCTCCTTGCTCATAATCTTAGATATATATTCCTGATCATCTACTGCTTTGGACATATCCTTTGGAGATATGATGCCAACCACCTTCATATCCTCATCCACCACTGGGTATCTTTCGTGTCCCGTTTCAGCCATTAGCTGCTTCCACTTAGAGATCTTGTCATGGAAGTACAGGTAGTCAACCTTCGTTGCCATGATGTCCTCAACTAAAATTATTTCCTTTTTTATAAGGTTTTCTGAAAGGGCCTTATTTATCATACTTGCTATAGTAAAGGTGTCATAGGAGGAGGATATTATGGGCAAATCCTTTTCATTGGCTAGCTTTTTAATCTCCTCACTGCAGCCAAAGCCTCCAGTGATAAGCACAGCTGATTGTTTTTCTAGTGCCAATTTCTGAGCTGCCTCTCTATTACCTACAATTAAAAGACAGCCAGGGCTAATATATTTTTCAATGGCATCTACCTTCATAGCTCCAATTACAAATTTGTTTAGAGCCTTGTAGATACCACCCTTTCCTCCTAGGATGCTGCCATCCACTATGTTTACCACCTCTGCAAAGGTAAGCGTCTCTATATTCTTTTTTTCTACCTTGTCTATTCTCACGGTACCAACTCTGGGAATAGTGGTAACAATACCAAAATTATCACAATCCTTGATTGCTCTATAAGCAGTGCCGTCACTTACACCTAGCTCTAAGGCTATACTCCTCACAGAGATCTTTGTTCCCACAGGAAGTGATAGTATATGGGCAATTATATCTTCATGCTTGGACATGGATTCCTACCTCCCCTCTTTTCTAAGTTCCTCTGCAATCTTTTCTATTCTGCGCAGTCTATGATTTACTCCTGATTTTCCAACTGGTGGGTTTAACAGTTCCCCCAGCTCCTTTAGTGACTCATCTGGATATTGAATTCGAAGCTCCGCAATATCCCTAAGATTCCTTGGAAGTCTTCCAAGGCCTATTTCCTTTTGAATGAGCTTTATACTCTCCACTTGACGAACTGCTGCATTTACTGTCTTACTTAGATTGGCTGTTTCACAGTTCACAAGGCGATTTACGTTATTTCTCATTTCCTTCATTATTCTCACATTCTCAAGCTCCAGCAAGGAGGTGTGTGCTCCTATGATGTTTAGAAGGTCTACTATCTGCTCTCCTTCCTTTAAATACACCACGTAGCTGCTCTTTCTCTGAATAACCTTGGAGGTTAATCCATAGGTGTTTATAAGCCTTGAGAGCTGCTCTGCATAGTCTTGATTATGACTTACAAATTCTAAGTGATAGGTCTTTTCAGGATTGCTTATGCTTCCTCCTCCTAAAAAGGCTCCTCTAATAAAGGCTCTCTTTAAATTCTCCTTATTAACAAGCTCTGAAGGTATGCCGTAATCTATCTGCATAATTCCATCTATCTCTCCTAAAACACCTACTTCTCTTAAGAGCTCTTTTATTCCCATCTCCTCAGTAATTAGCACCATGTATATGTTATTCTTCTTAAAGGAATTGCTTTTTTTAACCATTATCTGAGTGTGAATATCAAAGTGCACCTTTAAAAGCTTGAATATACAGCGGGCTATGGCTGGGTTTTCAGTGGTAATTTTAAAGCTTAGGTGCTTATTTCCCCCAAAGGAAAGGGTTCCACTGACCTTCATAATGGCTGAAAGCTGAGTTAAGGCTTCCTCTCTGCCACTATCTTCATATCTACATACTTCATTTTTAACCTTTGATGAAAAAGACATAGCAATTACTCCCTATTCTTATTTTTTTCTTTGAGTCTCTCAGATAGATAGAAATATTCAATGATTTTCTTCCTATCATAGAGCAGAGTCTTCTCCATGATAGTCTGTATTAAAATAGAGGCAAGCTTATCTGAGTTGTGCCGAAGAAGTCCACCTCTTACAGAGATAAAATCTCCTTCTATAACCTTTACCCCCATAGCATTAATCTTTTCTTCATCCATATTAACTAAGGTAGAGGTCTCACCAAGATACTTCTTTGCAAGCTCCTCCTCCGGTTTCCCCACATTTACTATAGCATAATCCACTATTCCCTGACGAGAATGTTTAAAAATTGCCTTAAGATGATCCTCCACATTGTAGCCGTCTGTCTCTCCTCTTTGAGTCATTATGTTACATACATACATCTTTATAGCCTTACTCTTGTGTATGGCAGAGGTAATATCCTTAATAAGCAGGTTTGGAATTACACTGGTGTAAAGACTTCCCGGTCCTAAAATTATGGCATCTGCCTCTAATATGGCCTCTACAGCCTCACCTACTGCAGATGCGTCTTCTGGGTCTATAAACACCCTATCAATAGGTGAGCTCTCTTTTGCTACTACCTTTCCTATATGGGATTCTCCAATAGCTATACAGCCATTTTTAAGCCTGGCCTTAAGCACTACATCATCTAAGGTAACAGGCACTACTCTTCCTGTTACTGCAAGGACAGAGCTCATCTTCTTTACTGCCTCTTCAAAATTTCCTGATATACCATCCATGGCAGCTAAAAATAAATTGCCAAAGCTCTGATTCTTAAGCATTCCATCCTTAAATCTATACTGAAGCAGCTCCTCCATTAAGGGCTCCGTATCTGCCAAAGCAAGTATACAGTTTCTTATATCTCCAGGAGGAAGTATGCCAAGATCTCCTCTAAGCTGTCCTGAGCCCCCTCCATCATCTGCAACAGTTACCACTGCAGTGATATTGGAGGTATAGTATTTTAAACCTCTAAGCATGGTGGAGAGTCCAGTTCCTCCACCTATTACCACAATCTTAGGGCCTTTAACTAGAAGCCTTTTTTCATATATCATGCTTTCAAGCTTCCTAGAGTTTATGGACACATTTAAATAACCCTTGTTGACCAGTGCAATAACTGCCTTCATGCCTTGAGTTATGGCAATATATAATAGAAAAACACCAGTAATTATAACAAATATATAATAGGAAATATAATAATAGTTATAAAATCTATTTCTCACCATGAGCTGTAGTCCGAAGAAGATGAGGAGGAGTCCTAGCACCCCAAACATTATCCATCTTTTAACCTTTATGCCTGGCCTAAGCCAATCCAGGAACCTCATAGCTTCATTCCACCTCTGTTCACATCTTCTCCAATATCCCTATGGTCGATGTTTACCTTGTAGTTTTTATCTACCAGTCTGTAATATATCTCATTGGCAATGGTCACGGAGCGATGTCTTCCTCCTGTGCAGCCTATGGAAACTATTAACTGCCGCTTTCCTTCTTTTATATAAAGAGGAATTAAATACTCCAGCATATCCTGCAGCTTATCAATAAACTTTACAGTAGTTTCAAAGCCAAGCACATAATCCTTCACTGGCTTATCCATGCCAGAGTAGGCCTTAAGCTCTGGAATATAAAAGGGATTTGGTAGAAATCTCACATCAAAGGCCAAATCTGAATCCACAGGTATTCCATATTTAAAACCAAAGGATACTATGGTAATCATAAGCTCTGTCTCCATCTGACCATTTTCCCCATATATCTTGGTTATTATGTCCCTAAGCTCTCTGGTGGTGGTTTTGGAGGTGTTTATTATATTATGAGCTCTGTCCTTTAATTCCTTTAGCTTGTTTCTTTCGTCATTAATGCCCCTTATTATTCTGCCATCTGGTGCTAAAGGGTGCTTTCTTCTAGACTCCTTAAAGCGCTTAATAAGTACTTCGTCAGAGGCGTCTAGAAATAAAATCTCATAGGCATAACCCTGTTCCTTTAAATAATTCAAGCTGTCAAAGAGGTCGTCAAAAAATGCCCCTCCCCTGATATCTATTACCAGTGCGATTTTATCTATTCTCCCTTCACTTTGATAACAGGCTTCTGCAAATTTTGGTATAAGTGAAGGCGGCAAATTATCTACACAAAAATAGCCTAGATCTTCCAAGCTTCTAACTGCTTGAGTTTTTCCAGCTCCGGACAAGCCCGTTACAACAACAAATCTCATAAAACTCCTCCTATTTGCATTCTTTTGCAAAGTATTCATTATTAAAAAGACAGCCAGATTTTCCAGCTGTCTCTGAACTCTCTATATGGAAGCCTTAAGTGCTTCTATAAACTTTCTATTTTCTTCAGGCTTACCTATGGATACTCTCATCCAGCCAGGCATTCCTAAAAGGAATCCAGGTCTTATTATTACTCCCTTTGCCAAAAGCTTATTAAATAGCTCCTTGTCATCTCTATTGGTGTTTACCATGATAAAGTTGGCATTTGTATGAACATAATACATACCAAGAGCTTTAAATTCGCTGTATAGGTAGTCTCTTCCCTCAACGTTGTTATTATGCACCGCAGTGATAAATTCATCATCAGAAAGAGCAGCCACAGCTGCCTTTTGGGCAAATAGGTTTACATCAAAGGGTCCTATTATGGTATTAAAATATTTAGTAATATCTTCGTGAGCTATACCATAGCCGCATCTTAGTGATGCAAGACCATAGGCCTTTGAGAAGGTTCTAAGAACTATCATATTAGGATAACTCTTAAGAAGCTCTAAGGAATCTGGGTAGTTTGGATCTGTCACATATTCAATGTAAGCTTCGTCCATAACAATTATAACATGATCAGGTATTCTCCCTAAAACCTTGTTTAATTCCTCTGCTGTAAAGATGGTGCCTGTAGGATTGTTAGGATTACAGAACCAAATAATCTTGGTCTTGTCAGTTATAGCATCTACCATAGCCTCAATATCTAAGCCATTGTCCTTCATGGGAATTATAACTGGCTTTCCTCCCATAAGAAGAGTTGAATCCTCATATCTTGAGAAGGTTATTGCACCCATTATGGACTCATCGCCGGAATTTATAAAGGTTTGGCATATTACCCTTATTAAAAGATCGGAGCCTGCTCCACAAAACACCTTTGATGGCTCTACATTAAGCTTTTCTCCAATGGCCTTTTTAAGCTCATAATTTGATGCATCTGGATATAGCTGTGCCTCATTTACAGTCTCTAAAAGAGCTGCCTTTGCCTTTGGTGAGCAGCCCAGTGGATTTTCATTAGAAGCCATCTTTATTACTTCCTCTAAGCCTAGCTCCCTCTTTACCTCACTTATTGGCTTGCCTGCAACATACATCTTTAAACCTAGAACTTCCTGTCTTATGGTATAACCCATATCAACATCCCCCTTTGTAAAATTTTAGTCTTCACCTATTATTCTAACTTCAGTGTGAAGTTCTACACCATATCTTTCCCTTATGACTTTTGTTACATACTCTATAAGGTCAAGTATATCCTTAGCAGTAGCACTACCTGTATTGATAATAAAACCAGCATGTTTTTGTGATACCTGAGCTCCACCTATGTTGTAGCCCTTAAGTCCGCTTTCCTCTATAAGCTGCCCTGTAAAATAACCCTCAGGTCTCTTAAAGGTGCTGCCAGCAGAGGGGTACTCTAGAGGCTGTTTGTCTTCCCTTCTATGGGTTAGTTCTTCCATTCTTCCACGAATTTTATTCCTATCCCCAGCACAAAGCTTGAAGGTTACCTCCAGTACTGTATAATTATATTTTAAAATAGCGCTCATTCTGTATCCAAATTCAAGTTCAGTTCCACTAAGCTCAATAATCTTTCCGGAGGTATCGCAAACAAGTGCCCGTTCTATTACACGAGACACCTCTCCGTCATAAGCACCAGCATTCATGGTAGCTGCACCACCTATACTTCCAGGGATTCCACAGGCAAATTCTAGTCCTGTAAGTCCTTCCATTAGAGCTCTGCTTGAAACTTCCTTTAAGGAGGCTCCTCCCTGAGCGGTTATACGCTCACCCTCTACATGAATTTTGTCAAGCTTAGTAAGCTTAACCACGGCTCCTCTTATTCCCTTATCTCTAACTAATAGGTTTGAGCCATTTCCTATTATATAATAGGGCATGCTTACGTTATTACACAGCCTTATTATAGAACATACTTCCTGATAATTTTCAGGGGTTATAAATATATCTGCAGGACCTCCTACCTTAAAGGAGGTGTGAATTTTCATTAGTTCGTTGTATCTTATGTTCTCTTTTCCAATTAACTTATGCAATGAAGATATAAATTCTTCGTAAGAGTTCATATGCAATCTCCTTAATAATTAAAAGTCTACAATATCTAGTATAATGTATAAAAGCCTTAATAATCAACCCTTATATCTTTAAGCTTACCCTTATTTTTTAAATATTGCAGGATTTTATTCTTGTTTGTATTCATAATAAGCTCCTCTGGCATTTCTACCTCTTTTAGAATATTATGTGCCTTTGTGAAGTCTCCAATCTGGAAGGCTGTATGGGCATCACTTCCAAGAACTACCTTCACACCATTCTCCTTGCACAGCCTTGCAATGTTTTTACAGTTGTACTCGCTGCCAGCCCTAGAAAAAAAGGAACCATTATTTATTTCGATTAAAACATTTTTTTCTCCAGCCTTTTTTATAACCTCTTCCTCAAAAATTGGAAAGGCAGGATTTCCTGAATGTCCAATAATATCCACTGAAGGATTTTCCATCACCCTAAGCAGGGCTTGAGTATTTTCCTTTCTAGTACCTGGAGCTAAGCATACCTCATGAAGACTTGCTATTATTATATCCAATTTTTGCTGAAGACTATCAGATATATCAAGCTCACCCTTGAAATTCATAATATTTGCCTCACAGCCTCTTAAGTGAATTAAGCCCTCCACCTCTCTTGGAAGAGTCTTTAAATTGTTAAAATAAAATATATGGGGGCCACCAGGCATACTTGGACCGTGATCTGTGGTAGCCAGTACCTCAATACCCTTTTTGGCAGCTTCTCTCACATTCTCCAGCCAAGTAGTATAAGCGTGGCCACTGAAAATTGTATGGGTATGGGTATCTAATACGTATTTCATAGGTTTATCCTCCTAGTTATTACCAAAGTATTTTCTTATGTTTTTAGCAGTTTTTTCATCAATAGCAGGTGTTGAAAGTAACTCCTCCAGGGTTGCCCTTTTGATATTTTCTATACTTCCAAACCTAAGAAGAAGTTCCTTTCTTCTCTTGTCCCCTACACCAGGTATATCCTCTAAAATAGAATGCAGAACTCTTTTGTCTCTAAGTGTTCTATGATAGGTTATGGCAAAGCGGTGAACCTCATCTTGAATTCTTGTAATAAGCTTCATAAGCTCTGAATCTGGTCTTATTATAAGCTCCTTATTATTATATATTAAACCTCTGGTTCTATGCTTATCATCCTTTACCATTCCACAGACAGGAATATCTATATTAAAGCCCTTTAACACCTCTAGTGCAATATTTACCTGGCCTCTTCCACCATCCATTAAGATAAGATCAGGAAACACGGAAAACTTTCCTGAGGAGAAGTAAAGCTCTCTTTGTTGAATGCTTTTAATCTCCTCTAGTCCATGGGAAAACCTTCTGGTTAAGATTTCCCTCATACTATCATAATCGTTTGCTCCCTTTACTGTCTTTATCTTAAATCTCCTATAGTCCCCAGTTTTAGGTTTTCCACCCTCAAACACCACCATAGAGCCTACGGAATCCACTCCCTGGATGTTTGAAATGTCAAAGGCCTCCATACGCTGAGGAATATCATCAAGCTCAAGAAGCTCTGTAATTTCGTTAAGAGCAACCCTCTGAAGCTCTCTATCTTGTATAAGCTTAAGCTTAAAGGCCTCAAGAGTCATAGCAGCATTTTTTGCCACCAGATCTAAAAGCTCCTTTTTTTCACCCTTTTGAGGGTGCTTAAGATATACCTTGCTGCCCCTTCTCATGGTAAGCCACTGTTCTATAAGCTCCTCATCAGAAACCTGAGGCAGATATATATTCTTTGGTATAAAGGCAGTGCCTCCATAGAACTCCTTCATAAAGTCTGCTATAAGCTCTGGCACCTCAGCTCCTGCAGTATATTCCAGCACAAAGTGCTCTCTTCCTTGAAGCTGACCATTTCTGTAGTAAAACACCTGCACACAGCTGTCCTTCTCATCAGAAAATATATTTATAAAATCCTCATCCTCCTGAGAGCCTATGATAATCTTTTGCTTTTCTCTTATCTTCTCCAGATTTGAGATTTTATCTCTAAGAGAGGCAGCCTTTTCAAACTCCAAATTTTCTGCAGCAGTCTCCATTTCAGATTTAAGCTCCCTTAGTAAAGAGGTGTCTTTTCCTGACAAAAGCTCTATGATGGAATCGATTATACTTCCATATTCAGCCTTGTTAATATAGCCTGCGCAGGGTCCCTTACACTGATGAATAAAATAATTTAGACAGGGTCTTCCTAGTATCTTTCCCTCCTCAATGGACTTTTTACAGGTCCTTACGGGAAATAGCTTTTTTATGAGGAGAAGGGTTTCATGCACCGCTCCAGCATCAGGATAGGGTCCAAAATATTTGGCTCCATCCTTTGCCACCATACGAGTCATAAAAACCCGAGGAAAATCCTCCTTCACTGTAATCTTAATAAAAGGATAATGCTTATCATCCTTTAAAAGAATATTATAGCGAGGGCGATGCTTCTTTATAAGATTGCACTCTAGTATAAGTGCCTCCATCTCTGAATCAGTCACTATATATTCAAACTCCTCTATGTTTTTAACCATAGCCTTCACCTTTTCAGTGTGGTTTTTGGAGCTTTGAAAGTACTGTCTTACTCTATTTTTTAAATTCTTTGCCTTACCCACATAAATTACCTCTCCAAGAGAGTTCTTCATAAGGTATACTCCCGGCTTATCAGGCAGCATCTTAAGATGGTATTCCAGATCAAACAAGGTGGTTAGCCTCCTTACTGTGCTTTATTATAAAATATAAAGCTTGTAAATTATATATAATAATCCTGCAATCATTATGCTCTCTTCTATAAAGTTTCCAAGCTTAGAATTACTGCTGTAGGTTAATGGAAACTTTATTCTCTTTTTCTTGAAAGGGTAAAAAAGAGTTATGCCTCCACTTGTCATCATATCACAGCATAAATGGAGACCATAGCCTAGTAAAAAGCTATACACAAGCTTTGGAAGTCCATATTTGTTTCCCACATACCCCACTATCAGAGAAAAGAGGATAAGCCCTGTTAAGCTGTGAGTTAGTCCGCTTCGGTGAGCGGATATTCCAACTACAATTAGGCTAAGACCTAAAGCAATATACGCAGGCTGCCTGGCGTATAGATAGTTAAACCATAATACTATAATCCCTGCACAGGAATATAGAGCAACCTTGGTGGTCTTGTTCTTAAAGGGTAGAAGATATTTATTCACTATACTCTTTGGGTGGTCTATATCGGGCAGCAAGGAAGCTAAGATAACTATTCCAAGCCCTATATAGTCAAAGTTTGAGGGTACACCCTTGTAGAGAACAGTGAAAGCAACAGCCCCTATTCCTGCATGGGTTTTTCCTTTCATGTATTTTCTCCTACGATATAATAAAATCAGGCATTGAGCCTGACTTTATTATATCACTATAGTTCTCTCTTGAGAATATATGTTCCTATGTTAAAGCTTCCTGGTGTCCATGGATTATTTTCCAATGGATGCTGCTGCACTTATTACAGAGGCTGCAATGGGAGCTGCCTTTCCTCCACCGGTGCCTCCTTCTTCTATTAGCACTGCTACTGCTATTCGAGGATTGTTGTATGGAGCAAAGCCAATAAACCATGCATGAGGCTTTTTCTCTCCTGTAATGCTTTCAGCATAATCTGCTGTTCCAGTCTTTCCACATACCTCCATGCCCTTAACCTCAGCAGCTTTCCCAGAACCTGAGGTCACTACCGATCTCATAAGCTCCTTCATGGTGGATGCAGTTCCCTTATTTATTATCTGTCCTGAGGACTTTGGGTCTATGGTTTTTAAAACTGTACCCTTGGAATTTGTAACCTGCTGTACTAGATTAGGTCTCATCATAACTCCATCATTTGCAATAGTTGCTGCCACTGTGGCCATCTCAATGGGAGTTGCTAGCACAGAGCTCTGTCCTATGGCACTTTGTGCAATATTGCCCTTCTCATAGCTTTTAAGCTCAGGGAATCTACTGTTATCTATGGTTATACCGTCTGCGGGAAGATCCTTGTTAAAGTAAAATTTCTCTGCAGTGGCCTTTAGCTTTGAATTTCCAAGCTCCATGCCTATAGTGCCAAAATAAACATTACTAGATACGGCAAAAGCACTTTTTAAATCAAGAGTTCCGTTTACCACGCCACCGTAATTGCTTAGGGACTCATTGGGATTAAACACTATTTTCCCCTTGTCCTCTATGGTCTTATTCATGGCATTATTTATGTTTTCAAGTGCAGCTATGGCGGTAATGGTTTTAAAGGTGGAGCCAGGTGGATATAGTCCTGACACTGCTCTGTTTAGCAGAGGACTGTTCTTTCTAATATCAGAGTTTTTATCTGCCTTATTTATCTCATCCATAACCTGAGCCAGGTTGTTAGGATCAAAGGATGGCTTTGATACCATGGCTAGAACCTCTCCGGTTTTTGGGTTTAGCACTACTATAGCACCTCTGTTATCCCCAAGTAAATCGTACACCTTCTGTTGAAGGTTCATATCCAGAGTGGTTATTAAATTATGACCAATCTTCTCTTTATTTTCTCCTGAGGTGCCAGACTTAGAAAAGAACTTCTGTATAGGAGAATCGTCTGCCATAAGCTCCTCATCATATTTTTTCTCAAGGCCTGTAAGTCCAAAACGTGGGTCTACATAGCCTAGCACATGAGCAAAAACTGGTCCTCCTGTATATTCTCTTTTTTGAGTTTCCTTGTCAATCTTCTTGCTGGTGGTTAGGGCATTATTGTTTCTATCAAAAATAGTGCCCCTTAAAACCTCGTTGCGCTTTACCCAAAGTCTTCTATTTTCTGGTCTCTTCACCACTTGAGGAGCTACAAATATATCAAAATAGGATATATAGGATATCAGCGCCAGAAAGCATAGAAGAAAGACTATCAATACCTTTTTTATATTTCTTGATAAATCATCCATATTATATGCTCTCCTCAGAAATTTTTTGTACTATAGCTAGGGCAAAGAACATAATAAGCATGGAGGTTCCTCCATAGCTTACAAAGGGTAGGGTTATACCTGTCAGCGGTATGGCTCCCACCACCCCGCCTATGATAACCATGGCTTGAGAAGCAAGTAGGGTGCTGTAGCCCACAGCTAATAGTCTTGAAAACTTGTCGTTAACATACACTGCTGCTCTCATACATCTGTAGAACAACAAGAAATATAGTAAAATTAGTGCCAAGCCCATGAGAAGACCTAGGTCCTCACATATGGCGGCAAAGATAAAGTCCGAATTATTTACGGGAATATATTCTGGGAAGCCCTTACCAAGGCCAACGCCAAAGAGTCCTCCGCTAGCTATAGCAATTAAGGATTGTACTAGCTGATGTCCCTTGTTATAAGGATCAGACCAAGGATTTTTCCATATAGCTACTCTTAGTCTTACATGATCAAAGAGCTTATAGCTTACGAGGCTTCCTCCTATAAACAGTATAAGTCCTGTAAGTACATACCTTAGCTTAGAGGTAGCTATGTATAACATAGT
The DNA here is from genome assembly GCA_002298125.1 of Clostridium sp. UBA701. GTDB lineage: Bacteria > Bacillota > Clostridia > Clostridiales > Clostridiaceae > UBA701. Next base: position 89,192 of record DBMJ01000016.1, on the reverse strand, counting down.
GAGGGATATGGCAAAGATTATTAGAGCTGAGCCCAAATCCTTTTGAAACACCATAAGCCCAAGAGAGGTAAGCACCACAAGGCCTGGCTCTATAAGCTGTTGAAAGTTTTCAAACTCTCTAAGACTTGAAGCCAGATATGCTACTAAAAACAGCTTTCCAAACTCTGAGGGCTGAAAGCTCATACCTGCGAAAAATACCCAGTTTTTTGCTCCATAGACCTCTGTGCCAATTAAAAGTGACATACTCATAAATATTAAAGTGAGCACCATATACACATATCTAAGCTTTGCAAACCTCTTTAAATCTGGCAGCAAAACCACTAGGGCAATATAGCCTGACACTCCCAGGGCAAACCATATAACCTGCTTTATAGCAAAGTTTGTAGCAGCTCTTGGCTTCGCCACATTATTTAAAATATCACTCTGATGAAGAAGGGCATTTGTCATGTCCAGTCTGTATAGCATCACAATACCTATTACGCATAAAATGGCTGCAAAGATAAAGATATGCTTGTCACCATCCGGGAAAAATTTTCTAATTACAAAGTGGGAATAAGCAATTAGTATACACATTACCCCGCCTACTACCAATGCACCATAGTCAAAGCCCTGGTTAAAGGACTCTCCCTTAAGCATGCCCAAATCCACAAAGCATACAAGAGCAAGTAAATAGGTCAAAAAGAGTAATCGTCTCTCATCCTTAACACTTTTCATAATCTCACCTGCTTTTTACTGTTAAATTACTCTAAAAACACTGCTGCCTACTTCAATTTCATCTCCAGCCTCAAGAGTAATTTTCTCCTTTATCTTTTCACCATTTAAAAGAGTTCCATTGGTACTGTTAAGGTCCTCTAGATAATACTCACGATTTCTATAGTAGATTTTTGCATGGTAGCTGGAAACATATTGATCCTTTAATACCAGTATATTATCCTCTTTTCTTCCTAAGGTTATCTCTCTGTTAATAGGAAGCACTGTACCTGCTTTAAGATTTGTATTATCACCTGGTGCCACCACTTCCAGCCCAAAGGTTTTTACTGTAGTTTTTCTTCCGCTGCCTTTGATATCCTTATACATTATTCTCAAGGAGTAAAATATTATTAAATATACAATGGCAAGAATTGCAATAGTAAATATAATTTTTGTCATGGTACCCCTCCTAAACTGTACTCATTATCATTAAAAACAAGGCCAGCATACACTTACGCCAGCCTGTTAATATTATAGCATTTTTTTAAGATAATGTCCTGTATAGGAGTCAATATTTTCCGCAATTTCTTCTGGTGTACCCGTTGCAAGAATGGTACCTCCACGGTCTCCACCCTCAGGACCAAGGTCAATAATATAATCACTGCACTTAATAACGTCTAGGTTATGCTCTATAACCACAACGGTATTGCCGCTCTCTACCAAGCGCTGCAGTATGCTTATGAGTCTGCTTACATCGTCTATGTGAAGGCCTGTGGTAGGCTCATCTAGAATATATAGAGTCCTTCCAGTGCTCTTTTTTGAAAGCTCGTAGGCAAGCTTTATTCTCTGAGCCTCTCCTCCAGAGAGCTGTGTTGAAGGCTGACCTAGTCGGATGTATCCAAGTCCTACATCCATTAAGGTCTGTAGCTTGTTCTTCACTCTTGGAAGATTTTCAAAGAAATTAAGAGCCTCCTCCACTGTCATGTTTAACACTTCATCAATGTTCTTTCCCTTATATTTTACCTCCAAGGTTTCACGGTTATACCTTTTTCCCTTGCAGACCTCACAGGGAACATATACATCTGATAAAAACTGCATTTCAATCTTAATTATTCCATCTCCATGACAGGCCTCACAGCGTCCACCCTTTACGTTGAAGCTGAAACGACCAGCCTTATAGCCTCTCATTCTGCTTTCTGCAGTTGTAGCAAAGACCTCTCTTATGATATCAAACACACCGGTGTAGGTGGCTGGGTTTGATCTTGGGGTTCTGCCTATGGGACTTTGATCTATATCTATAATCTTATCTATTTTATCCCAGCCCTCTATGCCCTTATGAGCACCAGGATTGTTTTTAGAGTTATTGATTTTTTTATTTAAGCCCTTATATAGTATTTCATTTACAAGGGTGCTCTTACCTGAGCCAGATACTCCTGTAACACAGGTGAACACTCCTAGGGGGAATGCAGCATCAATGCACTTTAGATTATTTTCTGAGGCTCCCCTAATTATTATGGACTCTCCATTTCCTGCCCTTCTTTCTTCAGGCAGCTCTATGGTCTTTTTTCCACTTAAATATTGTCCTGTAATAGACCTGTCACAACCCTTTATATCCTCTATAGTACCTGCTGCCACCACTTCTCCGCCATGCTCTCCCGCACCTGGACCAATATCTACAATGTAGTCTGCAGCCTTCATGGTATCCTCGTCATGCTCTACCACCACCAAGGTATTTCCTAAATTTTTAAGCTCCTTTAGGGTATGAATAAGCTTATCATTGTCCCTTTGATGAAGCCCAATGCTTGGTTCATCCAAAATATAGAGTACCCCTACAAGACTTGACCCAATTTGAGTGGCAAGCCTTATTCTTTGAGCCTCTCCCCCTGACAATGTTCCAGCATTTCTTGAAAGATTTAAATAATCCAGCCCTACATTGGTAAGGAAGGTAAGTCTGCTCCTTATTTCCTTTAGGATTTGATTACTTATTATTATTTCCTTTTCACTTAAGACTAAGCTCTCAATGAATCTAAGCTCCTCCGTTATGGACATCCTGCAGAATTCATAAATATTTTTGCCTCCCACAGTTACAGCTAGAGTTTCAGGTTTAAGCCTGGCTCCCTTGCACTTTGGACAGGGATTATTGCTCATAAAGCCCTCTATTTCCTGTTTTATATAGTCAGAATTTGTTTCAATATATCTTCTTCTCATGGAGGGTATTATTCCCTCGTATTGATGATTAAACTCTCCAGAGCTAAATTCCTTGTTGTAGTGAACCTTTATTTTTTCTCCCTTTAAGCCATAGAGCAAAATATCTACTATCTTTGGATCAAGCTTTTCCACAGGTGTGTCCAGCTTAAAGCTGTACTTCTTACTAAGAGCTCTTAATATACTATAGGTCCAAGAATCCTCCTTTAGTCTTCCCTCTCCCCAAGGAGCCACAGCACCCTCTAAAATACTCTTGCTTCTATCTGGAATGATTAAGTCCTCGTCTATTTCCATCAAGGTACCCAGTCCATCACAGCGGTCACACTTTCCAAAGGGGGAGTTAAAGGAAAACATCCTTGGTGCCAGCTCCTCAATGCTAATTCCACATTCTGCACAGGCGAAATTCTCGCTAAAGACTATGTCCTTATCTCCAATGACATTTACAATTACCATGCCCTCTGCAAGCTTTAATGCAGTTTCAAGAGAATCCGTAAGTCTTCTCCTTATATCCTCCTTAATAACAAGACGGTCCACCACTGCTTCTATGTTATGTTTAATATTCTTCTCAAGTGTTACTTCCTCTTCTGTAAGCTCATAGATTTCTCCGTCAATTCTTGCTCTTACAAAACCATTTTTCTTTATACTCTCTAGTATCTTAGAATGTTCTCCCTTTCTTCCTCTTACAAGGGGGGCTAAAATCTGTATCTTTGTCCTCTCCTCCATAGACATTATGGTGTCCACCATCTGATCCACAGTCTGCTGAGTGATTGGCTTACCACACTTTGGGCAGTGAGGTATTCCGATTCTTGCATAGAGAAGTCGCAGGTAGTCATATATTTCTGTTACAGTTCCCACAGTGGAGCGCGGGTTTCTGCTGGTGGTCTTTTGATCTATGGATATGGCAGGAGATAATCCCTCAATATAGTCCACATCAGGCTTGTTCATTTGCCCTAAAAATTGCCTTGCATAGGCAGACAAGGACTCCACATATCGTCTTTGTCCTTCCGCATAGAGGGTGTCAAAGGCCAGAGAGGACTTTCCTGAGCCTGACAACCCTGTTAGTACAATAAATTTATCTCTAGGCAGCTCCAAGGTCACATTTTTTAGGTTGTGTACCCGAGCCCCCTTTATCACTATCTTATCCTTCATATATCACACATTTCCCTTCTTAAGCACTGTATATCTAAAGCTTTTTTAGCTTCTTTTTAAGCTCTGCAATCCTATCTCTTAATTGTGCAGCTCTTTCAAACTGGAGATTTTTTGAAGCCTCCAGCATCTCTGCAGTGTAGCTTTCAATGGTCTGCTCTATGTTCTTTCCTGCGGCTCCTCTTGCTTCCTCAAGACTTTCATAGCTCACACCTTCTTCAGACACTACCGTTGCCTCTATTATTCCCCTAACATCCTTAACTACACTTTGAGGGGTTATATTGTGCTCACTATTATACTCCGTTTGAATAGAACGTCTTCTATTGGTCTCTGCTATGGCACTTTCCATGGAACGGGTTATTTCATCTGCATACATTATAACCTTACTCTCTGAGTTTCTAGCAGCACGTCCTATGGTCTGTATAAGTGAAGTCTGAGAACGAAGGAAGCCCTCCTTGTCAGCGTCTAAAATGGCTACTAAGGCCACCTCTGGTATATCAAGACCTTCTCTTAATAAATTTATACCCACCAGTACGTCGTATTCCCCCACTCTCAAATCTCTAATAACCTTCATTCTCTCAATGGTATCTATATCTGAATGAAGATAGTTTACCTTAACTCCCATATCCTTAAAGTACCTGGTAAGGTCCTCTGCCATTCGCTTGGTAAGAGTGGTTACAAGCACCCTAAAGCCTTTTTTTACGGTATTTTTTATTTCTCCATATAAATCATCAATCTGACCCTTTACAGGTCTTACTATGATCTCTGGGTCAAGGAGTCCCGTAGGACGGATGATCTGCTCTGCTATAGTCTTTGAATGCTCCAGCTCATAAGGACCTGGAGTAGCACTTACAAATACCACCTGGTTTATCTTCTTTTCAAATTCCTGAAACTGAAGAGGCCTGTTATCAAAAGCAGAGGGCAGTCTAAAGCCGTAGTTTACAAGGGTTTCCTTTCTAGATCTATCTCCTGCATACATTCCTCTAACCTGAGGAAGGGTGGCATGGCTTTCGTCAATAAACAGCAGAAAATCCTCTGGGAAATAGTCAATTAAGGTCTGAGGCGGAGTATTAGGAGGTCTTCCATCTAATATTCTAGAGTAGTTTTCTATTCCACTGCAGTAGCCAACCTCTCTCATCATCTCTATATCAAAGTTAGTTCTCTGCTTTAACCGCTGTGCCTCTAGGAGCTTATCCTGGGAGGTGAGCTCTCTTACCCTGTATTCTAGCTCCTCCTCGATTTCCCCTATGGACTTCTTAAGCCTTTCCCAGGAGGTTGCAAAGTGGGAGGCAGGGAATATGGATACATGCTTCCTGTCTCCTATTATCTCTCCTGTGAGTACATCAAATTCTCTTATCTTATCTATCTCATCTCCGAAGAACTCCACCCTAATGGCTCTGTTATTAGTGGAGGCTGGTACAATATCTAACACATCTCCCCTAACTCTAAAGGTTCCTCTGGCAAAGTCTATTTCATTTCTTTCATATTGAATCTCTATGAGCTTTTTTATTACCTCATCCCTATCCTTTACCATGCCCTCTCTTAAGGATATGGTAAGGTTTTTATATTCCTCAGGGTTACCAAGACCATATATACAAGAAACAGAGGCTACTATTACCACATCCCGCCTCTCAAACAGGGCAGCGGTGGCTGAGTGACGCAGCTTATCTATTTCATCATTAATAGAGGAATCCTTCTCTATAAAGGTATCTGTCTGAGGAACATAGGCCTCTGGCTGATAATAGTCATAGTAGGATACAAAGTACTCCACACAATTATCTGGGAAGAATTCTCTAAACTCAGAGCAAAGCTGTGCTGCTAGGGTCTTGTTATGAGCAAGTACCAAAGCCGGTCTTTGAAGTCTTTCTATAATATTAGCCATGGTAAAGGTCTTTCCTGAGCCTGTTACTCCTAGAAGCGTCTGATATCTATTTCCACTATTTATACTGTTCACCAGGCCGTCTATGGCCTGAGGCTGATCTCCAGTGGGTTTGAATTTTGATTTTATTTTAAATTCACTCATGTATTTTCACTCCATAAATTTGATATATCTGAACATTTGTTCGTCTAATAATATTTTAATGCTTGTAAAATTGAATGTCAATGATAGTTAAATAATCGCCTTTGGCGCTATAGAATAAAAATGAAAAAAATGAGCTTGTGCTCATTTTTCATTTTATTTTTTATCCTCATCCTCTGAATTGTGGTGAGAATCCTTATCCTTTTCATCCTCTTTGCCTTCCTGCTGAAGACGGTTTTTTAATTTGGACAGTACCTCTTGGAATCTGCTGTCACCTATATTTACCACCATGCTGTCCTTGGGAATAAGCCTTGGCACAAAAACCACCCCTAAGCGCTGCTGAGGTGAATAATGGTCATTGCTGTAGCTCTTCTTATCCCCACTCAGCTTCCTTACCTCAATGGTTAAAAGCCTTCCAGATTCATGAAGAGCGTCCATCAATTCCTCTTCATTTTTAATATTTTCACCATTTATATTTACAAGCTTATCACCTGTGACAATACCCATCTCTGCTGCAGGAGATGCAGGTGCTACCTCTAGTACCATGACACCATCGTCCCCGGATACGTATAGAGGTTCTCCTCTATCCTCCCTCTTCTTCTGCCATTGAAGCATGTATTCATGAAGAAAGGCAGCTGCAAGAAGGGCTATAAAAGCTAGTAAATAATGAATCGTGGCTAATCTACTCAGTGCCATTACCACCATACTGTATATTAGTATATAAATACCAGACTGTACGCTTTTTTCACTTTTGCTTTTAGTAAAGGTAACGCTGTGATAGCCTATAACCCCATAGAAGGGAATGGCTACTAAAGCCGCTGCTTTAATTATTGATAGGGGAAGCCCATTGATAATAAGGGGCCACCACCCTGGGGTGCTAAGACTTATGATTCCTGAAGTAACGCCCCCTACTGTGCCTGTGTTCCTAAAGAGTACCAAAAGAGCCACAGGAAGTACCCAATATCTCTGCAGTGCAAAGCCTCCTACTATCTTTTCATCCCTATTGGTAAACACGGGAATAGCTCCTCTTTTACCATCTATCATAACTAGAATGGCTTCCACAAAGTGCAGCACTGCCACAAGGGCAAGCACTGCTGCAGCATCAATAGCAAGAAAATCTAAGTTTGCAAGCTCCAGCTTGTAACCAAAGAGCCTCATGGTGCCTCCTCCAGAAAAATCTCCTATCTTTTTCAGTATAAGGCTTATTATACCAAGCAAGGAGGCAGAGTAAGAAAAGCATATAAACCGTGGACTGTAAAAGGTCAACAATATGGATAGCAAAAAAATCAAGTCTACGGAAGAGTTTTCATCAAATACAACTCCAAGATAAGATAGAATTATACTGGCTGCAGTACCTGCAAAAATACCTATGACAATCTGTGATATTGTAAGCTCCAAGGCAGAATCAATGCCCTGCCCTAGTATCATCTTCTGCATTACAATAGTTTTTCTGTTTTGTCTGTATAATAGCAGTGCTAAAAGCACCAGCAGTGCAACCATTAAAGGCTCAGTAAGAGCCATAGCTACAGATTTTACGGTATAAAATGCTATGTTCATCAGCGATAAAAACCCCTCTCAAACAAAAACTTATGGTTATAACCTGTTGTCTATTTAAGCTTTGACTTTAATACCTCTAAAGCCTTGTTAAACTGTGGATCTACACTCCTATTATACTCCTTACCCCTTAAATCCTCTGGGTACTTAACCTCTATGTCAGGCTTTATACCTGTACCATGGATGTTTTCTCCTGATGGAGTGTAATATTTAGATATAGTTACCTTTAGGGCTGTTCCATCTCCAAAGCCATCAATTTTCCTAGACAACATAGTCTGAACTATTCCCTTTCCAAAGGTTTTTTCTCCTATGGTAGTGGCTGCCTTGTAATCTCTAAAGGCTCCAATAACTACCTCTGAAGCAGAAGCACTGCCTCCATCACATAATACCACCATGGGTAATCCAATAAAGTCTCCTCCAATAGAATCATAGGGGCTCTTTTTGCCATATTTATCTATGGTGGTTACCACAGGTTTTCCCTTTTCTATAAAGTTAGAGGCCATTTCAACACATTTCTCTAGAAGTCCTCCAGGATTTCCTCTAAGGTCTAGGATTAATCCCTTCATGCCCTTTGAGGACAGCTCCTTTAGCTTACTCTTAAAATTACTTGCAGTATGTTCATCAAAGGAGGATATCTGAATATAACCTATATTTCCCTCCAGCATTTCTCCAGTTACTGTGTTTAAGACTATATTTTCTCTCTTTATATCAAATTCCTTTATTTCTCCATTACGGTTTAGGGTGAGGTGCACAACCTCTCCAGCCTTTCCCCTCATCATAGAAACTGCCTGATCTGAATTTTGACCATTCACCTCTACATTATTTACCTTTTCAATTACATCTCCAGATAATATTCCCGCTTTCTTGGCAGGTGAGCCTTCAATAGGAGCAACAACTACTATCTTGTTATCCTTTACCCCTACATGAATACCAACTCCAGCATAGGTGCCCTCTGCCTGAACAGTAAAATCTTTAAATTCCTTTTCATTCATAAATACTGTATAGGGGTCCTTCAAAGCAGCTGTCATTCCCTTAATAGCACCTTCTACTAGCGCTTTGTCATCTATGGAACCGTCATAGTATTTATAAAGCTTATCTCTCACAGTATATAGCTTTTTAAAGAGTTCATATTCCTTATATTCTGCAGAGCTTAGCGTTACCCTTCCAAGGGGTAGAAAATTGCCTGCTACAGTTCCTAAGGCAAAGGTGAATACGTTGGTTATTACAAGAACTGCTACAGCTATAGCAATCCATTTTTTCTTGTTATTCATTAAAGCACCTCCACGGATTAATCATACTTATATTATTTATGTATGCACCTAATAATTATAACACTAATAAAAATATTTTTGCAAAATAAAGTAGAGAAGGTTTTATTTTTTCCCACGAAAAAGGAACTGCCAATTTGCAGTTCCTTTTGCTTATCTTATGTAGTATGGAAGAGGATCAGTAGTCTCACCATTAGTTTTTCTGATCTCATAGTGAAGATGAGGTCCCGTAGATACACCAGTGTTTCCTGAGTAGGCAATAAGTTGTCCACCTTTTACCTGCTGTCCTGCTGCTGCCACTAGTTTAGAGCAGTGAGCATATACACTTATAATGTTTCCATGGCTCACCATGATTATATTGCCATAACCAGACTGCACTCCAGAAAATATTACTATTCCATCTGTAAGTGAGTAAAGAGGAGTGCCGGAGTATACTCCAATATCCAGCCCAGAGTGGAATTTTGAGGTTCCATAGACAGGATGTACTCTCCAACCGTAAGGAGAGGTTATCACATAGGGCTTACCTGTGACACAGTAAAGCTTTCCCTGTACCACAGTACCTCCGCCTGGTTTTTGCCCTCCTCCACTGGAGGAATTTTGCTTGTCCTCCATTAGCTTTTTAATCTTAGCCTCAAGAGCCTTTGAATCTTCCTTTTCTTGGGCTATTAGCTTTTCATAGGAGGACTTACTCTTTTCTAATTGAGTAATGACCTGTTTTTGCTTAGCTGATTTAGAATCCATAGAGTCTTTTTTAGTACTAAGCTCTGCTTTATTTGCCTCCAGCCTTTGCTGCTTAGCTATAAGCCCTTCCTTCTTTGAAGTAATTTCTTTTTTTGTATTCAAAAGCTCCTGTTCAAGCTTTTTATCATGGGCTATTATGGTTTTAAGATACTGTACTCTATCAATGGCCTCACTTAGGCTCTTAGAGGATAATACTGCCTCTAGATAACCGGTACCTCCAGAGGTATATAGCACCCTTACTCTCTTATAGAATAGCTCCTGCTGGTGCTTTTGATCTTCCTCACACTGAGCTAGACTATCCTCCGTAGCTTTTATTTCGCTCTTTAATACATCAGCTTCACTCTTTAGGGCATATATGGAGTTGTTAAGCTCAGTAATCTCTGAGGACAGTGCCTTCAAGTCCACCTCTGCTGCTTCCTTGTCTTTGTTTATATTTTTAATTTCTTTTTGATACTTGTCTATGTTATTTTTAGTAGAATCAAGCTGTTGTTTGGCTTTGTCTATCTCATCTGCCCTAGCTCCCCAGGTTAAGGTCACAGTAAGACATAGCAATAATACTGCAAATATCCCTTTTCTCATTACCCCACATCCTCAAGTTAAATCTAATATAATTATTAATCCCTATACCTTTAGGAATTTTCTTATTGCCATTATACTTCCAAAAACTCCTATGGCTATACCAGCCAATAAAAATTCCCAGGACATGTGAGTGAATACATAGGAGGCTGGCACTAGTTTTACTGACATAAGCTCTAAAAGCTCTGTGGAGAACTTAGCCAGTACAAGCCTATAGGTATAAAATACTACTATTAAGGACATTAATGCCCCAGCTACACCCATAAACATTCCCTCAAATATAAAGGGCCAGCGTATAAACCAGTCTGTAGCACCTATAAATTTCATAATACCTATTTCTCTTCTTCTTGCATAAACTGCTAGCTTGATGGTGTTGCTTATTAAAAATAGTGAGACTCCAGATAGCAATAGAAAAAGTCCTAATCCCACGTACTTAACAGCATTAGATATCTTCTGTACCTTGTTTACCAGATCTCTTACATCACTTATTTGGTATATGCCGGGCATACCCTGAACATTTTTTATAACATTACTAATTTTATCTGGGCTAGTAACCTTTACAATATAGTTTGCTGGCAGAGGGTTAGCCTGTTCCATTCCCTCAGTAAGCTCCTGATTATCTGCGCCAAAGGTGTCCCTAAGCTTCTTTAGCGCCTCTTCCTTGCTTACAAATTTAATATCCTTAACCCCATCAGTACTTCTTATAGTATTTTCCAAAGCCGTTTGCTGATCTAAGGTTATATTATCATTTATATATATTTCTGCTTGCAGATTGGATTGAACACCAAGTATTCCTTGGTTTACATTTAAAAGAGTGAGCAAAAAAATACCCATTATAAACAGAGTAGTTGCCACTGTAGCACAGGAGGCTAAAGTGATGGTCTTGTTTCTTGTAAAGCTCTTTGATGCATCCATAAGAAAATATTTCAATGTATTAATCTTCATAGCCATACACCCCTCTCTGCTCGTCTCTTACTATAGTGCCTTTTTCTATGGCTATAACTCTTTTTCTCATGTTATCCACTATCTCCCTTGCATGAGTAGCCATTAAAATAGTGGTACCTGCATGGTTGATATCATTTAATATCTCCATGATGCCCATGGCTGTATCTGGGTCTAAGTTACCTGTAGGCTCATCCGCTATGACAATAGATGGATTGTTTACAATAGCTCTTGCTAAAGATACCCTCTGTTGCTCTCCTCCAGAAAGCTCATGAGGGAAGGCCTTATATTTAGTGGATAGACCTACTAAAGAGAGCACCATGGGAACTCGCTTTCTTATATCCCTTGGTGAGGCTTCAATAACTCTCATGGCAAAGGCTACATTCTCATATACATTTAAGGTAGGAATCAGTCTAAAGTCCTGAAAAACCATACCAATTTTTCTTCTATAATATGGTACCTGCTTTCTAGGCAAGGCATCCAGCTTAACATTGTTTATTACTATCTTTCCATTGGTAGGCTCTACTTCCTTTAAGAGCATCTTAATAAAGGTAGATTTTCCTGCTCCGCTTGGTCCTACTAGGAAAACAAATTCTCCCCGTTCTATGGATAGATTTACATCTGACAGTGCGCATACATTATTATTGTAGATTTTTGTAACATGTTGAAATTCTATCATAGCAACAACTCCTCAATACGATTAAGTTTCGCTTTATTCTACTACTGCCATTTCATTATAACATAATAAGACATAAAAATGAAAACTAATTACCAACAAACTTTAAGAAGTTTTATGCATTTTTCTATATTTTTTCTAAAAATTAATACACGTTTTGACATAATAGACAAAACGTGTATTGTTTTTACAATTTTAAGTTATATCTTTAAAACCATTTCCAAGCACCTCATGAACCTCTATAACACTAATAAAGGCTGAGGGGTCTACTTCTCTGATGTAATTTTTAAGTCTGATAAATTCTTTTCTATTTACCACAGCGTATAGTATAGGGGTTTTATTATGACTATAGCCTCCCTTTCCTTCAAGGAGAGTGCAGCCTCTATCTAGGTCTTTCATAATATAATCGCCTATAACTTCAAACTTATTGCTTACTACCATAACCTGCTTGGTAATATTAAGTCCCTCTATTACATAATCAATGACAAAACCATTTAGTACTACTGCCAGCAGTGCATACATTCCCACATCTGCACCAAAGGTTAACCCAGCAGTAATGGTAACCACAAAATCTACCATAAGCAGGGACTTTCCAATATCCATTTCTACAAACTTGTTTAGAATCTTAGCAAGGATATCTGTGCCTCCAGTGGAGGAATTTGCATTAAAAACAACTCCCATACCAATTCCACTAATAAGGGTTCCAAAGATAGTTGCCAGCATAGGGTCCCTAGTGATAGCTATGCCTGTTCCAAAGAAAGCTTCAAGTGCCCATATGGAACCAGATAAGCCTAAGCTTGCAAAGATGGTCTTTCCTCCAAACTGAGGTCCTATCACTATAAAGGCTATAATAAACAATATAAGATTCATTCCCAGCATAAGACTTCCTATGGGTAAAAAGGGCACAAAATGATTTATAATAATAGCTATTCCCGTAACTCCACCTGCTGCTATCTTATTAGGTACCAGGAAAAATTGAGTAGCAAAAGCAAGTATCAATACTCCGAAGGTTATCTGCAGATAATCTTTAAATTTTTTCATTACGTCACTTCCTTCTATTGCCAAATATAATGGGCTAAAACATCTACTGCTCCTGCAAAAACAAGTATATATAATCCAATAAAAAATATTACATGAGACAGATTAAAGCATTTAAAGTACATCTTCCATTTTTGCTCATAGTTTAGCGGTCTCATAAGATGCTCCTTGGTAAAGGAAAGCACCACTAAAAACAAGCCCGCACAAGCTACTACGTAGTTTACATTTACTCCTGAGAGAACTATGAGCTTGGGATCTACTCCATATAAAAAATAACCAATTATTATGCCTAGGATAAAGGCTGGTACAAATATATATAAAGCAAGCTTTAAGCAATATAGAGCATCCTCAAAAAAACATTTCATAAAATATTCCTCCTAACATATGGGGCTTAATGCTATATTTATCTGTTTTCTTCATTATTATAACATAAAATTTGAAAAAAAATATAGAAAAAAAAGAGACCCTTACTCTAAACAGAGAAAGGTCTCTTAAGCTCTAAACTATGCTATTTCTTTTCTTCTATTTTTTTCATCAAGAATGATAACAATTGCTCCAAGTCCAGCTATAGCCATACCAAAGTTAATTAGTATACCCATGTCAAATGGAGCACCTGTCTTTGGAAGCTGTGTTACTACACCATTTGAGTTTGTGTAGGTAGATTCTACAGCAAAGTAATCACTGCAGTGATCTGTTGTAAAGACAGCATATCCATTCTCATCCACCTTTACAGTATCAATGGTCTCATAGGAATTCTTATCTTCATAATATCTGCATATATTCACAGTCTTATTAGCCCAAGAGGTACCTAGGAATATAGTGACTGAAGCCTTTCCTGGTAGAGCTCCCTCATAATTAAAGGAGAAAGAGAATATAGGAAGGTCTTTCCCTGCTGCAGCCTTTATCTTGGCAGCTTCCTTAGCTTTAAGTTCGCTAGAAACAGGCTTTAAAGAAAGATCTATGTCCGCAGTAACAGCATCTTTTATATCTAAGCCATTAAATGTCCAAGTGATTCCTTCCATTGTAAAGGTCACCTTCTTGTCTTGTCCCTTTATAGCATTAAATATATTTTTGCTTCCTACAGGATTGTCAGTAACATCAACTGTAGTAGTTGATTTAGCTTCAGCATTATTAATTGCCTCTAGATTGGCAAGCATTGCCTCTGCCATAGTAAGAGTCTTATAGTTTGTTATCATAGGCTTTATATCTGACTGTAATAAGTCATAGGCTTCTCTTGCAGCTGTAACCTTTGCCTTGTCTGAAAGTGCAAGGTTGCTAATATCAGGAATGGCATTAATCTTACCAATTACTGCATCTGCCATTTCCTTTTTCAGCTGTGCAAGAGCCTCTTCAGCTACAGTGAGCTTTTCATAATTTGTTACAAGGATTCTTATGCTGCTTGGTAATCCATCGTAAACCTCCCTTGCTTCTGCTATCTTTGCTCCATCTGCAAGGGTTACACTAACCGGTAGTGCATTAATTAGGTTAATTACACCCACTGCTGGAGTTGCAAGCAGTGTAGAGCTTGGAGCAACTGAGCCTATCATATTATTAACATATACATCTACTGCATATCCATCCTTAGAAATATTAATTGTATGCGGACCTGCAGCAAGACCTTCTATTTTGAGTACACCATTTGAATCAGTTGTGGCAGTACCCTTTGTCCCATTGTCAACCCTATAGGTAAATAGAGTATCCTTTGCTGGGTCTACACCATTTTTAACAGTGATGGAAGCTTGGTAGGCTTGGAATTCATGGTCATTAACAACTTTTGTTCTACCTTTTGCTGCAGGATATGAGAAGGAACCGCCGCCTTCCTCAGTAAGCTTTGTAATATACTGAGCAGCTATTACATCTAGTGCATTGCCCTCCCCTATATTCTTAAGTGCTGCAAGCATGGTATAGCCATCTCCGCCGCCTATTTCAAAGTCATTAGAAGCTAGTACAATTCTTGTGGTGCTGTCATTACGGTCAAGCACCTTTTTATCAGTACCATCTTCATTGAGAAGTACTATTTTTGTTACTCTATTACCTGTTACAAGCGGTGGTTTTGTAGCATCAGTATTTGATGGTGTATTTGCTGGATTATATTCAAATCTCATACCGGAAATCTGTGGAAAGCGTCCATCTGCTGTTTTAATTATTCCAGTTACAGGATCCTGTGTTACTTTTGAAACCCCATTTTCTAACACCTTGTAGAGTATGTCAGGTGTTACTTCTTTTAAAGATAATATATTACCAAAGGGCAGTACCGTTATTACTTGACCTTGTGTAATACTACCTGCTGGTATGGAATCACGTACGCCGCCTCCATTTTCTAGAGAAACCACCGGAAGACCCTCAAAGGAAGTTCCCTTTACCTGTGATTTAGCTCCATATACCATTGCATCAGCTACTAAATCTCCCATGTTTGTTTCAGTAAGCCTTCCAATAGATAAACCATTTACAGTTCCACCCCAAAGTGGTGTATCTGTACGGCCAACCACAGCTTCAAAGATTGGCTTTTGTGAATCATTTATTTGCTTTGCCAAGTCTTGTACAGCTTTCACTGGAGTATATGCACTAGCAACATTTGCTGCTTTTATTAGGCTTTCAGCAAAGGTGATATTACCGTTACTGTCAACTGTAATATCAAGCCTGCCAACATTGGCATTATAGCAGCTTGTCTGTGCAATAAGAGTATTATTCACTACTTTATTTTCTACGCTGTGACTGTGCCCATCTATTATTACATTTATTCCATTCACAGCATTGGCAATGTCTTCACTTATTATTTCACTAGAGGAGTCATTTCCTATGTGCATTATTCCCACAATTACTTGTGCACCCTGGGCTTTAAGCTTGCTAACCTCAGTCTTTGAAGTCTGTATTGGGTCTGCAAAGGTTACTCCAGGAAGATTTGCCGGATTTGTTTTGTATAAAGTCTCTTCAGTGGTAATACCAAAGAACCCAACCTTAACTCCATTTACAGTTTTAATGAAGTTTGTCCCATTATTTCCGTTTACGTCCTTGAGAATAGGTTGTCCATTCTCCAAAGTATTAGCTGAAACCACTGGAAAGTTTGCTAGCTTTGCATTGATAAGCACCTGATCCTTGCCATAGTCAAATTCGTGGTTTCCTAATGCCATACCATCGTAGCCTGCTGCATTCATAAGCTTAATAACGTCAGCACCCTTGCTAAGTGATGCAAATGGCAACCCCTGTGTGGCATCACCTGCATCGATAAGCAATGCTCCTGGTACGCTTTGTTTAATTGCTGCAATATAGTCTGCTCCTATTTGTGTAAGTGCAGGCGGTGATGCAGTATTAAAGGCGTCTAACAGTCTTCCATGCATATCGTTAGTATGGAATATTGTTATTTGTACAGGGCTTGTCTCTGCGTAAACAGGAAGATGTACGCCAATAACACTAAATACCATAGCTAAGGATAGTACTAGGGATAGAAGTCTTTTGGAATTTTTGGATTTCATTAAACGTGCCTCCTTTTAAATTTATTTAAAGTTAATTTGAGACAGTTACGTATTTACTGAGATGCCAATAGAGTGGATATTATATGTTGTTTTAATTCTATTATAATTTTATTATTATTTCAAGCCATTTCCAATTTAGCTCATGCTACTTTCTATGATTTTTTACACTAAAATGTATTGAAATAAAAAAACACCTGCATAGCAAGTGTTTTTTACTATCTATTTAATTGTAAGGCCCTTCTTTACTGCTTTTACAATGTCCTCTGCAGTTAGACCATAAGCCTTTAAAAGCTCTGCTGGCTTTCCGCTCTCGCCGAAGGTATCCTTTATTCCCACTCTAAACACTGGTACAGGGTAGTTTTCACATACTGCTTCACATACAGCTCCTCCAAGTCCTCCTAGGATGCTGTGTTCCTCTGCAGTAATAACAAGGCCGGTATTCTTTGCTGCAGCTGCTATAGCTTCTACATCTAAAGGCTTAATGGTGTGTACATTTAGTACAGAAATCTTAATTCCCTCTTCTGCCAGTATGTTGTAAGCTTCAAGAGCAGCCTCTACCATGATGCCTGTGGCAATAACCACTGCATCCTTACCCTCTCTTAGGGTAACTGCCTTACCTATTTCAAACTTATAATCCTCGGAGGTATTGATATCTCCTACAGCGGATCTTCCAAGACGTACATAGCAAGGCCCATCTAGCTCTGCTACAGCCTTAATAGCTTCCTCAGTCTCTTTTCCATCACTAGGGCAGATAACTGTCATGCCTGGTATAGTTCTCATAAGGGCAATATCCTCAATGGATTGATGAGAGGCTCCATCTTCTCCTACAGTAAGACCTGCATGGGTAGCGCATATCTTTACGTTTAGATGAGGATATCCTATAGAATTTCTTATCTGCTCAAAGCCGCGGCCTGCTGCAAACATTGCAAAGGTGCTGACAAAGGGCAGCTTTCCAGCTGCAGCTAGACCAGCAGCTACAGACATCATGTTTCCCTCTGCTATACCCATATTTATAAATCTATCAGCATATAGCTTTTTAAAATCTACAGTTTTAGTAGATTTAGATAAATCTGCATCCAAAACTACTATGTTTTCATTTTCTCCGCCTAGCATAGCTAGAGCTTTTCCATAAGCTTCTCTGGTAGCAATCTTTCCCATTACTCTACACCCCCTAATTCTCTTAAGGCCAACTCACATTGTTCTCTAGTAGGTGCGGTACCATGCCAGCCTACTTGGTTTTCCATGAAGGATACACCCTTACCCTTAATAGTTTCACATACTATCATAGTAGGCTTTCCCTTCATATTTCTGGCTTCCTCTATAGCTGCTATGAGCTCCTCCAGATTGTGTCCATCCACAGATATGGTATGCCATCCAAAGGCTCTGAACTTATCTGCCACAGGGTCTGGAGACATAACCTCTTCACAAGGACCATCTATTTGCAGACCGTTGTGGTCCACAAAGGCTGTAAGGTTATCAAGCTTATAATGAGCTGCTGCCATAGAAGCCTCCCAAACTTGACCCTCCTCTAGTTCTCCATCTCCTAAGAGAGCATATACTCTGTAGTCCTTCTTATCAAGCTTTCCTGCTAAGGCCATACCTACTGCTGCAGATATTCCCTGTCCTAAGGAGCCTGTAGACATATCCACTCCAGGTACATAGTTCATATTAGGATGTCCCTGCAAAATAGAGTGGAATTTTCTAAGCTTCATAAGCTCATCCACGGCAAAGTAGCCCTTTCTTGCCAAGGTACTGTAAAGCACTGGGGCTGCATGTCCTTTTGAAAGCACAAATCTATCCCTGTCCTCCCAATTTGGCTTTGATGGGTCTATTTTCATTTCCTTAAAATATAAAACCGTAAGTATCTCCACGGCTGATAATGAACCACCTGGATGACCAGAAGCAGATTCTGTTAACATGGTTACAATATCTCTTCGTATGGTACGGGCAGTTTCCTTTAACTTTCCAATGCACTCCTCCATAATTACACCTGAATTATTGCACAACCTAGACTGTGACTTCAGGTGCTTTCACCTTCCTTTCTCTGTATGTACTAATTAGCAATATATTTTTAATTCCCAAAATAGAATTACTTATACCATTTTACCATAAGTGGCCATAAGTTTTAACATTTTTATATTATTAACATTCTTTTAATTTTACATTCAGTCCAAATAACAAAGGTTCCAGTACTCTGGAACCCCCATGTTTCAATATTTCACTTATATTAATCCCACACTAACAAGCAGGGCTTCATCCACCTTTTTCATGTCATCTTCTGTCATATGCCCTATTTTCTCCTTAAGACGTTTCTTGTCCAAGGTTCTAAGCTGTTCCAGCAAAACTACAGAATCCTTATTTAAGCCATAGGCCTCAGAGGATATCTCCACATGGGTGGGAAGCTTTGCCTTATTTATCTGTGAAGTAATTGCAGCTACAATTACCGTAGGGCTGTATTTGTTTCCGACATCATTTTGCAATATTATAACTGGCCTAATGCCTCCTTGCTCAGAGCCTATTACAGGGCTTAGGTCAGCATAAAATATATCTCCTCGTTTCACTATTATGGTCATTAGGAAAATCACTCTCCGAAAGCTTCGCTTCATATTCTATCAAATCTGTGGAATCACTTGAAAAGCCCATCTCTGAAAAGTCCAGGTTTATTTGTCCCATGTCCAAATAACCATTTTTCATTTCATCGATGTACTTCCTGCTCTTCTTTTGCTCTATATATAATATTATGGCTTCCCTAATAAATTCACTTCTTTTTTTGCAATCTTCCTTAAGAGCCCTATTAAATTCTTCATTTAGTGTTTCTGAGAGGTTAACTACTAATTTCTTTGAACCTGGCATGAAAACTCAATACCTCCTATTGACTTAAGCGAATATGTATAAAGACATTATAATGCAGTTTCATCCCTCTGTCAAAGAAATAAGGGGTGCTTCAATAGGTTACGAAATATGTATATTATATGTAATTTCTTATTTTTACTACTTTATTATCCTTTAAATATACTCTAGGAACTCTTTTGCTTATCATGCAGGTAACCTCATAGTTAATAGTACCAAGGGCCTCAGCAATATCATCAGCATTAAATTTAACTCCACCTTCTTCTCCCATTAGTATTACCTCGTCTCCAACTTTTATGTCAGGAGCTTCGCTGGCATCAATCATACACTGATCCATACATATGCGCCCTACCACAGGCAGCAGCTTTCCCTTATATATGACCTTTGCCTTGCCAATGAGCAGTCTGCTGTAGCCGTCTGCATAACCAATAGGTAAGGTTGCAATGACAGTTTCCTTTTGAGTAATAAATTTTCTGCCATAGCTTACTGCTTCCCCAGTGTTAAGTGTCTTCACATGTACCACATTGGCCTTTAAGGTCATTACAGGCTTTAAGCTTATTTTCTTAAGCATTACCTCCCTTGAGGGATAATAGCCATAAAGTATTATGCCTGGTCTTACTGCATCAAAATGAGCTTCTGGCAAATCTATTATAGCTGCACTATTAGCAGTGTGCAAAATAGGTATAAATACTCCCCTTTTGTTAAGCTCCTCATTAAACCATTTAAACCTATTTAGTTGTTTTTCTGTATAGCCTTTATCCTTCTCATCAGCACTTGAAAAATGTGAGAATAGTCCCACCAGCTCTATATTGGGAAGCATGCTTATCTTATAAACCTCTTCAACACTCTGCGTATTAGGTAAAAAGCCTATCCTTCCCATTCCAGTGTCAAGCTTTATATGAAGCTTAGCTCTTTTATTTAGTATAACTGCCCTATTTGAAAGCTCCAGTGCTGCATCATAAGAGGTTACCATCTGCTCTATATCGTATTTGATGAGAGTTTCTGCGCCCTGTGGCTGAGTGTAGCCGAGAATCATTATTGGACAGGTAATCCCGCCCTCTCTAAGCTCCACTGCCTCTGCTAAAATAGCCACTGCAATTCTAGTAGCACCATTTAGAAGTAAGGTATCTGCTATCTCCAAAGCCCCATGTCCATAGCCATCTGCCTTAATTACTGCAATGATGTCCTTACTTTTTGACACCCTTCTTATCTCCTTGATATTATTTTCCAAATTATCAAGATTAATCTCAGCCCAAGCAGGCCTGTGTTCTTGAAACATTTTAATCCCCCCAAAAGCCTTTGTTTTTCTATTTTACATCGAATAGCTCCTTTTGAAGCTTTTCGTTAGGCACAAAATTACTATAGGTTATCTTGATAACCTCCTTACCTTTTTTGTTGTATATGAGCAAATATTCAGGAAAACAGGTCTTCTGCTCTACATAGATGACACCCCGAGCTATATTGTCATTGTTTCCAGGAAGCTGCATCTCAATTAATGCATAGCTTTTCCCATCCTTACTAAAGGCTGAGGTTTTAATGCTTTCATTAGTATAAAGCTGCTTTAGGTAATCTCCAAAGAAGGTAAGTCTTAAAAGTGCATCAAAATCCTCATCAAGGGTATACTTAGCACCGTTGTTTTCATCCTTTACATATATCTTATTTTCCTTATAAATCTGAACTCTCTTTTCCCCCAGTTCAAGCCTATAGCCCAGATTTTTGTCATAAAATTGTCTTCCGCTGTATTTAAGCTCCTGTCTGTCGTTCTTAACCACCAGCTCATAGCTTAAGCTATAGCTTTTAATCACCTTGAGATAATCTAAAACCTTTGCAGGAGCTTTAGCTCTATTAACACAGCCTCCTGCAGCAAAGGTAACCATCATGAGTATTACTCCTAGAAATATTAGGGCTACCCTCCTCATTGCCATCCTCCATATATAAGCTTTCATTATAATTATTATTCCTAGAGGAGGATACTTATTCTATTTACTTAGTATTTACATCTGTATTTCTCTCATGGTATAGGGCAGCTCCTCCATAACATGAGTTGCATTTACGCAAAACATCTCCTTTGAGAGCTTTTCTCCGCTTCTACCATGAATATATGCTGCTAGTGCAGCAGCTCTTAAAGGCTCATAGCCTTGGCCAAGCAGTGATACAATTATTCCTGTTAAACAGTCTCCCATGCCTCCAGAGGCCATAGCACTATTTCCCGTAGGATTTATTATGGTGTTTTCTCCATCTGAAATCACTGTGTTGTAGCCCTTTAGCAGAGTTATAACACCATGACTCTTAGCAAAGTCTGCTGCTACCTCCAGACGATTTTCTCTTATATAATCTATGGATAAGCCAGTGAGACGAGCCATTTCTCCCATATGGGGTGTAAGTACGGCCCTCCCCCTAAGAAGCTTAAAGGCTTCACTATGATGCGCTAGTACATTTATACCATCAGCATCTATTACTACAGGTACAGAGGTATTCTCAAGCACAAGCTTTAAGTAATCATAGGTATCCTCACTATCTCCCATGCCAGGTCCAAAGGCCACAGCCTCACACCTATTAATAAGGCTAAGCAGCCTTTCTTTATCCTCTAAGGACACAGTCATAGCTTCTGTAAGCTTTATTGCCATAACATTCATAAGCTCCTCCTTACAGCATAAGGTTACAAGCCCAGAACCACTTCTCACCGCAGAATTTGCAGTAAGGTAAGCCGCTCCTGTAAAGCCTTTTGACCCTGCAAAGACAAGTACTCTTCCGTAATCCCCTTTATAGGAATATTTCTCTCTAGGCAGTATGACGGTTTTAACCATGGCATCACTTAAGATATAGAGCTTTTCCTCATATCTTGCTATTACTGCTTCAGGAATTCCAATATCCTCTACCACTATTTCTCCAGTGTATTTGTCACTGCCATAGGCAAGAAAGCCCTTTTTATAAAGCTGAAGACTTACAGTCTTATTAGCCCTAATGCAGGTGCCTAAGGGCATTCCCTTATCACTGTGAAAACCAGAGGGCACATCTATGGAAAGTATATAATGGCTGTTTTCATTTATAATAGATATAGCAGAGGCATATATTCCCTCTAGCTCCCTAATAAGGCCAGTGCCAAAGATAGCATCCACTGCTGTTTCACATCTATCTAAGGCTTCTCTTAACTCATTCATATCCTCTAGATTGCTTATTCTTACAACCTTTATCCCCATATTCTTTAGGATTAGGTAGTTTTTCATGCAATCCTCGCTCATCTTCTCTTCACTGCCAATAAAGAAAACCTCTAAAAGCTTCTTCTCAACGTAGAGATGTCTAGCTAGAGCAAAGCCATCACCACCATTATTACCACAGCCGCAAATAACCACAAAGTGCTGATGAAGCGGATTTATATGCTTTAACACCTTAAGTGCAGCATTTTCCATTAGTACAATTCCAGGAATCTTCAGCTCCTCAACACAGTATTTATCCATAGCTCTTATTGCTGATACCGTTGCTACCTTCATTTTTCACACACCTCCAACAAAGCAAAAGCAGAAGCATAATCCCTGCAGTGGGATATACTCAAGTGTATTTTATAGCTGCTGTAATTACTCATTAGCTCTAGTGCAGCCCCTTTTAATTCCACCTTAGGAGCTCCAAGCTCATCATTTAAAACCTCTATATCCTGCAGAGAAAATCCCCTTATTCCAGTTCCTAAAGCCTTACTAATAGCTTCCTTTGCAGAAAATCTTCCTGCAGTGTATTCCCAAGGCTTTGCTTTTTTACTTATAAGCTCTCTTTCCTTGGGGGTAAGCACTCTACTAACAAAGCCCTGCTCTCTTTCCGTTGCAGCTTTTACCCTATCTATTTCAACAATATCTGTACCTATACCAATAATCATTTATACACAACTCCTATAAATTACCTCAAAATTCAAATATCTGGGTCATTTTTATTATAGCAGATTATAGTAATTTTATCCTCAGAAATTAAACATTTTTCTCCATGTCCACCATTTACAAGGACAAAAAATGAGCCTACAACCCTTTGTTGTAAGCTCACAGCGCTAATAAAACTATGATAACATTAATTATTCCATGGCTATATCAGCAAACACACTATCAAAGTCATTAACATATTCGTCTACATATTCGCCAACTACCTCCACTAAATGAAGAGGTGATACGGTATTTTCGTATAGCAACCTAAGCAGGCTATGTACCTTATGCCTATGAGGGCTGACAACCTCCACACAATCTCTCTCAATAGACTGTATCTTTCCCTCCAGCATATCCTGTCTCTCAATCTCTATTCCATAAGCTTGAACCACTATGCCGTCCTGCTCCTTTGAAAGACAAATGTCGTTTTTTATGAGTCTGTAAATATAATTGTAAGTTATTTCGCCATCCCTTTCGGTTTTCCCCAAATACTCAATAACTACCATATAATATACCCCCCAAAAATAACTTTAATAATATGATAACACTAACAAAAAGAAAAGCTTGTCACTTTATGTGCAGCCTGTGGCTATTATATCCTTATAAATTGACATTAATTCACCCAACATAACATTAGAACTAGGAGTAGTATTATAATGCTGTAATATATTACCATTTATTAATATTTTGATGTCGAAATAACCATTAAAATCTCTATATTTTTTTTGTATCCAAGGTGGATTTAATGAAACCCGTCAAATATTCTCTTTTTATTCCTAAATAACTACATATGTCCTCAAGAATTAAAATGGATATTACCACATGAGCTCTATCCTTGTTATTATATGCCCTAATGCCATACTCTGCCTTTGTGGATTCTAATAGCTCTTTTCTATATTTAATTTCACTATACATCTCTTTTAGGCAATGTATAAGAGCCTCATAGGAAACTGCAATGAAGTCTCTCTGTCCCTTTTCACTTCCATTTACTACAGCCTTGGCTATCCTGTTTAAGGAGCTTACCTTGTAGTAATTTAGAAGACTTACTGTGTAGGTATAGCCTATGAATTTTCCAAGAAGCTCTGCACTAATGATTGCTATCTCCCCATCAGTATTAAAAAGCACCGCAGCTTCAATAGTCGTTTTCCCCATGCTACCTATGCTTTCTACAATTCCCTTAAGCTGTCGGTTGAAGTTCCCACTATAGCATGCGTCCAGTACAAAATACTGCAGCTCTCTTTTAGTACACTCTTCTACAAGATTTGTGAAATTTTTATATGGCTTTCTAAGGTATTCTCTGTTTTCCATACTTCTCTCCCCTTTGACCTTTATGCAATTTCTTGTGTTATATTAGCTTCACTTTATTATTATGTGAGAGAGTACTCTAAACTATTCAAAAAAACACCCCCAAGATTTAATCCCAGGGATGCTTTAAGTATTACTTTTTAATTTTTGACAGCTTTTTATTCACCCTATCATAGTCCTTTTTGATATCCTCTAGCTTTAGCTCTTCCTCTTTATGAAGGGAGAACTTAGCCTCATTGTATATATTTGCTATATCCTCTAAGGCTTCCTTTTCATCCACATAGGCTCTAGCCACATGGCTAAGCTGAGAGGCATTCATATGAGGCTTATATATCCTTCTTTCATCCATTTTTACAAGAAACCTTCTATATACCTCAAGTATCTGAGAGCGCTTGCCCCCCTTGCCTTGAAATATGCTCTTTAAAAATTTCCTGAAGGTATTTTTCCTGGAAACCTTACTGTTTTCAAGCCTTTCTCTCTCTGTGGTAAATACATCGCTATAAGTCTTTCTTGACCTATATTTTGCAAATATCATATAGAGTATAGCTATAAGCAAAACTGTCACAAAAACACTTACCATAAAAGACAATATTGCCAAATCTCTTCTATTGTCAATAAGCTCTGGGGGTGGCAATTCCATCTGCCTGGACTTATCAAACACCTCAGAAATATCAAGCTTTCCATCTCCAATAATAGCTGCAATAAGAGCCCTGAAGAAATCTAGGATTTTTCCTATGGGCTTAACCAGCAGCAGCACCAGACTACTCATAGCTTGATTAAGCAAGTTGAAGATAAATCCAAATATTTTAGAGAAGAATTTATAGACTATACTTGTAGAGGAAAGCACTATTAATACTGCTAAGCCAATGTTTGTGTAAAAGCTTTTTCTATTTCTAATCCTATTGGAGTAGTTTCGAACCTCTCTTAGGGTAATAACGGCTAATATTAGATAGAATATATAAAATCTCAGCACCTGATTTAGAGTGTTCTCTGAGGCAAATAGAAGCATTATTCCTCCCACTGCCAGTGCAAGAATTGACTGTATTATCCTATCCCTGTACAAATCGTAGCTAACCTCCTCCTCCTCCATCACAAAGAAAAGGAACATTGCCAAAGCCATAAAGAAGAGGTTATATAAGATGTACAAACCTGAATACTGATAAAATACGTATAAAGCTCCAAGGGCTCCTGATATCCCCATGGCCACAAGCTGCCTGTTTTCTCTTTTTACATTAGCCATCCTGCTGTTTACAAACTGAAGTAAAAAAGCTAAGGCCACTAGAAGGGGATACAGCCTATAATCTGTGGGATTGCCAAGTATTACATTTGAGGCCACACCCCAAAACATATATAAAAACATAGCAGCTAAAACTGTATAAAATATCCTTACCTGTCTTGACCAACTCATAGACTATCCCCCCTGAAAACTATTTTTTCCACGCCATGAGGAACAGTTAAATCTCCATCCTTTGAGATGTCTATAACCTTTAGCATATATCCAGCCTTAATTAGCTTTGTAATAACTGCTGCATCCTCTTCATTAAGGTAGGGCAGCAGCATAATATAGGTACAGTGATGATTAAAATCCCTTTGCTTTTCAAGTAGAAAATCCCCAAATTCCTTTCTAGGGGTGTAATCTGCCCTCCCAAGCATCTCCAGTATAGTTCTCATAGAGTTCATGGAGGGAGCTACAGAGTTAATGTTTTTTGAATGAAAGGCAGAAATCTGGGCATTTGTCCAAAAGCCTACAGGAAATCCATTTTCTAAGATAGCAGAGGTGAAGGCTGCAGCAAGGGTAATTCCTCTCTCCACAGTGTCAGGATTGATCTTTGCCCAGTAGGGTTCACCACACTGAACGCTTAAAATCACCACAAATTCACTTTCTGAGGTGAAGTCATAGTCCTTAACCATGAGCTTATTCATCTTTAGGCTGGATTTCCAATGTATGTCCTTCATTCTGTCTTCCTTGTTATATTCTCTAATTCCTTTTATATATAGAGGGTCTCTATATATCCATCTCTTTACTATATTGTCTCCTGTAATGCTTGTACTTTCAAACTTTAGCTGTTTCAGCGGAACCACCCTTGGAAGTACCACCACCTCTAGAAAGTCCTCTAGATCCTCAGTGGTAGAAGAAAAACCAAATATATCACCTATGGCTACCTCAATTTCCTTTAAAAGATAGGTACCCCTTTTCTCAGCTTTATACTCATAGGTTCTCTTCATTCTCTCATACCAAAGCACAGTGAACTTACTTAAGTAATATAGGTATAGCCCTCTTTCAGAAAAGTCATAATCTGCCTTACATCTTGGAATATTCCCTGGAATCTTCTCCTTCATCACCATAAAGGACAAGGGTAAGAGTTTATTGTTTTCTATTATGGTGGTTATCTTAAAGGTATCTCCCTGATTTACCAGCACCTTGTCACTTTGGCGCCTTATAGTCAATTTATTAAAACCCTTAGCTCGGGTAACTCTCCCTATAATAATCAGAAGCCCTGAAATCACCACGAAGATTAGGTAATTACTCATGCTATCACTCCCTGATGGCTTCTAGTGGAGCCTCCACCTTCTGCAGAATTTCTTCTACTATTTCTTCTCCTCCATTTATGGTAGAATTCATGGAGCTCTTTAAAATTAATCTATGGGATAGGATTGGCACAGCAAGCTCTCTAACATCCTCTGGCAGTACGTAATCTCGTCCCTTTATTGCTGCCAAGGCCTGACTTCCCCTCATGAGATTAAGACTTGCTCTTGGACTTGCCCCAAGCTCTAGCTCTCTATGATCCCTTGTGCTTAATACTATATTTAGAATGTATTCCATTACCTCTTCGCTTAAATGTACCTTATGATAATTGTTTTGAACATAGTGTATATCTTCCATGGACATAATAGCCTGCAGTGAATCTAGTGGATCCTCTTCCTTGAATCTCTTCATCATAGTCTTTTCTTCTTGATAATCTGGATAGCCCATGGATAATCTCATGAAAAATCTATCCAGCTGAGCCTCTGGCAGTGGGAAGGTTCCAAACTGCTCCACTGGGTTTTGTGTTGCAATAACGAAAAATGGGCTTTCTAGAATAACGGTATTTCCCTCTACAGTTATTTGTCTCTCTTCCATACATTCTAGTAGTGCAGATTGAGTTCTTGGGGTTGCTCTGTTTATTTCATCTGCAAGTACAAGCTGACTTAAAAGGGGCCCCTTTCTAAATTCAAATTCTGAGGTCTTTTGGTTGTAAAAATATATTCCTGTAAGATCTGAAGGCAATAAATCTGGGGTAAATTGAATTCTTTTGAAGCTGCAGTTTAAGGATTTTGATAGAGCCTTTGCCAGCTTTGTTTTGCCAAGACCTGGTACATCCTCTAATAGTACATGACCAGAACATATAAAGGCTACAATTATCTTGTCAATCCTATCTTTCTTTCCTACTATTACTTCCCCGATGTTTTCCGTAAGTCTTTCTCTAAAGTCCACAAATTTCTCTACGTTCATAGTTAATTCCTCCCCGCGGGTTTTAATTATGCATTATGGTAAAATTATAACACTAAAATTGTGAAGTAGTATGAATTTTTTTACTTTTATAACGGGAAATATAAGGTAAGATGATTTTACATATAGTAATACTAATAAATATTTGAATTATGCGCTAATAGTAATACTACTAAATAATTGAATTATGAGCTAATAGTAATACTACTAAAGAATTGAAGTATGAGCTAAGCTGTATTATAATAAAAATAACGGACAATTGTTATTTATTAATAATTTATTAACATATGTATGGAGGAGATATGATGAAATCCTTAGAGATTAAAAAGGATATTTATTGGGTCGGGGCCCAGGACTTTAACCTGAGAGTGTTTGATATAATCATGTACACACCCTTTGGTACTACCTACAATTCTTATGTAGTAAAGGGTTCGCAAAAAACTGCTATCTTTGAAACCGTAAAGGAAAAATTTTTCCCTGAATATCTAGAAAGGCTTCAATCCCTTGATATTGATATAAGCAGTATAGACTACATTGTAGTAGACCATACAGAGCCTGACCATGCAGGTTCCGTGGCAAAGCTTCTAGAACTAGCTCCAAAGGCTAAGGTAGTGGGATCTGCCATGGCAATACAATTTCTAAAAGCCATTGCCAACAGAAGCTTTGAGGCCATTACTGTAAAAGATGGGGATACCTTATCCCTTGGTGATAAGACCTTAAAGTTTATCAATGCACCCTTTTTACATTGGCCAGATTCCATCTACACCTATGTGGAGGAGGATAAGCTTCTATTAACCTGTGATTCCTTCGGCAGTCACTACTGCTTTGAGGAGATGTATAATGACCTCATTCCAAATATTGAGGATTATAACACTGCCCTTAGATATTACTATGACATGATAATATCTCCCTTTAAGCCTCACCTATTAAGGGCTTACGATAAGATAAAAAACCTTGATATAGAAATAATCTGCCCTGGTCACGGACCTATTTTAAGACAGGACCCCTGGAAGATAGTAGAGCTTTACAGACAGTGGAGTGAACCCTTAGAAAAGAACCCTGAACCCAAAATAGTAATCCCCTATGTATCTGCCTATGGCTATACAGAGAGCATGGCCATGAAGATAGCAGAGGGCTTAAAAGAAGTCCACCCCTTTGAAATTCACCTCTACGATATTATTAAAGAGAAAAAAGAGGATATTCTAGGGGATATGTTAAATGCTGACGGCATTATTTTTGGTTCTCCTACCATAAACAGTGATGCTCTTTTACCTGTGATGGATTTACTCATAAGCTTAAGCCCTATAGTCCATGGTGATAAGCTTTGCTCAGCCTTTGGTTCCTATGGCTGGAGTGGAGAAGCTGTGGATAATATTATTAATAGGCTAAAAGAGCTTAGAATGAAGCTAATACCGGGTTTAAAAATAAACTTTAAGCCTTCTTATGAGGAGCTTAAGCAGTGTGTAAGCTTTGGGAAAGGCTTTGGGGAGGAGCTGCTATTAAAACTAAATAAGAGCTCAGAAAAGGCAGATAAAAAGCCTAAAAAGAAGTGGAAATGCATAGTATGCGGGCTTATATTAGAAGGAGAGGTTCCTCCAGAGGTTTGTCCAGCATGTGGTGCAGGCTCAGACCAATTTGTAGAGGTATCTGAGGAAATAATAAGCTTCCACAGTGACAAAAAAGAAAAGTTTATAATAATAGGTAATGGTGCTGCAGGCTTTTATGCAGCAGATGCCATAAGAAAGAGAAACTCTGCAGCAGATATAGAGATTATCTCCTCTGAGAGTGAGCTTACCTACTACAAGCCTCAGCTTTCTGATTATTTAAGCTCAGAAATTCCAGAAAGAGATTTCTATCTAGTAAACAAAAACTGGTATAGTGAAAATAATATTACTCTTACCCTTGGAGTTGTTGTAAAAGAGCTAAAACCAGAAAATAAGCTTTTAGTGCTTAATAATGGTATGGAGATATCCTATGACAAGCTTATTTTGGCAAATGGCAGCAGTGCCTTTGTTCCACCTATAAAGGGTGCAGAGCACAAAAATGTATTTGTACTTAGAACCTTTGAGGATGCAACTAAAATAAAGACTGCACTAGAGGAAAGCAAGAGTGCAGTAATAATTGGCGGTGGAGTGCTGGGTTTAGAGGCAGCTTGGGAGATGAAAAAGCTTGGTATTAAGGTTTCTGTAGTGGAGCTTGCTCCTAGACTTTTGCCTATGCAGCTTGATGATGAGGGTTCTTCTCTGGCAAAGCCTTTCATAGACAGCTGTGGTGTAGACATATACCTTAACGAGGCTGTGGAAGAAATCCTTGGAGAAGACTCTGTAAGCGGAGTAAGATTAAAGAGCGGAAAGGTACTTCAGGGAGATATGGTGCTTTTATCTGTGGGCATTCGTCCTAATAAAGCCCTGGCAGAAAATGCAGGAATAGCAGTAAATAGGGGAATAATAGTCAATAAGAAAATGGAGACCAATATACCTAATATATATGCCTGCGGAGATGTGGCTGAATATAATGGAAGGGTATTTGGAAACTGGCCTGCAGCTACAGAGATGGGCAAGGTAGCAGGAGCAGCGGCCGTAGGAGATGAAAAGGAATTTGCAGATTTTGTTTCCTCCATAATGTTTAATGCACTAAATATCAATCTGTTCTCTGCAGGAGATGTGTGTGCAAAGGATGAAAGCTTTGAGGAGCTTGGCTATAAGACCGCTGGAAAGCTTCAATATAAAAAGCTATTCTTAAAAAACAGAAGGCTGGTGGGTGGAATTCTCCTTGGCAGCACTAATGACTCTGTAAAGGTAGTAAACAATATTGAAAAACAAGCCTCCAAGGAGGAAGTAATAAAAACTCATTTAATGTAAAAACAAGGGACTGGCAACTATTAATTCAGTTAGTTGCCAGTCCCTTGCACATTTTTTAAATATTATAAAATACTTTATATTTGACTCACTATTATATATTGAATTTACTTATACTTTATATTTATTTTGAATTTATTTAAACTGCTTACATTTTTATTGAGTTCCACCAATGCTTTGTAATTTTTAAGTTTAGAATCTATTTTTTCCTCTATAGTTGTATTTTCACTTTCAGAGCTATTCATGTTAGATTCAGAATATGATACTTGATTAATATTATCTCTAAATAATTGTTTCGCTATTGTATCCATCCTTTCATTGTTTTCTTCTACAATAAATGGTAAAGCTAAATATCCTAAATCCTTTATTTCTTGAGACTTTAATTTGATTTTTTCGGTATCAGTTTCAGAATACAACTCTTTTTTTAATTTGTTAAACTCCTCTGGAAAATTCTCCACATATTGATTCCAAATGCTAACACACTGGTCATCACTGTCCCATTTGGGTAAGTTATAAGCTTTAGAAATATCTTTTATTTCCCATAATGCAAACACTGCAGCTGGATTCTCACCTATTTCCTTTAAAATATATGGCATGTACTCTGGCCCTAAATTTTTAATCTCTTCAAATTTTTCATTTTGCAAATAGGCATATGGATTACTAGACATTAATATTCTATCATTACTTTCATAATAGGTTATCCATGCCTGTACCTTTTTTTATTAACTAAACTCTTCATTTCATTATCAATATTTCTTGAGGCTAAGGTTTGAGTATATTTGAAGCCTGCAAATATACCTAACGTTATAATAGAAAAGGTAATCAGAACAACTTTCAAATTTAACTTTTTTATCATATACTAACCTCCTCATAATAATTTTCGTAAATATAAAAATTCATCCTTTTAATTTTGAAACTCTATTACATGATATTATTGAAATTTGAAATATGCTAAAGGCTTTCCATAATCAGCAGTAAGAAATGCATCAAACGTTCCTATACAATTGTTTTTGACTGCCTCATAACTTCCCCATTTTGATTCAATTGTATTCGTTCCTGTTTTCCTTGCAAAATGAGTTACATTTAATCAACTCCTTCGCATTCTCTTATGCTAATAATAACGTATAAGACAAATATTTACAATTACTATTCATAATATTCTTACTATTTATTGAGCATTATTTTGGGGCATTATACAACATCTTCTAGAAATTGATATTGCACCTCACATCCTTAAAATACGAAAATAGTGTTGTTTAAACATACGGAGAAGCTAATTAAAGTTGGCTAAAGATATATAAGGCAGAAGGTGTCAATGGTTTAATTGTTGGGATAAATTGAAAAGGCATCCTACTTTTATTTAACCCTTATTATCTCTACATTTTCCGGGATTTCCTCAAGGTTTAGCTCTGAGGCTGCATCAGTATCTACTATTACAGTTACATCCTTATGAAGCTGCAGCACTGAGGCAGGTACCTGGGTGCTGATACTTCCAGCTACAAGCTTTGAAATAATTGGAGCCTTTTTTACTCCGCTAGCTAAAAGCAATATGCTCTTGGCCTGCATTATGCTTCCAAGTCCCATAGTGATAGCCTGCTTTGGAACCTCCGCCTCACTTGAGAAGAATCTAGAATTAGCCTTTATAGTATCTAGTGCTAGATTGGTTACATGAGTGCATAAGTTTAAGGAGTCTGAGGGCTCGTTAAAGCCTATGTGTCCATTAGTACCTATGCCTAGGAGCTGAAGGTCTATGCCCCCTGCTTCTGTTATGCTTCTATCATAGCTTAAACATTCCTCTTCTGCATTGTCTGTCTTTCCGTTAGGCACACGAGTCTTACTCTTATCTATATTTACATGATTAAAAAGCTTATCATTCATAAAATACCTATAGCTTTGAGGATGCTCTCCGCTAAGGCCCACATATTCATCCAGATTAAAGCTGCTGACCTTTGAAAAATCCACCTCTCCTCTTTTATAGGCCTCTATAACCTTTGCATATAGTCCTTCAGGAGTGCTGCCAGTGGCAAGTCCTAATATACAATCCGGCTTTTTTGATACCAGCTCCACTATTTGCTTTGCTCCATATAAGCTCATCTCTTCGTAGTTCTTCGTAATTATCAATTTCATGATTTTTTCCTCCTATTTCACTCTAGTATTATAGATGTCTATACCTCTTTTTATATAAAAATTTTAATTTAACCTCTTATGCTTAAAGTATCATTCCCTGCTTTTTTGCTATATTAACCTCCAAGGTAAATTTTTCACCATTATAGTAGGATTCCTCTACAAAAATAAGCTCTCCGCCCTCATCATAATAGGAGCTGTTGGTCATAAGCAGTGCACTTACTTCCTCAGCACTAAAAATCTCCAAAAGAGAGGCTGGAGTTTCCACAGCCTTAATAAAGGCATGGGAGGTTGCAATTAATCTTCCTCTTTCCTCTAAAAGCTTAAAGAGTGAGCCTTGTAGTTCCTCTTTCTTAGTATCTCCTAGTGTTTTTTCTGGTATATACACCTGCTCAAAGCCTATGACTGTATCATCTGCCTTCCTTAGTCTCTGAATCCTAAGAAGCTCTTTTGTTCCAAAGAGCTCTGCTAGCTCCTCGTCCCCTTCTAAGGCGCACACATCAAGCAGTACTGTTTCTGCCGTAAGCCCGCTTTTCTCAGTCATTTCCGTAAAGCTCATGATGTTGTGCTGAGTTATCCTAGTTTCACATACAAAGGTTCCTCTTCCCTTTTCTCGAAGAAGTATTCCTTCCTTCACCAGCTCACCTATAGCCTGTCTTACAGTCATTCGGCTGACACCGTAATGCTCTGAAATTTCTCTTTCACTATCTATACATTGTCCAGGACCCCAATGACCTTGAAGAATTTTATTTTTTATATCCTCTTTAATTTGAAAATACACGGGAATAGCACTGTATTTATCAATCATAATCTTCCCTCCCAGCAATATACCGGTGCAAATTACATATTATTTTAAAATAATTATAACACTTTGCATTTTTATTGTAAACAACTGGTCTAGACATCTATATAAAAATAGGAGTATAATTTAATTAGACATCAGGTTTAATTAAAGGAGGTGCGGGTTTTTCCCACATATTATGATAATAACTAATTGTAAACTGATTTTAAAGGATGGAATAGAAGAAGGAGCTCTTAGAGTAAGAAATGGAAAGATAGTAGAGCTTAATCCCACAGACTTATATGGTGAAGAAATAATTGACGGCCAAGGTAATTATCTCTCTCCTGGCTTTATAGATGTGCATATTCATGGAGCCGCAGGATATGATACCATGGATGGTACCTATGAAGCATTAAATGAAATTTCAAAGGCCATTGTAAAGCACGGTACCACTTCCTTTCTTCCAACTACTATGACGGTAGCCTTAGAGGATATTAAAAATTCTGTAGAAGCAGCAGCAGAAGCTAAGAAGGTGGGTACAGAAGGAGCTCAAATATTGGGACTTCACCTTGAAGGCCCCTTTATTAGTCCCAATATGATAGGTGCACAAAACCCTAAATACGTAGAAAAGCCCTCAAAGGAGACCTTTGACTATATTGCCAAGGAGCATATAGAGGATATTAGCTGTATAACCCTAGCTCCAGAGGTAGAGGGTGCACTTGAACTCATTGAATATGCCCATTCCCTTGGTGTAGTGGTATCCATGGGACATACAAATGCTACCTACGAAGAAGCCTCTTCTGCAATAGCAAAGGGAGTTAGCCACTCCACTCATTTATTTAATGCCATGACTCCTCTTCATCATAGAAAGCCTGGAGTGGTAGGTGCAATATTTGATAGTGATATAACCACAGAGACCATTGCAGACGGCATTCATATAGCATACCCATCTCTTAGAGTAGCCTTTAAGCAAAAAGGCCTTGATAAGACCATATTGGTTACAGATGCCATGATGGCATGTACCTTAGGTGAGGGCAAATACTCCCTTGGCGGTCAAGACGTATTTGTAACGGAAGGTGCTGCAAGAATTGCTACTGGTTCACTGGCAGGCTCCATTCTCACTTTAGATAAAGCTATCTCCAACGTATACAAAAATACCAATTATCCTCTTTATGAGGTGGTTAAAATGGCTACCTACAATGCTGCAGTACACTGTGGAGTAGAAAACCAAAAGGGACTGATAGCAGAGGGTTATGATGCAGACTTAGTGCTCTTTGATGAGGATATAAACATTAAGCTTGTTATTGTAAATGGAAAGCTTATAAAGTTATAGTTTATAAAGCAACAGCTTATAAAGCTATAGTTTGTAAAGCAACAGTTTGTAAAGCAACAGTTTATAAAGATATAGTTTATAAAGCTATAATTTATAATTTGAAAAAACAATATTTCCCATGTATTTTAGGGCTCCTTATGCTAAAAATATAAGTGAGCCCTCTATTTATTTTCATTCTTCACTTTTTTTCATATATCTAAGCAGTACAGTGGGTCAAAGGAGGATTTATATGAATGGTGACAAAGAGCAGCCTGATTCTTATAAGGAGCATAAAAAATCCAATGCTAGAAGAATTGAGCAGCTTATCGATGTAGTGGAAAAATATACTCGTACAGAAAAACATCTAGAAGAAAATCTGGCAAAATCTACTCTTGATGACGTAAAGCATACCTTAAAAATTCAAGAGGAGAGAAAAGCTGAAATTGCAAACCTAAAAAACATCATCGCCTATGGTATCCATGAGCAGGTGGATGAAAATGATAACCTGCTGAAAAATTACACCTACGCTAACAACTACCTAGATCACAATGCCTCCCGAATGGACGAATTAACCCTTGAAAGCACCAAGGAAAAACAAGAGCACAGAAAAAATCAAATGGAATTAAACCGCAAAGCCCCCTTGTATTAGCAGTGCCTGTTTAGAGAGCAGAGCTTGTTTAGAGTGCAGAGCTTGTTTAGAGAGCATGGCCTGTTAAAGAACAGAGCCTGTTTAGCGAGCAAATCCTCTAAACAGGCCCTTTACTTTATACTAAACCTTTTCCTCAAGAATTCTATGGTAGTATTCTCCATTGTGAATATATTCGTACGATTATGTATACCTCTAATGCCAAAAAAATAACTATACCGATATCGGGATAATACCACAAATGCTATAGAAGGCCTTAATAGCCAATTTAGAAAGGTTACTAAGACAAAGCTTATATTCCCTAATGACGAGAGTCTTATGAAGATGCTATATCTATCTACTGAAAAGATTAGCAACAAGTGGAGTAGAGTGTGTTCAAACTGGGATCTTGTAGTAAGTCAACTCAATATCCTATTTGAAGATATCTTAAGAAAGTAGGCATAACTTGGGGACTCTGTCCCCAAACCCCAGAGGTTTATCGCTTTAGTTCTCCCAGGAACGAGAAAAGGATGATCAAAAGACCATCCGTTCCTATTCAGAGAACTCCAGTAACCGCTCAGGTTGCTCCTCAGCATTGGCCTATCCTGTTAATGGTAAAGATGTTGTATATTAACTTAAGCAGTAAGAATAATCTACTATAATATTAATGATGCAGCTAAAGATTTATCGACAAAATTTAACATTACGGTCAAACAATTTGATATCCTAATTATTTGCCAATAGAAATAGAATACACAAAATTATTTGCACAACCCACAACTTGTCACTTTTAACTATTAACTTTTCCCTCTTAACTTTTCCCTCTTAACTTTTCCCTCTTCCTTCTTACCTCTTACTTCTTACTTCTTCACTTCTTCACTTCTTCACTTCTTCACTTTTAACTTGCAACTTGCAACTTGCCACTTGTCACTTGTCACTTGTCACTTTCTCACTTGTCACTTGCCACTTGTCACTTGTCACTTGTCACTTCATAACTTGTCACTTGTCACTTGTCACTTGTCACTTGTCACTTCATAACTTCTTACTTCTTCACTCTTCACTCTTCACTTGTCACTTGTCACTTGCCACTTCTCCACTTCTTCACTTCTTCACTTGTAACTTGTCACTTGTCACTTTCCCACTTGTCACTTTCTCACTTGTCCCTTGTCCCTCTTCCCTCTTCACTTGTAACTTGTCACTTCTTCACTTTTAACTTGTCACTTGTAACTTGTCCCTTCTCCCTTGTCACTTGCCACTTGTCACTTGCCACTTGCCACTTGCCACTTGTCACTTGTCACTTGTCACTTGTAAATCCTCTATCTTATTTAACGCCATGGACTTAAATATCCTATCCATCTCATCAACCAGCACCAGTGCTTCTTTTTCATCAAAATTCAATTTAATTTCCTCTCCAGGCTTCAAGAAATAAAGCTGCAGAATAATCTCATCCACACTTCTTCCCTTATGTGAAAACAGTGTCTTAACTGCAAGGCCGTATAAGAGCATCTGTGGAAGATATTTTTTAGCAGTGATTTCTGCTTCCTCTCTATCTCTTAGGTTGTTACTCTTATAATCCGTAATAACCGCCACAAGTTTTCCATCCATTTCATAAAGCCTAAGGCGATCTATGGCACCAGTTAATATTAGCTTCCTATCCTCAAGTGGAGCAAAGGTATACTGAGCCTCACACAAGATTGAAAGGGGAGTAAATGCACTAAACCTGCTGCTTTTTTCAAGCTTCACAAAGCTATCAATATAGGGCTTTATTTCAGAGGCTATATCTTCATTATAGCTTTCATAACCAAGCTCCTCCTCTGAAGCTCTTATAATAAACTCCTGAAGCTCCTCCTCCCTTAATTCAGGCTTAACTGCAAGCTGCTCTAACACACTGTGGATAATGTGTCCCTTCTCAATTGCCGTAAGTCCCTCATAAGACTGTTCTCTCTCCTCTATAGCTTCCTTTTCCTCTTCACCATTGTTGTCCTCTAAAAAGTCCAGGGCAAAGGCCAATTCACGACTAAGATAATACTCCAGAGGGCAGCGTTTATAGCTCATATAGCTGCTGGCAGAGGAAAAAATACGTGGCACCACCTCACAGTTATAATCAACTCCTTCTGGCACTATAATATCCTCCTGAGGCAAATAGTACTCCTTAGCTGCTTCTTCCCTAAGCTCTACCTCATCTATGCTTAGGCTTTGAAAACCAGGAATATCCCCAGCACTATTAATGGCATAAAGAAGCTGTGCATAGTAGCTTCCATAGATGTCCTCAGGCTTAAGGGAGGCTTCATTTTGAAGCTTCTCCTCCAACTTTTCATCTCTCTGTGCTATGAGCACCACCTGTTCTATGGCACGAGTTACAGCCACATAAAAAACTCTTACTGCTTCCTGCAGTTCCTTTTCAACCTCTTGAGCCTTGCCAGTCTGAAAGTCAGAAGCTTCATCCTGCTTAGCTGAACGGTCAAAGGCTATTATATTATCCTCCTGGTATAGAAAATTGTTTTTCCCATTGTTTATATTATACAGTAAATTCTTGTTTAGAGAGGGCATTATAACTCCCTTAAACTCCAACCCCTTTGAGGCATGAATGGTCATTACCTTAATTGCCTCTGAATCCTCTGTGTCTAGGGCAGCTTCTCCATCTTCCTTGCTGTACTCCGCCATAAGAGTCATATATTCCATAAACTCCTGAGGTGAAAACAGCTTCCTATTATCAAATTCCTCTGCACACTGTAATAGCTGTTCTAGATTTCTGTATTTCTGAAGTCCCTGCTCTAGTGAGATATATCTATTCCATACTCCTGTCTTATCATAGATATACTTTAGAAGCTGCACAGTACTGCAATTTGCACTCTCCCTGCGTAAATCTCTAATGACCCCTATGGCAGCATTAATCTTTTCCTTCTCTTCTTCAAGGGTTTCCGAGGCTAAATCCAAAGCCTCTAAAAACTCCATATCCTTCTGTTCTATGGCCTCTACCCTGCCTCTTAGAAGGGCTGCATCAGATATGGAAAACAAGGGGCTTCTAAGCACACTAATAAGCTCTGCGTTAGAAATAGTATCCCCTATGGATAGCTTATATAGATTTAATATATCTATTACCTCCTGTTTATTGTAAAAGCCCTTTCCTCCTATGATACAGTAAGGTATTTTATACTTGATAAAAGTCTCCTCCAGTACAGCCAGGGAGGAGCGGCTTCGTACAAGCACCGCCATATCTCTATAGGCTAAGCCGCAATTTCTAAGATGATAGACAGCCTTTAACACTGCCTCTCCTTCCTTAGCTTCTGTGGGCTTTGTATTTTTAATATCCTCTAAAAAGGTCTTAAGCTTGAGCTTAAGCTCCTCCATATGCTCTTCATCCTCTGTTTTATATAGCTCCTTTATGCCACTGTAGATATCTGCTTTTTCCTCTGCTTCCTCCTCATAGGTGAGCAGGGTAATTCTTTTATCCTCTTCCACGCTTTCAGATTGAAGTTCTTCATAGCCTGCCATAAGCTTTTTAAATATTTGGTTTACTCCCTTTACAATAGAGGGGTGGCATCTGTAGCAGATATGAAGACTTTTTCTGCTGTTTTCAGGAAGCTCTGCCCTTACCCTATTAAACACCTGCATATCTGCTCCACGGAAGCGGTATATGGACTGCTTTACATCTCCTACTACAAAGAGGCGTTTATCCATAGGCATTCCATCCTCATCCTCAATAAAGGAAAATAATATCTTCTTTTGAAGTTCATTGGTATCCTGAAATTCATCTACTAGAAATCTTTTATATCTATTTTTATAGTATTCTTTAATGTCCTTTATCTGCATAGCAGAATAACACAAAAGCTCCATATCATTAAAGTCCATTAGGTCTTTTTCTCTCTTGCTCTTTGTATAGCGCTCCTCTACCTTAAGCAGAATATAAATTACAAAATGCTCCATGCTTTCAGGCTGAACTGCTTTTAAAAGCTCTTTGTTAAGCTGACCTCTCTCTAAAAGCTTTTCCCGAAGCCTATGAAGATCTTTATAAATATTACAGCTGCCCTTCCTTTGAAGGTACTCTCCTCCATAGAGCTCCACCATTTCTGCCACAGCCTCTTTAAAGTCCTCCTTAATAAGACTTTCCGCTACCACCTTAGTGAAGATTTCTCTAAGCAGCAGCTCCTTTTCTACAGCATCTATAATAGAGTAGCTTGGGCTTATGTTTAGCTCTTCTGCCTGCTCTCTTATTATTTCTCCACAGAACCCGTGGATGGTATTAATATGTGCTTCACTAAGCGCATCTAGTCTTTGCTGCCAAAGCTTTCTCTCCTCACTCTTAGACTCCTCAAGCTTTACGAGGATAGCCTTTCTCACCCTGTCCTTCATCTCTAGGGCAGCCTTATTGGTGAAGGTTATGGCCACTATGTTTAGAATATCAGCCTCACTGTCCTCCTCTAGAAGCTTTATATATCTCTCTGTAAGCACCCTGGTTTTCCCTGAACCTGCTCCTGCTGATAGTGAAATGTTTTCTTCTATATTTAGTGCCTGAAGCTGTTCATCATTTAATGGAAAGGCCATATTAAATCCCTCCCCTTCGTATTTTATTTTTGCTATAGCGGCATAGATTTCCATATCTGCATGGATAGGCAAAGCTGCTCTCTTTGTGATAACAGTATGGCTTATAGTTAAAGCTTCCGCTTTTAATTTTGGTAAGAGCCTCTTTAACCAAATCCTGAACCTGCTGCACTACTACCTTAAAGGCTGGTGTACTTATCCCTTCACTTCTTGAATAGCCTAAGGCCTTTTTATCTTCATTTAAAAGTATCCCTGAAGCCTTGGGGGCAGTCTTATTCAAATTTTCCACATACATATATAAAAGCCCCATGCACCTTATATTCTCTAGCTTAAGAATGTTTTTAAGCTGCTCTTCTGCCAGGTAGTAGTAAATGGGAAGCTGACAATCCCTGCCTGACACTATATCCTTGAGATTTTTAGGGGAGGAGGAGCTCGACTTCCTCTTATAATCATAGATGACATAAGCTCCTGTAGGCTTTAAACCTCCCTCTACCTTCTCATATTCTAAATCCACTCTATCCACTATACCTTTTAAGGGAATGCCTAAAAAGTCATAATTTTGAAGAGACCACTCAAGCCTATAGGGTCTTAGTACCCTTCCTGTAAGCTTTTCATAGCCCGAAAGCCTAGTTAGGTCTGCAGCTATAAAGTCCTTAAGGATTTTATAATATTTTTCCCTTAAGGTATCAAGTACAAGCTTTGGCAGCTCTAAGGGTCTTAGCTTGCTGTATTCCTCATCATATTTTTCACTTAGGAGCTTCTCATTTACACTATGCCAATAGTCTGCCTCTTTGTAATAGGCTGCAAGTACCCTATGGTATAGTTGTCCAAGCTCTATGGCGGAGAACTCCTCCTCCTCTTCTTCAAACTCCTGTAGCTTAAAAATATTGTCCAGCATATATCTAAAGGGACATTGAAAATAGCCGTTGAAGCTGCTGCCGCTATAGGTGAAAAAGCTGCTCACCTGAGGTAGAAAAGCTCCTCCCACCATTCCCTCATAGCTGTCAAAGTCCTCCTCATACTCCCTGTGATATTCCACAAGAGTGGAGGAGATGTCTCCCTTTGAGCATAGGCTTGAAAGTCCACAGCTTAGATCCTCTACAGTAATACTGCCCTCATAAAGAGCTTCACAGTAGCTTACTAGACTGCTTTCTTCAAGCTCTCTCCTGCTCATTAGCTCTGAAAAATTCTTATAAAACCTGTCCTTCATAGAATATTTTACAATTGACCTTGAGGTTAGATAGCATACCTCCTCCATAAAAGAGGAGGGTATTGCAAACTCTCCCTTTTCTCCTGCATTTCTACAGCTTAGGTAGAGCCTTTCTTCAGCTGAAGCTAATGCTAGATTGAATCTTATCTTTTCTCTATACTGTTCATAGCTTCCGCTTCTTAGCGTAAAGCCCTCCTCCATAAGTCTTCTCTTCTCTTCACCATTAAATATCACAGACTTTTCAGCAGCCTTAGGCACCTCTCCCTCATTTAGGCCAAGAATATACACTTCCTTAAAATATATTCCCTTAGCAAGATCTGTATTTAAAATATTTACTCCAGTATTAAAGCCTTTTTTAAGGGTAACTGTAGCCTCCTCCACCCACTGCCTCATCTGTTCTACAAACTTTTCCCGGGAAATAATTTTATTTCCTTGCTGCAGTAGGTAATTTTGACTCCTCCAAAGAGCAATTATGCCTTGCAGCCCCTTATACCCTCTTAGGTAAATGGCTTCAGTGTTAGTCAAATTTCCCAAAAGCATTGCTTCTGCAGCATTATTTAATTTTTCTCTTTCCTCCCTAAGCCTATCCTCAAGCTTTAAGAGATGCTTTTCTATAGTGTCCTCCTCTTGGAGCCAGGTGCAGTCAGTTATAAGCTCTCTTACGAAACGCACATTTATAAGCTTTTCCCGCTGACCTAAATTATGAGGTATATTATATTCACTAAATATTGAGGTTATGGATTTTTCATATAGGTCTAGATTATTTACATATAGAGCTATATGAGATGGTTCCATACCCTCCATAAGACTCTTCTTTATGCAGCGCGCAGCCTCTCTCACCTCAGCTTCCACACAGGGAAAGCTTCTAAGCACTATACCATCACAGGAGGAGTTGCATTTTTCTCCACTATAGAGCCCCAGAGAAAGCTCCTTTAAGGCGGCTGCTGCCTTATGCTGAGATGTTTCATTAGTTACAAGCTGAAAGCCTAAAGATAATAGCTCCTCATTAATTTCACTATTTAAAAAAGGCTCTAGAAGCTCATTTCTATAAGGAAGGTTTATGTATATACTAACCCTATCCTGCTTAGCTATGGTTTTTATAAGCTCTTTATTTACCCTGTCTATGTTTATAAAGCCATCTATAACTATAGTATCTATGCTTTGCCATATAGGATTTGCGGCTGCCTCCTCTATTGCAAACTTAGAAATATCTTCGCTATCGTAAAGTCTCTTAGCTTTTTTTATATCCTCATAAGCCCTATAAAGCATTGCTATGTCCTGAAGCTTTTTACTAAGAGGAGAATTGGCATAGCTGCTTGAGAGAATAATAAGCTCCTCCCAAGTTTTGCACTCCCTTTTCATGCGAGAGATAAGAGAGGACAGCTCTCTTATAAAGCCCATACTGCTGCTTAGTTTTTTAAAATATAAGAGCTTGTCTCTATTTCTTTCAACACTCTCTTGAAGAAGCTCCTCCTTCACCCTGGAATTTATTATCCTGCTCTCAGCTAGGACTTCCCTGCATAAAAGTCTCTCTAGCTCATCAAACATTATAATGGAGCTGTTAATAAGTCCCCCTCTTTTATCTAAAAAGCTCTGTCTTACTGAGGACAAAGCCCCTCTTGAGGGCAGTATGTATAAAAAATTCTGTCCTTTATTCTGAAGCTTGCAGCACTTATCTATAAGCTGCTCCCTATTATCTGAATACAGTGGCAAAAAATATATTATCTTATCCATGGAATTTACCTCCCAGATTTCACTATTTTAATTATAGGACAATAGAAAGGTTACGTAAATCTATTCATTTTAAACAATAAAGTCTTCTATTGCAGTTTTTTAATCTACAATAGAAGACTTTATCCTATTAGCAATTACTTTACAGTAATATTAAGTACAATTTCATTGTCAACCTCTGAATTGTCTGTATTTATATATTTAAGCACCAGCTTTTCACTTCCAATAATAATAGCCTTAAATAAAAGGTTTTGTCTCCTGTTTGAATCCCCCTGTGGTTTACCAGGGCTGTATTCACTTTCCCCACATATAATACTGACTTAGAATTAACGTAAACTATATAGACAGATAATAGAAGTGCTATAACAGCTAAAGACATTAATATTCTTCTTTTCATTCTCGCATCCCCCAATATATAGATATA
Organism: Clostridium sp. UBA701; assembly: GCA_002298125.1. Taxonomy (GTDB): domain Bacteria; phylum Bacillota; class Clostridia; order Clostridiales; family Clostridiaceae; genus UBA701. The sequence goes on along the minus strand of DBMJ01000016.1, from coordinate 45,706 downwards.
TACTATTATATATCTATATATGTAAAATATAAACAATATGTAAGCAACAAAAAACCTGCAGAAATACTGCAGGTTTTTTATGGTGACTCCTAGGGGACTCGAACCCCTGATACCACCGTGAGAGGGTGGTGTCTTAACCGCTTGACCAAGGAGCCTTATTTGTATTTATATTATACCATCACCCTCTTACCCATTTCAATATTGTTTTAACTATAACGGTCTACATTTTTTTACTGCTCAAATGAAAAACCTTACTCCTCTAAACCGGTCTCTACAAGCTCCACTAGCTTATAAACTGCTGCTTTCTCATCGGGTCCCTCTGCTCTTATCTTTATTATCGAACCACAATTTATACACAGTGAAAGCACTCCTAGCATAGATTTGCCGTTTGCACTTTTATCTTCCTTTTCCACATATATATCGGATTGGAATTGAGATGCAGCCTTGACAAATAAGGAGGCCGGTCTAGTATGAATACCTGTACTGTTACGAACTAAAATGTCTTTTGAAACCATGTTGCATCCTCCTAAAATCCTATCTCTGTCACTCTATTTTGGACACTTAAGAGTCTTTATTGCCTCCATTACCAAGCTTGTCATAGAGTTTACAAAGCTATCTAGCATTAATTCTCCTTTTTCCCTTGTAGCTAAGGTTGGATCTCCATATACCCCGCTTGCACTTAAGTTTCCTAGTGATATGGTGGACTTTCCATAGAGCATTGGCTTTTCAGGATACTCCCTTACTGCTCTATGCATTTTCACAAGCTCAGGCTTTATAGCTAACATAAGTGAAGTCTCAAATTCACAAGCGTGAATCATTCCATGCCAGGTAGGTGATTCACAATACTGATCAATTATCTTTTGCAGGTTTGGATAGAATAGATATACCACTGGCATTTGAAGCTCATCCATTAGCTCTCTGGTGGCATACTTCATAGCAGCATTATTTGCATCATGGCCGTTTACCAATATAAGAAGCTTTATTCCGTATCTTGATACGCTGTGAGCTACCTGCTTTATGAGCTCCTCCTCCATATCCTCTTCGATGGTTACTGTGCCTGGAATATCTCTCCACACCCATGAATATCCAAAGGGTATTGAGGGAAGCAAAAGTGCTCCCGTGTTTGCACAAAGCCTACGTGCAATACCCTCTGCAAGAAACACATCTGTTCCAAGAGGAAGATGATGGCCATGCTGCTCCGTAGCACCTAAGGGCAGCACTGCCACAGGAAATTCACTTACTGCCTCTGCTGCTTCATCTCGGTTCATCAATATCAATTCTTTTACAATACACATTTAACCTCTACTCCTTTAGTATACTCATGTACTCTTGAGCTGATTTTCTGATGTACTCTAGATCCCTTTCTCCTGCTCCTCTTGGTATGAGGTCACTGCCAATTCCAAAAAAGCTACAGCCTGCAGCATAGAAGGCTTTTATATTTGACTTATTTACTCCTCCAACAGCCATTAGTTTAAGCTTAGGAAATGGTCCAAATAGATTTTTTATATAATCTGTACCAAGGGTACCAGCTGGAAAAAGCTTCATTATCTCTACTTTTTCATTTATGGCTGCCATTATCTCCCCCGGTGAAAAAACTCCCGGAAACACCCTTAGACCCTTCTGCATAATATATCTTACCAGCTCTTTGTCCCATCCAGGAGTAATAACAAACCTTGCTCCTGCTGCTATTACCTTGTCAACCTGAGCTTCATTAATTACTGTGCCTGCTCCAATATCAATCCTATCCTTAAAAGCCTCAGCTATTGCCCTTATGCATTGAAGTCCCTTTTCCTCATCACTTAAGGAGACCTCCATGGAGTTTATACCCTCCTCCAAAAGAACCCCTGCAACCATCACAGCATTCTCAGGCTCTACACCTCTCATTATGGCAACTATCTTACCCTTTCCCATGCATATTCCTCCTCTTAGAACTGAGCTAACCATTGTGCAGGATTGTGCACAAAGATTGTATCAATCTCCTTCTGTGTTATACCTTCATCCAGCAATCTAGCTATAAACTTAGTAGCTATAAATCTAAAGCCTGGCCCTCCGCCATAGGCCTCTAAATAGGATTTACGCCCCATATCTCCTGAGATAAGAAGCTTGTCTAAATACCCATGCTCTATTAGATTCTTTATTAGCATTACTCTGGTGCTGTCTGGATAATATTTCACCTTTCCTGGCCCATCAAATTGTACATAGGCTCCTCTTTCCGCTAGCTTCAAGTGATAATAAGGATCCGCATTTCTGTCACTATGTCCTACTGCTACCTTGGTTAGATCTACTCCCTCCTCTTGAAGTATGTCTAGCATTTCCATGCCCATGGTACCAGCCTCTGTATGCAGCCATATGGGAGCACCAGTTTCAAGGTGTGCTTTTGCTATGGCTCTTGTAACCTTATCTTCAAGGGGATGAACCATGTTATACCAGGCACCAGATTTAAAAAACCCTGCCTTAGCATCGCTTCCATCCATACCCACGGTAATATCTCTTACAAGCCTTTCTTTTATCTGCTCAATGGATTCCTCCTCCACCCACTTTGGAAAGTAAATATGTTTGTTAAAGCCTGTGGTGGCTACTACATTTACTCCTGTCTCTTGAGACATGGCCTTTAGCTTTGCTCCATTGCGGCCATAGTCTAGGGTAGAAGCCTCTACCAGGGTTTTTCCCCCAACAGCCTTGAAATTATTTAATTCTCCAATGGATTTATTATAATCTGAAATTTCCAAATCTCTGTCCTTTTGATGTTCTGGAGGATAACACCATAGATGTTCATGGGAATAGGTAAAACCTAAGTTCTCCATTGGGATATCCCCTAATACTGTCCTTACTTTTTTCATATTTATCACTCTCCTTAAGATATAGCGCAGCCCTCATGTACAATGAGGGCTTGCTATTTTATGGCTATAGAATTTTATACACCAAAGATCATACCTGCCAGCTTCATAATTATCACAACAATTATGGCATCAGGGGAAGCAAACCACAATCCCTGTACTCCATATTTTGCCATGTCAACCAGTGGATAGGCAAGAGCAATAAGCAGTGACCAGGAAAAGCCAAGGATAAAGCCTGATATTATTGCGCCTCTTCTTCCTCCTCTAGCATTGCCAAATACTCCTGCTGCTCCTCCCATAAAGAACAAGCCTATTACTGATGGTAGTACTACAACAGGCAGCCAGCTGGAAATAAAGGTCACTATAAGTCCTCCTACAACAGCAGACAAGAAACCAAAGGTTACAGCTACTGGAGCGAAGGAATAGAATATTGGAACATCCAGTGCAGGCTTTGCACCTGGAACAAGCTTTTCTCCTATACCCTTAAAGGCAGGAACTATTTCACCTAGGAACATTCTAACGCCCTGCAGCAGCACTAAAATACCTGCTACAAAGGTGAAGGCTTGCATTACAGAGAATAGGTATATGTTCTGACCATTGCTAATCTTTGCTGCTTCCTCAGGATTAACGAATATAGCAGTAACAACATAAACTACTATCATTACTATGGACATTAATATAGACATATCCTTTAAGAAGTCTATTGACTTTGGAACCTTTATGTCCTCAGTGCTCTTGGACTTGTCCCCAAGTTTCCCTCCAAGCCAGCCTGAAAGAGATATCCAGGAGCTTCCCCAGAAGCCAAAGGCTACATTGTCATTTCCAGTTACCTTACGTACAGAGGATTGAGATATAGCTGGGAACAACACCATAGAAATACCTTGAACGATACTTCCTATTAGAATTGCCTTCCATCCGCGCATACCCATCTGATCTAGTACTATGGCCATGGTTCCTGCAAAGGAAAACATCATGTGTCCTGTTAGGAATATATATTTGAACTTTGTAACTCTAGCTAGTACTAAATTAATTAAGAACGAAAAAACCATGATAAGAGCAGTTTCTGTGCCTAAGATGGTCTGTACAGCTGCCACAAGGGAATTGTCCTCTGCAACTATGCCTGTAAGTCCAAAAGCACTGGTAAACATTGTACTAAAGGGTATCAGTGCATTAACTATTATGCCTGCTCCAGCTTGTAGAATTAAAAATCCCAGTAATGTCTTAAGAGTACCCTTTATAATGTCAGATGTATTTTTTCTAAGAGCAATAAGTCCAATCAGTGCAATTAAAGCAATTATTATAGCAGGATTACTCAAAATCGCAACAATGATATTTAACATATTTTATTTCCCCCTATTTATTATATTTTGGATAACCGGCATTACCTTTTGTTCAATCTCCACTCTGTCAATGATATTTTTGATTCCAACTATTTCTGCATTTACATCGCTTAACTCGTTAGCTATTTCAGCAGAGGCTACGATTAAATCACAGGTCCTTCCTTTGGCAGAACCCAAGTCTATCGCCTCTCCTTCAATTGCAATGCCATGCTTCTTGGCCACAGATTGTATTTCCATGAGGAGCATTAAGCTTGTTCCCATTCCCATGCCGCATACAGTCAAAACCTTCATTCTTTTTCCCCCTTATCCATTAATTACTTTTTGAGTTTATATAGCTTACAATGTGTTCCTTGTCCATAGTATTCAGTACAGTATCTATAAATTTCTCATCTCGCAGGAATTCTACCAGCTCAGATAACGCTTTAAGGTGAGAGGAATGGTCTACAGCACATACTGTTATGACTATTCTCACTGGGTCATTATCCTTATTACCAAAGCATACTGGCTCCTTTAAAGAAATAAGGCTCATCCCAATTTTCTTCACACCCAATTCTGGCCTGGCATGAGGCATGGCAATGCCTGGGGCAATTACAATATATGGGCCAATCTCCTTTACAGCTTTTACGGTTTCATCGATATATCTGCTCTCTATGCAATCATTTTTTCTTAATAGCTCACCTCCTGCTCTTACTGCTTCTTCCCAGTTATTTGCAACAACGTTTAGTTCTATATATTCAGCTTTTAATACCTCTTTTAGCATAGGTGTTATGGTTCTCCTTTCCACTTCCTTATTACTGATATTTAAAAAAGTTGACAGTCTTGTGTTTAGTTGGTTGTAATCCTTCACCTCACAGTAGCTTTCAATTATGCTTATAAGCTCATCCAGCTCCTTACTGAAGCTTTTAGGAGTGTTAATATAGGTGCTCAGTATTTTAACATCCTCTTCCGGTAAAAGTGCATTCACCTTAACCCATGGAATCTCCTGTTTGTTAAGCGGAACCGTAGTAACAATCAAATCTACGGCCTTGTTAATGGCTGCCTCATCAATCTGCCTATAGGATACTGTATCTACAATATTCACATTAAAGTGAGCTCTTATCCTGGTATCTAGCAGCTTAGCTGTCCCAAGCCCTGTACCACATACCAATAGAATATTCATCCTATGGGTGTTTCTGTTAAGTACCCTCTCTAGTGCAGCTCCAAAGTGCATAGTTAGATATCCAATTTCTTCTTCGTTTAAGCTCTTACCAACATATTGCTCAAAGGGTAACATAAAGCCTTTAACCTGTGTAAAGAGTTCACTATAATCACGTTTTATTTCCTTAAGAAGAGGATTTTTAAGTGTGAGGTCATTTTTTAATCTATAGACTGCAGGCCTTAAGTGCTCTAATAACCCCCTAAATAGCTGCTCATCCTTCCCCATCTCCTGCCCTAATTCTTCTGCTGCTCTTTTTAGTATTTCATTAGTAATAAGGTGCAGCTCCAGCCAATTCTCGGCCTCAGCTCGATTAATCTTTGTTATACTGCTGCCCAAAAAGTGCACAGTAATGTATCCAATCTCCTCTTCTGGAATGATTATTTTAAAACCCTTTGATAGCTTATCTACTAAACTGCAGGCTACCTTATATTCTCTAGTACTCTTTAGCGCATTAAGCTCCTCCCGGGGCATAGCTATGTCTCTGCCCTGTTGTATCCTCTTTATAGCTATTGCTATATGCAAAACTAAGTTTGAATAGGCTTCATCGGAAAATACTGTATTAAGCTCCCTTTCTGACTCCTGTACTGCAATTTCAATAAAGGGTATATCCATATCACTGAAAAGATTTGCTATAGTGCCTTCCACTTTAGAATGGTTTTTCATATATACAGGAGATTTTACAAAATCCAAAGCGCTGTCTATGTCCATAGCCTCTATCAAAAGTCTCATGGCAGCCCTTCTTAATCTTTTTTCTTCACCCTCTGCCATTATTCCATGCCTAGGAGTAGATTTTAAATTTAAATTATACTTTTTCAGCCACTCCCTTATCTCCTCAAGATCCTTTAGTACAGTACTTCTGCTTACCATAAGCTTATCTGCAATATAATCAATTGTTATATAATTTTTCTGCTGCAGAAGCTCACTTAATATTATGTTTACCCTTTCTTGCTTGGAGAGGATGTATGAGTTTACATTGAGCTCCCTCAATATATCCTTCACCAACTGTCTTTTTTCGGGCGAAGGAGAGTACTCAATGCCAAGACCGGGCTTTCTGTTTAGTTGTGGCAATTTTTTATCATTTAGAAAGTCATCTATGCGGTCTAAATCATATCTTAAAGTCCTGTTGCTAACCCCTAATGTTTTTGAAATTTCTGAAATTTTAATAGGTGCATTAGAATCTAGCAGCATTTTTAAGATTTTAAAAGTTCTTTCATCTAAAATGGTGATCACCCTCTTTATCTAAATTATATATTTACCCCTTCAGTATTAAAAGGGCATTCTTTTTCCACTAACTTGTGGCAATAAGTATACCAAATAATTAATGGCTATATAATAGTTTTAAATAAAAAAGCCTGCAGATTTCTCTGCAGACTTTTTGCAAGCTATTCAAACAGGTCTATTAATACTTCAAAGAGGTCCTTTTCCTTCTTTAGCTTTTCCTCACTGCCAATAACACAAACATAGTTCTTTGCCATACAGTCACGTATTAGTGCTGCGGCTCCGCGAATCTTATCTACATTAGCAGAGAGCACTTCATCTCTTTCCTTCTGAAGATTCTCCTCAGTGATTCCACTGATATATCGAGCATCAGACACTTCACCCTTCATGGCTGGACTTAGGGGTGAATCTAAATCACTTATGGTACCAATGATGTATTTTGTCATTTCTCTTTCATCTGGTTCAAAAGCCTCCAGATAATTTGCCATTTCATCATAGGCCTTAAAGGTGTCAGATAGGTTAGGGTCACGGTAAGAGGTCATAAACATGTTTCCATTTCTGCTAAAGGAGGCACTGCAGCCATAGGCTCCACCCTTTACTCTCACTATGTTCCACAGATAATCTAAACTGCCTATAGTTCTCACTACCTGAAGCACTCCACTATATTCATAGCCCATTCTTATAAAGTTATAGGCCTTAGCACAATATTGCACCTTAGAGGAGGTAATCAAACCTTCATTTTTGTTAACAGGGTTTAGTACATAGCTCTGCTTTGGATGAATAACCTTCCCAAGCTTTGAAAGCAACGTAGGAAGTACCTCCTCCACCTTGTGGTACTCAGCTCTATCTATGGTTACTCCTATGATTAGGTTATGTGTATTAAATAGATAGCTCATGGTCTTTTTAAGCTTATCACTTATATCTATTGCTCTTTCCTCAAAGCTCTTCTCAAGTCCCTCCACAAATTTGTAAAAATCTAAGCCCTTAACCTTTTCTTCATAGGCTCCCACAGGAGAGAAATAAGATAGGGTATGATTTGCTGCTATCCTGTGGCCAGCTTGGATTATCCCCATTTCCATTCTAGAACGAACTTCCATGATGATTTCCTTTAGCCTGCTGGTATCCTCAAAGTTGCTGTCTGATAACAGCTCTGCTAAAAGCTCCATAAGCCTTGGAAGCTTTTCTACCATGACCTTTGAGCTCACCACTGCCTTAGGATAATATCTTTCATCTGCATAGGCTGCGCTAAAGGCTCTTAAATTGAAATTTATACCTCCCGTATGAAGGTTTATCTCCTGAGATAGGTCCTCATAGCTTCTCTTATCCGTTGCAACCTTTCCTAGACAGTAGCATAGCAGCGAGCCATAGGGTATGAGCTCCTCCGGAAGCACCGCTCCATCAAAGTATAAATTAATATAGGCTATGCCGCTGGTAAACACATCATGATATAGGAGCTTACTTCCCTTAATGCTCCTATCCTCAATAGGCAGCACCTCTATGTTCTTATTTATATCCTCTAGTGAAAGCAGTGGAATGCTCTCTAAAGCTTCCTTGCTGTCTGGAGCATTCTGCCTGCTTAAAAGCTTCTCAGTGTTTTTAACAAGGTCTAGGAGCTGTTCCTTTGATAGGGAGGCCTTAAAGGCTGAAAGCTTTTGTCTCATCTCTTCAGATTTTCTCTCCTCTATGCCTCTTGCAGGTCTTACAATTACCATAGAGCTGTGAGGATTCTTTAAGATATATTTTTCAATTAGCTCTTCAAAATATCTCTCCTTCGCACCCTGCTTTATGGTCTTTAGTATATTTTCATACTTTAAATGCATATTTGGATCACTGTCATAGAGCCAGCTGTCCATGGTCTTAATGTGGTAGACTAAGCCCTTTGGATATCCACTGTAATCTGCTTCACGAAGGGCAAATTCCTTTATATTTATAACAGACTCCAGCATTTTTTTATCTATACCCTTATTTACTAGGTCTCTTAAGCAATCCATTACCACAGTTTTGAAGGTCTCCGCCTCGGCCTCATTAGAGTTTTTAACAACTACTCCAAGGTAGGGCTGACGAATGCTGTTGTCATATATCCCAAATACATCCTTGCCAAGCTTAGCCTCCAGCAGGGCCTTTTTTAGAGGGGAAGCAGGTGTCTCTAAAAGCAAATGCTCTAAAATATCAAGGGCAAGATATTCCTCTGGGTTGGTGGAGCTGCCTGTACAGAAGTTTAAGCTCATAAAGGTTTTATCCTCTAATTTTTCATTGGAGGATACAGGGTAATCAACTAACATAGTCCTCATATTCTCAAAGGGCTTCTGAAGACCAATTTCTGAATGTATCTCAAGCTTGTCAAAAGCTGAAAGATAATTGTCATTTATAAACTTTAGGGTCTTTTCCATATCCATGTTCCCATAGAGATAGATGTAGCTATTGGATGGATGGTAATACTTCTTATGGAAGGAATTAAACTGCTCCTGAGTAAGATTAGGTATCACCTCTGGATCTCCGCCAGACTCCACTCCATAGGGGGTATCTGGGAAAAGCGACTCCTGAATCTTTCTCATTAAAATTCCCTCAGGAGAAGAGAAGGCACCCTTCATTTCATTGTATACTACACCCTTTATGGTAATTTCATCCTCTGGCTTTTCAATATGGTAATGCCAGCCCTCCTGCAGCATAATCTCTGGCACCTCATGGATGTTTGGATAAAAAACAGCATCAAGATATACATCCATGAGATTGTAAAAGTCCTTTTCATTTCTGCTGGCCACAGGATACATGGTCTTGTCAGAAAAGGTCATGGCATTTAAAAAGGTATTAAGTGAGCCCTTAATAAGCTCCACAAAGGGTTCCTTTACAGGAAACTTTCTAGAGCCGCATAGTACAGAGTGCTCTAGTATATGGGCCACTCCTGTGCTATCCTCTGGTGGTGTTCTAAAGGCTATAGAGAATACTTTATTATCCTCTTCATTTTGAAGAAACATGAGTTTTGCCCCACTTTTTTCGTGTAGAAAAATCCAGGAGGTAGAATTTATTTCATTGACCTTCTCCTTGGATATCAATTTGAAGCCTTCCATGCTCTGTCCTATTACTGGTATCATAATTTAGCCCCCTTTAGCTTTAAATTATTTATCTATCAAACGGGATTATTACTTAAATTACCCCGTGTAATGAAAGACTATTCTAATATAATACTTTAGTTCATATAAAGAGCCCAGTATCCTATGGTGTTAAAGCCTAGGCGTCTATAGATTGAACCTGCTTTTTCATTATAATAATAAAGATATACATTTTTATTTTCAGCTCTAAGTTCTGCACAAAGTTTATATAGACAAGCAGAAAGATGTCCCCTTCCTCTATGTCTTGGACTGCTGCTCACCCATACCACCATGGCTCCTTCGGCATATTCTGCAGCACTTTGCACCGCTGCTGTAACCTCACCATTCTCCTCATAGTAATATCCCCTGTCACAGCCCTTTTCAAGCTTATATCTTAATGCTTCATTATCTCTTTTGGTGTTATGAAATTCTTTTATTAGATTATAATGCTCAATAACCCCTAAGAGTTCTCTGCCCTTCATGGCCTTAACCCTTCCCTTAGAATCCTTTTTTTCTAAGCTTAGCTTTTCAAGCTTACAGTAGTGAGCATTTTCATGTTCTCCATATTTTATGTAAGGCTCTAGTGGCACCATAAGCTCCGCTTTCCCTCCAAGCATGGTAAAGCCCAGCTTCATAATGAGATCTCCAATACCTTCATAGTCACAGTTATGTCCATAAAATACCACATAGTCAAAATACTTCATCACCACAGCTTTAAGCTCATCTTCAGTAAAATCGCCGTAGAAGCTTAGCTTAGGGTCCTCAAGTCCATATTGATATAGATAGCCTAAGGGATACTGATTATATTCTTTAGCTGTGCTTAAAAAATCTACAAGCACCTCATAATGAGCCTTTTCAATTCTTCTTATCATTACTCCATCTCCTGTAAAACAAAAACCTCAAATTAATCATATACTTATATGTTACCAATATTTATCTTTCCCTACAAGAACCCCAAAAGCAAAGATTTTGTATATTTTTTTATTTTTAATTAAATATTTAATGAAATTTAATTTTACATTTAACTTATGTGTGGTATAATTTAACTATAAATATTGGGTGGTGATGAAAAATGGTATTAGGCAGTAACAGTCTTAAAGAACAGCTCATAATTATGCTTTCTTATAAGCAGAAAATTTATGAAGGTACCATAATAAGGATATTTCCCTATTTCTTTTTAGCTACCTTTGATATACCCAAGGATGAAGTGCTTACCAACATAGAAAATGGTGAGATGGTAGGCTTTTCTGCACACCTGGAGGAGGAATATGTATGCTTTAGCTCCAAAATTATTGGAATTAAGCATGGAAATGATGAGCTCACCCTTGTATTTAGCGATCCCAATGTAGAGAGCAGGGTAGAGAGAAGAAACTATATAAGAGTAACCTATGAAGCTCCGATTTATTACGCACTGCTTCCAGGGTATCTTGAAAGCTCCTCCATTGAAGCTATACCAAAGAGATTTAAAAGCACAAACAACATGATAAGAACTCCTGCAATCGACTTAAGTGCAGGAGGCATTAGAATACAAACCCATATAGAGTATAAGGAAGGGGATTTAGTTTTGCTTCAGATACCTCTTGAGAGCAATATACTACTAATGGCTAGAGTAGTGAGAACTGAAGCTGCCAGAACCTTTATATATAGGACAGCCCTTCAATTTGTCAATTTAATAGATGAACAAAGACAAGCTCTCTCAGCCTATGTAATTGCCAAATTAGAGTAAATGAATTTCACATTCCCCCCCTGCCAGAAGAAATGTTATGAGTCCCCCTCGTACTTCTCTTCTGGCATTTTTAAATAAAATTAACTCATACTCAAAGTTAGTCCTCTGGGTATGAGTTAACACTTTTACTATTCATATAAATCTGAAAGCTCTATGTTTATATTTTTTTCTGTAAAGCTTTCTCTCTCGAAGCTGCAGTCCATCTCCTCTTCCTTTAAATACCTTGCCGGAAGCTCTACTATGAATTCACTGCCCTTGCCATATTTACTATTTAAAGTTATGGTGCCGCCGTGTAATTCTACAAGTTGTTTTACAATAGAAAGTCCAACACCACTGCCTTCTGTATTACGGGTAAAAGACTTGTCCACCTGTCTAAATCTCTCAAAGATACACTTTTGCTTGCACTCTTCAATACCCATTCCATTGTCCTTAACAGAAATACTAATCCACTTGCCCTTATCCTTAAGATTAACCTCAATAGTTCCTTTTCTTGGAGTGAATTTAAGAGCATTAGAAATTAAATTTAACATTATCCTCTCTACAACATCTTCATCACAAGCAATAACCTTCTCCTCCACGTCAGTGTCAAAAACCAAGTCAATTTCTTTGTTCTTGCAGTACTTTACCACGGATAAGGTTACATCCTCAACTATGCTTACAATATTTAAATTACAGGGATGAATTTCAAAAAAACCTACATCCATGCTGGTTATATCCATAAGATTCCTGGTAAGGCGCAGCAGCCTAAAGCAGTTCTTTTTCATAACAGATAGATACTTTTTCATATTTGATAACAATGGGTTTTTCATCACATATAAGTCCATTACCTGCAGGGAGCTGTAAATAATATTTAGCGGGGTTCTAAATTCATGGGATATATTTGCAAAGAATTCATTTTTTATTTTCTCATATTGAACCTTCTCCATGAGCTCCTTTTCACGTTCATCATCAGAGGTGTTAAGTGAGGGACTCAACTCATGTAACAGAAGCAGATAGTAATTCCTTTTATTAAAGGTAGACAGTCTTTTTAGGATTACTTCAAAATATCTCTTGCTTTCACCTACAAAAAAAGACTTGCAGTAGCTTATCTCCTCTTCCTCCATAGAATCACTGAGGAGAAAGGTCACATCTGAGAGGAAAAGCTTACATACATTTCCCTTAGCCTCTCCATGGCGATAGTTAAAAAGTAATTTATCCCCTTCTGGATTGATAAAAATGATATCCATTTTCTCATCTATTACCAGAAGAGGAGTTGGTATTGCCATATAGGCTTTATAGAGCAGCTCCATGTTTAATTCATTAGAGTCCTTATATCCTAAAGGCTTTGACACTGTCTTCTCTTCCATGATATTGTATTGACCAAGCACTCCTAGCTCATCTCCATCCCATTGTCCTAACAATTAAATACAATTATTCACCAAGTATTCCATAATATATTATACATAAATATTCTAATTCCTGCTATTTTTTTTGAAAAATACAAGAATATTTTATAAAATTTGTATGTTTAATATAATATTGTAATTTTTCGTAATATTCTGTAAATTGTTATTGACGTAAAAAGACAGCCTATTTCATAATAAGCTGTCTAAGATATACACCAATACTATTTGAGGGCTCTTAAAATTGCCAGCTTCGCCAGGGTATTAATGGCAAATTTCTCCTCCATTATAGCTCTCTCTATTATGTCGTCTTCATCCACTAGCTCCAGCAGAGCAGCCACCTTTTCCTTTATATTGATGCCAGAAAGGCTTGAGGTGTACTTTTCTCCTATTGCCTGCTTAAAGCCTCCCTTTGCTAAGTTTCTGTCTGCTGCAGACTTTAAGGCTAATATAGCAAGCTCCTTGGTCTTTTCACTTACAGTCTTCTCCTCTAAAGTCTTTACTATAAACTTAACGGACTTTAATATCTGATTGCTATATAGGGATAAATCCTCCTTACCTAGGGTAAAGGCCAGCACAGCAGCTGAGGTGGTCTCAAGAACAATATCCTCATCCTTATCATGGTAGTTTGCAAAGGCTCCATCTGCAAATTGATTTCTTGCAAGGGTTCTTAGGATATTATCTCTTCTATATTTATTAGACTCTGAGCTCTTATCCTGTTTAACAGCTGTTCTTCCGTTATATAGAGACTTATATATGAAGCTTGGAGATTCAATAAAGTAAGCTTCTGTAATGTTTTTTAAGGCTTCCTCAGAGATTTCCATAGGTATTATGTGGCTCATAACCATTCCTAAAAGAGGCTCCTCCATCTGCTCCACCATTACGAAGGAGGTATAGGTACTTATTATTCCAGATTCCTGAGACAGCTCTATGATCTTATCCTTCATAGCCTGTGCCACTTGGCCCTTTTCTCCTCTTAGTCTCTCTTCTATGGATTCAATTCTCTTTCTCATCCATACCTTCTGAACTAGATCAGCATTTTCTTCAAGGTCCAGAACGTCAAGGTTTATTACCTTTTCATAGGGCTTATCATAAACCATGCCCTTAAGGGTAATTTTCCCTTCAATCTCTCCAGCCACTGTGGCAAATATGGAGAAGGGTTCATTGTTGTACAGATAGGAAATAGTTCTAGGATAGGTTCTCTCTACCTTCATGGAGCCCCAATTTATCTCTGTAACATCTATCTGGGGATTCTCAATCCTGCTAAATTGTCTAATAACCATGTCGTCAATTCTCTCACCCTGATAAATAAATTCTGGTCTTCCATGACCTACCTCAGCCAATTTGTTTATGAGATAGCTGCTAGCAGAGGAATCTATACCAAAGGGGAATATTCTATTATCCTTAATGTTCTCTCTAACATATTCAATTATCTCCTCGTCCTGCTCTCCCTCGTCGTCAGTAAAGATAAGTATTGTGCCTATGCCGTTTTCACTTTTTTCACTTAAGCAGTATTTTAAGGCTTCAAAGATTTCTGCATCTTCCTTAACCTCAAGGTTATCTATCCAATCAGAGGCAAGCTGAAGGTTTTCCTGGTTAAAGGGAACCTTTCCACTCTTTGAGAAGAGGTGATTTTCAGCCTCTGCCGCTATTATATTAAAGGTATCTCCCTCTGATAGATTTCTTATGCAAAGCCTAAGAGCATTCTTTGCCTCCTCCAGCTTTTCTCCCTCCATGGTCTCAGAAATGTCAATTAAAAATATATAGTGATTTGGCTCCTCATTTTCCTCCTGCTCAAGATCTGGTATTATTCTAAGATACAGTACACCCTTGTTTTCTTCTTCACCTTCATATTCATAGAGCATGCCGCTAGCTTCCACCAGTTCTCTTTCCTTAAGTAAAAGCACAAGATCCTCATCAAGATAGGTTTCTTCATTTTTCAGGTTAACTCTGGCAAGATTTTTTTCCTCATCCCATTCTACTTCTATGTCATGGGAAGGAGATTCTATATCAAGTCTGCTTAGGGGTTCTACTAATAAGTTAAGGCTTACCTTGTAGTCCTCCTCCTGCTCTTCACACTCTTCCATAAATTCCTCTCCACAGCTGGCATGTCTTGGGCTTAATATGGCAGGTACTACAAGCATCAGATTTTCTTCTTCATATATAAGCTGATCTATGTAGGTAACCTTTATCTTTACCTTTTCACTGCTTAAAACCTTGCCGATATTTATTCTAAATACATTATCATCTATTTCCTCTAAGGAGAGTACACGGTCTCCTCTTTCTAATGCGGCTTCATAGGCCTCCTGAGCTCTTTCCTTCTCTTCAACTCTGGCCTTTAGGGTTCTTCCCCCTAGATTAGCTTCAAAATCGGTTATTACAGCAGTATCTGGTATTGGGAAGATGTATACCCCTTCAATGTCCTTATCTCCAGTATTTTCAAATATTTGGGACATGGATAGCTCAACAAATTCTCCGCAGACATTTCCGCTGATTCTCACCTCTCTTAATATAACCTTTTCTTCTGACTCTTTATTTTTGAGTCCATACCTTTGTACCATAAAATACCTCCATATATAATATTTAATACTATTATTTCTGTCATAACATTAAATTATCTCTTCTCTTTAGGAGTTTTACACCCTACTATTTATATATCCCTAATGAAGTGAAAATATCCTTCTATGTAATTTAATATATACCTAATTTAATTATACCAAATATTCTGGTTCTTTAGTAAATTTTAATAGAATAATCTTTATAAAAGCGTAAAAATAAAAGGAATTTACAAATTCCTAGAGAATATTATAATTAAACTACAAATATTTACATTATAGAGAAGGAGGGAAAGACATGACGGTAGTCTATGCCCATAGAGGTGCCAGCTCATATTATCCTGAAAACACCCTGTTGGCCTTTGAAAAAGCCATAGAATTAGACTGTGATGCCATAGAAACAGATGTACAGCTAACTAAGGATGGAGAATTAGTACTAATTCACGATGAATATGTAAACAGAACCACAAATGGTACAGGCCTTGTGAAGGATTACAGCTTAAAGGAGCTTCGAGGGTTGGATGCTGGCAGCTTTAAGGATAAGAGCTTTTCCCAGTGTAAAATACCAACACTAAAAGAGCTTTTAGACCTAGTAAAGCCAACAAAGGTAAATTTGAACCTGGAGATTAAAAGCGGTATAGTGATTTATCCTCAGATAGAGGAAAAGCTTATGGAGCTTATTCATAAGGAGGGTATGGAAAAGAGAGTGATGCTATCAAGCTTTAATCATTATTCCCTAGCCCATTGTAAGGAGCTGTGTCCTTCAATTAAAACCGCTGTTCTTTACATGGAAGGCATCTATGAACCTCAGAACTACTGCAAAACCTTAAAGGCAGATGGCCTGCATCCCTTTTTCTACGCAGTAAGAAAAGAGGTGGTGGAAAAGGCTCATAGGGAAGGAATCTTTGTCAATCCCTTTACTGTGGATGAGGAGCCTCATATTATGCACTGCATATCCATGGGGGTGGATGGAATTATAACAAATTATCCAGACAGGGTTAAAGCAATTCTAAAGAAATAGGGTAAAGTAATAAGTTTTTAAGGGGGTTATTATGAAAAAATTTAATTATGGGAAGGTATTTCTTTTAGGCTTTGGCTTTTTTGCCATAAGCATTACCTGGTCAGTTTACAATTCCTTTATGCCCTTACTTCTTGGAAAATTCATTGAAAGCTCTACAATTATAGGTTTTATAATGACTATTGACAACTACCTGGCGCTTTTTATTCAGCCTATGGTAGGAGCCTATAGTGACGAGGTAAACACTCGTTATGGAAAACGTATGCCCTTTATTATGATAGGCATGCCTATAGCAACGGTATTTATATTTTTAATTCCTCAACATTTTAATTTGTGGACCTTAATCACCTTTTTGGTATTGATGAACCTATCTATGAGCATTTTTCGCTCTCCTGTGGTGGCACTTATGCCAGACATCACTCCAAAGGAGAAAAGGAGCAAGGCTAATAGTATAATCAACCTAATGGGTGGTGTCGGCTCTGTAATAGCCTTTTTGGTAGGAGGCATCCTTTGGAAGTATAATAATGGATACCCTTTTTATTTGGCTTCAGGGCTTATGATCTTATCCTTTATTGTACTATTTAATTTCGTTAAGGAAAAAAGAGATGTTCTTTACTACGAAAAATCCGAAAAAAATGTAGGTTTTTTTGAAGGCTTGGCAAATGGATTGAAAAATCCCGCTACAAGAAACCTACTGCTGGCAATCTGCTGCTGGTTTATAGGCTTTAATGGCATAGAGACCTTTTTCACAAGATATGGAACAAAGTTCATTGGAGCTACAGAAAGTGCCTCTGCCATATCCTTTGCCTTTATATCAATAAGTTTTCTAATTTTTGCAGTACCTGCAGGAATTGTAGGCACAAAGCTTGGCAAGAAAAAAACCATAATCCTTGGGATAATCGGTATTATAGCAGGATTTATAGTTGCTGCTTTTCTAAGAGACCTCTGGGCAATAAGAGCTGTATTCGTTGTGCTTGGAATTTTCTGGGCATTTATCAATATTAACTCCTATCCCTTTGTAGCTGAAATGGCGCCACTAGGTTTAATTGGTACCTACACAGGACTATATTACCTATTCTCCTCCATAGCCAATATCATCTCTCCTCCACTACTGGGCGGGGTAATAGATATTATTGGCTATAAATACATGTTCCTATATGGAACACTTTTCTTTGCTCTAGCCCTGTTTTTTATCAGCAGGGTTAAACCTATGAGCAATTTAGATGGGAGTGAAAAAATTGGAGTTACAGAAAACTAATATAAATAATAGAACAGAGCTTAATACTAAACCCTCTGTAAATACTGAAAATATAAAAATAGTGGAGGTTTGTGATAAAAAAGGGGAAAAGGACTTTGTTAAATTCCCCTGGAAGGTTTATAAAGACAATCCTTACTGGGTACCTCCTCTAATAAGTGATAGCTTAAAAACCATTCGCGGAGAGAATAATACCCTAAAGGAAAGCGGCCCCTACACCCTGCTCCTTGCCTATAAGGAGGATGTGCTCTGTGGAAGACTATGCGTGGGTATAAACAATGTTCTAAATAATGCTAAAAACTATGCAGAGGGATACCTTTCACTGTTTGAATGCATAGAGGACTATTCCGTTTGTAAGGCTCTCTTTGACTATGCCAACTCCTGGCTTAAAAAGAGAGGCATGACTAAAATTATAGGGCCTCTTGCTCCTCCAGACGGAGATGACTGCAGAGGACTTCTTATAGACTGCTATGATGATGATCCCTATGTAATGAATGTGTATAACCCGCCTTATTATGTAGATTTCTTTGAACAGTACGGTTTTTATAAGTACTGGGACTGCTATGCTTATCATCTAGAGGTAAAGCAGGGTGCTCCTGAGAGATATAAGAGAATGGTGCCCTATGCCATGGAGAAATATGGCTTTAAAGTGGACATGATAGACCTGGAGAATATTCAAAGGGATATGGCAGATATAAAGCGTATTCTAGATGAAGCCATGCCGGAGGAGTGGGAGGATTTTGTACCCCCTACCGACGAAGAAATTGAGCTTATGGCAAAAAACCTGGTGCCTGTGGCAGTACCTGATTTAATTTACATTGCTAGAACTAAAGAAGGACGACCTATTGGCTTTAACATTGCTATGCCAGATTATAACCAGGTGCTAAAATCCATGGACGGCAAGAAATTCCCCTTTGGAGTATTTAAATATCTCTTTGGGAAGAAAAAAATAAACCGCTGCAGACTCTTTGTGCTCTTCGTGGTGCCTGAATATAGAAAGAAGGGTGTTACTGCTGCTATTTATGTACATTGTGAGGATGCCTTTAAGCGACATGGTTATGATGCTGTAGAGGGCTCTACCATATGGGAATACAACGTAGCTATGAGAAGAGACATAGAGAAATTAGGAGGCAAGATAAATAAGACCTTCAGGATTTATAAAAAAGATATCATTTAGTAAAATTTTAAAAGGCAGTCTGTGCACAGACTGCCTTCTGCTTTACTCAAATCTCTTCATAAACCTCTTTTCAACTACTGAGACTAAGGCATACATAAGATAGGCTAAAAAGGATAAAATTATTATGCTCATCATTACCATGTCCAGCTGTGATATCTGTCCTCCAAACACTATGAGAAATCCAAGTCCATCCTTTGCCACCAAAAACTCACCCATTATTACTCCAACCCAGGACAGTCCTACATTGATCTTTAGGGCAGAAATCATGGTAGGCATAGAGGCTGGAATTATAAGCTTTCTAAGTATCTGAAGCTTAGAAGCTCCAAAGGTCTTCATAAGCTTAATCTTATCTTCATCCACCTCTTTAAAGCCTGAAAGTACCCCTATAATAGTGACTATTATAGATATTAAAAGAGCTATTATTATTATAGCTTTTATGCCATTACCGGCCCAAAAGATGATTATTGGTGCAAGGGCTACCTTTGGCAGTGCATTTAGCACTACAAGGTAAGGCTCCATCACCCTAGATACAAAATCTGACCACCAAAGCAGCACCGCGATTATGGTGCCTAGTATGGTACCTAAAACAAAACCCAAAATAGTTTCATAGCAGGTTACAAAGATATGCTTAAATAAGGTCCCCTCTCCATATATGGTGATAAGACTCTTTACCATCCTAGAAGGAGTACTGGTTAAGAAAGGGTCTATCCACTTTAGGTCTCCAGCAAGCTCCCAAAGCGCAAAGAACAGCACTAGGATTGCCAATCTATTTAGGGTTACTCTGCGATTTTGTCTTTTAATGGAGCTTATATAAGCTTTATGCTCATCACTTATCACTGCTTGGTTTATGCTACTATTCTCTTTCCTCATTGCTGTCCATCTCCTTCCAGATTTTTTTGAAATATTCCTTAAAGTTCTCATGTTCCCTTCTCTCTAAGGAGTTTAAATGTGGAGGGAAATCTATAGCCAGGTTAAACTTTATGGCGGCAGGTCTTTTAGAGAGCACTAGTACCCTATTACTCATGGACACAGCCTCAGATATGTCATGGGTTACCATGAGGGCAGTCTTTTTTTCCTTCTTTATTATCTCTCCTATCTCACTGCTTAGGTTAAGTCTTGTCTGATAATCCAGTGCAGAAAAGGGCTCATCTAAAAGCAGTAGCTCAGGGTTTAAAGTGAGGGTCCTAATAAGGGCAACCCTCTGCCTCATACCTCCTGAGAGCTGTCTTGGAAAGTGATTTTTAAACTCCCATAGCTTGTATTTTTCAAGAAGCCCCTTTACCTGCTCCTCCTGTTCCTTTGTTACCCTTCCCTTTACCTTAAGCCCTAGGGTTACATTTTCCCATACACTTAGCCATCCAAAGAGGTGATCCTTTTGAAACATATAGCCTATTCTGGTGCTGCA
Source organism: Clostridium sp. UBA701 (assembly GCA_002298125.1). GTDB lineage: Bacteria > Bacillota > Clostridia > Clostridiales > Clostridiaceae > UBA701. The sequence goes on along the minus strand of DBMJ01000016.1, from coordinate 25,506 downwards.
GCCTGTGACCTTTTCATTGTCTATATATATATCCCCAAAAGAGGGTTTTATAAGTCCCGCTATTATGTTTAGAATAGTAGACTTGCCACAGCCTGAGGGACCCACTATACTTACAAATTCTCCTTCATCTAAAGAGAAGCATATATTTAAAAGAGTAGGCGTTTCTCCCTGCAGGGAGTGATAATTCATACTGATATCCTCTACTCTAAGCTTTTCCATACTCTCATCTCCTCATCTAAATTAACTACTTTAGTATATGAGTGAGAATTGGGGACGGTTAATAAATATTCCGGTTTTGCTTAATTATTTGATAAACTACTGCAAAAGCATTAGAAAATCTGCTATAGTTAAATAAAGATTAGTTATCAACGGGAAGGATGAAATTCATGTTAAAAGAGTGCAGTCATTGTAAGAAAAAAATTAATTTCGTGGAATTCTATAAAATAACCATGAAGAATAATTATAAGTATACTTGTCCAAATTGTGGTGCAGAATACTGTGTTACCAACAAATCAAAATTTATTTTCATGGTGATATTTGCACTTCCCTTTATATATTCCTTGTGGAAATGCCAAGTCTGGGTTAGTGTTGTTTGGGTTGCCCTTTCCTTTTTAATAATTGAGCCCTTGGTTTTTCAGTACACTCCTATAATTAAGAATAAAAAGTAAAACTCCGGAAAATCCGGAGTTTTTATTTTATTCATTTTTCTTTTTGTATATAAGAGTCACTGCTCCTGCAGCCATTATAAGGATACCTATTGAAAGGAGTACATTGTAATCCATCTGAGCTCCTGTCTTTGGAAGTTCTAGTGCATCTACTACCTCCACAGTTCTTATTACCTCTAAGGCAGGGTTTCCTGCAGCATCTAGCACATTATACTTTAATAGGTATTTTCCCTTCTTACTGGTATCTACTGAACCTGAAACAACTACCTTGGAACCTAAATTCTCATCGAAGTTATCTGTAACCTTGTAGCCAGGGTCCGTAAAGGTCTTACTTAGCACGGTCTTTGTTTCACTGCCGCCTGTTAGGATAATTACTGGTGCTGTAGTATCTACAATTATCTTTTTAGTCCCTGAAATAGAGTTAACACTTCCTGGTAAAGGGAGCTTTGGGATTACATTTTTATAGGAAATATCAAATAGTGAATTATCCTGTAAAACCAAGGAATCCATATTTAAATAATCTAGATACTTGGCATTCTCCCCTTCCTTTATGGTGTATAAAAAGCTTATGGCATTTTTCCCTACCTTACCTGTACACTTAACCGTTGCTCCAGAGTTTAAAATAAGTTCACCGAGCTCTTTTTCAGGTATCTTCATAAGAGTTGGCAGCTCACTTTGTAAAAATATATCTCCATTAAAGTATACGGTTATAGGTATCTCCACTCCTGCCTTATAGCTGCCATTTTCTTTATCTGCCACCACCTTAACCACAGTAACAGGTGCATGTATTTCCACATAACTGTGTTCTTCATCAATAGTGGCTCCACCTGTAGGATTTTCAAGCTGCAAATAAATTGTCTCTCCTGGAATTATAGGAAGTTCAACAATTTTGCTTGTTTCTCCATCTCCAAAGGTAAGAGTATTTGTGCTGTCTTCAGAAGCATTGCCAGATGCAGTCCACTGTACAGATGCAGTACCATCACTACCATTAGCTCTTTTTACCTCTACTTTGGCTCTAAGACCATTGTTCTCAGGCTTTATTTGTGGTTCACCAAAGGCAAATTGCCCTGGAGTGACTGGTTTGCTGTTAAGGCTTCCAGCCTTGAAAAATACATTTGTGTCGAGCTTATCATCCCCATAGTCTGCAACAGCAAGCTTAAGGTGATTTATCTCATTTGGTTTTACAGCAGCTTGAGCTGATAATACCACTGTCATGCCATCCATCTGAGTGTTTAATTTACCGTTTTCATTATTGATATAATACTGTGGGTTCTTTCCAAGATTAACATTTGAAATATTAACTGCTACTGGTGGATTAGTAGGTAGCCATGCTGTGTTAGCGCCGTTTACAAAAAGACCTACTATATCACTGTATTTAAGAAATTCATTGTATTCCTCTGATGCTAAAACATATTGGAAGGATACGCTGTCTCCCTTAGGCACAAAGTCAAACTCCAGCACAGCAGCATCATAAGTATGACCACCTAAACCCAATTTGTCTAGGTCTGGGTCACCAGGCATACCACTCATTGCACTCTTACTGGGGGTATCATTTGGGCCTATGACATCTGCTGCCTTCCCTGTACTTAATATTATGCCTTCCTCTATGCCTATGATGTTCTTTCCTCCCTGAAACAGTCCTGCTGCTACAGGTACTCCTCTGTATTGTATATTGCTTGCCACCACATCTTTTCCTAAAAGCTTTTCTACCATAAGCTCCTTTGTAACTCCTCCAGTTTTCATATCCTGAACCTTCAGTGCATCTACTGCTGCATAGGCCTTCTTTTCAGGCAGCACCCTAAAGAAGGATATGCAAAGCATTGCTGAAAGTAAAACACTGAGTGTTTTTTTCATTATACTCCCCCATTAATAATATTTTCCATTAATTATATTAGAGGTGCCCTCAATTAATTACTGTTTTAAAAATAATATATTATTTAACAATGTTATACAGTAAGCTTAAAAAAGAGTGAAAAATCAAAATATATTTTTAAACAACTTTGTTACAAAAATTCAGCTCCACTTTGAATATACTTTTAATATTTCTATTCACAGTATTGGTAATACCACTTAGTTGTCATCTTAGGAATTGTAATTATTTTATAAATATTTATTATTTTGTATATTTATAAATTTATTCCAATACATAATGTTATTTAATTAACAAAGTTTCGTAATGTGTACAAAGCTTCCCTTTGTGAACAACTAAACTATTCTTGAATACTTATCCATTTTATGATATGTTATAATAGGTTATGTTATATGGTAAATATAAACCTATATCCAGCTGTTTACATTAATAAGGGGGTATGCATTAAAAAATGAGTAAATCAAAAAAAATCATTTCTGCAAGAAGTACTCAAAGCATAATGAGAGACGTGCTCATAGCTTTATTACCTGCCGCGGCCTTTGGAATTTATCAAAATAAGGTACCGGCAGCTTTAATAATTCTAGTATCTGTGGCAGGCTCTGTGCTTTCAGAGCTTATCTGGGAGCTAATTTGCCATAGGACAATCACCATTTCTGATCTAAGTGCAGTAGTTACAGGCCTTATACTGGCTCTTATACTGCCGGTTCATGTACCTCTTTGGATTCCAGCCCTAGGAAGTATCTTTGCCACCTTAGTGGTAAAGCAGTTCTTTGGAGGAGTGGGCAGTAATTTTATGAATCCAGCCATTGCTGCTAAGGTATTTTTAATGACCTCTTGGACTGCTGTATTAATTAAGCCAGCTGTAGATGCTGTTGGAGGTGCAAGTGCAGCTGAGGCAGTTTCTGCCGCCAGCGGCGCTGCGGAGGCAGTTTCAAGTGCTAGCCAAGCCGTTGTACAATCCGCACTAACACTAGATAGTGTATGGAAGCTGTTTTTGAATCAAAGTGCTCAAAATATAGGAGAGGCCTCTGTAGCAGCACTGCTTTTAGGTGGACTTTATCTTCTAATAAGAAGAGTAATAAGCTATAAAATTCCTCTGTCCTTTATAGCCTCCTATGCTCTTATGACCTGGTTTATAGGAGGAAAGGAGGGCATGTTCACAGGAGATGTTATTACAGGAACCTTAAGCGGTGTATTATTTATGGCTGCATTATTTATGGCAAGTGATCCTGCTTCTTCTCCTTCTCACTTTGGAAGTCAGCTCCTCTTTGGTGCCCTATGCGGAAGCCTAGCGGTGGTATTTAAGGTGTACGGTTACAATGGAGAGGGTGCTTACTACGCCATAATTGTAATGAATCTATTTGTGCCACTCATAGATAAATTATTTAGCAGAAGAGCTTTTAATGCTTCAGTAAAGGAGGCCATATAAATGAAGGAAAATATAAAGCTAGGTTTAATATTGGCACTTATTACTGCTATTGCAGGACTGCTTTTAGGTTTTGCCTATGAGAATACAAAAGACGTCATAGCACAAAACGGGAAGCTCTCAAAGGAACAGATAAGTATAATAATGCCTGGTGCAGATAAGGTTCGTGAAATCCCGGTCTCTATTATTGAAGGAAGTAATGTAAAAGAGGTCTATGAGGCCTACAGGGGGGAGGAGCACGCTGGGTATTTAATTAAGGTTACCACTAAGGGCTTTCATGGCGATATTGGTTTACTAGTGGGCATAACCAGTGATGATAAGCTAAGCGGCGTAAAGGTGTTGTCCCACTCTGAAACTCCTGGGGTAGGCTCTAAAATAGAAAAGGAGAGCTTTACAGATAAGTTTAAGGATAAATCTATTAAGACAGCTTTAAAGCTTGTTAAGCTTCCTGCCTCTTCAGACAGTGAGATAGAGGCTGTATCAGGAGCCACAGTGTCCTCTACAGCTGTAAATAGCGGAGTAAATGAAGCCATAAGCTTCTACAAAACAAACCTGAAGGGAGGCAAATAGCCATGTCCGTTATATTTGAGAGAATAAAAAATGGAGTCATCACAGAAAATCCAATCTTTGTTCAAGTACTAGCTATGTGTCCAACCCTTGCGGTTACCTCTTCTGCTAAAAATGCCTTTGGCATGGGAGCTGCCACCTTAGTGGTACTTATTGCTTCCAACATAGCTATATCCCTGCTTAGAAAGCTAATACCCTCAAAGATTAGAATACCTGCCTATATAGTAGTTATTGCAAGCTTTGTTACCATAATAGACATGCTTATGCAGGCCTACGTACCTGCACTTTATAAGTCTCTTGGAATTTTCATCCCACTAATAGTGGTTAACTGTATAATCCTTGGCAGAGCCGAGGCCTATGCATCAAAGAACGGAGTTATAGCCTCTCTCTTTGACGCCATTGGAATGGGCTTGGGCTTTACTTGCTCCCTTGCTATACTAGGTGTGATAAGAGAGCTTTTAGGAGCAGGAACTATCTTTGAAATAGCTGTAATGCCAGAGGCCTATAAACCAGCCTCCATAATGGTGCTAGCACCAGGAGCCTTCTTTACTCTGGGTATATTGATGGCAATATTAAATGCAGTTAAGCTTAAAAGAAATAAAGATAATTGCACTCTGGTGGAGCATGACTGCAGCAGATGCGCTGTAGGCTGCAGCAAAGCCACTAATGCTTAATGTGAGAGAAGGAAGGTGAAATTTTGAAGATACTATTGATATTTATAAGCGCTATGCTGATTAACAACTTTGTCCTTACAAAGTTTTTGGGTATCTGCTCTTTCCTTGGCATTTCCAAAAAACTAAATGCAGCAGTGGGCATGGGCTTGGCTGTTACCTTTGTTATGACTCTAGCCTCCACCATGTCCTATATGGTCTATAACTGGCTGCTAAAGCCTCTTGGCATAGAGTATCTATCCACTATAGCCTTTGTACTTGTAATTGCCGCCCTGGTGCAGTTTGTTGAGATGGTAATACAAAAGAAGAGCCCCTCTCTGTATAAGGCTCTTGGTATCTACCTCCCGCTGATAACTACAAACTGTGCCGTACTGGGAATGACCGTTATCAATATTCAACAAAACTACAACTTTTTAGAATCCGTAGTTAATGGAGTTGGCTCTGCACTTGGATATATGTTGGCAATAGTTTTACTGGCAGGTATTAGAGAAAAAATTGACAACAACGAAAGCATTCCAGTATTTCTAAGAGGCCTTCCCATCTCCCTTGTAACTGCAGGGCTTATGTCCATAGCATTTATGTCCTTCCAGGGACTTATACATTAGGGGGTGAGTGAGATATGCAGATGACTTTTATATATTCAGCCTTGACCCTTGGAGGTCTTGGAATGGTCTTTGGCACATTGCTAGGCTATGCCTCCAAGAAATTTGAAATAGAAGTAGATCCAAAAATAACAAGTATAAGAGAAGTGCTCCCCGGGGCAAATTGCGGCGGCTGCGGTTATACTGGCTGCGACGCTTATGCCAGGGCAGTAGTAGAGGAAGGTGCAGCAGCTGATGCCTGTACTGTAGGCGGTGCCTCCGTAGCCTCCTCCATAGGAGATATTCTAGGTGTTAAGGTAGAAGCAAAAGAGGAAATGATAGCCTTTGTCAAATGTAATGGCAGCTGTGACAATACTAAAATCAAGGCTGATTATGGTGGAATAAATGATTGTATTTCAGCAGAAAAGCTGTGGAAGGAAAATCCCTTGGGCTGCGGTTATGGATGCTTTGGTCTTGGAAGCTGCTATGAGGCATGCAAATTTGGTGCTATAGTACTGGAAAATGGTATTGCAAGAATAGTTGAAGAAAAGTGTGTAAACTGTGGTGCCTGTATGAGGGTATGTCCTAGAAACCTTATTGAGGCCGTTCCTATTCAGAAGAAGGTTAGAGTGCAGTGTAACTCCAAGGATATAGGAAAGGCTGTGAGAGAGAGCTGCTCTGCAGGCTGCATTTCCTGCAGGATATGTGAAAAAAGCTGTGACTATGACGCCATACATGTAAAGGACAACCTTGCAGCTGTGGACTACGAGAAATGTACTCAGTGCAAGGCTTGCACAGAGAAATGTCCTACTAAAGCTGTGAAGACAATATAGTAAATCCCCTAGGATAACAAAATTTTCTATCCTAGGGGATTATATTATTTCTCCACTAAAACCCCGGCTTCTTTTAACGCATTATATATTCTATCGTCTTTACGTAAATCCTTTGATTTACTTGGATCATTTAACGCAATGTGAAGCATGTTACTTTTAGGAGCAACCTCTAAAACAATTTCATCCCCACTATAAGAAGACCTGTACGGTTTTAGTGGAAAGCCTGCTTCATAAATAAGCTTCCCCTTTACCACTATGAGAGCAGTATCTAGGTCAGATATCCCAAGCTTATCACTAGTGCTAAATAATTCAAAATCATTATCTATATCAAAATTATGATTTTTTAAGAACTCATCTGTAAATTCAATTTTATGACTAGTCCAGTAGTAATTTTTAATGTCATGTTCAGTTATCAGCGGTTTTTCACTTATCTTTCGATCTTCTGGAGAATTTGGTGCAGAGTCAAAACTCTTATAGTAAATTGCGAACTTGTAAGAAGCTGCTTTATCTATAATCGGGTCCTTTTGTTTTTTGTCGCATGCAGTAGAAGAAAATAGAACAAGAATTAAAAAAATAATAGAGAAAACCTTCTTGCATAATTCACCAGACATTCCTTCAACTCCTTTTTGTATGCTTCCAGAAAATATTGTATTATAATTACTATATTTCAATTATATATCAGGTATTTTATAGTGCAACAATTGCTTAATATACAAATATAGATAATTACATTACTAGTTATTATTTTTTTATATTTTGAGTGTCAAGAAGTAAGCACCTAATACCATCAGTGCTGAAAATACCCCTACAGCTGTGCCTAGCAGCAGTTCCTTGTAGGTATGCCGCTTCTGACTTACTCTAGCAAAAAAAACTAGTGGAAGCACAATTATTATGTACCATAGCTTAGCGCCCATAAAAAACAAAAGAAATGTCACAGGGCCGGAAACCCCACAGGCATGTCCGCTTGCTTTTATCTTTAATACCTTGTTTAAAAACGAGAGTACAACACCGGATAACAAGTAAATTATAAAGATAATCTTCACATCCTTGGGTGCATTGAAAATCACTGCCCATAAGGTTCCTAAAACATATCCTATAACGGCTAATATAAAAGCTAATTTTCTCTCACCCTCTCTGCCCTTATCTTTATAATTAGGCAATACAGGTTTTAAGGCATAGGCTGAAATGGGTAGCAATGTCAAGAAAACCACTGAAATTATATACCACAATACATTGTTATTAAACATGCCTTTATCACTAGAGTATAGTAAGGTCAAAGAAATAAAAGCAACAATGGGAGCAACGGTTACTATGCTTATAAGCTTTGCTATTTTTTCTTTCATCAATTTAACCCCTTTCCATTCTTCATAATAATTATACTCTACAACTTTTCCATGAATATTTCAATAATATGGAATCCCAATGATAAAATATGTTGACAAGATCACGTTAATATTATATTAAGGCTTCAAAAAACTAGTAACCTATGCAGTTTTTTTGAATAATATATAGATAAACAATGTAAGTTGAGGTTATAGCTTTGGGTAATATGCTTGGGTACTTCATAGGAGGAGATGCAAATCTTGAAAGGTATCTTAAGAAGGGACAATATCTTGATAGCGGTCATAACGGAATAATATATATGCTGCCTGAATGTAAGATTCTAAAGGTGTTTAAAAGTGAAAGGGTCTGCAAGGGTGAATATGAAATACTTCAAAGAGCAGGAAAGTTAAGCAGACATTTCCCAAGGGTATATGAGCATGGTGACTATTATATAGTGAGAGATTATGTGGGGGGTAAAAGACTCGATCATTATATCAGGGAAAGTGGATTATGCAAAAAGCTTGCAGAAAACCTAGTTAGTTTAATCCTTGAGTTTAAGGAAATAGGCTTTAGTAGATTAGATATACGCTGTAAAGACATCTATGTGCAAGAAGATTTATCCCTTATAGTAATAGATCCCAAAAAGAATTATACAAAGCAGGTAAACTATCCAAGACACCTAATGAAAGGGTTAAACAACCTTCATGTACTGGAAGAATTTCTACAAACAGCTGAGACAGTTTCACAAAATTTTAAGTCCTGGCGCTCAAACATGAACAGATACTTAACCTATAAAATTAAATAAACAATAGTCAGTGAAAAAATGGCAAAATCAAGCCATTTTTTTGTTTTTGTAAAAAGTGCTGCTTTTTTTGTAAAAACTGCTTTTTGTTTTGACGTAAAAGACTGTATACAGGTAATAATTGTTTGAACTCTCAGTATATAGAAATCGTATATATAAGTGAGGATTTAATCCATCCCCTATTTTTAAGGAGGTTATTATGATAAAGCTATTGGGAATTGAATTAAAGAAATTCTTAAGGCTAAAGACTCTTATTGTTATACTCCTCTTCTTCATTCTCTGTGGTAAATTGGTATACAATGCTTATTGTCATATCCAGGTTGCTGTTAAAAACTCCAATGGTTCTGCTTCAGACATTGTTATAAAAAGCCGTGAAAACTTGAATAAGAATTTTTTAGAAGACCTTGAGAGGTATAAGAAAAATGGTGATATTGCAGGAATTCAAAGAACAGAGGAACGTATTACAAATAATAACGAAGCTTTAGACCTACTTTATGCAAAAAGAACCTCTGCAAAGGATAAGCTTTCCCGGATGGATTATAGTATAAAGGAGCTTGAGCTTCAATTGAAGAACAAGGCCTTAGATACAGTAAATTATAGAAATATTCAAGAGATGGAAAAGCAATTGGAGATATATAAAGCCTATAAAGCTTCAGGAATCATACCTGATGATGATAGATTTACAGCTCTTCGCTATATAAGAGAATTTCCTACAAATATGTGCATTCTCTACATGGCAATATTCATACTCCTGCTTGTAGGTGATGCTGTATCCTCAGAGCACAGCTCAGGCACCTTAAGGGTATATTTATCCCAGCCAGTAAAAAGAGGAAGGGTCCTGCTTGCAAAATATCTGGCAGCGATTATTGTATCCATTGTACTGTTTCTATTTATAGAGCTATTTTATTTTGTTATCTTAGGTCTTCTATATGGCTGGGGTCCTCTTAATGCCCCTATGGAGCTTGGGGCAAGCTATATTAAGAACTCCTCCTCTCTTGTATATATCAAAGGTACACAGTACTTTGTCCCAGGATATATTTTTATGATATACTCTCTCCTTCTTCAATGTTTGTATATTGCAGCAGTTGCTTCCTTGGGCTTCTTAATTTCAGTAATCTTTAAGAAGCCTGCTGTATCCCTAAGCTTTAACGTGTGTCTGCTGCTCATGATATATACCATAATCTATAATATCAAGGCCTTTAAAGCAGTTCATAGCTTCTTATTCTCAAGCTATGGAGACATAACAGGACTGCTTACAGGAAATCTTCGGCCAGATATGAGAAATAATGCTTTAACTATACCTACCGCTATTATTACTATGGGTGTCACCTGTGTGGTGTGCTATTTATTGTCTCATTTTATATTTAAAAAACAACAGATATATTAATTTCAAGGAGGTTTATTATGATACTAGAGGTCAATCACATCTCAAAGTCTATTAAATCTGTAAAGATACTTGAGGATATAACCTTTTCTCTTTCAGAGGGAGAAATAGTTGGCTTTATTGGACCTAATGGCGCAGGGAAGAGTACCACAATAAAGATTATCATGGACATAGTAAAAGCGAGCAGCGGAGAGGTCATAATTAACAACATCAAGGTAAAAGAAAACAGAGAGGAAGCCTTAAAGTATGCTGGAGCTATCATTGAAAGCCCCTCTCTGTATAAATACTTAAATGGCTACGGAAATCTTGAAATGATTAGGAAGGTGCGTAAGCTTCCTAAATCAGCAACTCCTGAGGTAATAGGGCAGATTGGTCTGCAAAAAAGAATTAAAGATAGGGTATATAAGTATTCTTATGGCATGAAACAGCGCTTGGCATTTGGCATAGCCATACTTGGCAATCCAAAGCTGCTTATTTTAGACGAGCCTACCAATGGTCTTGACCCCACAGGAATAATTGATTTAAAACAATTTATAATTGATACTGCAAAGTCTAAAAATACTGCAGTGTTGGTATCCTCCCACCATTTACTGGATATAGAGGAGATATGCAGCAGATTCATTTTTATTAAAGAAGGACAGCTCATAGCTAATTATACCAAGGAAGAGATTTTCCAGAAATATGAGGGCATTTCAGAGTGCTACAAAGCCCTGATGAAAGGTGATATAAGATGACGACACTTTTAAGGGGGGAGTAATGTGCTTAAGCTAATTAACATTGAGTTATATAAACAATTAAAGGTTAAAACTCTGGTTATTGCAGCACTTTTGGCAGTACTTTGCATCATCGTATGCTATAGAGTAAATTCTACCTATGAGGGAAATGTGTATTCTAGCCGTAAGGAGCTTGTTAATAAAATAGATGCCATAGATATGAAGCTTACAAGCCTTAAGGATTATAGTGAAAGCATGAAAAGTAAGGGTGAGCTTGAGACCTATGAGTCTATTAAGCTGCAGATAGCAGAGGAAGAAAAAAAACAGACTGACCTTCAGACTAAGCTTGCTAGTCTAAGCGACAAATATAAAAAACTTAACATAGATCTAAATATGCTAAAGGATAATATTGATAAGGGCTCAACAGACGGCTTTAATCCTAAGGATACCCTATTAGAAGGAAGTGCTGTAGACAAGGGGAGTCTTCAAATTAAGAATTATGAAAGACTTACTGCCTATAAGGAAACTGGAATAGTACCAGATGAAATGAAGCTCACTGCTACTAAGTTCTTAAATACCTTTTCTGAGGAGATATCCCCACTGTTTTTACTCATTGTAGTCACCCTGCTTGTGGCTGATATAGTATCTGTAGAGCATAGTGAGGGTACCATGAGATTATATCTTTCCCAACCTCTTTCTAAAACTGAGGTATTTATCTCTAAGTACGTTGCTTCAATAATTTCCTCAGTAATACTGGTACTTGGTGTACAATTTATATTTTTTATTGCAACAGGAGTACTAAACGGTTGGGGGCCTTTAAATTCACCCACAGAATACGGTGCTAGTTTTATATTAAAGGATAGTATTCCAGCTTATGCTGCAGGCTCTCAAAGCCTTATTCCAGCATACAGCTTTATACTTTACTATGCGTTATTAGAGATTCTTTATATTGCAGCCCTTGCCTCTGGGGCATTCTTTATGTCTTCACTTTTTACTAAGAGTACTCTATCTCTCACCACAGGCTGCTGTTTCTCTATGGTTCTTTACTATATTTTTATCTCCACAAAAAAGCCTGTTCCTCTGCAGCAATATGCTTATATATCCTATGGAGATATTTGGGCTGTGCTTAGCGGAAATTTGCAGCAGATAAAGAGCAGTCTATGCCTTTCTAATTGTATTATAGTGTTTATAGCAACCTCTTTACTGTTTGCAATTGCTTCCTTCTTTATTTTTAGAAGGAAGGAGGTCTATTCCTAGCTTTGATGCACCTGGTTATTTCCCCAGGTGCTTTTTTGCCAAATGCATATTTATGTGTTTATTGGGGACTATATGTTCAAAGTTCAATAACTAAGGAGTGTTATCATGTGTTTTAAAATCACCTGGAAAACTCATTTACTAAGCTTTGTTCTCTCCCTGTTACTAACTCTTTGTCTCTATGATACCTTCTACTTTATAATGAAGGAATATGTTGAACGGGTGGCAGTCTTAGTTCCAAAAGAGTTCCTAATGATCTTTTGTCTACTGAGTCTATTACTTATGGTGGCAAAGGTTTCTCTTTTTCACGAGCTTATCCATGGGCTGTTCTACAAACTCTTTGGTGGAAGGGTGCGCTATGGCTTTAAGCTGATTTATGCTTATACAGAGGAAACCTCCGGCAAGCCTATTGAAAGAATTGCCTTTTTAATAATACTGCTTGCACCACTCACCATAATATCATTGCTTTCACTGCTGCTGCCCCTATATCTTGGAGGCATGATTTTTATAATAAATCTTACGGGCAGCACAGGGGATATAATTATGGCTTTAGCACTTATAAGATATGGCTTTGACAGCTATATTATAGATAGGAAATATGGCTTTGATGTTATTAAATAAGCTTCGGAGTTTCCGAAGCTTTCATATTTCAAGTAGTTATACAGCCCTTTTCAATTAAGAACACTTCATCACAGAGTAAATTTAAGTCCTCCTGATTGTGGCTTGCAATTACAACGGTAACACCCTTTCCCTTTAAATCCAAAAGCAATGCTCTTAAAATCTCCACTCCATCAGTATCTAGAGCATTGGTTGGCTCGTCTAATAAAACTAGCTCAGGGTATTCCATTATTGCTTGGGCAATTCCTAAACGCTGCTTCATGCCTAGGGAATATGCTTTAACCCTTTTCTTATCATGAGGATCTAGCCCAACCATCACCATAGCCTCTTCAATACGCTTGCTATCTATGGTATTTTTTATACTTGCCAATAGCTTCAAATTCCTATAGCCTGAATATTCCAGTATAAAGCCTGGAGCTTCAATTACTGCACCAATGCTTGGAGGGATAACATCTCTTATACTAATAGGTTTCCCCTTAATGCATACCTCTCCACTGTCAGGGAATATGAGTCCACACATAGCTCTTAAAAGCATAGTTTTCCCAGACCCATTTCTCCCCTTAAGTCCATATATCTTTCCCTTTTCAAGCTGCATATTTATATCCTTAAGCACCACTTGACTTCCTATTCTTTTATTATAATTTTTTACAGCTATTATATTTTCCATTGATTTAACCCCTCCATCATATATAGATATCCATGCTCTCTATTTTTTTCATACCTATAAAGAGCACCAAGGCAATTAAAATTATGCTATAAGCTATAGAAAAGCTTAATGAAAAACTGGCAGAATAATTTTGAAACAAACTGTGTCTAATAATGATTCCCTGATTTCCTGGAAGCCACTTTATAAGTTTTATATCTAGTCCCTTATAAAAGATTGTTATTACCTGAAGTATTATTATTCCAATCAATGAAGGTAGAAAGCTTCTAAAATACAGAGTGCATAAAAAATGTACAGCCATTATAGCATAACAGGACAGAAATAGTAAAAACCACATCCAAAATATGATTTGAAAATTATTAAATCTCTCAAGGTTCTCCATAAAAATACCCTGAGTGATATTTAGAGGAGCCTTAAGTAGAGCTATAAAAAGCACCTCTAAGAACGAAACTATAAAAAATAAACTAAGGATGATACCAAGAGATAACATCAAGGATAACCATAGGTTTTTCCTATTCGTCCTTACAAACAAAAAGGAGCTTTTCCGAAGTATAAGGTTATATAAAAAATCTCCGGTAAAAAGCATGATTATAAGCTGAAGTAAAAACCACTCCATATTCTTATATAGAAATACCTCATCCGCTCTTGGACCTGCAAAAGTGACAAAAAGTATATCCAAGGCACTTTTTAGCCCTTCCCCTTTGAATGCTTCATAATTGATAAACGCCATGATACCATTAAATAGCAGTGTTATTATAAAAAACCTTTTAAAGGATAGCATTTGAAGATTGTATTTTATCAACTCAAATATATAATTTCTTCTCATTTCCACCTCATAATAAGTCCTTTTTATAGCTTAACAGCTTTCCTAGATAATAAAGGATAAGTGATACCACAGCAAGGTAGAGCATGGATTGCGATATAGACAGGTACCTTGATCCATACCCAAAGCTATGATATATAAAGTTTATGTGGTTATAGTATAATTTTCGTATAAAGGAGCCTGGAGTAAGTGTCAACTGAGAGGATATGCCCACCCACAGCAGCAATTCTGTAATAACAAAGGTAAATCTTCCCTTAATGATGGTAGAAGCTACTAAGCCTAAAATACCAATGCAAAGCATACCCAAAAACAATAATAGGCCAATGGATATAAAGGCATTAACTGGCTGCACGCTCAAGTATTCTTCCAGCATAATATAATCGCATTTGATTAAATTCGCACTCCAACTATTTCCATAAGAAAAAGTGGTAAGGGAAAATCCGAAGCCTAATAAAAACACAGTAAAGCTAAAAATCGTGGTTTTTATAGTCAAAAGTAATATTTTGCTCTGCCACCATTTCGCTCTACTCCCAATTCTTATAAACATTTCACTAGCTGCACTAGAGGATGAATTAATATTACTTATAAAAATTATGTAGGAAAGAATTAGCCATAGCACAATATTTCGAGGAAAAATCAAGGTAACAAATAAAAAATCCAAGTAATTTATATCCCTGTTAGTACTGGTATAAGAACCTATAAACATAAAGATTATCATACATAGTGTAAATATAATCCTTTTCCAGCTTATACTTCTTAAATATTGTATTTTTGTATAATTTATTAATTCACTCATCAGTACACTTGCTCCTTATAACAATTGGCAACAGTATAATAAAAGCATATACCTGCTATGAAAATCAGTTCACCATAGGTGCTAAAAAAGTTAGTGTTTACAGTTCTCCATGGCATAAGCTGATATTCAGGATTAAACCAGGCTACATTGAAAAATTCACATAATATACTAAGAGCAATAAATATTAATAAAGGTGAGAGCATTGCACTTATTCTCTTCTCAGTAAATAAGGATATCACAAAGCCTATATTGGCATATACAAAGCCAAAAATAAATTGAAGTATTATCATAGCTAGTATGTATAGATAAGGATAGGAAGTAAATAAAAACGCTGCCGTTCCTTGAGGGTAATAGCCTACTCTTATGTGCCCATCAATAATTGGTGGAAGAGTATTTTGATAAAGTACACTGCAGATTAAATACATAATAAGCGAAGGAATGGCAATAGACGCTCCGCCACATACCCCATTTGCTGTAAACTTTGCGTAGCTATATTCCTTAATATTGCTTCTATATAGTACACTTCTTATATAACCACTATTTTTATCTCTTATAAAAGAATCTGCGAAGGGGAGGGCAGCAAGCAGTGGCGCAATTTTACTAAAGTACCCCCTGTTAGCTCTTACCATTACATCCATCCAATTGAAATAGGCGTTAGCACCACCTTGAGAGGAATATAACTTATTTAGCTCTTCTATGTTAGTAAGCATTCCAAGAAGCAATATTCCAAGGCCAACAATTATTGCTATTAAAAACTTTATGTTAAATATTGCCCTTTTTAGCTCTACTGATAGTATATTTATCATAAACTACACCTTCCAATTATGCAGTATTTTACTATTTGCTATTATAATAAGCATATGCTCTATTTACAAATATTACAATAACTATGTAAAACTTGGTTGTTTTTTTGTAATAAATGAAATTAAAAAAGTAAAAAACGCTGGTTTTTAAGTAAAAAGTGTAAAGGAGAGTCCATTGGGCTCTCCTTTTATTTTCTCCATATCTTTATATGAGGTGCTATATTGCTGTAATCTATGATATATATGTATTTACTTGTCTCAAGAACAACTTCTTCATCTAGCTGAAAGAGGTTATCCTTTTCAAAGGAATTATTATATTCCTTCATGGCATACTCAAAGAGCTTTAAAAAGTCTGCATCTAAGCCATGCTTTGTGGACTTGAAGATTATATCATCAACCTTACTCTCGTCTACTTCATTATAGCTGCATTTTTTAATTTTGCTGCAAAGGCTTTGCTTTTGCTTATGATTTATCAGATTATCCTCTGTACCTTGATAGGTAATTATGCTGCAGTTATTATGAAACTTAGTATAAAGATATTCTAGGTCTAGAATTTCCAAATCTCTAATCACCTTTTTTGCTAAGTAATTATATCTGCATTGTATTGTCAACTTATTTGCTTGTTTAAGCCATAACCTGTCATGCCTTAGATATACTGGATATAGCCAGGCTGAATTATCAATGATTAGCGAAAAAAGAGTAGGTGCAAAGGCATTACACAAATGAGATAGATAAGCTCCATGAGAATGTCCATACATGATTATCTTTTTCGTGTTAAATTCGCAGCTGTTTTCAAATAAAATGTTCATCACATTTAGTACAGCAGTGATATTGTCTACAGCCTGCAGTAAACCCATATCATTAAAATTATCTGTATTTTCTTCTGATAAATCTGTGAAAATCTCAAAAGTAATTTCATATTTACTGGCTATCTCATAAAATTTTTCTAAATTGAAGCCTCCATCTTCACTAATTTCCTCAATTTCTTTATCAGTAAGGATTCCCCTTAACTTTTCTGGCCATGACTTAAACACGTAAATGTTCTTTGGCTCTTGCATAAACTCATATCCAAAGTAATCACACTGTATTGTCACCAGGTTATATTCATCTGCAAAGCTTTCTCTCATCTTCTTGTATACCTTTGAGGTAGCTTGCCCCCCAAATCCAGCTATAAAAAGTAATAAACCCGTATCACTATCTGTTCCCCTTTCAGGTACAGAAAAATATACCTTCACCTTTCTATCACAGCCTGAGGAACCTTGGTATTTTTTATAGAAGCTATTTTGGGAATTGATCTCTATTTCAAAGCTATTTGCCAATATTATCACTCCTTATTCTAGTCCACATTACATATAACGTATGAGTTAGGTTAAACTTGACCTCAAGTTTAAAAGGGCACCAAACGGCACCCTTTAGCTTACTTCTTTATATTTTCTATGGTCTTTTCTCCAAAGCTGTTATTTACCATCTTGTTAAAGGCTGGTCTTTCCTTTATAAGGTCTCCCTTGTAGGACTGGATAATGTCCATTAATCTTGACATTTCCTCCTCCTTTAAAATTGGATTCTTGGCAAAGGCATCTACATCTCTATAATTTTTTACAACCTGAGCTATTAACTCCTCATCTGTGCCTGGGAAATAGGATATTATGGCTTGAGCTACTTCCTTGTCGCTCTTTTTGTCAACCCAGAGCTGTCCCTTGTATATGGCTCTTGTGAACTTTTCAATTATATCTGGGTTCTTATCCATATAGGATTTAGTTGTAAAGAAGCAGGTGTAGGGTAGGGTCCCTGCAGATTTTCCTACAGAGGATACAATATAGCCTGAGCCATCCTTTACCAGCATGGAGGCGGTGGGCTCAAAGAGAGCAACATAGTCTCCAGTGCCTGCCTTAAAGGCTCCAGCTGTAGCCGTAAAGGCCAGGTTTGTGATGAGATTAACATCTGTAGCAGGGTTTAGTCCATGGTTTCTAAGCACATATTCTAGTGCCATCTCTGGAACTCCACCAGGTCTTCCCCCAATTATAGTCTTTCCCTTTAAGGATTCCCAAGTAAAATCCTTCTCATCCTTTCTGCTTACCATAAAAGACCCATCTCTTTGAGTGAGCTGTGCAAAGATTACAGGGTAGTCATCTCTATGTTGATTATGGATATAGATTACCTGTTCAGGTCCGCAGAAGCCAATATCATCGCTGCCGCTTAACACCTGCTGCATGGTTTTGTCTGCCCCTTGTCCTGTGGAAAGATCAATTTCTATTCCCTCCTCCTTAAAGAAGCCTTGGGAAATGGCTGCATACATAGGAGCATAGAAAACAGAACGTACAACTTCATTTAGCTTTACCTTTACAAGGCTCTTATCCTTTGTGCTGCTACAGCCTGCAAGTGAGGTAAGTGTAAGCAGTGCTGTCAAAAATACACATAATTTTTTCTTCATAGAGCTCCTCCATAAAATTTACTTCAGTTTATAGTATGAAGCAGCTACTTTATTTGCTAGTGTAATTATCAATATAAAGGAAATTTGCATTCTTAGTAGAATTATTTATTTATACTTCAATTATAATGGAAAGAGGTTTAAAGCTATGGATTATAATTTTGATAAAGGTATTAATAGACATAATACAGCTTGTCTTAAGTGGGATTTTGTAGACTCCTTTTATGGCGGAGTGGATTTACTTCCTCTATGGGTAGCAGATATGGATTTTGAAGCCCCTAAAGAAGTAGTTTCAGCAATTGTAGAAAGGGCTAAGCATGGTGCCTATGGCTATACTGCTATGCCAGAAGCATTTTATACCTCCTTTATAAACTGGGTAAATAAAAGACATAGCTGGAGCCTTGAAAAGGAATGGCTATGCTTTACACCTGGAGTAGTTACTGCACTTAACCTTGCAATTTTATCCTATACTAGACCTGGGGATGAGATAGTGGTACAGTCTCCCGTTTATTATCCCTTCATGTCTTCAATTAATAATAATGACAGGGAGCTTGTTTATAATCCCCTTATATTTGATGGAAAAAGCTATAGGATGAACCTTGAAGGACTTGAAAAACTTATAACTCCTAAGACCAAAATGCTTATACTCTGCAACCCTCACAACCCTGTAGGGAGAGTTTGGACAAGAGAAGAGCTGCTATCTCTCGGAGATATCTGTTTAAAACACAATATTTTAATAGTATCTGATGAAATCCACTGTGATTTAATTTTTAAGCCCAAGGTGCACATTCCCATTGCCTCATTATCAGAGGAGTTAGCCCAAAACACCATAACCTGTATGGCTCCTAGTAAAACCTTCAACCTGGCAGGGCTTATGCTGTCCTCAATAATAATACCAAGCGAAAAGCTTAGAGCACAGTTTAACAAAACTATTGATAGCCTTGGACTAATCATGTCAAATATCTTTGGCATAACGGCCTTTGAAGCTGCTTATACCCATGGGGAGCCTTGGCTTGAGGCACTGCTGCCTTATCTTAAGGGAAATTGCGATTATGCCATAAATTTTATAAAAGAAAGACTTCCTATGCTAAAGCCCCTTGTGCCAGAGGGTACCTATCTTCTATGGGTGGACTTTAATGCCTTGAAGCTTTCAGATGAGGCTCTTAAGAGCTTTATAGTAAATAAAGCTAAGCTAGCCCTTGATGAGGGTATAATCTTTGGGCCAGGAGGAGAAGGCTTCCAAAGGATAAATTTAGCTTGTCCTCGTCATATTCTAAAGGAAGCTCTAGAGAGACTTGAATACGCCATTAAAAAGCTCTAAATTTAAACAGGCTGCTGACTTACAAGTCAGCAGCCCTTATTATTAAGGTTCTAATGGACTATTAATTAAAGTTGTAAAAATAAAATCATGAACATGTCCTTCTACCATGGATGTGGTGCCCTGAACCAAGTGAACGTGCTTATCACTGTTAGGAATAGGAGTATCTAGCTCCGTAAAGCCTCCAATATCATGATGATGGTCAAAAAAATCTGTGTTAGTGAGCAGAGCATGCACGTGTCTTCCATTAGGTCTAGGAACGACTTCTCCTGTTACTCCTGCAAATCTATGATTGTGCGTGTCAGCTCCTGTTTCAGCTAATTTTGTGCTTCCTTCAAATTCATGAACGTGAGTCTGGGAATCTGAAGTATCTTGGCAGGGTGACACCTGTTGATTTTTTATTACATGGATAGCCATAAATATCTACCTCCATTTTAAGAATAAGTAAAACTATGGAGATATCTTTTGTTCGCCTGCTACATAATATTACAAGGGTGCTTTTATGGTGAACAAATCTTATATATATTTTTAAGCTGTCTACAGAAATTATTAAGCTTATCTTTACTAAACCTTAAATATTTTAATAGTTTTAGATAAAGATAAAACCACTATGCTTTAAATACAGTCTAATATGTAAAGTGTTACTCATTTGTAATGTTTTTGTTGTATTAAATTAACTCTTTATAATTCATAGCCATATATAATTAAAATATAGGTAAAAAGGAGTGGTGGGAGTGTATATGGGTACTGAAGAAAAAAAAGAAAGTCTCCTAGAGGTCTTACCTATTATCCTTACTAGTTACCTTTTCCCAATTCCATAGCCTTTTAGGTCTTTCATTAGCCCTTTTAATTTCCCTCTTGATTAACTGATGTCCACCAAGTCCCAATAGGGCAGCTACATACCCTGTTATTAAGGATATATTAATTTGGGTGGACAACCTAATAAGCTCCTTCTGAAGATAATCAAGCTCCTTATCGCCAATGTACTTCTTTGAAGCTAGATAGTCTATGATATTTTGTGCATAAAGAGCATCACAGCCTGCTATTAGGGCTCCGCATAAAGAGACCACGAATAATAAAATTATAGCCACATTAAGAAAACCGTGGTCACTAGCTATAAACTTTATTAAAAAGTTCTTTATTACAAAATATACATTATAGAAAACCAGTGCCAAGCTTATAATTACTATTGCATCATATTTGGACATGCCACCTGACCCCCTTTTGGTGGAAACTTAGTATACCTAGTATACGGTAAACAATTCAAATAGTTACACAGTACAGCAAAAAACTCTCAGATAAAACTGAGAGTTTTTGTTATGGATATTATCCTAAAATCTCTTTTATGTCCTCTTCTGGAGTGGAGATTGGCTTTATTCCAAAGTTTTCAACCAATACCTTTAGTACATTTGGAGATATAAAGGCTGGAAGTGATGGCCCTAGCTTTATATTCTTTATTCCAAGTGCCAGTAAGGATAGTAGTATACATACTGCCTTCTGCTCATACCAGGATAGGATAAGAGATAGGGGCAGGTCGTTTACGCCGCAGTTGAAGGCCTCTGCTAGTGCAAGAGCTATCTTTACTGCAGAATAGGCGTCATTACACTGACCTACATCTAATAATCTTGGAAGCTCTCCTATATTACCAAAGTCCAGCTTGTTAAATCTGTACTTTCCACAGGCAAGAGTAAGGATTATAGTATCCTTTGGCAAGGAGGTTGCAAGATCAGTATAGTAATTTCTTCCTGGTTTTGCTCCATCGCAGCCGCCAATTAGGAAGAAGTGCTTTATTGCTCCGCTCTTTACGCCCTCAATAATCTTATCTGCATGACTAAGCACTGCTGAGTGACCAAAGCCTACCATAATAGTCTTTTCCTCTTCATCCTCAGTCCATCCACCTAATGAAAGTGCTTTTTCTATGATAGCAGAAAAGTCCTTAGCCTTACCTTCCTTAGCATCCTCTATATGAGCTACATCTGGCCAGCCTACTACACTTGAGGTAAAAATCCTGTCCTTGTAGCTTTCTCTTGGCTTTTGAATGCAGTTTGTAGTCATTAATATGCAGCCTGGGAGGCTGTCAAATTCCTTCTGCTGATCCTGCCAAGCTCCGCCGTAGTTTCCTACAAGATGAGGATATTTCTTAAGCTCTGGATAAGCATGAGCAGGAAGCATTTCTCCATGAGTATAGATGTTTATGCCCTTACCCTCTGTCTGCTCTAAAAGCTCCTTAAGATCCTTTAAGTCATGTCCTGATACAACGATTACTGGACCTTTTTTCTTAGTAATCACAACATTGGTTGGAGTAGGAGTTCCATAGGTTCCGCTGTTTGCTTCACTTAAGAGCTCCATGCATCTGAAGTTAACTCGTCCAAGCTCAAGGCTCATGTTAACCCAGAAGTTTAAGTCCTTATCATCCACTGCTGCTGCAGACAATACCTTATAGAAGAAATTATTAACCTCAAGGTCACTCTTGCCTAACACATATGCATGATGAGCATATGCTGCAACACCCTTTAAGCCATAAATTGCAAGCTCCTTAGTAGCTCTTACATCCTCATTAAGCTCTGGATTGCTAAATACACCTAGTCTTCTTCCCTCTCTAACCATTTCACTTCTGCTCTCTGGTGCTCTATATAGTGCAGCCTCTGGGAGCTTTTCTTCCCCAAACTTTGAAATAAGCTCTGTTTTATGTTCCTCAGCTTCATGAATCAGCTCTACAAATCTTGCTGGAGAAAAGTTTACATTGGTCAAGGTGGAGAATAATCCATCCATTACAAACTTGTGTAATTTTTCTGTTAATGTCTCTCCTCTTTCAATTAGTTTTTGTCCTAGTACTCCAATGCCCTTTAGTTCATGGATCATAAGGTCTTGTAGTGCTGCTACCTCAGGGTCCTTTCCGCATACACCCATGGTTGTACATCCTGTACCCTTTACGGTCTGCTCACATTGATAGCAAAACATTGCACTTTGACATCCACTGCAGCTGCTGCAGCCTGTGTTAACTTCATTTATCATTTAAAATACCTCCTAAAAATTATTTCTCCCTTTAATACCTTCCCAAACGCCTCATATGGGCTGGACAGGGCAGGTATGTTTCTGGGTTGTGTTTTAATTAATTATATTTTACTCATATATATATATTACTTAAGGGTTAAAAATAAATCGGTAACATATATTACGGAAAAAGTATATTTGAAAATTCTTCTCATATCTTCTAGTGAAGTTTAATAATATAGCAGTAGGGCTGAAAATATCTTGTACACCATAGCAAAGATGAGATAAATAGCGATAGTAAAAGAGTTAATAGGTTACTCTGCCTTCCATTAACTGCCGTGAATAAAAAACATTAAAAAGAGGCTTTGAGTTATTTATTACCACATAATATAATTATTTTCATAGTAATAGATAATATTTATTACAATAAATTAAAGGGGGTTATTTAAATGGATGCAGCAATGCTAAACACACTAATTTGGGTAGGAGTTGGAGTTGTAGGCTTCCTACTGTTTCTATGGATAATAGGTCTTAAGATTATCCCCAACAACCAGGTTGCTATTGTGGAAAAATGGTGGTCCGCCAAGGGGTCCTTAAAGGAGCAGATCATAGCGTTAAATGGAGAGGCTGGTTATCAACCTGACCTGGTTAGAGGAGGTATTCACTTTCTTTCACCACTTGTTTACAAGGTACACACCGTACCACTGGTTACCATCCCTCAGGGAAAGATAGCCTATGTGTTTTCACGAGACGGTAAATCCCTAGAGCCTACTCAAACACTGGGCAAAATCATTCCTGAGTGCAACAACTTTCAAGATGTACGAGCATTTTTGAAAAATGGCGGACAAAAGGGGCCTCAAAGAGGAGTCATCCGTGAAGGTACTTATGCCTTTAACCTAGCACAATTTATAATCATCACAGAGCGTCAGACCTACTATCTTCCACTTGGAACCAAGTCCGAGCAGCAGACCATAATGGAAATGGCTCAGAAGATTAGTGAAAGAAGAGGCTTTGACCCAGTAATAATACAGGGTGAATCAGATCTAGTTGGAATAGTGACTGTACATGACGGTCCATCTCTTGGTAAGGACAATATAATATGTCCTACAGTTGGCGATGATGCTACAGCAGAGCATTATCACAATAACTTCCAGGACCCTGAGAGCTTCCTTAAGGCTGGCGGTTTTAGAGGCAGACAATACCAAGTGCTGGCAGATGGTACTTACTTTATTAACAGGCTCTTTGCTACGGTGGAATATATTAAGAAAACAGTTATTCCAGTGGGTTTTGTTGGAGTTGTAGTTTCTTATACAGGCCTTAAGGGTGAGGACAGCTCTGGAACAGATTACAAACATGGTGAGCTGGTAAAGGCAGGCTTTAGAGGAGTATGGAGCGATCCATTAATGCCTGGTAAATATGCCTTTAACACCTATGCAGGTAGCATAATTCAAGTACCTACCACCAACGTAATATTAAAGTGGATTTCCAATCAAAATGGAACCCATAAGTATGATGAAAATCTAAAGGAAGTAAGCTTAATCACAAAGGATGCCTTCGAGCCATCCCTTCCTCTATCTGTGGTGTTCCACATAGACTACAGAAAAGCACCTCTTGTAATACAGAGATTTGGAGACGTAAAAATGCTGGTTGACCAGACCTTGGACCCAATGGTATCTGCTTACTTTAAAAACATAGGACAAACAAAGACCTTAATAGAGCTTATTCAGCAGAGAAATGAGATTCAAGACCTTTCCTCTAGTGAAATGAAGGGCAAATTTGATCACTACAATCTGGAGCTTGAGGAAGTATTAATAGGTACTCCAACCAGCTCTAAAAATGACAACAACATTGAGCAGATTCTAACTCAGCTCAGAAGCAGACAGCTGGCTAAGGAACAGCTTCAAACCTATGAAAACCAGCAGACTGCAGCAGAGAAAGAAAAAGAGCTAAGAGAAGCTGAAGCCATAGCCAAGCAGCAGACCTCCCTTACAGAATCCGATATCAACATCAGGATTCAGGAAAACCATGGTAAGGCAGATCTTATGAAATCCAGACAGGATGCCGAGAAGATTCAAAGACTTTCTGAAGCTGATGCCTACAAGGTAAAACAGCAGGCGGAAGCTGAAGCCTATAGAGTAAAACAGCAGGCAGAGGCAGAGGCTTACAAGACTAAACAGACTGGTGAAGCTGATGCTTACAAGACTAAGACTGTGGGTGAAGCTGAAGCTGATAGAGAAGCAAGAGTTGGTATATCTAAGGCTATTGCTGCTCGCGAGCAGGTTAATGCATACGGAGGAGCACAATACAAGATTATGCAGGATATTATGACCTCCTTCGCAGACGCAGTAAAGACCTCCGGCGTAGACATAGTTCCAAAGACCGTCATAGCTGCAGGAGGAAAGGATGGAGAAAGCAACGTTCCAAATGCCTTCGAAAGTCTAGTTATGCTGCTTTTAAGTGACAAGGTAGCTCTCTCTAAGGGAGTGGAGAATGAATCCTCTCCAGAGCTAAAGAAGCTAAGAGATGAGATTTTAAGTAAGATGAGAGCTAAGGATATAGCTGAGGAGAAGTAAGATAAAAGGTGCAGGAGAAAACTTCTGCACCTTTTTATAAGTTTATGCTGTTTAAAATTTCTTTAAGACTTCTAAGCTCCTCCAATGTTAAGGTGACTCCCTTTCCCATTTTCTCATGCCCTAAATCCCAATCCCTGATGTCATACTTAGGCTCCCTATCGTTCCAGCTGATAAGAGTTAATTCTTTCTTCCAGCCCTTAGCTGATTCTGAAAGCACTCCGAAGGTTTCTTTTATTTCAAATTTTATGTCTGGCATACTATTACCCCTTTCTTATAAATTTATATCCAAATTGTTGAAATTTAAATCAAAGGACTATGGTGGGTTTGATTGTTTGTAGTTAAATTGTTGGCTATCTTGCTATAGGCAAAATGGTATATAAATACATCCTATGTTAAGGTT
>DBMJ01000011.1 GCA_002298125.1 Clostridium sp. UBA701 | reverse complement strand
GGAGTTTATCTCCCTCTTTTTTTATTCCTAGCATATTATATTATTTAAGTGTAAAATATGGGTAGGTTAAACAAGAGAGACGGAGGGTTTGTTTATTGTTAAAGATATATTTTATAAGACATGGAGAAACAAAATGGAACATAGAAAGACGCATGCAGGGATGGAAGGACTCACCCTTGACAGAAAGAGGGATATCTCAGGCTCAGGCCTTAGGAGAGTATCTTTATGATATAGAATTTGATGGGGCATTTTGTAGTCCCAGTGAAAGAACTAGGGAAACTGCAGAGCTAATTCTAAAAAACAGGGATGTACCGCTAACCTTTGTGGATGAATTTAGGGAAATAAACCTAGGGCAGTGGGAGGGACAAACAGTTCCTGAACTTGAAAAGCTCTATGGAATAGCTTTTAAGGCTTTCTGGGAATCCCCCAATACCTACATGAATGAAGGAGGAGAAAGCTTTAGTGAACTTCTTCAGAGAGTGCTTAAAGGGTTAAACAAAATAATTTTTATGTACGAAAAAGAAAGAAAAGAAGATAAGGAAGTAAATATACTTGTAGTAACACATACTGCTTCTATAAAAACTCTATTTACATATTTAAATAATTTGCCTATGGATGATGTATGGAAACCACCATTTATCCATCAGACAAGCATAAGTTTAATAGAAGTGTCAGAAAAAGAAATAAAGGTTGTTACTCAAGGAATTACTCCACATTTATTAGAGGAGGACTAATTATACATTTTGATAAGGGGTGGATTTAATGATTGAGGTTATGTCACTGTCAAAGCAATTCAAGGATAAGAAGGCTGTGGATTGCCTTAACTTTACTGTAGATAATGGAGAGATTGTAGGACTCTTAGGGGAAAATGGCGCAGGCAAGACTACAACTCTACGAATGCTTGCCACTATGCTTAAACCTACAGAGGGTACTGCAAACATTGAAGGCTATGATTTGATAGAGGAAGCAGAAAAAATCAGAGGAAGTATAGGAATTCTATTTGGCGGTGAGATAGGTTTGTATGATAGACTTACTGCTAGAGAGAATATAAGCTATTTCGCTGAGTTAAATGGCATGGAAAAGGAAGATGCAAAAAGAAGTATTGAAGAGCTTACAGAAGAGCTTAAGATGGGGGATTTTATAGATAAAAGAGTTGGTAAATTCTCAAGAGGAATGAAACAGAAGGTGGCCATAGCCCGTGCTATAGTTCACAAGCCAAAGGTAATGCTCTTTGATGAACCAACTGCAGGACTTGATGTTACTGCAGCCCATAATGTGCAGGATTTTATAATGAAATGTAAGGCTTTAAATCGTGCCATTATATTCTCCAGTCATAGTATGACTGAGGTACAAAAGCTATGTGACAGAGTAATTATAATAAATAGAGGAAGAAAGATTGCAGAGGGAACTATAAGTGAATTAAAGGAAAAGTATCAAGAGGAGGACTTAGAAAAGTTATTTATGGATTTGATAGGAGGACATGAAGATGAGAAATAACATAGTTTTTCTTGTGTTTAAAAAGGAATTACTTGATATATTCAGAGATAAAAAAACCTTCATATTAAGTATCCTTATACCTCTGCTTTTAATTCCAGGTATTATGCTGGTTATGAGTAAAACTACTAGTAGTGCTCAAAAATCTATGGAAAACAATATAAAGATAGCTCTTAAGGACGATGGGAAAAGCAAACTAGGAGAATTCTTAAGACAGCAAAAGAATCTTCAAATAATAGAATATAACGGAGATAAGACCCTGATAGAGAAGGGTGAAGCAGCATTGGCGCTTACTATTTCAAAAGAATTTGATGAAAAGATTGTCAGTGAGCAACCTGCACCAATTACTTTATTTTACGATAACTCTGGGCAACAGTCCAGCATGGCTGCAAATATGATAAATTCATATATTGATGCATTTTCGAAGCAGATTGTAGCACAAAGGCTATCTAAGAAAAACATTAATCCAGAGATATTAACTCCTATAAAGCTAGAAGAAATAACTACTACAAAGAAAGAAGAAGGTCTTTCTAAGCTCATTATTGCGATGCTCATACCGCTGTTACTTATTATATACAGCATTACAGGACCCATGAGTGCAGCTGTAGATTTAGGAGCAGGAGAGAAGGAAAGGGGAACCTTAGAGCCCCTATTAACCACCAAAGCAGGGCGAATGTCCTTATTATGGGGAAAGTTTTTAGCTGTTACCTGCCTTGGCTTTATTACAGTATGCTGTGCACTGGCAGGAATCATAGGTTACATGCAGTTTAATCCAGGTTTCTTTATGGAGGGCTCTGGAAATACAGCTGCTCCCATGTTTAAACCTATAACACTACTGCTAATTGGTATTATTGGGGTACTTACCACCATGGTATTTGGTGCACTGGAGCTTTCTATAAGCATTTATGCTCGTTCCTTTAAAGAGGCACAGACTTATCTTACACCTTTGACTATAATTGGAATGGTACCTGCTTATGCAACTTACATGTTGGACCCTAAAACCATAAGTGGTGTATATTATCATATTCCCTTGGCTAATGCAACTTGTTTATTAAAGGAACTCCTTTATGGGGTATATAACTACAACCACATAGCTATAACTATGGTGTGGATAGTTATATATATAGTAGCTTCTCTGTTATTTGCACGCTATATGTTTGGACGAGAGGAAGTTATATTTAGAACTTAATATATGCTAAGAAAGACACCTTACCATAGTGGGGTGTTTTTTTGTGACAACAAAAGTAATCTATCATAAGATAAAGTGAAGCAGGGGGTGATATTTTGAATTGGGTGAATAAATGGGATTATAATTGTGAAAAGCTAAGGGAAGAGGATGAGGATGAGGATGAGGAGGAATACGACAAGGATGAGGACTATGTGTATCAAGGAGAAGAAAGCCCTGAATACTATGAGGAAGAGGAATATGAAAAATATATTTATGCAGACCGTTACGAAGGGGATTTAGAGAAAACTAAAAATGAGCAAAATGATTCCAAAGGAAAACGCTTTTCTACAATTGTGAATATCTATGAAAGACAAGGGTTAAACCATAAATAGGAGTATATATAAACGCAGGGTAGGATACTCTGCGTTTTACACATAGGGGGAGGACGTAGAGGGAGTAATTTTAATTTACAATCTTTAGCTTTATAGAATAAAAAGGTGATTTAATACACAAACTATGCTGTAATATTAAAAGGGGAGGAGTGCTCATGGGGAAGACACCCTTAAAAAAGAGAATCAAAGCAAAGCTGAAGGCACACAAGGAGCTTTCACCTGCGGAAAAGTTAAGAGAGACTATAAAATATGAAATTGCAGAGGAGATAGGGTTAAAGGAAAAGGTGGATAGGCATGGATGGAGTGCTTTAACTGCAGAAGAAACTGGTAGAATAGGTGGAATAATGACTAAAAGAAAAAAAGATTTAAGGCTCCCTAAAAACACTGATATTTAGTGTTTTGTGAAGCTTATGTAAATATTCGGGGCAAAAATTGACAGGTATGAGGAAAATATATAAGATAATTATAGGAATTTATATATGTCATACTACTAAGTAAACATAAGGATGGGGAATACGGCTATGAGTAGTTATGAGGAATTTGCCTCCTGCTATGATGCCCTTATAAGAGAAGATGTAAACTATGAGGCATGGGGTAATTTTATTAAAGGGCTTATTAAAAATAATAATGTAGAAAAAAATAGCTACCTTGATATAGGCTGTGGCACTGGGAATCTCACAGTAGAGTTGGCAGCAGAGTTTAAAGAAGTGTACTGTGTAGATTTATCTGAGGATATGTTAAGGCAGGCTCAGGAGAAGTTTTTAAGAAGAAAGTTTAGTGTGAGGCTAGTAAAGCAGGACATGTGTAAGTTATACCTAAATGCACAGTTTGATCTTATTACCTGTGCATTAGATGCTGCAAATTATCTCCTCTCTGAGGAAGAATTACGTCTATTTTTTAGAGGAGTTAAAAAGCATTTGAAACATGGAGGTATTTTTATCTTTGATATGAACACTTACTATAAGCTTACAGAAATTCTAGGTAACAGCAGTTATAATTACAGTTCAGAAGAACTTTGCTATCTTTGGGACAACACTCTTGAAGAGGATATAGTGTCTATGGAACTTACTTTCTTTGTAAAGGAAGGTGAGCTCTATCGAAGATTTGAGGAGTTGCATGAGGAGCGTGCTTACAAAGAAGAGAGAATTACTACCCTGCTCAGAGAAGAAGGGCTTAAATTATTTCATGTTTATGATGGCTATAGCTTTAAGGAACCTAATAAAAGTTGTGAAAGATTAGTATATGTGGTAGGACAAAAGGAATAATAGAACTTGGAGGACAATATATGGATAAATTGAGATTTGCCACTGCCTGTGAAGACAGTGTGAGAATAATTGGAGCCATTACTACGGATTTGGTACAGGAGGGGGTAAGCATACATGGCTGTGCTGCTACTGCAGCAGCAGCTCTTGGGAGAATGCTTACTGCAGGAGCTCTTATGGGAGCCATGTTAAAGGGAGAAAAAGACAGCCTTACATTGCAGATGTCAGGCGGTGGTGAAGCAGGGGGTGTAGTGGTTACCTCTTATACCGATGCAAAGGTAAAGGGCTACATAGGTAATCCATTGGTGGAATTGCCCCCAAATGAAAAAGGAAAGCTTGATGTAGGAGGTGCCATTGGCAAAAACGGAAATCTACTGATTATAAGAGATTTGGGGCTTAAAGAACCATATGTAGGACAAGTGCCCATAGTGTCTGGAGAAATCGGTGAGGATCTAGCCTATTATTTTACTGTATCAGAACAGACTCCATCAGCTGTAGCCCTGGGAGTCCTTGTGGGGCCTGACCTATCTATTTCTGCAGCTGGTGGGTTTATTATACAGATGCTGCCTGGTGCAAATGAACTGTTGGCTGACTTAATAACCTACAGGCTTCAAGAAATACCCGCTATTACCAGTATGATTGCTAAAGGCATGAATATTGATGACATCATAAGCTTCATATTTGAGGGCATGGATATTAAATTCCTAGAGGAAAAGGTGCCAAAATATTATTGTAACTGCTCTAGAGAAAAAGTGGAGAGAGCACTCATTAGCATAGGTGAGAAGGACTTACAGGAGCTCTATGATGATGGCAAGGAAGAAGAGCTGCACTGCCACTTCTGCAATAAAAAATATAAATTCACTCATGATGACATAGGAAAACTGATAGAAATGGTGAAAATTAAAGAATAGACTTGCTGATTTTGCATAATGAAATAATACGATATATTGACAATATAACAAGGACAATATATAATATTAATTGTTGTTAACAAATGTGTGGGCGCATAGCTCAGCTGGGAGAGCATCTGCCTTACAAGCAGAGGGTCACAGGTTCGAGCCCTGTTGTGCCCACCACTCATTTAAGCAGAGAGCACAAATCTTCGATTTGTTGCGAATTGCTTACTCATCAGCTTGCTGAGGAGTTTCAAGTAACAAGAGAGCACAGATGTTATATTTGTTGTGAATTGCTTACTCAGTTAACAAATGTGGCCCAGTGGCTCAGTTGGTTAGAGTGCCGGCCTGTCACGCCGGAGGTCGAGGGTTCGAGTCCCTTCTGGGTCGCCACATATTTTTGGCCAGTTAGCTCAGTCGGTAGAGCAGAGGACTGAAAATCCTCGTGTCCCTGGTTCGATTCCTGGATTGGCCACCATTCTGCGGGAGTGGCTCAGTGGTAGAGCGTCACCTTGCCAAGGTGAACGTCGCGAGTTCGAATCTCGTCTTCCGCTCCAAATGGCGCTATAGCCAAGTGGTAAGGCAAAGGTCTGCAAAACCTCTATCCCCCGGTTCAAATCCGGGTGGCGCCTCCAAAAAACTCTGAAAGCAATGCTTTCAGAGTTTTTTATTTTTATTTAAAGAAGCAATATTCCGCCACGATCTACCAGGGGCCCTTTTCTTAAAAAAATTGGCTCTACTTTATGAGTCTTTAAAAATTTCATTACCAGGTCACCATTTTTATAATAATTTAAATCTCCGTAAAAGGCTAAAAAATTTTCTTCTAAAAGACCGCAGCACCCACCAATAAAGCCATAATTAAGTCCAGGCAGGAGAATATCTCCAGGAGGAAGCAGCAGTACATCTATAGCTTTATGCTGTAAGGCTTTTGCAATACCTATATCAGAGGTCATAAGAGCAGTAGGAGATATAGCACTACAGGAGCAGCCTGTATAACCTTGCCTAACAAGGATAAATTCTCTGTGGCTTAAGTGAGCTTTTAAAACTTCATCTGTATAGTCAGTATTATGTATAAAATAAGGACCTATAGATAAACCGTTAAGCATGATATCTTCAGGATATTTTGCATTGAGGTTTTTAGAGGAATTTAATATATTGTAATTTGAAGCAATAAGTTCTTGACGAAGCTCATCAGAAAGCGTTCTTTGAACCACTGCAATTTTATTATTCAAGTCTTTTATAAGGTGAAGCTGCATATCAGGGTGACCATCAACAGCAGAGTAAAGCTCTTTACATGGACTGCACTTTATGGGTCTATACCCTGCAACTTTAAGGTTAGCTTCTTCTTCAGGGTGTATTCTATAATCTACAACAACTATCTTCATATTTAATCTCCTTATATTGAGATTATAACCACAGGCTCATTCTAAAATTATATGCGGCAGAAGTCAAGGCTTTGTCGATAATTGCTTGAAGAAGTTTGCATATACATCTTCTTTAAACACATACTATTTTAAGAAGGGAGTGTGGTGTATGCTGTTTTTAAGTTTAGTATATGACGTGTATGAAGATTACATCAGTAGCGAAATCAGCAGGATGAAGAACCTTCTGGAAAGTCGAGGTATCATGGTTGGCATTTCAGAAAGTATAGATAAAAATGTTCACTTCCTGAAATTATACAGTGGTGAGGAGCTTACATTAAAAGCTCACAATACCATAAATATTTATATAGCAAATATTCTCTACGGAGTAGCCATGGAGGAGTTTGTAAATAAAGAACTACCTTCATTTTTAACCGACTCATATTTTTTTCTCAAATTCGATGAATTAAAGGATATCAGGGAGAGGACCATAAAGGTATTAACTCAAGAAGGGACTATTTTAGATGAGAATATGGTCTATTGTATAAATCGTAAAAATAATATGAAGAAAAAAATAATTGCCTGTCTTGAAGAAAATGATGAAATCAATATAAGGGGATTTATAACCTTTCGCATAAAGGACCTTAAGGAGGATATAGAATGTATCCTAGATAAGGTAGTGGAAGCTTTTATGGTAGAAAAGGAATATAGCGAGTTTATAAAGCTCCTAAAGTATTTTGTAGAAATCCAAGAAAGCAAAATTGAAGAGGTCAATATTTTTATCAAGGCTGATGGAACCTATATTATTAAAGATGATAAGGGTGAAGATATATTAGGAAGGCTTACCAGTGACCTTTCTGAGGCTCGCTTTAGCAGTACAGTATCCATAGAAGATATGTTAATTAGCGGCCTTATTACCAATTCACCTGGGAAAATTGTAATCCACTGTGCTGATAACTGCTTAAACAAGGAGCTTTTGGAGACTATTAAAAATGTTTTTTGCGAAAGAGTAAGTTATTGCAGCTCTTGTAATACCTGTGATAGTCTAAAGCACAACAGTAAAATATAGCTTATAAAAAGGAGTTGACAAACACTTCAATTAGTTATATGATATCTTATAACGAATCTATAATAACAAAGACAGTGATGAGGAAAAGTAATGGAAGTACTATTCTCAGAGAGAGAAACTCAGCGGCTGAAAGGTTTCTTGAATAAGTATCGATGAAAAACCACCTCTAAGTTGTGTGCTGAAGTAGCAGTAAGCATTACCGTTAGACCGCGTTAATGGTCATAAAGTGGGCAATACTTTTGTGTTGTCAATTTGGGTGGAACCACGATAAGCTCGTCCCAGTTTAGGGAGGGCTTTATTTTTTTACAGAAATATAGATAGTGTATTATGGATTACTGAAAATATGATAATCAATATAAAGGAGGTATTTTTATGATTAAGGTTACTCTTAAGGATGGTAAGGTTCTAGAGGTAGAAAGAGGAACTACTGCATTTGACGTGGCTTATAAAATCAGCCCTGCCTTAGCAAAGAAGGCATTGGGAGCGAAGGTTAATGGTGAGGAAGCAGAGCTTATGACAGTGCTTAATGAAGACTGCTCCCTTGAGATATTGACTTTTGAAGAAGAGGATGGAAGATGGACTTTAAGGCATACTGCTTCACATATATTGGCTCAGGCGGTGAAGAGGCTATATCCTGAGGTTAAGCTGGCTATAGGACCTGCCATAGATACAGGCTTTTACTATGATTTTGATGCTGACTTTAACTTTGCCCCAGAGGATCTGCCAAAGATAGAGAAAGAGATGGAAAATATTATTAAGGAAGACCTCTCACTAGAAAGATTTGAGCTGCCAAGAGAGGAAGCTATTGCATATGTAAAAGAAAAGGGAGAAGAGTATAAGGCTGAGCTTATAAGAGATCTGCCAGAGGAT
This sequence comes from Clostridium sp. UBA701, assembly GCA_002298125.1. Classification (GTDB taxonomy): domain Bacteria; phylum Bacillota; class Clostridia; order Clostridiales; family Clostridiaceae; genus UBA701. The sequence continues at coordinate 528,569 of DBMJ01000011.1, read as the reverse complement.
TCTATAATATCCTTCTACAAGCAGGGAGAATTTACAGATTTATGTGCAGGACCTCATGTTCCTTCTACATCTAAAGTCAAGGCCATTAAACTATTGTCTCTTGCAGGAGCATACTGGAGAGGAAATGAAAAAAACAAAATGCTCCAGAGAATATATGGAACTGCCTTCACCAAGAAAAGTGATTTGGACGACTACATCCATATGCTAGAAGAGGCTAAGAAGAGAGATCATAGAAAGCTGGGAAAGGAACTAGATCTTTTCAGCCTTCATGAAGAGGGTCCAGGTTTCCCATTCTTTCATCCCAAGGGAATGGTACTGAGAAATATCTTAGAGTATTACTGGAGAGAAAAGCATGAAGAAGCAGGCTATCAAGAGATTAGAACTCCTATAATTTTAAATGAATCCCTATGGCATCAAAGCGGACACTGGGATCATTATCAGGAAAACATGTATTTTACAAAAATAGATGAGGAAAATTATGCTGTAAAGCCAATGAATTGCCCAGGAGCAATTTTGGTATATAAAAACTCCATGCACTCCTACAGAGACCTTCCCATAAGAATGGGGGAGTTAGGTCTTGTGCATAGACATGAACTATCTGGAGCACTACATGGACTAATGAGAGTAAGATGCTTTACTCAAGACGATGCTCATATATTCATGACAAAGGATCAAATCAAGGAGGAGATTCTTGGAGTAATAAGGCTAATTGATAATTTCTACAAGGTGTTTGGTTTTGAGTATTTGGTAGAGCTGTCCACTAGACCTGAAAACTCCATGGGCAGTGATGAGGATTGGGAGCATGCAACTAACTCCTTAAAAGAAGCCTTAGAAGCAGCAGGACTGCCCTATAAGGTAAATGAGGGAGATGGAGCCTTCTATGGACCAAAGATAGACTTCCACTTAAAAGACTGCATAGGCAGGACTTGGCAGTGCGGTACAATACAGCTTGATTTCCAGATGCCTGAAAGGTTCGATCTTAACTATATAGGAGCAGACGGAGAAAAACACAGACCAGTTATGGTACACAGAGTAGTGTTTGGAAGTGTAGAGAGATTTATTGGAATACTCATTGAGCAATTTGCCGGTGCTTTTCCACTTTGGCTTTCACCAGTTCAGGTTGAAATTATGAACATTACTGACAAGCATAGAAGCTACGTAGAAAAGGTATATGATGCTTTGAAGAAGGCAGGTATAAGAGCGGAAATGGACCTTAGAAACGAAAAGGTAGGCTATAAAATCCGTGAAGCTCAACTAAAGAAGGTACCTTATATGCTGGTACTTGGAGACAAGGAAATGGAAAGCGGCACTGTTGCAGTTAGAAGCAGAAAAGAAGGAGACAAGGGAGCCATAGCTTTAGACGCTTTCATTGCTATGATTTTAAAGGAAATATCTGAAAAGGCAAGATAATATTTTAATAGTTATTGACAAGTACAGATAATAAGAGTAAAATATTAATGAATCAAGTAGAAACCACCGTTTCTCACCTTATGGCATTGCTAATAAGGTTAAACATTAAATGTTTAATGAGGACGGTGTTATACCGTCCTTTTTTATTGTGATAATAGAGGTGGTATTTAGGGAGTTTCAACAGAAACTCGTCCTTTGTAAAGTTTTAGGAGGTGAAAACTATTAGCAAAGATTTTCTTATTAACGAAGAAATCAGGGAAAAGGAAATAAGGGTTATTGGCAGCGATGGCAGCCAGTTGGGTATTCTTCTATCAAAAGAGGCTTTAAAGATGGCTGGAGAGAAAGAATTGGATTTAGTAATGATATCCCCAACAGCTAAGCCACCTGTTTGCAAAATCATGGACTATGGTAAGTTTATCTATGAGCAGTCTAAGAAGGAAAAAGAAGCTCGAAAAAATCAAAAGATTACAGATCTTAAAGAGATAAGATTAAGCCCTACCATAGAAGAACATGATATCGATATAAAGGCTAACAATGCCAGAAAGTTTTTACTGGCTCAGGATAAGGTAAAGGTTACGGTTAGATTTAGAGGAAGAGAATCAGATTATTCCTATATTGGAACTCGTATACTGGAATCCTTTGTTTCCAAAGTATCTGATGTTTGCGTGGTAGAGAAACCTGCCAAGCTTGAAGGAAAAAACATGATAATGATACTGGCTCCCAAAAGAGCATAACTGAGAGGAGGAAATTATTATGCCAAAAATGAAGACACATAGAGGTGCAGCAAAGAGATTTAAGAAGACTGGAACTGGAAAACTTAAGAGAGCTAAGGCATTCAAGAGTCATATATTAACTAAGAAGAGTGCAAAGAGAAAGAGAAATCTTAGAAAAACTGCTTATGTTTCCGTTGCTCAAGAAAAAGTAATGAAGAAACTACTGCCTTATCTATAATAGAACATTAGGAACTTAAGGAGGTTTTTATAAAATGGCAAGAGTAAAGAGAGCTATGAATGCTCGTAAATATCATAAAAAAGTATTAAAGCTTGCAAAAGGTTACTATGGTGGAAAAAGTAAGCTTTTCAAGACAGCTAACGAAACAGTTATCAGAGCATTAAGAAATGCTTATGTAGGAAGAAAGCTTAAGAAGAGAGATTTTAGACAATTGTGGATTGCCAGAATAAATGCTGGAGCAAGAATGAATGGTATTTCTTATTCCAAGTTCATGAATGGAATTAAGCTGGCAGGCGTTGATATAAACAGAAAAATGCTTTCAGAAATAGCAATAAACGATCCAAAGGCTTTTACTGATTTAGTAGAAGTAGCAAAGAAGCAGCTTAATAAGTAGTCAAGGCAATGCTTTATCAAACATCGTCCAAGGACGATGTTTTTCTTTTGACTTTTATTAAAATATTGCTATAATGGTAAGCATGAACAATATGTAAATTATTACTTTGCATATAAAATTTATAGTTTAAGATGATTTATGTAATCATGGAGGAATGATTATGCAGTACAGAAAAGACAGGAGTTTTAAATTTACTCCAGTACGAATACTAGCCTTGGGCTTTGCGGCAGTAATATTAATTGGGGCTATACTTTTGACCTTGCCCATATCTGCTCAGGATGGAAAAGCTACATCCTTTATTGATTCTTTATTTACCTCTACCTCAGCAGTTTGTGTAACAGGACTTGTAACCTTAGATACAGGTACTCACTGGACTTATTTTGGTAAGACTGTAATCATTTGTTTAATCCAAACTGGTGGACTTGGCTTTATGGCTATAGCGACTCTTTTCTCATTAATAATTGGGAAGAGAATTACTCTTAAGGAAAGGCTTGTAATGCAGGAAGCCATGAACTCCTTTTCACTGCAGGGTTTAGTAAAGACTTCAAAATACATATTGACCTTTACTTTTCTAGTGGAGGGCACTGCTGCTTTAATAATGTCAACGGTATTTATACCTGATTATGGGTGGGTCAAAGGAATATATTACAGCATATTCCATGCCATATCTGCCTTTTGCAATGCTGGGTTTGACGTGCTTGGAGTTCCTGGTAAGGAATTTGGCAGTATAACTGCATATGCTGACAATCCAGTAATTATCTTAGTTATTGGTTGTCTTATAATTATTGGAGGCTTAGGCTTTTTTGTATGGCAGGAAATATATTATACCAAGAACTTAAAAAGATTATCTTTACATTCTAAGCTAGCTATTACTGTAACTGCTATGCTTGTAGTTGGCGGTGCCATACTATTCTTTTTGCTGGAGAATAACAATCCAGGTACTATAAAGAATATGTCCATGAAGGGAAAGCTGTTATCTTCCTTTTTTGCGTCGGTAACCCCTAGAACTGCAGGCTTTAATTCCATATCTACCACAGATATGACTACTGCAGGCCGTTTTTTGACTATTATTCTAATGTTTATCGGAGGTTCTCCAGGCTCTACAGCTGGGGGAATTAAAACTGTTACCTTTGGTATGCTTGTAATGACAGTAGTTTCTGTAATTAAAGGTCGTGAGGATACAGAAATATTCCAAAGGAGAATAGGAAAGGATACAGTATATAAGGGATTTGCCATAACTGTTATAGCTCTAGCCTTAGTGCTTACTGTTACTATGATACTTTCAATAACAGAGGTGGGTAAAACCTTCGAAGCACTATTATATGAGACTACCTCAGCTTTCGGCACTGTAGGACTTACTATAGGAGTTACACCTACCTTATCAAGAATAGGAAGATTATTGATTTCCTTTACTATGTACTGTGGTAGAGTGGGTCCACTAACCTTAGCTATAGCCTTTGCCAACAAGGGCATGGCAAGCTCCATTAAGTATCCAGAGGACAAGATATTAGTTGGCTAATATTTGGATATGTTAAATAAAAAGTAAGTAGATGGATTTAAATATATCATTTAAAATAGGAGAGAACATTTATGAGTAAGAAACAATTTTTAGTAATAGGTTTAGGAAGATTTGGTTCCTCAGTGGCAAAGACCCTTTATGCCCTTGGAAACGATGTGCTAGCAATAGATATGGATGAGGATTTAGTGCAGGACATAAGTGACAGTGTAACTCATTCTGCACAGCTTGATGTTACTGAAGAAAACAATCTTAGAGCTTTGGGAATAGGTAACTTCGATGTGGCGGTTATTGCTATTGGTACTGATGTGCAGTCTAGTATAATGGCTACACTTTTGGTTAAGGAAATGGGTGTAAAATATATAATTGCTAAGGCTACCAATGAGCTTCATGCTAAGGTACTCTACAAGACTGGTGCTGATAGGGTGGTATTCCCTGAAAGAGATATGGGAGTGAGAGTAGCTCATAACTTGTTATCCTCCAATATACTTGACTTTATCGAGCTTTCTCCAGATTATAACATTGTTGAAATGGTAAGCATAAGCGATTGGCATGGAAGATCCTTAAGAGAGCTCAATATGAGAGCTACCTATGGAGTGAATGTGATGGCAATTAAGAGAGGTAAGGATATAAACGTTTCTCCAATGGCTGAGGATGTCATTGAAGAAGGAGATATTATAGTTGCTATAGGCTCATCCTATGACCTTAGTAAGCTTGAAAATCTTATTGTAAAATAGCTTTAGTAATACATTGTGAAGAGGTGGATTATGAATATTAAAAACACAATTACTAGTATAGAAAATCCCCTCATAAAAGAGACAAAAAAACTTAAGGATAAGAAGTATCGTAATGAGAGAGGGCAATTCTTGGTAGAGGGCTTTCGCTTTGTAGAGGAAGCAATAAAATCAAGCTTTGTGGTGGAAGCTATCTTTGTAGATAAGGCAGCATTCAGTAAGCTTGAACAGTCCGCTTATTTAGAGCTTATAGTGCAGGTTCCTATTTATATCCTGGAGGAGAGAGTATTAAAGCAGCTCTCTGCCACGGAGCATACCCAGGGCATAGTGGCATTGGTTAATATGAAGAAAGAGGCTTTAAGAGTAGAAAAAGGCTTCTACGTATTAATAGATAGGCTTCAGGATCCAGGAAATTTAGGAACTATAATTCGTACTTCACATGCTGCTGGGGCAAAGGCAGTACTTATAACACAGGAAACATGCGATATATATAATGAAAAAACCTTAAGGGCTACCATGGGATCACTTTTTTATATTCCAGTGCATAAGATTAGCTATGAAGAAGTAATGCAAATGAGAGAAAAAGGCTTTAAACTGGTGGTTAGTTCTCTAAAAGGGGATAAGAACTTTTATGAGGAGGCTCTTTTGGGAAATATTATTGTGGCTATTGGCAGCGAAGCAAGTGGTGTGGGTAAAGAGGTACAGCATATGGCTGATATACTTGTGAAGCTTCCTATGCCAGGAGGAGCAGAATCCTTAAATGCTGCAGTAGCTGGTTCCATTATGATATATGAGGTTCTAAGACAAAATAAAGAAGCCTAGTTGACAAGGGGAATATATTGATATAAAATGTTAATAAAATTGACAATGAAGAAGCACATAGATACAGTTACACTTTCAGGGAGAAGAGGTCATAGACTGGAAGCCTCTTTATGTAAGGACTGTGTTGACCTTCACTTCTGAGTCCTGGGTGTGAAAAGTTTAGTAGCTCCCGGCGGTTAAAACCGTTACATTTAGCCAAGAGGATACAATAGTGTCAAGTAGGGTGGTACCACGGAGTAAATTCGTCCCTTTTTAGGGGCGTTTTTTTATTTTGTAGTTATTTCTAATTAATTAAGTAATAATATTGAAAGGAGTATGCAAAATGAAGGATAAGCTGGAGCAGATAAGAATAAGCGCATTAGAAGAGATGAAAAAGGTTCAATCCATGGCAGAATTAGAAGGCTTACGAGTTAAGTATCTAGGGAAAAAGGGAGAGCTTACTACTATTTTGAGGAGTATGGGAGGATTATCTCCTGAGGAAAGACCTCTTATGGGTAAGCTTGCTAATGAAGTAAGAGCTAAGGTGGAGGAGTTTTTAGACAGTAGAGTAGAAAATATAAAGACCATAGAGAAAGAAAAAAAGCTTAAAGAAGAAATTATAGATATAACTCTACCAGGGAAAAAACCAGTGATAGGCTTAAGGCACCCACTATATCAGACCTTAGAGCAATTCAAGGAAATATTTATATCCTTAGGTTTTTCAGTGGAGGAAGGTCCTGAGGTAGAGCTTGACTATTATAACTTTGAAGCTCTAAACATTCCTAAAAATCATCCTGCAAGAGGAGAACAGGATACCTTCTACATTAACGATAATGTGGTTTTAAGAACTCAAACCTCACCTATTCAGATTAGGGTTATGGAAAAGCAGAAGCCACCAATTAAGATGATAGCGCCTGGTAAGGTATACCGTTCAGATGCAGTTGATGCTACACACTCCCCCATATTTTATCAGATGGAGGGCCTGGTGATAGATAAGGGTATTACCTTTGCAGACCTTAAGGGAACCTTAGAGATGTTTGCAAAAAAGATGTTTGGGGAGAAGGTAGTTACAAAATTCAGACCTCATCATTTCCCATTTACAGAGCCATCCTGCGAAATGGATGCTACCTGCTTTGTATGCAAGGGAGAAGGCTGCAGAGTATGTAAGGGAAGTGGATTTATTGAACTGCTGGGAGGTGGCATGGTGCATCCTCAGGTATTGAGAAATTGTGGCATTGACCCTGAGGTATACAGTGGTTTTGCCTTTGGCTTTGGAGTAGACAGAATGGTAATGTTAAATTACGGTATAGATGATATAAGAATGCTCTATGAAAGTGACATGAGATTTTTAAATCAGTTTAAGTAATAAAGGTGGAGGTGTAAAAATGAAGGTACCAATTAAGTGGATAAAAGATTATGTAAATATAGAAATATCCCCAAAGGAGCTAGGGGAAAGGCTTACCCTTTCAGGTTCAAAGCTTGAGGAGATAATTACCTCTGGGGAGGAAATCACCAATGTTGTAACGGGAAGGATTGAAAAGATTGAACCTCATCCAGATGCAGAAAAATTGGTTATATGTCAGCTAAACGTAGGGCAGGAGGAGCTTGTACAAATAGTAACAGGTGCAGATAATATGAAGGAGCAGGATATAGTACCTGTAGCACTTCACGGGTCTTCTCTCCCCGGAGGACTAAAGATTAAGAAGGGTAAGCTTAGAGGAGTAGTGTCAAACGGTATGATGTGCTCTCTTGAGGAGCTTGGAATTGCAGATGAAAAGCCAGTGGAAGGTCTTATGATACTTCCGCCTACAACCCCAATAGGGAAGGATATAGTAGAAGTACTTGGTCTTGAAAGCACAGTGTTGGACTTTGAAATAACCTCTAACAGGCCAGATTGTATGAGTATCCTAGGTATGGCAAGGGAAACTGCTGCAACCTTAGATATTCCCCTTAACAAACCTGAATTAACTTATAGTACAGCTTGCAGTGAGAATATAGAAGATACTCTTAAGGTGGAGATAAAAAGCCCTCTTTGCAGAAGATACATGGCTAGGGGGGTAAAGAACGTAAGGATTGCTCCATCACCCTCTTGGATGCAGGAAAGACTTTTGCAGGCTGGAGTAAGGCCCATTAATAATATTGTAGACATCACAAATTTTGTAATGCTGGAGCTTGGTGAACCCATGCATGCCTTTGATAGAAGACAGATTACCACAAAGCACATTGTAATTGAGGGTGCAGCAGAGGGAGATAAATTTGTGACTTTAGATGGTATAGAGAGAACTCTTACCTCTGACAGTTTACTAATAAAGGATGGAGATAAAGGCATTGCCCTAGCAGGTATAATGGGAGGACTAAACTCCGAGATAAAAGAGGATACCAAGGAGCTCATTTTTGAATGTGCAAACTTTGATGGAACTAATGTTAGAGAGACCTCACGAAGACTTAATCTGAGGACAGAATCTTCATCTAGATTTGAAAAGGATATCGATCCAAATCTAGCTAGTTTGGCCTTAGATAGAGCATGCCACCTTATAGAACAGCTTAACTGCGGTGAGGTTATGGAAGGAACTGTGGATGTGTACCCAAATCCTGTACAGAGTAAGACACTAAGAGTAAGCAGCAGTTGGATTAATAAATTCCTTGGTACAGATATCAGTGCAGAAAAAATGGTACACTACTTACAAGGTCTTGAGTTTCATGCAGAACTGCAGGGTGAGGAGCTTGTGGTAAATTCTCCTACCTTTAGAATAGATATAGCTATTAAAGAAGATATAGCAGAAGAGGTAGCTAGGATTTATGGCTACAACAATATTCCTACCACCATGGTAAAGGGTTCTGGAATAAAGGGTGGAAAGAGCAAGAAGCAAAAGCAAGAGGATAAGATAGTACAGCTGCTACTTGGAGCAGGACTAAATGAGGCCATTTGCTACTCCTTTATAAGCTCCAAGTACTTCGATAAAATTGCTCTACCAGCAGATAGTGTTCTAAGAAGAGCCGTAACCATAAAGAATCCATTAGGTGAAGATTACAGCATTATGAGAACTACTGCCTTACCTTCCATTATGGAGGCTTTAAGTATAAATTATGCTAGAAGCAACGATAAGTGCAGGCTATTTGAAATTGGAAAGGTATATTTGCCTAAAGAGAATTCCAATGAGCTGCCTAAAGAAAAAAATGTTATTACCATAGGCATGTACGGTAAGGTAGAGTACGTGGATATAAAGGGTATTGTTGAGGTTTTGTTAGAAGGCCTTGGCATAGAAGCATATTCCTTTGCAAGGGAATGTGAAAACCCAAGCTACCATCCAGGAAAAACTGCAAAGATATTATATAAGGGTGAAATCCTAGGTGTTCTGGGAGAGGTATCTCCAGTAGTTTGTGAAAATTACGGTATAGAGCAATGCTGTTATGCTGCAGAGCTAGACATGGACGCTATGCTAGCTCATGGAAAGAGCGAAAGAAAATATACTCCTCTTCCAAAGTTCCCAGCAGTTACAAGGGATATAGCATTATTAGTTGAGGATACAGTATTGGTTCAGGAGATTGAAGAGATTATAAGAAAGCAGGGAGGAGCTCTTCTTGAGAACTATTCACTCTTTGATGTCTATAAGGGAAAGCAGATTCCTGAGGGTAAAAAGAGTGTAGCCTATGCCCTAGCATATCGTTCATTAGAGAGAACCCTCAAGGATGAAGAGGTAAATAAAGTGCATAACAAGATAGTAAGAGCCCTAGAATACACCTTGGGGGCACAGCTTAGGTAAATTGTTCTAAAATTTGGAGAAATGAGGTTTTACAAGCCCTTGTTTTATGTTAAAATATAGTTAAAGTATAGAAATGATTAAAAAGGGTTTAAAGAATTTGCCAAGAGGTGTTCAAATGAATACGGTATGTGTAAAGATAAATGGAGTGGATTATAATTTAAAAGGTGAAGAGCGTGAACAGTATCTATATAAGGTAGCTGAATATGTAGATAAAAAGATGCAGGCCCTTATGGAGGGCAATAGAAAGCTGAGTCCTTCCTCTGCTGCCATTCTTACCGCTTTAAATGTGGTGGATGACTTTATGAAGTGTGACAGAGCTTATCAGGAGCTCTGTGACGAAATCGAGCTTATGGAAAAGGAAGTTCGAGGCATAAAGGAGGAAAATGATCTATTAAAGGGGCAGCTTCTTCAGATAGAGCATCTTAGTCAAAAACTTAGAGATGAGCTTGAAGAGGCTAAGGATAAGCAGAGTACAGAGGCCCAAGAGTCTGTAGAAAGATTGAACTTGGAGCTAAAGGCAACTCAGGATAAAGCTGAACAATATCTTGGAGAAAATCTTAAGCTTAAGGCAGACAACAAGGAGCTTAAATTTCAGCTGCAGAGTGCAAAATATAAACTAATAGATGTTCAAAATAAGCTTTTGGAGAACCAGATAAGCCTTGCACGGGCAAGGCAGGACCTTAAGTCCACCTAAAGAGCATAATACAGACAAATTTTTGTGGAGAATAAATCACCAAAAGGAGCAGATGTGAATATTATGGTAGTGTAGTAAGAATTATTAATGACTTATATCATAAGACATCTGCCAGAGATTCCTTAAAATAGAAACCTCTTTCCCGGATGATTTCTTCCCTCCACCCTATTAAAAGAATCCCGGCAGAATCCAACATGTACAGTTATAATTAAAGGCTGCAGAAGTAATATCTGCAGCCTTTAATTTATTTAAAAGCTACCGTTAAAAACGGTAGCTCATATTGTAATCTAAGTTAATTAACAATCACGGTTTACTTTTTTAACTGTAACTGCAATTATATCTTTTTCCATAAGCTTATATGCTTTGTCAGTATCTGGAACAAAACAGGTGAATCTAAAGCAGCTATTGCAAACCTCTACTGCTTCTACAACCCAGTTATCTGGATCTAAATCAGTAATGTTATCATTCTCTATTATAGCTTGGAAGGGAATATCTTCTACAAAAACTCTGGAGCTTGGGCAAGAACCTTCAGTAACTGTCTTAGTAAAGATTCCGCAAACTATAATAAAGCCACAACATACAAGCTCAACAAAGGCATTGTTGGAACATATTTCAAAGCTTATATCAACACATTCTGTATCGATTGGTGGTACAAAAAACATGTCATGTTCTACTATAGCCTTTCCGCTGGCCCTTACAAAAACTGGGTCAGGACATGGACATTCAACAGGAGTTGGTTCCTGCACATCTTTAGTAGGTGTATAATGTTTAGTTCTTGAACTAGAAGTTATATTGTTGTAAGTGGAATAATGTTCCATATGGTTGTTTCCCCCATTATAATTTATTGCTCAGCTAAAGCACTTAATGCTTTAGAGAGCTAAGTATTGGAGGCTATAACGAACAACTATTTTTCAATAGTAATATATGAAATATAGTGGAGTTTGATACATAAATACTATTATTTGTTATGGAGAATTAGACTCTTTTTTTAAAGGGGTGATATTAAAAATATAAGCTGCATAGTAATAGGTTAAAGACAATAGTATAAAAGAGTTGTGGGAGGATTATACATGAAGGTTTTATTGTGCATAAGAGAGGATTACTTTCGTAATTTTGCAGGAGATTCTATGCAAGTACTTAAAACCCAAGAATTTTTAAGAAAAAGGGGCGTTAAGGCAGATATAAACAATGGGAGTATCTCTGATTATTCCTCTTATGATATTGTTCATCTTTTTAATCTTACACCTATGGGGGAAACCTATAAATACTTTAAATTGGCCCTACATTATAGAAAAAATATAGTTGTCTCACCTATATATTGGGATTTGACACAGTACTATAAGTATACTAAGGATTTTGAGGGAATGAAGCTTTGGGACAGCTGCACTCCCTATAGGTCAGAGATATTAAGAAGATGCAAGATGATATATCCTAACAGCATAATGGAGCAGCAGCTCATAAAAAATCAATTTGGAGAGAAGCTTCCATCCACAGTGATATACAATGGGGTAGAAGTGGAGGATGAGGAGGTTCCCCTATATAATTTCAAGGAGAGATTTAACTTAAACAACTACATCTTATGTGTGGGTAGAATATGTGAAAGAAAAAATCAGTTTACCTTATCAAAAATATGTAATGAACTAGGACATACCTTAGTACTCATTGGTAACATAGGTGATAGGAGCTATCTGGATGAATGCTTGAAGTTTTCAAACGTTAAATATATAGGATTTATGGACAGTTATAACATATATAATGCCTATAGATTTGCAAGACTTCATGTACTGCCAAGCTTTATTGAAACCCCCGGGCTTTCTTCTCTAGAAGCTGGTGCCAGTGGCTGTAACATAGTCACTACGGAGGAAGGCTGTGCTAGAGAATATTTCTTAAATTATGCTGAGTACTGTAATCCATATAAGGAAGATAGTATAGGTGAAGCAATATTAAAGGCTTATAAAAAGCCAAAGAGTTCTGAACTGAAGGAGCATATTGAGAATAATTACAGTTGGAATAAATGCCTAGAAAAGCTATATGAAAGCTATGAAAGAATACTATATGGTTAATGAAATGAAAACTGCACTGTTAAAACAGCTGCAGTTTTATTTATTTACTAAGGCATTTCAACAGGTATAACATATTACAAAATAACAAGAATATGTGTATAATGTTAATTAGAATTATTTAGGAGAGATGTACATGAGAAGAATTGAATTGCTGGCGCCAGGTGGCAGCAGAGAAAGTGTAATAGCTGCAGTACAGAGTAGAGCAGATGCTATATATTTAGGAGGCGCAAAATTCTCTGCTAGAGCCTATGCCTCAAATTTTGATGAGGAGGATATGGCCTGGGTGGTAGAATATGCCCACAAGTATGATGTTAAGATATATGTAACAATAAATACACTGCTTAAGGATGAGGAACTAAGAGATGTACTAGACTACGTTTTAAAGCTTTATGAGATAGGGGTAGATGCCCTTATAGTGCAGGATTTAGGATTAGTTTATCTACTAAGGTCATATTTTCCATATTTTGAGCTTCATGGCTCCACCCAGATGACAGTGCACAATGGGGAAGGCGCACTTTTTATTGAGGGCTTAGGAATTCAGAGGGTTGTGCTTTCTAGAGAGCTGTCTCTTGAGGAGATAAAACACATATCTACAGATTTAGGGGTGGAAACAGAGGTATTTGTACATGGAGCACTTTGTATATGTTACTCTGGTGCCTGTCTTATGAGTAGTCTTATAGGTGGAAGAAGTGGCAACAGAGGACGTTGCGCTCAACCCTGCCGTCTTCCATATAGACTTGTAGATACAAACAGCTCTGAAGAGAAAAAGGGGTACTTGTTGAGTCCAAAGGATTTATCCACTTTAGAGTTGATAGAGAAGCTTAAAGACACGGGCACCTCCTCATTGAAGATAGAGGGCAGGATGAAAAGACCAGAATATGTAGCAGGAGTGGTTTCTACTTATAAAGAGGCCCTTAGCAAAGGTGATAACTTAATAAGCAGTACTAATATTCAGGGGGAAAAAAGGCTTATGCAGTTGTTTAATAGAGAGGGCTTTACTACAGCACACCTGCTTAAGAAAAACAACCAGGAAATGATGGCCTACAGCTTTCCACGGAACTCTGGAGTGGAGCTTGGAAGAGTCAATCACGACAAAGAGGTAGAGCTTTTAGAACAAATTTCAGTAGGAGATGGAGTTAGAATAGGTGATGAGGGCTTTGTAGTTACAAAGATACTATATAGGGGCAGTGAGGTAGCTAGTGCAGCTCCTCCCCAAAGGGTGAAGCTTATACCTTCTAAATACAAAGCTTGTGATGTGCTTTATAAGACCTCAGACGAAAAACTTCTAACAGAATTAAGGGAAAGCTATAGAGATGCCTATGGAAGAAAAGAAAAGATAAAGACTACAGTGACCTTTTCTAAAGATAATGCCTTTAAGCTTACAGCAGCTATAGGGGATGAAGTGCTTGAGATATACGGAGAGAATGTACAAAAACCCTTGAAGAGTCCGCTTTCAAAAGAAAGAATTGTAGAGGCCTTAAGCAAAAGCGGAGACACTCCCTTTATGCTATATCCAATAGAATTTGAATTGTATGATGAGGGGTTTATGCCCATATCTGCCATAAATTCTGCCAGAAGAAACCTGGTGGAAGCCATAGATAAGACAGTTCAAAATAAATATAAAAGGTCTGAGGCTGCAGTCTGGAGAGGAGAGCTTAAAGGAGTTAAGTATGAAGCAGCACATAAGCTTCCAAAGCTTTTGGTAACTGTGATTAGGGATGAGTCACTTCAAGCTGCCATAGAAGCTGGGGTAGAACATATAGCAGTGGATTATTATAAGTCCTCCTGCAATATATCCATGGAGGACATCATGGAAAGAAGGCTTTATCTAAAGTTGCCGCACATTATAAGAGGTGAATTTGAAAGCATTTGTATGGACATAGAAAAAGTGTTACCTTATATAAGGGGGCTTGTCACCTCAAACCTAGGTATATTAAGAAGATTCAAAGGTAGAATTCAAATTATAGGTGACTATAAGCTAAATATTTTCAATAGCTTTTCCATGAAGGTTCTTGAGCCTTACATAGCAGGTAGTACTGTAAGCGTAGAGCTTAATAAAAATGAGCTAAAAGCATTAAATAGGGGGCTAAAAGAAAGACTACAGTATTTAATCTATGGCAGGGCTGAACTTATGGTAAGTGAATATTGTGTAATAGGTTCAGCTTATAAAGAGAGCTGCAGCAAAGGAACTGGTGTCTGCAAAAGGGGAAATTATGTATTAGAAGATAGAAAGGGAGAAAGTTTTCCTGTTACAACAGATAGATTCTGTAGAAGCTATGTATTAAATAGTGCACCAATCAATCTACTTAGCAATCTTAAGGAGCTAGAGGATATAGGTTATAATAACTTTAGAATGGATTTTACTACAGAGAGCAAAGATGAGGTTTTGAAAATAATAAATGCCTTTTTAAAGGGGGAGTGGCCCTATGATTTTACTGGTTATACCAGGGGCCATTTTAAAAGAGGAGTGGAATAAAATATGAAGAAGAAAAGCTTAAGAGTATTAGAGTACAACAAGATAAAGGAAAAGCTGAAAGGCTACACCATGACTTTAGCAGGCAAGGATATAATAGAGGAGCTTACACCTTATGATAATCTATATGAGGCCAGGGAGAGATTAAAGGAAACCAGGGAGGCACTAGAGCTTTTAACTAAAAAGGGAAGTGCACCCTTTGAAGGTCTATATGATGTTAGAGAGGCTATTAGTAGAGCAGAAAAAGGCTCTTCTCTCATGCCAGGACAGCTATTAAAAATTGCAAATATGTTAAGCTGTGCTAGAAGATTCAAGGATTATATAGCACACAAGGAGGAAGAGACGGCTTATCCGGTATTAGAGGATTTATGTGAGGGAATAATTCCACTTAAGAAGCTGGAGGAGGAGATTCAAAATGCCATAGTTGGAGAAGAAGAAATCTCTGACAGGGCAAGTACAACTCTATACAATATAAGAAGGAGCTTAAAGGATAAGAACTCCTCTGTGAAGGACAAGGTAACCTCACTAATGAGGTCTAATTCTAAGTTTCTTCAGGATAATTTATATACTATGAGAGGAGATAGATATGTACTTCCTGTAAAGGCAGAGCATAAGGGCTCAGTGCCAGGGCTTGTACATGATCAGAGTGCAAGTGGAGCCACCCTATTTATTGAACCCTTAAGCTTAGTAACCTTAAATAATGAAATAAAGGAGCTTATGCTTAAGGAAAAGGCAGAGATAGAGAGGATACTTAGAGAACTGTCAGGCAAGGTGTATGACTCCATAGCTGCAGTAAAAAATGATGCAGCTATAATGTGGGAATTGGATTTTATCTTTGCTAAGGCCAGATATGCTAGTGATATTAATGCCACTATGCCTAGGATAAACGAAGAGGGTATTATAGATATCATCGAGGGAAGGCATCCGCTTATAGACCCTAAGGCAGTGGTCCCATCTTCAGTATATCTTGGAAGAGAGTTCACCTCACTTGTTATAACGGGTCCAAATACTGGAGGCAAGACTGTAACTTTAAAGACCTTAGGACTTTTAGAGCTTATGGCAATGAGTGGTATGCTAATTCCTGCAAGAGAAAATTCAACAGTAGCCTTTTTCAAGGAGGTATATGCAGATATAGGTGATGAGCAGAGCATAGAACAGAGTCTATCCACCTTTTCCTCTCATATGAAAAACATAGTTGAAATCATTGAGGAGGCGGATGAAAATTCCCTTGTACTCTTTGATGAGCTAGGAGCTGGTACTGACCCCACAGAGGGAGCTGCATTGGCACAATCCATACTGGAAAACCTTAAAAATAGAGGCTGTCGTATAGCTGCTACTACTCATTACAGTGAGCTTAAAGGCTATGCCTTAAAAACTCAAGGTGTAGAAAATGCCTCAGTAGAATTTGATGTGGAGACCTTAAGGCCTACTTATAAGCTGCTTATTGGAATACCCGGAAAATCTAATGCCTTTGAAATATCTAGAAGGCTTGGTCTTGCCGAATATATCATAGATTATGCAAGAAACAACATCTCTAAATCCAGCTTGGAATTTGAGGACTTAATACAAAGCCTTCAGGATAAGAGTATTAAGGCAGAAAGGGATGCAAGAGAAGCAGAGGTACTTAAAGAAGAGGCGCGAAAGCTTAAGGAGAAGTATGAGGAGAAGCTTTATTCACTGCAAAAGACAAGAGATAAGGCTATGATAGATGCTCAAAGGGAAGCTAAGAGCTACCTTAAGGAAGCTAAGGCTGAAGCAGATGAAATACTAAAAAACATCAGAGAGATGGAGAGACTAGGATATAGCTCTAATGCAAGAAAAAGTTTGGAAGAGCAAAGAAAGCGTCTTTTAAATTCAATAGATAAAACTGAGGAGAAGCTTAATATAAAGGCACAACCTCAAGGAAAAGAGCTTGCTATGGTAAAGCCTGGAGAGGAAGCCTTCATTCCATCCCTTAATCAAAAGGTAATAATCCTCTCTGAACCTGATAATAAGGGAGAGGTTCAGGTACAAGCAGGAATAATGAAGATTAATGTTAAGCTCAAGGATTTAAGAGAGGTTAAGGGTGAGAATAAGGAGCAAAAGCGAACCCTAAAACGAGAGGTAAAGCTAAACCTAGCTTCAACCCCTACCTCCATTGACCTGAGGGGAATGGATTCGGAGGAAGCGCTATTTTCTGTGGATAAATATCTTGATGATGCTTATAGGGCAGGACTTGTGGAGGTTACAATAATACATGGTAAGGGCACAGGAGTACTGCGTCAGGCAATTAATGATATGTTAAAAAGACATAGTCATGTAAAAAGTTACCGCTTAGGCGAGTATGGAGAAGGTGGCAGCGGAGTAACTGTTGCTATATTAAAGTAAAGGAGGTGTAGATTGGCTATGATACTTGTAAGTGGATGTCTTTGTGGGATAAACTGTAAGTACAATGGAGGGAACAATCTACATCCTGCCATAAGCGCATTACTTGAGGAGAGCAAGGCAATACCTATATGCCCAGAACAGCTAGGAGGTCAAAGCACTCCAAGGATTGCTCATGAAATCTGCGGTGGTACAGGGGCAGAGGTGTGGATGGGAGCAGCAAGGGTGCTTGGCCCTGATGGTGAGGATGTTACAGATGAATTTAAGAGAGGCGCAGAGGAGAGTCTTAAGATTGCTAAAGCCTGTGGAGTGAAGCTCGCTATTTTAAAGGCGCGAAGTCCTTCCTGTGGCAAAGGGATGATTTATGACGGTCATTTTAATGGAAGCAAGATAAAGGGTAACGGGGTCACAGCAGAACTATTTATCCGTAATGGGGTTGAGGTGATAACTGAAGAGGACCCTAAGCTTAATGATATTTTAAAGGAAATTATAAACAATTCTTAGTTATGATTTAAAGGCTGCCAAGGGCAGCCTTTAAAAATATGAAATAGAGTATAGAAGGAAAAAGCTCTACAAATAATAATATGCAGGAAAAAGCACAAAAAAAATTTTCTTTATTTTGCGGTGAATGATAACCTTCACTTTAGCAGAATAAATTGACAAAAAATATTCATGTATTATACTAAAAATAAGAATATATGAATATTTTTAAAAAATATTTGGCAACAATACTTCACAATTCACGACTTCGGGGGAAATATCTATTGGGGTGTTATCCGGGAGTTTTAATCAGTATTCACCTACCCATTTAATGTAAATTATTAAACAAAGTACCAATTCATCAAGGGCTCTAGTTTAGGTTTTAAAAAAACTTAATCTTATAAAAAAGAGCTTACTATATTCTTTTATGTAAAGCTTTGCAATAATAAATCTCAGGAAGGAAGTGAAGAAGTCTGCTTATGCAGGCGTAAAGCTATGTTCAACAATTTTGTAGATTTAATGGAATTTGTAAAAAAAGAAAACATTAAAATGGTGGATTTTAAGGTAATTACTCTTCCGGGAAGATGGAATCATCTAACTATTCCCGTAGAAAGACTTAATGAAAAAACATTCTCTGAAGGAATTGGTTTTGATGGATCAAGCTATGGATACTCTACTATAGAGGATTCTGATATGTGCTTTATACCAGATATGACTACAGCTTTTGTAGATCCATATTGTAAGGTTCCAACAATAAGTATGATTGCCAATATCTATACCATTGGCAAAAACGCAGGAAGATTTAGTGGAGACCCAAGGTATATAGCTGAAAAAGCTGAGGCTTTAATAAAAAAATTGGGTATTGCAGATGAATTCGTTATAGGACCAGAATTTGAGTTCTATGTATTTGACAATATAAGCTTTGAGACAGAACACCATCATCAGGAAGTAACTATAAACTCAAAACAAGCACCCTGGAGCACCAATGAAAAGGGTGATAATTACGGATATAAAGTTCCATTTCAGAGGGGTTATCATATAGGCTTGCCCTATGACAGCAATAATGATCTTAGAAGTGAAATGGTAATGGAGCTTCAAGAGATGGGTGTACCTGTTAAGTACCATCATCATGAGGTGGGTGCTGCAGGACAGTTGGAAATTGAGGTAGAGCTTGGCGGAATGACTAAAATGGCTGATGCTACTATGATGGCGAAATATGTTATTAAGAATGAGGCCATAAATCATGGGAAGACTGCAACCTTCATGCCTAAGCCTCTTTATGGAGAAGCAGGAAGTGGAATGCATGTGCATATGCTTTTAAAGAAAAATGGTGAGAATCTATTCTATGATGCAAAGGGATATTCAGGTATGAGTGAAACTGCTCTATATTTCATAGGTGGAATATTGAAGCATTCAAAAGCACTACTGGGCTTTACTAACCCATCTACTAATTCCTATAAGAGATTGGTACCAGGCTTTGAAGCACCTGTATCCATATGCTTTGCTACAGGAAATAGAAGCTCTGTAATAAGAATTCCTGGATATGTTAAAGACAGCTCCAAGAGAAGATTTGAATTTAGACCTTCTGATGCCACAGCCAATCCTTATATGGCCTATGCTGCACTTTTAATGGCAGGAATAGATGGTATAGTAAATAAGATAGACCCAACAAAAGAGGGCTTTGGTCCCTATGATGTAAATGTATTTGATCTTCCAGAGGAAGAGAGAAAAAAGATTGGAGCTCTTCCAAAATCCTTAGAGGAGGCTCTTGATGAGTTAAAGAAGGATTATGACTTCTTAATTAGAGATGGAGTATTTGATGAACACTTCATCAATAACTGGATTAGCTACAAATACAATAAGGAATTGGTTAAGGTGGCTCCTGTGCCATCTCCAGTGGAATTTGGCTTATATTATGACCTGTAATATGTGATTTAGAAGGGAGAACTATAATGGTTAAACATCTTAAGGACCTCATTGAGTGGGCGAAGAAGTTGGAAAAGAAGACTATTTCTGTAGCTGCTGCCCAGGATAAGGAAGTGCTTACAGCAGTTTCGGAAGCAGTAAGGCTCAATCTGGTAGATGCCATCTTAGTGGGGGACAGAGAAAAAATTGAATTTGTTTCAAAAACCAATAATATAGATTTGACCAATATTGAGATCATTGACGAACCTGATATTTTAAAGTCTGCTGCAGTAGCAGTAGAACAGGTATCAAAGGGTAGAGCACACTATATCATGAAGGGGCTCATTGGTACGGGGGATTTACTAAGAGCTGTTTTAAATAAGGAAGCTGGTTTAAGAGGGGGAGAACTGCTTTCTCATGTTATGATATACGATGCACCTACCTATCACAAGCTGTTGTTCCTGACGGATGGAGGCATGGTTACCTATCCAGAACTTAAGGAGAAGGTATCCATTGTTAACAATGCTGTGGCTGTGGCTCATAAATTGGGCATAGCTACTCCAAAGGTGGCACCTATATGTGCTGCTGAGATTGTAAATCCATCCATGCAGGCAACAGTGGATGCTTCAATTCTATCTAAAATGAATGCTAGGGGACAGATTAAGGGATGCATTATTGATGGGCCTTTGGGATTAGATAATGCTATTTCTAAGGAAGCTGCTGAGCATAAGGGGATAATTAGTCCTGTGGCAGGAGATGCAGACATCTTATTAGCACCAACTATAGAAGCTGCAAACTTTCTTGGCAAAGCTATAACTTACTTTGGCAAGGGTGAAAATGCAGGAGTTATAATGGGAGCGAAGTGCCCAGTGGTACTTGTTTCTCGTGCAGACACAGCTATGTCCAAGCTATACTCTATAGCCTTGGGAGCAGTGATATCTGCTTAGAAAAATTTTATTTAGATCAGATTATTTAGTATTTTCTAATAGGGATGAGGAGGAAAATTTCATGAAAGTTATTATGTCTGGTAATGAAGCTATGGCTAGAGGTGCCTATGAAGCAGGCTGTACTGTAGCATCAGCTTATCCGGGAACTCCAAGTACTGAAATATTGGAGAATTTTGCTCCCTATGAGGGTGTTTATGCTGAATGGGCACCTAATGAAAAGGTAGCATTTGAAGTGGCAGCAGGAGCTTCCATAGGGGGAGCAAGAAGTCTTACCACCATGAAGCATGTTGGATTAAATGTTGCTGCTGATCCACTGTTTACCATGGCCTATGAGGGTGTAAACGGCGGCTTTGTAGTTGTAACTGCAGATGACCCAGGAATGCATTCTTCTCAGAACGAACAAGACAATAGATACTATGCACCTCATGCAAAGGTAGCTATGGTAGAGCCTTCTGATTCACAGGAATGTAAGGACTTTATGAAAATGGCTTTTGAGATTAGTGAGAAGTTTGATACTGTGGTTTTATTTAGAAGTACTACTAGAATATCTCATTCAAAGACCATAGTGGAGCTTGGTGAAGTGAATAAGGTAGGAGTTAAGCCTTACACTAAAAATATTCAGAAATATGTAATGATACCAGCCCATGCAAGAGCAAAGCATTTTGAAGTTGAGGAGAGATTAGAAGCACTAAGAAAGTACTCTAACAACTGCTCCTTAAACTCAGTGGAATATGGCAATAAGAAAATTGGAATAATAACTAGTGGAATTTCTTATCAATATGCTAAGGAAGTCTTTGGAGACGATGCTAGCTATTTAAAGATAGGACTGAGCTATCCTCTCCCAGATGAAATGATTAGAGAATTTTCAAGCAATGTAGATAAAATATACATCATTGAAGAAAATGATCCCTATATTGAAACTGCTGTAAAGGCTATGGGAATTTCCTGTATAGGTAAAGAGCTTATACCAATCTGTGGAGAATTAAATCCTGATATAATAAGAAAGGCACTGCTTAAGGAGGCAAAACCTGTTACCTACAGTACAGATGTTAAAGCTCCAGCAAGACCACCAGTATTATGTCCAGGATGTCCTCATCGAGGAATATTCCATGCAGTGTCAAAATACAAGGATGTAGTAGCCTCTGGAGATATAGGCTGTTATACACTAGGTATGATGGCACCACTTAATGTTACTGATACTGTAATCTGTATGGGTGCATCCATATCTGGCGGAATAGGTATTCAGAAGGCAAATCTTATGGGTGATAGACAGGGTAAGATATTCTCCTTTATTGGAGATTCCACCTTCTTTCATTCAGGTGTAACAGGACTAATAAATGCAGTATACAATAACAGCCCTATAGTAACAGTTATACTAGATAATAGAATCACTGGAATGACAGGACATCAGGAGAACCCTGGAACAGGAAAAACTCTTCAAGGTAAACCTGCTCCTATGATAGACATAGAGGAATTAGTTTTAGCTATAGGAATAAAACCAGAAAATATCAGAGTGGTTGATCCCTATAAGCTTGCAGAAACTGAAGCAGCAGTAAAGGAAGCTTACAACAGTACTGAACCCTTTGTAATAATTACAAAACAGCCTTGTGCGTTAATTAAGGATGTTATTAAAAAGAGAGCTAACATGAAGTGCAGAACCATACCTGAAAATTGTAAGAAGTGTAAGGCTTGCTTAAGGACAGGATGTCCAGCACTTTCCTTCAAGAATAATGTGGTAAGCATAGACAAAAATATGTGTAACGGATGTACTCTGTGTAAACAGGTATGTAAGTTCAACGCCATAGAGAGGGTTGGTGAATAGTATGGATAAGAATAAAAGCATTTTATTTGTAGGTGTTGGTGGACAAGGTACTATACTGGCTTCAAAAATACTATCTGAAGGACTTATGAAAAATGGTTTTGACGTTAAAATGTCAGAAGTGCATGGTATGGCTCAAAGAGGAGGAAGTGTTACTACCCAGGTTAGATACGGAAACAAGGTCTATTCTCCATTAATTGAGCAGGGAGATGCAGATGTAATTGTAGCTTTCGAGAAGAGTGAGGCAGCTCGATGGGTAAGCTACCTTAAAAAGGGTGGAAATTTAGTTGTAAATGATTATGAGATTCATCCAGTTACAGTGCTTATTGGTCAGGATAAATATCCTGAAAATGTAAATGATAGATTAAAGTCAACAGTAGAAAATACTCTTATAGTAAACGCTGCAGAAATTGCAGAGGAGCTTGGCAATATAAAAGCACAAAACGTGGTACTTTTGGGAGCTTTAATTAAGGCATTAGGTCTTCATAACCTTAATTGGGATGAGGTTATTGAGACTCTGGTACCTGAGAAGGCAGTAGAGCTCAACAAGACCGCCCTAAGAAGAGGAATAAACGCATAGACAACTAAGAGATGATGTGTCACCGGCTATTATAATAGTACGGTCAGAAAATGCAGGGAGAATAACTTCTCTGCATTTTTCTTTTCTGATATAATAAAACTAATAATATTGAAGAATTTTAAAGTGCCTCATAATAAGAGCAAGTACAATTATATTTTAATGGAGGAAAAAACATATGAATAATTCTGCTCCGGACATTATTAACACCTATATAGAACGTGGAGAAAAGGCAAGAATAACATGTTTATTAAGCTATAACGGCAGCGTATATAAGGAAGTGACCTTTGAGAAAAAGGAAATGATGGGGCTGCAAAAGAGCTCACTAGGCTATATCTATCTCAATGAAAGAGATGAGATAGTTCTAGATAAAAATATCACTAGAGAGCTATGTAGGTTGGGATATTTTAACGAGATATTTTTTGACAAAAGTAGCAGTCTATACATTCTGAAGGCTTTAAGAGAGAAAATGGACGTAGAGAAGGATAAGCTTGACTATGCTGAAATAGATAAAGCTCTTGAATTACTCCAAAAGGAAGAAAAGCTGCATGCTGCAGAAGAGCTAAAGAAGCTTATGATAAGGATATTTAAAACTAAGATGGATATGAATGATAGCATAAAGGAACTTAAAGACATCCTTGAAAATTTGGAAAAGGAAGGTGGAGCAAATGGCTTTAACGACCTTATACTCCATAGTGCCTATGCTAAATATGAAGAGGTTATGAAACGTAATTTTGAAAATGTAAAGACCATAAGCTTTGCAGGCTATTATCTAGATGATGTGAAGTCAGCTGCTACAAAGAAAAGAAAGAAATGGTCTAACAGGTTTAACTCAAGAATGACCTCTCCACTTTTTAAACTGGATTATCAAATTTCTTATTTTAAAAAGGTTATAAAGACCTATGAGCCTGTAATCAACATGAGCACTCCTCAGTACATGAAGTTTTTTAACACTAATCAGAATAAGGTTATTGAAGAGAGAATATCAAAGATAAAAGCATAAAATAAAAAAATGAGCAAAGCTCATTTTTTATTTTAGAATAGCTTTAATTTGCTCTGCATAAGTCTCAGCTAATTCAAAAATATTGGGTATTTTACAGATATCGTTAGGATCATTGGCGGTGGCAGTAAAGACAGCCTTTGGAGGGAGATAAAAGCCTTTGTTTATATTAAGAGCTCCAATAAGCTGTTTTGCCACGGAATCTCCTCCTGAGTTTCCTGACACCACTATGCCTAAGACTGCCTTAGTATGAAAGCTCATAAGGTTATATAGCACTGTAAGACGATTTATAACAGCTGTTAGATTAGCTGAAATACTGTCATTGTAGTTTGGACATAGAAATAACAATACATCACATAGCTCTATGGCTGGGAGAATATCCTCTACCATAAATCCACCATAAAAGCAGCTGTGTTGTTTGCCATAGTGTAAACAGAGGGTATAGGAACAGCCCTTACAATCTACCACCTTGCCATTTTCAATCTGTATTTCATCTATTTGAAACTGACCTAGGTGCTCCTTTACTAGGTGCCAAAATTGTAAGGTGTTTGATGACTTATGTGGCGAAGAGTAAAGTACAGTGATTTTACCAGGCTTTTTATGGGAAACAATACCTTCCCTAAGTCTTAATCCAAGTTTTTTTGCCTGTAGCAGAGCAATTTCTTCTAAGGATAGAGGAAGAGTCTTCTGCCAGGTTGCAAAATTCCTTAAGGTTGAAGTGGCTTCTACTAGAGGGTGACCAATAAAGCACATACCCATGGAATTTAACAGGTAGATAATCTGTTGGGCAAAGTCCTTTGTGTAGAGATCACTGCTTGAATGAATAAGTAGGGCACCCCTGCAGTGGTTTAGCTTGGCATCATGGCTTTTAAGCTCCTCCAAAAACTTAAGCATCTCATAATCATAGCCTAAGGGACTTAATTCACAGGAAAACAGCACAGCTCTGCAGCTACTTTCCATTAGCTCTAGAGGACTTACTATGGTTTTATAGGGATTTATCTCACTAATCATAGAGGAAAGTATTGAAGAGGGAGAAGAGGGTGAGACAAGATATATTTTATCCTCCATTATATTACCTCCATATCAAACTAAGGCATAGATTTTGTATTTAGACGCTGCTCATCATATAGATTGCCCAGGTAATTATAAGTATTTTTAAGTCTTGCCATAAGCTTATCTGGAAGCTTATGAGTCTCAAGCTCAACGGCATTACAGTGCAAGACATTTTTGCACCCAAAAAACACTCCTCCTAAAAAAGTGGAGCTATAATTCCAATTTCCCCTCATGGTGTCTAAAAGACTAAGGGCACCAGAGGAGAGAGCAGGAGCAATGTAGGGCTTAAAGCCCAGCTTTCTTATCTCAAGATTGGCCTTTTGAGCTTTTTCTGTAAGATATAAGGATTTCTCTTCATTATAATTTTCTATGCTGTCTGCAATAATAAGACCTTCTCCGTGGGGACCAAAGGCTCTGCCTTCTGCTGCATAATGCTGTAAATCACTGCTTAATAGTGCATAATACTGTGCCCGGGCATTCATAACGCCAAGACCATAACCCCTAATTTGCTCAGGAAGCAGCCCTCCGCCACGAAGGCTTCCTTCTAGTGCTGCAGAGCAGAGCAGGTCCACTGGATCTGAAACCACAGCAAAAATACCCCTATAGTTCTTTTGAGCAGCTTCCTCTGCATAGGAGGCTGCTATTTTTGCATTTCCCTTAAACTGAACAAGCCTCACATCTAGGTTTTCTGTTCCTAGAGGAGGAATTGCAAGAGTTACACAAAACACAAGAAGGTCGCAATTATATAGTTCCTCTTTATCTACTGCAGTTACCCTTGGATAATTCCCATTTACACTAGAAATTTGACCACATTCTTTTACCCATCGATGTGTCTTAGCTTCATCTAAATCATATAAGCCCAAGGTTTCTATAATATCTCCACCAAGGAGTCTAAGACCAGAAGCTAGTATGCCACCCACATCACCTAAACCTACTATGTTAACCCTCCACTTGTTTTTAGGCAGCTCTAGACTTTTACCATAAGAGGGGTTTAGTGCAAATACCTTTTTTGAGCTTATAGCATTGGAAAGCCAGGTGGGTATAGCTTCTTTAGGCTCTCCTATGTTAAGCAGCTCTACTCCTTCTTTTTCATATAGATGTGAGGAATGACTAAGTATAGCTAATCCTCGTGAAGCATAGGGGGTAACAGAGGAAATAAAATATATGGGGCCTGAGAATTTTGCTGCCTGTTCCTCCTCTATAAGGTATAGTGATGGTACTGTGTTTTTTAGAATGCTTTTAGCACTCTCATCCTTGCAGATATACAGGGCTTCCCCTGAAGAGTAGTATTTCATAATTATTCCTCCTTCGCTTATAATATTACCTGCTCTAACCTACCTAGAAGCTCATAATCGTTTTTTAAATAATGTGAGGGGCTAAGAGACAGATCATATCTCATGCTTACACCCTTATCTGGGCATCTTGGTACCGTAAATACTTGGCCTAGGGATGCCAGACATAAATTTCTCTCATTTATTTGATGGTATTCCTCCTCCAGCACAGAAAGAATGTGAAGAGAATTCTTAAGGCACACCTTAGATAATTCATAAACTGAAGCTCTAGAAGCATTTTCAATGAATTTAGGTGAGGTGTAGGGTAAAATTAAGTTTATGGAGGGCAGAAGGTTTCTAACAGGGAAGCTGCCTCTCCAGAGAGAATCTCCTCCTACAAAGGGATAAAGAGCATTTTCATTAAACCACAGCTTAAGCCTAGGTATAAAATAAATACTGTCTACCTCCCTATGCTGCATATCCATAAGATCTCTTCCTCTGCCAGACAATATACCCGTAAGTATTTTTTTAACCACAATGTTCTCCTTCTTGAATAGAGGGTCTAAGGCCTTCATTCTATAGCCCTTATGGAGTATATTATCTACCAATATAACTGAACGGTTAAAGGACTTTAGCGTCTTTACCTGAGTTTCAAGGTTTAGATAGTGAGGACTTTCTGCAATAAAGAAGGAGTCCATAGCAGGCTCAAAATATTTTTCTGTATGAAGAGCCTTAGTAACAGTGTTTGGTATAACATATCGATGAAGAATATCTCCATAGGGTACGCACATATCAGTACCTAGGGTTCGTGGATTTAACACCTCTTTAGGTACTTCATTCTCTTGGCATATCTTCCTTATCATAGTCTGATGAAGCATAGCACTGTCAAAGGGAAGAATAAGCTCTCCAGGGTATAGATTACATAGCGCCTCCTGAAGCCTTTTCCTAGTTGCTGCTATGGCTGTTCTTACCCTGTTGTTACTTCTAAAGGGTTCCTTTAGCAGATTTTCCACATCAAAATTTAGTACACAGGGATTGCTCATGTTCACCATATATGCTTCACTTGAATCCATTTGGGTTGGCAGCTTAGTAAAACCATAATGCACTAATAAATCTGAGATGTTGGAGGAGCATAGGTTTACATACATATTTCTAAAGATTGCAAATTCATAATCTCTTGCTATGGCAAAAGCCAGTGTCTCAGTAAGCAGTATCTGTTCTAGATTTTTATTCTTATCATTATTTTTTACATAAAAGACATCTATCATAAGTATTCTTCCAAAGCTTACATCTCTTACATGCTGTGATAAAACTACATCCTTGAGTTCATGGTAGAGATTGCTTGATCTAGCCCAGTGAAACATTGCAAAACCGAGTATTTCCTCCTTTGAATTATCATCTATCAAAAGCATTATTCGACCAGAATCTTTTTTTCTGTGCTCTAATAGTACCTTATGCAATTCTGCGGTACAAAAGGGCACCAAGGAGGTAAGTTTTTCCACAATGGAGTCGGAGGCCTCATTTATAACTTCAGTTTTAAGTGAGAGACTCTTAATAGAGGCTTTATCCTGAGGCTCTCTTTGATAAAAGCCGTTGTCATAGATATACTGCTGAGCCATGGGATCAATGAGAATGGATATATCTCTATTTTCATCTATATAATTTCTTATCTGAGTGGAGCTTATGTCTAAGAACTTTGAGGGAAGCGTTAACCATTTTACCTCACCTCTTATTACCTTTGCCGCTTCTCTTAACTTTTTATTGCTGCCTCTTTCAAAGATAATGTGAGAGAAGCTGTGAATAGAATTTTTACCTGGCACAGCTTTATAGGAGGAGGCATTGAGGATTACATCACTTCCTACTACCATATAAACCTCGCAGGGAGAAAAGCTCTCTCTTAAGCATAGAAGGTCCTGTGAATTTGAAATATTTATGGGGTATTTTTCAGGGTATAGATAAATATCTAGCTCCTCTGCTACAGACATGTTTATAATTTTACGTCTGAGCTCATTGGGCAGTGTTTTTTTGCTCCAAGAGAATTCATCAACTGCTAAGTATACTTCATAGCCAAGATTTCTTATGTTTTTTGCTATCTCCTTATGACTTGTGGAAAAGGGATCAAAGGTGCCAGGAAAAAAAGCCACCTTTTCTGGAACAGATAGTGTAATTTCCCCTATGTTAAAGCTGTAGTCAGAAATAAAGTGATATATAGAATTTAAAGCTACTGCATTGGCTAAAAAAAGTAACTCTCCTCTTTCTGCTAATGGAGTTTTCTCTGTATTTAAGGTCAAGAGTTTTTTTGCAAGGTATAAAAACAACTTCTTCTTCTCATTAAGGCACAAGGCTTTAGAACCAAAAATATCCTTTCCCAGGGTGCTAAAGGCTGCCTGCTGCACTTGAACGTTATAATCTCCAAGTCCATTTAAAAGTATTCCAAGCATATTTTTTAATCTGGCTTCATATTCCTCCTCAGTCTCCATAAAGCGTTCTCTATAGGGGGCATAGTTGGAGATGGCGATGGCAATGGTCTTTAATATAAGTGCCTTTACAGGAGGTTTGGCAAGCTTAACTTTAAGCATAAGGTCCTCAATAATTTCATTTGCTTCCTTTGGCTGAAGATAAAGTATAATCTGTCCTAGGTAGGGAGGAATATACTCTGTAAAACGATGTCCCTCTATCTCTAGAGCCCTTAGAAGTTCAACTGCTACCTCATTTCTCTCAGGCAGGGTAAGTTTAGGCATAAGCGTAAGAATAGCAAAGCCTGCAGTACTTCTTACGCTTTCCACTGCACTTACCTTTAGAAGGTTGCAAAAGTGAATGGCAGTATGCAGTGGATTTATTCTCGGGTTTGTCATGGCCTGCTCAAGTAATAGCTTTACTTGTATTTTTTTCTTTATCCATTCTGTAGCAGTCTTTAAATTACTTAAAAATATATCAGATATAAGTCTTTCATCCTTCTTAAAATTTATCTCAAAAATAGGTTTAAGCTCAGAAATACCCATAGAGCTGCAGACTTTCATTTTAAGAAAGTTTTCAGCAGGCACCTTGCACCTTTCAGTATGAGCTTTTAAATACTCCACTATCTTTTCTCTAAAGGTACTGGAGTTTGGAAGGCTGCCAGCAATATGTGCTATTACCTCCAAGGCTTCAATTCTTATGGTGCTGTTATTCTTATTTAAGGAGGATAATAGGAAATCAAAAACCTGAATAAAGTCCTCTTCTATAAAAGGCTCCAGGGGAATATATTTTATATTTTCAAGAAGGAATAATTGAACCTCAGAGCTCTTATAGCTTTTTTCCCTATAGCGATTTAAAAGAATTTCCCTATACTTTGGCAGCATTTTTTTACTGCAGTGGGCAAAGAATGATTGCACAAAGAAGCTTAAGCTGTAGCCCATCCAAGAACGATGTATGGGGGCAAGCTTTTCAGTGGGAAAGAGAAATAGATCTAAGTAACTTTCAAACAGCGTGAGGCTTTTAGGGATATTCTCCTCGGGCACCACATCCGCAGGAAGCTCCTTCTTATACTCTTCGTCATAAAGTGCTATTAGATTTCCCATGAGCTCTGCACAATGACGCCTTATATCGTCCTCAGGATGGATGGTATTCTCATAGAGAAATTTTATGGTCTGAAGCTTCTGATTTTGAGTGAGATAGGTGGTATATTCTTCAAAAATTCTTATATACTCTCTAAGATTTTTCCAATCCTTTTCACTACGGGCATGCTCTAGAATAGTGTCTAGGGCATATTCATCTCTAAGCTCATACATAAGATGTATGTTGTGATCAATAGACAGATGCTTAAGCTCCTCTATAATTTGCTCACCCATAAGTAGAGAATAGGAGGGCCTAGCCTTTAAAGGATTGCATGGTACAGAAGCCTTAGGAGGACATTGAGTATTTACTCCAAGACTTACAAGATAATCCTCAAAATCTGCAAGCTTACAGTAAACCCTTCTATAGCGTCTTCTTTTTGCTTCATCTACATTATCTAACTTATCTAGGATGACCTTAAAGGATTCCTTTAAGGTAAAAAGATGCATGGTTTCCCTTCCATCTCTATATCTGTTCTTCACTCTAAAGTCTGAATAAATTAGAATAAGAGATTCTAATGAAAGGTTTTCAAACTCTAAATCCCAAGTGGAATGATTTACAGCAATGTTGCCTATATATATTATGCCTCGCTTGCTAAACCAAAGGTCTGTATAGTAGTAGTGAAGATAGGGAACCCTTTTTATTTCAACACCTCTACAGGCATATTTTCCTATATCGTGAGCTGCAGCTGCACCAGATACTCTTCCAAGGTCCAGTGGAAGACCAAGCTCCTTTAACTGTCTTGCTAAGTAGAGAGATAGATAATGTACTCCACATACATGATCTAAGGTATTATAGCCTGTAACCTCCATATGAAGCTTCATCATCTCATACACATAATCCTGTTTAAAGGATTTCATAAAGGCATTGTACTCAGAGGGATATTCTAGTGCCTTTTCCTCTTCAGGGCTTAGAAAAAACATAGGATAGTCACTCTGCCAGCTATTATCCTCAGAAAGCTTTTGAAAGTCGTCAACAATACGCAAAAGTCTAAGATAAACCTCACAGCTTAAATTGAGCTTCGGATTTAACTCCTCCTCTAGGGCTTCAGGGAAATTTTTTGACAGGGTATAGCTATAGATGTGCTCCAACCAATTTTCTGGCTCCTCCCCATTACAAAGCAGTTTTAATAGTGGAAGGCACAGCTTTAATACTCTGCTGCAGGAATAGTCCCCATCCTCTAATAGAGAGGTCAAACCCTGAGAAAAGTAGGTGCTTTTTATATGCTGTTCCATTATATCTTTGTTTAAGCCATATCGTAGAAGCCATCTTTGACTTAGCAGTTTTCTGCTTATTTTACTTTGAATATCACAATAGGTATTCATTTTTATCACCTGCTTTATATTCTTATATAGCAATTATATACTTTATATAATTATTTTTGTATATATAAAATCAATACATAAAAATAACGGCTATTAAGAGCCGTTAAAGATATATTCACATATTTTATATAGATTATAGGAATCAGGAAGCTTCGATATATCAAGATAATCCATATCATAGGTGCCGTCATAGGGGTGCACTGTTACAAGTCTTTCATTATATAAGTTTATAACGTATTTCTCCTTTGGAAAGGTTACTGTCATTCTGTATTTGATTTGGGGAAGTCCCTCTTTAGGTACTGTAATAAAGTTATTGCCCTTTAAAGAAGATATAAACCCCTTTAGACTGTCACTGTCTTCTTTAGTTAGAAGTTTATTCTTATAGAAGTTTTTTTCAGTAACTGACACCTTATAAGAAGGCTCCTCTTTTACATGCTTTGCAAGAATATTGGTATAGTAGTAGAGGCTAGGCTTAACATTTTTCTTGCTGCAGCCTAAAGGAATAAAAATAAATATTATAACAAGGAGAGAACAAATTACTCTTTTCATATTATTTAACACCTATCTAATTCATATCTAATCTATAGTTATGCATATAGCTGTTCAAATATACTAATGAGTGGAATTGGGAAAAAACCATCTGGCTTTGCATATATAATTATGTAGCTAAATAAAATATTCTAATTAATAGGGGGAAGAACATGAAATTTGGAATAGATCTTGGGCATAATGTAGCTTACGATGGAGGGGCTGTTGGCATAAGAGGAGAGGATGAGCTTATAAGAGAGGTGGGCTTTAAGGTTATAAATATGCTAAGAGAATTGAAGCACACAGTGGTATACTGCACTCCAAGCAAAGCCATAAGTCTTATAGATTCACTTTCTGCTAGGGTTAAAACTGCCAATGAAAATAGAGTAGATTATTTTGTTTGCCTTCACTTTAATGCAGGGGGTGGAAGAGGAACAGAGGTTTATGCCCATAGTGAAGGTGGAAGGAGGCTTGCACAAAGGGTATTAGATGAAATAGTAAAGCTTGGTTTTGTAAACCGCGGAGTAAAGGATGGGGCATGGCTTTATGTAATTAAGCATACTGATGCACCAGCAATTTTAATAGAATGCTGTTTTGTGGATTCAAAAGGCGATCTCCTACTATACAATTCAGAGGAAATGGCAAGGGCAATTGTAAGAGGGTTAGTAGAAAACGCTATTGAAGCTCAAGGTGAGAAGATAATAGAGCTTCAAAGAGCACTAAATAGAATAAAAATAAAGGATGCAAAGGGTGAAGCACTTATAGAGGATGGCATTAAAGGGCCAAAGACTAGGGGAGCTATAAGAGAATTTCAAGCTTTAATGGGGCTATATGTGGATGGCATTGCTGGAGAAAAAACCTGGCAGGCAATAAATTCAGTGTTATCTAGACCACAGCTAAGTTTAAACTGTACAGCTTACTTTGCTGTAAGATATGTGCAATGGAGACTTAGTGTGATTATAGATGGTATCTTTGGCAATAAAACTCTTAATGCGGTGTATAACTGGCAGAGAAAGCAGGGATTAATTGTGGATGGCATAGTAGGACCTATTACCTGGAAAAGCTTTTTAAAATAAATTATTATAAGCAGCATTAGAATATTGACTATTATTTAACAAATATTTATAATTGAATTATATTCTGAGAGTTGGATTTATTCGACTCAAGGAGATTATGCAATTTCTAACCTGATTGTGAGGAATAATCTGGGCAAAAGGGGGAGGACCATAGGATAGCTTTATTTTATCATTATGCCTTCCATTTTGTGGGAGGCTTTTTGTCGTATTTTTGTGTAGAAGGGGAAGGTTTCATGGAAAATCGTATTGGAGTAGTTGGTATAGTCATTGAGAATTTTGAAAGCGTTTCTAAGGTAAATGATATTCTTCACAGCTTTGCAGAACTTATAGTTGGTCGTATGGGAGTGCCTTATAGAGAGAAGAATATATTTATTATCTCCATAATAGTAGATGGTTCTTCTGACGATATAGGTGCGCTTACAGGAAAGCTTGGAGCAGTAGAAGGTGTAAAGGTAAAATCTGCCCTTACAAAAAAATAAGGGGAAAAATTGGAGGAAGAAGGATGAAAAAGTATCTAGCTGAAGAGTACATTGTAGACAAGAAAATCACAGAAATATTAAAAAATGGTGAAGAGAAGGCTAAAAATAGAGAAGAAGTATTAGCAATTCTTGAAAAGGCTAAGCTAGCTAAGGGTATTACTCCACAAGAGGCTGCTGTATTGTTAAATGTGGAAGAGGACTCTGTGAGAGAGGAGATTTTCTCTATTGCCACTGAGCTTAAGGAGAAAATATATGGAAAGAGAATAGTGGTGTTTGCACCTCTATATATAAGTAATTATTGTGTAAATAACTGTAAATACTGTGGCTATAAACACTCCAACACCGATTTTGTAAGAAGAAAGCTGGATTTTAATGAGATTAGAGAAGAGGTTAAGGTGCTTGAATCCATAGGACATAAAAGATTGGCCTTAGAGGTTGGTGAAGATGATGTAAATTGCAGCATAGATTATGTGGTTGAGGCAATTAAAACCATATATTCTACCAAGCTTGATCGAGGAAGTATAAGAAGGATTAATGTAAATATTGCAGCCACTACAGTGGAAAACTATAAGAAGCTAAAGGATGCAGAGATAGGTACTTATATTTTGTTCCAGGAGACCTATCACAGACCTACTTACGAAATGCTTCATCCTCAGGGACCAAAGCACAATTATAACTGGCATACCACTGCCATGGATAGAGCTATGGAAGCAGGTATAGACGATGTAGGTATAGGAGTGCTTTACGGATTATATGACTATAAATACGACACCATAGCAATGCTGCTTCATGCAAATCACTTAGAGGAAGCCTTTGGAGTAGGACCTCACACTGTTTCTGTGCCAAGACTTAGAGAGGCAGAGGGAGTTAATACTAAGGATTATCCATACCTAGTTAAGGATAGAGACTTCAAGCTCATTGTGGCAGTATTAAGGCTTGCAGTGCCATATACGGGAATGATTCTATCCACTAGAGAGGAAACAAGCTTTAGAGAAGAAGTGCTTAAGGTTGGAATATCTCAGGTAAGTGCAGGTTCCTGTACAGGAGTGGGAGGCTATAGTGAAAGCCACCCTGAGGAAAAGCCACAGTTCGAGGTAGGAGATAATAGGTCACCTCTTGAAATAATAAAGAGTCTTTTAAAACAAGGGTATATACCAAGCTACTGTACAGCTTGCTACAGAGAGGGAAGAACTGGAGAGAGGTTTATGGCTCTTGCTAAAACTGGAAATATCCACAATGTATGTCTTCCTAATGCATTACTTACCCTTAGGGAGTTTGTTTTAGATTATGGAGATGAAGAGGTAAGGGAGCTTGGGGAGCAGGTTATAAAAAGAGAGCTTAACTCTATACCAAAAGAAAGTGCAAGAAAAGCAGTGGAGGAGAAGCTAAAGGGCGTAGAAAAGGGAGAAAGAGATCTAAGGTTCTAAGGAGGAAATTAGACATGATAGAAACACCAAAGGCAAACAGAATGCATATAGCTCTCTTTGGCAGAACCAATGCAGGAAAATCCAGTATTATAAATGCATTAATTAATCAGGAGCTAGCTGTGGTATCACCTAAGCCAGGTACTACTACGGACCCTGTATATAAGGCCATGGAGCTCCTGCCTTTAGGACCTGTAGTAATAATAGATACCCCAGGCATGGACGATGATAGTACTCTAGGAGAGCTTAGAATAGAAAAGGCTCTTCAGGTAATGGATAAGACAGACTTGGCGCTTGTGGTGGTATCTGCCACTAGTCAGGAGCTTGTCATGGAGAAGGAATATATAAAGCTTTTGAAGGAAAAAGAGGTTCCAGCCATAGTGGTGGTAAACAAAATAGATGAGAAGAGAAGACTTAATGAGGAGGAGCTTAAAGCACTAGGCTTGCCTTATGTAGAAGTAAGTGCATTACTAAAAGAAAATATAGAGGTACTAAAGGAGCATATAATAAAATATGCACCCAGCGACTTTGAGAAGGAAAGCCTGCTAGGAGATGTGGTAAAGAAGGAGGAGCTAGTGCTTCTTGTTGCACCACAGGACATTCAGGCTCCAAAGGGGAGACTAATCCTTCCCCAGGTTCAGGTAATTCGTGATCTCTTAGACAAAAGTGCAGTGGTGGTAACTGTAAAGGATAGCGAGCTTAAAACTGCTCTGAAATATCTAAGTGCAAGTCCAGCCCTTGTGATAACGGATTCTCAGGTGTTTAAGAAGGTAAATGAAATAATACCAAAGCACGTTCCACTTACTTCTTTTTCTATTATTATGGCAGGTTATAAGGGGGACCTTAAGAGTCTTATAGAGGGAGCTAGATACATTGAAAGCTTGAAGCCTGGGGATAAGGTGTTAATTGCTGAAGGCTGTACTCATCATGCCTTAAAGGGAGACATAGCAAGGGAAAAGCTGCCCTTATGGCTAAAAGAGCGGGCAGGAGGAGAGCTTATAATTGAGGTGAAATCTGGTATGGAGTTTCCACGAGATTTAACTGCCTATAAGCTGGTACTGCACTGTGGAGCTTGTATGTTTAATAGAAAGCAGATGATGTCAAGGATAAGAGAGGCAAAGGCTCAGGGAGTGCCTATTACAAATTACGGAACTGCCATTGCTTATCTCAATGGAATTCTAGAAAGAACCACTGAAATTTTTTCGTGAAAATTTGTAAAAAATATAAAACAACCTCTTTATTTACAGTAAATGGTAGTGTATAATAAAAAAAAAGGGGTTGTTTTATGGTGGGTAATTTATATCTTGAAACCTTGATAAATGAGGGGGAAGGTTTTAAAAGATATGTTAGATCGGTGGGGTCCTCAGATAATATGATATCTCCAGAGTATTTTGCATGGGTTAGTAAATGTGTTGAACTTTTGGAGAAGGATTACAGCAAGGATCCTGTAACAAGAAAATTTATTTATGCCAGTCAGAACCCCAAGGTGGAAAACTATCATTGTATGCTTCAGCTTCTAAAGGATATAAGGGGCTGTGAGAAGAAGATTTATTCCTTGGATAATGACTCCAATGATGCATATGGATGTTAATAAAAAAGCCGCAGTAGCTTCTGCGGCTTTTTTATTATATTAGCTTTCTCTTTAGCTCTACATAAAAGGTGATTATGTTTTCGTAAGTTTCAACCCATATCTTCCCTCTGTGCAGCTCTATTATGCTTTTGCATATGGCAAGTCCAAGACCACTTCCACCAGCAGAGCTGCTTCGAGACTTTTCCCTGCGATAGAACCTGTCAAATAATCTGTTTAGATCTTCTTCAGCTATGTTTTCTGTTCTGTTGGATATGGATATTACTGCTTTATCTTCAGATGCATATAGTTTTACCTCTATGTCTCCTGGAGAGATGCTGTACTTTATAGCATTATGGATAAGATTCTCAAATACCCTAAGCAGCTTTTCAACATCTCCAAGCACCAGAAATCTTTCCTCTGGAAAACTCTTTATAAAGTGAAGTTCTCGCTCCTCTGCCAGTGGTACCAGCTCCTCAATAAGCTGCTCAAGAAACTCTCTTAAGTAGAATTCCCTTTCATTTAGTTTGATCCCTGCATTGGATAGCTTTGTGTATTCAAACAAATCCTCTATAAGAGCTTTTAGCTTTTCAGACTTGTTATAGGCAATGTTTATGTATTCACTTTTTTGTTCTGGGGTTAGATTTTCGGTATCCTTCAACAACCCAAGATATCCCATGATAGAGGTGAGAGGTGTTCTTAGATCATGAGACACATTGGTTATTAACTCATTTTTAATGGCCTCGGCTTGCTTTTCTTCTTCAATCTTTTCCTTTAGTCTATCCTCCATAATGTTTATGTTTTCAGCCAACAGTGCAAGCTCGTCAGTTCCACGTTTGGCAACTCTATAATTAAGATCCCCCTTTGAAATTTCTAGAAGTCCCTGGGAAATTTCTTCGATGTAGCGGATTTTTTTCTTGGTTAACAGTAGAAAGGTAAGCACAAAGGAGAGCACAGAGACAATAAAGTCACCAAAGGAGCTATCACTGTATTCGTATTGTACACGGCCTTGAGGTATTTCGGTAAGTACCACAAAGGCTGTATAATCTGTAAATTTTACAGGAAATATACTATAGTAGAGATTGCGCTCTCCTGCATAGGTCTGATTGCGCCCCTCCATGGCCTTTTTCACCACATTGTATATGTCTATTTTAACAGAGGTATTATCTCCATAGCTGTAGATAATGTTACCGTCTAAATCTGCTATAAGGAGACTTCCTCCTGCAGCTAGGTACTGAAGCTGATCTGAGACATTTTCCCTATCCTTTATGCTTAAATTGGCATTAGTAAGAGTAGAGGCTATGTATTGGCTTCGGTTATCTAGGGTCTGCATGCTGTAGCTGTAATCTATATGTCCACCAATTAGCTTTTTCTTTCCAAAGGTATTGCCGTATAGGTAAGCAGCAACAGTTGACGATAGAAGGCAAATTACAAAAACAAGGAGGAGCTGCATTCTTACACTGCTCCTTATCTTTTCACTTCCAAGCTTGTACTTTTCCTTTGAAAACAGGAATAACTTTTTTATTAAACCCTTTAAATTAGAAATACGGTGCTTTTTTCCCTTGTTTTTAGACGATTTGCTTATCAATTTTATACCCCACTCCCCAAACGGTTTTTATGTATCGAGGCTTTCTTGGGTTGTCCTCAATTTTTTCTCTTATCTTTCTTATATGTACCATCACCGTGTTGTCTGACACAAAGGCATATTCCTTCCATACAGTTTCGTAGATTTTATCTATGCTAAACACTACTCCAGGATTTTTTGCCAAAAGCTCTAGTATGGCAAATTCTGTAGGAGTGAATTTTATCTCTTTATCCCTTAGATGGATTTCATGGGTGGAGGTATTAATTGCAAGGTCGCCAATTTCAATACTGCCTATATCAATGCTGTGTGGCTTAGAGTTTAAATTATAATACCTTCGCAGCTGAGACTTTACCCTAGCAATGAGTTCAAGAGGGTTGAAAGGTTTTGTTAAATAGTCATCAGCACCTGTTGTAAGTCCAAGTATCTTATCCATATCCTCACTTTTTGCTGATAGCATTATAATTGGCATATTGTTGTTTTCTCGAATTTTTAGACAAGCTTCTATACCATCCATTTTGGGCATCATTATATCAAGAATTATTAAATCCACCTGCTCTCTTTTTAATAGCTCCAAGCCCTCCAAACCATTTTCAGCACTTAGAGTCTCATAGCCCTCATTTTTCAAGTAAATAGAAATAAGATTTCTTATATCCTTTTCATCATCAATTATGAGAATTCTCTCTTTAGTCATAGTACACCATCCACCCTTCACAGAGGCAATAGCCCCTAAAGCATTCATTATAGGCATATATTGATAGTAAATGCCTAAATAATTAATTTACCTTTATCTATATTCATTATATAATAAAGTAAAACTTACGTAAAAAGCATAACAAATATTTCTTAAAATTACAGTAATTAAACCTTAAGAATTGTTTAAGATACATATTGTAATGACTAAATTGTTAGCAGAGGAGGGCTTAAATGAAGAAGAAAAAGAATACTTGGATATTCATCCCCATGTTATTAATATACATATTGTTATTTCAGCTATCCTCCACTTTGGCTGGACTTGCAACCATGGTGGGGGTTATAGTTCTTGGAATAGGCTTTTTTCAAGAGAAAAACAGTAAAAGAATAAAAAATAAAGCTGCAGTTTTGACTACTTTGGTGGGAATATTTATTGTCTTTGGCATCGGAGGACTTATATACAAGCCAGGAGCTAAAGGATTAAATGGTACCTTTGCAATGAAGCCAAAGATTGCTAATAATAATGCTGCAGAGAAAGCCTTAAACAATGGTAATAATGTAGGGAAGGTCTCAAAGGAAGAGGTTTCTGGAGATCTAAAGGTACATTTTATTGATGTAGGACAAGCCGATGCAATACTTATTCAGCAGGGCAGTCATTTGATGCTTGTTGACGGCGGCAATAGAGATGATGGCCCCACCGTGAAGAATTACCTTCAAAAACAGGGAATAACCAGTCTTGATTATGTTGTGGGTACTCATGCTCATGAGGATCATATTGGTGGGTTGGCCTATATTATAAATAACTTCAAGGTGGGGAAGGTATACTTTCCAAAGCAGACTGCTACCACTAAAACCTTTAAGGATTTTGTAACCTCAGTAAAGAATAAGGGACTAGGACTTACAGTTCCAACTATAGGAGAGAGCTTTAATTTAGGACAAGCCAACTGTAAGGTACTAGCACCAAAGAGTACAAGCTACGAGGATGGAAATGACTACTCTATAGTTATAAAAGTAAGCTTTGGGAACAATTCCTTTTTACTAACAGCAGATGCAGAGGCTTTATCAGAAAAAGAGATGTTGTCTTCTGGAGCTGACTTAAAGTCAGATTTGCTAAAGGTTGCTCACCACGGCAGCAGAACCTCCACAACCTCAGATTTTCTTTCAAAGGTAAATCCAAAGTATGCAGTAGTGAGTGTTGGAAGGGATAATAGCTATAATCATCCTGCATTAGATACAATGAACAGGCTTAAAGCAAAAGGAATACAGGTTTATAGGACGGATGAACAGGGGAGCATTGTAGCTATTTCAGATGGGAAAGAGATAAGATTTAATGTATCACCAGGAAGCTATGGCGGTAAGATTTCAGCAGGTAAGTAAAAACAAAAAGCTCAAACCTTTTCAGGTTTGAGCTTTTTATATGGTGCCGGAGGCGGGGGTCGAACCCGCACGGAGTATTAGTCCACCGGATTTTGAGTCCGGCGCGTCTGCCAATTCCACCACTTCGGCGTATCTAACAAAATATATATTAACATAGGTTAACTCATTATGCAATAGAATTTTTAGTGAAAAAATGCAGGTATTGATACAAAAAAGGTTGTTACTTTTAGTGTTTTTTGCTAAAATAAATAAGACTAGGTTTATTTTTGACCCAGTGGGATTAAAAATTACCCACCTATAACAATAATAAGAGAAATGGTGGGGATAAACTACTTGTTCACTATTGAAAAGTTTAATAGAGGGAAGGAGAACGGAAAATGATTTATTCATCTGAAGTTGAAAACATGATATGCGTTGCCAAGGGACCTAACCATGGAGCAGCACCAATTCCACAGGAAGGAAAATGGGTACAAGCTAAGGAAATTAAGGACATCTCTGGATTAACCCACGGGGTAGGCTGGTGTGCTCCTCAGCAGGGTGCTTGCAAGTTAACCTTAAATGTAAAGGATGGTATTATACAAGAAGCATTAGTTGAGACCTTAGGATGCTCAGGAATGACCCATTCCGCTGCAATGGCTGCTGAGATACTTCCTGGCAAAACACTATTAGAGGCATTAAACACTGACCTAGTATGTGATGCAATAAACACTGCTATGAGAGAATTATTCCTTCAAATAGTATACGGAAGAACACAGACTGCCTTCTCAGAAGGTGGACTACCAATCGGTGCAAGCCTTGAGGACCTTGGAAAAGGCTTGAGAAGCCAGGTAGGAACCAT
Source organism: Clostridium sp. UBA701 (assembly GCA_002298125.1). Classification (GTDB taxonomy): domain Bacteria; phylum Bacillota; class Clostridia; order Clostridiales; family Clostridiaceae; genus UBA701. The sequence goes on along the minus strand of DBMJ01000011.1, from coordinate 487,870 downwards.
GTTTGGAACCCTTGCAAAGGGACCAAGATACCTTGAGATGGCTGAAGGCTATGTAACTAAGGTAGCATTAGATGAAGCTGGTGAAGTAATAGGCTATAAATTTGTCCACCTTGGAAAGATGATGGACATGATCAAAAAAGGCATGGACGCTAACGAGGCTATGGAAAAAGCCACTGGAAGCTATGGCAGATTCGCAGAAGCAGCAAAAGTTATCGATCCAAGACATGAGTAATTGTGAGGGAGGATGAATTTAAATGGCATTATTTGAAAGCTATGAAAGAAGAATAGAGCATATAAACGCTGTACTTAATAAGAATGGAATTAGTTCCTTAGAAGAAGCAAGAAAAATTAGCGAGGACCTTGGCATTGATGTATATAACACAGTAAAGGGAATTCAGCCAATTTGCTTTGAAAATGCTTGCTGGGCATACATAGTAGGTGCTGCAATAGCTATTAAAAGGGGATGTACCAAGGCTGCAGATGCAGCAGAGGTAATTGGTGAAGGCTTACAAGCTTTCTGTATTCCAGGTTCTGTTGCAGATGACAGAAAGGTTGGTCTTGGTCATGGAAACTTAGCAGCAATGCTTTTAAGAGAAGAGACAAGATGTTTTGCTTTCTTAGCAGGACATGAATCCTTTGCTGCTGCTGAAGGTGCCATCGGTCTTGCAAGATCAGCAAATAAGGTTAGAAAACAGCCTTTAAATGTAATTTTAAATGGACTTGGAAAGGATGCAGCCATGATAATCTCCAGAATAAATGGCTTTACTTATGTACAGACCAAGTTTGATTACTATACAGGAAACCTAGAAATAGTTAAGGAAACTGCTTACTCCAACGGAGAAAGAGCAAAGGTAAGATGCTTTGGTGCAGATGACGTTAGAGAAGGTGTAGCTATAATGCACCATGAGAACGTTGATGTGTCTATCACTGGAAACTCAACTAACCCAACTAGATTCCAGCATCCAGTAGCAGGAACCTATAAGAAGGAATGTGTTGATATGGGTAAGAAATATTTCTCAGTAGCATCCGGTGGTGGTACTGGAAGAACTCTTCACCCAGATAACATGGCAGCAGGCCCTGCATCCTATGGTATGACAGATACTATGGGAAGAATGCATTCTGATGCTCAATTTGCAGGTTCATCCTCAGTTCCAGCTCACGTTGAGATGATGGGCTTCTTGGGAATGGGTAATAACCCAATGGTTGGAGCAACTGTTGCTGTAGCTGTTTCAATAGAAGAGGCTATGAAGAATAGATAATAAAGTTGTAAAATAAATGTTATAAGGCCCTGTAATTAGCTACTATCAGCTAAATACAGGGCCTTTTATTACGTTTACTTGACATGGTAAAATATAAAAATTATAAAACACTTAAAGAAATGCCACATAAATAGCGATAAAATAAGAGAGTACATAAGCATTTACACAATTAACTTAATCTAGGGGGAGCTATGAAGCATAATAGTGAAAGTTACTTAATTACCGCTGAAGAACTGATAAAAAAACATAGAATATCTGAGGCCATATTATGGTTAGAAAATCACCTGTGGTCCTATCCTGAGGACATTGAAGCCCTCAATCTGATGGGAGTATGTAATTATAGACTCTGTAAATTTGAAGAGGCAAAAGAGTATTGGCTTAAAAGCTATAGCCTAGATTCCATTGATAATAAGGCCTTATTCTACCTTAAGTCCATGGAAAGTGAAGAATTTCATCAGTTAGCGGCACATTATAACGCTTCTGTGGATTATATTCATCTGGGAAATTGGGGAGAGGCTATTGTAGAGCTAAAATGCCTTTTAGACAATAAAGAGGGTTTAATAGCTCCATATAGCATAATAGCACTTTGTTATAAGGAGCTTGGAGAATATAAAAAGGCAAGGCAGTTTATAAATAAGGCTCTATCCATGGATAAAGATAACAATACCTTTAAAAACTATGCTATTGATATAAAAGGAGATAGGGTAATACATAAGAATTATAGCTTTTTAGGAAAACTTGCTTTATTAGCTACTATTTTAGTTGTAGCTAGCGCAGTATTATATGGTGGGTACAAGCTCTATGAAAGAAGGGCCTATACTCTTAAGGGGCAGCTTAATAAAAGTATAGAGCTGCAGGAGAGACAAAAGGAGATAGTTAAAGCCCTAGAGGAAGAGAACAGGAAGCTTAAGGAAAGCAATGAGCAAAAGAATAATGTAGCAATTACGGATACAAACTCTAGAGAAGAATTAATAAAACTGCCTCAAGGCAAATCAGAAAACCTGTTGTTAAAGGATGCACTTTTATATCTGAAGCAGGGTAACTATGAGAGAGCAGCACAGCTGCTAAAGGCATTAACTGTACAGGGAAGGGACAATGCAGTGGTAGAGGAGGCAACCTATTTTCTTGCACTTACAATGGAGGTTTGGAAGTTGCCGGTGGAAGCAGGAGTTAACTATGAAAAGTATATTGATAATTACAAGGGTGGAAATTACTATGAAGAGGCTTTATATAACTACGGTATGATGCTTTATAGAGAAGGGAAAATTCAGGAAGCAAAGACAGTATTACTAAAGCTTTCAAAAGAGGCTCCAAACAGTATGTATGTAAATTCGAGGGTTAAAAACATAATAGCTCAGTAAAACCTTTAGGTCTTTCTCAATAGGAGAAGGACCTTTTTTAATATTGGGTTTAATTATAGTCTAATAAAAATTAAAGCATAATTATTAATTCTTATTATGATAATTATATGTAGAATACTATAAATTTTTAAAAAATATTAAACTATAATGGCATACGAAATTTAAATGTAAATATTTACTAATATTGAGAGCATATGGTTAGTATGATAAAATTAACAGTACACCCCTAAAATGGGGAATAATAAATAAGGAGGCGAAAAGCTAGTGAAAGAAAAAAGAAAGAAGCTTCTGGGCTTTATGCTTACTGCATTGATGGTTATTACAAATGCTGGTGGGCTTTGGCAGCACAGTACAGTAATGGCCGAAACTATTAAGGTTATAGACGAAGGCTTTGACAAGGGCACTACAGTACCAGATGGATGGACTTTTTCTTCAGGAATGGGAACCTATACAACTGCCACTAATTATGGGAAAAGTTCTCCTTCGTTAAAGCTTGACAAAACAGGTGCTGGAGTAACTACAAAGCCATTCACCTTAACTGGGCAGGGGAATTTGTCTTTTTGGATTAAGGGTCAAAATGCAGATAAGGAATCTTTACTAAGAGTGGAAAGATTTGATGGAAATAGCTGGATAGTATTAGAGGATATAAAACCATTGCCTCTCACTGGTACCATCAAGACTTGTGCATTGGATAGTAGTACTACTCAGGTTAGATTTACCTACACTAAAAGTTCGGGTAATTTAGCACTTGATGATGTACTCATTACTCAGGAAGCATCAGGGCCACCACCAGTAGTAAAGTTACAAGCCTTAATCTTACCTGCTAATGCAGAGGTAGGGCTAAATGAAGCTGTAAAGCTGACTTTAGGCTACAATCCAGCAGATACCACTGAAAAAGAGGTGGTATGGACCTCAGAAAATGCAAATCTTGCTTCTGTAGACCAAGATGGCACAGTTCATGGCTTAATAGCAGGTGGACCAGTTACCATAACTGCAACCTCGAAAGCTAACAGCTCAATTACTGCCAGCTGTGAGGTAACTGTGATAGATTCATTACCTACAACTGATATGCCATTATCAGAGGCAAGAGGGAAGGCTCTAAATGATGAGGTAGTTGTAAAGGGAGTTATTACCCATGTACCTACTGGAAGTGGTAACACCTTGTATATGCAGGACAGCACTGCAGGCATTGCTGTAACTTTCTACAGCACAAGCTATAATTTTCAGGGGATAGCAAGAGGAAATGAAGTAAGGGTAAGCGGGAAATTGACTTCCTTTAATGGACTGCTTCAGATAACACTTAATAAACCTATAGAAGTATTAAATGCTTCAGTTCCGGTGCCACAGCCTAAGGTGGTTACAATTTCTCAAGCTAAATCAGAGGAATTTGAATCTCAGCTTATAAAAATTATGGGAGCAACTCTTGGAACCTTTGATAATACAACAAAATTTACCACCTTGACAGTGGGTAATGACTCTGTAAACGTATACTATATGCCTACATTAACAGGTATAGTGCCTGGAGATATTGTAGATGTTGTAGCTATAGCTTCTCAGTTTAACAAAACACAGCAACCAGGTTATCAACTGGTAGTAAGAGATGCAGCCGATGTTATAAAGGTTGAAGCACCTGACGCTATTCCTCCAGTGATCACTCATACTCCTGTGGTTGCAGGAAATATAGGTGAAGGACTTACTATTAGTGCGCAGGTTACAGACAATAAAAAAGTGGACAGTGTTGCATTAAATTATAGAACTAAAGGTACAGTTGATTATAAAAAACTTCCTATGATGTTAAACAATGGACAGTACTCTGTGGAAATACCCTCAGGAGATATCAACCTAAGCGGCATTGAATACTATATTGAAGCTTCAGATGGGACCTTTACAATAACTGACCCCAAGGATAAAAGTAAACCCTATGAAATTACTATTCTAGATATAGATGCAGTAGGTCCTGAAGTAACAAATTTAGTTCCTTCAGATGATAGCAGTACTGGAAAAGATAAAAGACCTGTCATTAGTGCAAGCTTTAGTGATAAGTCTGGGATAAATATTAATTCAGCAAGAATAGTTCTAGATGGTGTAGATATTACTTCAAAGGCAATAATTACAACAACTGGCTTTATGTATACTCCAACTGCAGACCTTAAGGATGGCCAGCACACTGTGACAGTTACTATTACCGATAAAGCTACTCCGCTTCCCAATTCCACTGTAAAGGCATGGAACTTCTGGACAGGGGAAAAGCAACTTAATTTCTACTTTGGGCAGCTTCACAGTCACACTAACCTATCTGACGGTACAGGTACTCCAGAAGAGGCTTATACCTACGCTAGAGATGTGGCTAAGGCAGATTTTGTAGCTATAACAGACCACTCAAATTGGTTTGATAATGACCTTGCCAATGAAAATATCAAAGACTATAAAGAATCCACTAGTGCTAGTTGGAAAAAGCTGCGACAAACTGCAGATAGCTTTAATGAGGACAACAAGTTCGTAGCCATAGGCGGTTATGAGATGACTTGGAGCGGAAGCACTGGAGGATGGGGGCACATAAATACCTTCAACACTCCATGGTTTGTATCAAGAAATAATAAGAATATGGATTTAAAAGCTTATTATAATAAGCTTGCTCAGAGTCCAGACTCTATATCCCAATTAAATCATCCAGGAAAAACCTTTGGAGATTTTGGTGACTTTAGTTTTTATTCTCCTGAGGCAGATAAGGTTGTAAATTTAATCGAGGTAGGAAATGGTGAGGGCCCTGTAAGGGGAAGTGGATATTTCCCAAGCTATGAATACTACACCAGAGCACTGGATAAGGGATGGCACGTGGCTCCAACTAATAATCAAGATAACCATAAAGGAAAATGGGTAGGAGCAAATACTGCAAGAACAGTTATTCTAGCCAATAGTCTTACTAGGGAAAGTTTATACCAAGCCATTAAGGAAAAGAAGGTTTATGCAACTGAGGATGAGAACCTGAGAATAAGCTATAATGTAAATGGAATGCCCATGGGTTCTTCCTTAAACAATCCGGATAAGCTTAATATCAGTATTGATATTACTGACCCAGATGCTAAGGATGTAATAGGAAAGGTTTCTATTATTGCAAATGGTGGGACTGTTGTAGATTCTAAAACCTTTAACTCTAACACTGCAAAGTGGGAGATTACCTTAAGTACTCAGTATTCCTATTATTATGTAAGAGTAGATGAAGCTGATAAGGATATAGCTGTTACAGCCCCAGTATGGGTTGGAGATATTACACCTTATGGTATTTCTGTGATAGAGGTTTCCCAAAATCCTCAGATAGTTAATCAACCAGTGGACGTTACAACTACAGTTTACAACAATGGTACTACAGCTCTTACAAACGTTAAAGTAGAATACTATAAAAATTCTGTTGAAGCAGGAAATAAGATTGGAGAAGAGAACATTCCCTCTATTGCAGCTGCAGGAATAGCAAGTGCAAGGATAAGTTGGACTCCTAAAGAGGTGGGTAACTATAGAATCTATAGCAAAGTAACCATTATTATAAATGGTACAGAAAAGGTATTCACCTCAAGCACCACCTTGGATGTTTCTAATGCTGAAGAACTTGTGAAGGTTGTTATAGACGCAGGTCATGTAAATCAGTATGTTTCTGGCGATTATCCAGGTAAAATGACTGCCCTGACAGAGATGCTTAAGAATAAAAAGTATATGCTGGTACAAAATAACGGCCTTCTCACAGACCAAGTTCTTGAAAATACAAAGATATTAGTTTTAACCTCTCCCCAAGCCAAGGATGATACTAGTAAAAACCTAAAAAGAGCTAAGTTGTCTGAAGAAGAGCTTCAGGTGATAAAGAGATTCGTGGAAAAGGGCGGCTCTATAATAATTAGTTGTAGAGCAGACTATAATGATATTGGCATTACAGATGCAACCTATCAAAATGCTGCTCAAGGAAATGCTGTGCTTCAGGTAATAGGTTCAAGCCTTAGATTCAATGATGACGAGATGGTGGACAATGTAAAAAATGGTGGTCAATCATATAGACTTTACTTTGACAAATACATCTCAAGTAAATACAACCTTACCAAGGACATCCCTGAAGGAATGACCTATAGCGCCTACAGCGGATGCTCAGTAATCCTTAAGAATGGCGGAGTTGAAAACAGTGTGGATTGGCTTGTAAAAGGACATGAAACCACCGAAACCTTGGACTCTGACAATCAAAAGGATGCTACCCCAGTTACAAAGGGTGATGTCAAATCGTTAGCTGCAGAGATACTGCCAAATGGCAGCAAAATTGTTGTTTCAGGCACTACCTTTTTCTCAGACTTTGAGATGTCTGGGGATAATATGTACTCCAACAGACAGATAACTGAAAATATCATTAACTGGATGGCTGTACCAAAGCCAGTAGAATTAAAGACTATAGCAGAGGTAAGAGCTGATTCCAATAATGATGGTATTCCAGACAATCTAGGCAAGAAATTTGCCATAGAAGGAAGAATAACTGTACAGTCTGAAGCAGTTACTCCAAAGAATGCTTTCTTTGAGGTAGTATATGTTCAGGATGAAACTGGCGGTATTACGGTGTTTGGTGTATCACAAACAGCTTTACCCGTTGGTACTATGGTAAGAGTGGAAGGTATAGTTGATCAATACAAAGGCGATGCAGAAATACAGATTGCCAATGAGAACAAAGACCTTACTATAATAGACAGCAATATTGTACTTGTTCAGCCTAAGCAAATGACTACAGCTCAGAGTATGCTGGAGAGTAATGAGGGTTGGCTTGTAAAGATTCAGGGTATAGTTAAAGATATGAGCAATGACAGCCTATTTATTGATGATGGCAGCGGTTTAGCAAGAGCCTATTTGGAAGGCTATATCGGAGATGGTACAGATAATCCGTCTGCTAAAGGAAAGTGGAACCCAGCTATTAAGGTTGGGGACACAGTTAGTGTAATAGGGCTTGCTTCTGAAGATCCTCAAGGACATAGGCTAAGAGTGAGAAACACCCTAGAGATAGTACTCTTAGATACTACTCCCCCAAGCATAACCATTAAAGGGGTAGAGGAAGGTAAAACCTATAAAGTTCCGGTACTTCCATTAATAGAGGTGGATGATGGGGAGGCTGCTATAACTATTACATTAAATGGAGCCCCTTACACTGGTACTCCAATTAGTGAAAATGGCAATTATAAGCTGGAGGTTACTGCAGTAGATAAGGCGGGAAATACTTCCCATAAGGTTGTAAACTTCGTCATTGATAAGAATATCTATGTTACAGGTATTAGCTTAAATCTAGAAAGTAAAAAACTCTATGGTGGGGAAACCTTACAGCTTATTGCAACGGTTATCCCAAGTAATGCTACAAATAGTGAGATTATCTGGAAATCCAGTGATGAAAAGATAGTTAAAGTGGGCAGCAATGGCTTAGTAACTGCAATATCTGCTGGAACAGCTGTAATAACAGCTACTACCAAGGATGGTGGGAAGAAAGCTAGCTGCACTGTAATTGTAGAGTTGATATCTTCAGATCCGCAGTCCATAGTTGAATCTATTAAAAATGTATCAGCAGGATCAACTATAAAAGTACTTCTAAATGATGATTACAAGCTAGATAGCTCTATTTTGCAGTCTATCTCAGGTAAGGATATTACAGTTGTATTTGAGAAGAATGGGATAACATGGAGCTTTAATGGTCTAGATATAAAAAATGAGATAAAGAATCTAGACTTAAGTGTAAGCATTGGAACTACCATTACTTCTAAGTCTAAAAATCGCCAGGGTATATCTGATAAGGTAAAAGATGAAAACATACTAATCATAACCCTTGGAGAAAATGGAGTTCTTCCAGGCAAGACTAAGGTCACTATTCACTTAGGAAGTACTTGGGCAAATAAAGATAATCTATTTGTATACTATTATAATGAGAGTACAAAGAAGCTAGAAAAAATTGAAACCAATCTAAAGGCGGATGAAGAGGGTAATATAACCTTCACCATAGAACACTGCAGTGATTATGTTATATCACAGAAGGAGTTAAATGAGGCGGCAGTTATTCCAAAGACAGGTGCAAGTATTGACATGACTGCACTAATGGGATTTGGAGTATTACTTCTTACTTTTGGACTATGGGTGACCTTAAGAAGAAAAAATGAGTTAGAGTAATTTAAAAAGAAACTTCAGGAGCTCTCTCCTGAAGTTTCTTTTTGTAAAAATTAAGGTGTTTTTGGAAAATAATATTAAAAATAAAGGAATTATGTTAATTGTGTATAATTAATAGATATTATACTTTTATAGGAGAGAAGCAAATGAAAACAACGGATAGCAACTTAAAAATACTTCATCTACTGGATATACTGAACATGGAATCAGATGAGGAGCATGTACTTACCATGAACGACCTGCTTTTTAAGCTTCAGCAAAGAGGAATAAAAGCAGAAAGAAAGGCGGTATCAAGGTATATAAAGCAGCTGCAGGACTTTGACTATGATATTAGCGACTATGAGGAAAATCATAAAGGTTACTTTATGAGGGAAAGACATTTTCAAGATTTAGAGCTAAAATTCTTAATTGATGCGGTGGTTTCAGCAAGGTGGTTAACTCATAAGAAAACAAAACAGCTTATTGAAAAGCTAGAAGGTCTCACCAGTAAGTCCCGTGCAAGCAAGTTTAAAAATCAGGTGTATTTTAAGGAACTTATAAAATGCAATAACGAGGATATATACTACAATGTAGATTGGATAGAAACTGCAATAGAAAATAACAAGAAAATAAGCTTTCTTTATTACGATATAGATATTAACAAGAATAAATTCTTTAGAAAAGAAGGAAGAAGGTACGAGTTAAGCCCATATAGATTTGTGTGGCAGGATGGTTTTTATTATATAATTGGCAGTCATGATAAGTACGACAGCTTTAGTCATTATCGAATAGATAGAATGAGTAAAATAATAATATTAGATGAGGTAAGAAAGGATATAAGAAACATATCCTGTTACCATGATGGTTTAAATACTGCGGAATATATGAAAAGAACCTTTAAAATGTTTACAGGAGAGGAAGGCAGGGTGGAGCTAAAATTTAATATTAGATTATTAAACACAGTCTTGGACTATTTTGGTATGGAGGTACCCTTGGTAAAGCTTTCTGAGGATTATTTTAAGGTTTCTGTTTCTGCAAATATTGGAGAGGGTCTTATATATTGGCTGCTTCAGTTTGGGGCGGATGCGGAGGTTCTTTATCCAGAGAGCTTAAGAGACGATGTGAGAAATAGAGTCATTAATATGTATAATATATACAAAACCTCCGATTAAAAGATGTTTAACTAACATCTATAGAAATGCAGACTATTTGGGGAAATTTACGTAATACTATAGAGCTAGATTAGTATATTGGAGGGAAGGTTAGTGAGTTATATAGAAAGGCGGCCTATAAAAAGATCAAAATTCAGACTGTTTATTGGAGCAAAGTATTATACTCTAAAAAAGTATTTTGATTGGTATTTAAGTAAAAAAACATATGCTAAAATTAAGGATAATAGTCCATATCCCTATGCTATATTTACTCACAGCACACCACTTATAAGAAAACTTAAGGATGTTGAAATGTATCTTCAGTATAATAAAATAACAAATCTCAAATTAGCAATGGATAAGTTAAATGGTGTAACTTTAAGACCAGGAGAAACCTTTTCTTATTGGAAACTTATTGGTAAACCCACATATAAAAAGGGGTATATGGATGGATTGGTCCTATGTTCTAATGGTACATTTAAGCCAGGAGTTGGAGGAGGACTTTGTCAACTTTCAAACCTTATATATTGGATGACCTTACATACCCCATTAACTGTAATTGAAAGGTATAGGCACAGTCATGATGTATTTCCTGATGTTAATAGAACTCAGCCCTTTGGGACTGGGGCTACCTGCTCTTATAATTACCTAGATTTACAGATACAAAATACAACAGATAGTGAATTCCAATTGATTGTTAAAATAAAAGGAGATTATCTAACAGGCGAGTGGAGAAGTACTAAACCATGCAGATATAGATATGAGATTTATGAAAAAGAGCATTCCATGACAACAAGTTTATTTGGTGGTTATATAAGAAATAACCTTATATTCAGGAAAATATATGATATTAGGAATGAGCTAGTAAGTGATGAATATATTACAGAAAATCATGCATATATGACCTACGCGCCATATTTAAAGGATGGAAATAATCAAGTATAATTAATGTATAAAGAGGATGTGAGAGTTAGGCGGAGGAGATGAAATGAAGAAACAGGAATTAAAAGCTAGTATGTTATTGCTGTTAGCTGCAGCAATATGGGGATTTGCCTTTGTTGCTCAAAGGGTTGGCGCAAAATACGTGGGATCGTTTACCTTCAATGGAGTGAGATTTGCCTTAGGAAGCTTATCCTTAATACCACTTCTTATATACTTTAAGAGTAAAAATGAAAAAGCTGATGAAAATCATAATATGAAATCAAATGCTATTCCTGCGGGGATTATGCTGGGGGGAGTTCTTTTTTTAGCAGCATCACTTCAACAAATAGGACTAAGCTATACTACGGCTGGCAAAGCAGGCTTTATAACAGGACTTTATATTGTACTAGTGCCAATTTTTGGTATAATTTTAAAGCATCGTGTCCATATAAACACTTGGGTTGCAGTGATTTTAGCTGTGATTGGATTATATTTATTAAGTGTTACAGAAGGTTTTTATATCTCAAAGGGGGATTTATTTGAAGTAGCTGGTGCAGTTTTTTGGGCCATTCATATATTATTAATTGATTATTTTACAAAGAAGGTTAATGCCTTAAAATTATCCTTTATTCAATTTGCTACCTGTTCAATATTAAGTATTACAGTGGCCTTTTTCTTTGAGACTATCACTATGGCTGGTTTGACTAAAGCAATTATTCCAATACTATATGGCGGTATATTTTCTGTAGGTATTGCATATACTATCCAAGTCGTTGGCCAAAAGCATGCAAAACCATCTCATGCTGCAATAATTCTTAGTATGGAATCAGTTTTTGCAAGCATAGGAGGCATATTGATATTAAATGAAAGCCTCGGGGCAAGAGGATATTTTGGCTGTGCATTGATACTGTCAGGAATGCTTTTATGCCAGCTGCCCAATTTTACTAAAATGGAGCTTGGAAAATAGGGTACATATTTAGTAGAAACCTTGGGGATAACTAAGTCGAGGTGATATATATGGAGAATCATTCAAAAGGAGTAGCAAAAAATCTTAAGTATGCAGAACTACATGAAGGTGCAGAAAAGAAGCTTAGAGAAATTGAAAAGCAGTTTAATAACGAGTTTGGAACAGACTATTTCTTAATGGTTATGAAAGAAGCTTAAAATAAAAAAGCTGTTGAAACAAATTATTTCAACAGCTTTTTTCTATTTAGAATTTTATAATCTTATAGAATATCTTTTTAACTATTTCTGCAGATATAATATATAATGCTACTATTAAAGCTAGCACTGCCAATATCCACAGAGGAAGCGGCTCAAACCCAAAGATGCCAGCAAGAGGTGAATAAGGGATGATTAGGGTCACAAGCACAACAATCAAGGTGGAAAGGGATAGATATTTTCCAGGGATACTCTTGAAAAAAGGTTTCCTGCTCCTTACAACCAGTACAATAAGTGCAGCGGATACAACAGATTCAACAAACCAACCGGTTCTAAATTGTAAGTCTGAAGCCTTTACCAGGAATAGGAGCACTGCAAAGGTGATATAATCAAAAACTGAGCTTATTAACCCAAAGGTGAGCATAAATTTTCTTATGAAGCTTATATCCCATCGCCTAGGTACCATCATGAGCTCCTTGTCAACTGAGTCTGTGGCTATGGTCATCTCAGGAAAATCCGTCAGTAGATTAGTTAATAATATTTGCTTTGGCATAAGGGGTAGAAAAGGAAGAAACAAGGAAGCACCTGCCATACTAAACATGTTTCCAAAGTTTGCACTAGTGGCCATAAACACGTATTTAAGTGTATTGGCGAAGGTTACCCTGCCAGCCTTTACTCCATTAATAAGCACGTCTAGGTCTTTTTCTAGAAGCACTATGTCTGCTGCCTCCTTTGCTACATCCACAGCACTATCCACGGAAATGCTTACATCGGCTGCATGAAGAGCAGAGGCATCGTTTATTCCATCCCCCATGTAACCAACTACAAAACCGGCTTTCTTAAGGGCGATTATAATACGTTCTTTTTCATTTGGCTCCACCTCAGCAAACACAGATACCTGGGGTACTCTTTTAAGAAGGGCTCCATCACTGAGGTTATGAATTTCAGGTCCAGTTAAAATACGCGCATTTTCAATGCCCATTTGCTTCACAACATTAGCTGCAATAAGCCTGTTATCACCGGTGATAATTTTGAGTGAGATACCAAGATTCCTAAGGCTGTCAATGGTATTTAGGATACTTGGTTTAAGTGGGTCAAAGAGGGTAATAAAGCCTAAAAACACCATGTCGCACTCATGCTCATCTTCAATGGTGGATTGTGTATCAATAATTTTGTAGCAGACACCCAAGGTTCTAAAGCCCTTATTGCTGTATTCCTCGTATTGCCTTTCAATTTCTTCTTGCACACTTAAGAGATCCACTATTTTACCATCTTCAATCTCTGCACTAGTACAAACAGATAATACATTTTTTAAAGCACCCTTTGTAATCATCAAGTGCTTCAAGGGTCCATCACCTGACATATCCTTTTCTGTAATAAGAACACTCAATCTTTTCCTTATGAAATCATAAGGAAGCTCATCTTGTTTAGTATAGTTGTCTGTATTAAATTTTTTATGGCTTCTAATAGCTTCATCTATAGGATTAATAAAGCCTGATTCAAAATAAGCATTTAAATAGGCATATAGAAGTACCTTGTCACTTTCTCTGCCCTTTAAATCCAGGGTGGATTGAAGGCGGACTGTACCATCTGTAAGAGTTCCGGTTTTATCAGAACATAGTACGTTCATACTGCCAAAGTTTTCAATGGAGGATAGACGTTTTACAATAACGTTCCCCTTAGCCATGGACTTAGCTCCATGGGCAAGATTAATACTGATAATTGCAGGTAGCAGCTGAGGAGTAAGTCCAACAGCAAGAGCAAGTGAAAATAAAAAGGAATCTAGAGCTGGGCGATTTAATAATACATTGATTGCAAATATTGCTATAACTAAAATTAATGTGACTTCCATTAGGAAATAACCAAAGCGCCTTACTCCACGCTCAAATTCTGTTTCAGAAGGTCTAAGCTTCAACCTTTCTGATATCTTTCCAAACTCTGTGTCCTTTCCTGTGCTTATGACTAATGCCTTAGCTGTTCCGCTTATTACATGAGTTCCCATCCATAGAGAGTTTCGCCTCTCACTTAGTGAAGTCTCTATGGGTAAAAGCCCTACCTGCTTCTCCACAGGATAAGTTTCCCCTGTAAGAGTTGCTTCGTCTATAAACAGAGAGTCTGATTCTATTATAAGACCATCCCCAGGTATAACAGCTCCTGCCTTAAGAATTAATATATCTCCAGGCACTATTTCCTCTACCGATACTTCACAGGGCTTATTGTCTCGAAGCACTGAGGCCTTTATTTGAACTATTGAAAGCAGCTTTTCTACTGCACTATTGGCGCCATACTCCTGCCAGAAGCCAAGGACCCCACTTATTAGTACAATGGTAAGGATAATAATAGCATCTGCAGTATCATGGAGATAAAAGGAAAGTCCAATGGCGAAAAATAAAATCATGATTATAGGGCTGTTAAATTGTGATAGGAGCAGTTTAAAGGCACTGTTGCTTTTCTTTGGTTTAATGGAATTTGAACCATAGGTTTCCAGCCTTTTTTCAGCATCATTGGTTGATAGGCCAGCTGTGCTGCTATGAAGCTCATTTAATATAGTTTCTGTTGGTACACTCCAGAATTTTTGTTTTAAATCCGACATATAATCACTCCTTTATAATAAAAGAGTAGCACTAAATAATGAAATTATGCAAGAAAGTATTAACAGTTTCCCTTTTCTTTTCATATTATAATCTAAGAGGTTTTTTTGAGCTTTATTAATTTTATGAGAGGAGAATAAAATGAAGGATAGGTACCTTACAACAAATCAGGGGGAGCCTGTTACAGATGACCAGAATTCATTAACTGTGGGACAAAGAGGACCAACGCTACTTCAGGACATAGTTTTTATTGAAAAGCTTGCTCATTTTGATAGGGAAAGAATTCCTGAGAGGGTAGTTCATGCAAAGGGAGCTGGAGCACATGGGTATTTTAAAGTATATAAATCCATGGCCCCCTATACAAAGGCAAAATTTTTACAAGATCCAGAGGTTAAAACTCCTGTTTTTGTAAGATTTTCAGTGGTGGTAGGTTCAAAGGGTATAGCAGATACTGTAAGAGATGTTAGAGGCTTTGCAGTAAAGTTCTATACGGAGGATGGCAATTATGACCTAGTTGGCAATGATATTCCAGTGTTTTTTATTAGAGATGCCATAAAGTTTCCGGATTTAGTTCATGCCCTAAAGCCTGATCCTGTTTCTAACATACCAGCTGACTCGGGAAAAAACACTAGGTTTTGGGATTTTATGTCCTTAACTCCTGAGGCAACACATATGCTAACCTGGTTGTTTTCAGATGTTGGTACCATTAAAAGCTACAGGTTTATACAGGGCTTCGGGGTAAATACCTATAAATGGGTTAACGCAGAGGGGTGTGCATTTTTAATTAAATACCATTGGAAGCCTCTAGGTGGAATCCAAAATATTGATGGCAAGGAAGCAACAATGCTAGCTGGAATTGACCCGGACATTGCAAGTAGAGATTTGTTTGACACTTTGGCCTGTGGAAAAACTGTAGAATATGAGCTGTTAGTTCAAATTATGGACATAGGAGAGGAATGCATGCAGGATTTTGATCCCTTAGATGCCACTAAAACCTGGCCAGAAGACAAATTCCCACTGATGCCTGTAGGGGTTATGGTTTTAAATAGAAATCCTGAAAACTTCTTTGCTGAAGTAGAACAATCCGCCTTTTGCCCTGCAGCAATAGTTCCAGGTATTGATTTTTCAAATGACAAGCTACTTCAGGGAAGAGTATTTTCATATGGGGATACCCAAAGATATAGATTAGGTTCAAATTATTTGGAGCTTCCAATAAATCGCCCTGTGGTACCAGTTCACAACAATCAACAGGATGGCTTTATGCAAATAATGCCAAATAGGGGTACTGCAAATTATTACCCTAATACCTTAGGGGGAGGGATACCTATGCAGGCCCCTGAAATAGGAATCCCAGAGGAGCCTTATGTGGAAGGCAGAGAAGTAAGGATGAAGGTAATGGCAGATGATTTTACTCAAGCAGGTGACAGATATCGTTCTATGACAGCAGTTGAAAAGGACCACTTGGTTTCAAACATTGTAGAAGACCTATGCTATGCCCTTAAGCCAATCCAAGAGAGGATGGTTTCAAACTTCATGAAGGCAGACACGGAGCTTGGAAGTAGAATTTCCCAAGGGTTAAAGCTATAACCACACATTAAAGATAAATAGAGCCCAGGATAATAAAGCGTTATTCTGGACTCTATTTTTAAAAAAGACAAGATAAATTTAGGTGAGTTATAGTAGAATATAGATAAGTGCTTTCCTTAAAAAGCAGGATATGAGATTGGAGAGATGAAGATGGACACAGCTATAATTAATGCAAAAATACATACCATGGATAAGTCACAGCCTATAGCTGAGGCTGTAGGCATAGAAAATGGAAGGTTTGTGGTAGTTGGAAGTAATGAAGAGGTATTAGCTCAGGCAAAGGGAAATATAGAAATATTTGACCTTATGGGAAGGCTGCTTTTACCAGGCTTTAATGATAGCCATATGCATCTATTTGGATTTGGAAACAGTCTACAGATGCTTAACCTAAGTGATACAAAATCCATTGAGGACATCGTAATTAAGGCTGAGAATTTTATTAAAGAAAAGGATATAAAGGAAGGCAAATGGGTAAAGGGCAGGGGATGGAATCATGATTATTTTATTGGAGATAATAGATTCCCCAATAGATATGACTTAGATAGGATTTCTACAAAGCACCCTATTGTATTAACGAGAGCTTGTGGGCATGTGTGTGTAGTAAACAGTAAGGCACTTGAGCTGGCAGGTATTAAGAGAGACAGTGAGCAGGTTGAAGGCGGACATTTTGATAGGGATGAAGCAGGGGAACCACTGGGGATTTTTAGAGAAAATGCTCTTAATTTGATATATAACATTATTCCAAAGCCTGATATTAATGAAATAAAAGCTATTATCAAGGAAGCTGCCACCTATGCAAATAGCAAGGGACTAACTTCAGTTCAAACTGATGATTTAGAGCAGCTCCCAGGTGAGAGCTATAAAACCATGATTAAAGCATATAAAGAACTCCATGAAAGCGGGGAACTAACTTTAAGAATCTATGAACAGTGTCTATTATCAAGGCTTACTGTGTTGGAGGATTTTATTGAGCAGGGATTTTACACAGGTTATGGTGATGAGTGCTTTAAGCTAGGACCTCTTAAGCTGCTTTCAGACGGCTCTTTAGGAGCTAGAACCGCCGCTCTTTGTGAGGCCTATGCCGATGATACGTCAAATAAAGGTATAACAACCTATACTCAGGAGGAATTAGATAGGCTTGTTGAAACTGCTCATAATGCAGGAATGCAGCTGGCGATCCACTGTATTGGTGATAGAGCCATGTATATGGCCTTTGATAGTATAGAAAAAGCCCTAAGGAATAACTATAGAGAAGACCACAGGCATTCTATTGTACACTGTCAAATAACAGATGAGCTACTGCTTGAAAAGTTTAAGGAGCTCCAGGTAATTGCCCATATTCAACCAATTTTTCTGCATTATGACCTTCATATAGTAGAGGATAGGATTGGAAGAGAAAAGGCAGCTAAAACCTATGCTTTTAAAACCATGATAAATAGCGGCGTGCATATAGGACTTGGTACAGATTGTCCTGTGGAAGCCTTAGATACCATGCCCAATATTTATTGTGCAGTTACTAGAAAGGATCTAAATGGATACCCTGAAGGAGGATTTAATCCACAAGAGAGGATAACTGTGGAAGAGGCTGTTTATAATTACACCATGGGAGGGGCTTATGCATCCTTTGAGGATAATATTAAAGGCTCTATTACTGTGGGAAAGCTGGCAGATATGGTGGTGCTTTCAGAGAATATTTTTGAAATACAGCCTGAAAAAATCCTAGAGGTGAAAGTGGATATGACCTTCTTAGGAGGCAGATTGGTTTTTCATAGAAATAAAAGTGGGAGCTATTAAAACTATAATGCACTCACTGATGAAGGAACAAGGAGATAATATATGATGCAAGATAGAGTAAAAGGATGGATAGAAGATATAGAATTCTTAGCCTGTGAGCTTCCTAAAAAGCATAAAAACCTCTTTTTTCAATTAGAGGAGGAGGTTTTTTTAAAGGAAATAGAGTCTTTAAAAAGTAAAACAGCATATTTAGATGACTATGAAATTGGTGTAGGAGTGGCGAAGCTGGCAGCTTTAATAGGGGATGCACATACCTTTATAAGCTTACCAGTTAGTCTTTTATGTCCTATGGAATTATATTGGTTTTCAGAAGGCATCTATGTTGTCAATACATTGCCCGAATATGCACAAATGCAATATTGCAGAATCACCCATTTAAATTGCATGCCCGTAGATGAGGTGATAAAAATAGTAAGCTCTATAATTTCCAGAGAGAATGATTCCTTTTTAAGGTCCCAGCTTCCAAAATATTTGCCTGCAGTAGAGATATTATATGGACTTGAGATAATAGATGAAATAAAAAGTCTTAATATTACCTATGAAAATAACAGTGGAATGCTGGTGGATGTTGATATGAAAGCAATGCCAATTAGAGAGGCAAGAGAGGCTATTAATTTATATAAAAATGAAGGCATAAAAGAAGAGACGCTACCCCACTATAGGAGGAGGTCAGATGAAAACTACTGGTTTCAATACTTAGAGGAGCATAAAACAGTGTATTTTAAGTATAATTCCTGTAGAGAGCTAAGTGACTATAGCTTTGATAAATTTGCTAAAGAGTTAATGGGATTTATCCAGGAGGGTGAAGTGGAGAAGCTTGTGGTGGACATGAGAAATAACTTTGGAGGGGATTCTACTCTGCTTGAGCCATTTGTAAGCGAAATTGAAAACTGTAAAAAAATAAATAAATGGGGTTCTCTTTTCGTAATAATTGGGCGTGAAACCTTTTCTTCTGCACTTTTAAATGCCTATTCCTTCAAGGAAAAAACCAAGGCAATATTTCTTGGAGAACCAAGTGGAGGAAAGCCAAATTGCTATGGAGAAGTTAATAGGTTTAGATTGAAGAATTCTGGGCTAACTATTAGCTATTCTACAAAGTATTATAAGCTCATTGAAGATGATAATATGCCTTCATTTTTGCCTGATATACACAAGGAAGTCAATATTGGTGATTACGTAAAAAATGTAGACCCCTGCTTTGAGTACATAATATACAACCAATGAGTTAGAAGGTATAGTTCGTTATATACCGAACTATATTAATATAATAATGTATATAATATATGATAATACGAATAATATAAAAATAATTTAATAAAATGTATTGATTATTACCAGTGCAGGTGATAACATAAAGCTATAACCTAATTGAATAAAGTCCATCCATATAATCCTGATAATATGGTTCAGGAGTCTCTACGAGAAAACCTTAAATTTTCCGTCTATGGGTGAGTCCAAAAATTAAGCTTTGCTTTGTAATCAATACATTTATTTATGCTGAGTAATTTTTCTTCTGCAAAGTAAGTATATTGAAGTTAAGCTTAGTTAAATTGAGATATAAGATTCCACCCAGGACTTACCTATAGTCTTGGGTGGAATTTCTATTTTGAAGGAGGATTATTCATGGAGAATAGTGTAATACGATTATTCGTTGAAAAGAAGCCTAGCTTTGACGTTGAAGCCCAGGGTCTGCTCATGGATTTAAAGGAAAACCTGGGGATTTATAAGCTTAAATCCCTTAGAATACTAAACAGATATGACATAAGTGGGGTTTCAAAAGAGGAATATGAAAAGGCCAGAGATATAATTTTTTCTGAAAAAACCGTTGATTATGTATATGAGGAAGATATAGTACAGGATGAAAAATATAAAATATTTGCGCTAGAATATTTGCCAGGTCAATACGATCAAAGAGCTGATTCAGCTTGTCAATGCATACAATTGCTCATTCAAAGAGAAGGAGTAATGGTGAACTTCGCAAAGGTCATAATGCTAGAGGGTATTTCATGTCAGCAGGAATTTGAAAGAATAAAAAGCTATTATATAAATCCTGTGGAATGCAGAGAGGCTTCTTTAGAAAAGCCTAATACACTCATTAGAGAAATAAAGCCACCTGAAAATGTAGAAACTTTACATGACTTTACTAACCACAATGAGGAGGAGCTTAAAGCAATACACAGGGAGTACAGCTTGGCTATGAGCCTTCAAGACTTAAAATTTTGCAGGGATTACTTTAAACATACTGAAAAGAGAAATCCTACCTTAACAGAGATTAAGGTTATAGATACCTATTGGTCAGATCACTGTAGACATACTACCTTTAGTACTAGAATTAATGAGGTTTCAATAGAAAAAGGACCTCTTTCACAGCCCATTGAAGAAGCCTATGAAAGTTATTTGAGCAGCAGAGATTATGTCTATAAGGAAGAAAGAGACATGAGTCTTATGGATATGGCTGTTATTGGGATGAAGGAGCTTAGAAAAAAGGGACTCTTAGAGGATTTAGACCTATCTGAGGAGATTAATGCCTGCTCTATTGAAATAGATGTGGATGTAGATAATAAGTCTGAGAAGTGGTTATTGATGTTTAAAAACGAAACTCACAACCATCCTACGGAAATTGAGCCCTTTGGAGGAGCCGCTACCTGTCTTGGAGGGGCCATAAGAGATCCACTTTCAGGAAGAGCCTATGTTTACCAAGCCATGAGAGTAACAGGCAGTGGTAATCCTAAAACCAGTATTGAAGCTACCCTTAAGGGTAAGCTTCCTCAGAGGAAGATAACTCTAGGAGCTGCAGAGGGATACAGTTCTTACGGAAATCAAATTGGCATTGCAACAGGACAAGTATCAGAGCTATATGATGATGGCTTTGTGGCTAAAAGGATGGAGGTAGGAGCAGTTATTGGAGCTGCACCAAGGGAAAATGTTATTAGAGAGGTGCCAGCACCAGGAGATGTAGTTATTCTAATAGGAGGAAGAACTGGCCGTGATGGCTGCGGAGGAGCTACAGGTTCCTCTAAGGAACATGACGAAACTTCAATTTTAAGCTGTGGTTCAGAGGTCCAAAAGGGTAACGCGCCTACAGAGAGGAAGATACAAAGATTATTTAGAAATCCGGCAGCAAGCAGGATGATAAAAAGATGCAATGATTTTGGAGCTGGTGGAGTGTCAGTAGCTATAGGGGAGCTTACTGATGGAATTATTATAAATTTGGATCTAGTACCAAAAAAATATGAAGGATTAGACGGCACTGAGCTTGCTATATCAGAATCCCAGGAACGTATGGCTGTAGTTATCGCTAAGGATAATGCAGAACTCTTTATAGAGCTTGCCAGAGAAGAAAACTTGGAGGCTACAGTAACTGCCGTGGTTACAGAGGATAAGAGGCTTAAGATGCTTTGGAGAGGGACTCCCATTGTGGATATAAGCCGTGATTTTTTAAATACCAATGGGGTTACACAGAGTACAAGTGTAAAAGTACAGACACCTCCAGTAAAGAAAAATTATTTTAAAATACTGCCTAAACAAGCTGATGAAGAAACTCTCAGCATTAAGGAAGCATGGTTATCCAATATACAGAGGCTTAATATTTGCAGTGAAAAAGGGTTAGCTGAAAGGTTTGACAGCACTATAGGAGCGAGCACGGTATTAATGCCCTTTGGAGGAAGGTATCAGGCTACTCCAGCAGAAGGCATGGCAGCTAAAATACCAGTGCTTAAGGGAGAAACTAAAACAGCATCTATAATGACCTATGGATATAACCCTAAGATAGGAAAGTGGAGCCCCTTCCATGGCGGCTTATATTCTATCGTAGAAGCAGTAGCGAAGGTAGTGGCTATGGGAGGAGATTACAGAAAAATAAGGCTATCTCTACAGGAGTATTTTGAAAAGCTAGGTGAGGATCCTATAAGGTGGGGGAAACCCTTTGCTGCATTACTTGGAGCCATAAAAGCTCAAAAGGAATTTGAGATACCTGCTATTGGCGGAAAAGACAGTATGTCAGGAAGCTTTAAGGACATGGATGTACCACCAACTCTAGTGGCTTTTGCAGTAGAAACTATGAAAGCATGTAATATCATATCTCCTGAATTTAAAAGAGCAGGCAGCCAGGTGGTATTTATCCCTGCCATAAGAGACCATATGGAAGTGCCGGATTTTAATTTACTTAAGAAGAACTATGACCTGGTAAGGGAGCTAATAGATGCTGGCAAGGTAATCTCTGCCTTAAGTGTAAGAGATGGAGGAATAAGTGAAGCAATAAGTAAAATGTGCTTTGGAAACAGAGTCGGAATGAGGTTTGTTGAAGATATAGATTATAAAAGCCTATTTAATGCAGATTATGGCTCTTTGATATTAGAGATAGATAGGAATATTAACCTTGAAGAAGCCTTTAGTGGTATTGTGTATTTACCTTTGGGTACAACTGAAGAAAGTGCAGTGATAAGGGTGAGAGATGAAGAAATATCTCTAGATGAAGCCTATGAATGCTATGAAAAACCCCTAGAAAAAATATTTAAAACAAAGACCAAGGGTATAAATTTCAATGCTGATATTATTAGCTTTAACTCCAGCACAAGGAGAGCAGCTGGTGCTTCAATAGCAACACCAAGGATATTTATACCTGTATTCCCGGGAACTAATTGTGAGTATGACTCTAGGAGAGCCTTTGAAAGAGCAGGCGGAAGGGTGGATACCCTAGTATTTAATAATCTTACCTCTAAGGAGCTTGAGGGTTCTATAGATGAGATGGTAAAGAGGATTAACAACTCACAAATCATCATGCTGCCAGGAGGATTTAGTGCTGGAGACGAGCCAGATGGTTCAGGAAAATTCATAGCGGCGGTGTTTAGAAATAAGAGGATAAGTGAAGCTGTAATGGAGCTATTAAAGCATAGAGATGGTTTGATGCTAGGCATATGTAACGGCTTCCAGGCACTTATAAAGTTAGGGCTAGTACCTTATGGGGAAATAGTGGATATACATGAAGCTTGCCCAACACTTACCTATAACAGCATAGGAAGACATGTGTCTTGTATGGTACGGACCAAGGTTGTATCTAATTTATCCCCTTGGTTTAACAATGTAAGGGTTGGAGACATTCACACAGTTCCTGTATCTCATGGTGAGGGACGTTTTGTGGCAGGGGAAGAGGAGCTTAAAAGGCTTATTAAAAACGGTCAGATAGCCACTCAATATGTTGATCTAAATGGTAATCCAACCTATGACATGCCATATAACCCTAATGGATCTATCTACGCAGTGGAGGGAATAACAAGTCCTGACGGAAGAATTCTTGGGAAAATGGCTCATAGTGAAAGAACAGGTGAAAATGTAGCAAAGAACATACCTGGAGATAAGGACCAAAGGATATTTGAAGCTGGGATAAATTATTTTAAATAGCTTAAGGAGGATATTATATGAAGGTTGCTATTATTTTTGGAAGCAAATCTGATAAAGAGGTTATGAAAGGGGCAGCTGAAGCATTAAGGGAATTTAACATAGAATACAATGCGTTTATTCTTTCTGCTCACAGGGTGCCTGAAAGACTACTAGAGGTTTTAAAGCAAGCTGAAGATGAGGGCTGGGAATGTATTATTGCAGGGGCTGGGCTTGCAGCTCATCTACCTGGAGTTATTGCCTCACATACTACCCTGCCAGTAATAGGGGTGCCTATTAATGCTAGCTTAAACGGGCTTGATTCTCTACTTTCTATTGTACAAATGCCTAAAGCCATACCAGTTGCCACAGTGGGTATAAATAACAGCTACAATGCAGGCATGCTGGCAGTAGAAATACTTTCAATTAAATATCCTGAGCTAAAGGAAAAGCTAATTCAGTACAGGAAAAATATGAAGGATAAATTTATTAGAGAAAACAATGAAGGGGTGGAGTTTTAATGGAAAAGAAAGTGATGATGTATGAAGGTAAGGCAAAGAAGATATATAGCACAGAGGATTTGGATAAGGTAATAGTTTACTACAAGGATGATGCTACAGCTTTTAATGGAGAGAAGAAAGGCCAGATAGAGGATAAGGGAGTATTAAACAATACCATTACCTCTATGCTCTTTGAGCTTTTAGAGAAGAATGGAGTAAAAACTCACTTTATTAAGAAGCTAAATGAAAGAGAACAGCTTTGCAGGAAAGTAAAGATTATACCTTTAGAGGTTATTGTTAGAAATGTTGCAGCAGGCAGCATGGCAAAGAGATTAGGACTTGTGGAGGGCTATGAGCTAAAGACCACTGTTTTTGAGTTAAGCTACAAGGATGATGCCCTTTCAGATCCTTTAATAAATGACTACCATGCAGTGGCAATTGGTGCTACAACCTTTGAAGAGCTAAAAAAGATTTATGAAATGACAGCCACTATAAATGATGTGTTAAAGGAGTTCTTTTTAAAGCAAAACATTAAGCTTATTGATTTCAAAATAGAATTTGGTAAAACTGACAGTGGAGAGCTGCTTTTAGCAGACGAGATATCTCCAGACACCTGTAGATTCTGGGATGCTGTTACCAATGAAAAGCTTGATAAGGACAGATTTAGAAGAGATCTTGGCAATGTTAAGGAAGCCTATTTGGAAATCTTAAAGAGAATCAGTGGGGAAGAGCATAATGAATAGAGAAAATAACATGGAGTTGTTGGTGGAAGAGGACAAGTTTAAAGAGGAATGTGGTGTATTTGGAATATATTCAAAAGAAGAGCTTTCTACTGCCTCCATTACTTATTATGGCTTGTATGCATTGCAGCATAGAGGACAAGAGAGTGCAGGGATTGCAGTTTCAAATGGGAAAGAGCTTAAGTGTTTCAAGGATATGGGGCTAGTAGCAGAGGTGTTTAATGAGGGGCTTCTAAAGGAGCTTACGGGTCATGCTGCTGTTGGCCATGTAAGATACTCTACCACTGGGTCGAGTGATGTAATTAATGCACAACCAATACTTGGTAAATACAAATTGGGCAGCATTGCCATTGCCCATAATGGAAACCTAGTAAATGCAGACATAGTGAGGGATTTGCTTGAGGATGGCGGCTGCATTTTTCATACTACAAATGATTCAGAGGTTATTTTAAATCTTATTGCAAGAGGAGCAAAAAGAGGTATTGAAAGGGCGGTGGTGGATGCCATTCAAGCGGTGAAAGGCTCCTATGCCATAGTAATACTAACAGAGGATAAGCTTATAGGTGTCCGTGACCCCAATGGTATAAGACCTCTATGTATTGGAAAGTTAAATGAAAGCTATATACTTTGTTCCGAAAGCTGTGCACTAGATGCAGTGGGTGCTGAGCTTGTAAGGGATGTTAGACCGGGAGAAATTGTAATAATAGATGATAGCGGCATGAAGTCCATTGATTATACTGAGAGGGCTAAGCATGAGATTTGCTCCTTTGAGTATATATATTTTGCAAGACCAGACAGCATTATGGATGAGATAAATGTCTACAGTGCCAGAATAAGGGCAGGGGAAGAGCTTTATAGAGAGAACCCAATAGATGCAGATGTGGTAATTGGTGTTCCAGACTCTGGGCTTGCAGCTGCCATGGGTTATGCAAAGATATCTGGTATACCCTATGACTTTGGTTTTATAAAAAATAGATATGTGGGGAGAACCTTTATAACCCCTTCTCAGGAGCTTAGAGAAAGAGCAGTTTCTGTTAAGCTTAATCCCTTGAAGGTAAATGTGGAGGGTAAAAGGGTGATTTTAATAGATGACTCCATTGTAAGAGGAACTACCAGCAGGAGGTTAGTGGAGTCTCTTAGAAAAGCAGGGGCAAAAGAGGTACATTTTATAGCAGCTTCTCCTGTAGTAAAGTATCCATGCTACTTTGGTATTGATACCCCTTATAGAAGGGAGCTTATTGGAGCTCAGCTTGATGTGGATAGCATAAGAGAAGAGATAGGTGCTGACAGTCTTCATTATCTAAGCATAGAAGGCTTGGTTAAATCTATAGGGACTAAAGAGCTCTGTCTAGGATGCTTTAATGGATACTATCCTGTGGCAGCCCCAATTGAAGCTGGTAAAGACCATTTAGAGAATTTATAATCATTAAATAGAAAAGAGGAGGGAACTAAGATGATAACATACAAGGATTCAGGAGTTAATATTGAAGAGGGCTATAAGTCTGTAAAGCTTATAAAAAGGCATGCAGAAAGAACCTTTATACCAGGGGTAATAAGTAATATAGGGAGCTTCGCAGGGTTATTTGAGCTTGGTAAATATGAAAACCCAGTGCTTGTTTCAGGTACTGATGGAGTTGGAACTAAGCTAGATATTGCCTTTAGGACAAAAAAATATGATACTGTGGGCATTGACTGTGTTGCCATGTGTGTAAACGACATATTGTGTCATGGAGCTAAGCCCCTCTTTTTTCTAGATTATCTTGCCTGTGGAAAGCTTGAAGCGGAGGTAGCTGAACAGCTGGTAAAGGGTGTATCTGATGGCTGCGTTGAGGCAGGCTGTGCTCTTATAGGAGGAGAAACTGCAGAAATGCCTGGGTTCTATAGAGATGGAGAATACGATATAGCAGGCTTCGCAGTTGGAGTAGTAGAAAAGCACAAGATAATAGATGGCAGTAGTGTTTGTCATGGAGATGTACTAATAGGTATTGAGTCCTCTGGGATACACAGTAATGGATATTCATTAGTCAGAAAGCTGATAAGGGATTTAGAAGCAGACTTTAATGGAGATAAGATGGGAGAGGTACTTTTAACTCCCACAAAAATATATGTAAAGGCTGTGCAAAGGCTCCTTGAAGAATTTGAAATAAAAGCTATGGCCCATATTACTGGGGGAGGCTTTTATGAAAATATCCCAAGGATGTTCAAAGGTGATTTTACTGCTGTGATAAACAAAAACAGCTTCAATGTTCCAGAGATATTTAAATATATGATGTCTCTAGGTGTTGAGGAGGAGCTTATGTATAACACCTTTAACATGGGAATTGGCTTTGTGTTATGTGTTAGCGAGGAGGATGACTTTAAGGTGATAAAAACCTTAGAAGCCCTAGGTTATAGAGCCTATAATATTGGACATGTAGAGGCTGGGGGTGCTGGGGTGTGCTTAAAATAGCAGTTCTTATCTCAGGAGGAGGAAGTAATCTCCAAGCTATAATTGATAGTATCCATAATGGGTATTTAAATTGCAGTATAGAGCTGGTAATAAGTGATAGAGAAGGGGCAGGAGGAATAAAAAGAGCTGAAGAAAGTAAAATTAAAACTGTAGTTCTAGACAGAAGCATATATAAAAAAGATATTTCTGAAGAAATTTTGCATTTACTAAAAGGTAGGGTTGACCTTATTGTACTAGCTGGTTTCCTGTCTATATTACAGGGTGAAATATTGAACTATTTTAATAGGAGAATTATAAATATTCATCCTTCTCTTATACCATCTTTTTGCGGCAAGGGAATGTATGGCATTAAGGTCCATGAAGGTGCTATAGAGTATGGGGTTAAGTTCTCAGGCTGTACAGTACATTTTGTAGATATGGGCACAGATACAGGGGCCATTATTTCTCAGAGAGTAGTGCCTGTTTATGAGGAGGATACTCCAAAGACACTTCAAGAAAGGGTGTTAGAGGAGGAACATAAACTCCTCCCAGAGGTGATAAAGCTTATTTCAGAAGGAAGGATAAAAATAGGAGAAGAGCAAGCTGCTATTATATAAAGAGGAGATGGGTTCATGATAAAGAGAGCATTAATAAGCGTATATAATAAGAAAAACATACTTGAGCTGGCTGAATTTCTTAGAGAGCATGGAGTGGAAATACTATCTACAGGCGGAACCTATAAATATCTTGTAGAAAAAGGCATTCCAGTGGTGGAAATATCTGAAGTAACTGGTTTTCCTGAGATATTAGATGGCAGGGTGAAAACCCTTCATCCCATGATACATGGAGGCATACTTGCCATAAGAGATAATGCTGAGCATATGGAGGTTATTTCAAAAAAAGGCATAACCCCCATTGATCTAGTGGTGGTAAACCTATATCCCTTCTTTGAGAAGGTACAAGAAGAAATATCCTTTGAGGAAAAGGTGGAATTTATTGATATTGGCGGGCCAACTATGTTAAGGGCTGCTGCAAAGAATTTTAAAGACGTGGTTGTGCTTTCAGACACAGAGGATTATAAAAGTATAATTGATGAAATAGATAAAAGTGGAGAGGTTTGTATAGAAACTAGAAAGTTTCTTGCAGCAAAGGTGTTTAACCTTATGTCTGCCTATGATGCAGCCATAAGTAACTTCCTATTGGGGGATAACTCCTATCCAGAGTACTTAACTTTATCCTATAAGAAGAGCAGCGACTTAAGATACGGTGAGAACCCTCATCAAACTGCAGCCTTTTATACCCCTAATGTAGGTAAATACCCTATGAAGGACATGGTTCAGTTAAACGGTAAGGAGCTTTCTTACAACAATATTAAGGACATGGACATTGCTTGGAAGGTAGTATGTGAATTTGAAGAAACAGCCTGCTGTGCAGTAAAGCATAATACTCCCTGTGGAGTGGCCATAGGGGAAAATGTATATGAAGCTTATAAGAGAGCTTATGAATGTGATAAGGTGTCAATATTTGGGGGAATAGTAGCCTTTAATAAAGAGGTGGATATTAATACAGCTGTAGAATTATCAAAAACCTTTTTAGAGGTTGTAATTGCTCCTGACTTTGAGGAGGGAGCCTTAGAGCTTTTTAAGGCTAAGAAGAACCTGAGAATTATCAAATGCTCCTACAGTACTCAGGGGAAATTTGAGATGTGCTCAGTAGATGGTGGAATTTTAGTGCAGGGCTCAGATAATAAACTCTTTGAAAAACTTGAGGTGGTAACCAATAAGAGCCCAAAAGAGGAACAAATGTCAGATATGTTATTTGGAATGAAGGTAGCAAAGTATGTAAAGTCAAATGCTATTGTAGTGGTAAAGGATAAAATGGCCATAGGAATTGGCGGTGGGCAGGTGAATAGAATATGGGCAGCCGCTCAAGCACTAGAAAGAGCTGGAGAAGGAGTAGTTTTGGCTTCAGATGCCTTCTTCCCCTTTAGCGATGTAGTTTGTGAAGCTGCAAAATATAATATAGAAGCAATAATTCAGCCTGGGGGTTCTGTTAGAGATAAAGAATCCATTGATGAATGTAATAAACATAATATAGCTATGGTATTTACTGGGACAAGGCATTTTAAACATTAAACAGGTTACTCCTTTAAATAACTATGGTGAAAGGCTGGTGATAATTTGAAGGTGTTATTAATTGGCAGTGGAGGCAGAGAGCATGCTATAGCTTGGAAGCTTTCCCAAAGTGCTAAGGTTAATAAAATATTTTGTGCTCCTGGAAATGGTGGAACTAAGCTTGAGCAAAAATGTGAAAACATTAATACAACTGATATAGATGAATTGCTGGAATTTGCGCTAAAAGAAAAGGTTGATGTGACTATTGTTGGACCTGAGGGCCCCTTAGTGGAGGGCATAGTTGATAAATTTAAGGCTGCAGGAATAGCTATCTTTGGCCCAAGTAAAAAAGCAGCAGCTTTAGAAGGAAGCAAAGCTTATGCCAAGGAATTCATGAAAAAGTACAGAGTTAAAACTGCTGCATATGAGGTATTTCATAGTGCCGAAGGAGCCCTTAGCTATCTTGAAAGCTGTTTTTATCCAGTGGTAATTAAGGCAGACGGACTAGCAAGCGGAAAGGGCGTTGTAATATGTAATTCCCTTCAGGAGGGCAAAGCTTGTATAGAGTGTTTTATGGTAGAGGATAGCCTAAAGGGTGCAGGAAAGGTCATAGTTATAGAGGAATTCCTAGAAGGGGTTGAAGCCTCGATTTTAGCTATAACAGATGGTAAAACCATTAAGCCCTTTCTATCAGCTAAGGATCACAAGACTATATTTGAAGACGGAAAGGGCCCTAATACAGGAGGAATGGGGGTTATTTCTCCCAATCCGTATTGTACAGAGGAGGTTTTAAAGGAGTTTGAAGATAAAATAATGCTGTCTACCTTAAGGGGTATAAAAGAAGAGCAAATGGACTATGTGGGAGTTGTATTTTTTGGCATTATGATCACTAAGAAGGGTGTGTATCTACTAGAATATAATGTGCGATTTGGAGATCCAGAAACTCAGGCTGTGCTTCCTCTTTTAGATAGTGATTTTATGGAATTAATTCAATATGCTCTTAACAAGAAGCTTCAGCAATATGAAATTTCATGGAGCTGCAAGCATTCCTGTGTAGTAGTGGCAGCTTCAGGGGGGTATCCAGGAAAATTTAATACTGGCTACACTATAAAAGGCGTTTGTAGTACAAGGGGGAAGGTCTTTGCTGCAGGAGCAAGCTGTGAAGGGGAAAACCTAATTACTTCAGGGGGAAGGGTACTAGCTGTAAATGCTCTAGGTGATAGTTTGGAGGAGTCCATAAAGAAGGCTTATGAGGACATAGGAAAAATAGATTTTAAAAATATATATTATAGAAGAGACATAGGCAAATTATAATTTAGCTTAAGCTGCTCAAAAAAAGGAGCAGCTTAAGCTTTTTTATTTAAAATTTTAAATTTATATAGGAGACTTTCATGGAATAAGCTATAATTAAGTAAATAATAGTTACAGGGGTGGGCTATGAATATTCAAAGTATTTTTACTGTGATAATAGTAGGTTATTTGCTGGGATGTGTTCAACCAGCATATATTATTGGCAGGTTAATAAAAAAAATAGATATAAGAAAATATGGGAGTAATAACGCAGGGGCCTCCAATGCCACCATTGTACTTGGGTGGAAGTATGGAATTTTTGTGGGCTTGATAGACATTGCAAAGGCAATTGCTGCTGTGCTTATTGTAAAGCATAGCTATATAAATAGCAGTGATTTGCATTTTCTTATGTATCTTACAGGAGCCTTTGTAATCCTTGGTCATAATTACCCTTTTTACATGAGGTTCAAAGGAGGAAAGGGTACCGCATCCTCTATAGGAATGCTATTTGCACTAGATATACGCATAGCACTTATTTCGGTACTAATCATCTTAACTGTAACAGCTATAACAGATTATATTGCCTTAGGAACCATAGTGATGATGGTAGGTTTTTGTATATGCACTTTACTATT
Organism: Clostridium sp. UBA701; assembly: GCA_002298125.1. Taxonomy (GTDB): domain Bacteria; phylum Bacillota; class Clostridia; order Clostridiales; family Clostridiaceae; genus UBA701. The sequence continues at coordinate 456,815 of DBMJ01000011.1, read as the reverse complement.
TAACTATGGGACAAACCCCTTGGCGGTTTCAGTGTTTATAGGTTCCTTGAGTCTCTATAACCACCTTCCAAACCTTAAGCGTATCTTAAAAAGGCAAGAGATTGGTCTTAGAAGTACTATGAAAAAATGAGCTAGCATCAGTGTTTTAAATATTTATCTCACTTGCTTTGAGAGGGGATTTTGTTTTATGAAAATTCAATTAAGAGAGCTGTCCACAAACGATAAAGAGGATATATTTCAGATGATAAGGGAAATTGGACCAGGGGAAAATGGATATATTAACAGTGAATATGAGATGGATTACAGGGATTTTCCATCCTATCTTAAAGGCAGAATAAAAATATCAAGAGGAATTGATCTAGGCCCCCAATATGTACCTCAGACCATGTATTGGCTTCTTATAGATGAAAGACCTGTTGGTATAGGAAAGCTTAGGCATTACCTAAATGACGATTTAAGAAGAGTTGGTGGACATATAGGATATACCATAAGACCTAGCGAACGTGGAAAGGGCTATGGAACAATATTACTTAGAGAATTAATAAAAGAGGCTAAAGCCAAGGGTATTGATGAATTATTACTCACCTGTGAGGAGAGGAATATCCCCTCAAAAAGAGTGATTGAAGGAAACAATGGTGAGCTTTTTGACATATTAGATGGTAAATGTAGATACTGGATTAAAAATTATTAATTTCTATGCGGAATTATATAAATTTATAAGGAGATGGAGGAAAACTGATGAAATCATTTTTAAAAAATCAAAAATCAACCCTAATATTGCTTGGAGCTATAATCCTAGGCGGAATTGTGGGGGTCATCTTAGGACCTAAGGCTTCTGTTTTAGAGCCTTTAGGCAACTTGTTTATAAACCTATTATTCATGATAATAGTACCTTTAGTATTTTTTAGCGTAGCTTCTGCCATAGCCAACATGAGTGGTATGAAAAGGCTTAGTAAAATATTGGGTAGTATTGTTATAGTTTTTGCAGCTACAGCATTAGTTGCAGCAGTAATAGGACTAATAGGAGCCTTAATTGCAAATCCCACCAAGGGCGTAGATGCGGCAGCCATGCAGGGGCTCATGGGCAGTGCTTCAGAAACAGTACAAAAGGCAGAAAAGGTAGGAGTACTGCAGCAGCTTGTAAACACCTTTACTGTAACAGATTTTATGTCACTATTTTCTAAGAAGAATATGCTGCAGTTAATAGTGTTTTCCGTGCTCTTTGGAATTTCCACAGCTATGGCTGAAGAAAAGGGTAAACCTGTAGCAAAATTCTTATCCTCAGGCACTGAGGTAATGATGAAGATAGTAAACATAATAATGTACTATGCACCAATAGGTTTAGGCTGTTACTTTGCCTCTATAATAGGGCAACTAGGTACACAGATCCTTGAGGGTTATTTGAGAGTGTTTATTCTTTACGTAGTGCTTTCAATAATCTATTACTTTGGCTTTTTCTCATTATACGCTTTTTTAGCAAGTGGAGTACAAGGTATAAAGACCTTTTGGAAAAATGCCATAGCACCATCAGTTACAGCTCTTGCCACCTGTTCTAGTGCAGCAAGCATTCCAATTAATCTTGAATATACTAAGAAAATGGGGGTTCCAAGTGATATCGCTGAGACTGTAATACCTTTAGGTGCCAATACTCATAAGGATGGCTCTGTATTTGGCGGCGTAATGAAGATAGTATTTCTACTTGGTATCTTTGGGAAAGATATGAATAGTGCCTCTAGTATAATAACCATCATAGGAGTATCCTTCTTGGTAGGTGCTGTCATGGGAGCAATACCAGGTGGTGGAATGATTGGAGAAATGCTTATCATAAGCGTTTATGGCTTCCCTCCAGAGGTGCTTCCTATAATTGCAGTAATAAGTACCATAATAGATGCACCTGCTACACTTCTTAATTCTACTGGAAACACAGTATGTGCAATGCTGGTAACAAGACTGGTAGAAGGTAAAAAGTGGTTAGAGGATAAAGTAAATAACACAAAAGAAGCAGTGATGTAGAAAAGCAGTCCGTCAGCTTTGACGGACTGCTTTATTAATCAGCTCTATTTTTTCATCTCGAGACAATTGCTTTATGGCGTATTCTCTTCTTTGAGCCAATATCTTATCTTCATATTCCTCAAAATAAACAAGTGTAACTGGCAGCCTGCATCTTGTGTATTTGGCTCCCTTTCCACTTAAATGAACACTTAATCGCCTTTGTAAATCTGTAGTCCATCCTGTATAAAGGCTTCTGTCTGAACACTCTAAAATATATACATAGCACATAGGCTTGTCTCCCTTTTAAGCAATTATTTATATGTTTTCATAATACAACAATATATTCTTGCAAGCAATTGCAAGAATGAGCTGCCATTTGTATTAAATGATTAACTATTACAAGCTTGTAATAACTATTTCGTCTCATTGCCATATTAGGAAGGCAATAATATAATATAAATATAAACGTAAAAGTGAAATTTAGGGAGAAATGGAATAATGAAAAGAATACATAAGGTTATATTACTGATACCTCTAGTGGTGGCTTTTTACCTAATTGTAAGGCACATAGGTACGGAAAATCAACAAATAATGCATGTTAAAAACTCTTACAGTATTTTAGTTTTAGTAAATAGAGAAAATAAAGTAGCACAGAATTATGTACCAGAAGACTTAACAGTACTTAAGGTTAGATTTGCACCTAGTATAACAGCAGAAGAAAAAATGATGAAAAAAGAGGCTGCAAGGGCTTTAGAAGAACTATTTAGCACTGCACAAAAAAATAATATCAACTTATATTGCGTATCTGCTTATAGGTCCTATGGACTACAAAAGTCCATTTATGAAAAAAGAGTAATAAAGGTTGGAAAAGAAAATACAGATAAATATGTGGCATACCCTGGACAAAGTGAGCATCAAACAGGACTAGCTGTAGATGTTACCAATGAAAAAGGAAGCAGAAATGAACTCATCTCAGATTTTGGACAAACTAAAGAGGGAAAATGGTTAAAAGAAAATGCACATAGCTTTGGATATATTATTAGATACCCAGAAGGAAAAGAAAATATAACAGGATATAGCTACGAACCATGGCATATTCGCTATGTAGGAGTAAAAAATTCAAAGGAAATTAAGAATAAGAATATAGTTTTAGAAGAATTTATTAGCAAATAAATGATTTAGACTATTATAAGGCCACTATTACTGCAAATAGCAGCAGTAAACATAATTATTATCGCATTACAGTGACTGGAAGCACTAAAGGCTCCAATGGAAAATACTAAGGATAACAACCAAAGTCCAAGCTAAAAAATAATAGTTTCAAATAATAAGGCTCCTCATGATTTTGAGGGGCCTTATTGCAGTAAAATTAAAAAAATTCATAAATTAATCCTTGTTTATTGTGGCATACTATATTATAATGAAGTGATTTTGATTGGAAGAAGGAATGTAAATGGAAGACAAAAAATTTAGTGATTTAGGTCTTAGCGACAATGTGCTAAAGGCCATAGACAACATGGGCTTTGAAGAACCCTCAAAAATTCAAGCAGAGGTAATACCTGTGCTGCTGGAAGGCTATGATGTAATTGGGCAGGCTCAGACTGGAACTGGCAAGACTCTTGCCTTTGGAGCTCCAATGCTTAGCAGTATTTCTACAGCAGAGGATAATATAAAGTGTATAATATTAACACCTACCAGAGAGTTAGCTATTCAGGTAAATGACGAACTAGTGCGTATAGCCAAATTCACTAGGGTTAAGCTGTTGCCTGTATATGGTGGCCAGCCAATTGACAGACAGATAAAGGCATTAAAAAGAGGCATAGACATAGTGGTAGGTACACCAGGAAGAGTTATGGATCTTATGAGAAGAGACATAATTGACCTTAGCAGCATATCCTATCTAGTACTAGATGAAGCTGATGAAATGTTAAATATGGGCTTTATAGATGACATCGAGGAAATAGTAAAGCATGCCAACAAGGATAGACAGACCATGTTATTTTCTGCGACTATGCCTGATGAGATTAAGAAGCTGTCAAAAAGATATATGAAACCTGATACAAAGCATATCTCTATTATAAAAAATACCATGACTGTTTCTACTATTTCACAGTATTACTATGAGATTAAACAAAAGGACAGATTTGAATCCCTATGTAGAATTTTAGATGTGGATGAACCTACCACTGCTATAATTTTCTGTAAGACTAAAAAGGGCGTAGATGAATTGGTTGAAGCAATGCAGGCTAGAGGCTATAATGTAGAAGGCATGCATGGAGATATGAATCAGAACCAGAGATTAAATACCCTAAGAAAGTTTAAAGAAGGAAATTTGGAATTCTTAGTGGCTACTGATGTAGCAGCTAGAGGTATAGATGTAGAGGACGTAACTCATGTTATAAACTATGATATGCCACAGGATACTGAGTCTTATGTGCATAGAATAGGCAGAACAGGAAGAGCAAACAAAGAGGGTATTGCCTATACACTAGTGACAGCCAGAGAATATATGACTCTAAAGCAAATTGAAAAATCCACTAAAAGCAAGATAAGAAGGAAGGAAATTCCTACAATAGATGATATCTTCTATGCTAAATATAACAATATATTAAGCAGGGTAAAGGATACTCTTGAGGAGGAGGACTATAAGAGATTTGTGCCACTTGCAGCAGAAATGGATGAAGAATTTAATCTGGTAGATGTGGCTGCTGCTCTTATGAATATCCTATATGACAAGGAAGTAAGCTACGAGTACACTGAAAACTTCATAGGTTCTAGTTCAGCTCATGTAAGGCTATTCCTCACTGTAGGCAGAATGGATAAAATAAATCCTAAACAGCTGCTACAATTCTTTAACACTACTGCAAATGTAAATAAGGAAGAGGTTGGAGACATAGATATACTTGAAAAGTTCAGCTTTGCAGATGTAACTGAAAATGCTGCAAATAGGATTATAAAGTATTGCTCTGGGCAAAGGCTAGGCGGAAGAAAAGTAAAGGTGGAAATATCTCAACCAAGAAGATAGGTTTAAAAAAGCTCTGACTTAATCAGGGCTTTTAATTTTGTACACAGCTTATATGGATTATTGTAAGAATATAACTTATAATATAGATGTTGTGTGAATAACACTAAATATTACTAGTATGTAAGGATGATAAGAATGAAGTTTATTATCAATGGAAATGAAAGCAAGATACAGGTGGAGATATTAAAGCGGCTATATCCCTTTAGCACTGACTTTAGAGATATAAATGTACTTTTATGTATAGTAAATATTGATATACCAGGTTACACAGCAAATTTTCCAACCTGTATTTTAAGCTATGAACTTAGAACTTTTTATAGTGAGCTTAAGTCACAGTATGAGAGTTCAAGAGGAAACGCTAAGTTGCTCACTGTGGAGGGTGGAATAAATATGGTTTCAATTCCAGAGGAAGATGATAGGGTTAAATGGGATATAGAAGCTCAATATCCAGAAGGCTATGGAGCAACCTTAAGCTTTCAATTTTACAGTGACAAAAACTGCCTGTCAGATTTAATAACACAGCTTAAGCATATTTTAGAGGAATATCCTGTCAGAGAATAAAAAGCTATTAAGAATGTCCAGGCTGTAGTAGAAGAAGCTATTAGACAAATAGAAAACAAGTAGATAATTAAAAATGAGCTGTTCGAATTTGAACAGCTCATTTTCGTTGGGAAGCTTAATTAGAAAACATTTGGGAGGCATATACCCTTCCTGAGGAGGAGCAGGCAATACCTATACCCATTTTGCCAAAGCCAGGATTTAATATATTTGCTCTATGGCCAGGGGAGTTCATCCAGCTGTCCACAATAAGCTTGGCACTAAAGTTATTCTTAATATTTGAACCTGTTGAGGTCATATACCAAATATTTTCTCCAAAACTAGTATAGGAATAGCCTAACTTTTTAGCCACATCCCAAGGTTGTCCTGTGTATGGAGAGGTGTGTTCAAAATAATTATATTGCAGCATTTCATCTGCCTTATATTCAGAAGCTTGTCTTAAAGTTTCATTCATTGCTAGAGGTTTTAGTCCAGCCATAGACCTTTCAGCATTTACCAAAGTAAGTACTTCACTTTCCATGGAGGTCATGTATTCTACTGGTACCTTACTTGGAATGGCGGGTAATCCATTAACCGCACTGCTATTAGAAGGTGTGGAAGGTTGTTGTACAGGCTTTGCTGCTGGCTTACTCTCAACAGGTTTTACTGCTGGCTTAGGGGGAGTGGGGGTAGGTGCACTTACTACAGGCTTTTGCTCTGAAGTAACTTGAGCTGTTGAAGCCTGTCCAACTTGATTGCCTCCCTGAGTTGTGCTTTGATCTGTTGTTTTAGTGGTGTTTGTATTTTCATCAGTTGTATTTTTTACCACACTTTGTTCAACAGGTGGGTTTGATGCATTTTCAACCTTAATATTTGGCTGCTTTATGCCACAGGCTGTAAATAATGTGGCGACTAACAGGAATTGGGCTATTTTAAGTCTTATCATGTAAATCACTCCTCTTCACTATTTTCGTTACCTGTTAGGGCTATTTTAACTTAGAGATAAATAAAAAGCAAAGGAATATGATAGAAAAACTGTAAAAGGCATAGTTAGGATACCAAATATGCACAAAATACTACCCCCTGCATATGATGTTATTATGTAATAATATGCAGGAGGACATCATGTCATCAAAAAAAAGTATTTCTCTGGCAGAGCACGTATCAAAAGCAGCAGAAAAGGAAGCAAAGAAGAACTATGCAGGGAACCTATCAAGTTATATAAATGCCTTGATATGCAAGGATATTCCTCAAAAAGTGGAGGAGGAATATTTAAAGAGACCAGTTCAATGTGCAGGAGTTTTTCCAGCAAATTACTCAGGAATATGTGGATACTGCGGAAGAGAGCTTAAGGGTGAGCTAAGCTGTAGAGCTATTTATAGTAATGGCAAGGAGGATTGGGCACATCTTTGCTGCTGTAGGAAAGAATAAAAGCAAGGGTAAGATATTTCTACAAGGACTGCCTATATGTTATAATAATTAAAATATTATTATAATTATATAAAGGTGGGTGCTTAAGCATGAAAAAGGCTATTTTCACCTATGATTATGGTGGAGAGAATATAGAAGCTGTTAGAAGATTAGGCTATGATGTAAGCATAGTATATGAGAAGGATATAACAAACAGCAAAGAGGTTAATGATGCTGAGGTGCTAGTTTGCTATAACCCCTTCGAAACCCTTGATATTTCAAAGATGGCAAAGCTAAAGTGGATACAGCTCTCAAGCATTGGCATAGATCAACTCCCCGTAGAGGTGGTTAAAGCTTCGAATATAATTGTCACCAATAATAGAGGTGGCTATAGTATCCCCATGGGTGAATGGATTGTAATGAGCATGCTAGAGCTATTAAAACACAGCCACAATCTATATAAGAGGCAGCTTGAGAAAGAGTGGAAGCTAGATACCAGCATTTTAGAGCTATATGGTAAGACTGTGGGTTTTATTGGCACTGGAAGCATTGCAAAGGAAGCGGCTAAAAGATTACAGGCCTTTGATGTGGAGGTACTAGGGGTAAATACCAGCGGTAGAGAAGTGGAATTCTTTAATAGATGTTATGCTATGGAAAATATTATAGATATGTTAAGTCTATGTGATGTATTAGTAATAACCATACCCTTCACAAGGGAAACAAAGCATCTAATAAATTGTAAGCTTATTGCTGCCATGAAGAGGGGTGCCTACCTAATAAATGTATCTAGAGGAGCTATAGTAGAGGAAGAGGCACTGATAGAAGCCTTGAAGGAGAAGAAAATAGGTGGAGCTGCCCTTGATGTGTTTGAAGAGGAGCCCTTAGGTGCAAGTAGCCCACTTTGGCATATGGATAATGTTATAGTAACTCCTCATAATTCCTGGATTTCAGAGAAAAGAAATGAGAGAAGATGGGACACCATATACAAGAATATGCAGCGATATATAAATGGGGAAAAGCTCAGCAATATTGTTGATATAAATAAGGGATATTAGGCTAAAATCACCCGCAGGATAATACTTGCGGGTGATTTTAATATTAGTTTATTTCGTAAAAAGATTATTAGAGCTAAAGTACGTTGTTTTTTTGTCATAATTATTCGGGCAGCGAAAATTCGTTACCCAATCCTCTTTTCTGAACTGTGTTCATATGTATCTAAAAAAATTGACTGATATATCAGTCAAAGGTAAATTAAATATTCATACATTGGTATAATTCGTGAAAGCTAATACTGGGCTCCACAGCAAGAGATAGTAAGTTTGAAACAATAAAGTATGAAAGCTTTTCTGAGGAAAGTGGATTAGTTATCTCACCCTTCTCTCTATGAAGGTCGATTATCTGCTCCATTTTTTCATGTAGAACCTTCACATAGGGCCTATCCTTGGGACGAGATATGCTAGAGCTCATAAGCTCATAAAAGGCTTTTTTATAGGTTAGGAAGAAGTCTCTAACAAGATTATAAATACTCTCAACCTTATAATTAAAACTGTAATCCTCATAGCTAAGCTTATCTATAGAACGAATTACCTTTGCCCAATCCTCTTTAAAGATGCTGTGAATAAGATCCTCCTTGTTTGAAAAATAGTTATATAAGGTACCAGTTCCAATATTACAAGCCTTTGCAATATCCCTCATATTAAATTCTTCATAACTGGTTAGAATCAAGGCCTTCTTACCTTCCTCAATTATAGTTTCCTTTATATTTTCTATAATCTTAGGCATATAGAAGCCTCCTTTCCAAACATAATATGAACTATGTTCACATTATACAGCAAGGATTTTTATAATTCAATAGAACTTTAAAAATAATTATATTATATTATAATAGATTATGAGTAAACCTATTTACTAAGGAAGGAAGTATGCTATGCAAAACTTGTTAGATACCATCATAAAGAACAACTATGAATGGACTGCAAAGGGAAAAGTTGCTACCTACATACCTGCTCTGGCAAAAGCTAGGAAGGAAGCCCTTGGAATATATGTTACAGGCTTAGACGGCATAGAATATGGAGCAGGAGATTTTGAGGAAAAATACACTCTACAGAGTATGTCTAAGGTTATCGCTCTAATGCTTGCTATAACAGATAATGGGAAAAGCAATGTGTTTCAGAAGGTTGGAATGGAGCCTACAGGGGATAGCTTCAATTCCATTATTAGTCTAGAGGTTAAAAACCCTGAAAAGCCCTTTAATCCTATGATAAATGCTGGTGCCATTGTAACCTCCTCTCTAATATGGGGTAAGACTCCTGAAGAAAAGCTAGAGAGAATTTTGGATTTTACAAGAAAAATTACTGGAAACCCGACTATAGGAATAAATGAAGAGGTATTTCAATCTGAAAGAAATAGTGGTGATAGAAATAGGGCTCTTAGCTATTATATGAAAAGCAATGGACTAATTGAGGGCGATGTAGATGAAATTCTTCAGGTTTACTTTAGCCAGTGTGCAATAGAAGGAAATTGTAAAGATGTTTCTAGAATAGCAGCTATGCTTGCAAATGATGGTGTATTACCCTGGACAGGGGAACGCATCATTTCTAGAGAAGTAAGCCGTATAGTAAAAACTATCATGGTTACCTGTGGAATGTATGATGCCTCAGGAGAATTTGCCGTTCATATAGGAATACCAGCAAAAAGTGGTGTTTCTGGAGGCATAATGGCATCAGTTCCAAGAAGGATGGGAATAGGGGTTTACGCACCGGCTCTTGATGAAAAGGGAAACAGTCTTGCAGGCATGAGGGTGCTGCAAGAACTATCCTCAGAATTGGATTTGAGCATATTTTAATAAAATAGCATCTCAGCTTGCTGGGATGTTATTTTATTCATTAGGTTATGGTATTATGTATATATAAATACCTTTGTGAGGTGAGGAAGCATTGAGATTTCTTGTTAATGAGCTTACAAAGAAATTTGACTTTGAGGATTTTAATTGCTTAAAAAATAGCCTGGACATGTGGAGGAAAAGTTATGAATGAGAGATTGTTGATATTAGACAGCAATAGTTTACTAAATAGAGCTTTTTATGCCCTACCACCCCTTACTAATAGTGAGGGCTTGCATACCAATGCAGTATATGGTTTTACTAATATGCTATTTAAAATGAAGGAAGAGATAAAGCCTGATTACATAGTGGCAACCTTCGACAGGAAGGCACCTACTTTTAGGCATGATGAATATAAGGAATATAAAGCAGGAAGAAAGAAGATGCCTCCTGAGCTGGCAGAGCAATTTCCGGTGGTGAAGGAGCTTTTAAGGCTTATGGATATAGATATATTTGAAATTGATGGTTATGAGGCAGATGACCTAATTGGAACACTCTCCCTGTATGCCGAAAAGCAAGGTATAGAGGTGTATATAGCAACGGGGGACAGAGATGCCCTTCAGCTAGCTAGTGACAATATTAAGGTGGTTATAACAAAAAAAGGTATGACTGAAAAGGAAATATACGATAAAAAAAGGATGGTGGAGGAGCTCAATGTAACTCCAACTCAGTTCATCGATGTTAAAGGACTTATGGGGGATGCTTCAGATAATATTCCTGGAGTTCCAGGAATTGGAGAAAAAACAGCCTTCAAGCTTATTTCTGAGTATGGCAGCATAGAAAATGTACTACAGAATATAGGTAACATTAGCGGGAAAAAGGTTGTAGAGAATTTAAGAGAATATAGTGAACAGGCACTGTTTAGCAAAAGACTGGCAACTATATTTACAGATGTACCTATTGAGATCGACCTAAACTCCATAAAATCCACTGAGAATTATGATGTTAAGGCATTAAGGCAGTTATTTTTCTCACTTCAGTTTAAATCACTCCTAGAAAAGCTTTCCCAGGAGGCTGAAAACAAGGTAGTTGAATCAGTGGAAAAGATTAATTACAAGGTGATAGATAGTGCTAATGAAGCCTCAGAGCTAGTAGGTCAGCTTTTAGGAAGGATATATGTAAGCTATAGCATGAGAGAGGCTCATACATACTCAAAGAGAATACCAGAGGAGATATTTTTAAGCAGTGCAGGTGGGAATTACTGCATCAAGTATATGGAAATAGAAGAACAGGATATAGAAGGTGCTAAGACTGTACTTAGAGTACTATTTAATAACGAAGATATAGAGTTATACGGATATGACTTTAAGCTGCTATACACCTATCTAAATAAGCTTGGCATTTTATATAGACCAGCAGTATTTGATGCTAAAATTGCAGCCTATCTCATTGACTCTTCAAAGGGAGATTATCCATTAGAAACCTTGATTCAAGAATATCTTCGGGTAGATATCTCTGGGGATGAGGAGGAGACAAAAATAAGAGAAACTGCACTAATTAAAGAGCTCTCTGCAGTGCTTATGGAGAATCTTAAAAAGCTAGACATGGAGAAGCTTTTTTATGAGCTGGAAATGCCTCTAGTTGAGGTATTAGCTTCCATGGAAAGCTTGGGATTTAAGGTGGAGAAAAAAGAACTAGAAAAGCTTGGAGATAACTTTAAAAGTGAAATAGAGAAGGTACAAAGAGAAATCTATGAGATGGCTGGGGAAGAATTTAACATAGGTTCTCCAAAGCAGCTTGGTAAAATACTCTTTGAAAAGCTGGATTTACCAGCATTAAAGAAAACAAAGACGGGTTATTCTACTAACGCTGAGGTGCTGGAGGAGCTCTCTGATAAGCATCCAATAATAGATAAGATAACCTACTACAGACAGTTAACAAAGCTGCAATCCACCTACATTGTAGGACTTTCTAATGTTATTGACGTAGACGGAAGAATACACAGCTCCTTTAATCAAGCTGTTACCACCACAGGAAGATTATCCAGCACAGAGCCTAACCTACAGAATATACCCATTAAATACGAAATGGGGAGGGCTATTAGAAGGGTATTTATTCCTGATAATGAGGACAGTGTTATACTATCCGCAGATTATTCCCAAATAGAGCTTAGAGTTTTGGCAGAAATTGCAGGGGATGAAAATATGATTGAAGCTTTTGTAAACAAGGTGGATATTCATACGAAAACTGCCTCTGAGGTGTTTAAGGTTCCACTGGGTGAAGTTTCCTCTATTATGAGAAGTAGAGCAAAGGCGGTAAACTTTGGAATAGTATATGGAATTAGTGACTTCAGCCTAGCGAAGGACTTAAAAATACCTAAAAATGAGGCAAAACAGTATATTGAAACCTATTTTGAAAGATATCCAAAGGTAAAGGAATATCTTGATACTGTTGTAAAAAAAGCAAAAGCTGATCAATATGTAACCACTTTATTGAATAGAAGGCGTTATATTCCAGAGATAAAAGGGCCAAATAAGATTATAATGGCCTTAGGGGAGAGGCTTGCTATGAATGCCCCCATACAGGGTACTGCAGCTGATATTATAAAGCTTGCCATGGTGAATGTACACCAGGAGCTAAGGAAAGGAAAAATGAAGAGCAGCCTTATACTGCAGGTTCATGATGAATTGATTCTAAATGTATATAAGGAGGAGCTTGATGAGGTAAAGGCACTGGTTAAGGATGAAATGGAAAAGGTCCTTAAGCTTTCTTTGCCCTTGGTGGTAGATATAAATGTTGGTGATAATTGGTATGAAGCAAAATAGGTAGGTGTGGCTATGATTAAAGTTGGCTTAACAGGAGGAATAGGCAGCGGGAAAAGTACTGTGAGCAATATGCTTAAAAATAAGGGAATTAAGGTAATAGATGCAGATATTATAGCTAGAGAGGTACTGACACTTTTCCCTGAAACCCTAAGAAGAATTTCAGAGACCTTTGGACCATCCTTTATTGATGAGGAGGGTAAGCTTAAAAGAAAAGAGCTTGGTTCATATGTATTTCAGGATAAGGAAAGAGTAAAGGCCCTAGAAGATATTATTATGCCCTTTATAAAAAAAGAAATATTTAATAGGTTAAGCATTATGGAAGCAGGGGGAGAGCCTATGGCTATAATAGATGCACCACTGCTTATTGAACAAGGATTGCATTGCTATATGGATATAAATATTCTCATATGGGTGGACGAAAATACTCAGCTGAAAAGGGTTTTAAACAGAGACAAAAGCAGTATGGAGGAGGTTAAAAATAGAATTTCTTCTCAGATGCCCTTAGATAAAAAGAAAGACTATGTGGATTATATAATAGATAACAGCCGCACTGAAGAGGATACATCAATGCAGTTAGATAGTATTTTAGATATAATAAAAAAAACAAGGGGGAGCTATGAAGAAGAATCTAGGCAATAAAGTAATTATACTTCTTACCATAATTCTTATGGTGCTCCTTTTAGCAACTCTTGTACTGAAGGGAATAAGAAGTCAATATCCCATTAAATATAGAAATCAAATAGAGAAGTATTCAAAAGAATACAATCTAGACCCTTATATGGTACTTTCAGTGATTAAGGCAGAAAGCAATTTTAAGCCTGAGGCAAAATCTAGCAGGGAAGCCTGTGGACTCATGCAGATTACTCCAAAGACTGCTGAATGGGCTTCAAATGAAATGAAGCTTCAGGACTATAATATTGAAAAGCTTTATGACCCAGAGTTTAATATAAGGATGGGTTGTTGGTATCTAGCAGAGCTTTTAAAGGAGTTTAATGGTGATACTGAGCTTATGCTGGCAGCTTATAATGGAGGCAGAGGAAACGTCAATAAATGGCTTAAAGACCCTCAATATTCAAAGGATGGTAAAAACCTAAGCTATATTCCCTTTAAGGAGACTGATCAATATATCAAACGAGTAAAGACAAATTATAAAATATATAATTTCTTATATAAGGGCAAAGGCCAAAATAAGTAGAGTATGGTTGTGCATTTAGCTGCAGCAGGTATTAAACAAAAACTGCTGTAGCTTTGTATTTTTAAAAAAAAGGATTTGCAATGAGAGAATTATCGTGATATAATAATCTCCGTAGTAAAGTTATATGTATGCAGGAGTGGCGGAATTGGCAGACGCGCACGTTTGAGGGGCGTGTGGGAGACCGTACGGGTTCAAGTCCCGTCTTCTGCACCAAATAGAAAAAGTGGCGAGATATCGCCACTTTTTCTATTTGTGTAACATTCTGTCTCTAGCTTTTAAATCAATTACTTTTTCCGTATCAAATAAATGAAGAAAATTCTTTCTTCTATTTCTAAGGCTTATTCCATCCACGTTTTTTCTGGTGGTTTGAACAGAGTGAGAGCCAAAACGTTGTGCATTTTCAAGCTGTACCCCACAGAAGATATAAAAGCCCTTTTCCTCTAGCTTCTTAAACTTTGGATCTTGAAAATCCAAGGTAGCTCCAAAGGGGTATATATATACAGAGGTTGGTCCCACCAGTGATTGCACCTGTCGTTCCCATTTGTCACTATCCCATTGTATATAACCCATACCGTACTCTGCATGATTTCTATGGCCATAGCTGTGGCTTGCAAAGGTCCACCCAGCCTTTTTCAATGCGGCAATTACTGGCTTCACATCTTCGATTTCCTTTACATGCTGAGGGTAGTCCTCATCAGTTCTATATCCAAGAACTCCTTCATAGCCAGTTAGGGCTAATATACCTCTTGCGCCCCTAAAGGAGAAATCCGGATGTTTTGCTATGAAGGTCTCTAGTATAGGGATTATATCGTTGTCATATCCAATCTCAGGCTTACCCTTAAGGTTTATACTGTAGGAGGCAAGTTTTCCATCACCATCTAGAATTAGCCTGTATATTGTTCCCTTTTGATGCATATATTCATAATAATTGTTGTCATCAACGGACAATACTAGGGGCTTTTTGTTTTCTGGAATTAAAAGGGGTCTTCTAACTGTGACAGTGGAGTTATTTACTGTTTTTTGCTCATAGAGGTCTTCCAGTCTTACAAGTACATAGCCATTAGAATATAGCTGATCTAGAACAGCTTTAAACTCTGAAACTGTAACAAACCAATCATCCATACCCTTTGACTGACTATCACCATTAAAAGCTCTTTCTGGATAGGCTATTAATGGGTGAAAAAAGATATGCTCTACAATACCTTCATAAGGAACAAGTTTTTCTTCAAAAGCAGGCTTTGTATTGTTTTGTTCACCACTTTGAGCAGTGGAGCCGCTATTTGCAGAAGGAGAATTAGAATCTGGGGGATTTTTACTTAAAGCTGGTGAACTATTTTTTAAAAATAGTACAGCGGAAATTCCAAATCCCAAAACAAAAGCTGATATTATAAGAATTATTGCTGTTATCTTTTTCCTTGTTCTTTTGTTTTTGGCTTTTGAACTGTTGTCATCCACTGAAATATTCAATATTGTCCTTCCTTCCTAAATTTAATATAATTAAAATAAATTCCACCTGATGTAAAACTTTACTATATGTACGAAGGGAGAAGTAAAAAGTTATGAGATTATTTTTTATGTCTGATATACATGGTTCGCTTTTTTATCTTAAAAAAGGCCTTGAGGCCTTCCATAAGGAGGGAGCAGATTATTTGGTGCTTATTGGAGATTTGTTATATCATGGACCAAGAAATCCACTTCCAAAGGACTATAATCCTATGGAGGTTGCAAAGGAATTAAATTTATATAAGCATAAGATATTAGCAGTGAGAGGTAACTGTGACAGCGAAGTAGATGCAATGGTTTTAGAGTTTTTTATGCAGGCTGACTATGCTGTAATAATGAATGAAAACCGCAGGTTTTTTATAACTCATGGACACATTTTTTCTGAGGATCAATTAAATAATATGCTTCAGGAGGATATAGTAGTACAGGGCCACACCCATATTCCATTAGCTAATAAAAAAGAGAATTATTATATTTTTAATCCAGGCTCTATAGCATTGCCAAAGGATGGATACCCTAATTCCTATGGTATTATTGAGGGAAAGAGCTGGCTTGTTAAGGATTTAGAGGGAAATACTATAATGAGCGCAAACTGGGAATAAATATGTTATATAAATAAGAGACAGCTGCCATTACTGCCGCTGTCTCTTTATCTTATGGTTAATCTCTTAGAAGCTGTAACAAGCTTCTAGCAGGGGTACCCATTGCACCCATTTCATAGGTATCTGTAGGAGAAGAAACTCCCGAGCAGCCTGCAATATCAAGATGAGCAAAAGCCACATCCTCTGCAAAGGCCTGTAAAAATAGTCCCGCTACAATAGCACCTGAATTGTTTCCGGTATTTTTCATGTCTGCGCTCATGGTTATTAACTGTTCCTTGTATTCTGCATTATTTGGGAGAGCCCAGAAGTTCTCTCCAACAGCCTTACCGGATTCTACCACCTTCTGTGTTAGGGCTTCGGAATTGCTAGATACAGCAATATTAACTCCACCAAAGAAGTTTGCTGAGGCGCCAGTTAGTGTCGCTACATCAATTATGGAGGAGGCTCCTAGCTCCTTGGCATAGGAGATAGCATCACATAATATCATTCTACCCTCAGCGTCTGTAGAAATTATTTGAATGGTTTTGCCACTATAGGTAGTAATCACATCTCCTGGCTTGTACGCATTTCCGCTAGGCATGTTTTCTACAAGTGGAATAAGGGCAAGTACATTTTTCTTTGGTTTCAAAAAGGCTAGAGCTTCCATAACAGAAATAACTGATGCGGCTCCTGCCATATCAGAAATCATGTTTTCCATACCCTTTCCAGGCTTTAGGGTGATTCCACCACTATCAAAGGTTACACCCTTTCCAACTAAGGCTGTAATTTCCTTTGAGGCCTCATCACCAGTATACTGTATCATTGCTAAATAAGGCTCAAGGCAGCTTCCCTTAGCAACTGAGAGCATTCCGCCCATGCCCATCTGCTCTAGAGAATAGCCATTGTGTATTTTTACATCAAGGCAATCAATAGCTGCAAGACCTTCACAATATTTAGCAATATATTTTGGAGTTGCATAATTTGATGGCATATTAACTAACTCTCTACCATGATTAATGCATTCTGCTATATTGTAACCAAGCATAATGGATGGTTCCTGTGAGGATATAAAATTGATATTTTTTAACTTTATACTATCTTGTTGTGAGGCTTTAATTCCCTTGTATTTATAGAGTGATAGTGCTATAGACTCACCTAGAGTATAACCAAAATCCTCCTCTAAATTATCTAGAATATCAAGCTCTTCAAAGGTAGATTTGAGATTTCTTACTGCTGAGCCAAGGGCTTTAAACAATCTTACACTATTAAATTCCTCTGTGGAGCCAAGGCCTAGAACAACTATTTTTTTATATTTGTGCTTTCCGAGGGTATTTAGTACTTCTGTCTCTTTATATTCTCCATTATGTGAGGAAAATGAGAACACCTCTACTAAATCCTCTGGCAATTTAAGCTCATAGTTGCTGAACTTAAAAATTAGTAAATTTGAATACTGACTGCTTTTGTTTACTGTTATCATATAGTCACCCCCCTAAATAAAATAATATCATAGTGAAAATAAAAATTCACCCTTTATAGTTATTTAAAATATATAAAAAATAAAGGATTAAATAATTAAATGTAGAATTTTAATTATTAATGAAGAGATAAAGAGGTGAGCAGTGTGTTCGATGTTAATCTTGAATATGATGGAGTGCAGATATGTAGTATAGAAGTTAAGGATATTAGTATAATTCAACAGTGGCTGCTCAGTGAAGTAACCTCAGAGGATATAGCAGAAGCTCCTTCCTATGAAGAGTTAAAGGAAAGATTTCTTGAATATTATTTAAGTGAAAATGAATTTTTTATAAAGCTATTAAAGGAAAATGAGCTGTTAGGAATCCTAAAAGGAAGAGTGGAATTTAAAAATCCCAATGAGGTATGGATAAATAGTATAGTGCTTAACAAGAAGTATAGGGGGATGGGGATAGGAAGCACTATTCTTGAAGCCTTGCTTAACTATTTTCACAGCAGTTTTGGCATTAAAAATTTCTTTAGCAGCATTTGTGCCCATAATGAAGCTGGTATGAAATTTCTCCTAAAAAATAAATTCAAACTCCTACGCATAGCCAAAAACTGTAGTGTTACAGATAGTGGTTACGAGGATATAATCATATTTAACAGAGAAAAATAATAGATATATTATACGAAGGCATTTTTAAAAAGTTACTCTCACCTTTATAAATAATTCATATATTTGTTAAATTTAGTTGACAATCTGGTTACAACTATATTACAATTAATATTGTGCTGAATCCTATTTTTTTAGGTACGGAGGAACCATAAGTTGGGGTTAATCTGATTGTGTAATCAGTAGGGATACCTCTCCCGAACCCGGCAGCTAACTCCGGAGGCGAAAGGAGGTTAAACATGAAGAAATTCACAAAAAGAACGTTATTGTGTTCAGCCCTGATTGTATGCGGATGTTTTGCAACTCAAATCTCTACAAAAGAAGCTGCAGCAGATGCCGTTATTAAATCACAACAGGGAGTGGTGGTTAAAACTGCTAGTTTTGCTACCAATAATGTTATTAAAGTACCAAAGAAGGTAGAAACTACTACTAAAAAAGTAACTAGCAATTCCGCTAGCAGAGGTGCTACAGGAATTGGTACTACAAGCAAAAATGCTGGTGTTGTACCTTATGCACTTAACTTTGTAGGATGTGCCTACGTTTGGGGAGCAGAAGGACCAAGAGCCTTTGATTGCTCAGGATTTACAAAATATATATACAAGCAGTTCGGGGTATCACTTCCTCATTACAGTGGATCTCAATTTGGAGAGGGAAGAGCTGTTTCCAGATCTGAACTAAGCGCTGGAGATCTGGTATTCTTTAATACTGAAGGAAGTATATCACACGTAGGTATATATATCGGAGGAGGAAAATTCGTTCATGCTGCTAACTCAAGAACAGGAGTTATTGTGAGCAGCTTGAGTGAGGGGTATTACTATAACAGATTTGCAGGTGCAAGAAGAGTAAAATAATATTAATTTAAGTCCGGCAGGTACCTGCCGGTATTTTTTTTTAATATTTTTTATATGATAGACTACTTCTAAAACCCACAGCTTTTAAATATAAATTTATATATAGGGTTGAGGGGAGATGAAAACATGAAATACACAAGATACGACATAAAGAAAAAAAGAAGCCCCTGTATTAGGGCTGTTTTGTTATTTGTAGCCACTATTGCTTTGGCTATAGTATTAGCCTCAATATTGTCCAAGCTGTTCTTTAAAGATGGTGTTAAACCTTCTATTTCACCAAATACCAATGATAAAGCACAGACAACGAATATTAAGGAACAATATAAGTTCATTGCATTACAGGGTGGTATGTATAGT
This sequence comes from Clostridium sp. UBA701, assembly GCA_002298125.1. Taxonomy (GTDB): domain Bacteria; phylum Bacillota; class Clostridia; order Clostridiales; family Clostridiaceae; genus UBA701. Next base: position 437,590 of record DBMJ01000011.1, on the reverse strand, counting down.
ATACAAGAAAATGCAGACAAAACAAAGACTGCGCTAAATTCCTATGGTGCCCCCTTTTGTATAAATGAACAGGGCAAGGGCATAAGGGTATTTTTAGGGATATTTAGAGAACAAGAAGCTGAAGCTGCTGCAAACAAGCTGAAACAAAATAATATAGACAGTTCAAAAATGGTTTTTGATATAACGGCTGGGGATTTATGTACTAAGGAGATACTAGAGATCAGTGATGGACTACTGCAAGTACTAAATATGGCTTCAGAAACAAAAGTTAAGTCTGTTCAAACTGCAGAGCTTAAAAAGTGGTGTCAAGCCTTAAAGGACCCGGGGAATTCTAGTTCCAATTATTCAGTGCTGCAGCAGATGAAAAAGCAGGTGGAGGAGCTGCCCCAGGATATAACTAAGGACAAGGTGGAAGCAAATTATGTATGGTTATACAATGTGCTAAAAGCTTTGAGCACAGGAGCTAAGTAAAATAGTATTACATATAAGAAACTATACTGCATGGGAAATCATCCATGCAGTTTTTTGTGCATAACCATCTATAAAAAATCCAAAAAAAATAATTCATCAAGTTCTTAAATACTTGTTTATAAATGTATTAAATGTTAAACTATTAAAGATAAAAACATATTTTTTACTTTGCATTGTTTTTGATGTATAATGTAGTAAGTAAATTATTAAGGTGATTGATGTTTTTTGTCAATCACCTTAATAATAAGATACTTATGGGGGGTTATTATGAGAAATAGTGTTGGTGGTAAGGGGTTTTTAGTATTTATAATTATCCTTGGAGCTGTGACAGGAGCACTACTAGGAGATATCTTAGGGAAATTTGTACCTGCGCTTCGATTTTTGTCTACCGCTTATTCTATTGGTATGTCCTCTCCATTGGTATTGGATATGAAGGTTCTCACATTGACATTGGGTTTGAATTTTAGTTTTAACATTATGTCTATATTAGGTAGTGTTTTGGCAATAATATTATATAGAAAATGTTAGGAAGTGATAAGATGAAACTGATTCTGGCTTCTGCATCTCTAAGGCGTCTAGAGCTTCTTAAGAGAATAACGGAAGACTTCCAGGTGATAGTAAGCGGCTTTGATGAAAATAGTGTTCCTTATCTTGGCGATGTTGAAGCATATGTAAAGGCAATATCACAGGGCAAAGCAGAGAGTATAAGCAAGCTTCATGGTGATTCTATAGTTATAGGCTGCGATACAGTAGTGGTTTTAGATAACAAAATCTTAGGTAAGCCTTCAAATGAAAATGAAGCCTTCCAAATGCTTACACTTCTTAGTGGAAAAACTCACGAGGTGTGGTCTGGAATCACTGTTATATGTAAGGATAATAGCTTTGTTCGTAGTTGTGCAGTAGTTACAAAGGTAAAATTTTCTCAGCTTTCAAAAGAAGAGATTATTAGATATGTAAATACTGGGGAACCTATGGACAAAGCTGGTGCCTACGGCATTCAGGGATATGGTGGAGTATTTGTAGAGAGAATAGAAGGCTGCTATTACAATGTAGTAGGTTTGCCATTAAATAAATTAAACACTATTTTCATAGAGATGGGGGTAAATCTTTAGGAAGGAAGTGCAGCATTGAGTGAGACAGTAAAAATAGTAGATTTACCTGTAAACGAGAGGCCTAGAGAAAAGTTGCTACAGTTTGGAGGAGAAGTTCTCTCTAATAGTGAATTATTGGCGGTAATTTTAAGAAGCGGCAATAAAAAAGAGAATGTAATTACTCTATGCAGCAGGTTATTATCAGATTTTCAAGGATTAAATGGTCTTTTGACAAGGGCTCCTGAGGAATTGATGGAGTTAGAGGGCATTGGTACAGCTAAGGCAACTCAATTGCTGGCTCTGGCTGAACTATGCAAAAGAGTTAAAGCCTTTAAATCCGGTGAAGAGCATAAAATAACTCAACCAAAAGAAGCAGCAGATCTTGTAATGGAGAGCATGAGATGTCTAAAACAGGAATATTTAAAGGTAATTATGTTAAATACTAAAAATACTGTAATTGCCGTAAGGGATGTTTCTGTGGGAACCTTAAATAGCTCTCTGGTTCATCCAAGAGAGGTATTTTGTGAGCCTTTAAAGAGAAACAGTGCTTCAATTATTATCTGTCACAATCATCCAAGTGGAGATCCTAACCCAAGCAGTGAGGATATCAATATTACTAATAGGCTAAAAGAGAGTGGAAAGCTTATTGGAGTAGAGTTGCTGGATCATCTTATAATTGGAGATGGAAAATACATTAGTCTAAAGGAAAAAGGTTTATTGTAGTTCGAAAGGAGAAATATAAATGGGTTTATTCGGTATGTCAAAGGATATGGGTATAGATTTAGGAACAGCAAATACACTGATATTTGTTAAAGGTAAGGGAGTAGTTCTAAGAGAACCTTCAGTTGTGGCAATAAACAGTGCTACTAAGAAGGTGCTTGCTGTTGGAAATGAAGCAAAGCAGATGATAGGAAGAACTCCTGGAAACATAGTTGCTATCAGACCTTTAAAGGATGGAGTCATTGCAGATTTCGACGTTACTCAAGAGATGCTTAGAAAGTTCATTGAAAAGATAAGCTCTAAAAGTGCTTTCACAAATCCTAGAATAGTTGTATGTTATCCTTCTGGAGTTACAGAGGTTGAAAAAAGAGCCATAAATGAAGCCACAAGTCAAGCAGGCGCAAGAAAGGTGCTTCTACTAGAGGAACCTATGGCAGCTGCAATTGGTGCAGGGCTACCAGTAAATGAACCAACAGGAAGCATGATTGTAGATATTGGTGGTGGTACAACAGAGGTAGCTGTAATATCCCTAGGTGGAATTGTAACAAGCAAATCCTTAAGAGTAGCAGGTGATGAGCTTGATCAAGCTATTATAAGCTATGTTAAGAGAGAATTTAATTTGATGATAGGTGAAAGAACCTCAGAAAATGTGAAAATGCAGTTGGGTTCAGCCTATGATACAGAAGAAAATGAATCAATGCAAATTAGAGGCCGTGACCTTATAACAGGACTTCCAAAGGTTATAAATATTACAGAAGAACAGGTAAGAGAAGCTTTAGCAGAGCCTGTAGCAAGTATTATTGAATCCATTAAAACCACCCTTGAAAAGACACCGCCAGAATTAGCTGCAGACATTATGGATAAAGGAATTATGTTAGCTGGAGGAGGAGCTCTGCTTAAAGGATTAGATAAGCTAATTTATGCAGAGACTAAAATGCCTGTGCATATTGCAGAATCACCTTTAGATTGTGTGGTTCTTGGGGCAGGTAAATCTCTGGAGAACATAGATAAAGTTGACAGTAGAGGCTAAAGATGAAGTTTTTTAAGAATAAGCTGGCAGTAACAGTGATGATACTGTCAGTTGCCTTTTTAGTAATAATTGCCGTAACTGCAGGCAGGCAAAATCAACAAAATGGTACTGCAAAGAGTAAATCTCTGTTTGAAAGCAGTATTGGTGCGGTTTTTAATCCAATTCAAAGGGTGGTATATAATTTAGTCAATAATGTAGAGGAAACCTTTAGCTTTGTCTTTGAAGTAAGCAAGGTGAAGGCAGAAAATGAACAATTAAAAGCTAGAAATGATGAGCTTGAAAATGAACTAATTGATTACAAGTCTATCAAGGGTGAAAATGATAGATTAAGGGAGATAGTAAATTATAAAAATGCCAATGAAGATTATAAGTATATTACCTGTAACATTATTAATAAAAGTGGCGGAAACTACCTAGATGAATTTGCCATAAATAGAGGCAGTGATGATGGTATTGCCAAAAACATGGTGGTAATATGTTCAGGAGGTCTAGTAGGACAAGTTACTTCTGTGGCAAATAATTGGTCTATAGTTCAATCTTTAGCAAGTGAAAATATAGCTGTAAGTGCTTCTACAGAGCAATATACAGGGGTTATAAAGGGCTATAAGGGTAGTAGTGGAAACAATATGATGGCAAAGCTTTATTTCCTTCCGCTAGATGCTGTTGTAAAAGAGGGAGAGGAAGTAGTAACCTCAGGCCTAGGCGGCATTTATCCTAAAGGCATAAGGATAGGCAAGGTTGAAAGTATAGAACAAGATAAGGCTAAGCTGCAGGTCAACGCTATAGTAAGACCCTATGTAAACTATAATAAATTAGATGAGGTAACTGTAGTTATTCCTAAAAATCCTCGTGATATAAAGTATTAGGATGTGATAGCTTGAAAAAGATTTCTATACTTGCAGGGCTAATACTACTTTTTGCTCTGTTGGATAATACTTTTGTACCTTTTTTTGCCATATATGGATACTATCCCAGTTTGTTGCTTTCCTTCCTTATATGCTATTCTATAGTAAGTGGAAGCTGGGAAGGAGTCTGGCTGGCATTAGCCGCTGGTATTCTTCAGGATATTTATTTCCAAGATGTATTTGGTGTAAATGTATTAGCTAATCTGATTGTGGCATTATTAGCAGGACAATTTGGGAAAAATCTATTTAAAGAGAAGAAAACAATTCCTATCATATCAACTCTTTTCTTTTCCTTTATTAAGGGACTGTTAGTCTTTGTTATTTTATATCTTGTAAAGGTTAGATTTTCCTTTGACAAGGTACTATATAGCAGTATTTATACTTTTATGATATCTATATTCATGTATCCTAGGGTGTATAGTTTATGTCAAAGAAGATATATGATAAGAAAATGGAAGTTCTAAAGGAAGGGTGTGCAAGTGAGTAAAAAAGAAAAAGAAACAATACGAAATGCTAAAAGGTATACGGTTTTAATAATAATAATGTTTTTGATTTTTTCCGCTCTAACCACGAAGCTTACATTACTTCAGATTGTTAAGGGGGAGGAGTATCAGGAAAAGGCAAATAGCAGCTCCATACGAGAAATTCCTGAGTTTGCTCCAAGGGGAAATATTATAGACAAAAAAGGTAATGTATTAGCTTCAAGTACAAAGAGCTATACTCTTATTTACAATGAGACTGAGGATAATAAAAAATCCTTCTTCGATACTATGACTAAGACATTTAAAATACTAGATGACAATGGTGAGAAGACCAAGGATGATTTTGAACTAAAAGTAGACCCCTTCAGATTTGAATTTAGAGCTGACACAGATGATGATAAAAAGTGGGCTGAGCTTAGATTTAAGAAAGATAGGGGTTTTCATGGAGATATCCAGAAAGCTCTTTTTAATAGCGTAGATAAGAAGCTTACAGATGAAGAAAGTCAAAAGGTGGATCAAGAGCTTTTAAAGATAACTCCAGAGCAGGTATTCTACAAGCTTGTTAAGAACTATCAGTTGTATAAGCTCATAGATAACAGTAAGGAAGCTGATAAGAAATACAAAAATATAAGTGGGCAAGATATTACTAAGGAGTTGCTTGATCATAAGTATACCTTGGAGGAGCTTAGAAAATATATTGTTGTAAAAGATGCTTTGGAAATGCAGAAGTATTCTGGGTATAAGCCAGTAAATATTGCTGTAAATATTAAAGAAAACACATCCTTTATATTCTATCAAAGATTGAGTGATCTACCAGGAATAGATGTTAGTACTCAACCCTTAAGACTATATCCAAATGGAGAGGTAGGCTCTGCCTTCTTGGGATATATTTCCAAAATTCAGGGAAATACCTCAAAATATGAAGAACGGGGCTATGATCCTAGTACAGATTATATCGGCATGGCGGGACTAGAAAATGCCTTTGAAGATAGGCTTAAGGGCTCTAAGGGTGGAACTATTGTAAAACTTAACCGTCAAGGAAGAGTAGTGCAGGAGCTTGGCAAAAGGGAATCCTATCCTGGACAGAATCTTCAACTTACAATAGATCTCGATATTCAAAGAGTTGCAGAGCAGGCATTAGATAAGACAATGCAAGATCTGCAAAAGGAACCCCACCATAATGATGGCACCAATACTCAAAATGCAAACAGAGGTGCCGCCATAGTACTTGATGTAAATACAGGGGGAGTTTTAGCCTTAGCCAGCAGGCCAGGTTATGATCCTAATATTTTTTCTACCCCTGGAAAGCTTGATAGTGAAACCTATAAGCAGTTTTTTAGTCCAGATTATACTGCTATGGGTAAAGACTTCATCAAGAGTAGGGGTCTTGACACTAGTAAGGTATCCCTTGATAGCTTGTTTAAGATAGATTCTAGAGCAAGTACCAAGGATAAGGTTGTAAGACAGGATACCTATGACGTTTTCCCAAAACCTCTTTATAATTATGCTACTCTCGGTATGACTCAGCCTGGATCTACCTTTAAAGCCTTGACAGCAGTAGCAGGACTAGAAACTGGTGTAATAACAAAGGATTCCACAATAAATGATTTAGGAGTATATTACAATAACAATGTAGCCTATGGTAAATGTTGGATATACAATGAACAGGGAAGAACTCATGGAAATTTGAATGTTATACAAGCCTTGGCTCAATCCTGCAACTATTATTTTTATGAGGTGGGAAACCGCTTAAGAAATGTAAATCAGGGAGTTTTGGCAGATTATGCATGGAAGTTTGGGCTGGGGGTGGATCCAAAAGGAAAGCAAAAGCCTGCAACAGGAATAGAAATCAGGGAAAACTTTGGTCAGGTTTCAAATTATGAATCTGATAAAAACATTATTATTAATTTAAAAATCAATCAACTTACTGCAGACTTAAAAAAGAATGGACTTGATATTGAAATCCATCAGTTTGATAGTGAAGAAGTAGTAAATTTGAAAGCAAAGTTTATAGACAATTTTAAGAATTTTGTGGAATTTAGATTTAAAGGTAACTTTAAGGATGAAGGTAAATTTACTGGTGACATGAGAAAAATACTACAGGAGCTTGCACAAAAATCCCCAATATCTGGTATAGAAGCTACTAAGGGGAATATAGAAGCTTCCTTAAAAAATATAGCTCAAACCTGTTCTGATGGTTATACAGAAATAAATACCCCAGGTAATATATACAATGCAGCTATTGGTCAGGGCTATAGCAGGTTTACTCCATTACAGCTGGCAAACTACATGGCTACTCTAGTAAACGGAGGACATAGATACAAGGTACATCTTGTAGACAAATTCACAGATGCAAATGGAGAGGTAATAGAGCAGGTTCAACCTGAAGTTATTGAGGATATGAATCTGAAAAAGGATACTGTAGCTGCAGTAATCAATGGATTAAGGGCAGTTAATGAAGATGGTACAGCAAGCTATATATTTAATGGCTTTCCTATTCCAAATGGCGGTAAGACGGGTTCTGCTACCTTCAACGTAAATCAGCATGATTTTGGACGTGAAGCATTTGGAGTATATGTAGGCTTTGCACCCATTGATAAGCCTCAAATTGCAGTGGCTGTAGTAATCTATGACGGTGGTCACGGAGGTTATGTTGCCCCAGTAGTAAGGGCAGTATATGAAGCATATTTCAAAGATCAATTAAAGGCTATGAATTATACCTTTACTTTCCCGGGAATTGACAAATAATATAAAAACACATGGGTAATGTACCGACCCCAAAAAGTTAGACTTGATAAGCGAGACAGTTTAGGCTGCCTCGCTATTTTTATGCAGCCAAGAGGCTAAGTCTATATTCAACAGGACTCAGCCATCCTAGTTTCTCTTTTATTCTTTTTTCATTGTAATAATCAATGTATTTCTCTATCCTCTCTTTTAGTTCATCATAGCTATGATAAACAACTCCGTAGTACATTTCCTGTTTCATAATTCCAAAGAAGTTCTCCATTACTGAATTATCATGACAGTTACCTTTGCGTGACATGCTTTGGAAAATATGATTTTCTTTAAGAGTATTTACATAGCTTTTCATTTGGTACGCCCATCCCTGATCCGAATGAAAAGTTCTTCTGTATATACAATCAGAAGTTACCTCTATCGCTTTATTTAACGCATCCATGATATTCATTGCTGACGGTTTAGGTGATATTGCATAGCTTATGATTTCTCTATTACACATATCCATAAATGGATCTAGATAAAGCTTTTTGATAGTCATCCTCCCCTTGGTATCTATCTCATAATACTTGAACTCAGTAGTATCCGTTGTGATTTTCTGATGAGGAATCTTAGTATCAAATCTCCTGCGGATTCTGTTGGGAGCAACTTTTCCAACTTTACCCTTGTATGAACTGTACTTACGACTCTTTCTAGTGAAAGATGTTACCTGAAGATTGAACTTTTGCATAATTCTTTGGACTTTCTTTTTATTCACAAGAAACCCTTGCTTTCTAAGTTCTCCATACATCCGACGATAGCCAAAGTCCTTATGCTCTTCATGGATTTGAAGCATTTTATCTTCAAGGTCTTTATTAGGATTTTCTCGATCCAATCTTTTTTGCCAATACATATAGGTTGCTTTTGGAAAGCCTATTACTGCGAGAATGTCTTTTAGTTTGAATTCTCCTCGGAGACTGTGGACAATTCTCGCTGTTTTTTTAGAAGAGCTTCCTCTTCTAAACGCAGCCTCCTCAGTTCTTTTAAATAGGCATTCTCTATTCTAAGTTTTAGAAGTTCATCTTCCAGTTGTTTTATGTGCTCAGTGTTAGTATCGACTGACTCGATTTCGGTAGGTGGTGTAACCTTTGTTTTCTTCGTTAACCCCAATGATTTCTTCCGTCCTTTCTTCTTTGGTCGTAAAGCATCAGGACCGGCAATTCTGAAATCATTCACCCATTTCGTTATTATTCCAGGCGTAATAATACCTTCTGAAAGAGCCAGCTCTTGATATGAAACTTCACTTATTAAATACAATTCTACTATATGAAGTTTATATTCAAAAGAATAAGTTTCATTTTTTCTAGAACGCATAAGCCCTTTATCACCAAAATGCTCGTAATTTGTTACCCATTTTCGTACATCTCTAGATGAGGCAACTCCGTACTGGTTGGATAAGAATTCATACCCGCCTTCACCATTAAGATATGCTTGTACTATTTTTTTCTTAAATTCAAAACTGTATTTTGCCAATAGAAAACCGACCTCCAATTATTAGATTTTTAGGTCTAACTTTTTGGGGTCGGTACAAATACCATGTGTTTTTATATTGATGAATCTCTGTGAAGTGGTGTTTTGTCAAAAAGTCCTTTAGTGTAGGTGAATTTTATCGATAAATTAAATGTATATCAATTTTGTTTGTAAAATAAGAAGGATTTTAAAGTAACCTTGTTGAATTATAGTTTAAGGTTCACTATTGGAGGGATACTCGTATGGAGGACAGATTAATAATAAAAGGCAGTAAAGAGGGACTTAATGCTGTGGTGAATTTAAACAGTTTTAAGAGCTTCGAAGAGGTTCTGGAGATGTTTAGAGAAAAATTGTCCAGAGGGAAAAAATTCTATAAAGGTTGTACTTTAAAGATAAGTTTGGATACAAAAAAGCTTAGTGAGGAACATAAATCTGCCCTTTCACAGTTGTTAAGTGATGAGTTTTTAGTGTCTGACTGCACTTTTGAAGATATTAATTTAAAAGCACCTAAAATGTTTACTGGAGTATATGAAGGAAAGACAAAATTCATACGAAAAACTGTACGTGGTGGACAGTGTATAGATTACCCAGGAAATATAGTTATTGTTGGTGATGTAAATCCTGGAGCAGAGGTTCATGCTGGCGGGAATATTATAGTACTTGGAAATTTAAGAGGCAATGTCTATGCTGGAGAGGGTGGAAATGATAAGGCAATAATAGCTGCCTTTAGACTTCAACCAGAAATTCTGAAGATAGCAAATCTAGTAACTCGTTCTCCAGAGGAAGAAGTAAAGCCTAAATTTCCTGAGGTTGCAAGAATTAAAGAGGATTATATAATCGTAGAACCGTATTTGCCAAACAAGTTTATTTGATAGGGGGATTTTTAATGGGAGAAGCAATCGTAATAACTTCAGGCAAGGGTGGAGTTGGAAAGACAACTACTACTGCCAATATAGGAACAGCTCTTGCTGCTGCAGGTAAAAAGGTGGTTTTGGTGGATGGAGATACAGGGCTTAGAAATCTTGATGTTTTAATGGGCCTTGAAAACAGGATCATATATACACTAGTAGATGTGGTAGAGAATAAATGCAGATTAAAGCAAGCATTGATAAAGGATAAAAAGTTCAATAATTTATTTCTCCTTCCAACAGCACAGACTAGGGACAAAAATGCCATCAGCACAGAGGATATGTTAAAGCTTATAAATGAGTTAAAGGAAGATTTCGATTATATCATAATAGATTGCCCAGCAGGAATTGAGCAGGGCTTTGAAAACTCTGTAGTAGGTGCAGATAGAGCCATCATAGTTGTTAACCCTGAGCTTACCTCTGTAAGAGATGCGGACAGGGTAATTGGTAAATTAGATGGCAAAGGTCTGGAAAGACATGAGTTAGTAGTAAATAGAATCAACTTTGACATGGTAAAGACAGGGGATATGTTAGGTATAGATGACATAATTGATTGTCTTGCTATAGGACTTATTGGTGTTGTACCAGATGATAGGAGTATAACTATATCTACCAATAAGGGAGAGCCTATTGTACTAGACGATAAAGCTGTTGCAGGACAGGCGTTTAGAAATATAGCACAAAGAATTATGGGTGAAGAAGTTCCTTTAATGACACTTGAATCTGATAATCAAGGGTTTTTAGCAACTCTAAAAAAAATCTTTAAGATGAAATAGGAGGAGTGGACATGGATTTTTTTAAAATTTTTTCAAGCTCCAAGTCCTCACCAAAGGATATTGCGAAGGATAGATTAAAGTTAATACTGATAAATGATAGGGGGAGCCTTTCTCCAGAGCTTCTAGAGGTGATAAAAAGCGAAATTCTTGCAGTTCTTTCAAGATATGAAGAATTCGATACCTCTGACGTAGAAATAAGTCTTACTCAAGCAGAACAAGAAATGGGGAATTCACCTGCATTAGTGGCAAGTATACCTATAAAAAGCGTCAGGCGTTAAATATTACAATAGCAACATATAACCATAGAATATAGGAAAGCTATGTATGAACAATTTTATACATAGCTTTTTTGAATGATTATTGATATAATTTTTTTATTGGAGGGATATATATGTTGCAAAAACTGCAGATAAGTAGAAAACTGCTTAGACAGTTAGATTATGGAATGCTGTTTATATGTGTGCTCATAGTAGTATTTGGAATAATGAATATATTAAGTACCACTAGGATTAATTTGAGCACGCCTGATATATGGAATACTACTGCTATTAAAAAGCAGATACTTTGGCTTGTAATTTCTTTGATAGTAACCTATGTGATTTTGCTTTTTGATTATTCTTTTTTCATGCATTATGCACCGGTATTTTACTGGCTGGGTGTGTTTTTATTGATCTTAAACTGGATAAAACCTACCAATGTAAATGGAGCCGATTCTTGGCTTTCCTTAGGACCCATAAGTTTTCAGCCCTCAGAATTTGCTAAGATAGGCTTGATTTTGATGCTGTCAAAAAAAATAGAGGACATGGAAGGCAAAATCAACAATTTAAAGAATTTGTCTATTCTAGCTATATATGCCTTGATACCAGTAGCCCTTATAGTTCGCCAGCCAGATATGGGTATGACCATGGTATGCTTTTTCATTGTACTATGTATAATGTTTGTGGCAGGTCTTGATTGGAGGATAATACTAGGGGGACTTGGGGTTTTGGCCCTTGCCATAGTTCTAGTATGGAACTCAGGGATGATAAAGCCTTATCAAAAGGATAGGATAGCTTCCTTTGTAAACCCAGAGGCTGACCAGCTGGGAGCAGGGCTTCAGCTTAACCAATCCCTAATTGCCATAGGCTCAGGAGGGCCATTGGGGAAGGGTTTCCTCAAAGGAAACCGAGCTTCAGGAGGTTTTGTCCCTGAGGCTAATACTGACTTTATCTTTGCTTCTGTGGGGGAAGAGTGGGGTTTTGTAGGCTCTTTAGGACTGATTACTCTTTACGGCCTATTAATATATAAGTTTATAAAAATAGCTCGTAGTTCCAAAGATATTTTTGGTACAATGGTAACCTCAGGAATGATAGGACTGTATTTGTTTTCTATACTTCAAAACATGGGTATGGCCGTAGGTATAATGCCTATTACAGGAATAACACTGCCGCTTATGAGCTATGGAGGCACATCTTTATTGTCAAGCTTTATTGGTATAGCCTTAGTCTTAAGTATTGGAATGAGAAGAAAAAAGATAAACTTCTAAAGAAGGGGGGACTATATATGAAAATTGCACTAATCGCTCATGATAAGAAAAAGGATGATATGATTGACTTTGTCAAAAGATACAGAGGGGTCTTTGAAAATCATGAGCTCTATGCCACTGGGACCACAGGAAGACTTATCAATGAAATAGTGGGTTTAAAGGTTCACAGATTTCTCTCCGGCCCATTGGGAGGAGATCAACAAATAGGTTCAAGAATTGCAGAGGGTGATATTAACATGGTTATTTTTTTGAGGGATCCACTTACTGCACAGCCTCATGAGCCTGATGTTACTGCACTCTTAAGACTTTGTGATGTGCACTGTATTCCACTTGCTACCAACATTGGTACAGCAGAGGTCTTTGCCAAGGTATTAAGGGATAGATAAATAGACGACACTCCTTATAAGGGGTGTTTTTTATTTCGAAAAAATGGATACACTATCTTCAATAAGCACTGGGAAAATGAAGCTTACAGGTGCTTATTAGGAGGGTGTTATATGGCGTCAGCAACACATAGAAACTATGAGGACTATAAGGAGGAGCTTCAGGAGGCAGGAGAAAAGCTAAATGAGGTAGTCACAGAGGATAGAGAGGTTTTTATAGATAAGAGTCAAATGTCGATTTTTGAGCTTCACAGAAGGTATGAAAGAGGGGACCTTAATCTAGCACCATTTTATCAGAGAAAGGATGTCTGGAATAGGGTGAAAAAATCACGGCTCCTAGAATCTGTACTGAGATCTATTCCCATTCCTGCCATATACCTAGCTGAAATAGAAGAAGGAAAATGGGAGGTAATTGATGGACAGCAAAGGTTAAGGTCATTTTTTACATTTTTAGAGGGAAGATATAAGCTTACTAGACTTCCTGTTCTAAATTTACTAAACGATAAATCCTTTATTCAATTGGATTCTAGCCTCCAAAGAAAAATAGAGGATTATCAGCTTTACCTATTTATTATTAAAAAGGAGTCTCATCCAGAGATAAAGTTTGACATTTACTTAAGAATAAATGGAGGGGCGGTGGCCTTAAACCCTCAGGAGCTTAGAAATTGTATCTATAGGGGGAGGGGCATGGATTTAGTACATAATCTAGCAAGGAACACTCTTTTTAGGGAGCTCTTAGGGGATAAAATTGGCCACAGAAGATGTAAGGATGAGGAAGTAGTACTAAGAGGCCTGGCATATATGGTAATAAGCTATAAAAGCTACAAAGGAAATTTAAATGCCTTCTTAAATAAGGCACTTAAAGCGCTAAATGACATTTCAGATTTAAAAAAGCTTGAGGAACGCTTTATAGATGGGTTAAAGCTATGTAGTGAGACACTTGGTAAAGCTTGTTTTATAAAAGAGGATTCAAAGAAAATAAGCATACCTCTCTATGAGGTTCTGCTTTTTAGTTTTTCTATAATGGCTGCGAAGCCTTTATTTAATGATGAAAATCTAATTAATGCCATATTAAAATTGTATAATGAGGAACAATTTATTAAAAGCATCACTGAGAATACCCTTACAGCAGCTGCTCTAAAATATAGATTTTCAGCAGTGGAAAAACTTCTTAAACAGGAGGGCCTAATATTAGATGATTACAGGATTTGAACTTAAGGACTTTAAGTGTCATGAGGGATTAAACAGCTTTTCTATGCCAGGGTTTACCATTGCCTGTGGTACAAATAATTCAGGGAAATCCTCTTTGCTTCAAGGTTTATATTTAATAACTCAGCACAGCAATGAGGGAATCTCTAGATTAAAACTAAACCATGAGTTAAAGCTTGGCAGCTTCTCTCACATTTTAAATAAGGAAAAGGGAAATTCAGAAACTATAGAGCTTACATATTTTCTTAAGGAAAGGGATTTGACCGAGAAGGGCTATAGTGATATTTCTGTTCATTTCATTTATGAAAGTTCATCAATGCTTAGATGTTTATGCTGTAGAGAGGGAGATCCAGTGCTTAGGGAATTAAATATGGATTACTATAAGGGCGGGTATAAGCGTCTCTCCTATAAGCTATTGGACGATTCAAAGGAGATTTTGTATAAAGTGGTACACCATGAGTGGAATGGGTACTGTAAGCTTAGGGGGATTATGCCTGAGTCCATAATCTATAAGGATAAAACTGGCCTTCATAGAGAGATAATTCCAAAAGAGTGTGAAGAGCTTTTAAAAGTATTGGAGTATCTTACTGCAGAGCATATTCATTATCTTAGGGCCTATAGAGTTGAAGACTATAAAAGCTCAGACCTAAGCGGAGAAAGGGGCATTGGACTTTCTGGTGAGTTTACTGCCCAGATGGTGTCAGAGTGCTGGAATGATTTAATAGACTGCAGGGGTCATATGGAAAGCTTCTCAAGTTTGTTTGACAATTGGATAAAGAAAATTTTAGGCACGGAATACAAATTACGCTGTAGGACACTAGATAAAAATAACTATAAGTTTTTAGTTCAGGATACTGTATCAGGCATGGAATTAGAACTCACAGAGGTGGGCTTTGGAATTAGTCAGATACTCCCCATTATCACACTAGTGTTAGTAAGCAGCAAGGAGGATTTAATCCTCATAGAAAACCCTGAGATACACCTGCACCCACGATTGCAGGGAAACTTGGTGGACTTTTTTTTATGGGCTATGGAAAGTGGGAGAAAGCTTGTGGTGGAGACTCACAGCGAGCATATTATAAATAAATTAAGGCTTAGAATTAAAGAAAGGCCGGAGCTTGCTAAAAGCTGTAACCTGTATTTTTTCCATAAAAAGGAGGGCGTAGCCTCCTATGAAAATATAGAAATAAGTACAGATGGAAGAATTACCTATTGGCCAAAGGATTTTTTGGAAGAGAGCTACTATGATCTTTTGGGGTTGATTAAACCATGAGTATGTATTTCAATCATAACTGCCTAGAAAACTGTTCTAGAGAAACTCTTCCAGAGCTTATTTATGAAATATCTGAGCTTAAGGGCATCACTCAAAAAAGTGAGGAGGAGCTTTATTTTTGTCAAGATCTATGGAACATAAGGGTGCCTCAGGGAGTTTTAAGGGATTACCTATACAGTTTAAAGGATAGAGAAATAGCGAAGCTTCTAATAACCGCAGTTATGAATGGGCCCTACTATTTCACGGATGGCTGTGATGGAAAGGTTGATGTAGACCCTGAGCTTTCCAAGGGTTATCTAGAAGGCTTTCTAGGAATATGCTTTAGAGACAATGTGTCTAGGGTGCTGTCTCTAAAGGGTGAAAAGGATCTTAGAGAAGCCTGCTATAAGATATGCAGCTTTGCAGGAGTAAAATTAAACTATGAGGTTTGGAATATAAAGGGTGTGGAACAATTAGAGAAATACCTAAGGGATAAGTGCAAGTTTAGCTCTATAGAAGAGGTTTTTGATGTTTTAGAAGAGGAACTGCCTGGGATTGTAATTCTTAATTCTGCTAGGAAGAGTGCTAAAAAACATGATTTTAGAGGCGGATTTAAGCAGATTTATGAAACAATTAAAGTACTTTGGCAGGAGGAGCTAGGTATGCTGCTTAAAGGGGTAAGTGACGAAGAAAGAAAAAGAATACTCCTAGAGAATTTTGGAGTGGATATTTCTAGGGAAAGTATAGAAACACTAAACATTGAAAGATATAAAAGAGAAAGGGAATTTATGCTTCCCTCAGGAAGAAAAAAACTATTTGAATGGCATGCAAAGCTTAATGTTAATCACACAAGGGTCTACTACTATTTAGATAAGAAAAATAAAAGACTATATATTGGCCACTGTGGAAAGCACCTTGGGACCTTTTCATATAATTCATAGAAATTAAAATCTAATAAATTGTATAATATAGCTCGTAAACCTACTATTTGTAATAATGCTGAAGATGAAAAAATATATATAAACAGATACTAAATTCTTCTTCTAGGCAGGCAAACCTATTATGTAATGGAGGGATAAAATGGGCAGCTACAGAGTACAATATGAGAATTACTATCGTGGTCTTAATTCTAGAGGGAGCTATAGTGGCTATGGAAGAAAAACAACTGGAAACAACGTGAGAATTATACCAGTGCTTAATAAGGAATACTTTATAAAGAGGCTCACGAGGGAGCTTATTGGAGTTTTTATATTATTCATCTTTGTACTAATATGTAGATATGTAAATACTCCTCAGACTAAGGCAGCCTATAGCTATAGCAAGACTATTGTAAATAAAAACTTTGACTATAAGAATTTCTATTCACTAGTAGCTTCTGTAAACCTAAGCACAGTTAAAGAAAAAATAAATGAGTTATCCATATATTTTAATAAACAGCTAAATGGCGGTGAGGGATTAAAAGATTCTATTGCGCTAAACTACATAATTCCAGCACAAGGGGCAATTATAACTCACTATGGAGATGTGAAAGATACTATAAGCGGGAGCAACAAATTTTATCCTGGCATCGATATTTCTCTTCCAGAGGGCAGTGACATAAAAAGCTGTAGCGACGGTAAAATTAAAACCTGCAAAAGTGATAGTGAGCTTGGAAATTATATAGTTATTGATCATGGTAATGGATTAGAAACTAAATATGCCAACTTAAAGGAATTTGTTCTTAAGGAAGGGGATAGTGTAAGCAAAGGACAGGTTATTGCAAAAAGCGGCAATACAGGAAAGAGTACTGCTCCCCACCTGCACTTTGAACTTCTTTACATGGGTGAGAACTTAAATCCTGAAGAATATATGGCATTTCCACGGGGTGCCTAGAAGGTTTTTCAGCTCTACAGAAGAAATATCTGCTGTAGGGCTTTATTTTTAGTACTTCTTATAGGAGGACAGCTTTGATTAGATTAAATAAATTAACTATACCATGTATAATACTGCTATTTTTTATGGGCTTTAGGGGAGAGCTGCTTTGGGCATTTGTTCTTGTTTTTCTGCATGAATGTACTCATTATTTTGTAGCTCGCCATTTCGGATTTAGCGGTTTTGATGTTGAAATAATGCCTGTGGGTATGGCGCTAAAGCTTAAAACCCTGGGTGAAGCAGAGGCTAAAGAAGATCTAATCATATCTTTATCAGGACCCCTTATGAATATAGCTGCAGGAATTATATCTCTTATTTTATATAATCTTAGACCTTCTTCTGCCCTTTTGTTTTTATACTCAGGAAATTTTGCCCTTGGAATTTTCAATCTTATACCAGCGCTGCCCCTAGATGGAGGAAGAATCCTAAGGGCTATGCTGCTAAAGAAATATATGTACAAAACAGCAAACAGACTAGTTTTGAATATCAGTACTGTTATAGGCACCATTTTGATGTTTTTTTACTTTTTTTTGTTTCAAAAGGGGATTTATAACTTAAACCTAGGTCTTATAGCACTATTTATATTAATAACCGTCAGCAGTGAAAGAGAAAGGATAGTATACTTAATTATGGGAGATATTATAAAAAAGAAATTGCGCTTTAACCAAAGAGGATATATTGAAAACAAGAGTGTTTCTATATTTTATAAGAAGGATTTAATAACTGCTATGAGTCTAGTGGAAAAAAACAGATATACAATGTTTACCGTGCTGGATACGGAAATGAAGGTTATAGATATTATCTATGAGGAGGAATTGATTGAAGGACTTAAGGAGGAGGGGAATATAACCCTAGAGGAATTTGTGCAAATTAGAGAAAAAAATATTTAGAGTTTTTCCTTAAATTAGTGTAATATAATAGTTGGTATGTTACAATAAATGTTCAGAAGGAGCATGAAGGCTAAGCTAGCTTCTTCAGTGTGAGAAATAAACTATGGAGGAGAATATAATGAACAGAATTACAGATGACATTTTATATAGAGTAGAAAAGCCTGCAAGATATATTGGAGGAGAATTAAACTCCTATGATAAGGATTTAGAAAAGGTGAGTATTAGGTATGCCTTTTGCTTCCCAGATGTGTATGAGGTAGGTATGTCTCATTTAGGCAGCAAAATCCTATATTACTTAATAAACCAAAGGGAGGATACCTTCTGTGAAAGGGCTTTTGCTCCATGGCCTGACATGGAAAAGCTTATGAGAGAAGCGGGTATTCCACTATATACTCTTGAGAGTAAGGATTCTTTAAAGGAATTTGATTTCTTAGGATTTACACTGCAATACGAGATGAGCTATACAAATATATTAAATATGCTTAATATGGCAGGTATACCCTTAAGAGCTTCTCAAAGAGGTGAGGATGAACCGCTGGTTGTTATGGGAGGACCTTGTGCATACAATCCAGAACCCCTTTATGATATTGCTGATATCATAGTGCTAGGAGAAGGTGAAGAGGTTACAAATGAAATTCTGGATACATATTTAGAATTTAAGCATAAGGGTAAAAAGGAAATATTAAGGGCACTATGCAAAATTGAAGGAGTATATATACCCTCTTTATATAGTGTTTCCTACAAAGAAGATGGAACCATTGAAAAATTTCAACCTATATATGAGGATGTACCTGCAAAAATTAAAAAGCGTATAGTGCATAATTTTGATGAGGTAATTTATCCAGATAAGCTGCTTGTTCCTTATACAGAAATAGTGCATGATAGAATAATGCTTGAAACCTTCAGGGGATGTACAAGGGGATGTAGATTTTGCCAAGCTGGTATGATATATAGACCAGTAAGAGAAAAGAGTACATCAACTCTATTGAAGCAGGCAGAAGAGCTGCTCAAAAATACGGGCTATGATGAGGTATCCTTAACCTCCTTAAGCATTTGTGACTATTCAGATATAGAAAATTTAATCAAAAGCTTTGTACAAAAGCATGGAGAAAAAAATGTAAGTGTGTCACTGCCTTCCTTAAGAATTGATTCCTTTTCAGTGGATTTGATAAAGGAAATTCAGAAGGTTAGAAAGACCGGGCTTACCTTTGCACCAGAGGCAGGAAGCCAGAGAATGCGAGATGTTATAAATAAGGGAGTTACTGAGGAAGATTTGATGAATTCAGTGAGAAGCGCCTTTGAGGCTGGCTGGTCTACCATAAAGCTCTATTTTATGATCGGGCTTCCTTATGAGACCATAGAGGATGTTACAGGCATAGGAGATTTGGCAGAAAAGGTAGTAAGACAATACTATGCTGTAGATAAGGAAAAGAGACATAAGGGCTTAAAGGTTACAGTTAGTACCTCTATATTTGTACCTAAACCCTTTACACCCTTCCAATGGGCTCCTCAGGATAATATGAATAATATTAGAGAGAAAATTCATGCTCTAAGACAGAACATTAAGAATAGGGCCATAACCTATAATTGGCATGAAACTCCTGTAAGCTATATAGAGGCAGTATTTGCTAGAGGAGACAGAAGACTATGTGACGTTATTATAAGAGCTTTTGAAAAGGGAGCAAAATTTGATGGTTGGTCTGACTATTTTAGTTTCACTCTTTGGGATGAAGCCATGAAGGAATGTGGAGTAGATGGGGATTTTTATGCCTTAAGACAGCGTTCCTATGAGGAAATTCTGCCTTGGGATTTTATAGACATAGGGGTAACAAAAAATTATCTTATTAAAGAAAATGAAAAAGCAAAAGGTGAAGAGTTAACAAGTGACTGCAGATTAGGATGTACAGGCTGCGGTATACCTGGTAGCTTTAAGGAGGGAATTTGTTTTCATGGAACATTATCTAATAAAATTCAGTAAGGGTGGAAATATAAAATTCATATCCCACCTAGATTTAATGAGAACCCTACAGAGGATAATTAGAAGAGCAAATTTACCAATTGCTTATTCTCATGGTTTTAATCCACATATGGACTTATCCCTGGCACAGCCTCTTTCAGTGGGAATGTATTCTAAGGGAGAATATATGAACGTAGTATTTACTGAGCCTGTGAAGGAAGAGAAAATAATAGAGAGGCTTAATGCTGCCTCACAAAACACCATAGAGTTTTATCATGTAAGCCATCAGAAAGTGGTGCAAAATGAAAAAATCTGGCAGGCCATGGCGCTGCTAGATGCTGCTAGGTACTCTATAACAATAAAATATGAGGACACCACTGCTCTTAAGGCTAGGCTTGAGGAGCTTAAAAAAGAAGAAAAATGGCTTATAGTGAAGAAAACTAAGAGCGGAGAAAAGGAAGTAGATATAAAACCCTTAGTCTATAAGTTCGATTATAGCATTGGAGAAAAGGACTTGCTTCTTCAGGTGCTTTTAGCCTGCGGCAGTAAGGAAAATCTATCAGCGGAGCTACTATCAAACTATATTAAAAATAATACTGAGGCAGTAAAAGCAGATAGCTTTGTGGACATATTAAGAGAAGAGATGTATTTTAAAAGTGGTGATAAGTATATACCCTTATATAAATATTTAGAAACTAAGAAAAAATAATAAATATAAACTTGTGAAAAATTCTCCTCCATTTGGTTTTGGAGAAACTTTGAGGTGTTGCACATGAAAGAAATTTTTGTGGAAAGAACCTCTTCCTTACTGAGAATTGCCATAAAAAACAACAATAAGCTGGAAGAGTGTTATATTGAAGAGGATAATAACCATCCCTTACCAGGAGAAATCTATAAGGGAGTAGTGAAAAATATTGTTCCTGCTATTAAATGTGCCTTTATAGACATAGGCTGGAATAAAAATGCCTATATGTATATGGACAGCAAATTTCATAATAAGAATATTAAAAAGGGTCAGGAATTAATTGTTGAAGTGGTAAAGGAAGAAACCTCACAAAAGGGACCCAAGGTCACTAGTGCATTTACAATTCCAGGGCGGTATGCGGTACTTATGACTCTAGATAAAAAGCTATATTTCTCTCAGAAGATACAGGATGAGAGCATTAAGAGCAAGCTTAGAAAGAGTCTTAAGAAGCTAGATGATGTGGGGATAATGATAAGAACAAATGCTGAACAGGTGGAGGCTGAGATTATCAATGAAGAAATTGATAATCTTTATGGCATATATAAAAATATAAAAAAGCAGGCTAGGTTTAGTATGAAGCCTGGGCTTTTATACAGTGATGAGGGTACTATAGATAGAATATTAAGAGATATCTTCCCCTCCCATGCCTACAAGATTATTGTAAATGATGAAGAGGACTATAACTACATAGAAGCCTTTATTAAAAAGCAGAACAACCTTGACATCACACTTCTTCACCACCAGGAAGAGAGAAGCTTATTTGATTATTATGGCATAGAAAGAGAACTATTGGCACTTAGAAATCCAAGGGTAAACTTGAGCTGCGGCGGCTCAATCATCATTGAGAAAACAGAGGGAATGGTAGTAATAGACGTAAATTCAGGAAAAAACGTATCAGGAAGTTCTTTGCAGAAGACTTCCTACAGCACAAACCTCTGTGCAGCAGTTGAGATAGCAAGACAGGTAAGACTTAGAAATCTCAGCGGTATAATATTAGTTGACTTTATAGATATGGATGATATAGAACACAAAAGAGAGGTTTTAGCAACCTTAAAAAGCGGTTTTACAGAAGATAAGAATAAAACTGTAATATATGATTTTACAGAGCTTAACCTGGTTCAAATAGCAAGAAGACGCAGAGGTAAGTCCATAAATGATTACATGGAAGAACCCTGTAGTCACTGTAAGGGAAAGGGTAAGAGAATAAAGCTTTCTTATCTTGAAAACCTCATAAGAAATGCTCTGATAAAAATACATAAGGAACAGCTATCAGAGGATATCTACATTGAATTAGATGAGAATTATAAAGATGAGGTGCTTGGAGATGTAATATCCTTTATAAAGGAAATAGATGCATTAAATAATAGAGTTTATGTAAGCTTTATTTCAAATTTTGACTATTTCAAGGTGGAACCATTGTTCTTTTCTAACCAGATTAAAAACCTGGAGAGTTATAAAATATATGGATAAAATTCTTTACAAAGCCCTGTGAGTGTGTTACAATGGCTTTTGTAGACCGCACACATAGGGTATTAAGCACAGTTTTACTGTCACCCGAGATGGCGAGACTGGATTGAGGAGGTGTATTTATGTACGCAGTTGTAGCAACAGGAGGAAAGCAATACAGAGTTCAAGAGGGAGACATAATCTATGTTGAAAAGTTGAACGCTGAACTAGAAGCTACTGTGGAACTGGATCAGGTACTAGCCGTTGTAAAAGATGGAGAGTTAGTAGTTGGAAAGCCTGTAGTTGAAGGAGCCAAGGTAGTTGCCAAGGTTCTTGATCAAGGCAAGGCAAAGAAAGTCATCGTGTTCAAGTACAAGAGAAAGAAAGACTACAGAAAAAAGCAAGGACACAGACAGCCATTTACAAAGCTTCAAATTGAAAAAATTGAGGCATAATATTGGAGCTTAAATTATGATAAGCGCAAAATTTATGGGAAGCAAAAATCAAATTATATCCTTTGAAATCAGCGGTCATGCAGGCTATGATGAAGAGGGTTATGATATTGTGTGTAGTGCAGTCAGTGCACTGTCTATAGGTATTGGAAACGGCATATTAGAAGTATTAAAGTTTAATGCAGATTATCTTATGGAGGATGGGTTTCTCAGTATGAGTTTAAAGAACCTTTCTAAGGAAGAGATAAATGAATGCCAAGTACTGCTAAAGACCCTGCTTCTCGCATTAAAAAACATAGAATTAAGTTATAAGCCATATATAGAGGTAATAGAAGAGGAGGTGTAGTCCATGTTACTCATAAACCTTCAGTTATTTGCTCATAAAAAAGGAGTAGGTAGCTCCAGAAACGGTAGAGACAGTGAATCCAAAAGACTTGGAGTGAAAAGTGCGGACGGACAATTTGTTTTAGCTGGAAACATATTAGTTAGACAAAGAGGAACAAAAATTCATCCAGGAAATAACGTTGGAAAAGGTAGTGACGATACCCTTTTTGCTAAGATAGATGGAATCGTAAGATATGAAAGACTTGGCAAAGATAAGAAAAAGGCCAGTGTATATCCAGTGGATGTAGAAGCAGCACTTGCTGAATAATAAGTAAAGCACCCTTATTAAAGGGTGCTTTTATTAGTTATAGCGCAATTGTGTATTTATTTTAATATTTAATAAAAAATTTAATGAGTTTTGTCTGATTTAGTATATATATTGGTATAATATTGATATAGAAAAAAATCAAAAGAAATTAGGTGAAGAAATGTTTATAGATAGAGCAAAAATATTTGTTAAGTCTGGAGAAGGAGGAAACGGTGCTATTTCCTTTAGGAGGGAAAAATACGTTCCGCTAGGAGGACCAGACGGAGGCGATGGTGGAAGGGGCGGAAATGTAGTTCTCGTTGCAGATCCTAACATGACCACTCTGCTGGATTTTACCTACCAAAAAAAGTACATAGCCGAAAGGGGAGGTAATGGCGGAGGCTCGAAATGCTACGGTAAGGATGGAGAAGATCTAATTATCAAGGTCCCCATGGGTACAGTAATTAAGGACTTTGAAAGTGACAAGATAATGGCAGACTTATCTCATGCAGATGAAAAGTATATAGTGGCAAGAGGAGGTAAGGGTGGTAAGGGGAATGCAAAGTTTGCCACCTCTACAAGACAGGCTCCAAGCTTTGCCGAGCCAGGGATGCCTGGAGAAGAAAGGTACATTGGCCTTGAGCTAAAGCTGCTTGCAGATGTGGGACTATTAGGCTTTCCTAACGTTGGAAAATCTACCCTGTTGTCAGTGGTTTCAAAGGCACAGCCTAAAATTGCCAATTATCATTTTACTACTATAAAGCCTAACTTAGGTGTAGTCAGTTTAAATGGAATACAGAGCTTTGTTATTGCTGATATTCCAGGAATTATTGAGGGTGCTGCTGAAGGAGTAGGCTTAGGACTAGATTTCTTAAGGCATATAGAAAGAACCAGGGTACTGATACATGTGGTGGACATAGCTTCTACTGAAGGAAGAGACCCAATAGAGGACTTTAAGAAAATTAATGAAGAGCTTAAAAGGTATAATGTAAAGCTTTGGGATAGGCCTCAAATTGTAGCTGCAAACAAGGCTGATATGCTCTATGATGAGTCAGTGTTTGAGAATTTCAAAGCTGAGCTAGGTAAATTAGGTTATGATAAGGTATATAAAATTTCAGCAGCTACCTCTATGGGTGTAGAGGCTCTTATGAAGGAGGCTGCACAAATTCTAAGCACAATACCTATTACAGAGCTAGAGGTAAGTGAAGAAGATAGATATATTCCAGAGGAGAAGCATTTTACCTATACTATTCACAAAGAAGACCATCTGTTTATAATAGAGGGGACCTTTGTAGATAGACTGCTGCAGAGTGTTAATGTAAGAGATGCAGACTCCTTAAGATATTTCCATAGGGTATTAAAGAACAAGGGGATTATGGATGAGCTTATGGAAATGGGTATACAAGATGGAGATACTGTAAGATTAAATGATTTTGAATTTGAATTCTTATTATAGGAGTGAAGTTGTATGATTACAAGCAAACAGAGAAGTAATCTTCGCTCTCTGGCTAATAATTTAGACCCCATTTTTCAAGTTGGCAAAGGGGGAATTGAGGATAATTTTCTAAAGCAGGTAGATGATGCTTTAGAGGCTAGAGAATTGATTAAGATAAAGGTGTTAAATAATAGTGGTTATGAAACACGTGAAGCTTCAAATATAATCTGTGAGGAGCTAAAGTGTGAAGGAGTACAGGTTATAGGCAGTATAATAGTGCTTTTTAGACGCTCTACAAAAAAACCTAGGATAGAAATATAACTAAGGGCATGCAGCAGAGTAGGATTACTTTATCTGCATGCTTTAGTTCTTTGAGGTGAGATTATGAAGGGAAAGGCTATTTTTGGTGGGACCTTTGATCCAATACATAATGGACATCTACACATTGCCTATGAGGCTTTGGAGAAGCTTAAGCTTGATGAAGTGATTTTTATGCCTTCGGGAAATCCTCCACACAAGCTAGAAAACAGAAAAACTGATGCAGACATAAGATATAGAATGGTTGAGATGGCCATAGGTGGGGAGAACAGGTTTTCCACCAGTGACTATGAGATAGTTGAACAAGGTATTAGCTATACCTATAAAACTCTAGAGTACTTTAAAACTCTTGAGCCCCATACTAAATGGTACTTTATAGCAGGGGTAGATTGTCTTATGGAGCTTGACAGCTGGAAGGAAGTAAATAGGATACTAGAAGCTGCAACTCTTACTATATTTACCCGTCCTGGGTATATGGAAGAAACAGTATTGAAGAAAAAGATGGAGGTTGAGGGGAAATATCATGTGGAAATATTACTTTTAGAGGTGCCTCTTATGGACATATCCTCCAGTAATATAAGGCAGCGCATTGCTTCAGGAAAACCAGTTTATCATTTAATGCCTCCCTCTATAGAAGCTTTCATAATAAGCAAGGGTTTGTATAAAATTTAGTAATACACTATAAAAATCTCTTTTTTGGATAGAATATATATAAGTAGGGTGAAGTTAATGGATTTTAGATTGGTTTTAGATTATTTAAAAGTGCATCTTACAAAGAACAGGTATGAACACAGTTTAGGAGTAAAAGAGGCAGCAGTGGCATTAGCTAAAGTATATGGTGTATCCGAGGAAAAGTGTTCTATTGCAGCATTATTACATGACTGTGCTAAATGGATGAATGAAGAAGAGCTAATAGCACTAGCTAAGGAGCATGGCTACAGCATTGACCTGGTTATGTATAATAATGCACAGCTGCTTCATGGTATCTGCGGCTCTATAGTTAGCAAAGAGACCTTTAAAATCGAGGATAGGGAAATCCTAAGCTCTATTGAATTTCACACTACAGGAAAGGCAGAAATGTCTCTTCTAGAGAAAATAATATACTTGGCTGACTACATAGAGCCAGGCAGAAGCTTTCCTGGTGTAGAGCACATTAGAGAAGCTGCATTTCGTGACCTAGATGAGGCACTACTATTGTGCTTTGATAGTACTATTTCCTTTGTACTACAAAGAGGACAGCTGCTTCATAAGGATACTGTGGAGGGAAGGAATTATTTATTAATGAATAGAAGGGTGTGAGCACATGGGGAAGGAATTAAAAAAGAAGCGTGCTAATCTATTTTTAATGGCGTTTCTTTTGTTAATTCTATTGTGTTTGGGGAACTTGGTGGGTTATTATTACAGTTTGTTTCTATACATAGAAAAGAATACAGGCAGCAAGGAAGTTGTACTCAATAAACCTGAACAAGGACAGCCTATTAACTTTCTCCTCTTGGGACTTGATAATGGCGGCATAGAGCCTGATTGTGAACAAGTGGAGAAGAGAAGTGATGTGCTGCTGCTATTGCAATATAATCCTTTAAAAAACAAGGTGAACCTGGTTTCCATACCCAGAGATACATGGATTACTTTAAAAGGTAAAAAAGATAGGATAAATGGGGCCTATGCCATTGGTGGAGCAGGATATAGTATTTCTGCAGTAGAAGAATTATTAGGACTAAAGATTAACTACTATATAAGCATGGATTTAGAAGGCTTTAAGAATATTGTTGAAGGCATAGGTGGAGTAAATATTACAATTCCTAGGAATATGAACTATGATAATGAACTGGAAAACTTACATGTTAGCTTTAAAAGGGGTGAAGAGCTTTGTCTAAAGGGAGAGAGCTCAGAGGCATTTATTAAGTGGAGAAAAAATGATGATGGTACTGGTTTTGCTGTGGAAGAGCTTGGGAGAATAAGCAATCAGCAATTATTGATAAAGGCTTTTTTGGAGAAGCTTAACTCTCCAGCAGTAATACTCAAGCTTCCAAACACAATAAAAACATCGATACAACATATTAAAACAAACCTAGATGCAAAAACACTTTTAAAGTACTGTTCATTATTTATAAGAATGAATAAGGGAAGCTTTAATTATTACGCTTTAAAGGGAGAAACAACCTATACCAGCAATATATCCTACTTCCTATATCAAGAGGAGAAAAATGCAGAGCTTCTAGCTGAGCTTGGCGTAGATGCTACAAATATTAAGGACTCAAATGCTCCTGTTTATAGTAATACCTTAAACAAGAAAAATCTAAGAATAAAGATATTAAACTGTACAGATAAGGATGGAGCGGCAAAGACCTGTGGAGAAAATCTTAGAAAGCTTGGCTACAATAATATCACGCTTGGTAACGGGGGTAATTTAGACAAATCCAGGTTTATCCTATTAGATAAATATGATAAATACAGCTACATATTAAAAAATGATTTTGCTATAGATGCTGTAGAGACAGTGATGAAAAATGAAGGAAACTTTGATATAATAATAATGCTTGGATATGATTATCTTAAGTTAATGTGATAAGAAATGGGAGGATAAAAATGGAAAAGAAGATTATAAGCACAAATAATGCTCCAGCAGCCATTGGACCATATTCTCAGGCTACTATAGTAGGGAACCTACTCTTTACTTCAGGACAGGTACCTATTGATCCCAAAACTGGTGAACTGGTTAATGATGATGTAAAAGAAGCTGCTAAGAGATCCTTAGAAAACTTAAAAGCCATACTTGAGGCTGCAGGCACTACTTTGGATAAGGTAATAAAAACCACTGTATTCATAAAGGATATGAATGATTTTGCAGCAGTAAATGAAGTATATGCTAAGTATTTTACTTCAAATCAACCATCCAGATCCTGCGTAGAAGTTGCAAGATTACCAAAGGATGCCCTTGTAGAAATTGAGGCCATAGCTTTAGTAGAATAATTACATAGCTTCCTTATAGGCAGAGGGATATTCTTATCCCTGCTGCCTTTTTCAAAGTATTACTCTCATTTTAGGAGGTTAAAAGTTGAACATTATAACCTATAATATAGATGAACTGCATAGCGGGCGTAAAATCAAGGATTATCTTAAAAATGAAGAAAAGCTATCTAGTAGGTTTATAAGAGAAGCAGCAAGAGAAGAGAGAATTAAAGTCAATAAGAAGGTAATACGCTTATCTTATATACTAAAGGGTGGAGATATAATTGAAATAGAGCTTGCAAGAGAAGAATCACAAAACATTGAGGCTGAAGAAATTAAACTAAATATAGTATATGAGGATGCTGATTTATTGGTATTAAACAAACCACCTGGAATTGTGGTTCATCCGACCAAAAGCTATCCTAAGGGCACCTTAGCAAATGGAGTATTATATTATTTTCAAACCACCGGGCAAAATTGTATTGTTAGGCTGGTAAGTAGATTGGATATGAACACCTCTGGGTTAATAATTATTGCTAAAAATCAATATAGCCATATGTCCTTAGCTAGGGATATGTCTAAGGAGGAATTTAAAAAATTCTATAAAGCTGTGGTGCATAATAAAATGCCTATGCTATCAGGGACTATTGATGAAGCAATATTTCGGCCTGAAGGGGATACAATAAAAAGGATAGTGGATGAACAAGGACAGAGAAGCATAACTCACTATGAGGTGCTGGAGGATTTTAAAGCAGGTCAGCTTTTAAAGCTAGAGCTTGAAACCGGCAGAACTCACCAGATAAGGGTTCATTTAAGCTATATGGGCTGCCCTATCTATGGGGATGAGCTCTATGGTAAATTGGAAGAATGTCATATAAATCGCCAGGCCCTCCATGCTTATAAGCTTGTGTTTCCACATCCTAGGGACGGAAAAATTATTGAGCTTGAAGCAGATATGCCAGAAGATATGTTAAAGCTTATTGAAGATTTGAGATAAAAAAATCGCCTTGGTTGCTTTTGCTAAGGAACCCTATGGCTTTTGGCCCTGGGCTGCGCCCGTTAAAGGTCATTAAGACTTAACCCCTTCTACAACACTTACGTGACTAAGCACCCTTCTTAAAACAAGAGTGCAGGGAAATCCTTTCCCTGCACTCTTGTTTTTTCGATTATTTAATCCTTCTTCTTCTATTTCTAATGAATATTCTAAGGCGCTTTCTTATGAGCAAAATGAAAACCATAAGTGCTAGGGCACTAAATATATATAGTATAGCTGTAAATACCTTAGCTGTTACTGTATTTTTTGAAGATAATACCTTTAACTTAGAACTTTCATGGTCAACACCACTAGTAAGCATAAGAGAACCAAGAGGCTTATCCATTATATTCATATTTGCCTGTGTTATCACATCACCCTTTTTAAAATTAAGAGCTGACAAATCCTTTTTTTCTAATGCAAAGGTAGGTATTTCTGTGGCATTCTTAGGTCTCACATAATAGAAATCCTCAGCTGCAAGAAGAGGAATTTTCTCATTGTTTATATTTAAGCTTGAGAGCTCATCCCCCTTAGAGCAGAACTTTTTAAGCTCATAATTGTTAAATCCATAATTAAATAGCTTAATAGTATCTTCATAGCAGGTATTATCTTTAGAGTGGACGAGAGCTACTATAAGTTTTTGACCATTTCTTTGAGCACAGGCTACATAGGAATATAAGGATTCTGTGGTGTAACCTGTTTTTGCCCCTACTACACCCTCATAATAATATCCACTGTTACGTTGAGTGAGCTTATTTCGATTTGATTCAACTCTGTCCTCAGGTTCTTTGTTTGAGGCAGGTATCTTATAAAAGGGCATTAATGATATCTGGGAAAACTCAGGATGCTTTACAAGCTCTCTCATTATCAATGCCAAATCATGAGCACTGGTTTTATGGTTTGGGTTGTAAAGACCGCTGGGATTCACAAAATTAGTATTATTGCAGCCTAGCTGTTTAGCTCTTTCATTCATTAGCTTGGCAAATTCTTCTATAGAACCTCCAATATGCTCCGCAAGGGCTTCGGCACAATCATTTGCAGAGGATATAAGCAGTCCGTGCAGTAAATCTCTTACTGTTAGAACCTCACCCTCCTTTAAATATATACTGCTTCCGTCTGCTTGAGGAGGCTTTTTGCCTACCACAACGCTGTCATCAAGAGAGCATTTCTCTAAGGTTAGTAAGGCTGTCATAGTTTTAGTAGTAGAAGCAGGAGCATAAGCAGCATCCATATTTTTCGAATACAAAATTGTTCCTGTAGCAGCATCTATCAAAACAGCACTGTCTGCTGAAACCGGGATAGCTCCGTTTGAATCTGCATATACAGGTATCTCTAAGGTGCTTAACAACAGCATTATTATCATTATATAACTACATAATCTCTTCATTGGTTCCTCCCAAGCAATAAAAATACGACTAACAACAAAAATGAAGATAAAATGACACAATAAATGTCAATAATTAAATTAATACAGAGATATTATATCACAAATATCAATTATAAATAAAATTAAAGTTAATTAATTCAATTGAAGAAAGGGGAAAGGACTTGAACAGAAAGCAGAAAATCATAGGTTCCATAATTATTATCGTTATCTTTTTAATTTTTTTAGTAGTTGGATTTATTATTAGCAGCCCTAAGTCTCATTCTCAAGATACAATTTTTGTTGATGCCCCTTCAAAGGGAAATATAAGTCAAGATAGTAGTAATATATGGGTACAAATTGGGGGAGAAGTTAAAAAACCTGGAGTATATTCATTACCTAAGGGAAGTCGTGTAAAGGATTTGGTAGATATGGCTGGAGGACTTAAGGAAAACGCAGAGGAGCTAATATTGGTAAAGAAGCTTTTAGATGGGGATTACATCTTTGTGAGGACTAAAGGGGTGGAAATCACAACAGCCTCTGGCAGCAACATTGTGGAAGGTAAGGATAAAGGGAAGCTGGATATCAACCGTGCAACTATAGAGGAGTTTGATGCTCTTCCGGGTATAGGACCTGAAAAGGCAAAGGCTATAGTACAATATAGGGAAAAAAACGGGAGCTTTAAATCTATTGAGGACCTCACTAAGGTAAGTGGAATAGGCAATGCTACCTTGGAGAAATTTAAGGATAAAATAGAGGCAAGATAGTATTGTTACTTCAAACTGTGGAGTTATGTAAGGTTTTTTGATATAATTTTAGAGTGAATAAAGACTTTAAGTTAATTATTATAAGAAGGAGGGAAAGATATGAAAACACTTACCCAAATGACTAAGACCTCAGGTTGAGCTGCCAAAATAGGGCCGGAGACCCTTTCGAAAATTTTATCACAGCTGCCTAAAATGGAGGATAAAAATTTAATTGTAGGTATTGAAACCTCTGATGATGCAGCTATATACAAGCTCAACGATGATTTGGCAGCTATTCAAACCTTGGACTTTTTTACACCTATGGTGGACGATGCATATACTTTTGGGCAGATTGCTGCAGCAAATTCCCTCAGTGATATATATGCCATGGGTGGCAAGCCTTTGGTAGCTTTAAATATTGTCTGTTTCCCAAATTGTCTTCCAGTTGAAGTACTAGGAGATATATTACGAGGAGGAGCAGACAAGGTTATTGAAGCTGGGGCTGTAGTGGTAGGAGGCCATTCTGTTCAGGATGATGAGCCTAAATATGGACTATCAGTAATGGGGGTTGTACATCCAGATAAGGTATTAAAGAATTTCGGATGTATACCTGGTGAAGTATTGATTTTAACCAAGCCTCTTGGAGTGGGTATAATTAATACAGCTATAAAAGGACAAATTGCTTCGAAGGAAGCCTACGATAGTGCAGTAAAATATATGTGCATGCTAAATAAGTATGCTGGAGAAGTGATACACAAATTCCCAATAAGTGCATGCACAGATGTAACAGGCTTTGGACTTATGGGGCACGGATATGAGATGGCTGAAGGCTCCAAGGTTACCTTTGTATTTTATAAGGATTTAATACCCTATATAAAAGAGGCTAAGGAATACGCACAAATGGGCTTAGTCCCAGAAGGAGCCTACAAAAACAGAACACACTTAGAAGGCAAATATTCATTAATGGATGTTCCCCTCTGGATGGAAGATATACTCTTTGATCCACAGACTTCTGGGGGACTGCTATTTTCCTGTAGTAGAGAAAATAGCACTACTATTTTAGAACAGCTTAAGTCTTATGAAGTAGATGCTCAAGTTATTGGTGAAGTAATACCTAGAGAACAAGCTGCCTTAATAGTAAAATAAGTATTAATATTTAGAGGAGAGAAGCTTGAATGAATAAGGAAGCTTTAAGGAGATTACCTAAGGTAGATGAGTTATTAAAGGAAGAAGCTGTCTTAGAGCTTGAAAAGATAAGCTCAAGAACGGTTTTAGTGGAATCTATTAGGAGGGCCCTTGACATTTACAGGACCATGCTTATAAAGGAAGAGGTTCAGGACTTTTCTAAGGATGAACTAATAGAATTAATTAATGATTATGTAAAGAAAAGCAATAGCCCTCACTTAAAGAGGGTTATTAATGCTACAGGTACTATAATACATACAAATTTAGGACGTTCTCTACTTTCAAAAAAGGCAGCTGACAGTGTAATGAAGGTGGCCCTTAGCTATAATAATCTTGAATACAATTTAGACGCTGGTGAAAGAGGGTCAAGATACAGCCATGTGGAGGATATCATAAAGAAGGTTACAGGAGCAGAAGCTGCCATGGTAGTAAACAACAATGCTGCTGCAGTACTCGTTACCTTAAATACCTTATGTAAGGGTAAGGAAGCTATAGTTTCAAGGGGTCAACTGGTTGAAATAGGAGGTTCCTTTAGAATACCTGATGTAATGAGCTTTAGTGGTGCAAGCTTGGTGGAGGTTGGAACCACTAATAGAACTCATCTATATGACTATGAGAACAACATTAGAGAAAATACAGGAGTATTACTTAAGGTTCATACTTCAAATTTCAAAATTCTTGGCTTTACAGAGGAGGTTCCTCTGGAGGAGCTGGTGGAGCTTGGAGCTAAACATTCCATTCCAGTGGTGGAGGATATAGGAAGCGGAGTATTAATAGATTATTCAAAATATGGTTTCTTATATGAGCCTACAGTACAGAGAAGCATTAAAAAAGGTGTGGATATAGTTACCTTTAGTGGTGATAAGATGCTGGGTGGGCCACAGGCTGGTATTATCGTAGGTAAGAAAGAATATATAGATAGGATGAAAAAGAATCAGTTGACTAGAGCACTTAGAATCGACAAGATGACCTTAGCTGCCCTTGAGGCTACCTTCCATCATTATCTAGAAGAACAAGAGGCAATAAGAGAAATCCCCACATTAAATATGATTCTCATGCCTTTAGAGGAGGTTAAGAAAAAAGCTCAAAGGTTAAAGAGAAAACTTTCTCAAAAGGGAGTAAGTATTACCCCAAGTACTGATTTTTCCATGGTGGGGGGAGGCTCTATGC
The DNA here is from genome assembly GCA_002298125.1 of Clostridium sp. UBA701. GTDB lineage: Bacteria > Bacillota > Clostridia > Clostridiales > Clostridiaceae > UBA701. The sequence continues at coordinate 404,359 of DBMJ01000011.1, read as the reverse complement.
CCACTGAAAAAATACCAACCTATGTACTAAAGGTAAAACACTCATCTTATAGTCCTGAATATATGGAGAAAGCACTAAGGGGTTATGAAGAGCCCATTATCACAAGAATATCTGAGGGAGAGCTCATTCTAGACCTTAGAACAATCTTTGAGGAAGACTATGCTGTAGTAGAGAGAGCATTTAAAGAATTGTTTTCATAGACTTTTTCACTACGCATAATGAAGTGAATCTCTGTTTGAGAGGAGTGTTGTAATGAAGCATATAATTATTGGAACTGCAGGACATATAGATCATGGAAAGACCACCTTGATAAAGGCTCTTACAGGCAGGGAAACAGATACCCTAAGAGAAGAAAAGGAGAGGGGAATTTCCATAAACCTTGGCTTTACTTTTTTTGACTTACCTTCTGGTAAGCGTGCTGGGATAGTTGATGTGCCAGGTCATGAACGCTTTATTAAAAATATGCTTGCAGGAGTAAGTGGTATTGATATAGTGCTACTTGTCATAGCAGCAGATGAGGGTATTATGCCTCAGACTAGGGAACACTTAGAAATTCTTCAGCTCCTTGCTGTAAAAAAGGGTATAGTAGTGCTCACTAAGATGGATATGGTGGAAGAGGAATGGCTTGAGATGATTACTGAAGAGGTAAGAGAGGGCTTAATGGGTACTTTCCTTGAGGCTGCACCTATTGTACCTGTTTCCTCCAAGAGTGGGGAAAATCTTAAGGAGCTTATTAGAATTATAGATGAAGCTACAGAGGAAGTTGAGGAAAAGGATGAAGGAGGACACTTTCGTCTGCCGGTAGATAGAGTGTTTTCTATTACAGGCTTTGGAACAGTAGTTACAGGCACTATAATTAGCGGCTCTGTTAGGGAAGGTGATACGGTGGAAATTTATCCATCGGGAATCAAGGCAAAGGTAAGGGGTCTTCAGGTCCATGAAAAGCCTGCAGAGATAGGAGAAGCTGGTCAAAGGTGTGCTATTAATCTCTCGGGAGTAAAGGTAGAGGATATAGAAAGAGGAGATGTATTAGCCGAAAATGATAGTCTTCAAGCTTCTCTTATGGTAGATGCCAATATGTACTATCTAAAGAGTGCAGGAAGGCCACTAGAGAACCGACAGAGGGTTCGATTATATCATGGCACAAGTGAGATACTATGCAGAGTAGTGCTTTTAGATAAGGAGGAGCTTGAACCAGGAGAAAATGCCTATGTACAGCTTAGGTTAGAAGCACCCCTTACAGCTCAAAGAAAAGATAGATTTGTAATTAGGAGCTATTCACCCATGCATACCATTGGCGGAGGGGTGATCCTTGAGCCCAAAGCTTCCAAGGGCAAGCGATTTAACGAGCAATATATAAAAGAAATAAAGCTAAAAGAAACTGGGGAGACAGAAAATATTTTAGAGACCTCAATAAAAAGACTAAGTAGTGAGTTTCCAGGAGAGGACAGCATTATAAAATCCCTAGGTAAAAAAGAAGAAGGCTTTGAAGATATGCTAAAACAGCTTGTGGAACAGGGGAGAGTAATAAAATTCATGTCTCAAGAAAAACCTGTATATACCCACAAGAGCTTCTTTCAAAAAAAGGGAGAAGAGATTGAAAGACTGCTTAGTGACTTTCACAAAGAAAATCCTCTAAAAGCAGGAATGTCTAAGGAGGAAGTGCGTAGCAGGATATTTGGCAAGAGTGTAAAGCCCAAGCTTTATGAGGAGATAATTAAGCTGTATGATGCTATGGGACGCTTTAGGGTTGAAGAAAGCAATCTAGCTCTGATGGACTTTGAAGTAAGTTTTACAGAGGAACAAAAGCGTATAAAGGATTACATTGCAGACATATTCAAAAAGGGTGGATTTACCACACCAAGGTTTGAAGAGATAGCAGAGAAAGAGAAAAACAAAAAGGAGCTAAAGAGAGTTTTTGATGCACTAGTGGATAGTGGAGAACTAGTTAAGGTAGTGGAAGGCTATTATCTATGTAGAGGAACCTATGAAAAGGGAAAGACACTTATTGTGGATTTTATTAAGGAGAAAGGTTCCCTCACTGCTGCAGAAGCAAGAGACTTATTAAATACCAGCAGAAAATATGCAGTATCCTTTATAGAGCATTTAGACATGATTAAAATAACTAAGAGAATTGAAGATAAAAGAGTATTGTACTAAAATCATTTTTAGCATTTGCATTATTTTACATTGACAGCTTTCATAATAAAATGTAAAATACTAAAGTGATTATGGGAGTAGATGAGTGCTGGTGTGCTCGCCGGTCTTCAAAACCGTGTTGGGGTGCTAATACCATCCTGGGTGGGTTCGATTCCCACATATTCCCGCCAAACTTTAAAAAAGGCCCTAGGGCCTTTTTTTGTTTTTAAAGCAGAAAAGATTTTCTACGATTATAACAATAGTGATAAAATACAGCGAGCTTCAAAGAGAAAAGATGGTGATTGTCCAAAATGAAAGAATTTTATTCTGTAAGCTATAGTGAAGTGCTAAGAAGCTTAGGAAGCAATGAGGTCACTGGGCTTTCTGAGGAACAGGTATTACTTCGTCAAAAGCAAAGAGGCATTAGCAATATAAAACCTCATTCTAGAACAAAGCTTTCTATGTATATGTATAATCTTTATGGAATTTGGGTGTTTATTTCTATAGCCTGTGCTGGACTTAGTTTGTATCTTAAGATGCCTATAATTACTGCAGCTATAATGGGGCAGCTTTTTATTTTACTGATAATTATTACACAGCCCTATAGAAGGAAAAATCAACTGGCAGCAGAAACGGAAAAATATCTTCCAAAGAAAGCAAGAGTCCTAAGAAATGGGAAGATTTTAAGTGTGGGCGTGGAAAGTCTTGTAATAGGAGACATTGTATTTATAAATCAAGGAGATATTGTCCCATCAGATTTAAGGCTAATAGAAGAGGATAAGCTTAAGATTAAAGAAAGTGTTGTAACAGGAGAGGTCTTTATTGTTGAGAAACATATTACCAGAATAGAAGAGGAGGATATCAATCTTTCTGATATGGTAAATATAGTCTTTAAGGGCAGCAGAGTGACAGCAGGGGAAGGAGCTGGTGTGGTAATTGCCACAGGAGCTGACTGTCAGATAGATAGACTGCTAGAAATACTAAAGTCCAATAACAATAAAGATGAGAAAAAGTTAACTTGTGAAATTAAAACAGCCTATAATATTTTAATGGGTTTTAACCTAATAGTTATACTTATTTATTTAATTGAAAAGATAATGATGGAAAATGGGTACACTATGTATCTTACCCCTTTGGATTTTACAAATAACCTACCCTTCACTTTGTGGATTTTTCTAATACCTTTATTGGCAACAATATTATGCTATATTGCCCTTCTTATTTTTAGAGCTTCCTTAAAGAAAAGAGAAATTGAATTAAGAGATTTCTCCTCTGTAGGGAACCTATGCAGTTCCAAGGTGTTTTTTGCTCCTATGTTTGATTTTACCATGGAGGAAAACTTTGAGGTTGTAGATATGTATACTAATGGAGAACTCCTAGCACTTAAAAATAAAATAGACTTCAGTATAGAGAACACAAGGAGGGTATTTCACATTGCTGTGCACAGCAGTGATAAGGATAAAGGAAAAACTGTGGATAAGTATCTTGATCTTATGGAGCTTGAAATTTTAAGGTATGCAGAAGAGAAGCTACCTAATCTGTTACAGCAAAGAGTAAGAGAGCCAATGGTTTTTTCTATACCCTTTGATAGGGTAAGAAGGATAAAGACTATGGTAAATTATATGTCTGGAAATTACAGAGCAAATTCAAAAGGAGCCCTTGAAACACTTCTTCCCCTTTGCAGCTTTATAATGAAGGACGGCTTGGAAAAGGAAATTACCAATGAAGACCTAGAGGCTATTAGGAATGCAGATTTTAAGATGAAAAGCAGAGGCTTGCATACCTTAGGCTTTGCCTATAGAAATTTTACTTATAAGCCAACACCACAGGAGAATGTGGAAAGCAACCTGGTTTTTGTAGGACTTCTTGGTTTTATTAACCCTATTAAAGAGGATGTGAAGCTATCCTTAGAGGAGCTGCGTTCAAAGGGAAATGAAATGATTTTTTTCACTGAAGAAAACAAGCTCAGCGCCTTAGTAAAGGCTCAAAATTTGGGAATTATAAATAGTGTAACTCAGGCTTTAAGCGGAGTAGAGCTTCAATATGCAGGAGGAGCGGATTTCAAGAGTATTTCAAAGGTATATCTATATTCCCGGTTGGATAATCATATGCGGCAATGGGTTGTAAGCTCCTGGAGAGAGCAAAAGAATGTACCAATGGTATTTGGAAGGAGATTTGTTGATCTTCCCATATTAAAGGAAGCTTCAGTAGCTATAGCCTTTGGAGAGGATACCAACATTCTTATAAAAAAATATGCCCATATCTATATTCCTAGGGCAGGGATAGGGGAAATAATTAATCTTAAAAAAAATATAGAACAAGCACTGCAAAGGGTGAGAAAATTTATAGCTTTTGAAATTTATAGCTCAATTGCTGACATAATATATATTGCAGCACTTAATATATTTTTTGAAAAAAATTCCATTGACTTTTCTACCTTTTCAATTGGAAAGCTAGTACTTCATATTGTTTTTATATTGATGCTTTTTATGGATTTATGGAAGGATAAAAAGGAAGACACAGCCTCTGCAAAAGATAATTCCTATTTATTTTTTAATAAAAACTGCTTTTTTACAATGTTCTCTGCCTTAGCAGCAGCAGTAATAGCTCAAATTGCATTATTAGCATCAAATTATATGAATCTGCCAGGCAGTATTTCAATTTTTACTTTCCTAGGCATTCAATTTCTCACAGGTCTTTATTATAGGATTAGAGGGGTTTAAAGAAAAATTATTTGGTTAGACTAAAAGCATGGAGGTGCATGGCAATGTATGACTACATTTTTGAAACCGTAGTTAAGGGCAGCAACACCATGTTTCTAGATATGGATGCAGAGGATTATTACTTAAAATATGATTCACTTTCTGAGAAAAATGCGCAGGATTTAGTAAATCAATATTTTAAAACTAAAGGCAAGGATGGTATTCCTCACGTTACAGGTGTAGATACAGACCCTTCTACCCATAGAATTATGGTTGTGATTGAAGTTCAGCAAAGAAGAAATACAAAGCTTGAGCCTTACGTTATTCCAGATGTACTAAACATGAGGAGATAACACATGAATAGGGCTATTGTCTATTACAGCATTGCTTTTGCAATGGGATGCTTAAGTTCCTTATTGATATGTAACAGTTTGCTTTGGGGTGCAGTGTTTTCTGCATCCTTTTTGCTTATTATGTATATTACATTAGAAAGAGATTACTTTACTATTGTCGCAGTGTTTCTAAGCTTGGGTATGTTAGCCTTCAAATTTTATTATAGTCTATCACTGCCACACACTATGCTAGAGTGTAGAGTAATGGAGAAAAAAACCTCATATTATGTGGTGTCATATAGAGGGCGAAGATTATATCTTATGGACAAAGCAGAAAATTTAAATATTGGGGAAAGGCTCACTATAAAAGGAAATATTAAGTCTGAGGCTATATATGAAAGGGGTGTGGTGGGGAAAATATACCCAGAGGTGTATGTTGTTAGAAGTGTAGACTATCTAACCAAAGTTCAGCTTTATAAAGATAATTTTTACAAGGAGCTAAAGGGTAAGCTTGGAGAGGAAGACTCTGCATTGATAATGTCTCTTTGCTTTGGTGATACCTCGAACCTTGCGAAGGATCAGTGGGAGGATTTTCAGACCTTAGGGGTGCTTCATGCAGTAAGTGTATCAGGATTTCATCTGGCAATTATTTATAAGCTTTTAGAAAGAGTATGTGGAATATTTCCAGCCTTGTTACTATCCTTAGGATATACGCTGTTTACTGGAGCAAAAGGTCCTACTTTAAGGGCTTTTATTATGATTCTCATTTTAAAGCTAGCTTCAAAATTTTACAAAAAATATGATGGACTCAGTGCCTTGAGCTTTTCAGCCCTTATCATTCTTCTTATTAAGCCTTATTATGTTGTAGATGCAGGCTTTATTCTCTCCTATTTATCCACTTTAGGTATACTTATTTACTATAAAAAAATATGTAACAGGCTATACCTATTGCCTGGAAAAATAAACGAATCCCTAAGTCTTTGTATAAGTGCTCAATGCTTTTCCTTACCCTTTGCAGCTATGAATTATGGAAGCTTTAGCCCAGGTTTTTTAGTAAGTAATCTATTGCTGCTGCCCGTATATTCCATCATTGTGGTGCTGGGGAATTTATTGCTTATTCTTAAGGGCTTTTCTCCAATAAATTATGTGTTAATCTCTGCATTAAAATTTATTATGAGGAGCCTTAATGGTATTGAACAATTAATTCTTAGGGCTTCCCCAAAAATACTATACTTTAATATTGGGGAAGTAATTATGCTGTGTATTGTACTTAGCTCCTTATATTTTTACTATAAGGGTAAGAAGCTTGTGTTAAGAATGCCTATAGTAGTAGCCGCTGCCATAGTGCTTTGGGTAATAATAAAACCTCCCATTGTGTATGGAGTTAGGGATGGCTTTAGAAATTACTTAATTTTAGAAAAGGGAGTAGAAAGAATCTTAATTTGTGCTGATACAGGGGATAAGAATCAGTATATAGAGTATGCAAAAAAGAAAAGAATATCAAAGACTCTGCTTTTACCTGAGGATGCAGGGTGCCTTAATGGGAATGCAAGGTGGGGAGTGTATATACCAAGTGGAAGTAAGGATATGAATAAGCTTTCTATAACTATTTACTATAGAGGAGGAAGATTTATATTTAAAACCTCTGAAGTACTTAATACCTCATCTTGTGATGAAAACTGTGATATAATATTTTTAAGCTATGATAATGAAAAAAATTTTACAAAGAGGATTTATGTCATAGGACCTCTAGGGGTCACAAGCAGTAAGTCTATGAAATAGGGTGAGTTTTTATGATGGATTTTATAGAATTTGAAGAGAATATGAAAAAGGGCAAAGTAAGTAATTGCTATATTATGTACGGTTTAGAAGAAGAACAGATTAAAAAGGATATAAGTATTTTGTGCAAGAAGGTTCTAAATCCTCAGTTTATGGATTTTAACTATACTAGATTTGATGGGCTAAATGTTGAGGAGGAGGAGCTCATAAATGCTTGTGAGACACTCCCCTTTATGGATGAAAAAAAGGTAGTGGTGGTTTATAGAGCTGAATTTTTAAGAGATGGTAAAGAGAAAAAGACAAATGAAAGTGAAGATGAGGAGGAGGTAAAAGCTTCCCCTAAAACAGGAACGCAAAGGGATAGAGTATATAAAGCCCTGATCTCTTATATAGATAAGCTGCCACCTCACTGCATACTAGTAATGTACTATATCATCTCTAGTAAAAGAGAAAAGCTTAGTAGCCGTATCACAAAGCTTGGTAAAATGGTTGATGTGGTAGGAAGCATTAAGGTAAGAGGAGATGTACTAGAAAAAAGGGCAAGGCAGCTCTTTGAAGAATATGGTGGGCAAATAGGTGCTGTGGAGCTGAAGTATTTTTGTCAGGAGATGGAGGACAAATTGCCCATGCTTTCACTGGAGGTTGAAAAGCTATGCAGCTATACTATGGGCCGTCCAATTAAAAAAGAGGATATCAATGCTCTTCTGCCCCCAGAAACAGATAGAGATATTTTTGATTTTGTAGATGCGCTGGCGGAGAAAAGTCTGTCTAAATCCTTAGATATTGTTAATGAACTTCTATATAAGGGCAATAAAATACCTTCTATACTTAGAATGATTGAGAGGCAATTCAACCTACTTATACAAATTAAAAAATCGGTATCAAGAGGAAAGAGCAAGGAGGTCATAGCTAAAGAGCTAGGGCTGCATCCCTTTGTCTGTGGGAAAATGATAGAGCAGAGCAGGAAATTTAGCGAGAAATCCCTTGGAGGCTGTATTGATGAGTGTTTAAACAGTGAGGAAGCCTTAAAGAGCTCCTCCATTCATGGAGCAACCCAACTAGAGCTCCTCATTGTAAGCTGTATAACAAGTTAGTCAAAAAAATAAATAACCGGTGGTAATCACCGGTTTATTTATTTTAAGCGGATAATGTATTCAACTTAGCTGCTAGTCTGGACTTCTTTCTTGAAGCCATGTTCTTATGGATTATACCCTTGGAAGCAGCCATATCTAATGCTTTAGAAGCTGATGTGAAAGCTACCTTAGCCTCTTCAACGTTTCCACCTAATACTGCAACTTCAAACTTCTTTATTGTAGTCTTAAGAGAAGACTTTACCATCTTGTTTCTTAAAGTCTTAGCTTTTGTCACTCTTATTCTTTTTTGAGCGGATTTAATATTTGCCATATTTTTCACCCCCTTGTATTTTTATAGGCCTCTGTAGCTTTGGGGAATATGCGTACGAGTTCCTTAATTCAACAAGAAACATTATAGCATTAATTCCATATTACTTCAAGATTAAAATACAAAAACTTAACAGTAATCCCAACGGGATAAGAGGAATATATAATGTTAATAATATTATATATTAGAAGTATTGTCTATAAGCAATTTTAATTACCTATAAAGAGCAGTAAAAAGGCAAAGGAGGAATAATATGTTTAGCATAAGAACAGATTTAGCCATAGAAGCAAAGGAAATCTATGAAAAGGAAAACAAGAGCAGCATTGAGGGAGTAGAGGTACAGGATTACACAAAGGAGGATGTGAAGGTTACAAAGGTTGACATAGTAGATTCTAATGGAGAAAAAGCCATGGGTAAGCCCATAGGCACATACATTACTCTAGACTTACCAGAATTTGCTCATTATGATGGAGACACCATGGATGATGTGAGTAAGGTCCTAGCAGAGGCCCTCACACCACTAATGGAGCTAAAGGAAAACATGTCTGCCCTAGTGGTGGGGCTAGGAAACTGGAATGTCACACCGGATGCTCTAGGTCCTAAGGTTGTATCGAAGCTTATGGTAACAAGACACCTAAAGGAGCTGGTGCCGGAGAGTATTGATGAAAGCATAAGAGCAGTATGTGCCCTTGCCCCAGGAGTACTTGGCATTACTGGTATAGAAACAGGAGAGATAATACGGGGGGTGGTTGAAAAAATAAAGCCAAACCTAGTGATATGTATTGATGCCTTAGCATCTAGAAGGCTTGAAAGAGTAAACCGTACTATTCAAATTGGTAATACTGGTATTTCTCCTGGCTCAGGAGTAGGGAATAAGAGGATGGAGCTTAGTCGGACTACCCTAGGAATACCAGTTGTTGCCATAGGAGTGCCTACTGTGGTTGATGCAGCTACAATGGCCAGTGATGCCATCGATCTGGTAATTGATGAAATGATTAAACAATCTCAAAGCGGTGGTAACTTCTACAACATGCTAAGGACAATAGATAAGAATGAAAAATATAATCTAATTCGGGAGCTGTTAAACCCTTATGTGGGTGAGCTTATGGTAACACCAAAGGAAGTGGATATGATTATTGACTCTCTTTCAAGGATAATTGCCAATGGAATAAATATAGCTCTTCAACCTGCACTAGGCTTAGAGGATATCAACAAATACCTTAACTAGTTCTAAGAATAACTCCTTCCAAATATACTATATAGAAAAAGCTGGGTTGAAAATACAAGCAGGGGTGCAGGGAAAGAATGTCCCTGCTTGTTTTAAGGAGGGCGCTAAGACGCGTAAGTGTCCTCGAAGGGGTTAAAGGTCTTATGACCTTTAACGGGCGGAGCCCAGGGCCAAAGCCCAGAGGTTTCCCTAGCGAAAGCAACTAAGGTGATTTTTTAGTGTATTTGTGGAGGGGTATACTATGAAAAAAGATTATAGAAATATATTTATGAGATTTGTACCAATTTTACTTACAGTCTGCTTATTTGCTGGAAGTAGAGTCAGTGCACTTAGTTCTAGCATAGGGCTTAATTTAACCTATATTAAGCTAATTAATTTTACCTTGCCTATAGTTAAGAATGTGACTTTTGATGAAAATGATCTGGCAGAAGGCAGGAGCTCTATAAAGGATATGGTGCTAAATACCTTAGGACTAAATTATTATGAACCTTTTTCCATAGTGGAAAGGGAGGCCTCCATATTAAACAGGAGCACTGTAATGGAGGTAAGTGTAATACCAGATAACATTGCCTTTGATCCCTTTAAGCTAAATAGTGACAGTATTCAATCTGGTATAACCAATGAGAATGAGGTGGAAAAAACAGATATAAATGCCGCTATTTTAGATGCAAGTCTAAAAAAATTAAAGCCTTCAGCAAAACCAGAGGTGCTTATATACCATACTCATACTACTGAGGCCTATGCGGGTTCAGAAACTGCTAAAACTGCTGACAGCAGTCAAGCAGATATGTCCGTTGTGGGTGCAGGCAATGTACTTGCTAAGATGCTTAAGGAGAACTATGGTATTTCTGTTATACATGATACTACTTTTCATAATTTAGATGCCAATACTAATTCATACACTCGTTCAAGACAGACCTTGGCTAAGTACTTGAAAGAATATGGGGACTTTAAAATAATCATAGACTTACATAGAGATGCTACCTATAATAGAAAAGAAATAACCATGAATATAAATAATAGCCCTGCAGCAAAATATATGTTTGTATTATGTAAGGGGAATCCACACTTTAATAAAAATTACCAGCTCACAAAGCAGCTGATCGATATTTCCGAAAGAAGATATCCAGGGCTTTTGAGAAACACAAAGGATGGAAAGGGACTATATTACTATAATATTGGCACAAAATTTTTCCATCAGGATTTAAGTAATAATGCCATATTGATAGAAATAGGTTCTCAGATAAATACGCCTTCAGAAAGCCAAAATACTGCACAGTGTATTGCTACTGTCATAGCTGAATACTTAAAAAATACCAACCAATAAGAGTGCCACGTGTTATTGACAGCCTAGGAGTGCCTTGTGGTATAATTTACTGTGATTTAGTATATACGGGGGTAAGTTTATGCAAAGCAACAGATTAAAACATATAAGAAACTTCTCTATAGTTGCCCATATAGACCATGGCAAGTCTACTTTAGCAGACAGGCTTTTAGAAAGAACTGGTACTTTGACCCAAAGAGAAATGGATGAACAAGTACTTGATAATATGGAGCTGGAGAGAGAAAGAGGAATTACCATAAAGGCACAGGCTGCCAGATTGATATATACAAGGCCTAATGGAGAAGAATATATTTTAAATTTAATAGATACTCCAGGTCATGTGGATTTTAATTATGAGGTTTCAAGAAGCCTTGCAGCTTGTGAAGGAGCACTACTGGTGGTAGATGCTACTCAAGGTATACAGGCTCAGACTTTAGCAAACTGCTATCTGGCTCTAGACCATAACCTGGAGATAGTCCCAGTAATCAATAAAATTGATTTGGCAAGTGCAAGACCAGAAGAGGCTATAAAGGAAATTGAGGATATAATTGGAATAGAAGCCCATGATGCGCCTCAGGTTTCAGCTAAGTCAGGGTTAAATATCGATAAGGTTTTAGAAGCCATAGTGGAAAAAGTTCCTGCCCCAGAGGGTGATGAGGATGCTCCATTAAAGGCTTTGATTTTCGACTCTTTTTATGACAGCTATAAGGGTGTTATTTGTCATGTAAGGGTAAAGGAGGGTTCCGTTAAGGAAGGAACCAGTATAAAGCTTATGGCTACAGAAAAGATATATGAGGTTACAGAGGTAGGAGTTTTTTCTCCTCAGCTTGTACCTATAGGTGAATTAAAGGCGGGGGATGTTGGATATATAACAGCTTCCATAAAAAATGTAAGGGATGCAAGGGTAGGAGATACCATAACAGAAGCATTAAGACCTGCGTCTTCTGCATTACCTGGTTATAGACCAGCTATACCTATGGTTTTCTCCGGTATATATCCTGTAGATGGAGCAAAATATAATGAGTTAAAAGAAGCCTTAGAAAAGCTCCAAATCAATGATGCAGCCATGTCCTTTGAACCTGAGACCTCTATAGCCCTAGGCTTTGGTTTTAGGTGTGGATTTTTGGGGTTATTGCATATGGAGGTTATTCAGGAGAGAATTGAAAGAGAGTTTAATTTAGATATTATAACTACCGCACCCTCAGTTATCTATAAGGTAATGAAGACTGATGGAACTCTTATGGAGCTTACAAATCCAACCAATCTTCCGGAGCCTAATGAGATAGATTATATGGAGGAGCCTGTAGTAAAGGCAGCTATTATTACACCTACAGAATATGTAGGGCCTGTTATGGAGCTGTGCCAAAATCGCCGTGGAGTATATAAGGATATGCAGTATCTTGAGGCCACAAGAGCGGTACTAAATTATGATCTTCCATTAAATGAGATAATTTATGATTTCTTTGATGCGCTAAAATCAAGAACTAGAGGATATGCATCCTTAGACTATGACCTAAAGGGATATATGAGGACTAAGCTTGTTAAGCTTGATATTCTTCTAAATGGTGACATGGTGGATGCACTGTCCATGATAGTCCCTGAGGACAGAGCGTATAATAAAGGAAGAAATATGACTGAAAAGCTTAAGGAAATTATTCCAAGACAGCAGTTTGAGATACCAATTCAAGCTGCTATAGGTGCAAAGATCATTGCACGAGAAACAGTTAAGGCTTTGAGAAAGGACGTTCTTGCAAAGTGCTATGGCGGAGACATAACAAGAAAGAAGAAGCTGCTTGAAAAGCAAAAGGAAGGCAAGAAGAGAATGAGACAGGTTGGTTCAGTGGAAGTGCCTCAAGAGGCATTTATGTCTGTACTAAAGGTAGATTAGGAGAGTGAAATAATGAAGGGTATGGCACTTTATATTCATATACCATTTTGTAAAAGCAAGTGCAAGTATTGTGATTTTCCCTCCTATAGTGGCTGTGAGAGCTATATGAAGGATTATACTAATGCCCTCAAAAGTGAAATACAAAAATACAAGGATGAACAGTTTAAGACTATTTTTATAGGTGGGGGTACTCCCACCTATTTGTCTATAGAAAACTGGAAAGCCTTGGGGCAGACTATTGAGGGACTTAGTCTGGGAAGTGAATTAGAGTTTACTGTAGAATGTAACCCAAACAGCATAACTGGGGAATTACTTACTGTGCTGAAGCATATTGGAGTAAATAGGCTGAGCATAGGACTCCAAGCCTGGCAGGATAAGCTATTAAAAATACTTGGGCGTGTTCATAGAAGAGAAGACTTTTTAAAGACCTATGAATTATGTAGAGAATTTCAATTTGATAACATCAATGTGGATGTAATGTTTGGCTTACCAGGTCAAAAATTAACTCATTATATGGAAACCCTCTGTGCGCTTACAAGCCTTGGAGTAGAGCACCTATCCTGCTATAGTCTTATTGTAGAGGAGGGAACTCCTTTTTATACTGCATTTAATGAAGGTAAGCTTATACTACCTCAGGAGGAAGAGGAAAGGTCCATGTATTATGATGGCATAGCATATCTTTCAAAGAGAGGATACCACCAGTATGAGATATCTAATTTTGCCAAGCCTAAAAGAGAATGCAGGCATAATTTAGTGTATTGGAATACTGAGGAGTATATTGGCTGTGGTGCAGCTGCTCACTCCTTTTATAAGGGTATTCGAAGCTCAAATACTGTGGATGTAAGTAAGTATATTGAGTTTATTAATAGCAAAGGACAAGCTATTACAGAAAGCCATGTTAATACACAAAAGGACAGTATGGAGGAGTTTATGTTCTTAGGGCTTAGAAAAACTAAGGGTATAGAAGAAGAAGATTTCCAAAGAAGATTTTGTGTGAATATTAATTCTATCTATGGAAAAATTATTAATAAGTATGTAGGTGAAGGCCTGCTTAAGCGTGAGGAGGGCAGGATATTCTTCACCAATGAAGGGATAAGTATATCCAATTTGGTCCTAAGTGATTTTCTATTGTAACTAAAAGTTTAAACTGGCGAATATATAAGTAAAATGAAGCATTATAGTACTACTTTCATATAAACCGGCCTAAGGTCTATAAATAGAAGTTTAATCTATTTTATAAGTGTTTGACAAAAGAGAACTATAATGTTATTTTTTAATCATAGCAATTAGCACTCATTAACGTTGAGTGCTAATAAAGAGGTGATTATATGGAAATGGATAGTAGAAAAATCAAAATACTTCAGGCTATAATAAATGATTATATAAATACTGCTGAGCCTGTTGGATCCAGGACCATAGCTAAAAAGTACGACTTGGGAATAAGCTCTGCTACTATCAGAAATGAAATGGCGGATCTTGAAGAGATGGGATATCTGGAACAACTGCACAGTTCATCAGGAAGAAAGCCATCAGATAAAGGCTATAGACTGTATGTAGATAAGCTTATGACCATACAAAGTCTTACTAGAGAAGAAGAAATGGTCATAAAAGAACACATACTAAATATGGCTTTATATGAAATGAATAAAATGGTGAGAAGTGTTACTCAACTGTTATCTGAGCTTACTCAGCTAACCTGCTTAGTTAAGACTCCTTCTTCCAAAAAAAGCTATATTAAAGCTATTCAATTAATAAATGTGGATTTAACAAATGTCCTCATTATTATAATTACTGACACAGGAATTATTAAAAACACCATTACTAGGCTGGAAAAGCCAGTAAACAACAATACCCTGCAAAAGCTCAGTAATTTGCTAAATGCTAGGCTTAGAGAACTTACTATTGAAGAGATTAATTTAGCTGTAATAAACACACTTAGAAGTGATCTTGAGGGCTATAACGAAATATTTGATGCCATAATACCTGCGCTTTATGAAAGTTTAGCCAGTGCCGACAGTTCAGAAATTTATCTTGAAGGAACTACCCACATGTTTGATTATCCTGAATATAATGACATAGATAAGGCTAGAGGGTTTTTAAATCTCCTATATGACAAGGACAGAGTAAACGAGCTTTTAACTGAAAAGGATAGCTTTAGCATAACTATAGGAGAGGAAAACTTTATTCCTGGGGCTAGAGAGTGCAGCATTATTTCTGCTGTATACAGCCTAGGAGGTCGACCTCTTGGCTCCATTGGAGTAATTGGTCCTACTCGTATGCCATACTCTAAGGTCATATCACTATTGTCTAAGGTAGTAAAGGAATTAGATAATCAATTAACTCAGGGTTACCTTGAGGATAAATAAATATATATAAACAAAAGGACTAGAGTTTGGAGGTAGATAGAAGCATGGAGAAAATTGAGAAAGACTTCCCTCAAGAAGATTTAACTGCTGAGGAAAATGAAGTTATCAAGGATTTTCAAAAGGATGAGGATGTTCAAGAAGAAAAAGCAGAAATTTTAGAGGATGAGGAGTTTGAAGAAATAGAAGAAGAGGTTAGCTCTAATATTCTAAATATAAAAAGAGAACTCAAAAATGTTAAAGATGAAAATCAAAAGCTTACAAACGAAATTGAAGCTCTAAAAGACAGATTACTGAGAACTTCTGCAGAGTATGACAATTATAGAAAGAGAACTCAGAAGGAAAAGGAAGGTATATACTCCGATGCTTGTGAGGATGTACTTAAAAATCTTTTACCTGTGCTAGATAATCTTGAAAGAGCAGCTCAAGTGGAAGGCTCTTCAGAGGACATAAAGAAGGGTGTAGAAATGACCGTAAGACAGTTTTATGATGCCTTAAGTAAGCTTGGCATAGAGGAAATTGAAACTAAAGACGGTTTTGATCCAAACTATCACAATGCTGTAATGCATGTTCAAGATAAGTGCTTTGGCAGTAATGAAGTAGTAGAAGTATTCCAAAAAGGTTTTAAAAAGGATAACAGAGTAATTAGGTTTAGCATGGTTAAAGTTGCTAATTAACTCATATTTAAGGAGGTAAATATAATGGGAAAGGTAATAGGAATCGATTTAGGAACAACGAATTCTTGCGTAGCAGTTATGGAAGGAGGAGATCCTGTAGTTATAACAAATTCAGAAGGGGCTAGAACAACTCCTTCAGTAGTATCTTTTCAAGCAAATGGAGAAAGACTTGTAGGTCAGGTAGCTAAAAGACAGGCAATTACAAATCCTGATAAAACTATAATTTCTATAAAGAGACATATGGGTACTAATCATAAGGTAAATATTGATGGGAAGGATTATACTCCACAGGAAATATCAGCTATGGTTCTTCAAAAGATTAAGGCTGATGCAGAAGCATATTTGGGTGAAAAGGTTACTCAAGCAGTAATAACTGTTCCAGCATATTTTAATGATAGTCAAAGACAGGCTACAAAGGATGCTGGAAAGATTGCAGGGCTCGAGGTACTAAGAATAATAAATGAACCTACAGCTGCATCCCTAGCTTATGGAATGGATAAGTTAGATAAGAACCATAAGATACTTGTTTATGACCTTGGTGGCGGTACCTTTGACGTTTCCATACTAGAGCTTGGAGATGGAGTGTTTGAAGTTAAATCAACCAATGGTAATACAAAGCTTGGTGGAGATGATTTCGATCAAAAGGTAATAGACTATATTGCAGATACCTTTAAAAATGAAAATGGTATAGATTTAAGAAGAGATAAGATGGCAATGCAAAGACTTAAGGAAGCAGCTGAGAAAGCTAAGATTGAACTTTCTTCTTCTATGCAGACCAATATAAATCTTCCATTTATAACTGCAGATGCAACAGGTCCAAAGCACATTGATATGAATCTTACTCGTGCTAAGTTCAATGAGCTTACACATGACTTAGTTGATGCTACTATTGAGCCAATGAGAAAGGCATTATCAGATGCAGGACTTTCCTTAAATGATATAGACAAGGTTATTTTAGTAGGAGGATCAACAAGAACACCTGCTGTACAAGAGGCTGTTAAGAACTTTACAGGTAAGGAGCCTTCTAAAGGAGTAAATCCTGATGAATGCGTAGCTGTTGGAGCAGCTATACAGGCAGGAGTACTTACAGGAGACGTAAAGGATATTTTATTACTAGATGTAACTCCATTGACCTTAGGAATTGAAACTCTTGGCGGGGTTGCTACTCCTTTAATCAATAGAAATACAACTATTCCTACAAGAAAGAGCCAGATATTCTCTACAGCAGCAGACGGACAGACTTCCGTTGAAATTCATGTAGTTCAAGGTGAGAGACAGATGGCTGCAGATAACAAGACTCTTGGAAGATTCACCCTTTCAGGTATAGCACCTGCTCCAAGAGGAATACCACAAATTGAGGTTACCTTTGACTTAGACGCCAATGGTATAGTAAATGTATCTGCAAAAGATAAGGGAACAGGTAAGGAAGCTAATATTACCATTACTGCATCTACAAATTTATCAGATGATGAAATTGACAAGGCAGTTAAGGAAGCTGAGAGATTTGCAGAAGAGGACAAAAAGAAGAAGGACTCCATTGAAATAAAAAACAATGCAGATCAAGTAGTATATCAGACAGAAAAAACCTTAAAAGAGCTTGGTGACAAGGTTTCTGCAGAGGATAAGGCTAAGATTGAGGAGAAGCTAAAGGCTGTTAACGCCGTAAAGGACGGACAGGATTTAGAGGCCATTAAAAAAGCTACAGAGGAGCTTACAGAAGTATTTTATGGGGTATCCTCAAAGATTTATCAAGCTGCTGCAGATGCACAGGGTCAAGCAGCCCCAGGCGAAGAAGCTCCAAAGGATGACAACGTAGTAGATGCTGATTTTAAAGTAGAGGATGACAAATAAACAAAATACTATATAATATATAAGGGATGGGTATATACCCTTCCCTTAATTTGAGTAGGAATACACAGTGAGGATGTAGGTGGTGAAATAGGATGGCCAAAACGGATTATTATGAAATATTGGGCTTAGAAAAAGGTGCTAGTGATGAGGATATAAAAAAGGCCTTTAGAAAGCTAGCTCTTAAGTACCATCCGGATAAAAATCCAGGAGATAAGGAAGCAGAAGAAAAATTTAAGGAAATAAATGAGGCTTATCAGGTGCTTTCAGATCCTGAGAAGAAAGCTCAGTACGATCAATTTGGAACTACCGATTTTAATGGCTCAGGCTTTGGCTCAGGCTTTGAGGGCTTTGGCGGCTTTGGTGGTTTTGGCGGTGGTATAGATGATATATTTGAGACCTTCTTTGGTGGTGGCTTTAGCGGCAGCAGGAGAAAAAATGCTCCAACTAAGGGCGCAGATTTAGAGTATACAATAAATCTTACCTTTGAAGAAGCAGTATTTGGAACGAAAAAAGAAATATCTATAAATAGATATGAAAACTGTGAGACCTGTGGTGGTAATGGTGCAAAGCCAGGCACTTCACCAAAGACCTGTGACAAATGTGGAGGAACAGGGCAGGTAAAGACCCAGAGGAATACGCCTCTTGGAAGCTTTGTAAGTATGAATACCTGCGATAAATGTGGAGGCAAGGGCAAAATAATATCTGAACCATGTCCAACATGTAAGGGAACAGGAAAAGAGAGAAAACAAAGAAAGATCACAGTGGATGTTCCAGCAGGGGTGGATACTGGAAATGTTATTCCTATACGAGGCTATGGAGAGCATGGTACTAATGGAGGACCAGCAGGGGATCTTTATATTAACATAAGAGTTTCACCTCACAGCAGCTTTAAGAGAAGAGGCTTCGACATTTATGTAGATGCTCATATTAGCTTTGCTCAAGCTGCACTAGGTACAGAGCTTAAGGTTCTTACAGTAGATGGGGAGGTAAAGTATAACGTGCCAGCAGGTACCCAACCTGGAACTGTTTTTCGCTTAAAAAACAAGGGTGTGCCAAAGGTAAACAGCACTGGAAGAGGAGATCAATATGTAAATGTCATAGTTGATGTTCCAAAGAGCTTAAATGATAAACAAAAGGAAGCTCTAAAGCTATTTATG
Organism: Clostridium sp. UBA701; assembly: GCA_002298125.1. Classification (GTDB taxonomy): domain Bacteria; phylum Bacillota; class Clostridia; order Clostridiales; family Clostridiaceae; genus UBA701. The sequence goes on along the minus strand of DBMJ01000011.1, from coordinate 385,518 downwards.
GAGGCAAGTGGAGAACACTACGAGGATAAGAAATCATCCATAATGGATAAGATATTTGGTGGAAAATAGCATTTAAAAGCCTTAACCAATGGTGTTAGGGCTTTTATAGCGTCATTATTTTTATTTGCTAAGTTCAAGGAGTGGTTAAGTTATAAAAGGATTGGTATAATAACTATTAGTAAGGTTCAGGAGGTACAATAATGGATAAGGAATGGATTGAAGTTAATATAATAACCAGCAGTGAGGCAGTGGAGGCTGTTAGCGGCTTAATGTACAATACTCCAGTAAAGGGAATCTCTATTGAGGATTCTGCAGATGTGGAATTTAAGAGAAAGCACCCTGGAGATTGGGATTACTTTGATGAGGAATTGCTAAAGATAAAAGAGGGTGCCGTAATAAAGGGCTATTATAAGGATGATGAGCATTTTTTGGAGTATATTAAATACATAAAGGAAGGTATAGAAAAGCTCCCAGAATATGGAATAGACAAGGGTGAGGGCTTAGTCACCTATAGGACTGTCAATGAAGAGGATTGGGAAAACAACTGGAAGCAGTACTATAAACCCACTCGTATTGGAAAGCATATAGTTATTAAGCCAATTTGGGAAGAGTATGAGCCTTTAGCAGAGGATTTAATAATTGAAATGGATCCTGGCATGGCCTTTGGAACAGGCACACATGAAACCACCAGAATGTGTATAAGTTCACTGGAGGAGAGAGTAAAGCCTGGAATGAGGATATTTGACATAGGTACAGGTTCAGGAATACTGGCTCTTACAGCTGCTAAGCTTGGTGCAGCTGAAGTTTTTGGAGTGGACTTAGATCCTGTAGCGGTAGATTCTGCACGAAGCAATGTGTCCTATAACAAGGTAGATAATGTTAAAATACTATACGGTAATTTAACTGAAGTGGTAGAAGGTGAAGCTGATATAGTAGTTGCAAATATAATTGCAGATGTAATCATAGGCATGGCTTCAAGTGTTATAGATTTAGTTAAAAATAAGGGTTACTTTATATGTTCAGGAATAATACATGCCAAAAGAGAAGAGGTTGAAACAGCTCTTAAGACTGCAGGCTTTTATATAGACCAGGTTAAAACTGAGGGCGAGTGGGTATGTGTGATAGGGAGAAAATAGAATTATAAGTTGTTTAAAGAGGAGTAGTATCATGCATAAGTTTTTTGTAGCAGCAGATAACATTTTGGAAGGAAAAGCAAGGCTTAATCAAGAGGACGTAAAGCATATCATTAAGGTTTTAAGGCTTCAGGTAGGTGATAAGGTGCTTATAAACAACTGTAGGGGAGAAGAGTTTATAGGCGTAATCTGTGAGGCTTCAAAACAAGAGGTATGGGTTGAAATTTTAGAAAAGCTTGACATAAACAATGAATCTCCAATTAATATACATCTTTTTCAAGGTATGCCTAAGGCTGCAAAGATGGACTTAATTGTTCAAAAGGCAGCAGAGCTAGGTGTAGTGTCCATAGTTCCAGTTATAACTAAAAGAGTGGTGGTTAAAACAGAGCTTTCTGAGTTTAAAAAGCTTGGACGCTATGAAAGAATAGCACTAGAAGCCTGTAAGCAAAGCAAGAGAACTATAATACCGGATATTGCACCACCTATTGAGTATGAGGAGCTTATAGCAAGGCTTAAATCTATGGACTTAATAGTAGTTCCCTACGAAAATGAAACTGGAGCTGGAATAAAGAAGTTGTGTAATAATTTAGCTCATACAGTAAAAAATGCTGCAGTGGTCATAGGACCTGAAGGTGGCTTTGAAGAGTGCGAAATTGAGGATTTTAAGGGGCTAGGAGCTCACGTTGTCACTTTAGGACCCCGCATACTAAGAACAGAGACTGCTGGCTTTGTGTGTGCTTCTTTGCTGCAGTATGAACTTGGAGACATGGGAGGAAGATAATATATGAGAGCAGCATTTACCACCTTAGGCTGTAGAGTAAATCAGTATGAATCAGAAGCCATGGCAGAAAAGTTTATTGCTGAAGGCTATGAGATAGTACCTTTTGATTCTAAGGCCGAGGTTTATGTAATAAATACCTGTACTGTAACAAGTATGGGAGACAAAAAATCAAGACAGATGATAAATAGAGCAAAAAGAGAAAATCCTGAAGCTATAATTGTTGTGGTGGGATGTTATTCACAAATTGCACCAAAAGAGGTATCCTCTATTGAGGGTGTTGATGTAGTATTAGGTACCAGGAATAAGGGAGATATTGTCTACTGGGTAAACAGGGCAATGTCAGAGGGAAAACAGATTATAGAAGTTGGAGAAGTGCTTAAGAATAATAAATTTGAAGACTTACGCATAGAAGAATACCAAAACAAGACAAGAGCCTTTTTAAAGATACAAGATGGCTGTAATCGCTTTTGTTCCTACTGTCTTATACCCTATGCTAGAGGGGCGGTATGCAGCAAACCTTTAGAAACCATAGTTCAGGAAGTGAAAATGCTGTCTAGAAATGGATTTAAAGAGATTATCCTAGCTGGCATACACATTGCTTCCTATGGAGTGGATTTAGAAGGTAAGGTGACATTAGTAGATGTGCTAGAGGAGATTGAAAAGATTGAAGGTATTGAGCGGGTAAGAATAGGCTCTATTGACCCCACCTTCTTTACTGAAGGTGTAATAGAGAGGATTACTTCATTGAAAAAGCTCTGTCCCCATTTTCACCTCTCACTTCAAAGCGGATGCGATGCAACTTTAAGCAGAATGAATAGGCACTATACTAGAGAACAATACAAAAATGTAGTGGAGGAGCTTAGAGCTAATATACCTGATGTATCCATAACCACAGACGTCATAGTTGGCTTTCCAGGAGAGACTGTGGAGGAATTTGAAGAAACCTTTAGATTTTTAAGTGATATGAAGCTATGCAAGATGCATATATTTAAGTACAGTCCTCGTGCGGGTACTGCTGCAGAAAAGCTTAAGGGTGCAGTAGACCCTAAGGTTAAAGAAGAGAGAAGTAAAAGACTAATAGCCTTAAATGCTGTAAATGAAGAAGAATTTATGTCAAAATTTCTGGGTAGGAGTTTTGAGGTTCTTTATGAAGAAAGGCATAAAGAGGCTGACAGTTATATAGGATACACAACAAACTATCTTCCCGTTGTTACCTTCAGTACAAAAAATCTTCAAGAAAAAATTGTTTGCACTAAATTAACAGATTTAAAAGAGGATTTTTTATTGGGAGAGTTGAATAATATGAAGTAGTATGTAATTTTAGTATCCCTTTCGTTAAAGGTGGTGAAAACATGGAAAATTGTATATTTTGTAAGATAATAAGCGGAGAAATACCCTGCAGCAAGGTATATGAAGATGACAGGGTTTTGGCCTTTAGAGACATAGCACCTGCAGCTCCTATACATGTTATAGTTATACCTAAGCAGCATGTTCAAAGTATATTGCAGATGGAAGACATAGATAGTGGGTTATTAGCACATATTTTCAAGGTTATTAATATAATAGCAAAGGATGAGAATATAGATTCTAGGGGCTTTAGAATAGTTAACAACTGTGGAGAGGATGGAGGACAGACAGTTCCTCATTTGCATTTTCATCTATTAGGTGGGCGAAGTATGACTTGGCCACCAGGTTAAGATTATATGGTCATGAATGAAATTGTTGACAGTTAACAAAATTCTATTGTATAATAAAAAATGTGCTATTTAACCTACAGTACCTGCGTTTAATTTAGTCAAGTTAAATTGCGCTAGCGGAGGGAGGGATATCATGTCAGAAATTAGAGTTGGAGAAAACGAAACACTAGAGAGTGCATTAAGAAGATTTAAGAGAAAATGTGCTAGAGCTGGTGTGCTTTCCGAAGTAAGAAAAAGAGAGCACTACGAGAAGCCAAGCGTAAAGAGAAAGAAGAAATCTGAAGCTGCTAGAAAGAGAAAGTTTAAGTAGAATATCTTTGAAAGAAGGTACTAACAATGTCTCTTAAGGAAAGGCTGCAAGAAGAGTGGAAAAAAGCTTTAAAAAGCAGAAATAAATTCAGAGCAGATACCATAAGTATGGCCAAAGCTGCTGTGTTGCATGTAGAAAAAACCGACGGAGTACAGGTGGATGACCCCATGGTTATCGAAATTCTGGCTCGTGAGGTTAAACAGAGGCGAGAAGCTATGCTGGAATTTGAAAAGGGAAATCGACAGGATCTTGTAGATAAATCTAAGGATGAAATTGAGATTTTGTTGGAATTCCTTCCTCAGCAGTTAAATGAAGATGAAATCATGGAATATATTCGCCAAGCAGCAGACGAAGTAGGTGCGAATAGCATGAAAGATATGGGCAAGGTTATGGCTCTTGTATCAGCACGAACTAAGGGTAGAGCTGATGGTAAGGCTGTAAGTGTCCTTGTTAAACAATACTTAAGCTAATAATTTTAAATGATACTATAGGCTGGTGAGCTTTCTCATCGGCCTTTTAGTTTTTTGAGGCCAAATAATAAATAGGTATTTATTTTCTACGTATTTCATAAATTTAGTATGAAAGTATTATTCAAAGAGGTGTGGATGGTGGAGGATAAATTCGAGAAAACTAGGCAGGTACTGGTAGAGAAGTTTGAATTGCCCAAAGACGTTGTTATGAACCTGCCTAAGATAACCATTACAGGGGACAATGAAATATGTATAGAAAATCATAAGGGTGTTGTGTTATTTGAGGATAGTGAGGTTAAAATCAATTCACGAGTTGGAATAATAAGGGTATGCGGGAAAGAGTTTGAAATTTTATTTATGGGGGGAAGTACACTTATATTAAAGGGTGTATTTCGCGGTATAGCTTATGAGGGTTATGAATAGAGTATCAAGGTATAGGAAAGGAGCTATAATACTGGAAATACAATCCCCCATACCTGAAAAGTTCATCAATCTTCTTTGGAAAAATGAAGTAGAGGTAAAGTTTCTTAGACGAGAAAGCATTACTACCTTTACCCTAGAGGTAAGTTTAAAGGATTATGAAATAATAGAGCAATGTGCAGAGAAAAGCAGTAGTAAAATAAGAGTACTCAGTAGAAAGGGATGGGGCTATTACTGGGTAAAGATTCGTAGAAGAGCAACACTAGCCTTAGGATTCATATTTTTTTTGGGCCTGTTATATTTACTGTCCACCTTTATATGGAGTATAGATATAATTACGGATGGAACCCTAACTCCTTATGAGATAAGAAGGCAGCTGATGAGCTTTGGGGTTACACCTGGAATTCATAAAAGCAAGATAAATGTGTATACTTTAGAGCAAAAGATGATTAAAGGGAATAAGGACATATTATGGATAAGGATAAGGACTGAGGGTGCAAAGCTAAAGGTATCTGTTTTAGAAAGGCAATCCCCTCCACAGCTTGTTAATGATACAGAGCCCTGTGACCTTGTAGCTAAGAGAGATGGGCAAATAGTGAGAATATATGCTGTAGCTGGTACAGCAATTGTAAAGCCTCAGGAGGTAGTAAAAAAAGGACAGGTGCTTATTCTTGGTGAGGAAGGAAGAGAAGGGACGAAAAGCATTGTACATGCCAAGGGAGAGGTAACAGCAAATACCTTCTATGAAAAGGAAGAGAGAATTCCTACAGTGGGGGTTAAAAGACAGCGAACGGGGAAATATGTTGAAAAAGCCTATATCTATATTGGTACAAATAAATTTTATCTAAAAAACAGTATTAATAAATTTGAGAAGTATGATAAAATAGAAGATAATAGCAAACCAATTAAAACTGAGCGATATTATGAAGTGGTGGAGACTTCCTATGAGGTTGACGTAGAAGTCGTGAAAAAGGAAATCTTTCAGAAGCTTTATGATTTAATCACACTAAATCTTGATAAATCTATTAAGGTGGTTGATAAGATCACAGATAGCAGAGTAGATGGACAAGAGCTTGTGTTTAGGGTAGCTATTATTGCCGAGGAGAACATTGCAATATCACAGCATAAATAAATAAAATAACTAAAGGGGAGTTGTCATGAAAATATCAGAATTGAAAGAGGTTCTTTCCAGCAAGACTGTTAAGAGAGTGTTTATTTTTTTATTGACTTTTATAATTATGTATTCTACTATGATGACCTCCCTGCTAACTAAAAAATATAATCTGACAGAAGGTCAGATTGCAAAGGTAGATATTAAAGCCAGTAGAGAGGTTGTAGACGAACTAAAGACTGCAGAAAAAATTCAAGCTCAAATTGATCAAGTGGACAGAAAATATTCTGAGAAGAAAGAGGTAAAGAGGGATACGTTAAGTGAACTCAATGCCTTTTTTCTAAAAGTAATAGAGTTAAAGGATTCTGTGCTGGAGGAGAAGGATAAGATTGCTGTATTAAGCCATGAAAACAGCGTGATTTTACCTGCTGAAAAATACCCTATCTTATTAAAACTTAGTAGGGATGAAATATTGGAACTTCAAAGGGTGACCTTGATGACAATGGAGGAGCTTTTTGACAGTAGTATTAAAAATGAACCTGAGTATATAAGAAAAGCTCAGGAAAATGCAGTGTTAAAATTTAATTCATATGGAACCAAGCTATCTTCTCAGGGTAGGGACATAGGGGTTCAAATAGCCTCAAGCAAGATAAAGCCAAATTTCTTTTATGATGAAAAGCTTACAGAGGAAGCTGTAAGTGAGGTGAAAAAGAAGGTAACACCAGAGGTTATTAAGAAGGATCAGTATATAGTTAGGGAAGGCGAACCCATAAATAAGTATCAGATTGAAATACTTAGAAGTTTGGGTTTGTTAAACAATGCTTCAAAATCTCAGCTGCATATATATATTACCTTAGGAGTGCTTATTTTACTTGTACTTATTCTACAGACTGTATACCTTAAGAGAAATCATAAAGAGATATATGAGGATATAAGTAAATTAGTTCTCATAAATATTTTAAATTGTATTGCCCTAATATTTGCACGAAGCATGAACGCAGTGCCTTATTTAATTCCACTAGCCTGTAGTCCACTACTGCTTTCTCTGCTTATAAACTCAAAGGTAGCTCTTACCATTAGTATTTTAAATTGCATACTTTTAAGTGGTGCAGTGGGCTTTAATCTACAGATTACACTGCTGGCACTTGTTAATGCTGTGGGAGGCGCAGTGATACTTAAGAAAATGCAGCAGAGAAACGATATTGTATATTCTGCTCTTTACATATCTATAATAAATATAATGCTGGTTTTTTCTGTAGGAGTGCTGCTTAATAACAACGTAATAGAAGTATTAAAAAATGTTGGTTTTACACTTATAGGGAGCTGTATTTCAGCGGTGCTTACCATAGGCTTTTTGCCGGTTTTTGAAAGTGGCTTTGATATTGTGACCTCAATTAAGCTATTAGAGCTTTCAAACCCAAATCAGCCACTATTAAGGAAACTTCTTATGGAGGCTCCTGGAACATATCATCATAGTATTTTGGTGGCTAACCTCTCTGAGGTTGCTGCAGAGGAAGTAGGAGGCAATCCATTATTGGCAAGAGTTTCAGCTTACTATCACGATGTGGGTAAAATTAAGCGTCCATATTTTTTCAAGGAAAATCAAATGGGTAATGATAATCCTCACAGCAAGATAACTCCAAATTTAAGCACACTTATCATAACAAACCACGTAAAGGATGGAGTAGAGCTTGCCAAGGAAAATAGACTTCCAAAGGTTATACAGGATGTTATTTTAGAGCATCACGGAGACTCTCTGGTAAAGTATTTTTATATCACAGCTAAGAATTCAGCAGATCATCCAGAGGACATAAGGGACGAAGATTTTCGTTATCCTGGTCCCATACCCTCAACTAAGGAGTCAGGCATTATCATGCTGGCAGATTCTGTGGAGGCTGCAGTGAGATCTATTAATGAGCCAAACAAAGAAAAGGTTCGTGAAATGGTAAGCAAGCTCGTAAAGGAGAGGTTAGATGAGGGGCAATTGGATAATTGCGATTTAACACTGAAGGATATCGATAATATAAAAAAGGCATTTATGAAGGTATTGTCTGGAATTTACCACGAAAGGATAGAATATCCTGTAGACAAGTGGGTGGAGAAAAAATAAAGGAGCAAGGAACATGATATATATAGACGAAGAAACAAGTCCTTTAAAGCTTAAAGAGAGCTTTAAGGATGTGCTTAATCAGCTTCTAGATTATGCATTAAGGGAAGAGGAAATAAGGGTAGACTATGAATTAAGCATGGTACTAGTTGACAATGAGGAAATACATAAGCTTAATTACGAATATAGGAAAGTTGATAGCGTGACGGATGTGTTGTCCTTTCCACTTATTGATTACCCCCCTCATAAGGTATTTAAACAGTGCTTTGATATAGAGAAGCTGCCTGAGGAATATTTTGATGAGGGCAGGCTGCTTCTTGGAGATATAGTTCTATCTCTAGAAATGGCAGGAGAACAAGCTCTAGAATATGGCCACAGTCTGCTAAGAGAGGTATGCTACCTAGTACTCCACTCTTTACTTCATCTATTAGGTTATGACCACATGGAGGAAGAGGATAAAATAATAATGAGGGCAAGAGAAGAAGAAATATTAGCACATTTTGATATTAATAGGTACTAGCAAAGAAAACTAAAATCCTGTTTGCAGTAACCCTCAAAGTGTGAGGAGTGATGAATAAATGAAGATAAAAAAATTAGTGGATAGCTTTAACTATGCAATAGAAGGTATAATACATGCAGTGCGTACTCAGAGAAATATGAAAATTCATATGGGTGCTGCACTGCTAGTGTTAATTGCCTGTTTTTTTTATGATTTAAGTAAATTTGAGCTCATGGCCATATTTATTTCAATCACACTTGTGATAGCCTTTGAACTATTAAACACAGCCATAGAAAATGCCATGGATGCCACTACAAATTACTATCATCCATTGGTGCGAATTGCTAAAAATACTGCTGCTGGAGCTGTGCTTGTAACAGCCATAAATGCTGTGGTGGTAGGATATATAATATTTTGGGATAAATTAAACAGCATAAGCCTTATTATTATGTCAAAGATAAAAAATTCTAATCCTTACATGATATTTGTAGTGCTTGTTATAGTTTGCATATTGACCATAGTGATGAAGGCTGTTTTTGGAGAAGGAACACCCCTTAGAGGAGGAATGCCAAGTGGGCACAGCACTATAGCCTTTTCCATTGCTACCACCATCACCTTAATAACTGCAGAGCCCTTGACCACCATATTAAGCTTTTTATTGGCTCTAATTGTGGCTCAAAGCAGGGTGGATTCGGATGTTCATTCCGTATGGGAGGTGGCAGCAGGGGCACTTTTTGGTATATTACTGACTCTGCTGCTATTTAGGATTTTTGGATAAAGGGAAAATGTCTACTAATTTATTGCAATAGATGAAAAGAATGATATAATTTTAATACAAGATTTTATAATATAGTTTGATTTCAAATTATAGCTATATTATACAAAAATTTTGAAATAATAATTAGTATAATGAGGAGGGCTAAATTTATGGATTATAAAAAATTAGTATCAAAAGCCCTGGAGGCCAGAGATAGAGCATATGTTCCCTATTCAAAGTTTAAGGTTGGAGCAGCAATTTTAACTGAGGATGGCAGTATATATACAGGTTGTAATATAGAAAATGCATCCTATGGAGCAACTAACTGCGCAGAGAGAACTGCAATATTTAAAGCTGTATCAGAAGGAAGAACAGAAATTAAGGCTATTGCAGTGGTAGGGGACAAGGAAAGCTATACAACCCCCTGCGGCATCTGCAGACAGGTAATAGCGGAATTTGCAGATAGTGATGCTATAGTAATACTTGCAAAGAACGAAGAGGATTATATTGTGAAAACCGTAGAAGAAATTCTGCCAGGAGCTTTTACTAGAAAAGATTTACTCAAATAGGAGGAAAAATGTTTAAATCAGGATATATAACGATTATAGGAAGACCTAATGTTGGAAAGTCTACACTTATGAATTATCTGTTGGGAGAAAAGCTCAGCATAGTGTCAAGCAAACCTCAAACCACAAGAAACAATATCCAAACTATATTGACTACAGCTGACTATCAAATGGTATTTGTGGATACTCCAGGAATACATAAACCTAGACATAAGCTGGGGGAATACATGGTTAATCTAGCTGAAAAGTCCATAAGAGAAGTGGATTTAATACTTTTTTTAACAACTCCAGATGTAGAGATGGGCCGTGGGGATAAGTATATCCTAGAACAGCTGCAGAAGGCAAAGGCACCAGTGTTTCTTGTAGTTAACAAGATGGATGAGGTTCAGGGTGACAGACTAGCAGAGAGTCTTGATAACTTTAGTAAGGAATATAGCTTTAGTGAGATACTTCCTATTAGTGCTTTAAAGGGAAAGAATGTGGATACCCTGCTTAATCTAATGGTGCAGTATTTAAAAGAAGGACCACAATACTATCCTGAGGATATGGTGACAGATCAGCAGGAACGTTTTGTAGTGGCTGAGATTATAAGGGAGAAGGCACTTAGACTTTTAAGTGAGGAAGTGCCTCATGGAACAGGTGTAGAGATTATCAGCATGAAACAGGATGAAAAGGGTATTTATCAAATAGAGGCCACTATACTTTGTGAAAAGGATAGTCACAAGGGAATTATAATTGGAAAAGGCGGCTCTATGTTAAAAAGAATTGGCAGCTATGCAAGAGAGGATTTAGAAAAGTTTTTAAAGTCTAAAGTCATGTTAAAGCTCTGGGTTAAGGTGAAAAATGAGTGGAGAGATGACAAGAGGATTTTAAGAGAGCTTGGTTATAAATAATAGCATTAGTTTGTATGTTTTGAGGAATACTTAAGATTATAGGAGATGATTTTCTGTATAATACTAAGACCCGAGGGGTAGTGATAAAAACCCAGGATATAAAAGAGGCAGACAAACTGGTGTGGATTTTTACGGAGAAGCTTGGGAAACTAACCTCCGTAGCTAAGGGAGCGAAGAGAAGTAAGAGCAGATTCTTGTCCCTTACCCTCCCATTTTGCTATGCAGATTATCTGCTCTATAGCGGCAGAAATCTATTTAGCATAAGTGAGGGCAGCATTATAAGCTCCTTCCAAGAGTTATTGGTGGACTTAGACAGCATTACTTATGCTTCCTATCTATGTGAATTGATAGATATTGCTCTACCTGAAAATGAAAGTAATAGAGAAGTGTTTAAAAATCTTGTTTCTGCACTTTATTTCCTCAAAAGTGGTGCAGTAGATAAGGAGCTTATTGCAAGAGCCTTTGAGGTTAAGCTGCTCCACCATACTGGATATGGTTTGAATCTTGGAAATTGTTGTTTTTGTAAAGCACCGCTTAACATCTCAGATTATATTAACACTGACTACTATGGTGGTATTTGTTCAGATTGTGAAAGGGTTGGAGGCATAAAGATAAGCAATGGAGCATATAAGGCCCTTGAATTTATAAACAGTACTTCCATGGATAAAGTACTTAGAATAAATCTCTCAGTGGAAGTTAAAAATGACCTCTATAGAGTGCTCAATGCTCTTATAGTTTCCGCCTACGGTAGAAAACCAAAGAGTCTGGAAATATTTAATTAGAAGGAGTGAAGATCATGAGTGAAATAACCCTTGAAAAGATTGATATCATTAGAGAAAGAACAGGTGCTGGATATGGCGAGGCAAAGGAAGCCTTGGAGAGGTGTGAAGGAAATGTAATAGATGCCCTAATTTACTTAGAAGAGAATAAGAAAAGTAAAATGGATGAAATCTATACCTCCAAGGATGAATTTGTAGCTTGGATGAAAGAAACCATCGATAAGGGATATGTTAGCAGAATTAAGGTTAGAAGAGATGACAAGGTACTGCTTGATGTACCAGTAAACGCTGGAGTCATAGTGGGGGCACTGTCAATTTTCTGGACTCCTCTGCTAGCAATAATAGGCATAGGTACAGTTGCAGCAGTAGCCACAAATTTAACTATAGAAATTACAAAGACAGATGGAACTGTGGAAGTAGTAAACAAGATAATAAAAGGAACTATGGATAATGTGGCAGATAAGGTTAGTGATATGGCCTCAGGAATGAAAGGAAAAATGAGTGATTTCACTTCAGAGGTGAAAGACAAGGTTAATGATTATGCTTCAGAGGTAAAGGATAAATTCTCCTCTAAAGACAAGGCTAATTCCCAGGGGGATAATGTATACAGCTACACTGTAAAATTTGACGATTCTGATTCAGATTCTTCCCATGTAGATTAATAATCTTAAATGCCGGTATAACGAACTGCTGCCGGCATTTTTTTCTTAAGTAGAGATATTTCATATACTGTTGCATTTTGCTCCACTTTTAGATAAAATATTTTAAAAAGCCTAAAAGGCACTAATAGGTGCATAGTATGTGTTATTTTTATTAATTTTTAATATTTTTGAAGCAATTGGTGAATTTTATGGTATAATCTATAGAGTAAATAATTAAGCTATATATTGAGTTGGGGCCTGCTAAATCTTTGGTAGAATAGCTGAAAAATACATGTTGTACAGAAAGTGGGTGAGTTTTATAAAACTAACATTAAGACAAGAAGAGATAATTAGATTAGTAAAGGAAAATCAGCCCATAACCAGTGAACAGCTGGCTGAAAGGCTGTCCGTCACCCGAGCAGCATTGCGACCAGACTTAGCCATTTTAACTATGACAGGCATCCTGGATGCAAGACCAAAGGTTGGATATATTTTTTCACAAAAGCCATCTCATAGCTTTATTTATGATTACATAAGAAACATCAAGGTGCAGGATATTATGTCCAAACCAGTTTTGGTTACTGAAGGAACAACGGTATATGATGCAATTGTGCACTTATTTTTAAACGATGTGGGCACACTATTTGTAGAAAATAATACCTTCCTCACTGGAGCTGTTTCACGAAAGGACTTATTAAAGATAGCTATGGGAGCTACAGATACGCATCAGGTTCCTGTGGGGGTAATAATGACCCGCATGCCTAATATCGTCTTCGTTGAAAAGGAAGACAATGCCTATCTTGCAGCACAGAGAATCATTGAACATGAAGTGGATAGCTTACCTGTAGTTGAGAGAATAATAGAGGGACCAAAAGAAAATTTCAAAATTATTGGAAAGATATCTAAGACCAATATCACCAAGCTATTTGTTAAAATTGGTGAATCTAGTCTCTAAGAGGTTGTACAAATTTAAACTAACCGGGACAAATCTTGACCCGTTAGAATATACATATATAGAATAAAGGGGTGTTACAATGGATAACAAAAAATATGTGTACCTTTTTAAAGAAGGTGACGCGTCAATGAAAAACCTCCTTGGTGGAAAGGGTGCTAACTTGGCTGACATGACCAAGATAGGTATTCCTGTACCACAGGGATTTACTGTAACTACTGAAGCTTGTAACAAATATTATGATGATGGCAAAAAAATTGCTTCAGAGGTTGTAGATCAAATTAACGAAAAATTCTCTGAATTAGAGAAAATGACAGGTAAGGAATTTGGAAGCTTAGAAAATCCACTACTGGTTTCTGTGAGATCAGGAGCTAGAGCATCCATGCCTGGTATGATGGATACAATTCTTAACCTAGGATTAAACAACGAAACAGTGGAGGTTATGGCAAAGCTTACTAACAATCCAAGATTTGCTTATGACTCCTACAGAAGATTTATTCAGATGTTTGCTGACGTTGTTATGGAGGTTGAAAAGAGAAAGTTTGAAGACCTCATGGATATAATGAAGGAAGAAAAGGGCGTTAAGTTCGATACTGACTTAAACGCTGATGACTTAAAGAAATTAGTTGGACAGTTCTTGGAGCTTTACAAAAAAGAAAAGGGAGAGGAATTCCCTCAAGAACCAAAGGTTCAGCTTATCGAAGCCATCACTGCTGTATTTAGATCCTGGGATAACCCAAGAGCTATAGTTTACAGAAGACTAAATGATATTCCAGGAGACTGGGGTACTGCTGTAAACGTACAGGAAATGGTATTTGGAAACAAGGGTGAGACCTCTGGTACTGGAGTTGCTTTCTCAAGAAACCCATCCACTGGAGAAAAGAAGATATTTGCTGAGTATTTAATGAATGCTCAAGGCGAAGACGTTGTTGCTGGTATAAGAACTCCTCAGGATATATCTAAGCTTGAAAAGGATATGCCTGAAGTATATAACCAGTTCATGGACATAGTAAATACTCTTGAACAACACTACAGAGACATGCAGGACATGGAGTTTACTATAGAAGATGGTAAGCTATTCTTCCTACAGACTAGAAATGGTAAGAGAACAGCTCAAGCTGCACTTAAAATTGCAGTAGAACTTGTTGAAGAGAAAATGCTGACTAAGGAAGAGGCTATACTTAAAGTGGATCCAAAGCAGTTAGACAGCTTACTTCACCCTGCTTTCGATGCAGAGGATATGAAGAAGGCACCTGTAATAGCTAAGGGACTTCCAGCTTCTCCAGGTGCTGCCTGCGGTAAAATCTGCTTTACAGCAGAAGAAGCTAAGGAAAGACACGAAAAAGGAGAGAAGGTTGTTCTTGTAAGACTAGAAACTTCTCCAGAAGATATAGAAGGAATGATTGCTGCTGAAGGTATCCTAACTGTAAGAGGAGGAATGACTTCTCATGCTGCAGTTGTTGCTAGAGGTATGGGAACTTGCTGCGTAGCTGGTTGTGGAGACATAAAGGTAAACGAAGGAGCAAGAACCTTAGAAGCTAGTGGAAAAATATACACAGATAATGACTTTATTTCAATAGATGGAAGCACTGGAAATGTTTATGGAGGAGCTATAAAAACTGTATCTCCTGAGATAAGTGGATACTTTGCAACCTTCATGGGCTGGGCAGATGAAATCAGAAGCTTAAAGGTTAGAACTAATGCTGATACTCCAAGAGATGCAGCTCAGGCTGTAAGCTTTGGTGCTGAAGGTATTGGTCTTTGCAGAACAGAGCATATGTTCTTTGCAGAGGATAGAATTGAAGCTGTAAGAGAAATGATAGTTGCTAAGAACGAGGAGCAGAGAAGAAAAGCTCTTGAAAAGCTTCTTCCAATGCAGAGAGAAGACTTCATTGGCATATACGAGGCTATGGAAGAAAGACCAGTTACTATAAGATTCCTAGATCCACCACTACATGAATTCCTTCCTTCTGAGGATGAGGATATTGCAGCTTTGGCAAAGGAAATGGGAATTACCTTTGAAGAATTAAAGAACACTGTAGAATCTCTACATGAGTTTAACCCAATGATGGGACACAGAGGATGCAGACTTGCAGTTTCCTATCCTGAGATTGCTGAAATGCAGACTAGAGCGGTTATAGAGGCTGCTATAGATGTTAGAACAAGAAAAGGCTACAACTTAGTTCCAGAGATAATGATTCCATTAGTTGGAGAAATTAAGGAATTAAAATATGTAAAAGACGTAGTTGTAGAAACAGCTAAGAAGGTTATGGAAGAGAAGGGTATGACTCTAGACTACATGGTTGGTACCATGATAGAAATACCAAGAGCTGCTTTAACTGCTGATGAAATAGCTAAGGAAGCAGAATTCTTCTCCTTCGGAACAAATGACTTAACTCAGATGACCTTTGGATTCTCAAGAGACGATGCTGGAAACTTCTTAAAGCATTACTATGAGAAGAAGATATACGAATTTGACCCATTTGCAAAGCTTGACCAGATTGGTGTTGGTAAGCTTGTTAAGATGGCTGTTGAATTAGGAAAACAAACAAGACCTAATATTAAGCTTGGTATCTGTGGAGAGCATGGTGGAGACCCATCTTCAGTTGAGTTCTGCCATAAGGTAGGATTAAATTATGTATCCTGCTCACCATTTAGAGTTCCATTAGCAAGATTAGCTGCAGCTCAAGCTGAGGTTAACTTCCCAAGAAACAAGTAAACCTATAACATAGTGAAAGGCACTGGATTACCAGTGCCTTTTATCTATGTTATAAAATGTATTTAATAGGTGAAATAGCTCAAACTATAAAAGGGTGACATGAAAGCGTTCCTCAATATAATTTTTAAAACCATTCACAAAGCTAGTGTGAAATTCATTTTTTTCACAGGCTTTTTTCAATAAAGTTACAAAGGAATTTTTATTACATTTATTAATATTATTGTAATAGTCCCTTGAAATCTTCCAGTATTTTTGGGGAAAGGCCAAATATACCAAAATAGCTTTGTATTCATCTAGGTTTAAAGGTCTTTTTTCCTCATAGAGCTTCAAGGCGCTAAGGGCAATTTCTAAGTCCCACTTGGTGTTATCTCTTTTTAGAAGGCGCCGCAGAAAATAGGAAATATCATGGATACAAAAATCAAGCTTACATTTATCAAAGTCTATAAGCCAAAGCTTATTTTCATTATCAAATATAATGTTTTTATTTACGTAATCTAAGTGGCATAGTGAACGCCTTAAATTTGAATGGTTAATAGTAGAGGCAATGCGTGCAGAGACTTCAGCCAGCTCAATATTTGCTTCAAAGTTATCTAAAAAAACCTTTGAAAATTTATCTCCATACCTAAAAGCCATATTTGAACAGAGTAAAAGCTGCTCAAAGTGCTTGTTTAAAGAAAGGGAAAGATCTTCATAGCTTTCACGTTTTACACTCCCGGAAATAGGAACAAAACTCTCAGTACTATTATGAAGCTTGGCAAGGTTAGAGCTTGAGTCCAATATGTTAGAAATATTATCATAGCTGCATTTAGTACCTTCAACCCATGGAGTTAGAATAAAGAGCATGGTCTCATACTCCACATATCTGCTTCGACTCTTTGTGGGAAGTATTCGAGGAACATTTAACCCCTTCCTATATAGCCATTCTATAACAGAGTAGACAAACAAAAGCTCCTCCAAAGGGAAATATACCTTCTTTAGGCAGTACATATGGTTATTGTGATCAACTCTATACACTGCCCTTTGTTTATCTGTATCTTTAAACTTTATTTGAATTACTTCGCTATTCTCTAATCCATAATGGGGAAGAACGTATCTTTTTACATTTTCTTCAGATAATAAATCTGAACTATTATGAGGATTAGGTGCAACTGCCAATGAAAACACTCCCATAAAATAATCTCTATATTAAGATATTAAAAAAGTTTTTACAATATACATTTTAAATTAAAAAAGGAGTTTTTCACGTTGTATAGAATTAAAGCTATAAAGGGTGATATATATGAAAATTAGAGAAGAAATAGAAAAAAAGGAGCTACTTAGCATTGACCCATGGGGAACCCCCTCTTGTAAAAGTCAGGGAAGAGAAACGGATGAAACCCCGGATGATATTCGTACCTGCTTTATGGTAGATAGGGATAGAATAATACACAGTAAATCCTTCAGAAGGCTTAAGCATAAAACCCAAGTTTATATAAAAACTTGGGGCGATCACTATAGAACTCGACTTACTCACACATTAGAGGTGGCTCAAATTGCAAAAACCATAGGAAAGGGCATAGGTTTAAATGAAGATTTAATAGAAGCTATTGCTATGGGACATGATATTGGTCATGTGGCCTTTGCTCATAATGGTGAGGAAATATTAAACAACCTGCTACCGGGGGGCTTTAGACATAATGAAAACAGTGTAAGGGTTTTGACAAGAATAGAAAGACAGGGCAAGGGCATGAACTTAACTAAAGAGGTGCTAGATGGCATATTACACCACAGTGGCTTCTCTAAGGAGGGGCCAAGGGCTTTTACCCTAGAGGGTCAGGTAGTGAGATACAGCGATAAAATAGCCTATGTTAATCATGACATTGATGATTCTGTAAGAGCAAGATTACTAAAACCTGAAGACCTTCCAGGAGAATATATAGAGGTGCTTGGGTATACTCATAGTAAAAGAATAGATACCCTGGTAAAGGACTGTATATATAATACTAGAAATAACATTGTAAAGGGTGATAGAATAGTAGGTCTTAGTGACCACATAGAGGAAGCACTATCAGGACTTAGGAATTATATGTTTGAAAAAGTATATAAAGGGGATATTTTAAAGGTAGAAAGAGATAAAGCAAAATTTGTACTAGAGCAAGTTTACAATTATTTTTTTAAGTATCCAGAAAAAATGCCAGAGTTTTATAGGAATATTGTCATAGAAGAAGGTCTCCCTCAAGGGGTTGCAGACTATATATCCGGCATGAGCGATGACTACTGCCTATGGCTGTTTAATGAGCTTTATGTACCTAAAGTAGTAATATACTAAAATTTGAGAATAAATACTGTTATTAATTGGGTAAAATAATATTTGTGAGGTAAAGCAGGAGAACTTCAGTTTATAAAGAATATATATTAATGGTGCATTAATATATTTTGTGTTTAATTGTTATTTTAAAAAAATGTCATTAGTATTGATAAAAAAGAAGGAATATAAATATTTTTGTCGAATATATTATTCCTTGTTGCAATTTATTTTAGATAGGTGGCGACTTTACCTTGAGTATATCAGAAGATACCATCCAAAAGGTTAAAGAGCAAAATGACATCGTGGAGGTAATATCTGAGAGCGTGAGGTTAAAAAAGTCCGGTAGAAATTATCAAGGATTATGTCCCTTCCATCACGAAAAAACACCATCCTTTTCTGTGTCTAGTGATAAACAGATTTATAAGTGTTTTGGTTGTGGGGAAGCAGGCAGTGTTATAACCTTTGTGATGAAAAGCAGAAATTTGACCTTCATGGATGCCGTTAAGCTGTTGGCAGAGCGAGCCAATATACCCATAGTTTATGATGGGAAAGAAAATGGAACGGTTAAAGATCCAAGAGACAAATTATATAAAATCAACATTGAAGCTGCTCGATTTTTTTATAGTAATTTACAGAGGGCAAAAGAGCCACTAGATTATCTTATAAACAGAGGCATTACTATAAATACTATAAAAAAATTCGGACTAGGTTTTGCTCCAGATAGCTGGAATGCTCTAATAAACCATTTGAAGAAAAAAAACTATACAGAACTTGACATGATTTCAGCAGGTCTTATATTAAAGAGTTCTAATGGTAATTACTATGACCGGTTTAGAAATCGAATAATATTTCCCGTGTTTGATTATATGGGAAGAGTAATAGGCTTTGGGGGAAGGGTTATGGATGATTCCAAGCCTAAGTATTTAAATTCTCCTGAAACCTCTATATTTAAAAAGGGAATAAACTTATATGGATTAAATTTTTCAATCAAAGAAAGAAACCTTAAAGAATTTATTGTGGTTGAAGGCTACATGGATTGTATTTCTCTTCATCAGCAGGGAATTACAAATGCAGTTGCATCTCTTGGCACAGCTTTGACAGTATCTCAAGCTAAGCTTATGAAGAGATACGCTGGAAGCATAGTAATATCCTATGATGCTGATGCAGCAGGACAAAATGCAGCACTTAGAGGTATGGAGCTTTTAAAGAGTGAAGGCTTTGACATAAGGGTACTCACAGTACCCCAAGGTAAAGATCCAGATGAGTATATAAAATCCAATGGCAGAGAGGCCTTTCTAAGATTGGTAGAAAACTCCTTACCCTTTATGGATTACAGATTAAAAAAGCTAAGTGAAAAGGTGGATTTTAATAACAATGAGGCCACAGCAAATTATGCCAAAGAAGCAGCTCTTATGATTTCAGCACTTAACCCTGTAGAAAGAGACGTTTATGTGAATAAAATAGCTGAAGAAACCAGTATAAAGGTGCAGGCAATTTATGATTTGCTGAGAGTTGAAAATCAGAAAAATGTAAATAAATCACAGTTAATGAATAATAAGGATGAAAATGGACAAAAATTACTTATAGAACCAGCTTATATTAAAGCAGAAAGAACCTTGTTAAAGCTGATGCTGATAGAAGAGGAAGCCTTTTTATACATTACAGAACATTTTGCCATAGAGGAATTTATTTTACAAAGTCATAAAAAATTATATGACCTTATAGTGGAATGCAGGGAAAGAGGAGTTTCTCCAACAGCTTCCTATATAGAAGCTCACTGTACAGAGGTAGAAACCTCTGGGGAGTGGGTAAATATACAAGAGTTTATGCTGGAATATGATAGTGATAATTTTAAGAAAATAATCTCTGATTGCATTCGTGAAATTAATAAATATAGATTAGAGGAGTCGAAGAAGCAGATTATGAATAAAATCAAACAATTGGAAGCAGAAGGTAAAATAACTGAGTCTGTAGCCTTGGCACAAGAACTCATTGTTTTACAAAAGAGCAACAAGAATATATAAGGATGAAAGGAGGCTGTAACAGTGGAGAACAATACAAATATTAAAGATAAAGCTGCAAAAACACAAGTGGTAAAAAGGCTTATTGATAAAGGTAAGAAGAATGGGACCTTGACCTATAAAGAGATAATGGATGAACTTGAAGAGATAGAATTAAATCCAGAACAAATAGAAAAAATTTATGAAGTCTTAGAATCCATGGGAATCGATGTTATAGGCGATATGCAAGATATAGATGTACCAGAGGAAGATCTAGATCTATCTATTCCTGAAGGCATTGCTATAGATGATCCTGTAAGAATGTATCTAAAGGAAATAGGTAAGGTACCACTGTTATCACCGGAGGAAGAGATTGACCTTGCCAACCGGATTGAAAATGGAGATCAGGTTGCAAAAAAGAAGCTAGCTGAGGCCAATTTAAGACTAGTAGTAAGTATAGCAAAAAGATATGTAGGTCGTGGAATGCTGTTTCTAGACTTGATACAGGAAGGTAACTTAGGACTTATTAAAGCTGTAGAAAAATTTGACTATAGAAAGGGTTTCAAATTTAGTACTTATGCAACCTGGTGGATTCGACAGGCCATAACCCGTGCTATAGCAGACCAGGCGCGTACTATAAGAATTCCTGTTCACATGGTAGAGACCATTAATAAACTTATTAGAGTGAACAGACAGCTACTTCAGGAGCTTGGACGGGAACCACTTCCTGAAGAGGTGGCAAAGGTAATGGAAATGCCAGTTGACAAGGTTCGAGAGATATTAAAGATTGCTCAGGAGCCTGTATCTTTAGAAACTCCAATAGGAGAAGAGGAAGACAGCCATCTTGGTGATTTTATTCCTGATGATGATGCACCTGCTCCTGCCGAAGCAGCAGCTTTTACTATGCTTAAAGAACAGCTTATAAATGTACTTGACACCCTTACTCCTCGTGAGGAAAAGGTCCTAAGGTTAAGATTTGGATTAGATGATGGCAGAGCTAGAACCTTAGAAGAGGTGGGCAAGGAATTTAATGTTACCAGGGAGAGAATAAGACAGATTGAGGCAAAGGCACTTAGAAAACTTCGACACCCAAGCAGAAGCAAAAAATTAAAGGATTATTTGGATTAAGCATCTTATTAAGGTGCTTTTTTCTTTATGTAAAAATATATTTATGATATAATTGTTTTAACTTTAATGAATGGGGTGATAGGCTTGATTAGCAGGAAAGCCTTAAGGGGTAATGGATTTTACTCCATTTTAGGTATGACTCTACTCTATAATGCAGTAATAATAGCTTGTGTTATTGTTGTTCATTCCTTTGTATTTAGCCAGCTGTTAAAGGTATTACTGGTTTGCTGCAACATATATCAGCTATATTACTTATTGCTTTCTATAACGATAAACTATGCTATGGATGATAAATATATATATATACTAGGGATAAGAGGTATTAAAAAAATCACTATACCCATAAGCTCTGTACTAGGCTATAGTTCCTCTCAGGAAAACATAGAAGGGGTTAAGATATCAGGCTATGGCAGCAATACTTTTGCCTTTGGTAAAACCTTTCTCAATAAACTAGGAACAACTTACATGTTTGTTACATCTAAAAAAAACATATTGTTTCTACAGACTGAAGAAATGAACTATGGTATAAGTCCTGAAAACGCAGCGGAATTTATAGAAATTCTAAAGAATAACCATATTAAAGAAGAAATAATAGAGAGAAAAAGCAATCTGCCAATTAATCCTGGAAAGGATAAAAAGTTTTTATATCCCTTTATCACAGTGTCTATAATAATTGTAGCTATGACGCTAAATCCCTTTATAATGTATTTAAAGGGCAGCTTGCCAAGTCTTATGCCCTTAAACTTCAATGAAATGTTTGAACCTTTACAATGGGGTAGTGGAAAACAATTTGCTTTTACCCAGATGGCTTATGGTGCTATGAATATGGTGGTGCTTTTTTGCATGTATTATGCTTTCTACTTTTATTCCAGGTATGATAGGAAATCTTCATATAAGTTTATCTATATCGCATTATTAATTGCCTTAGTGTTCTTAATAGTACAGTTTAGAGTACTTATACTCTTTAGCTAGTCTAGCTTGCTATAGGATAGGTAAGTTATACAAGGAGGAATTATGCAGTTAAGTAAGAGACTTGCCACAATGTTAAAAATAATTGATAGAAAAGATGTTATTGCGGATATAGGTACTGACCATGGCTACATGACTATAGCTCTTTTAGAGATGGGGCTGTGTGATTTTGTTATTGCAACAGATATTAATTTTGGACCACTAAAAAAAGCGAAGACTAATATTGCGTTAAATGGTTTAGAAGACAAAGTAGACCTTCGAAAGGGTTCAGGATTTTTGCCCTTAAAGAAGGGGGAGGCCCAAGGAGCTATAATTGCAGGCATGGGAGGTCATTTAATAAAACAAATTTTGCAAGAGGGTAAAGATATTTATGAAGCTTTAGATTTTGTAGTTGCTCAGCCAGTACAGAATCCTGAGGCTCTAAGGAAATTTTTATACGAAAGTGGCTGCGAAATTATAGAAGAAGAGCTATGCTATGAAGAAGGTAAATATTACGAGATAATAAAGTTCTGCTATGGTAAAGATGGTAAGGCTTATGACTCAATCTATTATGAGATAGGCTTAGACCTTGTTAAAAAAGCACATCCACTAATAGGCGATTATATAAATTATAAGATTAAAAGAAATGAAGCAATTCTAAGAAAGCTTAACAATAGCTCTAAAGCCACTGTGGCTAGAAGAGAGGAAGTACTTAAAAATATTTCTGAGTTAGAGGGGGTACTGCAGTGTTTGCCACCGTTAAAGACATTGTAGACATTGTTGAAGAGTTCGCACCACAGAATTTAAAAGAAAGCTATGACAATCCTGGACTCGCCATTGGCAATCCTAGCAATGTGGTAGAATCGCTACTCTTATCATTAGATTGCAGCTATTCTGCTATAGAAGAGGCACAAGCTAAAAAATGCAGTATGATTGTGTGTCATCATCCTCTGCTGTTCTTAAAGCCACAAAGCTTATCAGAAGATACTGTGCTGGGTAAAAAGGTAGAAATGCTAATTAGAAATAATATGGCCTGTTTTAGTGCCCATACCAATCTAGATATTGTAAAGGGTGGCCTTACTGACATACTATGTGATATACTGTGTATAGGTAGAAATATTTTGCCTTTGGGGGAAAGCGACACAGGCAGATTGGTAGAGTTAGAAACCCCATTAAGGGCAGAGGAGCTATGCGATAAAATAAAGCTTGCACTAAACCTTAAACACTTAAGATATAGTACACCTAATGGTGCACTAATTAAAAGGGCTGCTGTTATTAATGGCAGCGGAGAGGACTATTTTCCCCTTGCTGTTAAGGCAGGGGCACAGTGTGTTATAACTGGGGATACAACCTACCATAATGTATTAGACATGGTAGAGGACAATATTACAGTTATTGATGTGGGGCATTTTGAAACAGAGTGGCCAGCTTTTGCTGCTTGGGGCATGAAGCTTCAGGAATTAATAGCTAGCAAAGGCTTTAAAACAAGGGTTAATATATCCGAAAAAGCAAATAGCATATATGTATACAGATAGAAGAGCTTTTTGGGCTATTTCTATCTTTTTTGATTATATATAGTTATAGTCATAAAATTATGTAGGGCATTTTTTATAAGAGGCATTAAAGGAGGAAGTATTATGTCTTATATGCCGGTGCTAAAAGAACTTCAAAAGAACTACATGCTTATGGAGGAGAACAGCAGAATTATTAAGGATGGTTCTCCCATGTACCTTCTAAGCAAGATGAAGAAGAGCTTTGAGCTGCTTCAGGAAAGCTTTAGAAAGACCTGCAATGAGCTTGAGCTGGTAAGAGAAAAGATAAAGGAAACCAGCAGGGTTTTAGAAGGTGAAAAGAAGTATCTAGAGCTTAAGGAAAGTAAAGTTCACAGGGCAGAAGACAGCATAGAAGAGACAAAAAGAAATTTAAAGAATCTAGAAGAACTTGGGGCAGAGCTTCTAGAAAGAGAAGAAAAGCTTCTTTATGATAAGGATATTTTAAACAAACAGCTGGTGGAGCTTCGAAATAATTTCTATGACATTAAAGAAAAAAGCAACAATAAATTGGTGGATGCAAAAAATTCCTATTCAATAGGTCAAAATAGAGTAAGGGAGTTAGAAAAGCTGCTTTCAAAGGATATCTATGAAAGGTTTATGTATCTTATAAGAGAGCAGGGAGCAGCACTGAGTAAAGTGCAGGGGGGAGTGTGTGGGGCATGCAAGCTTAAGCTTTGCAAAAACACCATAAAAGTGCTAGAGAATGAAGGTGACGCTCCGGTATATTGTCCCCAATGTGGAAGAATGTTATATTTGGAGGAAGTACAGGAAGATTCCCCAGAGTTTTAAATTTGATTTTTAGGATAAGCTGTGATAATATAATAAATGCGAGTAAGCCAGACAATCGCTGCCGATAGAAATGTCGGGAGAGGAAAGTCCGAGCTCCATAGGGCAGGGTGCTGGGTAACTCCCAGTGGAGGCGACTCTAAGGAAAGTGCAACAGAGATATACCGCCAAGGTCATGGTAACATGTTACTTTGGTAAGGGTGGAAAGGCGAGGTAAGAGCTCACCAGCGCAATGGCGACTTTGCGGCTATGTAAACCCCATCTGGAGCAAGATCGATAGGAAGGCTGGCAGCATTTACTTTTGTAAATAGCTGCAGGAATTGCCCGTTCCGCCTTCGGGTGTATCGCTGGAGTCTATTGGTAACAATAGGCCTAGATAGATGATTGTCAAATACAGAACTCGGCTTACAGACTTGCTCGTACCAATGAAACACTCACTTTACGGTGGGTGTTTTTTTATATAAAATTTATATAAAATAGGACAAAATAACGGAATATTTATAGAATAATTTAAACTTAATGCTAAAAACATGACATTTACTCATATTATTAGCAGAAATTTAAGTTATTTTTTTTGTTTTAAAATTTTATGAGTATGTAAAAACTAGCGATGCTAGTAAGAGGCTACCGAAGTGTATAGGAATACCTTCGGTAGTTTTTATTAAAAATAATTATAAAATGAATACAGGATTTTATTTTTATGCTATAATCAAAAAGTAAAAATAAAAAAGACAAACTACAGAGGTGAAATGATGAAATATCTTGTATTCCTTATGAATTTTGTAATGCATATTGACAGGTATTTAAATATTATTATTGATAAATTTGGAGTAGGAAGCTATATAATAATATTCCTGCTTATTTTCTGCGAAACTGGACTAGTGGTTACACCATTTTTACCAGGAGATTCTCTGCTATTTACTTTAGGAACCTTCTCAGCAGCTAAATACTTAAATATAGGCTGGGTAGTTGGACTTTTAATGGCAGCGGCTATTTTGGGAGATACAGTGAACTATGAGATCGGAAAGCTCCTTGGAGAAAAGGTGTTAGACAAGAAAGAGCTGAGATTTATAAAGAGAGAGCACTTGGAAAAGACTCAAAATTTCTATAATAAATATGGCAATAAGACCATTATAATAGCTCGTTTTGTACCTATAGTAAGGACTCTTGCGCCCTTTGTGGCTGCTATAGGGAAGATGAAGTACAGACAGTTTATAACCTATAATGTAATAGGGGGAGTGCTTTGGGTTTCATTATTTACTCTGGCAGGATACTTTTTCGGTAACATTCCTTTAGTTAAAAATAATCTTGCTATGGTTATGTACATCATAATATTTGTTTCAATTTTACCCATGCTCTATGCATATATAAATAAAAAGATTCAGGATAGAAAGCTTCCTCAGGCATAAAATTATTTGCAGCACCATAAAAGTGCTGCTTGTTTTTTGATATAATTAATATAGCATTTTGTGGAATACTATTTTATAATTTATTCGTAGAATATATAGTATAATAGAGTAAAACTTTATTTTATTGAGGGGTTTTAAAATGGATAAAAAGCAGTTAAGAAAGCTGTTTTCTGATAAACGGGATGCTTATGATAGGAATAAAAAGGGTATATCAGACAAACAGGTTTTTGAATATATTAAAAATAGTAACCTCTATAAAAGCTCAAAGGTTATATTTATCTATGTTAGCTTTGGCAGCGAAGTGGATACCCACCTCTTTATTAAAGAGGCTCTAGAGGAAGGTAAAGTTATAGCAGTGCCTTATGTGATTTCGCTAAAGGAGGGCATGTGTGCTATAGCTATAAGGAGCTTATCTGAACTTAAACCAGGTAAATATGGAATTTTAGAACCTGTAAATATTCAGGAGATAATTCCTCCTGAAGAGTTGGATTTAGTGTTATTGCCAGGCTTAGCCTTTGACTTATCAGGGGGAAGACTTGGCTATGGTGGAGGCTTTTATGATAGATTTTTAAGGAAGCTAAAGCCGTCAGCACTAAAGGTAGCATTAGCCTATAGTATGCAAATTTGTGATAGTGTTCCTACTGAACCTTGGGATGAAGCCATAGATGGCATTTTAACTGAAAAGGGATTTATAAGCTTTAAAGAAATTTGAATATAAAGAGGTAGTTTGTATGAGAGAGATAAGACTTATTTCTACAGATGAATTGGAAGAGAGACATATTCCAGCTAATATAGAGGACTGGCAGAGCTTTGCTCAGAGCTTTGATGGCTATGATTTTTTTGGTGATGAGGAGACTTGTAGAAGGATGACAAGTAAAAGCTTTGAGAAATTTAAAGCAACGGGTAAAATAACCTCTACCTTAAATCACTGTAGAGCATGCTTATTTTATGAATATATAAAATGTTCCAGCGTTGGAGGGGCACTAGAGGAAGAATCAAGAAAATATGTAGAAGCTCTTATGAAACGAATTAAAGATGATGTGAGGATGAAGTAAAGCAATGAACAACATGTTATTTTTCGGTAGTAATAAAACCACCCTGCCTTTTTATTTAAAATGTCCATTTGTAGAAAGGCGAACCATTATTGTGGTAGGCTTGATGCTTGCAGTATTATCCATGACCTATCCATATTTTTTAACCCTGCTTCCTATCTATATTGGGTGGATTGTTTATGAAATAAAGAGACGTAAGAGAAGAGA
This sequence comes from Clostridium sp. UBA701, assembly GCA_002298125.1. Lineage (GTDB taxonomy): Bacteria > Bacillota > Clostridia > Clostridiales > Clostridiaceae > UBA701. The sequence goes on along the minus strand of DBMJ01000011.1, from coordinate 358,313 downwards.
CATGATTTTGCTAAACAGTGCCATTACCTTCTTTATTGCAAACAAGCTTGTAGAATGCCAAGAAGCACTTAAAGAACTCTTTACTTTAGATAATGGAAACTTGAAGGGCAGAATTATTTGGGCATTGTTAAAATACAAGGAGGAGAATTATAAAGAAGCATTGGAGTACTTAGATGGGCTTCCAAATAAGGTGTTTTTAAGTGATATAGATATAATGCTAAAGTATGCTGACTGCGCTTATAAATGCGCTGATAATGATAAGGCCATTATGGCCTATGAAAGACTGCTAAAAATATATCCTGGAAGTGAATATGTAAAGGAAAAACTAAATAGTATTAAGAAGTTGCAGAGTTAAGCTTAGTAAAGGTTAACTTAGCTTTAGGGGGAGAGATGGGATGAAAAAAAAGCTAAAGAGTGGTGCTAGATTTTTATTATATACAGTTTTGGAGTTCGTCATTGTGGCTGCTCTTGGCATAGGTCTTGTATACTATGGACCCTTTTCTAATATAAAGCATATGGTGGTTACAACAGCCATGACTACTTTAAGGCATCAGTATTTAGCCACCTGGTTTTTAAAAAGTGACGAGATAAATAATATTATGGAAAGTAATAAGATAGATAGTGATGGGAAGTATTCCAATGAAGATGCTATTTTGGCCTTTAAACCAGCAGTGGATGAGGATAAGATCGAACTAATAGATATAAGCAGTGATAAGATTAAAGGCTATATTTTAGTCGTAAGTAATCCTGCTAGAGTGATAGTAGGCACCACAAACAAGCTTGGAAACGTTGGCATGAAGCTGGACGAAATGGTGAAAAGTTATAATGCTGTAGGCGGAATTAATGCAGGCGGCTTTATGGATGAAGGTGGACATGGTTCTGGTGGCACTCCTCAAGGCTTAATTATTGAAAACTATAAGGTTGTTAGTGGGAATTACTCTGAAAGCTATGAGCTTATAGGTTTTAATAATGAAAATAAACTAATACTAGGGAAGTATACCTTAAGAGAGGCTCAAGAAAAACGTATAAGGGATGCGGTGACCTTTGATCCATTCCTAATTGTCAATGGTGAACCACTTATTAAGCAAGGTTATGGAGGTTCAGGCTTACACCCTCGTACTGTAATAGGTCAAAGAAAGGACGGGGCTGTACTGATGATGGTTATAGACGGCAGACAGCTATCTAGTGTAGGAGCAACCTTAAAGGAAGCTTCAGACATAATGCTTAAGTATGGTGCCTATAATGCTGCAAATTTAGATGGAGGAGCCTCTACTACTATGTACTATAATGGGAAAATCATTAACAGTCCTTCTAGTCAATATGGTCCAAGATATCTACCCTCTGCATTTTTAATTAAACCCATTTCTTAAAAAGCAATAATATTATAGTTAAAATTACTAAAAGCAGCTTATGTCCATTATAGGTTAACAAGCTGCTTTCTTTTTATTCTTTTCTCTGAAAAAATTTCAACTTTGTCTCTATAGAGTCTTTTTGAAGCTCCAAAAGAGCATAAGAAAACCATCTTTCAGACCTCTTTGTAGATGGAGAGCCTGGGTTTAGCATAAGTACTTTGTTATAGGTTTTTATAATAGGCTGGTGACTGTGGCCAAAAATAATTATGTCTACTCCATCCCTTGAGAAAAACTCATAGGCACCCTCAAAGATGTTTTTTCCTAAACCATGACCATGACATACTCCAATTTTGTAGCCTTCTAATATTATTATTTCCTTTTCTTTTAAACTGCTTTTTACAGCAGGATTATCTCCATTTCCTAGCACTGCTAATAGGGGAGCTCTTTCCTTTAAGTAATTTAATACCTTTGGAGTTTTTATATCTCCTGCATGTATAATAAGATCCGCTGCCTTCAAATCCTTTTCTAGAAGTTTTGGGAAGTGGAATTTGTCTTTTAAATAATGGGTATCAGAGATAACAACAATTGTCATAAATGCACCTCTTCCATAGCTATTCAATACTAGTGTATGTAAATAACTGAAAAAGTTGTAGGCTCTATTACTATTATGTGCATCTTTGATATAATAAGATAAAGTGAAACATTCAAGATAGGGGGACTTACTATGCTTAAAGCAATATTATTTGATTTAGATGGCACACTTGTGGATACAAATGAACTAGTGTTACAATCCTTTAAACATACCTATAGAACAGCATACAATGTGGAAGTGGAGGATGCGGAAATCGTAAAGTCCTTTGGAGAACCCTTGACAACTACTCTTGGTAATTACGATGAAAAAAATGTAGACAACCTTCTTAAAATATATCGCAGCTTCAATGAAGAGCAGCATGATATTCTTGCTAAGGAAATAGGGGATTCTAAAGAGGTTTTAAGGGAATTAAAAAGAAAAGGAATTAGAACTGCTGTGGTAACCTCAAAAAGAAGAGCCATGACAGAAAGAGGTTTAAAGCTTTTTGATCTATTACAATATTTGGATGTTACAATAACACCTGAGGATACAAAGGAGCATAAGCCCCAGGGAGAGCCAGCTAGCTTAGCCTGCAAAACCCTTGGGGTCTCACCAGATGAAGCATTAATGGTGGGAGATAGTCCCTTTGATATCTTATGTGGGAAAAATGCAGGGTGCTTAACTGCTGTGGTAAAATATACAGCTCTAGATTTACAGAGCATACTACAGCTTAAGCCTGATTATTGTTTTTCAACTCTTAGGGATATATTAAACCTAGAGGATATCAAATCATTGTAACATATTAATGGGATTAATAGTGTAAATTTAGAAATATTTATATATGCCTCCACAATTTTATAAAAATTAGAAGGAAATAGTCTGAATATATAGAATATATAAAATATAAAGTTATCTTGTTGAAGACAGGAATATAAAGGAGGCAGAACCATGACAAAGCTCTATTATTGTTTAAGTTGTAAAAGAGTAGGAAAGAATGAGGAACAGTGCAGCTATTGCAGCGAAAAAGGAATGAAAGAACTATGTGAGGGTGCTCCAGTAAGTATAATAGGCACCAAGACCAAGGGTAATGTATTAAAGGTTATGGAAGAAAATGTGAGATTGTTGGTGAGAGACCAATCTAATCAAAAAATGATTAAGGAATATGAGTGGGATAAACTTAAAAAGGTACTTTAAAACTAAGAAATATTTAAAAAGCTTCTCCGTAAAATGAGAAGCTTTTTTGTGCTAAAAAATTAAGTTGTATAGCATTTTTACTGCTACTCCTAGAGACATGGTAATAAAAATTGGCTTTATGAGCTTGGCACCTTTGTTAAGTGCTAGACCGGAACCCATATCAGCTCCAAGAATCATAAAGAGAGCTGTTGGTATTCCAAGTCCATAATTTACTTTTCCACTAAGGGCAAAGAGTATAAGAGAGGTAATGTTGCTAGTAAAATTTAAAAGCTTTGCATTACCGCTGGCCTTTGTAAAATCAAAGCCGAAAATATAGATAAAGCCAAAGATTAAAAAGGAACCAGCACCAGGTCCAAAGAAGCCATCGTAAAATCCAAGACCTAGGGCAAGGAATATACCGATTATAATCTTTGAAGCATTGAGTCCTTTAAATCTATCCTCCATACCCATGGATTTTGAAAAAAAACTATAAATTCCAACAAATAATATTAATATGAGTACAAGAGTATAAAGAAAGTTCTGGTCAATACTAAGTACTGCTCTTACCCCTAGAAAAGCGCCAATAAAGGTAAAGGGAATGAGATATTTTATTAGATCGAGGCTTACCTTCTTAGAACGGGCAAAGTTTACAGAACTTGTAAAAGAAGCTGTAGTTGCAGCAAACTTATTAGTGCCTAAGGTAATATGAGGGGGTACTCCCATTAGCATAAAAGCAGGAACACTTATAAGCCCTCCTCCTCCGGCAATGGCATCTACAAAGGCTGCCATGAGACCTGCAGCTCCTAGAAAGCATAGCTTAAGAGCTAAGGAAGGGTCCCAATTGTTCATAAATAACACCACTATAGCAGAAGCTATTGCTGAAAATAAAAGTAATAATCTTTTTAGCATGTTTACACCATCCTACCTGCAAGTAAAAATATAATAACAAGAAGCTAGTCTAATTTTATCACAATTAGGCTAGCTTCTGAAAGGGTAATATCAATTATTGATATTTTGTGGACTGCTATTTGACTTTATACTGTCATATTTTTTATAGAGATTATGCTTTAAGATGTTATCTGAATAATCAAGCTCCATAAGTGCTTGTTTCTTCTTTGCTAATAGCTCAGGGCTTTCCTTTATCTCGGAATTATTGTCCAGTATATAATACTTATTGTACTGAGAGGAATAATATATATTTCCGTCTATAAAGGAACCATTTCTTAAAACTACCAAATTGTCATTGGTGTTGAATAGATCATGACCAAGATAAGTGTTCATATCAAGACCAAGAAGGTTGTTAAGTGTAGGAGTTACATCAATTTCTCCACCTAAGGTTGAGTAGACTCCGCTATTCTTGTCACCAGGGAAATGTATTATCAATGGAACCTTTTGCTGCTCTGCCCACTCAGGCTCAGAAAGCTTATCTTTACCAAGAAATTTAGCTAAGGCATCGCTTTGACTTATGGGCATCGCACTGTGGTCTCCATAAATGACAATTATGCTGTTATCCATATAGCCTTGGTCTTTAAGCTCTTTTAAAAACATTCCAAGCTGCTCATCCGTATAGTTAATAGACTGAATATAATCACCCATAAAGGTTCCAGTATATTGTCCAGCGTCGAAGCTGCTTACATTCTTAACAGCATCAAAGGGATGATGACTGGTTAGGGTAATCAAAAAGGAGTAGAAGGGCTGAGAGAGATTATTTAGTTTATCCATACTCTGTTTTAGGAATTCCTTGTCACTAAGGCCCATACCTAAAACCTCATTTATATTGTAGCTCTTTTCTCCATAAAAATGATCGTATCCTAGGGTTTTATACATCTCTAGCCTATTCCAAAAGGTTTCCCTATTAGCATGGAGCACAGCAGTTTCATAGCCCTTACTCTTTAATGCTTGAGGTAGAGAACGAAAGGTATTCCCAGCATAAATGCTGTATGCTACCCCAGTGGCATCTGGGTAGAGAGAATTATTAGTAACAAATTCAGCATCTGAGGTTCCACCTGCAGCAATCTGATAGTGAATATTGTCAAAATATGCACTGTCCTTTATTAATGCATTCAAATTAGGAGTAACTTCTTGTCCATTTACCTGGGAACCTATTATAAATTGTTGTAGTGCCTCTACTTGAATCATTATTAGGTTTTTGCCCTGATAAGCACCCTGAAGCTTTTGTCCAGTAGTAGAGGTATTGCTCTCTAAATAGGTTTTTATCTCTTCCTTTTTTATCTCGCTTACTGGGGTTAATCTATATAGTTGTCCTGACATATAACTATATAGATCCGTAGCATGATAGTTAATCATGCCTAAGTTTTTTGCTATATAGACCTTATTGTGCTGTGCAGTGATAAGATTTGGCTGCTCTTTTGACATCTTTGTGTAGCCTGTAACGTTTAAGCTTAGTGATAATACAAAAAGTATTGCCGCAGCAAGTCTTAGCTTTTTCATTGGGACGGCATTGTTATATATTAATTCATCTTTATGTTTTGTCTTAGAGATGATTTTTATCAGTGGAAACAAGGCTATAAAATCAATAAAGTAAAAGATATCCCCAATACCAAGCAGTGTTTTAACGCTGTTGTCTACAGAGGTTAATTGTGAAGCCACTGACAATAAAGATACAGAGGCCATATCCTTAAAGTATCTGTAATAGCTTAAATTCACTATTATTAATAAGCTAACAATAAAATTAAGGATAAATAGCAGTCTTTTCCTTGACTTCTTTTTTAGAAAAAGAGCTAAGGAGGCAAGCATTAATACTGAGGCAAATAAAGGGAAAAGAGGCGCCTTTGTATAGGTAATAAAGTTAGGATCTAGCGCTAGGTTGAAAGTTATAAGCTTAAAAGTAACCAAGGTAATAAACAATAATACATCAAAGTATTCCATCACATAACCTTTTACACTTTTCATAACATCATTTCCTTCTACTTTCTAATTAAAATATTACTTTTAAATACGACCCTAGTTTATCTCATAAGGCTTTTTATATCAATTAACAATTATTAATTTTGACAAATGTGAGATTAGAAAATAGAATATAAATATAACCATCATATAGATTAAGACGAGGAGGAGCTTTTATGAATAAGGATAACAGTCCTGAAAAGAAAAATTCAACTAACAATGCTTCAGAGGATGAAAGAATAGATTTGGAAGGAAAGCTATGGGAGGAAGAGGAGAGAAAAGTGTACTTTGAGGAAGGTATAGATGATAGTACTGAAGATATTAAAGAGATGAGTAAAGCAAAGGTTAAAGCAGAAAAAGGCAGCTTAAAGTCACGCAATTTTCAAGCTGTTTTAATAGATACTGTAGTTGAGCTTTTACTATCAGTGATTTTAATGGGAATACTTAGTGGGGCACTGCTATTATTTGGATACATAATAAAGCTTTCTTATATCCCTGTATTTCTGCTTATAGCTTATGGAATAGTTTCAATACTTTATCCTGTTATAATGCAGAATTCAAAGGGCAATACCATAGGTAGAACACTTTCTGGCATAAGCATAATAAGGGAGGATAAATAATAGCATAAATTATTTTTAAATTTGTAGCATATTTAAATTAAACCGCATATATCATAATATAAATTATAGATATAGGGGTTTTAGACTATGTGGCAACATGCAATGGAAATTGTGCTTGTGTTGTTTCTTATCATAGGTTGTGGATATTTGATATACCTCTTCAGAGAAAGAAAAGTACAGCTTAAGGAAGATTATTTTGGTCTTGTGTATGGTCTTCTTTATACACTAGAAGGAAGCGACATATCTTCAGACACGGTAAAGAAAATACTAAGAACTGTTTCTGATGCTGTTTCCTTCGTTGAGAGCAACTATAAAAATGAACCTAACGATGTAAAGGAAGATAAAGCTGTAGAGCTCATAGTATCTGTGCTTCAGGGCTTTAATTTAAAGTCAGAGATACCCCTTGACAGCATAAAATATCTTATACGCATAGCCTGTGCTTTTTTACCGCCTACAAGGGCTAATTCACAAGTTAACAACCTCAATCCTTAAGCTGGTTTAATACCAGCTTTTTTATTGACCTTAAAGCTATAATTTCCTAGGCAATGGAGTGGGGAGGCTAAAGTTTCTATACATTTCACGAATATTATGCTAGAATATAAAAATAATGAATAGGAACATATGTTTAGAATATATTATGTATCTTGATAACAAATTTCAATGTTTTGCGGAGGTTTTTATGAATACTATGGGTGAGACTGCAAGTTATGATGTAACAGATTTAACCTCACTTGAAAAGCTTGAGCCAGTGAGGGTTAGACCTGGTATGTATATTGGATCTACTGGAGTTAAGGGACTTCACCACTGTGTATGGGAACTTTTAGATAATGCCATAGATGAAATTTCAAATGGTTATGGAGACCGGGCAGAGGTCATTATAAATAAAGATAAAAGCATCACTGTACAGGATAATGGAAGAGGAATACCTACTGGCATTCATCCAATTAAGAAAAAGTCCGGGGTAGAGATGGTATATACAGAGCTTCATACAGGTGGAAAGTTTGACAACAAAAATTATAAGACTTCAGGAGGACTGCATGGAGTAGGTGCAGCAGTAGTAAATGCCCTTTCAGCTTGGACAGAAGTTGAGGTAAGACAGGGCGGATTCTTATATAGGCAAAGGTTTGAAAATGCTTATGATAAGGCTTTAAAGAGGATAATGCCTGGAACTGCTGTTACTCCTCTAGAAAAGGTTGATGTTACAGTGGAGACAGGTACCAGGGTTACCTTTATGCCAGATAAAGAGGTGTTTTCAACCATTGATTTCAAGGTGGAAATAATCGATGAACGGCTTCAGGAGTTAGCCTTTCAGAACAAAGGAATAACGCTTGTATTAAGGGATTTAAGAAAAGAAGAACCCTTTGAAAAGGTGTACCACTCTGAAAGGGGTTTGCTGGATTTCATAGAATATTTAAATGAAAGCAAAACTGTAATACATGCTGAACCCATTATTTTTGAAGGAGAAAGACAGATTACAAACCTATCTATGTCTGCAGAGATTTGCATGCAGTTTACAGACTCTACCACAGAGTATATAGCAAGCTATGTTAACAATATACCTACCACAGAGGCAGGAACTCATGAGGCTGGTTTTAAGGCTGGAATGACTCGTGCTTTTAAAGAGTGGGCGAAAAAGCTGAATCTTTTAAAGGAAAAGGATAAGGAATTTGATGGTGAGGATTTAAGAGAGGGTATTACTGCAATTGTTCAGATAAGAATAAGCAACCCCATTTTTGAGGGACAGACTAAGAATAAGCTGGCCAATTCTGAAGCCTATACCATGATGAACGATTTAGTATACAGTAAGCTTTGTGAATGGATAGAGGACCATAAGGAGGTAGCTTCAAATATCATAAGTAATGCAGTAGATGCTGCAACCAGGCGGGAAAAGATAAGAAAGATAAATGAGGCAGAAAAGAAAAAGATAGGTAAGGGGGCAGCACCTCTGGCAGGAAAGATAGCTGTATGTTCCTTAAAGGATCCAGAATTATGTGAATTTATTGTAGTGGAGGGGGACTCTGCAGGAGGCAGTGCAAAGCAGGCTAGAGATAGAAGATTCCAAAGTATAATGCCCTCTAAGGGAAAAATAATGAACACAGAAAAGCAAAAGCTTGAAAATGTGCTTGGAAGTGAAGAGCTAAAGATTTTTAATACCGCCATTGGTACAGGAATTCTAGATAATTATAGAGAAGAAGATTTAAGATATGGGAAGATTATAATTATGAGTGATGCAGATGTGGATGGTTATCACATAAGAACTCTATGGATGACATATATTTATCGATATATGAGGCCTTTGATTATGAATGGCCATTTATACCTTGCTCAGCCACCACTTTACAAGGTGTATAAAGCTGATAAAAAGGGTGAAAAGGTTAAGTATGCCTACATAGAGGAGGAGCTGGAAAAAGCAAGAAAGGAAATCGGCAAGGGAGCGCTAATACAAAGGTACAAAGGACTTGGAGAGATGAATCCAGAACAGCTCTGGGAAACTACTTTAAACCCAGCTACTAGGACACTTCACCAGGTAAGCATAGAAGATGCTTCTAAGGCTGAAAAGATGGTTTCTCTTCTCATGGGAGATGTGGTAGAACCAAGAAAGAATTATATGTACAAGTATGCGGAATTTTAGCGTTAATATTGTGCTGGAAGGATTGATTTAAATGGCAAAAAAACTTGATATACCACAGGATAATAACATAATAAAGGTTCCCTTTGAAGAGGCTATGCCTGATAATTATCTTCCCTATGCTGTAGAAGTTGCAAAGGATAGGGCACTTCCTGATGTGAGAGATGGATTAAAGCCTGTTCATAGACGTATTATATATGGAGCTTACATGCTTAGGGCTACTCCTGACAGGCCTTATTATAAGTCAGCTCGTATCGTAGGTGACATACTAGGTAAATTTCACCCCCATGGAGATGCATCAGTTTATGATGCTATGGTTATCCTGGCACAGGATTTTACTACTAGAATGCCTCTAATAGACGGTCATGGTAATTGGGGAAGTATAGACGGAGACAATGCTGCAGCCATGCGTTATACAGAGGCAAGGTTAACTCCTATTGCCATGGAAATGGTTAGAGATATAGATAAAGATGTAGTTGATATGGTAGATAATTACTCTGCTACAGAGATTGAACCTAGGGTTCTTCCTGCAAGGTATCCAAATCTATTAGTAAATGGTACCTTTGGAATTGCTGTTGGGCTAGCTACAAACATACCACCCCATAACCTAGGAGAGGTTATCGATGGTACTTTAGCCTATATTGAAAATCCGAATATTTCTACAACTGAGCTTATGAAGCATATTAAGGGGCCGGATTTACCAACAGGAGGAATATTAATAGGGAAAAATGCTCTTAGAGCTGCTTATGAAACTGGAGAAGGAAGGGTAACTCTAAGGGCTAAGACTAAAATAGAAAAGATCGAGAATGGACGATGGGCAATTATTATCACAGAATTTCCCTATAGACGTAATAAAGCACGACTTCTTCAAAATATTTCTGAAATGACGGGAGACAAGAAGCATTCCAAAGCCTTAGAGGCAATAACTGACATAAGAGATGAATCAGATAGAAATGGAATTCGTGCTGTAATTGAATTTAGAAAGTCTGCAGATGAAGAGACTGTAGAGAAGGTCTTAAAATACCTGTATAAGAAGACAGATTTACAGTGTAATTTGAGCTTTAATATGGTGGCTTTAGCTGGTGGAAAGCCAGAAACCCTAGGCTTAAAGCAAATTTTAATGCACTATGTAAACCATCAAAAAGAAGTAATAACAAGAAGAACCAAAAGAGAGCTAGATATTGCGGAAAAAAGACATCATATTGTAGAAGGCTTCATGAAGGCCATTGATATATTAGATGACATATTAGCAACTATTAGGGCCAGTAAATCAAAGCAGGATTCTGAGAAAAATCTTATAGAAAGATTTGGCTTCACAGCTCCTCAGGCACAGGCCATAGTAGAGTTAATGCTCTATAGGTTAACGGGTCTTGAAATTAAGGTATTTCAAAAGGAGTATCAGCAGCTAGAAAAGTTAATTAGCGAACTTAAAAAGATACTTAGCAGCGAAAGAGAACTATTAAAACTAATAAGAAAAGAATTATTAGAGGTTAAAGATAAATATGCAGATTTGCGCAGGACTCTTTTTGTGGAGGATGATGAGGAGGCAAAGATAGATTTAGAGGAGCTTGTTATTGTAGAGGATGTTGTCATTACCTTGTCTAAGGAAGGCTTTATAAAGAGAGTTCCTCGAAAATCCTTTAACCGTTCCAGTGCGAGCACAGAGGATATAGACTATAGAGAGGGAGACTACAACAAATTCCTTTTAAGCTCAAACACTCGAGATGTGTTATATGCCTTTACAGATATAGGAAACCTATATCAGCTTAAGACCTTGAATATTCCTGAAATGAAGTGGAAGGAAAAGGGTGAAAGAATTGAAACCCTAATTAAAGGTCTAGATCCTTCAGAGGAAGAGATAATACAAGTATTCTCCTTAAATGCTATGACTGAGAAGGAAGAATTCTTGTTTATAACCACCTTTGGAGGGGTAAAGAAAACCACAGGAGATAAGCTTTCAACAAGCTATACAAAAATCATGGCATTAAAGCTAAGAGAGGGTGAAAGGCTTATTGAAGTATGTGGACCACCAAATGAACTCAATGATGAGGAAGAGGATAAGCTAGAAGAAGAAACTGCAATCACTAAGGAGGATATAAAGTCTATACATTTTAAGACTAATAGGGGATTAGATTTTGTAACCTCATTACCAGAACTTTTACCACAGGACAGAAATGTACTTTCCTGTTGCCTATTTACAATGCCTGATAATGATGTGGTTACTAGTGCAGACTTTGACGGTACTGAGGAATATAGAGAATTTTTCATTGTTCACAAAAATGCCAATAAGGTTGAGATAACAGATACACTACCAAGAAACAGAGATAAATACAGCATAGTAAAGGCTAACTCAAAAAGTAATATTCTCTTCTTTAATTCAATGGGTGAATTTTTTACTGTTCAAGGCTTTATGCTGCAAAATTTAAAGGATAGTGAAATTCCTATTATGGAGCTTCTTGGAGGCAATAAAGAGGACGAAATATTGAGGGTTGCAGCAATTAATAACTATGAAGCTAGTGGATATTTTTATTTCTTTAGCAGAAAAGGACTTGTAAAGAAAACTTGTCTAAAGGAGCTTGATATACAGGGTTTTAGGAATATTGCTTATAAGCTAAAAGGGGAAGGGGACAGTCTAGTAGCTGTTGACTTTTCAGAAGCATCTAGCTGTGAAGAAGTGATCATGGTAACTAGGAGAGGAATGGCAATAAGGTTTGATGGCAGTACTATAAATACCATGGGCCGCATAGCATCAGGAGTCACTGGTATAAGCTTAAGAGAAGATGATGAGCTAATCTTTGCAGCTATACTTAAGGATACATGCTCAAAGGAAGTCCTAGTAGATGGTTCTATAAGAGGAAGATTGCCAGAAGAGATGAGCTTAACTACAAATAAGAAAAACAGTGCTATAATTAAGATAGCTTCCTTAAAGCTTCAAAATAGAGCAGGAAGAGGAAGTAATATCATGCTGGTAGTAATGGATGAATATCTAAAAAAGGTTGAAATTATATAGAAATAGGAGATTTGTAATGATTAAATTGGAGGATATACTTCTTGAAAACCCAATAATTGCAGCGGTAAAGGAAGATAAAACCCTTAATAAGGCGCTTTTATCTGATGCTAAAGTGGTATTTGTGCTTCATGGAGATATTCTAAGTATTGGAGATATATGTAAAAAGCTTGAAGAGAAGGGAAAGAAGGTTTTTGTTCATTTGGATATGATTGAAGGCCTTAGGGGAGATGCCTCTGGAATAGAATACATTAAAAAGGTGGCAAATCCCTATGGTATTATCACCACAAGACCTGCCATTGTTAAGCTTGCAAAAGCTTCAGGATTACTTACTATTATTAGGGTTTTTATAATTGATTCCCTCTCTCTTCGTACAGGTATAAAAAACATACATGAGACTAATCCATCTGCTATAGAGGTTATGCCTGGGGTAGCAAATAAAATTATCAATAATTTGAAAAGAGAAGTTTCTATTCCAGTGATAGCTGGAGGCTTAATTGATTGTAAAAAAGATGTGATAGAGGCTCTTGCTGCAGGAGCCTTGGCAGTATCCACTACCTGCTGTGAACTTTGGAATATTTAATATAAGATTCTATCAATAATCATGGGGGGATTAACATGGGAAAATTCATAATGGCATTAGATCAGGGAACCACTAGCTCACGGGCTATTATCTTTGACAAAAAGGGGAAAATTATAAGTAGTGCTCAGAAGGAATTTACGCAGATTTATCCTAAGCCAAGCTGGGTAGAACAAAACCCACTTGAGATATGGGCTACTCAGTTTAGTGTGGCAGCAGAAGCTCTATTAAGAGGCAATATATCAGCCTCTCAAATTTCTGCTATTGGTATTACAAACCAAAGAGAGACCACTGTGGTATGGGATAAGCGCACAGGACTGCCGGTGTATAATGCCATAGTATGGCAGTGCAGAAGAACAGCACCCATCTGCGAAGAATTGGGCAAGAAGAATTATAATAAGCTAATTAAAGAGAAAACAGGATTAATACTGGATGCATATTTCTCTGCTACAAAGATTAAGTGGATACTAGATAATGCTCCTGGGGCAAGAGAAGAGGCAGAAAGAGGAAATTTACTCTTTGGGAATATAGATACCTGGTTAATATGGAATCTGACAAAGGGGAAGGTTCATGTTACGGATTATTCTAATGCTTCAAGAACTATGCTGTACAATATTCATGAATTAAAATGGGATGAAGAGCTGCTAGAAATTCTACAGATACCAAAATCCATGCTTCCAGAGGTAAAGCCTTCAAGTTACATATATGGAGAAACTGCTCCAGAGTTGTTCGGAGAGTCAATTCCCATAGGAGGAGATGCAGGAGATCAGCAGGCCGCCTTATTTGGACAAACTTGCTATGACAGCGGTAATGTAAAAAACACTTATGGAACAGGGTGTTTCTTGCTTATGAATACTGGAGACAAGGCTGTAGCTTCTAAAAATGGACTTATAACTACTATTGCCTGGGGCATAGGGGATAAGGTGGAATATGCATTAGAAGGAAGTATCTTTATTGCAGGAGCTGCAATTCAATGGCTTAGGGATGAACTTAGAATGATAAAGAATGCTTCAGAGACTGAAAGGTATGCTACGGCTGTGGAAGATACAAATGGGGTGTATTTCGTTCCAGCTTTTGTTGGTTTAGGGGCCCCCTATTGGGATTCTGACGCAAGAGGCATGATGATAGGAATGACGAGAGGCACAAAAAAGGAGCATTTTATTAGGGCTGTGCTGGAATCACTAGCGTATCAAACCTATGATGTGTTAAAGGCTATGGAAGCTGATTCAGGGCTGTACTTAAAGGGCTTAAAGGTGGACGGAGGAGCCTGCTCTAATGACTTTTTAATGCAATTTCAATCAGATATACTTCAGGTAGAGGTGGATAGGCCAGAAACTATAGAGACCACAGCACTAGGTGCAGCATACTTAGCAGGGCTTGCAGTGGGCTACTGGGAAAGCAAGGAGGATATCAAGGTGAATTGGGGCTCTTCAAAAAGCTTTAAACCCATACTTGCAAAGGGAAAGGTGGATAAGCTAATCTATCAGTGGCATAGAGCTGTAAAAAGAGCTGAAAAATGGCAGGAAAATGAATAAGTATATAATATTCAGAATTTAATATAAATAAAGCTATTTCAAGATATATAAGGCAATAGAAACATCTCTAGGGATAGAAACATTAAAACAGTCCCTAGAGTTTTTTTCTAGTCTAATATTGCCTAATACAGTATTTGAAGTAATATGGGCACTCCTCTATAATAATCTAATGCTATTTAAATAATTACAATTTTGAGGTGTCTTATGTTTTCTATACTAAGAAGATTACTAATTGGTGAAACACTAAAAAGTGAGCAGTTAAGCCACGAAAAATTCAATGTGTTCTGGGGACTGCCAATCCTGTCTAGTGATGCTATTTCTTCTGTGGCCTATGCAGGAGAAGAGATATTATGGGTATTGGTAGGGGCAATTGGATTATTATCCTATAGGTATATGTTTTATGCGGCCTTATGTATAGTACTTCTATTATTTATACTTGTTTTCTCTTATCGACAGACCATTGATAATTACCCCTGCGGAGGAGGCTCATACATTGTAGCAAAGGACAATCTTGGTACTGTTCCAGGACTCATTGCTGGTGGAGCTTTATCCATAGATTATGTACTTACTGTTGCAGTAAGTATATCTGCAGGCACGGCAGCGATTACCTCTGCCATACCTGCACTTTTACCCTACAAGGTTGAAATATCACTACTCATTATTCTCCTTATGACCTTGGGTAATCTTCGAGGAATTCATGATTCTTCAAGAATATTTGGAGTTCCAACTTACTTTTTTATTCTAAGCGTTGCAATTCTAATTGTAACTGGACTAGTAAAGTATTTTATTTTTGGATATGTCCCAACTCCAATGTATAATATTCCTCCTGCTACTGAAAGCATTACTTTGTTTTTGTTTTTAAAGGCCTTTGCTTCTGGCTGCACGGCATTAACAGGAGTAGAAGCTGTGAGTAATGGTATACCTAATTTTAAAGAGCCAGCTCAAAAGCATGCTAAAATAGTACTTGGATTACTGGCATTAGTGGTGCTGTTCATATTTGGAGGACTCTCTTATCTAGCTACTATTTATAATGCAGTACCTGCTGCAGACAAAACTGTAGTATCTCAGATTGCTCAGCAGGTTTTTGGGAAAACCTTTATGTATTATGTTATTCAATTTACTACGGCATTAATATTGATTATGGCAGCAAACACTGCTTATGCAGATCTCCCCTTGCTTCTATCACTTGTAGGAAGAGATGGGTATGCGCCAAGACAATTTACAAAGAGGGGAAAGAGACTTAGCTTCTCTAATGGAATAATACTTCTTTGGGCAGCTGCCTCCTTTCTGATTCTAGTATTTAAGGGTGACACTCACCATTTAATGCCTCTTTATGCCGTAGGTGTATTTGTCTCTTTTACTTTGTCCCAGGCTGGAATGTTCAAGAAGTGGATTACAGGAAAAGGGAATGGATGGAGACATAAGGCATTAATCAATGGCCTTGGTGCTTTGGTTACCTTATTTACAGTTATTATAATCGGTATAACTAAATTTTTCCATGGAGCTTGGATTGTGTGTATTCTTATACCCTGCTTTGTTGTTGTAATGCTTCGAATAAAAAACCATTACAACAAAGTAGCTCAGCAGCTAAAGCTTTCTAAGAATGAAAGACCAAAGGAATTAGTTACTCCCCACAATGATGCAGAAGTAGTAATATTGGTGGAAAGCCTTAATAAATCATTTTTAAAGGCTCTAAACTATTCAAAGACATTGTCTTCAAATATCGTAGCCTTTCACGTGTCACTAGATGAAGAAGCCACAGAAAAATTAGTTCAAAGGTGGGAAGAATATAACCCAGGCATTGAATTAGTTATTAAAAAATCTCCTTATAGAGATGTTATGTCTCCACTTATTGAATTTATAGAAGGAGAGGAAAAAAAGCATCCGGATAAGGGTGATATTACTGTGGTGATAACTCAATTTGTCATTACAAAATGGTGGCATAATATATTGCATAACCAGACTGCTCTCTTTATCAAAAGCAGCCTATATAGAAGGAGAGATATTGCAGTTTTAACTGTACCTTATGTAATAGAAGAGTAGGAAAAACAGGTACCTTTTGTGAGGGTGCCTGTTTTGCTTTATGTTCAGTAGGTGGCTTTTCCAGATTTCATCGAGTATAATAGTATTAAATAAAATAATGGGAGAGGTAAAGAGATGAGAAAAGTATTAGACAATGGTCTCACTATTATTTACGAAAAAAGGGAAAGTGATATGGCTTCTTTCTGTTTTGCCTTCAAGGCAGGTGCACTATACGAGGAGGGCTATAATGAAGGTATTGCCCATGTAGTAGAGCATATGGTGTTTAAGGGTACCATAAATAGAAGTGAAGGTGAGATCAATAATCAATGTGACGAAATATTCGCCTTTCAAAATGCTATGACTAATTACAGCTATTCCATGTACTATGGGACTACTCTTTGGGAGGATTTCTATAGGGGACTAGATCTATTTACAGATATCCTCATAAACCCATCCTTTAAGGAGACGGGGTTCAAGGAGGAAATGGAAATAATACTTCAGGAATTAATTGAATGGCGAGAAAATCCATATCAGCATTGTGAGGATTTAATGTTATATAACAGCTTTAAAGGAAGCCGCTTTGGAGAAAATATCATTGGAACCTG
Organism: Clostridium sp. UBA701; assembly: GCA_002298125.1. Taxonomy (GTDB): domain Bacteria; phylum Bacillota; class Clostridia; order Clostridiales; family Clostridiaceae; genus UBA701. Next base: position 341,312 of record DBMJ01000011.1, on the reverse strand, counting down.
TGAAAGCTTATCAAGAATAACTATTAAAGAAATAAAAGAGTTTTATTTAAATTATTATACTCCAGATAATTGTGTGTTAGCTGTGACAGCACCCTTTAACCCAGAGGATTTCATAGCCATAATGGAGGAGAGACTATGCTCCTTTACAAGAAAATTATCAAGGGACATTAGTTACATAAAGAAGGTACCAGAAAGTGGAGTTTTTGTTGAAACCTTAGAAGGCTTAAAGGGAGCAAAACTGCTGTGGGCATACCCTGTGGATGGTTTATCCCAAAAGGAACTAAACGTGTTAAAGCTTTTTAATAGGTGGATGGGGGTAGGAACAAGCAGTATTATATATGATGAGATAAGGACAAAGAGAGGTATTGCCTACGAAGTGGGAAGTGAGCTTAAGCAAGATAATGGCATGAATTTATGGACTGCGTATCTTGGAACCTCCAAAGAAAAAGCAGAAGAAGCAATAATGGCAGTGGAGGAGCTATTTAGTTCTATTTCAGAGGGAAGGATACTTCCAAATGAAGAGGTGCTATTAAAGCTTAAGAAGGGCTATAAACTATTTTGGGCCTTTAAAAGGGAACGAGGAGTGGAATGGTGTAAGCTACTAGCCTTAGAGGAATTACTTAGGGGTGATTATAAAAGACTATATGATGACTTCAAGGACATTGAGGTTATAAACTGTACTGATATAAAGGAAGTTTCTGAAAAATTGTATAGAATTCCAATATTACAGCTGTTATTAGGAGAAGAGGGATAATACCCTCTTTTTTTTACGAAATAATGTTTGAAAAAGCAGGTAAAATAGAATATTTATAGAATTATATAAATAATTTAGGAGGGGATAGTAATGTATGATGCTTTAGGTCGATGTATTGATTATATGAGAATATCACTAAATGATAATTGCAATCTTAAATGTTTTTATTGTGTATCTAGAGAGAACAGACATAATTATAAAATCCCTTCATTTTTATCAGAGGATAGCGTTATTAAAATTGTACAAGCAGGAGAGGCCTTGGGAATAAGAAAGGTTAGGCTTACTGGAGGAGAACCCTTACTAAGAGAAGATATAGGTAAAATAATTAAGGGTATTGCTCATTTAAATGGAGATATAAAGATTGCTATGACAACTAATGGTATGCTGCTTGAGAATAAGGCAAAAGAGCTTATAAGTTCTGGTCTAAACAGTATAAATATCAGCATAGATAGTCTTTATGAGGACAAATACTTCGCTATTACAGGAGGAAGGTTAAACAAGGTTTTAGAGGGCATAAAAAGATGCAAGGAACTAGGACTTTCAGACATTAAAATTAATTCAGTACTTCTTAAAAACTATAATTTAGATGAGGTGGAAGCTTTTCTTGCCTTTGGAGAAGAAAATGATGTTTTAGTAAGATTCATAGAACTTATGCCTGTGGGAGAGGGCATTAACCATTTAGATAACTATATTAGCAGTGAAGAAATTATAGATATTATGAAGCTTAAACCTATAGATATACGTCCTGGTGAGGGTCCAGCAACCTATTATAAAGATAGCAGAGGTAGATTAATTGGCTTTATAAAGCCCATATCACATAGCTTTTGCGGCAGCTGTAGTCGTATAAGGATAACCAGTGATGGCAAGCTGAAGTTATGCTTATATAGTGATGAAGAAATAGATTTAAAGCCCTATTTGAGTTCTCATGAGAAGCTTTTAGAAATGCTTTATGAGAGTATATTAAGAAAACCAACATCCCACCAGATGAATAAAGCTAAGGAGCGCACCCTAAGAGATATGGTACGTATAGGAGGTTAAACATGGAATTTAGTCATTTTAATGAAGAGGGAAGAGCAAGAATAGTGGATGTAACTGACAAGGAGGAAACTATACGTATTGCTGAGGCAAGAGGCATTATTACTATGAAAAGGGAAACTCTTAAGCTAATTGAGGAAAATAAAATTGCCAAGGGTGATGTGCTTTCTGTGGCTCAGGTAGCTGGAATCATGGCCGCAAAGGAAACCTGGAGAATAATTCCAATGTGTCATCCTCTGCAAATTACCTCTATTGATATTAAATTTTATATAAATAAAGAATTAAGTGGTATAGAGATTACTTCAAGGGTAAAGCTTAAGGGAAAAACTGGAGTGGAGATGGAGGCTCTTACTGCAGCTTCCGCTGCTTCACTCACCATTTATGATATGTGTAAGGCAGTGGATAAAGGCATGGTTATAAGGAGTATTGAATTGATCTCAAAATGTGGAGGAAAATCTGGAAGCTTCACTAAGGAGGAGTGCAAACTGGGGAAAATAGTGGCGGTGAATATTAGTAATAAAAAGGGTGAAAAAAAGAGTCCTATTGAGATTGGAGAGGTAATTGAGAATTTTGGACTTAAAGGAGATGCCCATGGAGGTAATTGGCATCGCCAAATTAGTCTTTTGGCTCAAGAGAGTATAGATAAGATGAGAGCATCAGGGCTATATGAGCTAACCTATGGTGATTTTGCTGAAAATATAACTACAGAGGGAATAGTACTTCATAAATTGCCTATAGGTACAAGGCTTAAAATAGGGGATGTACTTTTGGAGGTTACACAAATAGGTAAGGAATGTCATAATGGCTGTGCTATAAAAGAAAAGGTGGGGAAATGCATTATGCCTCTGGAAGGAATATTTGCAAAGGTTATTACAGGAGGTAAAATTATGGCAGGAGAAATCATAGAAGTATTATAAACTTATAAAATAGTTCTAAAGAGTGCGGAATCACTTTAGATTTCCACACTCTTTTTCAGTGCCCTTAAGTATAGCTATACCATGAAGTAATGCAGGAAGGACAAATTCCAGGTTCTCCACTGCTGCTTTTGGACTTCCAGGTAAATTTACGATTATACTTTCTTTTCTTATACCAGATACACCTCTGCTCAAAATAGCCCTAGAGGTTAGCTTAAAGCTTTCAAATCTCATAGCCTCTGCAATGCCAGGTGCTTGTCTTTCAATAATTTGTGCAGTGGCTTCAGGGGTGACATCTCTTTTGGAGAAGCCTGTACCTCCAGTGGTAAGCACCAAATTACAGCAGAGCTCATCACATAGATGAACTAGAAATTTAGAAATTTCCTCCATTTCATCTGGCACCATATGGTACTTTACAACTTCCACATTATAACTTCTTAATAGTTCAATAAGGGCAGGCCCACTTTCATCTATTCTCTCTCCTCGTGAACCTTTATCGCTTACGGTGAGTACTGCTGCAGTTAGCATAATTTATCTCCTTTCAAACCATATAATAGTTTTAGCTTAAGTTTATTTTAAAATTTAACCTGTATTTTAGCAAGTTAATTCTATGTGATATAATTAAGAAATAGAGATAATTGGAGGCTAGTATGAAAAAGAAGTGGATGCTTAAAGGAAGTAATTTTTCAAATTTAAAATATCTAACTGAAAAGTTTAAAATAAGTGCAGAAACTGCCAAGGTATTAGCTGGAAGAGGGTTAAAGGATATGATGCAGATAGAGAGTTTTTTAAAGCCCTCCTTTTCTGATTTACACTCACCTTGGCTATTAAAGGATATGGAAGGGGGCGTAAGCACCATTGCAGCAGCCATTACCAATAAGGAGAGAATAATAGTTTTTGGAGATTATGATGCAGATGGTGTTATGAGTACTGCTATTTTATATAAGGCCTTAAAATATTGCGGGGCATTAGTTCACTATTATATCCCTGATAGAATAAGTGAAGGCTATGGGATGAGCACAGAAGCCATAGAAAAGCTTGCAAGAGAAGGGGCTAACACCATTATTAGTTGTGATAATGGCATTGCAGCCTTTGAACAGGTTAAAAGAGCGAAGGAATTAGGAATGACTGTTATCATTACAGATCATCATGAAATTCCTATATCCATTGATGCTGAAGGAAATAAAAGTGCTTTGCTCCCCAATGCAGATGCTATAATAAATCCTAAGCAAAAGGATTGTTCATATCCCTTCAAGGGCATTTGTGGAGCTATGCTTGCACTTAAGTTCTCACAGGCACTTTATGAATATATGAACAAAAATTCTATACCTAATGAATTTTATGAATTTGCAGCTATAGCTACAGTGTGTGATGTAATGGAGCTAATTGATGAGAATAGATTTCTGGTGCAAAAGGGGCTACTGCAGCTACAAAATACTGCTAATATAGGCCTAGATGCACTTCTTCAAGTGACTAAGCTTAAAGATAAAAAGCTAAATACCTTCTCTTTAGGTTTTATAATAGGACCTTGTATTAATGCCTCCTCCAGACTTGATTCTGCAGATATAGCTTGTGAACTGCTTATTACAGAAGATAAAGAACAGGCTAAAATACTTGCAGAAAAGCTATATGAACTGAACAATCAGAGAAAATACATGACTTTAAAGGCCTTTGAGAGCACTTCTAATATCATCGAAGAAAAGCATAAGAAGGATAAGGTACTAGTGGTTTACAACGATGAAATTGAAGAGAGTATAGCAGGTATTGTAGCAGGGAGAATAAAGGAAAAATATTGCCTTCCGACTATAGTTATTACTAAGGCACATGAGGATTTAAAGGGTTCAGGTCGTTCTATTGAAGGGTATAATATGTTTGAAGAATTAAGTAAATGCAGGAATCTTATGAGTAAATTTGGAGGACATCCTATGGCAGCAGGACTATCACTTAAGGAAAATGCTTTAGAAGAATTGAGGTCCAGGCTTAATAAAAATTTTAATTTGAAGGAAGAGGATATGATACCTATATTGCGAATTGATCTGTCTCTTCCAGTAGAAAAAGCCACCCTTCAGCTTGCAAAAGAATTAAAGCTGCTAGAACCCTATGGAAATGGCAATGGAGTACCGCTATTTGGAGATAGGAATTTGAAGATAGAAAAGGCAGAGGTGTTGGGGAAAAATAAAAATGCCATAAGATTAAGTTTAAAGACTGGCAAGGCTAGGCTTATAAGAGCAATTTATTTTGAGGACTTGTCTACTTTTGAGGACTTTATTGTAGATAATTTTGGTAAAGGTAAATTACAAGATTGTTATGCTGGTAATGGGAAGGATATTTTGGTTGACATAGTTTATGCTCTAGAAGAAAATGAGTATAATGGAAGGTCAGATGCACAAATTCAGATAAAGGATATTAGGCCAAGTAATAAGTAATCATATCTAGCTTGAAAGAAGCATATGAATTTTTATCACTGTTCTACACAAAATAAACTTAAAGGACTAAAAGATGTAAATTTATTTTGGAGGTAGAATATGCAAAAGAAAAATGCAAGTCAAAATGTAGAAGATTCATGCTCTAGTTTAAAGCAAGTAAAGCAGTACTTAAATGATGCTGCAACTACGGTAGAGAACCATAGCACAAAATGTAAAATTGAAAAGCAGCTCCATTCCATTGAACAATGCTTAAGTGAATGTGAGGTCATTGTAAATAAGCTAAGAGAAAAATAAAAAAATGAAAGTCCCCTAAAATGGGGACTTTCATTTTTTTCTAAAAAAGAAGGAAATTTGTAATTTTTATAGAATACTATGATGGTAATATTTTTAAAGGAGGTAAAGAATAGATGCACTACATATTTGAAGAACTGCCCTTTGGCATATTGTTTTGGGATTATGCCTCTGAAAAGGTCAGTTATTGCAACAAACGTCTCCTTGAAATGTTAAACCTTAATGAAGTACATCTGGATGAAGCATTGATGCAAACACTACCATTATACATTTATTTTAGAGAATGTAGAAAAACAAATAAAAATATAAATCTAGAAAATATTAATATAAGAAACTGTGCTTTCAATATAGTTTTAAATCCTAAGGAGTCTTATGTAGAGGTTTATTTAACTAAAACAAATGAAACTTCTGAATTCCAAGGGATTGAACAGGGTATTGCACTGCAGATTCTAAGGAATATACCCTATATAACCTATGTTATTGACACTGAAGGAAATTTTATCTTTGCTAACAACAGGGGAGAGGAAAAATTAGAGAGGTTATTTAAGGGTAACAGAAGAAGAAACCTATACGAGTTGCTTGATATGGTGGAATTATATTGGGAAAAAGGAAAGAGAATGATAAAAGAGGAATTAAACTTAAAGCATTTTACTAATTATAACATTCCCATACAAAATGTAACAATTCAGTTTAAGAAAGAGGGGATTACTCGATATTTTTCTCTTTATGGTTATCCCATTTCCTTTGGAAAGGAAGCAAAAGGAATAAGCCTTACCTACATAGATGTAACAGAAGAATACATGGAAAGAGAAAAAATAGTCCATGATAAGGAAAAGCTCATCAATATGTCCACAGAGTTAAAAGCAAAATGTGACATAATTGAAATACTGAGAAAAAGAGAAAAGGCTCACCTTATGCATCTTAAGGATGTGATAAATAATATTTCTGAGGGTTTAGTGGTTCTAAATACACAGGATGAATTTAACTTTTGCAATAAGGCAGCAAGTAAAATTTTAGATATTGATATTTCTGAGTTTAATAAATTTAAGAATATAACTAGAAGAAATAAGATACTATGGCTAGATGAACCTGAAATAGATGCGGTAGGATTTATAAAAAAACATCTAAAGGATAATAAATCTATTAAAAATATGAAATTAAAGATTGAAGAGTATGAGAGCGGACGTGCTTTATATATTAACTTTAATCTTAATACTATCCTAGACAAGAATGATAAAAAGTTATATACAATTATTAGCTTTAAGGATATATCAGAGGAGAAGGAGCAGGAAATAAAGATAAAGCAGCAAAGCAGTTTCATAAAACAGGTAGTTAATACCCTTCAAATTCCTGTGGCTGTAGTAAATTATCCAGAACTAGAATTTGAACTTGCAAATAAAGCCTGTATTCAGCTTACAGAAAAGCTTGGATATATAGCTACTGAAAAGGAAATGGTAGGTCGAAGCTTTATTAATGAATTTAGAAAAAGATTTGGAGAGAGTCTCACAAACAATCTCATTAGTGTGGGTGAAACTGGAAAACCCTATGTAGATTCACAGTATAGGATAAGGTGCAGCAATGGTGAGGACGTATACTATAACGTCAGCTTTATGCCCTACTTAAATGAAGCTGGAACTGTGAATCGCATACATATTTATGGTATGGATATTACTGAAATGGTAAAACATAATCTAGAACTAGAAAAGGTAACCCGTATGAAGGATGAGTTTTTTACCATTATTTCTCACGAGCTTAGAACCCCACTTACCATAATTTACTCCTCCATAAAGCTGGCTACAGATATTTACAGGGAGGAGCTTACACCAAATATTGAAAAAATATTAAACCGTATTAGTCAGAATAGTAGCAGGCTTTTGAAGTTAATAAATAACATATTAGATCTGTCAAAGGCAGAGGCAGGCTTTTTAAGCCTTAATAACAGCTGCTTTGATGTGGTATACAATACTGAGGATATAGTAAATTTGGTTAATCCTTTTGCAGAAAGTAGAGGTATATCCTTGATTTTTGATACAAATGTAGAGGAAGCCTTGATAACCCTAGATAGAGAAAAATATGAAAAAATTATTTTAAACCTCCTTTCAAATGCAATTAAGTTTACTCCTAGTGGTAAAAAAATAATCGTGGCCCTCGCTGTGGGAAAAAATAATTTTTATTTAAGTGTCAAAGATGAAGGAATAGGCATACCTAATGATAAGGTGGATTTAATATTTGATAGATATGTACAGGTAAACAATTCACTTTCAAGAAGTGCAGAAGGTACAGGTATAGGTCTTTCACTTGTAAAGAAGATGGTAGAGCTTATGGATGGCAGCATAACAGTGATAAGCACAGAGGGTATTGGCACAGAATTTATCATAAAATTTGACAGAGGCAAAAAAAGGACAGCTTTAGAGGAGAGTAATGCAATGGTAAGTCCTTCAGTAGAAGAAAAAATACATATTGAATTTTCAGATATAAATTAAAGGGCACATAGCTGTATAAAAGCTATGTGCCTATAGCTTATAGATTTTTTTCGTATTGTTCTACCATTCTTTTAACCATTTCTCCGCCTACTGAACCACATTCTCTGGAAGTAAGGTTACCATTGTAGTCTGTAAAGGGCACTCCTAATTCTTTTGCAGTTTCCATCTTAAATTTGTTAAGACCAGACCTTGCTTCAGGAATTAATGATTTATTAGACATGTGACTTCACCTCCTTTGATGTTTGTAATTATAGCTTATCCAATATCAACACTTTTATATTATTATATTGAAGGCAGTAATGGAATTTTAATAATGTTTTGGGTATGATATAATGATGATATACAACTTACAATAGGAGAGGATAATTTTGAAAAGTAAAAAGATTATTTTTACTGGCGGAGGCTCTGCAGGGCATGTTACTCCTAACCTTGCAATAATGCCTTATGTAGAAATATGTGGATATGAAATAATATATATAGGATCAAAGGAAGGAATTGAAAAAGACATTATTAATGAAAAAAAATATAAGTATTATGGTATATCTAGCGGAAAGTTAAGAAGATACTTTGATGTAAAGAATTTTACGGATCCCTTTAAAGTGTTGGTAGGTTTAAAAGAGGCTTATAACATAATTAAAGCTGAAAAGCCTGCAGCTATATTTTCTAAGGGTGGTTTCGTAAGTGTACCTGTAGTTATTGCCGGGGCAATGAATAAGGTTCCAGTGATTACTCATGAATCTGACCTAACTCCAGGACTAGCAAATAAAATATCTACTCCATTTTGCAGTTGCGTTTGTGTAACCTTTCCAGAGACCTTAGAGCATATAAAGAAGAATAAAGGAGTTTTAACTGGTACTCCTATCAGAGAAGAATTGTTAAGAGGAGATAAGATTACTGGAAAGCTTATATGTGGCTTTAAAGATAACAAGCCAGTAATTCTAGTAGTGGGAGGAAGTCTTGGTTCAAGCTTTATAAACACTAAGCTTAGAGAAATGCTGCCAAAGCTTATAAACGAATTTAATATAATTCACATTTGTGGCAAGGAAAATGCTGATGAAAAGTTAAGATATATAGAAGGCTATAGACAATTTCAATATGTTGATAAGGAGCTTAGTCATCTCTTAGCTCTAGCCGATATGGTAATTTCAAGAGCCGGAGCAAATTCAATTTATGAGCTTTTGGCTTTAAAAAAGCCAAATTTATTAATTCCATTATCTAAGCTCTCTAGCAGAGGAGATCAGATTCTAAATGCAAAATCCTTTGAAAGACAAGGATACAGCATGGTTATAGAGGAAGAACAACTTACAGGAGAAAGGCTGCTAGAAGCTATTTATGAGCTATATAAAAATAGAAGCAGCTATGTAAAAGCCATGGAGAAAAACTCTATAAAAAATTCAGCTGAAATCATAGCTCAACTAATACTTAAGGAAGCACAAAAAAATCTATAGACATTTAACATTAAATTTAAAAGCTGTCAAAAATGACAGCTTTTAAATTTAAGCTTCACTAGTCTCTTGTGTTGTACATTATCTCAAAATATCCCTGTGGATGCTTGCATGCAGGGCAAATCTTAGGAGCTTCTACGCCATCATAAATATAACCACAGTTTCTACACTTCCAGTACTGTGTGGAATCACGTTTATATAGGGTGCCATTTTCTAAGCTAGCTAACAGATCTAAGTATCTTTTTTCATGTCCTTCTTCAATTTTTAAAATACTGTTAAAGGCCTGCTCTACTTCAGGAAAGCCTTCTTCTTTTGCTATTTTTGAAAAGGATGGGTAAATATTCCCCCATTCTTCCTTTTCACCCTCTGCTCCATATTTGAGATTTTCTAGGGTATTTCCATAGCCTATTAGATATTCAGCATCAACCTTTATCATATCCTTTCCAAGGCCAGCTATTAAAAGGTCAAAAAAAACTTTTGCATGGGCTCTTTCATTTTCTGCGGTCTCTAAGAAAACTGCAGCAATTTGTTTATGTCCTTCTTTATCAGCCACCTTACTATAAAAGGTATAGCGGTTTCTAGCTTGAGATTCTCCTGCGAAGGCCTTTGCAAGGTTATCGGCAGTTTTAGTGTTTTTTAGACTTTTCATTAAATTTCCCTCCTTTTACAATGTAGTAATAGTATTTCCACAAGGAGCTATTAATAATATTAAATTAATAATATTAAAATTTTCAAAAAAATAAGTACATACACATAAAAAAATAAATTTATACACATAAAAAATAAGTATATTAAGTAAAATATAGGTAAAACAATTTCAAAATATTAACATTTTATAAAAAACGCTTGTTTTTAAGTAAAAAACGCAAAGCAAAAAGTAAAAATCGCTTGAAATAGAGAAGTAAAAAAATATCGTAATTTGTCTATAAAAAGAGGAATTTGAAAGCTAGTATAGAATTTTTATTAATTAGTAAATGATTTCAGGAGAGATAATTATGGATAAAAAAAGTATTATGGACGATATGCCATATCTTATGGCAATCATAAGCGGTACTGAACTTAAAGTAGATTATGCAAATGAATATTTTTTAAAGACTTTTGGCAATGTAATATTAAACAAGAGTCTATTTTCCAATTTTCCTGAAAATCATGTTTTTTCTTGGAGTTTAAAGGAAGCCTTAAGGAGAAAGGTCAATATATCCATTGAAGAAATCTCCATTGGGCAAGATACTTTTAATTTCAATATTAACTACTGTACAGAGGGTAATATTTTGTTGGTATGCGGTGAAAGATGTGTTACGGGAACTCCATATGAACAAAGGATAATTAATGAAATAATAAATAAGATTGATATGCCTCTTGCAATAATCAATTACCCTGAAATGACCTATTATATGGTCAATGACAAGAATTTGAAGTTTATACAGCAAATCAATCCAACTATAAAGAATATAGAGGAAATAATAAATGTAAAGATAAAGAATATAAAACCATTCTTTGAAACACAGGGAATAGAGGAAATAGTAAAACAGCTTGGTGAAAGTGGGGCCTGTTACACCACAGATGCTTTTAGATTGGGATTATATAACGGAGAGATACGGCATATAAAGCTTTCCATTGTACCAATTATGAATTCTTCTGGAGAAATAAATAAGATGTTTTGCTACACATTAGATATGACTAATGAGATACAGAGCAATTTAATAATGGAGGAAAATAACAGGATGAAGGAAGAGCTTATGTCTACACTGTCACATGAACTTAGGACTCCTTTGACAGTGATACTATCCTCCATTCAGCTAACAGAAAATCTATATGAAAAGGATATAACTGAAAATGTGCAGAAGTCACTTGGAATAATAAAACAAAACAGTAGAAAAATTCTTAAATTGGTTAATAATTTTCTTGAGCTTGGAAAAGCAGAGGCAGGATTTCTTAGCCCAAATTATACCCCAATGGATTTAGTATTTCTATGTGAAAGTGTGGTAAGTAGCATAATACCCTTTGCTGAGAGTAAAGGAGTTAAGCTCATATTTGATACCACAGAGGAGGAACTTTTTACTCTTCTAGATGTAAATAAAATAGAGAGGGTGTTATTAAATTTAATGTCAAATGCCATAAAATTCACTCCAAGTGGAGGAGAAATACTAATAAGGATTGAAAAAGAAGAGGATGTTATATCTATGGCAGTGAGAGATAGTGGGATTGGTATACCTAAGGATAAGATGAAATACATCTTTGATAGATATGTAATGATCAATAAGCGAGGAAATGCTAAATATGAAGGTACTGGACTAGGTCTATCCCTAGTAAAAAAACTAGTGGATATCATGGAAGGAAACATTGAGGTTATAAGCATGGAGGGAATGGGAACTGAGTTTATTATAAGCTTACCCTATAGATTACCTAAAGAGAAGGAATTACCTTATTTGGGTTTTATCTCAGATGAGCTCCAAACTGTGGTTGATATAGAGTTGTCAGACATTTAATAGAAATATTAAGGGCGAGATTAAAGCTCCTGTTATTAAGTCTTAATAACAGGAGCTTTAATAAAATAACAGTTAAGCTAAACATTGCTATATTATGTTATAATGTATAAAAAACGGGTGGTGATTTATTATCATTTACACAAAGGAACAAGAGAGCATTATTACTTCATCCCGTAATTCTAAGCTTTTAGTTGTTGGGGCAAGTGGAACTGGAAAGACTGCAGCTGCAATGGCTAGATATGAATATCTTTTGAATAAAGAACACATGGGAAGCGAAAGCCTCCTTACTCTAGTTTTAAACAGAAGTCAAAGCATGCTGTGGAAAAATAACATAAATATAAGAGTTAGTGGCCCTCAGTACAGAGCTTCTTATTATGGCTTCTTACAAAAAGAAATAATGAGATATTGGCCAAAGATATTGGGAATAGAAGATAGAATAAAAAAGAAAAGCTTTTATCCAAAATTAATGACCTTCGAAGTGGCTCAGAGCATAATGAAAAAGATAGTGAATGAGCACAGGGATAAAGGAGGCTTCCAGACCCTAAATCAAACTTCAGATAAGATAGCAATAGAGCTTACCTCAAATCTTTTTAAATTCAATATAAATTGCCTTTCTATTGAAGAAGGAGAAAGACTGCTTATTAAATCCTTATCTGAAGAGGAGAGTAGCAGAATTGAAGTTATAAAAGAGAGTACATCAATTCTTAAAAAATACATGGATAGTACCTTAGAGAAGGGCATATTAGATTATGCCACAAGTATATATATCTACAATAAATGCCTGCTAGAGGATGAGCATTACATAGAAAACTTAAGCAGACAATTTTCTCATATAATAGTAGATAACATGGAAGAGGCCGTACCTAGCATGGTAAATTTCATATCAAAGCTTGAACCAAAGCTTCAGGGCTGTACACTCTTTTTCAACCCGCAGGGAGGCTATGGCACTACTTTTGGGGCCAACATTAACTATACAATGCAATATTTATTTAAAAACTTTCAACCCAGGGAACTTACAAGGATATTTTCCTCTAATGAAGAACTGATATCCTTTAGCGAAAGCTTGGGTGTAAACTTAGTTGGAAAGCCCATAAAAAAAGCTGGAATAAATAATAAGGTTGTCATAGAAAATCCCCTTGAGCTTAAAAGTGATATGCTGCAGTCTATGGTAGCTAAGACAGAAGGGCTTTTAGATAAGGGTATTAAACCTTCGGAAATAGTTATTATTACTCCTCAAAATGATGCTGTTTTAGAATATGTGTTTAATGATAGGTTAAAATCTAGAGGCATAAGAGTAACAGCATTGGGGAGAAAAGCTAGATTAACTGAAAACCCCTTTATTAATGCTATTATGGTAATAGCCTGCTTGTGTCATCCTAAGCTGAAACTGGATGTAAACTATGATGACATAAAAAACACTCTGGCTCTTATTACCTCCCTTGATGCTGTGCGTGCTTCATTACTGGCACACTATGGATACTCTTATAAAGAAAAGGCTTTGAAATCAGATATAAGACCTTCACTAGCTGAAAGAATAGGCTTTCACAATGTGGATAAATTCAATTATATAGTTCAATGGATTGAAAGCTATAAAAATGATGAGGCACTCTATATAAATGAATTTTTTAAGAGGGTATTTCTTGAAATCTTAGTAACTCTTCCTGCGGCCTCTGAAAATTTGATAGCCTGCAGACAGCTTATTGATTCTAGTGCAACCTTTGTAAATTCCATGGAGGGTATATACACAAAGGACATAATTAATAAAGAGTATTTAGAGCTCATCCTAGAGGGAGTAAAGGGAGCAGAATCCATTTATGATTTGGAGGAAAATCTCAAAGCTAATTATATTGTAATTGCAACACCCTATGCGGTTTTATCAAGAAGTGTGGAGTGCTCTATACAGCTGTGGTCAGATGTGAGCAGTGATGCTTGGACACCATCAGGAAGGACTCCTTTAAGTAACAATTACATATATGGGGTTAGAGAAGATGCTCTTTTAAACTACAATGAAACCATGGAAAGAGAGTTTATGGCTGCAAATCTAAAAAGGATTGCAAACTGTCTTCCTAAAAAGTGTAAAGACACAATTTTTATTTTTCAAAGCAATTATTCCAGTAAGGGCTATGAACAGGAAAGCATTCTAAAGGAGGCCCTTGACAGGTTAATATAGCTGAAAAATTCCATAGAGGAGGCTATAGGGTGAAGTTTAGACAAGAACAGAAAAAAATAATGGAGTATACAGAAGGAATTATGGCGGTGCCTTCTGTACCTGGTGCAGGCAAGACCTTCATATTATCTAATCTTACTGCAAGGCTCATTGAAATGGGAAAAACTAAAGAAGGGAAAATTCTTATAGTAACCTACATGAACAGCTCTGTAAGTAATTTTAAAAATAGAATCTATAACCTATTAAATGAAAAGGGAATAAAGGCTAATAAGGATTATGAGGTTATGACTATACACAGCTTAGCCATGCAGATAGTCAGAGAGAGTCCTGAGTACGTTAACTTACAAGAGGATGTAACTTTAGTAGATGATGTTACACAGATTTCTATTATAGACAGGTGTATAACAGACTATAAGCTTCTAAGGGGTGAACGGTTTAGAGAATACCTCAATGAAGATAAGATTAAAGGCCGTGAGGGAAGAGCATATGAAATGCTGCAGGACTCTCTTAAAAAAGCAATAAAGTATTTAATAGGAGAATTAAAATGTAAGGGTATCTCAGCACAGAGTTTCTTAGCTATGGTAGAGGGCAGCGAAAACACTGAGGAACTAAAGCTCCCTGCTTGGGTTTACAGAAGATATGATGAACAGCTAAAGAATTCAGGCTTTATAGATTACAATGACATTTTATACTATGCTGTGAAAATACTTAGTGAAAAAGAAGAAATAAGGCACAAGTTTCAGCTGCGCTATGCTTATGTCTTTGAAGATGAGGCACAGGACAGTAATCTTATACAGCAAACCCTGCTGAGCATAATTAGTGAAAAGCATGGGAGTCTTGTTAGGGTTGGGGACGGTAACCAAGCCATTATGTCTACTTTTACATCTTCTGATCCAGAACTATTTCTTAGCTTTTGTGAAAGGGCAGCAAGAGTAGAAAAAATGCTTACTGCTGGAAGAAGCAGTGAGGATATAATAGATCTTGCAAATTTTTTAGTTGCCTTTACAAGAGAGAAGCATGAGCTTGAAAGCTGTAGAGATGCACTTCAAGACCAGAAAATTCTGCCACTTGGCAAGGATGATCCATTTAAAAATCCAGTAACAGAGAAGTATGGTATAAGAGCATACCTGTATGATAGTTTTGAAGATGAGATAAAAAGATCTATAAAGCTGTGTGATACATACAGAAAGATGTATCCAGATAAGACTATGGCCATGTTATTACCAAGCGGATATAAGATACAGCAGGTAATAGAGCAAATAAAAGAACTTGCTCCTGAACTACCCTATGAGGAGCTAGACAGTACTTCTGGGGAGAGGACAGCAATAACTAGAAAGCTTGGATATATACTGGAATTTATTTCAAATCCATGGAGCGGTGAAGCATTATCCCAGGTAATAAAGGAAGTTTTCTATGTGGACAATGGAGAAGAGGATGTGTTTTTAAAGGAGCTTCCAAGGGTGGCTACAGAAATGCTGCTCTTTCCTATAGGAGAGGTAATTCCTAAGGGAATAATGTGTGCAGAGGCATATGAAAGTAAGAGCTTCCAGTGCTTTATAGAAAACAGAGAGGTTATAAGGGACTTACTTCAATTTTCAAGGAGTACAGTGGAGCAGCTTATCATATATGTGGGAGAAAAGCTGGCATTTACAAGGGAGGAGAGGGCATTACTTTATAATGTGGCTAATGATGTAAAATATCTCTTTATTACAAATCCAAAATGGACGATATCTGATTTGGCTAAGGAATTAATTAGTACAAAAAATAATCGATTTAATTATTTTGCTAAATTCGTATATGAGTTAAAGGGGTATCAAGCCAAACCAGGGCAATTGACCCTTTCAACTTATCATAAGAGCAAAGGGCTAGAATGGGATTTTGTAATGCTCATGTGTCTAAATTCTTCGGATTTTCCATATAACCTAAAGGACAAATTCTTAGGTGAAAATTTTTATGCTAAGGAAAAATATAGCAATATGTCTGCTATATATAAAGCGGAATTAGATAAGCTATTGTCAGGGAATGAGCCCATAGACCCAGTTGCTAAGGCTAGACTTGAAACCATCAAAGAGAGAATAAGACTTTTATATGTTGGAATAACTAGGGCAAAAGAAAACTTAATTATAAATGCGCATAGAAAAGAAGGCAATAATCTAAGACAGCCTTCCTCATATTTTATGCTTATAAAGGATTTTGTGGAAGGTAGGTGTGAGCAGCATGAACTTAAAAGACAATAAAAATTTCACTTTTAGTCAAAATTCTCTAAAGGTTTTTAAGCTATGTCCGTTGAAGTTTAAACAAATATATATGGATAACATGAGATGGAGTACTAATAGTGAAGTCTTTCAGCGGGGCATAAGCTTTCACCTCCTTGCACAACGATATTTTTCTGGTATAGAGCCTGGAGAAGAATACATAGAAGATGAGGAGCTAAAGCTATGGTTCTTAAATCTCAAGGCTCAATACCCCATAGATAAGGATAAATTATATAAGCCTGAATTTGAGTTGAGGCTTAGACTTGATTTTCCACTACAGGCCAAATATGATTTGCTAGTTGTTGAAGAAGATAGCATTCATATAATAGATTGGAAGACCAATAGAGCAAAGATGAACAGGGATGAGATGAAATATGATCTTCAGACCTTGGTATATCTTTATATTTTAGGTAAAAGTCTTGCCTACCTAAATAAAGAAGACATTAAAACAGATAGGATATTTATGCATTATTGGCAGGCATCTTATGATAAAGACATTATTTCTATTCCATATAATGAGGTACTAAAGAAAGAGTATAAAGAAATCTTAAGTAATTTAATTGAAGAAATATATAACTTTGACTTTGATAATATAAAAGAGGATAGGAATAGGACACATTGCAAAAGGTGTGAGTTAAAATATTTTTGCAAGGGAGAAAGAGTGGACTTCTCTATTATAGAAGAAGAGCTTATAGATTTTAACTGGGATGAAATTGAAGAGATAGATTTTAATTGACAAGAAGGTGGAGTATGCAGGATTTTAAGGTTAAATATAATAAGAATATTGAGGTGAGTGAAGAAGCTATTGCACTATGTGAAGGTGAAATAGCAGCGAAGCTCTTAGCCATAAGAGGCTATGATACCACTCAGAAAATTAAAGAATTTTTTAGAGAAAAAGAGCTGGTAGAAGAAGATTTGAGAGGTATATTACCTCTTTATCCTGCAGCACAAAGGATTAACTATCACCTTGAAAACAACCATAAAATTATGATATATGGTGATTATGATGTAGATGGGGTTACTGCTACAACACTTCTAAAACAGGTTTTAGATGAGTTCTCAAAAGAAATCCTCTACCATGTTCCAGATAGATTTAAAGAAGGCTATGGCATGAATAGGGAAGTAATAGAAAATGCGGCCATAAGTGGGGTTAAGCTCATAATTACCTGTGACTGTGGAATTAATAACCTTGATGAAATTACTTGTGCCTTAGAATTAGGCATGGAAGTAATTGTTACAGATCACCACAGCCTTCCAGATATACTTCCTCCTGCTCATTATATTTTAAATCCAAAGCTGCTTCCAGAAAAGCATAAAGCTGCATTTATCAGTGGCTGTGGCATGGCATATTTTTTGGCAAAGGAATTACTGGACTTAAGAGAGCATTATATGGAGGAGGCTCTTTTGTTAGATTTAGTGGCCATGTCTACTATTGCAGACGTAGTGAGAATTGAAAATCAAAATCGAACATTCTTGCAAAAGGGCATAAAATACGTTATAAATCCAGAAAGAATGGGCTTAAAAGCTCTGACAGATGTGGTAGGTAAGGGAAGAAAATTAAAGGATGAGGAAGAAATAGCCTTTCAGCTTTGCCCTAGGATAAATGCTGCAGGTAGACTTCATAATGCCTCCCTTGCTGTTGAGCTTCTCCTATGTCGGGATTATGAGAAAGCAGTGAAGCTTGCACAAAAGCTTGAGGAGCTAAACAGTCTGCGTAGAGAGCTTCAGGAGAGTATAGTTGAGGAAGCTGAGCTTAAGGCAGAGAGCATAGAAAAAGATGTGATAATTCTATATAATCCAAGCTGGCATCAAGGTGTGCTTGGCATAGCTGCTGGAAAAATAGCAGAAAAGTACCATAAGCCTACCTTGCTATTTTCTAAGAACATAGAAAAAAACATCTTAGTTGGATCTGCTAGATCAATAGAGGAAGTTGACATCTATGAGCTCATAAAGGAATGCAGCTCTTATCTTTCACAATTTGGAGGACATAGAGAGGCTGCAGGACTTTCCTTGGAGGAAGCTAATTATAGTATTTTTAAGGATTCCATGGAAAGAGCTGCATATGCTAAAAATATTCAAAGCAGCAGGAAAATGCTATATGCAGATTTAAAGCTAGAAGCACATGAGTTAAACCTAGACACCTACGCCTCCGTGGGAAGGCTAGGACCATTTGGAGCAGGCTTTGAAGCCCCAACCTTTTACGGCGAAGGCTTTTTAGTGGTACAGGAAAAAACCTTTAAGGAAAAACATACTGAATATACTCTAGAAAAGGATAATATGAGGATAAGGGCCATAAAGTGGAATGAGGTATCCCTGGGGCTTTTAGGTAAGACTGCCACCGTAGTTTATAAGTTAACCTCTTGGAATTTTAAGCACAGTGAAGAGCTGCAGCTGCAACTTATAAACATATCTGTAATGTCTCATATACCAAGCTACTCTTTTGACGGGGATATTTTTGATTATAGAGATGTTGAACTAAGCTTAATTAAAGAACATTTTGAAGAGGGCGTAGTATACGCAGAAGGTCTTTTGCTGCCAAAGGGAGTATGTTATAACAGGTACAACCTACCTAAGGCTAAAACTCTCATATTATACTCAATCCCTCCCACTTCCCAGATACTTAGGGAACTGCTTTTAAAATCAGAAGCACAGCAGCTGGTGTTGGCATATAAAAAAATTATATCTACCTATAGTGAATTAATCAAAAGATGTATTGGAATACTAAAAAAAGCTATAAATATAAATAATAATTATATTTTAATAGATAAGCTTTGTGCTCTCTTAGGAGAAGAGGAGGGAGTTGTCTTTACAGTTTTAAGATATTTAGAACACAGGGGATTTATCCAAATGGAGCTATTAAAGGATAACAATCTTCTCTTTGTAGAGGAGGGAACAGGAAGAGAAAATCCACTTTTACCAGGTAGCAGCTCTGCTATGAAGAAAGCCATAGAGCACAGCCTAAGCTTTAAAGGATATCTAACAAGGGCTGATATAAGCTCCATTAGAGAGTTAGTAAGCGGGGCTTAATAAAAAGCAATGTGTTTAAGCAGTAGCTCTAGAGGGTTATTCATTAATTATTAAATCTTTGTTAATCATTTGTATTAAATTATAATTATTATTGCTTGCCCTTGAAATTTACTGTGGTTAGTGTATATTAGAACTATGAGTTAATTTTGGTTATTCTGCATTATTTAGCACAATCTTAGCAGAATAAATATCTTTAAGAAAGAAGGTTTGTATTGATGAGAAAAATGAAGACCATGGATGGTAATACGGCTGCTGCCCACGTAGCCTATGCATTCACAGACGTGGCAGCTATTTATCCTATTACACCTTCATCTCCAATGGCGGAGCATGTAGATGAGTGGAGTTCTCAAGGAAGAAAAAATCTCTTTGGACAGGAAGTCAAGGTTATGGAGATGCAATCTGAGGGGGGAGCTGCAGGAGCAGTTCACGGTTCTCTTCAAGCAGGAGCACTTACAACTACCTTTACAGCATCCCAAGGATTACTTCTTATGATACCTAATATGTATAAGATTGCTGGAGAATTATTACCTGCAGTTTTCCATGTTAGTGCTCGAGCAATAGCAGCTCATGCTTTATCCATATTTGGAGATCATCAAGATGTAATGGCAGCAAGACAAACAGGCTTTGCACTACTTGCATCAAGCAGTGTTCAGGATGTTATGGACTTATCTGCTGTTTCACATCTTTCCACATTAAAAGGAAAGGTGCCTTTTGTAAATTTCTTTGATGGATTTAGAACCTCTCATGAAGTGCAAAAGATAGAAGTATTGGATTATGAGGAATTAAGGGGCTTGCTTGAGCCTAAATACGTTGATGAGTTTAGAAATAAATCACTAAACCCAGAGCGTCCAGTTACTCGTGGTACTGCACAAAATCCAGATATTTATTTCCAAGGCAGAGAGGCTTCAAACAGATATTACGATGCTCTTCCTGAAATAGTAGAGGAGTATATGCAAAAGGTAAATGCCATTACTGGTAGAAATTATGATCTATTTAACTATGTTGGAGCACCTGATGCAGAGCACTTAATTATAGCAATGGGTTCTGTATGCGAGGTAGTAGAAGAAACTGTGGATTACTTAAATGAAAGAGGAGAAAAGGTTGGATTACTTCAGGTACATCTATATAGACCATTCTCACTTAAACATTTCTTTAAACATATACCAAGCACAGTAAAGAAAATTGCTGTTCTTGATAGAACAAAGGAACCAGGTTCAGCTGGTGAGCCACTTTACCAGGATGTTAGAAATGCATTCTACGAAAGTGAACTAAGACCAGTAATTATTGGAGGAAGATATGGTTTAGGCTCAAAGGACACTACACCAGGACAGATTCTTTCTGTATTTGACAACCTTAAATCAGATGCTCCTAAGAATGGATTTACTATTGGTATTACTGATGATGTTACTCATCTGTCACTACCTGTAACAAATGAAATAGACACTACAGCTAAGGGCACTGTTGCATGTAAATTCTGGGGTTTAGGCTCCGATGGAACTGTTGGTGCAAATAAGAGTGCTATAAAGATAATTGGAGATCATACTGACATGTATGCTCAGGCATATTTTGCTTATGATTCTAAGAAATCTGGTGGAATAACCATATCTCATTTAAGATTTGGTAAGAAGCCTATAAAGTCACCTTACCTTATTAACAGAGCAGATTTCATAGCTTGCCACAATCAGTCTTATGTAAACAAGTATGATGTATTAGCTGGACTTAAGGATAATGGCTCCTTCCTGCTAAATTGTATATGGAATGCAGAGGAAGTAGAGCAGCATTTACCAAATAAGATGAAGAAATATATTGCTCAGCATAATATTAACTTCTATACACTAGATGCAGTGGATATTGCTCAAGAGATTGGCCTTGGTGGAAGAATTAATATGATAATGCAGGCAGCCTTCTTTAAGCTTGCGAACATAATTCCACTAGAGGATGCTGTTAAATACCTAAAGGATGCAGTAGTTCAATCTTACGGACTAAAGGGTGATAAAATAGTTCGTATGAATCATGAAGCTATAGATAGAGGAATACAGGCTTTGAAAAAGGTAGAGATACCTGCTCATTGGAAAGACCTTGAAGTAAATGAAGTGGACGATAGAGATATCCCTGCTTTCATTAAGAATATATTAGAACCAATGAATGCTCAAGAGGGAGATAAGCTTCCTGTAAGTGCTTTCATAGAATCTCCAGATGGAACCTTCCCAATGGGAACTGCTGCTTATGAAAAGAGAGGTATAGCAGTAAATGTACCTGAGTGGCAGAAAGACAATTGTATACAATGTAATCAATGTTCCTATGTATGTCCACATGCAGTTATTAGGCCATTCCTTCTCTCTGAAGAAGAGGTTAATAAGGCACCTGAAGGCTTTGATGCTAAGAAAGCAGCTGGAGGAAAGTCATTTGAGGGTCTTAATTTCAGAATAGGAGTAAGCGTTCTAGACTGTACTGGATGTGGAAACTGTGCTGAAGTATGTCCAGCAAAAGAAAAGGCACTGATTATGAAGCCAATCGAAACTCAGTTAAAGAAGACTGAAGATTGGGATTACCTCATCAGACTTCCAAGAAAGACAAATCCAATGAACAATAAGACCGTTAAGGGAAGTCAGTTTGAACTGCCATACCTTGAATTTAGCGGAGCCTGCGCTGGCTGCGGAGAAACTCCTTATGCTAGACTTGTAACTCAATTATTTGGTGATAGAATGATGATTGCCAATGCTACAGGTTGTTCTTCTATATGGGGAGGAAGTGCACCTTCCACACCATATTGCAAGGATGCACAAGGACGTGGACCTGCTTGGGCTAACTCATTATTTGAGGATAATGCAGAATTTGGTTTAGGAATGTACCTTGGAGTAGGGCAGATAAGAGAAAAATTAGCTCTATTAGTTGAGGGTGCGTTAAACACAGATATATCTCAGGAATTAAAGGTTGAACTTACAAAT
The DNA here is from genome assembly GCA_002298125.1 of Clostridium sp. UBA701. GTDB lineage: Bacteria > Bacillota > Clostridia > Clostridiales > Clostridiaceae > UBA701. The sequence continues at coordinate 319,078 of DBMJ01000011.1, read as the reverse complement.
TGGCATGAAAATAGAAATAAGGGAAATGAATCAAAAGAAGCAACAGCTAAGCTTTTACCAATTCTTGAAAAAGAATTAGAAAGCAACGAAATTCTAAAGGAGATTTATAGTAAAAAGGATTATCTTACTAAAAAGTCTCAGTGGATTTTTGGTGGAGATGGTTGGGCTTATGATATAGGCTACGGTGGATTAGACCATGTGTTAGCTTCAGGAGAAAATGTAAATGTGTTGGTATTTGACACAGAGGTATATTCAAATACTGGTGGTCAATCCTCTAAGTCAACTCCTTCCTCAGCTATAGCTAAATTTGCAGCTTCTGGAAAGAAGACAAAGAAAAAGGATCTTGGAATGATGGCTGCCAGTTATGGATATGTATATGTAGCTCAAATAGCTATGGGAGCAGACCATAACCAGACCATAAAGGCAATTATGGAAGCAGAAGCTTATGATGGACCATCTCTTATCATTGCATATGCACCATGTATAAACCATGGTATTAAAGCAGGTATGGGATGCAGCCAATTAGAGGAAAAGAAAGCTGTTGAGTGCGGATATTGGTCACTCTACAGATATAATCCAACGCTAAAGGCAGAAGGAAAGAATCCATTTACACTAGATTCAAAAGAGCCTACAGCTTCCTTTAGGGATTACTTGATGGGTGAGGTGCGTTATTCCTCCTTACACAAGATTTATCCAGAGAGAGCAGAAGAACTGTTTAATAAAACAGAAGCTGATGCCAAGGAAAGACTAGAGAATTATAAGAAACTAGCAAACCAATAATTAATGTTAATAGGTGAGGAGGAAACTCTTCACCTATTAAATACTTATAAAAAATTTAAGAAAACACTTTTAATATTTGAAATTTAAGGTTACAATGTAAACATATTAATAAAAGGAGGTGAAACTTGACTAACTAACAAGGTTAGGTCAGGTAGAATGTTATGGATAAAGAGAAAATGGACCCATGTAACTGTCACGAAGAATCCTGTGGCTGCGATTGCGGCTGCGGCTGCGAAGGCCACGACCATGATCCTCTCATAGTGGAATTAGAAGATGAAAATGGAAACGTTGTTCCCTGTGAAGTAGTAGAAAGCTTTGAATATAAAGAAAAAGAATATGTACTTGTTCAAAATCCTGAAGATAGTTCAGTATATCTATTTAGAGTAGATGAAAAAGATGATCAAGCAGAGCTTGTTATTCCTGATGATGAAGAGTTTGAAGAGGTATCATCATACTACGAAAGCTCATTAGAAGAGGAAGAATAAACACATAGAACTATAATACTTTAGGAATGAGAGTCGAAGCTATGCATCGGCTCTTTCTTTTGCAGGGAGAGGGGAAATAGTGTGGTTAAGCTGGCAATATTTGATGTTGATTATACACTAACAAAGAGAGAAACCCTTGCGGAATTCTATCGCTTTATGATAAGAAGAAAGCCAAGGTTGTTGCTTCATATGCCAAAAGCTTTATCTGGAGTCTTACTCTATGTGTTTGGCATATTTGATGCTGCCAAGGCTAAGCAGAAATTTATATCCTTTATTGATGGAGTAGAAGAAAAGGATATGAGGGTTATAGTTAAAGAATTTTTTGAACAGCGGCTTAGTAAAATTCTATATCAAGACGCCATTGACATGATTAGAAAACTTAAGAGTGAAGGATATTTAATATACTTAATTTCTGCTTCAGCAGAATTTTATCTTAATGAGTTATATAAAATATCTGAGGTAGATATGATTATTGGAACCCGCTTCACTGTGGAAGGTGGAAAGCATAAAAGTTGTATGGAAGGCTTAAATTGTAAAGGAGAAGAGAAGGTTAAAAGGCTTATGGAAGTCTTAAAGAAAGAAAATATAGAAGTGGATTTTAAAAACTCTTATATGTTTTCTGATTCTCTTTCTGATTTGCCACTATTTAAGCTGGTAGGGAAACCCTATCTAATAAATTATAATGGTAAAAGTAAGGACATAGAAGTGATAAGATGGAAATAAATATTACCTGTAAGAAGGTGAAATGATGGAAAAATGTATAAATACATATTTCTTTAAAAACAATGAAATAATTAACAGTGGAAAATTTTCTCCTGAAATGGTTGAAGCTGGCATATCTTTATATGAGGTTATTAGAGTGATTGATGGGATACCTCTTTTTATAGAAGAGCATTTACAAAGATTAAAGGCTTCTGCAAGCTTAATTAACAAAAAACTTTGGCTTAACCCTAGTGAGATAGAAAAGCTCATGAAGGAGCTAGTTAATATAAACCAGGTTAGAGAAGGAAACATCAAAATAGTATTCAATTATTACAAAGAAGATAATAATTTTTTAGCTTATTTTATTCCACACAGTTATCCTTCTGATGAAGACTACAAAAATGGAGTAAATACCATACTTTTTCATGCAGAAAGAAATAATCCCAATGCTAAAGTAGTGAACAGCTCCTTAAGAGATAGTGTAAATAAAAAGCTTAAAGAATGTAATGCCTATGAAGCAATATTGGTAGATGAAAATGGATATATAACAGAGGGGAGCAGATCAAATATATTTATGGTGAAAAATCACGTAGTTTATACTGCACCTTTAAAGGCGGTATTGCCTGGAATAACCAGGAAAGCCATAATTGACATATGTGCTGAAAACCATCTTGCTTTTGAAGAAAAAAGCATACATTATAATGAGCTAGGGAAAATGGATGGGTTGTTTATTACAGGTACTTCTCCCAAGGTATTACCTATAAGAAGTGTAGAAGACAATTCTTACCCCACCACCCAGCAAGAAATGGATATTATAAGACATTGCTATGATGAAATGATAGCAGATTATATAGAGTCCAAATAAAAATTATAAATGCAGGCATTTATTACTTATATGTGATTAATGCCTATTATTTTTTTGGTTAGCTTAAGAATTATGGAAAAGTTTCGATAAAAGAAAGTAGAAAATTCTTTTAAAAAACATACTTGTGTTCTATTATGTATATATATGGTACATGATTATAGACTTTGGGGGTGAGGTCTTGGAAAAAATTTATAATGCTGAGACAGTAGAGGAATGTTTAAAAAAGGCCAGTAATGAGCTAAAGATAAACATTAAAAGCATAAATTATAAGATAATTGAAGAAAAGAAGAATTTATTTAGAAAAAGTGCCAGTATTTCTGTGGAATTCACAGAACAGGTTGGTAAACCTGAGGATGAGGTTAAAGTACATGGTGAGGCTGCAGTTAAAGCTGGTAAATTAGTTATAACTAACCCTAAAGAGGGAGGAAGGCCTGCTGTGTTAGCACCTGGCTTCGGGCTAAATCTCTTTGTAAAGGATGAGAAGGTAAAAGTAAAAGTTGAGGTCTATGAGGAAAGCGAAATTAATTATCACTTTGATGAAACCACTGCAGTGAGAAATTTACATATAGAAATTAATCAGGATAAAATGGAGGCCTATGTATCCATAAACTATGAGCCTGAAATAATATATGGTTTAGAGGATAAGGAAAGCTCTAGGGAATTACTCCTTGAAGCTAAGGTTGTAGAAAAAAAATATCCTCCACAATATACTAAGGATGAAATTATACAGGAGCTTTCTAAAAAGGGAATAGTTTATGGAATAATACCTGAAAATGTTGAGCTTTGCACAGGAGAAAAGGGAATTAAGAGAACTCTAATAGCAAAAGGGAATCCAGTTATTAATGATGAACCTGACAAGGTTGAATATAAGTTTAAAATTAATGAAAGAGATAAGGAATACGTAGAGGACAGCCAAGGAAGAGTAGACTATAAGAGCATAGGTGCTGTGGAAGCAGTAAATGCTGGAGACATAATAGCAATACGCCATCCTGGTAGCCAGGGTATGGATGGAATGGACATATTTGGCGTGGTGCGGAAGCATAAAATATCCAAAAGGATTTCCCTTAGAACAGATTCAGGATGCAGTATGAAAGATGAAAACACAGTAGTAGCTGATATTGCAGGAAAGCCAGCAGTTAAGGGTTTAGTTTTCTCTATTTATCCACTGCATCAAATTCCAAGGGACATAGATTTAACCACAGGTAACATTGATTTTATAGGAGATATCTGTGTGCAGGGAAGCATAAGAGAAGGCATGAGGGTCACTGCTGGCAATAGTCTTGAGATTATGGGAAACATGGAAAGAGCAGAGGCTAAATCCAGTGGAAATCTTTCTGTAAAGGGTAATATCATCAGTTCTAAACTGAGTGCTGGGGGAGAAGATTCAAACAAGCTTACTCAAGTTCAAAATCTAACAGCCATGGAGGAATTGCTCGGAGAGCTTATCAAGGCAGTGGAGGAAATTAAGAAATTTAACATCTTAGGCTACAATGTGACAGATGGTGAAATAGTAAAGAAATTATTGGAAACAAAGTTTAAGATGCATAATGCACTGTACAAAAAAATCGTTCTAACTGCAGCTCAAATACCCTATACTGCTGAAGATGAGAAAATACTTAAAATGCTTAAATGTAAGATTACTGGATTGGGACCTCTTACTATAAAACACTATGGAGAGCTAGAAACAATACAAGAAATGCTACAAAGGCGAAGAGACGATTTAAATGATGGAATCTCACTACCTGTAAATATTAATATTATGTATTGCCAAGATTCTCATATGACAAGTTCAGGTAATATTTATGTGGATGGAAAGGGAGCTTTAGTGTCAACCTTAGTGGCCCAGGATAGTATTTATTTTACCCAGGGAAGGTCTGTTACACGAGGGGGTAACTTAACTGCACAAAAGGAGATACATTGTCAAGTGGTAGGAAGTGATGCCGGCGTTAGTACTAGATTATGTGTTAAAGCAAAAGGCCATATTTATTGTGAAATAGCTTACCAAAACACTGTATTTGTAATAGGAACAAAAGAGTATGTGTTGGAAATGCCCAGTAAGGGAATTCATGTATACATAAACAATGATAATGAATTAATTGCAGACAAACTATTGCTGTAGGAGGTTTAAAATGATTGGAAACACAACAAAAGTATTAATTTTTCACATTAATGACATATCCTATGCTACTGATATCATGGAAGTTGAACGTATATTAGGTTATGAAACACCAACAATACTGCCAGAGTCTCCAGATTTTGTAGAAGGCGTTATCAATTATGAAGGGAATATTCTTCCACTAATTAATCTTTCAAAGAGATTTAATATGTTACAAGATGGAGATATAACCGAGGGCAAGATAATAGTAGCAAAACAAGAAAAAGGCAAAATTGGCATTATAGTAGATATAGTATCTGAAGTCAAAGACGTGGAATCAGAGAAGATTGAGACCCCGCCTGAAGTGGTATCAGGTATTTCTAAGAGGTATGTTAAGGGGTTAATTAAGGATGATGAGGATATAATTATCCTTCTTAATTTAAGCACCGTACTGTCTGATAAAGAAAAAGAAATGCTCTAAGGGACATATATGGAAATAATGGAATACAAGGTTGGTATTGCCGAATTAGCAGTAACACCAGCTCCTCACAGGCTAATTACTGTTGGGCTTGGTTCTTGCATCGGTATTGCCATGTATGACAAACAAAAAATGTTAGGCGGACTCTTACATATTATGCTACCAGACAGCAAGGCCTTTAATAATATCAATAATGCTATTAAGTTTGCTGATTTAGCCCTGCCAATTCTTGTTGAAGACATGGTAAAACAAGGTGGCAATAGAAGAAGTTTCACAGCTAAAATTGCTGGAGGAGCATCCATGTTTAATTTCCCTGATAGTAAAATGATAATGGATATTGGTCAAAGAAATATACAAGCAGTTAGGGAAAAACTTAAAGAGCTTTCCATACCAGTATTAGGAGAGGACGTGGGAGGTAATAAGGGTAGAACCATGATTTTTGATACACAAAACGGCATAGTACAGATAAGAACCATTGGTATGGGAGTAAAGGAATTATAGTGGAGTGATATTATTTGGATAAGATCAAAGTACTAGTAGTAGATGACTCTGCATTAATGCGAAGAATTATTTCTGATATGATTAATGCAGAAGAGGACTTAGAAGTAATAGCTACAGCAAGGAATGGGTCAGATTTATTAGAGAAGCTTAATCATTACTCGCCACAGGTAATAACCTTGGATATAGAAATGCCAAATATGGATGGCATTTCAGTACTAAGAGAGTTTAAAAGACTAAATATCAACATTCCAGTTATTATGCTGTCTAGTCTTTCTCCTATTGGGGCAAGACAAACTGTAGAGGCTTTAGAGGCAGGAGCTTTTGATTTTATTCAAAAGCCCTCTGGAGGGATATCTCTTGACATAGATAAAGTTAAGGAAGAACTTGTAGAAAAAATAAGAGCTGGATTTCAATGTAGTTTAAGATCAAACAGCAAAAGTGAAGAAAAGAAGATTACTAGGGCCTCCTACAAACCTTTTACTAAAAATGTAGATGCTATAGTAATTGGGGCTTCAACTGGAGGACCTAAGGCTCTTTATTCATTAGTAACAGCCTTTCCAAAGTGGTTAGGGTTACCTGTCTTTATAGTTCAGCACATGCCTGTGGGTTTTACCAAGGCTTTTGCGGAAAGATTGAATTTAAACAGCAATATATCTGTAAAGGAAGCAGAGGATGGCGAAGCATTTTTAAAAGACATGGTATATGTGGCGCCAGGTGGAAAACATATGGTTTTATCTGACAATAGCATAGTTCTCACTACAGAGCCTCCGATTTGGGGGGTAAGACCAGCGGTAGACAAACTTTTTATGTCTGCGGTAAAAACCTTTGACAGCAGGCTCATAAGCGTAGTGTTAACTGGAATGGGAAAGGATGGAGCCCAAGGTACTGTAAAGGTTAAGGAGCAAGGAGGAATTACAATATCTCAGGATAAAGCTACCAGTACTATATATGGAATGCCTAAGGCTGCCTATGAGACTGGAAAGGTAGATTTGGTCCTTCCTTTAAACGAAATAGTTCCTAACATTATGAACATTATAGGAAGGAGAGATGGTTGATGGATTTCGTTAAATTTGAACAATGGGTTTATAAAGAATTTAACATTAATCTCTCTGCTTACAAGTCAAATCAGCTTCATAGAAGACTTCAGAGCTTTATGCAGCGCATTGGAGCAGAAGATATTGATGACTTTATAGAGATATTAAAAAAGGACAAAATTCAGAGACAAAAGTTTTTGGATTTTATTACGATAAATGTAAGTGAATTCTTCAGAAACCCAGAAATTTTTGAAGAGTTGAAAAAGAGAATACAGTCTGAGCTTTTACCCAAAAATAAAAAACTTAGGATTTGGAGTGCAGCATGCTCAATTGGTGCTGAACCTTATTCCATAGCAATTTTGATGGATTTATTAGGAGCAGCTGACAAATATCAAATGGTTGCTACAGATATAGATACCACCATTTTAGAAAAAGCAAAAAAGGGCATTTTTACTGCGGCTGAAGTTAAAAATGTAACACCCCAGAACCTAAAGAAGTATTTTACACCTGAGGAAGACAAGTATAGAATAGATGATTCCTTAAAATCCAATATTAGCTTTAAAAAGCATGATTTGATATTGGAACCTTATGAGAAGAACTTTGATCTGATAATTTGTAGAAATGTAGTGATTTACTTCAATCAGGATGTAAAGGACAGTATTTATAATAAATTTAGCGAGTCTCTTGCACCAGAAGGTCTTCTTTTTGTAGGAGCTACTGAAAGTATTTATAACTATAGAGATTATGGCTTTGAAAAAGCTTCAACGTTTATTTATAGAAAGCTATAAGGGGGTAGTATTATGGACACATCACAATATCTCTCCATGTTTTTGGAAGAGTGTATGGATAATCTTCAGACTTTAAATGAAGCATTACTTCAGCTTGAGCAGGAGCCAAATAATGTAGACAAGTTAAATGAGATATTCAGGGTAGCACATACTATAAAAGGTATGGCAGCTACCATGGGCTATAGCAATATGGCTGAATTAACTCATAAGATGGAGGACGTATTGTCTAAATTTAGGGAGGGAGAACTGAAGGTAACTGAAAAGGTTGTAACCATTCTTTTCCAATGTCTGGATACCTTAGAAAATATGGTAAATAACATTTCTGAGGATAGAGGTGAAAGCATTCCAATAGATGAATTAATAAAGAGCCTTGAAGGTCTTCATAATAGTAGAGAAGAACTACAGAACGAAGTAGCTGCATCTCTTTCGTCAGGGTCATCAGATGAAAAAAATGAAGATAGAGGACTATCATTACTAAATGAGTATGAGCTAAACGTAGTTAAGCAAGCTCAAGAAAAAGGGTATAACACCTTCGATGTTGTGGTTACAATAAGTCCTAATACTCTTTTAAAATCTGCCAGGGCATTTTTGATTTTCAAGAATCTAGAAGAGCAGGGTGAGATTATTAAGTCTGTGCCTACTACTGAAGAGCTTGAAAATGAGGCTTTTGACTTGGACATTGAATTAACTTATATAACAAATAGTGATAAAGATAAAGTTATGAAGGAGCTTATGGGTATTTCTGAAGTTGACAAAGTCGCAATAACGGAACTAAAGAGCATGATTTCCCAAAAAGAAGCTTTACATAATACAAAATTAGCAGAGCCTTCAAAAAACCAAGTGGAAAAAGGTAACCCCTCAGTGATAAAGAGTAAGGGAATCGAAGAAAAAGGCACAAAAGAGCATAAGGATGTAGCTGTGCAAAAGAAATCCCATCAATCTGTGAGAGTTGACTTAGAGAGACTTGATAAGTTTATGAATATGGTATCTGAGCTTGTAATTCATAGAACAAGGCTAGAACAAATTAGTACAAGCTATAAAATGGGAGAACTTAATGAAACCCTAGAACAGGTTGCAAGAACTACTTTTGAGTTACAAGATTTAGTTATGAAGATAAGAATGCTACCCCTAGATGTTGTATTTAATAGGTTCCCTAGAATGATAAGAGATTTATCTGTGGAATTAGATAAAGAAATGGAGCTTATCATTGAAGGACAAGATACTGAACTAGATAGAACGGTTATAGATGAAATTGGTGAACCACTTATTCATCTTATAAGAAATGCAGCTGATCATGGAGTAGAGGCTAGAGAGAAGCGAATTGCACAAGGTAAAGACCCAGTGGGGAAAATCCGATTAATTGCCTATCAAGAAGGAACAAAGGCAGTTATAAAGGTAGAAGATGACGGCAGTGGTATTAATGTTAAAAGGGTTAAAGAGAAAGCTGAAAAAATAGGTATTAATACAGAAGGAATGTCCGATAATGATATTAGAAATCTAATATTTATGCAAGGCTTTAGCACCAATGAAGAGGTTACTGACATCTCAGGACGAGGTGTAGGTATGGATGTAGTAAAGACCAAGATTGCTTCTTTAGGCGGTACAGTAGATGTAATGAGTGAAGAAGGTAAAGGAACCTCCTTCATTATAAGACTTCCATTAACGCTTCAAATAATTCAAGCACTTTTAGTTAAGGTTGGTACAGAAACTATGGCCATATCTCTAGGGTATATTGATAGGGTTATAGACTTCAAGCCCGATATGATTAAAAAGACTAATCAAAAAGAAGTAATGTTATACAGAGGTTCTGTTATTCCATTCACAAGAGTTGGAAAGAGAATGGGCATGGATGAGAACAGTGGTAACTATGGTAAAAAATATGTAGTTATTGTGAAGGTTGGAGAAAAAACTGCAGGACTATTAGTGGATTCCCTACTCGGCCAGCAGGAAATAGTAATTAAACCTCTTGGTAAGACCCTCCATGGTCTAAAAGAATATATTGGTGCAACTATACTAGGAGATGGCCTTGTAACCCTGATTCTGGATGCTGCTGCCATGCTATAGGGAGGTAGGAGCATATGGTTTATACAGACTTAACAGATCTTCAGATAGATGCCCTAAGAGAGGTTGGAAATATTGGAGCAGGCAACGCAGCTACAGCATTATCCCAGCTAATAAAAAAGAAAATAGATATGACAGTACCATCAATAAATATAGTTCCATTTAATGACATATTTGCTCGAATTGGTGGAGAAGAAGTAGTCGTTGGTGTTCTTGTAAGAGTACTTGGTGATACCCCTGGTAATATCTTATTTATCTTTAGAAAACCTGTTGCCTTAGGATTAATAGAAACTTTAACGGGAGAGACAAAGGATGATATATCAGAAATGGGCAATTCAGTGCTTTGTGAAATAGGAAATATTATTTCAAGCTCATACATGAATGCAATTTCTAAATTCACAAATTTATGTCTTACTCCTTCTGTTCCAGCAGTTACCTATGATATGCTAGGAGCAATACTATCCACAACTTTTATTGAAGCTGGTCAATTTGATGACTATGTATTGGATATTGAGACTGCTTTCTTGCAGGATAATTCGGAAATAAGCGGGCATTTTTATTATATTCCCATGCCCGGTTCACTTGAAAAAATCTTAAATTCTTTAGGAATATAATTATTGGAGGTAGAAAGAATGTCTAGAGTATTAATTGTTGATGATGCAGCCTTTATGAGAATGATGATTAAGGATATTTTGGAGAAAAATGGTTTTGAAATCGTGGGAGAAGCAAGCAATGGGTTAAAAGCTGTGGAAATCTATAAAAAAGAGAAACCAGATGTAGTAACTATGGATATTACCATGCCAGATATGGATGGAATAGAAGCAGTTAAATCTATTAAGGCTTTTGATCCTGCTGCAAAGGTAATTATGTGTTCTGCTATGGGACAACAAACCATGGTTATGGATGCTATAAGAGCAGGAGCTAGAGACTTTATTGTAAAGCCTTTTCAGGCAGATAGAGTATTAGAAGCTATAAAAAAAGTCATAGGTTAGGAGGTCTCTATAATGCAGGTAGTGGTATTTAGATTGGGGGAGGAACAGTTTGCTGTTGATACATCAAGAGTGCAGAGCATAAATGACAACATGAGCATAACTATAGTTCCGAAATCAGAAAAACACATTAAAGGACTTATAAATTTAAGAGGTAATATAATATCTCTTTTGGATATCAATTTGGTTTTAGGCATACCTGCTAATGAAAATAGCCAAAAGAGTATTATTATTCTGGAAACTTCAGAAGAACTTATTGGCGTAGCAGTGGATCAAGTTGACGAGGTACTTGAATTAAGTGATAGTGTTCTAGAAAATGTTGAAGATGAAAAGAAAAAACCCTGCATAAAAGGAATACTTAATTTAAAGCAACGAATTGTTACCTTGATAGACATCGATAAATTAGTATAGAAATGAGGTAAGTATATGGCAGAAGTTTTATCACAAAGCGAAATAGACGCGTTGTTATCTGCCCTGTCTTCTGGGGAAATTACGCCAGAGGAAGTTCCAAAAGATGAGGATAAACAGAAGGTAAAATTATATGATTTTAGAAGTCCACAGAAATTCTCCAAGGATCATTTAAGAACCCTTGAAATGATTCATGATAATTATGCAAGGATAATATCAAATTATTTAACAGCACAGGTGAGAAGCAATATAAAAGTAAAGATAGAATCTGTTGAGCAGATTACCTATGAAGAGTTTATACATTCTATCTCTAATCCAACAATTTTGACTGTGTTTAAAATGCCGCCATTAAATGGTTCTATACTGTTTGAAACTAACCCACAGTTTGTTTTTCAAACTACAGATATACTTCTTGGAGGAACTGGCCAAGGTCAATATAAACTAAGAGAGTTTACGGATATAGATAAGAACATCATTCGTCAGGTTAACTCAGGACTTATCTCCAACTTAAAGCTGGCTTGGGATGACGTGTTAGAGGTAACTCCTGAAATTGAATCCTTAGAAACTAATCCTGCTCTAAATCAAACTATGGCCCCAACTGAACCTGTGGCACTTATTACTTTTTCTGTAGAAATGGGGAGAAGTAGCAGCTTTATCAATATATGCATTCCTTATCTAAGTTTGGAGAAAGTCTTGGACAAACTGGTAGTTCAGTATTGGTTCCAGGAAAATGATGGGGATGTGCTCATGGAGTCTAGAAAACGCATGAGAGACAGACTCAATATTGTTGAGGTTTCCTTAACTACTATCCTTGGTTCAACACATCTTCCTGTAGAAGACTTCTTAAAACTTTCAGATGGAGATGTTATTCCATTAAGTAATAAGATTACCTCCCCTGTAGAGCTTATGATCGAAGATAGGGTTTATTACTATGCGAAGCCAGGAGTGTTAGGTAAATATAAGGGAATACAAATACTAGATAAAACAGATAAGGAAGTGGTGAATTATGAGTAATGGTTTTCTTTCTCAAGAAGAAATAGATTCTCTTTTAAATGGAGGCAGCTCTATTTCTGAAGAGACTGAAGTAGAGGATAAAAGCAATGAAGAAATTCTTTCAGAAATAGAAAAGGACCTATTGGGAGAAGTTGGTAATATATCTATGGGAGCAGCATCCACTGCTCTTTCAACTATAATAAACCAACAGGTGAACATAACCACTCCTGTGGTATCAATTACAACACTCCAAAAATTACGAGATAGTTTTGAAATACCCAATATCGCATTAGAAGTTCAGTATACCAGTGGTATTGTTGGAGAGAATCTTCTAGTGATGAAGATTACAGATGCAGCAGTCATTGCTAATCTCATGATGGGTGGAGAAGGTGTAACTGACAGTAAGGAATTATCTGAAATAGAGGAAAGTGCTGTAGCTGAAGCTATGAATCAAATGATTGGTTCTGCAGCAACCTCTATGGCAACTATGTTTTCAAGAGAAATAAACATATCTCCACCAAATTCTAAAATATGGAATGAGGTTACTACACCACTTTCAAATGGGATAAGTGATGATGAAAATGTAGTAAAGGTTTCCTTTAAAATGACTATAGGGAATCTCGTAGATAGCAATATCATGCAGCTGCTTCCTATAGAAACTGCTAAAAAGATAGTGTCCATTATGATGGGAACAGAGACTTTCGAGCCACCAGTGGCTCCAAAGGAGGAGAGCGAGATAAAAACCAATGTTACTGCACAAATACCAGTAAAGCCAATTGAACAAAAGAGTACTGCTGCACCCTCAGTAGAGGTACATAATGCTTCTTTCCAGCCACTTTCTGAAGCGCCTATTACAGGTGCACCAAGTAACATAGATCTAATACTAGATGTTCCACTTGAAATATCTGTAGTATTAGGAAGGGCTAAGAAGAGTATTAAAGACATTTTGAGCATGGGTACGGGTTCACTGGTGGAGCTAGATAAGCTTGCTGAGGAGCCTGTAGAAATACTTGTAAATGGCAAGAAGGTAGCCTTAGGTGAAGTTGTAGTGGTGGATGAAAACTTTGGTGTAAGAATTACCAGTATAATAAGCAGTAAAGAAAGAGTAAAAACTCTAGGTAAATAACAAAGTAAATATTGTAGTCTTTGCTTACAGAAATAAAGCTTCAGCTTTATTTCTTTTTTTAGGTATAAATTATTGAGACACTTTACCGATAATAGGTATATAATTGGCAATCTTTTTATAGGAGTGGAAGCAATGAAAATTAGTGGACCAGGTATGAATAAAATAATTAATCTATATGGAGAACATAAAAGAGAAATAGGAGCTGTGAATAATAAGGTGACAAAGGATTCTGTAGAGATATCTAGTCTAGGTAAAAGCTTAAGCAGTTTCTTAAATTCTAGCAATGTATATGCCTCTAGTGAAAAAATTGAAGAGCTCCGCAGTGCAGTTTCCCAAGGTACATACAAGGTAGATGCTTCATTAACCGCAAGAAGAATTTTAGAAATCATGAAAGGCAGAGAGGTTTAGAATGGAACAACTACTTAAGGATATTTTAGTAAATGAGAAAAATTCAGTTATGAAGCTGCTTCAACTATTAGAAGCACAACATGATTTTCTTATTAATAACAAGGTTTATGAGCTTGATAATTGCATAAAAGACATTGAAGAGTGTAACAAGGAAATTGCCCAATGGGAATATAAAAGAAGAAGCCTAGTAAAGGATCAGTCTATGAGGCTGTTAATACAGAACACAAAGGATAGTGAGCTTGAAAGTGAATATAGAGAAATGGTAAAACTCATAGAGGAAACTAGATTTCAGCAGGGTACTAATGAGATGCTAATAAAACAAGGTTTAGTTTTTTATAATAAGATGCTTAACCTACTTAACCCTGATAAATCTGCAAAAACCTATAATTCCTATGGAAAAGTTAAAAAATAAAGTTTTGGGGGTACAATATGTCAGGATTATTTGCTACCTTGAATGTATCTAAAAGAGGTATGTTCGTTCAACAGAAGGCCATTGATGTAACTTCACATAATATATCAAATGCAAATACGCCAGGTTTTTCTAGACAAAGACCTGTAATTGAGACCACTAGACCAGCTGGGATGCCTAGTTTAAGAACTGCAGCAGAACCTGGTCAATTGGGAACTGGTGCTCAGGTAACTACCATTGAGAGGATAAGAGATCAATTTATGGATTATCAGATTCGTAAAGAAACAAGCACCTTAGGTCAATATGATTCAAAATATAAGTATTTAAGTGAAGTAGAGAGTATTTTAAATGAACCAGGAGATACTGGTATTTCAAGCTTGATAGGAAAATTCTTTGATGCTTGGCAGCAAGTTACCAAGCAGCCTCAGGCAGCAAGAACTGAGGTGCTTCAACAGGCTTCTTCACTGGCAAAGGAATTGAATCACAACTACAGCCAGCTTATTAAACTGAAGGAAAATGCACAGTCTTCAATTCAAGCTTCTATATTTGAAGGAAACAAAATATTAGATCAAATAGACGAGCTAAATCAGCAGATAAGAGCGGTTAAGCTTGCTGGCAAAGAGCCTAACGATTTGATGGACAAGAGAGATTTGCTTTTAGATGAGCTAAGCTATAAGTTTAACTATAATATCGACAAAAATAAGTTCTATGGCAATGATATTACACCAATAGATATTGGTGCTTTAGACCCTTCTCAGGCCTATATTGTGAAGTCGGAAAATCACGATGATGTGAAAAGATTTTCCTATGTAAAGGCTATAGAACAAGTAGATAAGACTAAAGATCCAGCTATAGCTCAGGATTATAAGGTCACCTACTACAAGTGTGGTGATCTATCTACAGAGGATAATGCAGTAAGTGTCACTATTAATATGACAGAAGCACAGAGAAATGAACTGGATAAGTGTCGCATGATATGGGCTGATAATAATGGAGTTAGCATTAAGTCAGATGGCAGTGTAAATCCTACAGCAGGATCAATAAATTATGGTGATTTATTGTTGTTTAAGCCTACCAGTGGACAGCTGCAGGGAGCTATGGCTGTTCAAAAGGATATTGAAGATTATACTGAACAGCTGAACAAGCTTGCTAAGGCCTTAGCTTTTTCTATTAATGCTGTTCATAGTTATAATGGTGCAGATCAGACAAAGGATGACATGCCATTCTTCGTAAATGGTGATGTAGCTTCCTACGATGGTAATCATCTAATGACCAATCTTGGGGATATAATAAATGGAGAGCAAAAAATTACTGCAGGCAATATATCAGTGAACGAAGAGCTCTTATATGATGTTATGAAGCTGCATGTTGGAAAAACTGCAGATGCAGGAGAGTCTGATACTACAAGAGCGGTGGTAATTGCAGGATTAAGAGATGCGCTAATTAAAATCCAGGATATGAATAAAACTGTAATAAAAAGATCAGATCTAAAAGCTCAAAACAGTATATCAAATGATGGTATGACCTTTGTTAGCAACATAGAGGGTATGAAATTTGATAATTACTACAAGGACACCATTGATAGACTGGGAGTTCAATCTCAAAATGCCAAGAGAACAATAAAAAATCAAGAGGCACTACTAGGTAGCTTTAACGAAATCAAAGAGTCTGTTTCTGGAGTATCCTTGGATGAAGAAATGGCAAATTTAGTTCAATTTCAGCATGCCTATAGTGCCAATGCCAAGGTTATTTCAACTGTAGATGAGCTGCTAGATGTAGTTATAAATGGATTAAAGAGATAAGAGGTGAGGATAGTTGAGAGTTACAAATAAGATGCTGAGCAATAGTTTTCTTAGAGATATGAGGGTAAACCTGGAAAGTATGAAGACATTACAACAGCAGATGACCTCGGGAAAAGAGATAAGAAAGCCTTCAGATGACCCCTTTAGGGTTGCTCGTACCATGCAGCTTCACAGCGATATAAATGCAAATAAACAGTATAATACCAATATAGTAGATACAATTAATTGGCTTGATACTACTGACACCGCAATTGGTCAGTTGGGTAATAGTCTTCAGCGTATAAGAGAACTTCTTGTAGGTACTGGTAACGGGGCTTATAGCGACAATGAGAGAAAGGCAATAAAGGATGAGATCAATGAAAAGATTGGAGAAATGGCTCAGATATTAAACACTAATTTTGACGGACAGTATGTGTTTGGCGGTACAAGAGGTACATCAAAACCAACTACCTCTTATAAGGATGCTAATGGGAATACTGTGCTTGCCTATGTACAAAGAGATGGAATAACCCCTCTAGATCCTGCAGTACCAGAACAATATGCTCAGCTTGGAATGATTGGTTCTGTATCAGCCCCTCCAAACACCTCTGTAAGAAAAGTGGAGGTTTCTCAAGGGGTAATAATGGATTACAACGTTGCGGCAGGTAGTGTGCTGGAATTTAAAAATGAGAAGGGTGAAAGTATAGATTTAAGAAACACCCTTGCTAAGATTGTAAACCACTTTGATGGTAAGACGGATGATGGAAGTGCTGTAGATGATAACGCCTACTCAAAGCTTAACAATGGAGATCTTCAAGAAATCACTGACACCATTACCAATCTATTGCGTATCAGATCTGAGGTAGGAGCAAAACAAAACAGAATGGATAGTGCAAAGAATAAAAATGAAGACCAGAACTTTAACTTTACTGAAATACTCTCTCATACTGAAGACATTGATATAACCGAGAAGACCATGGAATATGCTACCATGCAGACTGTATATATGGCTTCACTTCAAACCAGTGCAAGGGTAATACAACCATCCTTAATTGACTATTTAAGATAGGAGACTTGATATGGAAATTAAAACAATTTTTCATGGGGAAAGGACTTATAACGAGGAAGAAATAATAACCTTTCCTAAGGGCTTATTAGGCCTTGAAAACTGTAAGAAGTTTATATTGTTCCCACTAGAAGAGAATGATAATTTTTCTGTACTTCATTCTATTGAAGAACTAGATATGGGATGGCTAGTAGTTTCACCCTTCCAAGTGAAAGAGGATTATAGTATAGAATTGCCACAATCCCTGCAGCAGCGTCTAGAAATAGGGAGTGAAGAAGAGGTGGCACTACTTTCTACAGTTACTCTCTCTAGTGATATTACAAAAATTACTGCAAACCTTAGAGCTCCTCTTGTAATAAATATAAATAAAAGAATTGGGGAACAAATAATAGTAGACAAAGAGGAATATCTTATTAAACACCCCATATTCAAGGAGGAGTAACAATGCTTGTGATTTCTAGGAAAAAGGGAGAGAGCATTTTAATTGGAGAAAACATAGAGATAACAGTAGTGAAAACAGACGACGGTGGAGTTAAATTAGCCATTGATGCTCCTAAAGATATCACAATTTTAAGAAAAGAGTTATACCGTGCTGTAGAGGAAGAAAATAAAAAAGCTGCTGTACTTAGCGCAGATATTCTTAAAAGTATAAAAAAATAAAATATGAGGTGTTAACATGGAAGTAAAATCAATGGGTCAAGGAAGACCAATTACTTACGAAATGCCATCAAACACAGGCATAGTAGTAGATACACCAGAGGAAAAGGCGCCAGAGGAATTAAACAATAAGGTCACAGATAAGAAGGAACAGTATTCTGAAAAAGAAATAAAAAATGCACTGGAAAAACTTAATACGTTTTTGGAGGACAAGCATACCTATGCAGAGTATGCTGTGCATGAAAAACTAGGAACTGTAATGATAAAAATTATTGAAGACGATACAAAGCAGGTTATTTTAGAAGTACCTCCCAAGAAAATATTGGATATGGTGGCAAAGATGTGCGAAATGGTTGGCATGATCTTTGACAAAAAGGCTTAATAAAACTTTAAATGGAATTTAGATTAAATAAAATTGAGCTTGAACAAAGACAGAAAATAAACGACAGAACTGTGGAGGGGAGAGTACATCGTAAAAATGAAATAGCCATAAGCAATGATAGTAGTGATAATAACCGTGAAGGACATCACAACAGCTTCCAAGAGCAGCTTAAAAAATCCAAGAAACATATTAAAAAATTTTCTATAGAGGCAGTAAAAGTAAGTGATGTAAAGGTAGAAGGCTTTATGGAAAAAAAAGAAGCAGTTCAGGAGAATAATTATAAAGGTGTTTTTCTGGACATACGTAAATAGGAGGGTTATTAATGCAAAGCAGCAATGCGTATAACATATATAAGAATAACAGCGTTAACTTTGCTTCTAAGGAACAATTATTGCTAATGCTGGTAGATGGAGCAGTAAAATTTGCAAAGCTCAGTCAACAGTACTTGGAAGAAAAGAATGTACCTAAGGCTCATGAAAATCTCATAAGAACCCAGGATATATTTATTGAGCTTATGGCTACATTAGATACTGAGCAGGGTGGAGCTTGGACGAAAAAACTGTTTTCTGTATATGAATACATACACTACAAATTAATTCAGGCTAATTTAACTAAAGATGTTACTCATATCAATGAAATACTTCCATTAATAGACGATATCAGAGATATGTGGTATGAGGCATATAACCTCTCAAAGATAAATAAATAAAACAAATAATAAGGAGGGGATTACATGGTAACTCCTACAAGGTACACAGGTCTTGCAACAGGCATGGATACCGAAAAAATGATTAAGGATCTTATGAAGCCCTATAACATAAGATTAGATAAGATGAATCAGGATAAGCAAATATTAGTTTGGAAACAGGAAATGTATAGGGACATGCTTACACAGATGAATGGTTTCCGTTCAAAATACTTTGATGTGCTAAATAACAAGACATATATGTTATCTTCTACGGGCTTTTCGAATAACAAGGTTACAAATCTAGTGTCTTCAGCTAGTGTAGCAGCATCAAGCACTGCGGTAGCAGGAGATTATAAAATACGTGTGGAACAAAATGCAGATTATGCTAAATCAGTTGGACAAGTAATTAATAAGGTGCCAGGTTCTACAGCAAGATATGAAATTAAAATCAATGAAAATAACAATACCTTTACAGTAAACGGTAAGGAAGTTGTTATTCCTCTAGAAGGCAAGGAGTTTGTAAGATATTCAAACCCAGTAGCTCTAGCAGGTGCTATAAATAAAGCTATGAGCAGCATTGCTACAACAGGAGAAAACAAGCTAAGTGATGAAGTGAAAGCTGTGGTAAAGAATGATACTATAGAGTTTCAGACTGCAGTAAAGCTTATAGCTGACAAGAAAACTCCTGAGGCTGTTAACAATGTATTTAACTTCAAATATAGTGGAAAAGACTACAGTGTAGAGCTTGCTCAAGGAGTATATACCGCAGAGGAGCTTGTGAGTGCTATAAATGCAAAGCTGCCAGGGCTGACCTCAACGGATGATACTAAGACTCCAATACCAAAGGATACAAAGCTAACCTATGATGCTAATAGTCAAATTTTTAAGTTCGAAGATACAGATGCCGAGCTTACCAATGCTAAAATAGGTGATTTAAGCTTTACGCCAGGCACCATAGCCGCATCGGTTAAGGGTGGAACAGATAGCACCACTTTAAGTGTTCCAAGTGTTACAGGTAACACCTTAAGCTATGATAAAAAGATAATCACTGGCTTTAATGATACCATGGATATAAAGGTATCCTACAATGAGGGTGGTACATCTATATTTAAACGTTATAGGATTTTACTTCCCAACAACACTGATGTGAGTAATATGGATGCAGCACTTACAAATGCTTTAAAGGCAGCTAAAGAGATAGATGACAATGGTAATGTTATTTTAAATGATCAGGACCTTACATCAAGCATTGGTATAAGCAAAAGCAGTGATGGTAGAATAATACTTCAAGGCTTTGATAACAAACAGATAACTATGCTTGGAAGCGCTAATGCAGCCTTTGGATTACCTAGCAGCTTTTCAATTAGTATGCCTACTAATGCACTAGCTTCTGATATATTTTCAACAGCTGTAAACTTTACAATTAATGGAGTGCAGTTTTCATATGACTTTACTAAGGACTATGATAAAGACACTGCTCCAGAAGGTGCAAAGAATAAGACTATTAATCAGGTTTTACAAGAGATTAACAGCAAGGCAGGAGTAGAGGCAAGCTATAACTCCTCCACTAAATCCTTTAGCATACAATCAAGAAATTTAGGTGCTGAGGAAAGCATTAATATCAAGAGTGGAGATGAGGCTTCAAAAACTTTTTTAAACAATGTTTTTGGCCTGGGCATAGGTGCTACTAATGAAACTACTATAAGGGGTAAGGATGCAAGAATAACAGTGACAGACCCTTCAGGTAATTTAAATGCTTACCACAGCAGCAATAACGGATTTAATGTAAATGGACTAAACGTAAACATCAGCGGGGTTAAGGAAAACACGGATATAACCTTTTCCGTAACTAAAAGTGCGGATGAGGTCTTTGACAAGATTAAGGGGTTGATTGAGGACTACAATAAATTTATTGATGTAGTAAATCAAAAGACATCCGAAAAAAGACTTTACAACTATGCACCACTAACTGCAGATCAAAAGAAGGATATGAAGGACAGCGAGATAGCTCAGTGGGATGAAAAGTCAAAGCAAGGTCTTTTAAGAAGTGACAGGGATTTACTCAACATGGTATCTTCTATGAGACGGGCATTCTTTGACAGTGTAGAGGGTACAGGACTCTCTCTTTCTGAAATAGGTCTTTCTACTTCAAAGGACATTAGCCAAGGCGGCAAGATTATAATAGATGAACTAAAGCTTAAGAGTGCATTAGAGTCTAAAGGGGATAGAATTGCAGAGCTATTTACAAAGAAATCTGCAAGCTACCCAAATTACAACCCAAATGATGGTATTGATGCCCAAAAGAAGAGATATGCGGAGGAAGGTATCTTCCAACGAATTAATGACATTATAATGGACTATGGCAGAGTTACAAATGGTAAAGGTACATTAGCCAATAAGGCTGGAGTAAAGGGAGACTTTACAGAATATAAAAATCTGCTTACAGATCAGATAAAATCTAGAGAAAAGCTCATAGAGGACATGAAGATAAAGATTGTGGAAAAGGAAAACAGATATTATCTTCAATTTGCTCAGCTAGAAAAGGCTATGCAGCAGGCAAATTCACAATCCTCCTGGCTCTCACAGCAGCTTGGCATGGGGCAAAAGTAATAGGGGAGTGAGAAAATGAGTAAATTACTTCGGGAGGAGCTTCATAGATATAGGGCAAAGACTCTAGAGCTAATAAGTACTATGAAAAATGAGAGCTATGATAAGCTTGAAAAACTGCTCTTAGAAAGAGAGCAAATTATCACTGCAATTAGTAATTTGCAGTACTCAGAAGAAGAGTTTATAAACAATGCTGAAGCACTTGATATAGTGCAGCATGAAGTGGAGCTTGCAAAACTTATGGACAAGAAAAGAGGTGAACTCTTAGACAAAATTGATGGATTAAAGGAATCTCAGCAGGCCGCTAGGTGCTATTTTAACGCAGCACCAGGAAGTTCACTATATTTTAATAAAAAAGTATAAAGTCACAAAAAAATAGCACGATAAATAACTGTATAATTGGACAAGGATGTCCAAATAAAGAATCAAGGAGGAAAAATAAATGATTATCAATCACAATCTTAATGCAATGAATGCTCACAGACAAATGGGCATCAACACAGGAAACAACGGAAAGGCAATAGAGAAGTTAAGCTCTGGCTTAAGAATTAATAGAGCAGGAGATGACGCTGCTGGTCTTTCTATATCAGAAAAGATGAGAGCTCAGATAAAGGGCTTAAATCAAGCTTCAAGAAATGCACAGGATGGAATATCCTTAATCCAGACTGCAGAAGGAGCATTAAACGAAACTCACTCTATACTTCAGAGAATGAGAGAGCTTGCAGTACAAGCTGCTAATGATACTAACGTTTCTGAGGATAGAGCTGCATTACAATCAGAGGCTAAACAGTTAATCTCTGAGGTTCAAAGAATAGCAACTAAGACACAGTTTAACACAAAAAATATTCTTGGGACTACAACAAGTGGTTCAATTCAAGTTGGAGCCAATAAGGGAGAAACTATTAAAATCAGCTGGAATACAATGTCAGCTGGAAAACTTGGTGTTACAGGTGTTGATATTTCTACTAAATCAGCAAGTGCAATTGACATAGTTAATTCTGCTATCAAGACTGTTTCTTCTACTAGATCTTCCATGGGAGCATTCCAAAACAGATTAGAGCATACTATAGCTAATCTTGACAATGCTTCTGAGAACTTACAGGCTGCAGAAAGCAGAATTAGAGATGTAGATATGGCTAAGGAAATGATGAACTTCACTAAGACCAATATCTTAACTCAGGCTGCTCAGGCAATGCTTGCTCAAGCAAACCAAGCACCTCAGGGAGTTCTTCAGCTATTGAGATAAGTGAGAATCTAAATCTTCGATTTAGCCATTCGAACTTACTCCTTCGACTTAAGGAGAAGGAGTTTCCTTTGGAATCTAAATCTTAAGTAGTGAACCTAAATCTTTGATTTAGTGTGAAGCACTTACACAGAGTGCCGATTTAGTTAGTGGAACTTACCCAGCGACCGAAGGGAGTCGGGTTTCCTTAATTATCTAATACTTAAAACTTCTTTGGATATAGATTATACAATCTACATCCAAAGATAAATAATTGGACAAGGATGTCCAAATAAAGAATCAAGGAGGAAAATTAAATGATTATCAATCACAATCTTAATGCAATGAATGCTCACAGACAAATGGGTATCAACACAGGAAACAACGGAAAGGCAATAGAGAAGTTAAGCTCTGGCTTAAGAATTAACAGAGCAGGAGACGATGCTGCTGGTCTTTCAATATCTGAAAAGATGAGAGCTCAAATAAAGGGCTTAAATCAAGCTTCAAGAAATGCTCAGGATGGAATTTCTTTAATACAGACTGCAGAAGGAGCATTAAACGAAACTCACTCTATTCTTCAGAGAATGAGAGAAATAGCAGTTCAAGCTGCTAATGACACTAACGTTGCAGAGGATAGAACTGCATTAAACAGTGAAATTCAACAGTTAAAATCAGAAATAGATAGAATAGCTACTAAAACTCAGTTTAATACTAAGGGAGTATTAAACTCCACTTTTGCAGCTAATATTCAGGTTGGAGCAAACAAAGGAGAAAGCATAAAATTAAGTTGGACTGCTATGACAGCTTCTGCACTTAAAATGTCTACAAACATCAATTTGACTACAAGTGCTACAATATCAACACAGATAAGCAGCATTAACAAAGCAATAATGACTGTATCTGCTACTAGATCATCAATGGGAGCATTCCAGAACAGATTAGAGCATACTATAGCTAATCTTGATAATGCTTCTGAGAACTTACAGGCTGCAGAAAGCAGAATAAGAGACGTAGATATGGCTAAGGAAATGATGAACTTCACTAAGACCAATATCTTAACTCAGGCTGCTCAGGCAATGCTTGCTCAAGCAAACCAAGCACCTCAGGGAGTTCTTCAGCTATTGAGATAAGTGAGAATCTAAATCTCCGATTTAGCCATTCGAACTTACCCAGCGACCGTAGGGAGTCGGGTTTCCTTTGAATCTAAATCTTAAGTAGTGAACCTAAATCTTTGATTTAGTGTGAAGCACTTACACAGAGTGCCGATTTAGCCATTCGAACTTACTCCTTCGACTTAAGGAGAAGGAGTTTCCTTATTAGTTTAATGTATAAAACTTCTTTGGATATAGATTATACAATCTATATCCAAAGATAAATAATTGGACAAGGAAGTCCAAATTCAAAATCAAGGAGGAAAATTAAATGATTATCAATCACAATCTTAATGCAATGAATGCTCACAGACAAATGGGTATCAACACAGGAAACAACGGAAAGGCAATAGAAAAATTAAGCTCTGGCTTAAGAATAAACAGAGCAGGAGATGATGCTGCAGGTCTTTCCATATCCGAAAAGATGAGAGCTCAGATAAAGGGCTTAAATCAAGCTTCAAGAAATGCACAGGATGGAATATCCTTAATCCAGACTGCAGAAGGCGCACTTAATGAAACTCACTCCATTCTTCAGAGAATGAGAGAGCTTGCAGTACAGTCTGCAAATGATACAAATGTCGGAGAGGATAGAAATGCTCTTAATCAGGAATTTTCTCAATTAATATCCGAGGTTGATAGAATAGCAATAAATACTCAGTTCAATACCAAGACAGTAATTGATGGCGGCTTAAATGCTAATATTCAGGTTGGAGCAAATAAAGGTGAAACCATTAATCTAACCTGGGGAAATATGAAGTCAACGGATCTAGCTGTTAAGACTATAAAAATTAGTACACAAGTAAGTGCTGCAGGCGCTATTTCTATGGTGAATAATGCTATAAAAACAGTTTCTACAACAAGATCTACCATGGGAGCATTTCAGAACAGATTAGAGCATACTATAGCTAATCTTGACAATGCTTCTGAGAACTTACAGGCTGCAGAAAGCAGAATAAGAGACGTAGATATGGCTAAGGAAATGATGAACTTCACTAAGACCAATATCTTAACTCAGGCTGCTCAAGCAATGCTTGCTCAAGCAAACCAAGCTCCACAGGGAGTTCTTCAGTTGCTTAAGTAAACAACGAACCAATTTAGATTTTTTCTAAAATACTAAGACTCATATAAAATAAACCCTGATTTAATCAGGGTTTATTTTTATTGCAAGTTCAAGTTTTACCTTCTAATTTCGATAATTATAATATCTTAAAAACAAATGGGTGATAAAATGAACGTAATAACAAAGAATTCTATAGAAAAAATTAAAGATATAAAAATCGAAAGTATCAGCCTAGAGGCTAGCAAAGATGGATATGAGGTTGTAAAATACATGCTAGACGGAAAAACAAAATTTCTTACTAGTAAATATAATGTAAAAAGAGAGATAGAAATACTAATCTCTACTCTTGACAGTATATATGTAAATACTACTCTTATAATTTTCGGTTTATCACGAGGAGAGTATTTGTCTGCAGTTCAAAAGAAAACATCTGAATTTAATAATATTTTGATAATTGAGCCCTCTATGGAAATTTTCAAAGCCTTTTCTGAGGACAATAATAACCATATATTAGAGGATAAACATATAAACATCCTATGTCAGCCGGATGAAAAGGAACTAACAACGGCATATAATCTATTAATAGATAGTAAACAGGTTGGTAATATTAAAATTTATGACTATGGCTCATATAGAAATATTTTTAAAGAGGATTATAAATTACTATTTGATTCACTTCAAAAGTTTATTACAGGAAATGCTATTAATAGAAATACAATAGATGCCTATTCTGTTAAGTGGTTTAATTCCTATATGAGTAATTTAAGGCATAGTATGGATTCTTATACTATTAATGACTTTAAAGATTCCTTCAAAAACTATCCTTCAGTGGTGGTATCTGCTGGACCATCCTTAGATAAGAACATAGATTTATTAAAGGGAATGGAAAATAAAGTACTTATTATTGCAGGGAACAGAACCTTAAAACCCCTGCTAGATAGAGGAATTAGACCTCACTTTGTATGTACCATAGACCCAACAGATCTTATTTATGAAATGATGAAAGAAAACCTTGATGCAAAGGTTCCACTTGTACATTCACATATGTCAAATGATTTACTAGTTAGAGAGCAAAAGGGGGCAAGGGTACTTTATACTTCAGGCGGCAATCATAATTATTTACCGGAGTTGCTGGATTATGAAGTTGATAGTTTAATATCAGGAGGTTCCGTAGCTCATGCTGCTGCTGATTTTGCGGTATATTGCGGCTGTAGTCCAGTCATATTTATTGGACAAGACTTGGCTTATACTAATAATGAGAGGCATGCAGACAGTGCCAAGGCTTCCATAGACAAGGAGCTTAACTATTCACTAAAGCAGGTGGAAGCATATGGAGGAGGAACTGTAGGTACTTCAGTGGATTTTGACCTTTTTAGAAGAGCCTTTGAAACCTATATACAAACTAAGCAGGAAATTAGATTTATTAACTCTACAGAGGGTGGAGCAAGAATAAAAGGTACTGAGGAAGTTCCACTAAAAGAGATACTTAATTCTTTCACTTCCAAAGAGGAAGTGCTGCATATTTATAAAAAATGTTTTTCTATAGTACCTAAACATTTTGAAAGTAGCAAGGTTAAGGGAAATCTAAGTGCTGCTAAGGAAAGACTGGAGAGTTTGAGGGAAGAGCTTATAATTGGAAGAGAGATATGTGATAGGTCAATTACTGAAAAAAAGCAACATAAGGTTGTAAAAAACCTTTATAAACTATATCGCATAAATAGCAAAGTTGAGAATTATAAAGAATTAGATTTAGTTTCTGTTTTACTTGAAAAGGTTTTTCAAGAATCCTCAACATTATTTAACCATACTGCAGAAGAGGACAAAGATTATAAAAATCTTATTAAAGCCTTTGATGAATTATATAAAAACATAATTCAATATTTAGAAATAGCACTTCCAATAATTGAAGATACTGTTATGAAAATATAGCTTTCACCTAGATAGCAGTGATAGTATTATTTTTGGTAAGGGGAAGGTAGAATATGTCTAATAAGATTGGAACATTATTAATTGAAAAGCACTATACCATTAAACAGGTATTAAAGGTCCTTGATGATACTGCTAAAGGAATAGTTTTAGTAACAGATGAAGAAAAAAGATTACTTGGCACTATAACTGATGGGGATATAAGAAGAGCTCTACTAGAAGGAAAGACTTTAGAGAATACAATTGAAGAAATAATGAAGACTAATTGTGTATTTTCTTCTGTTTATAAAAGTAAAGAAGAGCTTAAAGAACTAATGATTAAGCGAGCTATAAGACAGTTGCCCTTAGTAGATGACGACAACAAAGTGATAGACATGGTTACTATAAATGATCTGCTGCTTCCAAGAGGAAAAGAGAATACTGTGGTGATAATGGCAGGAGGACTTGGTACAAGACTTAAGAATCTTACCAAGGAAATACCAAAACCAATGTTAAATGTGGGGGATAAGCCTATTATTCATCATATAATTGATAATTTCAAAAAATATGGATATAACAAAATAGTGATATCCTTAAATTATAAGGCTGAGATAATCGAGAATTATTTTCAGGATGGTTTTCCTTTTGGTGTGAAAATAAATTATGTAAGAGAGAGAGAAAGACTTGGAACTGCTGGAGGAATTAAGCTTGCAGGCAGTTACCTTGATTATCCTTTTTTTGTTGTAAATGGGGATATATACACAAATATGAACATGCAAGATATGATGGCTTTTCACTTGGAAAATGCTTTTGATATCACAGTAGCGGTAAGAAAATATTGCTATGATGTACCTTATGGGGTACTAAAGGTAGAGGGCAATGAGGTTAAAACTCTAGAGGAGAAGCCTACTGTGAGCTACCTCATTAACGGAGGGATTTATTGTTTGAATCCAAAAGTTTTAAAGTATATTCCTAAAGGGGAGTACTTTGAAATAACTGAGCTAATAAACACTTGTATTAATAACAAGCTTAGAGTAGGTAGTTATGAGATTGTAGATTATTGGATGGACATAGGTAAACTAGAGGACTATCATAGAGTTAATGAAGAGATAGCAGCTGAAAAGATTTAATGGGGTGATATTTATGAATTCTCAAGCTGAAATACTTATAATCATTCCAGCACGTGGTGGGTCCAAGGGTATACCAAGGAAGAATATTAAACTACTTAATGGTAAGCCCCTTATTGCATATACCATTGAAGGTGCATTGGAATCGAAATTCAGGGCAAGGGTAATAGTATCTACAGAAGACGAAGAGATAAAAGAAGTCAGTATAAAATATGGTGCAGAGGTGCCCTTTTTAAGACCTGAAGAGTTATCAAGAGACACAACTCCAGGAATGGAACCGATTCTTCATGCAATAGATTATCTTCAGGAAAGTGAAGGTTATAAGCCTGATTATGTGATGTGTTTGCAATGTACAAGCCCATTAAGGACCAGTTTACATATTGACGAAGCAGTGCAAGCACTATTAACTGGTGGTGCAGACAGTATAGTAAGTGTTTGTGAAAGTGAAGTAAGTCCCTATTGGATGAAGTCTATTGAAGATAATAAGCTTGTAAATTATATTAAGGAACTACCCGTTCTTACAAGGCGACAAGACCTGCCAAAGATATTTAGGCTAAATGGTGCTATTTATGCTGCTAAGAGGGAAGTTGTGCAAAATAACAAAAGCTGGTATACGGAAAACACTCTGCCATATGTTATGGATAGGATTTCTTCTGTAGACATTGATGATATGTTAGATTTTATGTTTGCTGAATTGTTATTAAAGGAGAATTGCCATGAAGGAAGATAAGGTATTTATTATTGCAGAAGCAGGTGTAAATCATAATGGGGATATAGATTTAGCAAAGAAGCTAGTGGATGCAGCAATAGATGCAGGTGCTGATGCTGTAAAATTTCAAAGCTTTAAGGCAGAGAAACTTGTGACAGTTAATGCTCAAAAGGCTGATTATCAGAAGAATAACACCGGCAATGGGAATCAATATGAGATGCTTAAAAAGCTGGAACTATCCTATGAACAGCATGTTATTTTAAAAAGATATTGTGAAGATAAAAACATCCTTTTTTTATCAACTCCTTTTGATTTTGAAAGTGTTGATTTACTTGAAGGATTAAATATAAAAATTTATAAAATAAGCTCTAGTGATTTAAACAACCTTCCTTTTTTAAGGTATATAGCTAAGCTAAACAAACCCATGATTGTGTCAACTGGTATGGCTACATTAGGTGAGGTTGAAAGTGCTGTAGGGGCTATAAAAGCTTGTGGCAATAACAACATTAGTTTATTACATTGTACAACTAACTATCCAACCTCCTATGAGGATGTAAATCTCAAGGCTATGGTTACCATGGCAGAAGCTTTTAAGCTATCAGTAGGTTATTCAGATCATACCCTAGGTATTGAAGTGCCTATTGCAGCTGTAGCAATGGGGGCAAGGATCATAGAAAAACATTTTACTTTGGACAAAGGTATGGGGGGGCCTGATCATAGAGCTTCTTTAGAACCCCATGAGTTAAAGCATATGATTAGTAGTATCAGAAATGTTGAAAAATCCATGGGTGATGGAATAAAAAAATGTAGTAAATCAGAAGAAAACACTAAAATTGCAGCAAGAAAGAGCATAGTAGCAAAAGTAGACATTGAAGAAGGTCAGCTTATTACTGAAGATTTACTCACCTTCAAACGCCCAGGAAGTGGATTGAAGCCTGAATATATAGGCATTCTATTAGGTAAAAAAGCTAAAAGAAAAATGACAGCTGATCAATTAATAGATATTATTGACATAGAGTAGGTGTAGTACATGAGAAAAATAATGGTAGTTACTGGTACGAGAGCTGAGTATGGGCTTCTTTATTGGACCCTTAAGGGTATTGTGGAGAATCCTAATCTAGAATTGCAATTAGTAGTTACAGGAAATCATCTTTCATCCGAATATGGATATACTGTGAAGCAGATAATTGATGATGGCTTTGAAATAGTTCAAGAAATCGACATGCTTCTAGATTCAAAGAAAAAGAATTCAATAATAAAATCTATGGCTATGGAAATGATTCAACTATCTGACTGTATGGAGAGGTTAACACCAGATATACTTTTAATATTAGGAGATAGGTATGAGATTATGGCTGCGGCTACCTGTGCTATGATGCTTAATATTCCCATAGCACATATGAATGGTGGAGAATGTAGTGAAGGTGCCATAGATGAGCAAATAAGACATGCTATAACAAAGATGGCGCATATTCATTTTACTGGTGCAGAAACATATAGAAAGAATATTATTAACATGGGAGAAGAACCTTGGAGGGTATTTAATGTAGGCCAAGCTGGTATTGAAAATATTAAAAGAATACCACTCCTTAACAGAGAAGAAATACAAAGTGAATTGAAAATCGATCTTAATAAAAAGGTGTTTTTAATAACATATCATCCAGAGACGCTTTCCAATATGGAAGTTGAAAAGCAAGTAGAGAATCTATTACAAGCATTAGATAAATTTGATGCACAATTAATATTTACGTCTCCAAATGCAGATCACGGAGGACTGATAATAAAAGAAAAAATAGAAAAGTATGCAAGGAATCATATCAATAGTAAGTATTATGATAACTTAGGTCAAAAAAGATATTTAAGCTTACTAAACTACTGTGATGTAGTCATTGGCAATTCTTCCAGCGGCTTAATTGAAGCTCCATCCTTCGGAGTACCTGTGGTAAATATTGGAGATCGTCAAAAGGGTAGAATAAGGTGTAATAACATAATAGATTGCAGAAACAATGTTGAAGATATAGTACATGCAATTACTACAGCCCTAGATAAAAAATTTAAAAATTCAATAAAACATGAAAATTCTCCTTTTGGAGATGGAAATACAAGCCATATGGTTGTAGATATTTTAAGCAAAATCCAGCTAAATAATAAGTTATTCTTGAAAAAATCAGCTTTAGGCAGGAATATAATATGAAAAAAATTGTATTGATTGGTGCAGGTGGACATTGTAAGGTAATAATGGACATAATAAATAGTAGTCTTAAGTATGAAATTGTAGGAATAACTGATAAGAGTTATCCTTCATCTGAAGCCCTGCATGGAGTTAACATAATAGGCAGTGATGACATTCTAGAACAGATACATGATGAAGGAGTGGAATATGCCTTTATATGCGTTGGAGCAATGAGCAATATTCATCTTCGAAATAATCTTTATACAAGATTAAAAGACATAGGATATAAACTTCCTGTATTAATTCATAGTAAGGCTGTGGTTTCTGAGCACAGCATACTTGGCGAAGGTACCTGTGTCATGGCTGGGGCCATAGTTAATTCAGGGGCTAAGGTTGGAAACAATAGTATAATAAATACTGGTGCTATAGTTGAACATGATTCTATAGTGGGTAACAACAGTCACATATGTCCAGGGGCAGTTCTAGCTGGGAATGTAGTGATTGGAGATAATTGTGAAATAGGAATTGGAAGTTCAATTATCCAGGGAATAAAAATTGGTGAGAATACTTCTATAGGTGCTGGCAGCGTTGTAATTAGAGATGTGGATAAAGGGAGCGTAGCTGCGGGAGTACCAGCAAAGGTATTTAAGATAAAGTAAACTTTATAAATGTAGGTGATAAATTTGGAAATAGTGAATAAAAAAGTTCTCATAACTGGTGCAGATGGATTTATAGGCAGCCATCTTACAGAGAAGCTTGTAGAGATGGGTGCAGAGGTCACTGCATTAGTTCAATACAACTCCTTTAATAATTGGGGATGGTTGGATTCATTTAATGAAGAGGTAAAAAAATCTGTTAATGTAGTTTCGGGAGATATAAGAGAATATGATGGAATTAAAAAAATTATTAAGGGTCAAGATATTGTATTTCACTTGGCAGCACTAATTGCCATTCCATATTCATATCTGTCTCCAATGGCATATATAAGAACTAACATGGAGGGTACAGCTAATGTTTTAGAGGCCTGTAGGGAATATGGGGTACAGAAGATTGTGCATACCTCTACCTCTGAAACCTATGGTACTGCACTTTATGTTCCCATAGATGAAAAACATCCTCTACAGGGACAATCTCCTTATTCTGCTTCAAAGATAGGTGGAGATAAAATAGCTGAAAGCTATTATAGAAGCTATAATCTTCCTGTTGCTACACTAAGACCTTTTAATACATATGGCCCAAGGCAGTCAGCTAGGGCTGTAATACCAACAATCATAAGTCAGATCTTAAGTGGGAAAAAAGAAATAAAGCTTGGAAGCCTTACTCCTACAAGAGACTTCAATTATGTGAAGGATACTGCAGATGCCTTTATAGCTGTAGCAAAGTCTGATAATACCATTGGAGAGGTTATTAATGCAGGGTCTAATTACGAAATAAGCATTGGGGCACTCACTGAAATGATTATGGATATTATTGGTATGAACATCGAGATTATATGTGACGATGTAAGGTTGAGGCCTGAAAAGAGTGAAGTAAACAGGCTATGGGCTGATAATACTAAGATAAAAGCTCTTACAGGATGGCAGCCAGCTTATACCTTAGAACAGGGCTTAAGAGAAACAATTAGCTGGATAGAAAAAAATATGCAATTCTTTAAATCTGATTTATATAATATTTAGGAGCATAAAATATGTTCCTAAATTTTTTTACATTAAGTACGAAGATAAGATTAATTAATAAATGAGGAGCGGATAAAATGATACCATTATGTGTGCCTGAAATCATAGGAAATGAATGGAAATACATTAAAGAATGTTTAGATACAAATTGGGTTTCTTCTGCTGGGGCCTATGTAGAAAAATTTGAGAAGGAATTTGCAAATTATGTGAAGAGTGCTGGCGCCGTGGTTACTATGAATGGTACAGCAGCACTGGAGTTAGCTCTACGAACATTAAACATTGGACCTGGGGATGAGATTATTGTACCATCATTAACTTTTATTTCTCCCGTAAACACTATTAAATATGTGGGTGCAGAGCCTGTATTTGTAGATGTATGTAGAGACACCTATGTGATGGATGAAAGCAAAATAGAAGGGTTAATAACTTCAAAAACAAAGGCGATACTACCAGTACATATTTATGGTCATCCAGTAAATATGGATTATATAATGGATATAGCAATAAAATATAATTTATTTGTTATAGAAGATGCCACAGAAAGTTTGGGCTCTTCATATAAAGGAAAATATGCAGGCACCTTAGGGCATATTGGTTGTTTTAGCTTTAATGGTAACAAGCTCATAACCACTGGTGCTGGTGGAATGCTAGTATCTAATGATGAGGAAGTGCTTAAAAGGGCAAAATTTCTTTCTACACAAACAAAAATTGTCACAGAAAATGGAGGCTTTTATCATCCTGAAATTGGACATAACTTTAGAATGCCAAATATCTTAGCGGCTATGGGCTGTGCTCAGCTTGAAAAGGTGGAGGAATATGTAAGAGTCAAGAGAGCTCATGCAGCTCTATATAATAATTTATTAAGGGAAGTAAAGGGGATTACTCTTAATACTGAAAAGGGATATGTTAATAATGTATATTGGCTGTACTCAGTTGTAGTGGAGGAGGAGTATGGAATAAGTCGAGATGAGTTAATATCTGAGATGAGAAAAAATAATATTGAAGCAAGACCCTTCTTTTTACCTATACATAAAATGCCACCTTATGAAAATTGTAAGCATGGGGATATGAGCATTACTGAGGAACTTGCACAAAGAGGTATTAATCTTCCAAGCTCTGTTGGACTTACAGAAAGTGAAATAATAAAGGTGTGCGAAGTAATAAGAAATAATCAAAGTAAAGTTATGAAGTTATAAGACGATAAAATATATGGAAACAAAAAAATAGATATGTGGAGGGCAGCCATGAGTAATAGCTTAAGAGAGCAGCAGTTAGATGCACTTAAAAATGCGGATTTATATATTGATAACTTAGTTGAAGGCATGATGCAATGTGTGAAATGTCTAAGTGATTCCAATCTTAAAGAAGGATATGAATTAATTGTGACTATTACTGAGGGCCTTCAATGGGTATATGAGGTAGTAGAGCTTACAAAACCAATCCTAACAGAAGCGATTGAGGAAATTGAACTAAATGAAAGGCTTAATGAATTAGTAGAGGCCTTAGAAAATGAAGATTTAATGCTTATTTCTGATTTGTATGAATATGAAATAATACCTCTTCTAAAGGGATGGCAAGGTATAATAAAAAATTCATTATTATAATATATGGGGTGATATAAGTGAGACTTAACCATAATATGGCTGCCTTAAATATTTATAGGGAGCATACTAAGATATTATCTCAGCAAAGCACTGCCTTAGATCATATCGTTTCAGGATATAAGGTAAGCAGTGCGAAGGATAGTCCAACCAAGATATCTCAAAGTGAAAAAATGAGAATGCAGATAAGGGGGTTACAGATGGCCGCCCGTAATGCACAAGATGGCATAAGTCTTCTTCAAACTGCAGATGGAGGCATGGAGCAGCTTACTTCTATGCTACAAAGGATTAAAGAATTATCACTTCAAGCTGCCACTAGTACTACTACAAGCGAAGACAAAGAGATATTACAAAATGAAATAGAGCAGCTAATTAATGGCTATGATGATATTGCAAATAATACTCAATTTAATGGGGTGAAGATTTTAGCAGTTTCCGATCCTACTAAAGCAAAAATCTCTATGATGGTATCAGCTAATAAAGGAGAGGAAATAGTTATTGAACTAAAGGATCTTACCAGCAGTTCATTAATGGATGGTTCTGGCAAGAGACTTAAAGATATAAACGTTACTTCATGGCCATCAGATGACGTTATTTCTGTTATAGATGCCTCCTTAGACAGCCTAATTTCTCAAAGAGGCAAATTAGGAGCACTTAGCAATAGATTTGACACCACTTTAGAAAATGTAAATGAAATTGGAGATAGAATTCAAGGGGCAGAAAGTGCCATTAGAGACTCAGATGTAGCAGAGGAAATGATGGAATACTCAAGATGCAGTGTTCTTGTAGAATCAGGTCATGCCATGATGGTTCAAGCAAACAGGCTCCCTCAGGATATCCTTAGAGTGCTAGAAAGAAAGTAAATATACATAATATGTCAAAAAAAACCTTAGGAGTTTGATAACTTTTATGGTTTTTTTATTTTTTGAACTTATGTAAAGACTTCACATGATTTTTATTAATTTTATTAAGAAGCTTATTTAATGTGAAATTTAATTAAATATGAATTATATTCAAGGAATATAAAAATATTTAACATTTATTTCGATATTATTTGTTTTTAAATATAGTAAAATAATAGAAAACCATATATAATAATCTTATTAAGGTATATTTTATTACAGGTATTGATTTTAATCCCTAGAAAACTAGAAAATATGATTGCTAAACTAAATTATATGTCAAGTATCCATGCATTATCTACATTAATTGTTGTTTATGTAAAATTCGCTGGGATTTTGATAAAAAACGCTTTTAAAAATGTAAAAAACGCAATGTTTAATGTAAAATAAAATTAAATTAAAATTTTCCACATTTAGAAGGATTTTTGGAATAAATGTCTAATTATACATATATAAAAGGGAGATGAGTAAATGATAGTAAATAACCTGTCGAAGGATCAGATGGCTTATGAGCTTGTAAAAAAGGGACTTGATGTAGGTGCCTTGCGAAGCAAGCTGATATCAAACAATATTTCCAATGTAAATACAAAGGGATATAAGAAGTTTTATGTAACTTTTGAAGATTCTTTGAAGGAAGCTATTAATGGAGAAGAGCTAAAATTGACAAATAATAAACATATAAGCTTAAGCGGTGAACCTGGAGAAATTAAGGTAGTAAGAGATGAAAGCACCAGTACACGGACGGATGGCAACAATGTAAATATCGATTTAGAAATGGTAAATGAAGCTGCAAATGCGATGATGTATAATGCCCTTGTTAGTCAGGCCAATAGTAAAATCTCCATGGAGAGATATGTTATTAATGAAGGTAGGAGGTAAAAAATGAACAATATTTTTTCTACTATGAGAATTAGTGCCAGTGGTCTTTCAGCAGAAAGACTAAGAATGGATACTATAGCCTCTAATTTATCTAATGCAACTACTACTAGGGGAGAAAATGGGAAGCCCTATATACGTAAAATAGCTGTTTTTCAAGAAAATTTAAACCGAGTTTTAGATCCAGCTACAGGAAAGGTTGAAGAACAACTAAAGGGAGTTAAAGCCATAAATATTGTTGATGATAACTCACCACTTAGAAGGGTGTATGATCCATCCCACCCAGATGCAGATGCTGAAGGGTATGTAACTATGCCAAACGTAAATATTTTAAATGAAATGGCAGATATGATAGCAGCTACTCGTGCTTATGAGGCTAATGTAAATGCAATTAATTCTGCAAAGGGAATGTTTATGAAAGCCTTAGAAATTGGTAGATAGGAGAAAAAACAATGAGGATAAATGAGTTTGTGCCAGATACTAGTATTTTTCAAAAGAATTTTACTACTAATAAAAAAGAAAATGATGATAAATCAAATAGCTTTGTGTCCTTGCTTAAAGAACAACTGGACAAGGTAAATGAGAAACAGGTTGTTGCAGCAGATACAACTTCTGCTTTTGTAAAGGGTGAGATAGGAGATATTCATCAAGTAATGTTAGCTACTGAAGAGGCAAAGTTATCCTTAGAGCTGGCAGTACAGGTAAGAAACAAGCTAATGGAGGCTTATCAGGAATTAACGAGAATGCAGTTGTAGTAAGGAGTGCAGGGAATGAGCAAGCTATCATCGTTTTTTAAGAATGCTTACGAGAACATAAAGGGAATTAGTAAAGGGAAAAAGATAGCACTAGGGGTTATGTTATCCGGAATTATAATTGCATTAGTTTACTTAGTTATTGTATCTAGTAACCCTAAATACTCTGTGCTTTTCTCAAATCTAGAGCCCACAGATGTTAAAAGCGTTACCACTAAGCTAGATGAAAAGAAAGTGGTATGGAAGGCTAGTGGAAGCTCTATATCTGTGCCTAAAGACCAGGTAGAAAAGCTGCGTTTGGAATTGGCTCCAGATCTTACAAATGGAAGTAAGGGCTTTGAATTATTAGACAGCACTAAATTTGGAGCTACAGATGAAGAAATGAAGGTTGGATATCAAAGAGCTATTCAAGGAGAATTGGAGAGAACCATAAAGGGTTTTCCCCAAATTGAAGATGTGCGTGTACATATTGTTCCATCAGAGGATAGTGTTTTTGTGAAAGATTCCACCCCGGCTAGTGCCTCTGTTACCTTGAAATTAAAAGCAGGGCAGAAGCTTGATGATGACCAAGTAAGGTCTATTGTGGCGCTTCTTTGTGGAGCAGTAAAAAATCTGCCAAAGGATAAGGTGTCCGTCGTAGATGAAAGAATGACTCTGCTTACAAAAGGAATTTTTGACAATGAAAAAAATGAATTGAGTACATCTACTGATAAGCAGCAGGAGCTCAAAAACAAGGTGGAAAAGGAATTAGAGCAAAAGGTTTATAAGGTATTGGAACCTGCTTATAAGGATGTTAGAGTTTCAGTAAATGCCGATTTAAACTTTGATGCTATTCAAAATGAAACCTTGACCTATGCTCCAAATGGTACTGTAGTAAGTAACCATACTGTGGAGGATATTCAGGGTGGAACAATAACTAAGCCATCTCAAAGCCCAGTAGATGAGAATATGAATAATAACATACCTAACAACACAGCAGACAATCAAACTATACTTCATAGAGAAGTAACTAATAATTATGAAATAAGTAAAACTCAAATCAATACCATAAAGGCTCCAGGTGAAACCAAAAGAGTTTCTACCTCTGTTTTGTTAAATGGAAACCTTGATGAAGTAACGAGAAATAAGATAAGAAATCTTGTGGTCTCAGCAATAGGATATGACGAAAAAAGAGGGGATAACATAAGCATTGAGGGTTTAACCTTTAATAACCAAGCTGCTAGTGATGCCCAAAAGGCACTTGATGATATGAAACAGGCAGAACTTGCAAAGAAGAAACAACAATTATACGTTTTGATTGGTTTAGGTGCATTAGGATTTATTTTACTTATTACAGTGGTTGTAATGTTGGTAAAGAGAAAGAAGAAAGGGTCTAGTGTAGGGGCGCTAGATGTGACAT
The DNA here is from genome assembly GCA_002298125.1 of Clostridium sp. UBA701. Lineage (GTDB taxonomy): Bacteria > Bacillota > Clostridia > Clostridiales > Clostridiaceae > UBA701. The sequence continues at coordinate 281,222 of DBMJ01000011.1, read as the reverse complement.
TAGATGAAGCAGCCTTACCAGAACAAACTGTTTCCTACAAGCCAATCGAGTTTGAAAAGAATGATGAAAAGACTCACCTTGAAAATGAGATAAAGAAATATGCTTCTGAAAAACCTGAACAGGTAGTGGACATTATAAAATCCTGGATGGCAGAGGATGAGAGGTGATAATATGGCAAAAGATAATAAGCTTAATGGTGTACAAAAGGCGGCACTGCTTTTTATAACTCTCGGACCAGATGCATCTGCAGGAATAATAAAAAGATTACCTGAGACTGAGATACAAAAGATAACTTATGAAATAGCTAATATAACTACAGTAAAATCAGAACAGAGACAGGAAATTCTAAAGGAATTTCTTGAGATGAATAAGGCTAAGGATTACCTAGTGGAGGGTGGCTTAGAGTATGCCCGTAATCTTTTGGCAAAGGCTCTTGGGAGTCAGAGGGCTAAGGATATTTTAGACAAGGTTACAGAGGCAACACAACAATTTAGACCCTTTGGAATTGCAAGAAAGGCTGATGCCCATCAGTTATTAAATATTATTTCTAATGAGCATCCACAAACCATAGCACTTATTTTATGCTATCTCCAAGCTGATAAAGCAGGGCAGATTTTATCTTCTCTTTCTGAGGAGCTGCAGACAGAAGTATCCTATAGGGTTGCTACCATGAATAATACTTCACCCATGGTTATTAAAGAAATTGAAAAAGTATTAGATAGCAAGCTATCTTCTGTGGTTAGATCAGATATGACCTCCATTGGAGGAGTAAGTACCTTGGTGGATATATTAAATCAAGTAGATAGAACTACTGAGAAAAATATTACAGAGGGCTTAGAAAAAGAAGATGCCGAATTGGCAGAAAAAATCAAAGAGTCTATGTTTGTATTTGAGGATATTGTTACTCTTGATGATCCATCTATTCAGAGAATACTTAGAGAGGTTGAGGTTAAGGAATTGGCACTGGCCCTTAAGGGATGCTCTGAAGATGTGGCTAATACAATTTTCAGAAACCAGTCCAAGCGTGCATCTGCTTCCTTAAAGGAAGATATGGAATTCCTAGGACCTGTTAGATTGATGGATGTAGAAAAAGCACAACAGAGAATTGTAGGCATTATAAGACGTCTAGATGATGCTGGTGAAATTGTAATAACCAGAGGTGGCGAAGATGCGATTATTCTCTAATGTAATAAAAGAACAGGATGTAGCAAAGCAAGGCCAGGTTGAGATAAATACTGAGTATCGCTTATCTAGAGTCACTCAGTATGAGAACAACAGGGAAGACACCATTGTATCTCAAGAAAAGACCATACTAGAAAGCTATGAGTGCATTGGGCAAGCTATAATAGATAATGCAAGAAGGCAGAGTGAAGAATTACTTAAGAAGGCCTATGAAGAGGCTGAGAAAACTGCAGAGGAGTTAAAGACTTCTGCTGCAGAAGCAGGCTACAATGATGGTTACAGTAAAGGCTATAGCAAAGCTTTAGAAGAAGGAAAATTAGAAGCCCAGAAAATAGTTGAGGAAAGCTGCATTACATTAAAAAAAGCTAAAGAAGCTTATGAACAATATCTCGTAGAAAAAGAACAGAGCATAAGAAAGACTATTTACTATATTGTTGAACAAATTTTAAAAAGGGAGGTAGCTGCAGAGGATGGAATAGGTGCAATGCTTTCTGAGGTTTTAAAAGATGAAAGGAATGCTCGACTCTTCATTTTGAAAGCTAACAAAATACATAGTAATTATATTAAAAACAGTATTACCACATGGCAAAATCAGTTAGCTTTAAAGGGAGATTTCTATGTGGTAGAAGATAACAGTTTAAATGAGGGTACCGTGGTGGTAGAAAAGGATAATGGAAAGATAATAATTAGTATAGATAATGCACTAGAAAAGCTTCAAGAGATTCTGGAAGGAAAGAGTTAATAATGATTGATATTAATTTCGAAGGAATCAAAAGGAAAGTAAGCCAAACTAATTTCACTCACGCTGAAGGGGTTGTAAAGAATGTTATAGGATTAACCATAGAGGTGGAAGGTATCAAGGCCTTTATTGGGGAAGTCTGCAGGATATACAACGAGAGAAATAAGCGGATAACCTGTGAGGTGGTTGGCTTTAAAGATAATAACGTACTATTAATGCCCTTAGGAGAGCTTGTTGGTATTTCCCCAGGCTGTAGGGTAGTATGTGATGGTAAGGCTCTATCTGTTAAATGCTCTGATGAATTATTCGGTATGGTGTTAGACGGTCTTGGCAATCCACTAAATAGAGATAAGCTAAGTGAAGGAGCATTGTACCCACTAGATCATCAACCACCAGATCCTCTTAAGAGAAGAAGAATTAAAGAGGCCTTGCCAACAGGAGTAAGAGCCATAGATGGATTTTTGACCTGTGGAGAAGGCCAGAGAATTGGTATTTTTGCAGGCAGCGGGGTAGGGAAGAGTACAACACTTGGAATGATTGCAAGAGAAGCTCAAGCAGATGTCAATGTCATTGCACTAATAGGAGAAAGAGGAAGAGAAGTACTGGATTTTATTGAAAAGGACCTAGGGGAGGAAGGCTTAAAAAAGTCTGTGATAGTTTGTGCCACCTCAGATAAGCCTGCACTGGTTAGGCTTAAGGGGGCCTTTACTGCCACAGCTATAGCAGAGTACTTTAGGGATAAGGGCAAAAAGGTAATCTTAATGATGGACTCTGTAACAAGATTTGCCATGGCTCAAAGAGAAGTGGGACTTGCTATAGGAGAACCACCTGCTACTAAGGGATATACTCCCTCAGTTTTTGCAATGCTTCCAAGGCTTATGGAGAGGTCAGGAATGTCGGACAAAGGATCTATAACAGCTTTTTATACTGTATTAGTAGATGGAGATGACTTTAATGAACCTATAGCTGATGCAGTAAGAGGTATTTTAGATGGACATATAATACTCTCTCGAAGCTTAGCAGCAAAAAATCATTACCCTGCAATTGATATATTAAATAGTGTGAGCAGACTAATGCCAGAAATAACCAATGAGGAGCATAGGCTTTGTGTCTCGCATGCTCGTGATATGATTGCCACCTATAAAGATGCTGAAGATTTAATTAATATAGGAGCGTATGTAAATGGGAGTAATAAATCCATTGATAGAGCGTTGATATATCATGATGAAATTGAAAGGTATTTAAAGCAGGGAATAGATGAAAAGTCAGAATTTAAGGCTAGTATAGACAGGTTAATTAGCATGTTTAATTAAAATATGGAAGGAACTTGCAAATGGAGAACTACAAATTCAGACTTCAAAAACTACTGGATATAAGATTAGATAGAGAAGATGATAGTAAAAGGAATTTTAAAGAGGCACAAAGAGAAAAAGCTTCAGTAGAAGAAAAATTATCTGATTTAAAAGATAATTATAAAAAATACAGTAATGTAGGAATGAAAAAAACCACCATAGAGAAGAAATTAACTCAAAACTACCTCAATGCATTAAACATAAACATTAATAATACCACTGAGGAATTGGATATAAAGAGGAAATTTTTAGAAGAAAAAAGGGAAGATTTAAAACAAAAGCAGATAGATAGAAAGACTGTGGAAGTTCTTAAAGAGAGGAACTATAAAACCTTTGTCCACGAACAGAATGTATTGGAGCAGAAAGCAAATGATGAGTTCGCTCTTTACTCCTTTATAAGAAAACGTGAAAGGAGGTGAAAATGTGCAAACTATAAATATAAATGCTTATGTGAATAAATGCAGTACAAACAAAAATATGGTTCAGAACAATAATAAGGCAGCATTAGACTTTCAAGAAAAGTTTAATAATGAGCTGAAAAACACCAAAGTAAAAGATGCTGAAGCAAAGAATAGTTCTGTTGATAAAGACAATGATAAAACACCTATAAAGGCATTAGAAAAGCTTGTTGAGGGTATAAAGGAACAGATAAATAAACTACCAGAAGAAGAGAAGACCACTGATAATGCCATGCTTTGGCAATTAATTCAAGCTATAGGTGATATGAACAACAATTTATTTCAATTAATTTCAACCAGTAAGGAAACTACAAAAGAAAACCTTAAGGTTGAAGAATTACTCCATATGCTTCAGAGCAAGCTAGATACACTTACACAAGGTGTTAAAAGTAATTCTAGTTTGGAGTTAGAACAAAACACATCAATTATGGATTTGTTTAAAAAGGAGAGTGATCTTCTACAGCTATCCTTAGAAAAAATCCAAAAGAAAAATCCTCAAGAGGAAGCTCCAAATATCACTAGCGAAGCAGAAATAAAAGGACAATTATTAGAATTGAAGGATTTAATTGCTGTGATTAAGTCTAAGATGTCCATATCAGATAGTGATGACAAAAGAATTAATGATAGAATTGTTAACATGCCACTACAGAAGGTTGTAAAAGCATCTGATAGGGAAAACTTCAAAGCTATGCTTGAGGAATCACCGGTAATGGGAAAAGAAGTATATCTTAAGGATGAAATTAAACAAGAAGAAGTTTTCCTTAGGGGAATACTTAAGGAAGATACAGATGTGCCTAAGTATGCTGCAATGGGCAATAAGCTGGCATCCTCCGTGAATACCTTAGGTAATTTCAAAGATATGGTACCAATTGAGGCTGATTTTAAACCAGTTATAAATAAGAATAATTTTGTAGCTGATATTATTAAGTCAGTAAAATATATGGAATTAAATGAGGTAAAGGATCTTACAGTAAAGGTTTTTCCAAAGGAACTAGGTGAAATTGTAATAAAAGTAGTGATGGATGGCGCAGCAATGAAGGCTCAACTTACTACAGCAAACAAGGACACTTATAATCTTCTAAACTCCAACATGGTAGAGCTTAATCAAAAATTATCAGAGAGTCCAATTAAAATAGCAGAATTTAATCTAAATATCTATTATGGAGATACTACCTTCTTCAGTAAAGATGGCTCCGAGCAGCAGCAGCACGGTGAAAACAGCAGTAAAATCATACATAAGATTGAAGAGGACAAGCAACCTATAGACAAGGAAATAATAGATGATAGAGCTGTAAATTTGTTAGCTTAAGGAGGTAAAAATGGCTATTCAAGAAGTAAAGACAATGAGTAATACCACTGACAGAAAAACCCGTATAATAAAACCAGGCCAGGACATGGATAAGAATGCTTTCTTAAAAATATTGGCAGCAGAGCTTTCCAATCAAGATCCTACAAGTCCTCAAGACTCAACACAGTATGTGGCTCAAATGGCACAATTTGCTTCACTAGAGCAGATGAGTAATCTTAATTCTTCTGTAACCTTTTCAAATGCTTCATCCCTAGTGGGTAAGGCTGTGGCTATGAATTCTGTTGATCAAAACGGCAAGCCTTATGTAGGATTTGTTAGATCTGTATATAAATCCTTTAAAGGAATTGTAGTTACATTAGAAATGGTAAGAGATGGTAAAACTGTATATGGTGAATTCCCTTATGAAATGGTAAATGAAGTTATAGACCATTCCATTATTCAAAAACCAGGTGATAGTGGGGATGACAGTAATAATAGTGACACTCCTATAGAAGAGGTAACCCCTACTCCATAATATTATAAGAAAATTATAGGGAGGTGCAGTATATGGGTTATAGGGTAATCAATGGTACACTTATTCCCATTGGAAATACTCCTTCACCTTCAAGTAATACCACAAAGGCTTTTAAGGGAAATGGAGAATTTTCTAAAGTACTAGATAAACAACTTAATACAAAAGAAGAATTTATTATTTCAAAGCATGCAGCAGAGAGACTTATGGAAAGAAACATAAGCTTTAATGAAGCAGATATGAAAAACATAAATGATGGTATTAACCAAGCAGCAGAGAAGGGTTCTAGGGATTCACTTATACTGTATAAAGATGTAGCCTTGGTAGCTAGTGTAAGAAACAGAACAATTATAACTGCTGTTGAAAGAAACAGTAAGGAAAATAAAGTGTTTACCAATATCGATAGTGTAGTTTTATTATAGAGCTGGACCTTAAAGGAAGCTCTTCCCTATGGAAAGATAGAAATAGGGATAATTCTACCAATTAAAATTTGGAGGTATAAAGATGTTAAGATCATTATATTCAGGTATTTCGGGCATGAAAGCCAACCAGATAAAGCTTGATGTTATAGGTAATAATGTTGCCAACGTAGGAACTACAGCCTTTAAAAGCGGCCGTGCTAGATTTAAGGATATGTTAAGTCAAAATATGACTCCAGCCATGGCACCATCAATAAATACCGGTGGAATTAACCCCAGCCAGGTTGGTCTAGGTGTAAGAGTAGCAGGTATTGATACACTAGTTACTCAAGGCATGATGCAGCCAACCAGCAATAATTTGGATTTTGCAATAGATGGTGAAGGCTTCTTCATTGTAGCAAGGGGTGTAGCAGACTATAACCCAGGAAAATCCATAAATATAGATGAAGCAAATCACGTCATTAAAAACACCAATAACATTGAGACTATGTACACAAGAGATGGTTCCTTTACTCTAGACGAATCAGGAAATTTGATTACAGGTGATGGATATAGAGTAATGGGATATTCCGTAACCTCTGCTTCAGATCCAGGCAAAGTTCAAAGTCTTAATCCTGGCGGAGTGGTTAGATATGTGGATGCTAACAAAACAGATCTTCAAGCAGTGGGTGCCGCTGGTGATGTTTACATGGTTCCACTTAAAATTCCAGAGAAGATAGTAGAGAGCGTAACAGACCCAGTATCAGGAGTGACAACAGATAAAGAAATACGAGTAAAATCTTTCTCTATTGAAAAGAACGGTTTAATAAAGGGTGTTCTAGAGGATGGCAGAGTTACAGTGTTAGGTCAGATGGCTTCAGCTTCCTTTAGAAATCCAGCAGGTTTATCAAAGCTTGGAAGTAATCTTTATCAGGTTTCAGCTAACTCAGGTGAACCAGTTATAAAGTCAGGAATAGGTTCAGCCTCAGACAATACAAAGGGTTATGGTGACATACTACAAGGGTTACTGGAAATGTCTAATGTTGACTTAGCCGAGCAGTTTACTGAAATGATTGTTACAAGCAGAGCCTTCCAGGCAAGTGCCAAGGTTATATCCACTGGAGATGAAATTCTTCAGGACATTTTAAATATTAAGAGATAACCAAATTCTAAGTAATGCTGGTGGAGATAATTCTTCACCAGCATAATAAGAGGAGGCTTTTAATGATAAAGGTTACCGGACTAAACAATGTAGAATTCATACTAAATGCTGAGCTTATAGAAAAACTAGAAGAAGTGCCTGAAAGTGTAATTACTCTAGTGAATGGAAAAAAATATATAGTTCTAGAGAGTAATGAAGAGATAATTAGAAGTGTATTGGAATACAAAAAACGGATATTTACTTTCGGAATGTAGGAGTGTTTCATATGAAAAAGAGAGATATACTTACTTTTATAGGTGTGTTTGCAGGGATAGGCATAATTTTATGGGGTATTTTAATAAACAGCCAGTTAAAGACCTTTTATGATTTTGCAAGTATTGTTATCACTATATTTGGGTCTTTTTGCGCCATGCTTGTAAACTACCCAATGTCAGAGTTTAAAAAAATTCTAAAAATTATGGGAGCTTCCTTTAGGGACGTAAACATTTCTGGTACGGAAATATTACAGAAAACTACTGAGCTATCACGAAAGGCTCGTAGGGATGGTCTGCTTTCCTTGGAAAATGAAATTGGAGAATTAAATGATGAATATCTTAAAAAGGGGCTTCAATTGGTGGTAGATGGCATGGAGCCTGAAACCATAAGAGAGGTTCTAGAATTAGAAATTGACGAAATGGAAAGACGTCATGGGAAGGGAGCCGAAATGCTTAAGTCTTGGGGAGGATATGCTCCAGCCTTTGGAATGATTGGTACCTTAATTGGTCTTATTCAGATGCTAGCCAGCTTAGATGACTCAAATAAGCTTGCTGCAGGTATGGCTGCAGCTCTTATTACTACCTTCTATGGAGCTGTTATGGCATATTTAATTCTAAATCCCATGGCTGCAAATCTTACTATAAAGACTCAAGAAGAGATTGCTTATAGAGAAATGATGCTAGAAGGTATTCTAGCAATACAATCAGGCTTAAATCCAAGAGTAGTTGAAGAGAAGTTAATTGCCTATCTGCCACCAAAAGACAGGGAAGATTATCTCAAGAATTTTGGATACAAGGCAGGTGTGACAAATTATGAGTAGAAGAAAAAGTAAGGGTGGAAGTATTAACTCAGGAAATGAATGGATATCAACCTATTCAGACGTAGTTACACTACTACTTACCTTTTTCGTATTTTTATATTCCTTTTCCAGTGTGGATGCCCAGAAATTTAAAAATATAGCTCAAGCATTTCAGTATGTAATGGGTTCTTCTGGGGGACCCAACATGATACCTATGGAATCAACAACTGGAGATTCTCTCATTCCAGAAACCATTAAACAGGAAGATAAGGAGCTTCAGGAGCAGACAGAAGACATTTACAAAAAGGTGCAGGAATTTATAAAAAGTAACGGACTTGACTCAAGCATCCAAGCAGACAGGGATATTAGAGGAGTAGTTATACAGCTTAGGGATAATATTTTATTTGAATCTGGAAAAGCAGATTTTAGACCCGGCAGCCAAGACGTAATGGAAAAGATGAATACGCTGATTTCAAGCTTTCCAAACAAGATTGTAGTAGAAGGACATACTGATAATGTGCCAATGAAGACCTCGCAATTTGATAGTAATTGGGAGCTTTCTACTGCTAGAGCTGTAAATGTACTTAGGTATTTTGTAGAAAGTAGAAAGCAGGATCCAGCTCGGTTTACTGCAGCTGGTTATGGAGAGTTTAGACCAGTAGCTGATAACAATACTCCTGAAAACAGGGCTAAAAACAGAAGAGTTAGTATATTGATTCTGGCAGAAAAAAAGGAGAATAGTAAATGAGTAGTGAAAAAAAAGATTTCAATTTTAAATATCTTGTAATTGTTTTCTTGATTGTTTTAGTGGTTGGCGGTCTTGGTGTAACCACAGGATATCTGTTTTTTAGAAGCTCAGGTTCTAAAAGCACTGAAGCTCAAACACAAAAGCTTCAAAACCCTTATGTATCTCAGTTTACCTTTCCTTTAGGGGATGATTTTACAGTAAATTTAGCCGACATAGATAGGAGAGGGTTTATAAAGACTAAAGTATTTTTAGGATATGAGAACAAAAAATTGGCTGCTGAACTGGAGGGAAAGAAACCCATAGTAAGAGATTCAATTAACAGTGTGTTAAGGTCAAAAAAAGCGTCTGACTTTACTGAAAAGGGAGTAGAGGATATCAAAAAGGAAATCTTAAACAAGGTGAACCCCATTCTTGAAAACGGAAAAGCTGACAATGTGTACTTCTCTGAAATTATAATACAACAGTAAGGAAGTTAGTTGATATGTTAGAGACTATAACCATGATATTACAGGTAATTTTTTCATCAGCAGTAGTAATTTTATTGATTTATATAACCTTCAAGGTGGGAGGAAGTAGATTAAATACCTTTCAACATAAAAAGTACATAAAGATTTTGGACAAGACATATCTGTCTAAGGATAATGCACTTCTAGTGATTAAAATTGGAGAAAAAGGCTATTTGGTTTCTTCTACCCCCAGCAATATAAATCTATTGCAGGAAGTAGATACCAAGGAATTGAATAATATAGAGCAATCGAAAACCCCTAAGGAATTTAGCAGTATGAAGGATATGTTGAATAAACTCAAAGGCAAGAAGGAAGAAAACTATGAGAAAAAAATACTCTAGGCTGGCACTTATATTAGTTTTATCGATTTTGGCAGCACTTATTGTATCTATAATAGTGCAGGCAGAGCCTGCAAAGTTGCCAATACCAAATATTAATATTTCTGTAGATGGTAAAGAAGCCAAGGCTCAGGATTATGTGAGTAATATTAAGCTCCTCATAATATTATCTGTGCTTACCCTATTACCTTCAATAATAATAATGATGACAAGCTTTGTAAGAATTATTGTGGTACTTGGATTTACAAGAAGTGCCTTGGGTTCTCAACAGGCTCCACCAAATCAAGTACTCATCGCACTGGCCATATTCTTGACCATATTTATTATGGCACCAGTGTATGGTAAAGTAAACGATACTGCCATAAAGCCCTATCTAAATAATGAGATAAATCAATCCCAGGCAATAGAAGCTGGTTCAAAGCCCATAAGAGAGTTTATGCTAAAACAGACTCGCCAAAAGGATTTGAAGCTATTTCTAGAAGCAGCAAATATAAACGATGTTGATAAAGATACTGTACCACTTTATATAGTGATACCTTCTTTCTTAATAAGTGAGCTAAAGACTGCATTTATTATGGGATTTTTAATATATATTCCATTTTTGATAATTGACCTAGTGGTATCAAGTGTTCTCATGTCCATGGGTATGTTTATGCTTCCACCTGTAATGATATCACTGCCCTTTAAGCTATTATTATTTGTAATGGTTGATGGATGGAATTTGTTGGTGAAGTCTCTGATTATGGGATTTAAGATGTGAGGTGTTTAAATGACTGAAAATATGATAATGAGTATTTTAAAACAGGCCATTGAAACTGGTCTTATGGTTGCAGCACCAATACTAATTGTATCTATACTCATTGGTTTAATTGTCAGTGTTTTTCAAGCAACAACCCAGATACAGGAGCAGACTTTAACCTTTGTTCCAAAGCTTGTAGCTGTGGCACTTACAGGGCTAATTGCAGGAAGTTGGATGCTGCATAGAATGGTTAATTTTACCCAAAGTATCTTTGAGATAATGACTAATATTGTACATTAGGTGGGATAGAATTGTTTGACTTGGCATATTTTACAGCACTAATACTTGTAACCATCAGAGTACTTACATTTTTATTGGCAGTAAATATATTTTTTCCTAAGGGTACCCCTGTAGTAGTAAAACTATTGCTCAGTGTTGCAGTGGGATTTATTGTTTTATCCACACTAAATTATGGATATGTAGGGGAACTAGGTACTAACCTAGGCTTTATATTTGCAATAATAAATGAAGTGGGTACTGGTCTTATCTTGGGCTTTGTAGTAAATTTATGCTTCTTTAGCATTAAACTTGCTGGACAGCTCATCGATTTTCAAATTGGACTATCCATGATAAACATATTTGATCCGTCCTCAAATACTAACAGTACTTTAATCGAACATTTATATTATTGGTTTAGTCTTATAACATTCTTTATTATCGATGGTCATCATATTTTACTTAAGCATCTTATTTCAAGTTTTCAAATTGTTAAAATTGGAAACCTTATACTGCAGCAGGGCTCAATAATGATAGTTGTAAAAGCCTTTTACGAATTCTTTGCACTGGGAATAAAGATTGCATTACCTGTTGTACTCATAATACTTATGACAGAGATAGTACTTGGACTTATAGCAAGAACTGTACCTCAATTAAATGTAATGATACTCGGATTGCCCATAAAGATATTAGTTGGTATGTTAACCATTGCCTTTGCATTGCCCTTGTTATTAAAGCTCATAATGTCATCCTTCAATAACATTCCTGAAATATATAAGGGCTTTTATAAGACAATTCCCTTAATGTTTATCTTTGCATCGGAAGATAAAACTGAGGAGGCCACTCCAAGAAAGAAAAGTGATGCTAGGAAGAAGGGGCAGGTAGCAAAGAGTAAAGATGTAGGACTAGCGTTAACTATGCTTACTGCCACACTTTCCCTTGCGGTTTTGGGAGGTTATGTGGGAAACAGCATAAAAAACACCCTGTATTACTTCTTAAATATAAACAGCATCGAAAACATAGATTATAATCTTTTAAACAAATTAAATCTTACTGCTGTTTATAGAATTGCAATAACCTTTTTACCCTTGGTATTACCCATTATGGTAATGGGTGTGGCATCAAATTTTATACAAAGTGGATTTTTATTTACTAAAGAGCCATTAAAGCCCCAGCTTTCAAAGCTTAATCCATTAAATGGCTTTAAAAGAATATTCTCAAAGCGTACTCTTGTGGAGCTAATGAAGGATATTGCAGTAATTACTGTAGTAGCATTTATAGGCTATAGCTTTGTAAAAGATAATTATCAGGATATTTTAAATATTAGCACCTTAAAAACAGCAATGATACCTGAGGTTTATTTTAAGCTGGTAATAAACATTTTTACTAAAATAACTATTTTTATGGTGGCTGTAGCTGTCCTAGACTTTACCTTTCAAAAGCTCCAATATAAGAAGGATCTTAGAATGACTAAGCAGGAGATAAAGGAAGAGTATAAGCAAGACGAAGGAGATCCACAGATAAAATCTAAGATAAAGCAAAGACAAAGAGAAATTGCTACGAGGAGAATGATGCAGCAGGTACCTAACGCCACTGTGGTCGTAACCAACCCAACCCACCTAGCAGTTGCTCTAAGCTATGAGGAAGGTAAAAATGAGTCCCCAATTGTAGTGGCAAAGGGAGAGGGGTTCATAGCACTAAAAATCAAAGAAATTGCAATAAACAGTGAAGTACCAATAATTGAAAACAAACCCTTGGCTAGAATTATGTACGAGCAGGTGGAGATTGACTCTGAAATACCTGTTGAACTATATCAAGCTGTGGCTGAAATATTAGCCATAGTGTATAAAATGAAGAAAAGAAAGTAAGGGTGATAACAGGTGAAGGATGGAAGCAATAATAAGTTTAGTTTAAAGAATAGTTTAGATGTATTAGTAGCCTTTGGAGTTATTGGTATAGTACTTATGATTATAGTTCCCTTACCTAAGGGAGTACTAGATGTTCTCTTAGCACTAAACATTACTCTATCTGTGGTGATTATCCTGCTTACCATGTTTACTACAGAGGTACTGCAGTTTTCAGTATTTCCTACAATGTTACTTATTACCACATTGTTCAGATTGGCTCTTAATATTTCCTCAACAAGACTTATCCTGTCTCAGGCGGATGCTGGACATGTAATAGATGCCTTTGGTTCCTTCGTTGTAAGTAATAACTATATAGTAGGTATTATAATATTTTTAATCATAACTATTATTCAATTTGTTGTTATTACAAATGGTGCGGGAAGAGTTGCAGAGGTATCAGCTCGATTTACTCTTGATGCTATGCCTGGTAAGCAGATGAGCATAGATGCGGATTTAAATGCTGGACTAATAGATGAAAACACTGCAAAGATAAGAAGAAAAAAGCTACAAATGGAAGCAGACTTTTACGGAGCCATGGATGGTGCTTCGAAGTTTGTTAAGGGCGACGCCATAGCAGGTATAATTATTACCCTAATCAATATAATTGGTGGGATTATAATAGGAATGGTAATTATGGGAATGCCAGGATCTAAGGCTGTGGAAACCTATATAAGACTAACTATTGGTGATGGTCTAGTAAGTCAGATTCCTGCGTTGCTTATCTCTACAGCTTCTGGAATACTGGTAACCCGTTCAGGAAGCGATGAAAATTTCGGTAATTTACTTACTAAGCAGTTATCAGCCTTCCCTGTTGTTATAGCTATTGCCTCTACTATACTGTTCTTCTTTGCCCTGATACCAGGGATGCCAACAGGAGTATTCTTGATATGCTCTATAGCCTTTGGAGCTGGTGCGTATCTTTTATATAAGGACGAAAAGAAACAGATAATTAAGGACTTAGAGAGTGAACAGGCTGAAATTATTGAAACAGAAAAACGAGAGCCTGAGAATGTATTGAACTTAATTTCTGTAGAGCCTATGGAGATAGAGATAGGATATGGCCTTATCCCACTGGCAGATGAAAGCTCTGGTGGAGATCTTTTAGAGAGAATATCCTCTGTGAGAAGACAGTGTGCTATAGAAATGGGAATAGTAGTACAGCCTATTCGAATTAGAGACAATTTACAGCTAAAAACTAATGAATATGTAATAAAGATAAGGGGTACCGTAGTGGCTTCTGGAGAATTGATGCCTCATATGCTTTTGTGCATGGATCCTGCTAATGGTGAAGTAGACATGCAGGGTATAAGGGGAATAGAACCAGCCTTTGGACTGCCAGCTCTTTGGATTAATAAGGACCAAAGAGAGGATGCAGAGATTAAGGGGCTTACAGTGGTAGACCCCACTACAGTTATGGTAACACATCTAACTGAGACCATTAAAAACCACTCCTATGAATTGCTTGGAAGACAGGAAGTTAAGCTACTTGTAGACACTGTAAAAGAAAAATACAGTGCTGTAGTGGAGGAATTAATTCCAGAGCTTATGACCATAGGAGAACTGCAAAAGGTGTTGCAAAGCTTGCTTAAGGAGAAGGTTCCTATAAAGGATCTTGTAACTATAATGGAGAGCTTAGCAGATAATGCAAGAAACACTAAGGATCTTGAGCTTTTAACTGAATATGTTAGGTTTTCACTAGCACGTACTATATGTAACCCCTTGGTGGATGAGGATAGATGTATTACTGTGGCAACTTTAACACCGGATATAGAAGAGCTTATATCTAACAACCTTCAAAAGTCGCTTTCAGGAACCTTCCCAGCTATAGATCCTGATACTACGGGAAGAATACTAAACTCCATTAAATCTACGGTGGAGGGGACATATTTTAATGATAACATCCCTGTAATTTTAGTTTCACCTAAGATTAGACCGGCCTTTAAACGGCTTATAGAGATGGTTTTTCCATCCATAATGGTATTATCTTTAAATGAAATTCCTAATGATGTGGAGATAAAAACTGAAGGAGTTGTGGCATTATAATGGTTATCAAAAGATACATTGTAAACAATATGAATGAAGCTATGACAAGGATTAGATATGAGCTAGGGAAGGATGCTGTGATTATAAGCCAAAGAAAAATCAGAAAACCAGGTTTTTTAGGACTATTCGCCCCTAAGGTATTAGAGGTTACTGCTGCGGTTGAAAAGGTGAAAAGTCGTGATGATAGCATTAGACTAAAAGAGAGCTTTGAAGCCTTAAAACACATAGTTACCTCTGAAGAGAATATAAAACCTTCAAATAACAAGGTTATTACTCAGGAGGCGGTAAAAGAAATACCTGGGAAGGAAATAACCCCCTCAGTGGAAAAGGGTAAGACAAATCAGGAAGAAAATATTCTAAAAGAGATGCAGGAAATAAAGTCAATGCTGAGTAGTATTTCACCGGAAGATAAAAAGACTAAAAAGAGTAAGCTTCAAAAAGAGCTAGAAGATATGGATATAGATGAAAAGGTTATTAAAAAGATTATTACAAAGGTGAAGGAGTCAGAAGGAGAAGAAAGCGAAAAGCTAAGTAATGTAATTAGCTCCATGATACCTAAAAATAAAGCTACACTAAAGGGACGTATAGTTTTAGTTGGACCAACGGGGGTTGGAAAAACAACCACCATAGCAAAGCTGGCAGGAAGGTTGGCACTTTTAGAAAAGAAAAAAGTAGGACTTATAACTATAGATACATACAGAATAGGTGCAGTAGAGCAGCTTAAAACTTATGCAGAGATAATGAACATTCCTTTTAAAGTAGTTCTTACCACAAAGGAAATGGAAGAAGCCTTAAAGTCTATGGAGGAATGTGATACTGTGCTCATAGATACTACTGGAAGAAGTAGTAAAAATACTATGCAGGTTTCAGAGTTGAGAGCCTTTGTGGAAAAGGCAGATACAGAAAATATCCATCTAGTACTTAGCAGTACTACAAGGCAAAGGGATATAGAAGCAATAATTCAAGGCTTTAAGCCTCTGAATTTTAAATATATTATTGTGACTAAACTAGATGAAACTACAACCTATGGGTCTCTTTTAAACATTATTGACTCTTCGAAAAAACCCATAAGCTTTGTAACTACAGGACAGAATGTTCCAGATGATATCAGATACGTATCTAGTGAAGATTTGACTGAATTTATATTAGGAGAGGAAACACTATGTTAGATCAGGCAGACAGATTAAGACAGCTAGTTGGTGAAAAAAGCAGTGCTTCACACGCTCCTCGAATTATAACTATTACCTCAGGAAAGGGTGGAGTTGGAAAGAGTAACGTAGTGGTGAATCTGGCACTTACACTGCAAAAGATGGGAAAGAAGGTTATGATCTTTGACGCAGATGTGGGCATGGGAAATGATGATGTACTAATGGGGTTTTTACCTAGGTTTAGTGTCTATGATGTAATTTATAAAGATATGGACATTGAAGAGGTGTTGATTGAAGGACCCTATGGAGTAAAGCTTCTCCCTGGAGGTTCTGGTGTGACAAAGGTAGAAGAGTTTTCTGAAAAGCAGAGAGAACGCTTTATAAATAAACTTACAAAATTAGAACACCTTGACTACATACTTATGGATACAGGAGCAGGTATAAATAGAAGTGTACTTGGATTCATAGCCTGCTGCGAGGAGCTGGTGGTACTTACTACCCCTGAACCTACCTCACTTACAGATGCCTATAGCCTGTTAAAAGCAGTAAAGCATTTCAAGCTAAAGGATAGAGCAAAGGTCATTATTAATAGAGCTATAAATGAAGAAGAGGCAGAGCAAACCTATAGGAAGTTCAACAATGCAGTATATAACTTCTTAAAGATAAGACTTGAATATTTAGGAAAGGTTTCGGAAGATAGGAAATTACTTATGGCAGTAAGACAGCAGAAGCCCTTCGTAATAAGCTACCCTAGCTGTGATGCTGCAAAAGATATTGAGAAAATAGCCACAACGCTAATAGGCGAAAATTCAAAAGATAAGGGAACTACAGTACAGGGATTTTTTAAAAAAATGTTCAGTATTTTTTCTTAGGAGTATAGGGTATGAAGAAGCTTGATTTAAAGGTTAATGAGAAGTTGGAAGTACTAAAGGATAATTTAAGGTATAAATGTATAATTCAGGAGCTAGAGCCTGAGTATATGAGTATAACTATTCCAGGTTATGAGGGACGGTATCTTCTTTGTGATAAGGAGGAGGAGCTTACCTTAAGCTACTTAGAAGCTAAAGAGGTCTATACTTTTAAAGCCAAAGTAATTGGTAAAAAAATAGAGCGTATAGCTATGATTATACTAACAAAACCTTATGACATTCGGCATTTACAAAGAAGAAATTACGTTCGGGTGGAGATCATAGAAGAAGTTTTATTCTCGGTTTTACCCAAAAGAGAAAACAATAAGTCAATAGAAGAAAACTTAAAAGCATCTATAGAATGGATTAGGGGCTCTGCACTAGACTTAAGCGGAGGGGGAATAAGACTTCAAAGCAGACAGGATATGAACCAAGGAGACTATATGTTACTAAATATACCTTTCGTGAGAAATGGGATTATGTTAAAGGGTAAAATCGTGCGAAAGGAAAAAAAGGATGACAAAACCTATGTCTATGGAGTAGGCTTTCAAGGGTTAAGAGATAAAGAAACGGATAAGATTGTTAGATTTGTATTCGAGTTAATGAGGCAGCATAGAAATAAAGGGTTGAAAGGAGAATAACATGTCCATTGCAGTTGATTATGATGTAAAAGAGCAAATTGTAAAAAAATATATACCTCTTGTAAAATATATAGCATCAAGAGTTATTATTGGAAAAAGCAAGTACATAGAATTTGAAGATCTACTTAGCTATGGCATGATAGGTTTAATGGATGCTATCAACAAGTATGATGAAAGTAGAGGAATGAAGTTCTCTACCTATGCTTCTATAAGAGTGAAGGGGGCAATGATCGACGAACTCCGAAAGAATAGCCCTATTTCTAAGGGAGCAATGGACAAGCTTAATAAATATAATCAAGTTGTGGATAAACTCCAGACTCAACTACTAAGGGAGCCAACAGACAAGGAAATAGCAGCTGCACTTGGACTCACTCTACAGGGTGTTGGTGAAATTGAGGGGTATATCAATTATATTTCCATAGTTTCGCTAGAGGATTTAATATTTTCTGAAGATGATGATATGCCGCTTATGGGAACCATAGAGGATGAAAATAGTCCAAGCCCCGAAAAAATGCTGGAAGGCAAGGAAGAACTTGAATATCTGGAAAAGGCAATTGAATGCTTAAATGAAAAGGACCAAACAGTTTTAAATCTATATTACTATGAGGGACTAACTCTTAAAGAAATCGGAAAAATATTAGAGGTGTCTGAATCAAGAGTATGTCAGCTCCACAGCAGAGCAATATTGCATTTAAGAAAAGCTATGCACAAACTAAGATATAACTAGCAGAGGTGGATTATATGATATATATTTGTGTTGGAATTCTTGGAATAGTATTGATACTATTAAATACTAGAGTTATTAAGAGCGAGAGCAAAGACTTCAAAGGAGAATTCCGCTCTGCAGTAGATAATATGACAGAAGAACAATTTGCCCTTGGACAAATGAGAAAGGAATTTGGAGAGACAATATATGAGATTCAGCAGGAGCTGGAGCTCATAAAAAAAGATATGAAAGAGATTGCAAAGAACAGTAATAGTGAAGAACTTAAAAAAAATACCGATAAAGAAATAGAGCTATATTCTCCAGCTCTTGAGCTCTTATCTAAGACTCAGGAGGAGGATAATTTTAATATAACAACTACTGAAAATAATAAAGCTGATACTCAAGCTAAATCTAATAACATTAAAGTTGAAGAGGTAAGAAAACTTATTAATGAGGGATTTGGGTTAGAGGAAATATCTAAAAAGCTAAATATTGGTAAGGGGGAAGTATTATTAATAAAGGAGCTTTATATAAAATAAATGGTTTAATAAAAAAAAGATTTGAAAGCCTGAAAGCAATCTGGGATAAAAAGGTATTTTTAGGTATTGGCATAGGATTAATACTTTCCTCTATGTTGTTTCTTGCCTTTCAGCCAGCTCAAAAGCTTTCTGACGTAGAGGTAGAAAAGAGAGCACTTAAGCTTGGGATGAAATACCCAGAGGATTTTAAAGTAATTAATAAGGATGTGAAAAAATGATAAGAGCATTGTATACATCTATTTCAGGGCTCATTACTCAAGAGGCTAAGCAGAAGACCATAACCAATAACATAGCAAATGCAAATACCATTGGGTTTAAAGAGGACAACCTGTCTATTAAGAAGTTTGACGATGTACTCATACAAAATTACGATAAAATGGTAGGGGGAAAGAATGTAAGAAATGTTATTGGCTCCTTAAGTTTGGGAAGTAAGGTGGATGAAACCAATACAGATTTTACACCAGGAATGATTCAAGATACTGGAAAGATCACTGATTTTGCACTGGAGGATAGAGGTTTCTTTGTGGTAAGGTATACTGATGGGGTCACACAAAGAGATCTTTATACTCGAGATGGCCATTTCCATGTAAATGGGGAGGGATACCTTGTAAATGACAGTGGTGCTTATGTGCTGGCTCAAAATAAAACTACAAATAATCTAGATAGAATTTACGTGGGAAGAGGAGAAATTACCTGTGATCCCTCAGGTAATTTAGATATATCCGGAAACAATGCCTATAGACTAGCTATAGTAGATTTCAACAATTATGCTGCCTTAGAGAAGGTGGGTAATAACTGTTATACAGCACCAGGTGCGGTGGCTGCTAATACTACCGTTAGGCAAAATTCACTAGAAAAATCTAATGTAAATGTAATAAACGAAATGGTAAATATGATCACTGTAATGAGAACCTTTGAAACCAACCAAAAGGTTGTACAATCCATTGATGAAACTCTGGGGAAGGCTGTTAATGAGATAGGAACTATTCGTTAACTCCCGATTTAACTATTAAGAAGGGAATTTAAAGGAGGCAAATTTATGCTAGGTATACTATGGAATAGTAGAAGTGCTATGCTGGCACAGCAGAATAAATTAGATAGCATATCAAATAATCTTAGTAATGTGGGTACTTTCGGATATAAAAGAATTGATGTGAAGTTTCAGGATCTTGTATATGATACCTTAAGAAGAAAAGGCACTCCTCTTTCTGAAAACCCTAACAGGGTAATTGACCCTTATAATGGAACTGGGGTAAGGTCCACGGAGTGGATGCGCCAGTTTACCCAAGGACCTCTTCAAAGTACCGGTATTAAAACGGATATGGCCATAGATGGAGAAGGCTTCTTTTCTGTGCAATTAGCTAACGGTAATGTAGCCTATACTAGACAAGGCTCATTTTCAGTGGATATAAATGGAGATTTAGTGGATGATAAGGGTAACAGGCTCCTTGTGGACTTTGACGGTGAAAAAGTACCTTTTACCAAAGATAATTTTACCGTTAATAAAGAAGGAGAAGTCTTTATAATGGAAAATCAGCGCCCTGTTAAGATTGGAAACATAAGAACTTATGGTATCATTGGAGACAACTCACTTTTATCAATAGGGGACAATTTATATGTTCCAAAGCCTGGGCTTCAGATGTATGAAACTCAGAACAGAAGCATTAATCAGACCTACCTTGAGATGTCAAATGTAGATTTAGGTTCAGAGATGACAGAGATGATAATAACACAAAGAGCCTTTGAACTTGGTTCTAAGGGAATAAAAACTGCAGACGAAATGTGGGGTATCGTAAACAACTTAAGAGGTAGATAATAAATGAAAGAAGCTTAATAGCTTCTTTTTTTATTATCTAAAATGTTCAAGATTGGTACTTATCCTTCATATAATGTATTGATGTAATAAAATTGGGAGGAATAATATGAACAAACCATATAGTAATTGGATGGGTAAAGAGAGCTTCTATCCATTTGAGGCTATGGAGCCTAAAATGGAGTACTACAATTTAAACCCCATGACCTTTGGCGGAATGTGCCCAATGCAACAGCAGTACATGTGGCCACCTTGTATGGGAGGAATGTATGGAAACATACCATATTTTCAGCTGAATCCACAGAACACAGCTCCTTTCATAAACTTAAGAACTGTAAAACTGGAGGAGGTTACTGATTAAAAGAACAGCATCTGGATTTCTTCTTCATAGAAGTCCAGATGCTTAAAGTATATGGAGGTATAACATGGGCATTGGTTATATATTTGGATGTCTCATAAGCATATTTTTATGGAGAATTAATAGACAGGGTATTTTTTTAAAATTGGATAGAAAATTCGCTAGGTTTATTCCTAGTATAGTCTTAAGAGATGAAATATACCTTTTAGCAACCATAATATTAGCATTGATGTTTTTTATGATTGGGCGGGGAGAGATATTCAATTTTGTTACTGCCTTTGCCGTAATTGACGTAAGTAATACAGAAAGAGAAAGTGTAGAGATGGAGGGTATCACTCCATCACATAGACAGCTTATATCTCTTAGTGAAGCTCTTATATGCGGCTTTATAGCACCACTTGCTGCTATCATGTTATTTGGTAATTGGGCAGGTATTTTTTATGTAGGTATATCCTTTATAAGGGAATTACATCCTAGAAGAGCTGTATTATTTATATATAATGTATTAAACATAGTTCCCTGCATGGTGCTAAATATAGTTCTATATATAATATACATGTTAAAACAAAAGACACTTTATGCTGATTTTCAGGGAGACTTTTTAAAAAATCTATTTATAGACCCATTACTTAATATCTATATCATATCCTCGCAGCTAGAAGGAGTAAATTTATATCATTATTTCCTGAAAAATGATAGGTGTTATATAAAAAAATACGGCACATATACTGATGAGTGTAGTGTGGAAGCTCTGAAGAATTACCTAAGTATTGTATATGCCATCTGTTTAATATATTTCGTGGCATTCTATGCCATATTGTTTTTATGAAAATAAGTGCTTACCTAATAACAAGGTAAGCACTAAAATTTTTTGTACTATTTATTTACAGCTGATATAGCTGCACTTAAAGGAGGAATTATCTGTTTTTTTCGAGAGAGAACCCCAGGCACATATATGCTATTGCCTGTAAGCTTTCCTCCAAAGGCACGATTTACAAGCTCTTTTTCTGTGCCAACTACAAGCATTTCAGAACCCTCATTTAATATATCTGTAAGCATGAGTATTAGTACATCAAAATTACCTTCTCTGGATCTTAATTCCATATGAGTCAGCATTTCTTTTTTAATTGTAGTAAAGCCTTCGATATCCATGGTGTAGACCTGAGATATACCTACCTTATAGTTATTGATAGTAAATACCTTAAAGTCTTGGGAAAATATCTCCTGCACAGATTTATCAGATAGGGAGGTACCAGCCTTAAACATCTCTTTTGCAAATTTCTCTAAGTCTAACTGTGCTATTTCACTTAGCCTTTTAAGAGCTATTCTATCTACATTTGTTGCAGTAGGAGATTTTAGAAGCAGAGTATCCGATATAATTGCAGCACAGAGCAGGCCAGCAGTTTTTTTGCTTGGTCTTATGCCGTTTTCAAAGAAAATAGTGGACACAATAGTTGAAGTACTTCCTACAGGTTCATTGCGGAAATAAATGGGAGAACCTGTCTGCACATCTGCAATTCTATGATGATCTATTATCTCTAAGATATCTGCATCTTCTAGGCCATGAACGGATTGAGATTTTTCATTGTGATCTACAAGAATAACCTTCTTACGATTTTGGGATATAAGATGGTATCTTGAAATACTTCCTATTACCTTATTGTCTTTGTTCACCACAGGGTAGCTTCTATATCTGGTTTCAATCATAACATCCTTTATTTCATCTACATAGTCTTCCGTGTCAAAGCTTACAATATCATCCTTTGTCATAACATAGCTTATGGGAATACTCTGAGATATAAGACGAGCAGCAGTAAAGGAATCATAGGGAGTTTGTATAATAACACAGCCAACCTTTTTTGCTGACTCAATAATTTCAGCCTCTACGTCATGATTACCAGTTACTATTAGTAAGGATGCCTTACAATCTACAGCATTCATCTGAGAATCTGCTCTATCACCGCAGATAACTAGGTCTCCTTCTTCTATAATTTGACTGGCACTACTAGGCTGCATAGCAGCAACCACTACTTTTCCAGTAAAGGAGCACTGATTGTTAGGAGCAAAAACACATTTTGCAGAAAGAGTATGCAGGATATTATCTAAGCTAGTCTTACTCTTTGCTATAATGGTATTGTCCCATACGTCCATGTAGCTTGATGTCAAATTTGATACAGATACTATCCCCATGAGAAGCTCATTCTCATCTATTACAGGAAGAGTTTTTAGCTCGTTTTTCTTCATTATTGACCAAGCCATCTGAAGAGAAATCTCTGGAGAAATTGGAGCTACCTTATCTATTTTCAAATCAGAAACCTGTACCTTTACAGTCTCCATAAGAGTAGGAAGCTCTGCGTCAAAATAGTCTAATACAAACTTTGTCTCTCTATTGATATTTCCCAGTCTTATTGGAATAGCCTGCACGTTTTCTGCTTTATTTTTGAATTCTGCATAGGCAATTGCTGCACAAATAGAATCCGTATCTGGATTTTTATGACCTGTAATATAAACAGTATTTTTCAAAAATATCACTCCTATTATGCTTTACGTGAATTATCTTTCTAATTTTACCATAAAAATTTATATATAGCACATATAATTATTTTTTAGTCATATGTTTTTAATGAAGCCTCAAGTATATTAAGCGGGGGGATATAAGGAATTTATCACAGGGGGTAGTAGCTATGTTGAATCCAAAGACTGCTATAAGAGGGCTAACTAAGGAAGAAGCTAGAATTCGTCTAGAGAGGTATGGTTATAATACATTGAGAAATAAAAACACTGTGACACCTTTAAAGATATTGTTATCTCAATTTAATGACTTTATCGTATGGGTACTGATAGGTGCTACGATAATCTCTGGGCTAATG
Organism: Clostridium sp. UBA701; assembly: GCA_002298125.1. GTDB lineage: Bacteria > Bacillota > Clostridia > Clostridiales > Clostridiaceae > UBA701. Next base: position 257,517 of record DBMJ01000011.1, on the reverse strand, counting down.
GGGGACAAGGCTGATGCTATAACTATAATAATCATCGTTATCATGAATGCAATACTAGGCTTTATTCAGGAATTTAAAACAGAAAAATCCTTGGAAGCTTTAAAAAAACTTGCAGCTCCTACGGCTAAGGTTATTAGAGATGGGATAGTACAAGTAATAAATGGGGAATTGCTTGTGCCTGAGGACATAGTACTGATAGAAAGCGGAGACAGAGTACCAGCAGATTGTGTGCTTATAAGAGACTCAGGAGTGCTTCTAGATGAGTCACTGCTTACAGGAGAATCTGTGGGTGTAGAAAAGAGCTATAAATTAAAAGAAAACAAGATTTACATGGGCACTATCGTTCTTAGGGGGGCAGGAGAAGCAAGAGTGGCATTTACAGGCATGCATACAAAAATGGGTGAGATCGCAGACATGTTAAGTGACATAGAAAGTGAAACCTCACCATTAAAGGAGAGACTCGCCAACCTGGGTAAGATATTGGTGTTTTTGTGTCTTATAATCTGTGCCATAGTTACTCTTATGGGCATCTGGAGAGGGGAACCAATCTACAAAATGTTCCTAGTGGGGGTTAGCCTTGCAGTTGCTGCAATACCAGAAGGACTTGCAGCCATTGTAACTGTGGCACTTGCTCTTGGAGTATCTAGAATGCTTAAGCGAAATGCACTTATTAGAAAACTACCAGCTGTGGAGACGCTAGGATGCACCTCTGTTATCTGCAGTGACAAAACAGGTACACTAACAGAAAACAAAATGACCATAAAAGCTGTCTACAGCAATGGCAGATTATATGAAGCTAAACAAAGTATTACACTGGCTAGTGAATTTAAAAAGGCCTTTACCTACTGCAATGATTTTAAATTTAATTATAAAGAAAGAGATGTAGAAAAATCCATAAGTGGCGATCCTACTGAAACTGCACTTATTGTATATTTATATAAGGATACTGTAATTTTAAATAGTATAATATCCTCAGCAATGAGAGTCTACGAAATACCCTTTGATTCTGATAGAAAAATGATGTCTGTAATTATAAGAGAGGGTGATAAAGAGACCCTATACTCTAAGGGTGCTCCTGAAAAAATACTTAGTCTATGTACTCATATCCTAGAAAATGGTGAGATAAAAATGTTAAATGCTGCTACTAGGGATAGTATTATAAAAACTGTTGAACAGATGTCAAATAAGGCTTTAAGATGCATTGCAGCAGCATATCGTACAGATAAGCTGGTAAAAAATCTTAGTGTAGAAAAAAATCTCATATTTTTGGGTATAGCAGGTATGATGGATCCACCTAGAAAAGAGGTAAAGGCCTCAGTGGAAAAATGTCAGCTTGCAGGAATTAAACCTATCATGATTACAGGTGATCATAAAAATACTGCTTTTGCCATTGCAAAAGAGCTAGGTATTTGTCATAGTATAGAACAAGTGATGACAGGGGAGGAGCTAGACAGCTTAAGTGACAGAGAGTTTGTTAGGGCTTTAGATAACATCAGAGTTTTTTCAAGAGTAAATCCCAGTCATAAATTGAAAATAGTAAGAGGCTTTAAGAAAAAGAATTTAATTGTCGCAATGACAGGAGATGGTGTCAACGACGCCCCTGCAGTGAAGGAAGCAGATATTGGCATAGCTATGGGGATTTCTGGCACAGATGTTACCAAAGAGGCTTCCTCAATGATATTACTTGATGATAACTTTAGTACCATTGTGGTGGCTGTAGAAGAGGGACGTGTAATATATAACAATATTAGAAAGTTTATCAGGTATCTTTTATCCTGTAATTTAGGAGAGGTACTTACCATGTTCTTAGCCTCACTTTTTTACCTAGACACACCATTGCTTCCAATTCAAATATTATTGGTAAATTTAGCCACTGATGGTCTTCCAGCTATTGCTCTTGGGGTTGATCCTCCGGATATGGATGTAATGGAGGAGAAGCCTAGGAGAAAAAATGAGAACATTTTCTCTAGAGGCCTTAGCGAGAAGATATTCATCAGGGGTACATTAATAGGTATTTGTACTGTTTTATCCTTCGTCGCTGCTAAGCATTATGGATTGAGTCTCGCCTACTGCAGGACCATTGCCCTTGGAACACTGATACTATCCCAGCTCATTCATGTGTTTGAGTGCAGATCTGAGCATCATTCTATTTTTGAAATTAAAATATCCACTAACATGTATCTTTTTGGTGCTGTAACTGTTTCTGTGGTTATGCTTGTAATGGTTATGTATTTGCCCTTTCTTCAAGGGGTATTTCATACTGTACCCTTAAATATAGCTCATTGGCTTATAATACTGTTCTTTTCTTCTATAATTGCCTTCATAAATAGCGTGGTTTTATATATAAGAAGAAAATGATATGTACTAGGGAGAGCTTTGTAAGAAATCTTAAATTGACCAGCTTTATGTATTAGTGTATAATTAAATAAAACTTAATATGAAGATATAGGTTTAATACGAAAGTATTAATTAAAAGGGAATCAGGTGAAAATCCTGGACGGTCCCGCCACTGTAAAAGATGAGTTTAAGCATAATATGCCACTGGGTAACTGGGAAGGCTTGCTTAAATGATGATTCTGAGTCAGGAGACCTGCCTATGTTATTTACTATTTTTCTCTACGAGTGATAGGGGGGGGTAAAGATGGAAATATATTTGTTGTTCTCTTACGGATAAATATATAGAAGCTTTTGGATCCTTTTAACATTTCGTTAAAAGGATTTTATTTTTTTTGGTAAGGGAGGAATTTAACTATGAAAAAAAAGTATCAAATAGCTTTGGGAATTCTACTTGCTTTAGTATTAATGCCTAAAAACGTTTATGCAATGCACATAATGGAAGGTTTTCTGCCTCAAGGCTGGTGCGTAGTATGGGGTACTATGTGTATACCCTTTATATTAGTTGGTTTTTTTTCAATAAAGGAGAAGATAGATATAAACCCTAGAGTAAAAATGCTCATTGCAATGGCAGGAGCCTTTGCCTTTGTCTTATCTGCATTAAAAATACCTTCTTTTTCTGGGAGTTGTTCTCACCCCACAGGAGTTGGTCTTGGAGCTATTTTATTTGGGCCTGCCGTTATGAGTGTTTTGGCTCTTATAGTGCTGATTTTTCAGGCATTGCTGCTTGCTCATGGAGGGATAACAACACTTGGTGCCAATACCTTTTCAATGGGCATTGCTGGACCACTAGTATCTTATTTCTTGTACAAGCTACTTAGAAAACGTAATGTATCACAGTCTATATCAGTGTTTACTGCAGCAATGTTAGGTGATTTGATGACCTATGCTACAACCTCAATTCAACTTGCATTGGCCTTTCCAGATAAAACAGGAGGAGTTATGGCATCAGTAATAAAATTCATGGGTATTTTTGCTGTAACACAGATTCCACTTGCAATAAGCGAAGGAATATTAACAGTAGTAATCTTTAACCTGTTAACCTCATACAACAAGGATTTACTTATTAATTTAAAAGTGATATCAGAGGAGGTATAAGCATGAATAAGACTAAGAAAAACATTATTTTAGTAGTGTTAGTAATATTTATTGCTGTTGTCCCTCTGATATTTATAAAAAATGCTGATTTTGAAGGTGCCGATGCTAAGGCTGAGGAGGCTATTACACAGCTTAATACTGACTATAAGCCCTGGTTTTCACCTATTTGGGAACCACCAAGTGGTGAAATAGAAAGCTTATTATTTGCATTGCAGGCTGCTGTTGGCGCAGGTGGTGTATGCTACTATTTTGGATACTTAAAAGGAACATCTAAAAAGGCAGAAGAGGGAAAGCCATGATTTCTATCGATAAGCTAGCATATACTTCAGAACTTAGAAAAGCTAATTCCATGGAAAAATTTATTTTTTCCGTGGTTACTATGGTAGTTTGCATATCCCTAAACAACATGACAAATTCAATAATAATTCTGTTACTTATGTCAGCTATGATTTTATTAAAAGGGAAAATACCAGTAAAGACTTATGGGGAATTATTGCTTATTCCCCTAGTCTTCTTGATTATTGGGACTCTTACCATTGCAATAAATATGGTGCCTAAGGGTGAAGAAGCAATATTTAGCTTTGCAATACTTGGCATAAGACTTGGTTGTACAACAGATAGCCTTTTAACAGCTCTTAAGCTGTTTTTCAAGTGCCTAGCTTCAGTGTCCTGTCTGTATTTTCTTACCTTGACAACTCCAGTATTTGAGGTTTTATCGGTGCTTAGAAGGCTTAAAGCCCCGAAGTTGTTTGTGGAGCTTATGGGACTTATATATAGATTTATATTTGTGCTCTTAGATACAGCTAATATGATTTTTGTTTCTCAAAATTCCAGGCTGGGTTATAACTCATTTAAAAATAGCTATAATTCCTTAGGAAAGTTAATAACCGCACTATTTATCAGCGCTTATAAAAGATCACTGGATATTTATATTTCAATGGAATCAAGATGCTATGATGGAGAAATAAACTTATTTGAAAACTATTCTAAGATTTCTTATAGAAACATCTTACTTATTTTTCTCATAGAAGTAGCTCTTGTGTTTTTAAGCTTCAGTAAGTTTGGAGGTGCTTATTAATGGATGAATATATACTGCAAACAAGGAATTTAAGCTTTAAATATCCAGATGGTACTGAAGCATTAAGAAACATAAATTTGGATATTAAAAAAGGTAAAAAAGTAGCTTTTCTTGGAGTTAATGGTTCAGGTAAATCCACTCTATTTTTGAACTTTAATGGTGTTTTAAAACCAACCCAGGGCAGCGTTATCTATAATGGGGTGGAAGTAAAGTATAATGGAAAGTCCTTAATGGAGCTTAGGAAAAATGTTGGAATTGTATTTCAAGACCCTGAGAATCAACTATTTTCAGCTAGTGTTTATCAGGAGGTTTCCTTTGGAGCAATGAATTTAAAGCTAGTTGAAAAAGAAGTCTCTAAAAGAGTAGAGGAAGCTCTTAGAGATGTAGGTATGTATGATTATAAGGACAAAGCTGTTCATTTTTTAAGCTATGGACAGAAGAAAAGGGTGGCTATTGCAGATATTTTGGTGATGAACCCAGACGTGATAGTATTTGATGAACCTACTTCTAGTCTTGACCCTAAACATTCTAAGCAAATTGTTGAGATATTTGATGAAATCAATAAAGCAGGAATAACCGTTATTTTATCAACTCATGATGTTAACCTAGCCTATGCCTGGGCAGATTATGTCATTGTGATGAGGAATGGAGAAATAGTGGGTGAGGGAGCTCCAGAGTTAGTATTTTCAGATGAAAAGCTGATAGAGGAGTGCTATCTTGAAAAACCTATAATTTTAGAAGTCTTTCAGGCTTTACGTAGTGTTAAAAAATGGGATAATTCAGAAGGCATACCTAAAGACAAGGAGCAGCTATTAAAAATAATTAGATCTATTTAACTTCACTTTATTAAGAGGGTGTAAAAATGAACTTATATGAAGACGCTATAAAAAGCATTAGAGGAGCAGAAAAAGAAGCAGTAACTTTGGCATGGCAAAGGATTGATAACCTTACAAAGCCTATTGGAAGTCTTGGGGTTTTAGAAGAAATAGCTGCTAAAATGGCAGGTATAACAGGAAAACAGAAAAACAATATTAAAAAGAAGTCCATAGTAATAATGTGCGCTGATAATGGAGTTTATGAGGAAGGGGTAAGCTGCTGTCCTCAAGAGGTTACTGCAATAGTTACAGAAAATTTTACAAAGGGAATTACTGGAGTCTGTACTCTTGCCAAGCATGCTAATTCAGATATTACTGTGGTGGATTTAGGAGTAAAAAAACGATTTTCTAGTAATAAAATAATCAATAAAAAAATTGCTTATGGTACAAAAAACATTCTAGAGGGAGCTGCCATGACAAGAGAAGAAGCCTTAAGAGGCATAGAAAGTGGTATAGAGGTTGTAAATGGGCTTTGTAAAGAGGGCTATGACCTTTTAGGAACAGGAGAGATGGGCATAGGAAATACCACAACCTCTGCTGCAGTATTGTCTGTGCTTCTAGATATTCCGCCGGAAATAATAGTAGGAAAGGGAGCAGGCCTTACAGAGGAGCAATACGAAAATAAGAAGCTGGTTGTAAAAAAAGCTATTGAAATAAATAAGCCAGATAAAGATGATGTGATAGATGTATTAGCCAAGGTGGGAGGCTTTGATATAGCAGGCTTATGCGGGTGCTTTTTAGCTGCTGCTAGTAATAGGATTCCCATAGTTATAGATGGCTTTATAGCTTCTACTGCAGCACTTTGTGCATATAGGCTGAACCCAATGGTTAGGGATTTTATGTTTCCATCACATATTTCAGCAGAGCCAGGTTCCATTTATGTAGTGGAAGAAATTAAGCTTACTCCCATGCTAAATCTTAAAATGAGGTTGGGGGAGGGTACTGGTTGCCCTCTTGCTTTTAATATAATAGAAGCTGCTCTTGCGGCTATAAATAATATGGCTACCTTTGAGGAAGCTAAAATTCTAAAAGATAACTATGTGGATATAAGGTAGTGATAACATGATACAGCTTATAGGAGTAAATAGTAAAAGTACTATTGACACAAGAGAAAAATTTGCTGTTTTAGAGCATGATGTAGAAAGAATATTTAATGAGCTTTTAAGTTTTTGTAGTGAGGTAGTGCTGCTATGTACTTGTAATAGAACGGAAATATATTTCAATGCAGAAGTTACTGATATAGAAGCTATAGAGGCGGTCTTTCAAGCATTAAACTGGGATATTAAACTGATAAACAACATTTTTTACTTAAAGGATAATGAGACAGCAAGGCATCTTATGGAAGTAGCCTGTGGCTTTCATTCTAGAATTTTAGGGGAAGATCAAATACTTGGGCAAATTAAAAAATCCTATTATGATGCTTTTAAATATAAGGCAGTGTCTAAGGAACTGCACAAGCTATTTCAGCTTGCCATTACCTGTGGAAAAGAATTTAAGTTAAAAACCAAGCTATACAGAGTTCCAGTTTCTGCTTCATCTATTGCCGCTCGTGAATGCATAAAAAAAGGTGCTAGAAAAGTTTTGCTCATAGGTTATGGCAATGTAGGTAAGCTCACTGCAAAATATATTATCTCCAGTGAAATAGAAAAACTGTATATTGCAGTTAGAGATATAAATTCTGTAGAGGTGCATAGCGATAAGGTGGAGGTAGTTAATTTTAATGAAAGAAAAAGTTATTATGCTTTTGTGGATTGCATAATCTCTTGTACATCTTCACAGCAGCCCGTTATTTATAAAGAGGATATTACAGATAAAGAGTATACAATATTTGATTTATCTATGCCAAGGGATGTAGAGGAAAGTCTTTATTACATTGAAAATGTACAAGTTTTTGATATAGATAAGCTTAGCTTAATGGATGACATAAATAGGGAAAATAGAAGAAAGATAATGTGGGAAAACAAAGAAATTATCGAAAAGCACCTTAATTACTTTTCACAGTGGCATAAAATCAGTAAGGTAGTACCAGGTATAAAAAAAATAAAAGCTGCTAGTGAAGAAATAAGTAGAAGCAGATATAAGACCTATAAAAACAAGAAATATACAAAGGATAACGAGGAGCTGGTAGAAAGGCTAATTAGGAGTACTTCAAATGCATATGTTAACAGAGCAATTGAGGTATTAAAGGAAGAACAGTTAAAAGGAAGGGCTGAGGAATGTCTGAGGATAATAGAGAGGATCTTTTACATATAGACTTAGAATCTGCATTTATATCTTTAATACCTAATAAGATTAGGGCCATAGTAATTGGTGGAGGACGGGCAGGTTTCATAAAAGCCAGCAGACTAAGTAAAAAGGGCTATAGGGTTACGGTGGTAAGCAAAGCCTTCTGTGAGGATTTTAAGAAACTAGAAGCCATAGAAAATTTGAAGCTCATAGAGGACAGCTATAAGGTTAAATATATTAAAGACAAGCATATCGTGGTTATAGCAACCAAAGATAAGGATATAAGTGACAGGATAAAGTCACATTGCGATAAACTGAACAAGATATATATATATTGTTCGGATTTTAAAAATGGCTTGGGTGCTTTACCCTATAGTGATAATACCAAAAACATTTATTTTGCCATAAATACTAAAGGGGGAAACCCAAAGGCTTCTAAATTTCTTTCTAGGGTGATAAAAGATAGACTAGAAAATTATGACCAATGGATAGGATATATTACTTCTCTTAGGGAAAGCCTAATAGGCAATGCGAAAAAGGATGAAATAATGGAATTTGCAGCTAGTGAGGACTTTAAATTTTTTTATGATAAAAATGTTCATGACTATATATTAAGAATGTTTTATGGGGGGGATTATTTTGACATTGAAAATAGCCACAAGAAGAAGTAACCTTGCGCTGGTACAGACAGATTATATAAAAAACATTATAGAAGATAGGTTTGGCTATACATGTGAAAAGCTATTGGTAGAGACTGAAGGAGACAAAAATCTTAATGTAAGCCTTGATAAGATAGGAGGCAAAGGTCTTTTTGTAAAAGATATAGAAATTGCACTGCTTAATAAAGAAGCTGATGCTGCAGTACATAGTATGAAGGACGTACCCTTTGAATTGTGTCCTGAGTTTGAAATAGCAGCTATTCCCTGTAGAGAAGATGTAAGAGATGCTTTTATCTCAGCAGATTTCGAGAGCTTTTTTAAGCTTCCTTATGGAGCAAGGGTTGGTACCAGCAGTTTAAGAAGGAGTGCCCAGGTAAAGCTTATTCGGCCAGACATAGAAACAGTAGCTATAAGGGGAAATGTGGAGACAAGAATAAATAAAATGAAAAGCGAGCATATGGATGGGATTATACTTGCAGCGGCAGGCTTAAAAAGGCTAGGACTAGAAAGCCTTATTACAAACTATTTCGATCCCTTTACATTTCTTCCAGCAGTAGGACAAGGAGCCCTTGGAGTTGAAGTGCTCAAAGAAAGTGAAAGCTATAATATTTTTAAAAGTCTTGATGCAGAAGATGTAAGAATATGCGTTGAGGCAGAGAGAAGCTTTATGAGAAAATTAAATGGAGGCTGCCACACCTCTCTTGGCGCTTATGCGGTTCTTGAAGGAGAAGATATTTTTATTACTGGTATTTTTCAGGTTAATGGAAAACTTGTGAAAAAGGATATTAGAGGGAACAAGTGGGACTATATCTCTATTGGGGAGAAGCTTGGAGAAGAAATATTGAAAGGTTAAATAAGAAAAGGTGAAGGTTATGGGAAAGGTTTATCTCATTGGAACAGGTCCTGGTGATGAAGAGCTTTTAACATTAAAAGCAGTAAGAGTTTTAAAAAAGTGTACTGCTGTATTATATGATAGGTTGGGAGCAGGGAATATCTTTAAATATTTAAGGGAGGATTGCAGGATATATTACTGTGGCAAAGAGCCAGGGTGTCACTATAAAACCCAAGAGGAAATAAATGATATGCTTGTTGCCTTAGCAAGGGATGGACATATTGTTGGAAGGGTTAAGGGAGGAGACCCCTACGTATTTGGAAGAGGTGGGGAGGAAGCCTTAAGGCTTTGTAATGAGAAAATAGAGTTTGAGGTGGTACCAGGAATTACCTCCCCTATTTCAGTGCTTAGCTATGCAGGAATACCTATAACTCATAGAGGGCTGAGCCAAAGCTTTCACGTATATACTGGGAAAAGTTCTAAGGAGCTCAATATAGACTGGAAAAGTGCTGTTAAGTCAAAGGGTACCTTAGTCTTTCTTATGGGGCTTGAAAACATAGAGAATATTGTACAAAGCCTTAAGGAAAATTCTATGGAGGAAAGTACTCCTGCTGCAGTTATCATGAGGGGCACCACTTCAAAGCAAAAAAAGGTAATAGGAAATCTAGGTAATATATGTGAAAGGGTAAAAAGTGCAGGACTAAAATCCCCCTGCATCATAGTAGTTGGAAAAGTAGTAGAACTAAACCCCTATTTAGAATGGTATGAAAAAAAGCCATTTTTTGGCCTAAATATTTGTGTAACTCGCTCTAAGGAGCAATCAAAGGATATTTGTGAAAAATTACTTGAGCTTGGGGCAGAAGTGACGGAGCTTAACTCAATAAAGTTTATCAATACAGACTATAATATGGACAAATATATAGAGAGGCTAGAGGAGTATGACTATTTAGCCTTCACTAGTGTTAACAGTGTAAATATATTTTTTGACTATCTTAAAAAGGTAAAATACGACATAAGAAGGATAAGGGCAAAGCTTGCAGCAATAGGTAATGCTACAGGAAAGTGTCTTGAAGATAGAGGTTTAATTGTAGATATAAGGGCTGAAGAGTGTACTGCAGAGGGTCTCTTAAAGGAGCTTGGTAAATATGTTAATAGCGGTGACAAGCTACTGCTTCCCTGCTCTAAGGATGGAAGAGAGGTGCTTTCACAAGGGCTTTTAAAGCTTAATACTGAAGTTCACAGGGTTCATACCTATGAGGTAGCGGAGGGAGAGATAAAAAATATATATGCCTTTGATGCTGCAGATATAGTTATGTTTACAAGTCCCTCTATAGTTAAGAACATGCTAAAGCTTGTAGGCTATGAAAAGATAAAAAAGAAGCTTTGCCTGGCGATTGGGCCCATAACTGCTGAGGAGCTAAAAAATAATAACTTAGAATGCATAGTATGTGATGAGTACAGCACAGAAGGAATCATTAAAAAGATTTGGAGTGTGAAAAATGAATAAGAGAAACAGAAGATTGAGGGAAAGAGCTGAAATAAGAGATCTAGTAAGAGAAACTGTATTAACACCTAAAGACTTTATATATCCCATTTTTGTTGTGGAAGGAGAAAATATAAAAAGGGAAATAGAATCACTTCCAGGCTGTTTTCATTATTCTGTGGACAGGCTTCATGAAATATTAGAAGAGATAGACAGTTTAAATATAGGAGGGGTTTTAATCTTTGGAGTAACAGACAAAAAGGATGAATTGGGATCTGAAAGTTATAATGACAACGGAATTGTACAAAGGGCAGTAAGGGAAATTAAAGCACTATATCCCAAGCTTTGGGTTATAACAGATGTATGCATGTGCGAATATACCAGTCATGGTCACTGTGGAATAATAAAAGATTTTAAAGTTGATAACGATGAAACCTTAAATTATCTTTCAAAAATAGCCCTGTCTCATGCAAAAGCAGGTGCAGATATGGTGGCTCCTTCGGATATGATGGACAAAAGAGTGGAGGCAATTAGAAATACACTTGATGAAAATGGATATAGTCATGTATCTATTATGAGTTATAGTGCAAAGTACTGCTCCGCTTTTTATGGCCCCTTTAGAGCAGCTGCAAATTCTGCACCAAAGTTTGGAGATAGAAAAACCTATCAGATGGACCCAGGAAATATTAGAGAAGCTATGGTAGAAATAGAAGAAGATATAGAGGAAGGAGCTGACATAATAATCATAAAGCCTGCCTTATCTTACCTAGATGTAATTAGGTGGGCAAGAGATAGGTATAATGTTCCTATAGCAGCTTACAATGTCAGTGGAGAGTATGCCATGGTAAAAGCAGCTTCAAAGATGGGAACAATTAATGAAAAGGCAATTGTACTGGAAATGCTTTTAAGTATGAAAAGAGCAGGTGCAGATATAATTATTACCTATTATGCATTGGATGCAGTGAAGTGGTTAAGGGTGGAATAAAATGAATAATTTAAGTGTTTTCAACCAATCAAAGGAGTATATGCCGGGAGGAGTTAATAGTCCTGTAAGGGCTTTTAAGGATTTAGATATGGTGCCTCCAGTAATTAAAGAGGGAAGTGGACCCTTTATTTATGATGAGGACCACAAGGAATATATAGATTTTGTATGCGCCTGGGGTCCAATGATACTTGGACATTGTGATGAGGATGTGGTTAAAGCCATTTCAGATACTGCAAGCACTGCTATAGCCTTTGGGGCCCCTACATCCCTTGAACTAAAGCTTGCAAGGCATATTTGTAAAACTGTAGACAATATAGATATGATTCGATTTGTAAACTCGGGTACAGAAGCTACTATGAGTGCAGTAAAGCTTGCAAGAGGCTTTACTAGAAGAGATAAGATAGTTAAATTTGCAGGCTGTTATCATGGGCATTTCGATGGATTCCTTGTAAGTGCAGGCTCTGGGGTACTTACTGAGGGCATACCAGGAAGTGCAGGGGTACCGCAGGAAAGTATAAAAAACACGCTTATTGCTGAGTACAATAATATTCAAAGTATAAAAAATATATTTCAGTGCTATGGTGATGAAATTGCCGGGGTAATAATTGAACCTGTAGCAGGAAATATGGGAGTAATTCCCGCAGACAGCTTGTTTTTAGAAACCTTGAGAGAGCTTTGCACAAAGCATGGAAGTCTGCTTATGTTTGATGAGGTAATGAGTGGCTTTAGAGTTGCTTATAAGGGTGCTCAAAGTATTTATAATGTAAAGCCAGACCTTGTAACCTTCGCCAAGATTATAGGAGGAGGTCTACCCTGTGGTGCATACGGCGGAAGAAGAGACATAATGGAATATCTTTCACCTATAGGGCCAGTTTATCAGGCAGGCACCATGTCAGGCAACCCTATAGTAATGTCAGCGGGCTATGCTTCTCTTAAAAAGCTCTATGAAAAGCCAAAAATATATAAAAGGCTTGAATATCTTGGAGCTATGCTTCAAAGGGGAATGGAGGAAATAGCAAAAGAAAAGGGTATCCCCTTAGTGATAAACAGATGTGGCTCTATGATGACTGCATTTTTTACTAATAGTGAAGGTGTGAAGAATTATGAAGATGCAAAGCTTTGTAATATAGAGCTGTTTAAAAAATACTTTAAACATATGCTAAATGGGGGTATATATATAGCACCCTCACAATTTGAAGCCACATTTTTAAATGCTGCTCATAAAGAAGAGCATATTGAGCGGTTTTTAAATGTATTTAAAAGGTTTTAGAGTATGAACATATATTTTCTAAGACATGGACAAACTGAGGAAAACATAAAGGGGACCTATTATGGAAGTCTTGATGTAGGCTTAGGTGAAAAGGGAATTGAGGAGGCAAAAAAAGCCTCTTCTATATTAAAGAACATAACCTTTGAAAGAATTTATACAAGTGGTTTAAAAAGAACCATTGAAACTGCGGATATAGTAATTGGACAAGGCGCCTATGAAATCATAAAAGACAGCAGAATCAATGAAAAGAGCTTTGGCATTTTTGAAGGAAAGACCTATGAGGAAATAGGAAATTTGTATCCAAAGGAGCTTGAAAAATGGACAAATAACTGGAAATATTATTGCCCAGAGGGTGGAGAAAGCTATGAGATGTTTTATCAGCGAGTGAAGTCTTTTATGGATGAAATAAAAGAAACTTCTTTAGAGAACATCCTGGTTATTACCCATGGTGGAGTAATAAGAGCAGTGTATTGTTACATACTAGAGGAAAATTTGGATTTCTATTGGAGATTTGCATCAAAAAATGGAGACTTAACCTTGATAAAATATGAGGATAAATATTTCTATATAGATAGCATACAACATATTTGTTAGGATGTGAGGTTATGAATAAGGTTACTTTGATAACTGGCGGCAGCAGAAGCGGCAAAAGTGAATTCGCAGAAAAAATATTAGAAAATGAAGCAGATGTATTGTATATTGCTACCTCCATAATCACTGATGAAGAAATGGAGGAGAGAGTAAAAAAACACAGGGACAGAAGAAAAAACAGCTGGGAAACCTATGAAGGCTATAAAAAATTAGATGAGCAGATTGAGCTCTATAAGGGTAGCAGTATTATGCTAGATAGTGTAACAACTATGCTTACCAATATGATTTTTGAAAATGATATAGATTTTGAAAAAGTAGCGAAAGCTGAAATAGGGAATGTTTTAGATTTAGCAAAAAATGAGTTTAAGAAATTCATCGATAAGGCAAAGGAAGAAAACAAGAATCTGATTATGGTTACAGACGAAGTGGGAAGCGGGTTAATACCAGAATATAAGCTTGGAAGAATATTTAGAGATCTATTAGGGAGTCTTAATCAATATATAGCAGCATTGTGTGATGAGGTGTATCTTGTATGCTGTGGGATACCTTTGAAGCTTAAATAAATGAAAGAATATTTTTTAGCTTTTCTTCTAATGCTGCAATTTTTAACCCGTATTCCTATAAATATTAATCTTCCTTGTGAATTGGAAAACTTCAAGAAGGGGGTTTCCTTCCTGCCAGTGGTAGGGTCAATTATTGGACTTATACAATTTATGACCTTTAGTCTTTTAAAAATCCTATTACCTTTGGATATCTGTGCTGTTTTAACAGCAGCCTTAGGAATTGTTATAACAGGGGCTATACACATAGATGGCTTTGGAGATACCTGTGATGGATTTTTTGCCTTTAAGACTTCAGACAGAATCATAGAAATTATGAAGGATAGTAGAATTGGAACCTATGCTTGTATTGCTATAATACTTGATATTCTTATAAGGGTCTTTTCCATTAAAGCAATTGGAGAGCTTAACCTATTACATGGAATATTTTTAGCACCAATAATTTCGAGAACCTTATTAGCTTTCTTATTCTCTATAGGAAAAACGGCAAAAGCAAAGGGCACAGGAAATTTCTTTATCGGAAATTGTGGGGAAAAAGAGGTAATAACAGCTTTTCTAATATGTCTTATTATTACGCTGCCGATAATTGGAGTTATTAAAGGTATTATTATAATTGCCTTTTTAATTATGATGGTTCTCTTGTTCAATATGTACTGTAAGAGTAAAATTGGCGGTTTAACAGGAGATACACTTGGAGCAGCTAATGAGCTCATGGAAATACTTAGCTTGTTAATTATTATTGCAATGAGGTAGGGGTGATTAAATGAAAAGAGCCATACTTGTGGTAAGTTTTGGGACAACCTATGAGGATACTCGCAAGGTGACTATTGATGCCATAGAAAAAAAGGTAAAAGAGCATTTCAGAGAGTTTGAAGTAAGAAGGGCCTTTACTTCTCATGGAATAATTAAGATATTAAAAAACAGAGACAATATTTATATAGATACACCAGAAGAGGCTTTAAAAAAGCTTGCAGAGGAGGGCACAGAGGAAGTCCTTGTACAACCACTTCACATTATTCCAGGGAGTGAATATGATTACATAAATCAGGTTGTAGAAGAGTATAAGAGAGAAAATGCCTTTAAAAAAATAGTGTTAGGAAGGCCGGTAATCTTTTATCATGAGGACTATGAGATTTTAATTGATGCAATTAAGGGGAAAATGGAAAGAGAAGAGGCGGTAATCTTTATGGGGCACGGTTCCTCTCATTATGCCAATGCCTGCTACTGCTGCCTTCAAAACATTTTAAAAGCTAAAGGCTATGACAATGTTTTCATAGGAACTGTAGAGGGCTACCCATCTATATTAGACGCAGTAACATGGGTAAGGACGAAAGACATAAAAAAGGTGAAACTCCTCCCCTTGATGCTTGTGGCAGGAGATCATGCCAAAAATGACATGTGGGGAGAAGAGGACTCCTCCTGGAAAAATATTCTTAAAGTTCAGGGTGTTGAGGTTAGTGCATGGCTTCACGGTCTTGGAGAAATTGAAGAATTTCAGTATATATACATACAGCACATAAAAGAAGCTTTAGATATGGAGTGATTTATATGGCAAAGATAATGCTGCAGGGAACAGCCTCCTCTGTTGGAAAAAGTATTTTAACAGCAGCCCTATGCAGGATATTTAAACAAGAGGGCTATACTGTATGTCCTTTTAAGGCTCAGAATATGTCTTTAAATTCCTATATAACCTTAGATGGAAAGGAAATGGGAAGAGCTCAGGTGTTTCAAGCCTATGCTGCTGGGTTGGAGCCAGAGGCTTATATGAATCCTATACTATTAAAGCCTACCACAGATAAAAAATGTCAAGTAATAGTGAATGGAAAGGTTTACTGCAATAGCTCTGCTATGGAATACCACAATATGAAGCTTATGTTTGCAGATATGCTTAAATCACAGTTTAAAGAGCTAGAGGAAAAGTTTGATGTAGTAGTAATAGAAGGCGCAGGAAGTCCTGCTGAAATTAATTTAAGAGACAGGGATATAGTAAATATGGGTATGGCAGAAATAGCAGAGGCCCCAGTACTTCTTGTAGGTGACATAGATAAGGGAGGAGTATTTGCAGCCCTGGCAGGGACAATAATGCTACTTAGGGAGGACGAGAAAAAAAGAGTAAAAGGCACAATAATCAATAAATTCCGAGGAGACCTAAACATTCTAAAGCCTGGACTAACTATGATAGAAGACATAATAAAAATCCCCACTTTAGGTGTAGTTCCATACTTTAAGCTGCAGCTTGAAGATGAGGACGGAGCAGTAAGCTTTAATAAAAGGGTAACTGCGTCTATAGATGTTGCGGTTATAAAGCTTCCTCACATATCAAACTTTACAGATTTTGATGCCCTTAGAACAGAGGAGGATGTTTCTGTAAGGTTTATTGAAAGTGATAAGGAATTTGGTGAGCCAGATTTAGTCATTATACCTGGAACTAAAAACACCATGGAGGACTTGTTGTTTTTGAGAGAAAGTGGTATGGAGGCAAAGATAAAAGCTTATAGCAATAAGGGAATGTTAATAGGCATCTGTGGAGGATATCAGATGCTTGGGGATACTGTAAAAGACCCCTTTGGTGTAGAGACAGAATTAAAAGAGATAGAGGGAATGAAGCTTCTCTCCATTGATACTGTTTTTGAAAAGGAAAAAGCTACAACTAGGGTCAAGGGAAAGTGCAACATACTTTCTCAGGATATAAATATATATGGCTATGAAATACATATGGGAATATGCTCATACAAAGCTCACAGCAGGCCACTGTTTATTATCCATGAGAAGGATGATAGAAGTACAGAGCATTATGATGGAGCAGTGAATGAAAGTGGAAACATTTTAGGAACCTATGTTCATGGAGTTTTTGACGGAGAGAGCTTCAGAGAATATATACTAAGTAAAATAAGAGAGAATAAAGGCTTGCCTAAAAGAGAGTCAAAGCCCTATGAAAGCCTAAGAGAACAAGAAATTGATAAGCTTGCAGACATAGTAAGGGAAAATCTTAATATGGATAGAATCTATGAAATTGCAGGGTTAAGGAGAGCAAAGTAATGATAGATATAGCACTTGCTGTTGCTTTGGATTGGATAATAGGAGATCCCTATTGGTTTCCTCATCCTGTTATATACATGGGAAAGCTTATTGGACTTCTTGAAAAAGCGGGAAGGAAAATATGTAAAAAAAATATTCATTTAAGGCTCTTTGGAGGCTTTATTGTACTAATTACATGCTCCATAAGTTTCACTATACCCTTCACACTGCTTCATCTTACAAAAGGATTTCCTTTAGTTTATCACAGTCTAAACGTTTTACTGCTGTGGACTACTCTAGCAGCTAAATCATTACATAAAGAAGGGATAAAGGTCTATCATTCACTTGTAAATGGTGACCTAGAGGATGCAAGGCTTAAGCTTTCCTATATAGTTGGAAGAGAGACGGTGAATTTAAAGGAAGAGGAAATAATAAGGGCTGATGTGGAAACCATAGCTGAAAATTCTTCTGATGGGGTTATAGCACCCCTCCTTTTTGCAATGATAGGAGGGGCACCTCTTGCATTCCTTTATAAAGCTGTAAATACAATGGACTCAATGCTGGGCTACTTAAATGAAAGATATAGATATATAGGATTTTTCCCAGCGAAGGTGGATGATGTGTTTAATTTTATACCAGCAAGAATTACTGGGCTGCTTATATGTGCTGCTTCACCTATGGTGGGAGGTAATATACTAGATAGCTTTAAGATAATGTTTAGGGATAGAAGAAATCATAAAAGTCCTAATTGTGCCTATCCTGAAGCTGCAGCAGCTGGAGCTTTAGGTATACAAATAGGAGGAGCTAATACCTACTTTGGAGAGATTGTGTACAAGCCTACTATTGGAGATATGAAAAACAAGCTTAACAATAGGCACATTGTTGATACTATTAAGCTTATGTATGGAAGTGAGATTATTTTGACAATAATATATTTTTTAATGGTGATGCTATATGGAAGATAAAAATATAAAATACCAGCATGGTGGAGATATATATACAGAGGGCTTATTGAAGGGAAGGGCACTTTTAGATTTTAGTTCTAACATAAACCCACTTGGTATTCCAAATAGCTTTAAGGCTCATATTGAGGAAGCTTTAATAAGCTGTGAAAGATATCCAGATGTTTATTATAGAGAGCTTATAGACAACCTAAAGGCCTATATAAGTAAGGATTACGAGACAAGGGGATTAAACTTTATTGTGGGCAATGGGGCTTCGGAAATAATTGACCTTACTATAAGCCTATTTAAAAAGATATTGATCATTGCTCCTTCCTTTTATGAGTATGAAAAAAGTGCTAGAAAATGGGGGGCTGAAATAGTAAATTCCTATCTTGATGAAGATATGCAATATGATTATGAGGATATAGAGAAGAAGCTTTTAGAAGTAGAGGCTGTAATCATAGGAAATCCCAATAACCCCTGTGGCAATGTAATAGACAAGCATAAGTTTATAGAAATAGTAAAGCTCTGTGAAAAGACAGATAAAACTATTATTGTGGACGAAGCCTTTATAGAGTTTGTAGGTGATAAAACACAAAGTGTTGTGATAGAGGCACATAAATATAAATGCCTTTTTGTTATAAGAGCCCTAACAAAATATTTTGCTCTCCCTGGAATAAGGTTTGGTTATGGTATAACACTCAATGAAGCCTTAAAGCTTAGGCTAGAAAAATTACAAAATCCTTGGAGTGTGAACTGCTTTGCAGAAATAGCAGCTAAATATGTACTTAGAGATTACAGCTATATAGAAGCTTCAGAAGACTTAATTAGAAAAGAGCGAAGCTTTATGCTGGAGGAGCTTCGTAAAACAGAGCTTATAGAAAGAGTTTATAATACTAATTCTAACTTTATACTCTGTAAGCTTAGGGGCATTACAGGAGAGCAGCTTTATAAAAAATGTATTGATAGGGGCATAGTCATAAGAAGGGCAGGCAATTTTAAAGGACTAGATGAAAGCTTTGTAAGATTTGCAATTAAGCACAGAATACATAATGAGAAGCTTCTGGAGGTTTTAAGAGTATGAAAAGCATTGTTATATCCTCAAACAGCAGTGGAGGCGGGAAAACCACATTTACCTTAGGACTTATGAAGGCCTTGATGAATAGAGGACTTAGGGTTCAAGGCTATAAGGCAGGCCCTGACTATATAGATCCAGCCTTCCACAGCTATATTACAGCACAGCCTTCAAGAAACCTAGATATGTTTCTTATGGGAGAAGATGGTGTTAAGGCTTCCTATAGCAGGGGAAAAGGTCAAATAGGCATTATTGAAGGTGTTATGGGACTCTATGATGGTGTGGGGATAACCTCCTCAAATTCTACAGCAGAGCTTTCTAGGACTCTAAATATTCCTGTAGTGCTTGTTATATCTCCTAAGGGTCAATGTACTAGCCTTTGTGCTGAAATAAAAGGGCTTATGCAGTTTGAAAAGATTGATGTAGTAGGAGTAATACTAAATGGCATTAGTGAAAGTTACTTTAGACTTTTAAAAGCAGCAATAGAAAGACATTGTGGTATAACGGTTTTTGGATATCTGCCTTATGATGAAAGGCTTAATTTAAAAAGCAGGCATTTGGGACTTGTACAAAGCAGTGAAATAGAGGATTTATTAAGTAAAATAAGCATTTGTGCTGAGCTGATTGAAAAGCATGTAGACCTGAGGAAATTACTTGAGAGCTTCAAAGAGACTAAAGTGTATGAAGACAATTATCACCTTAACAATATAGGAATTAAAACTGCTGTGGCCTTTGATAGTGCATTTAGCTTTTACTATAGGGAAAATCTTGAGCTCCTTCAGGAACTTGGTGAGGTAGAGTTTTTTAGTCCTATTAAGGACAAGGAGCTACCAAAGGATATAGATTTTCTTTACTTAGGTGGAGGGTACCCAGAGGTGTTCATAGAGGAGCTTAGCAAAAATAAAAGTATTAGAGAGCAGATAAGAGATGCTCTTATAAGTGGGCTACCCTGTTATGCAGAATGTGGTGGTCTTATGTATCTTATGGAGAGTATTGATGGAAAGGATGCTGTTGGCTTTTATAGAGGTAAGGCCTGTATGACAGGAAGGCTTCAGAATTTTGGATATGCAAAAATAGAAGTGGAAAAGGAAAATAAAATATTGCCAAGAGGATTTAGGGTAAACTGTCATGAGTTTCATAAATCCATGGTGGACAGTGATGAAGACAAAATTTATACATTGTGCAAGGAATCCTATGAGGGTTCAATTAAGGAATGGAACTGTGGGTATATTAAGAAGAACACCTTAGGTACCTATGCACATGTACATTTTTTTAAAAATATGGACATGCTTAATTTTTTAATAAAAAAGAATGAGGTGAAGCCATGAAGGATTATATAAAGGTTCCAATGGATATAGAAAAAAGAAGCTTTGAAATAATAGAAGAGGAAATGGGGGCTAATAGTTTTTCGGAAAGAGAACTAAAAATAATAAAGAGAGTAATACATACCACAGCAGATTTTGAATATAAGGAGCTAGTTTACATAAGGGAAGGAGCTATAGAGGAAGCTCTAAAGCTATTACAAAAGGGAGTTACCATATATACGGATACAAAAATGGCCCTTTCAGGTATTAGTAAAAAGGCGCTTGAAAGGCTAAATTGCCAGGTGGTCTGTTATGTGGACAATGAAGAAGTGGAAATCACAGCAAAAGAGAGACATATTACCCGTTCTATGGCTGCAATTGAAAAAGCCTCAGAAGCTGGAGTGGAGTTCTTTGTATTTGGCAATGCTCCTACAGCCCTGTTTAGACTAAAGGAGTTAATAGAAGAGGGGAAAAGCAGTGCAAAGTTTATTATTGCAGCTCCTATAGGCTTTGTAGGAGCTGCAGAGTCTAAAAATGAGATAGAAAAGCTTTCTATTCCACTTATAACTGTTAGAGGCAGAAAAGGAGGCAGTACTGTTGCGGCAGCTATAGTGAACGCTCTATTATACATGCTATATGAAAGGAAATAGCCATGCTTGATTTATACATAAACTGTGATGGGAAAAAACTAAGATGCGGTTACACTACAGGGTCCTGTGCTGCAGGAGCGGCAAAGGCCGCAGCATATATGCTATATAGCCATAAGAAGTTAGACTGTATTTCTATAGATACCCCAAAGGGCATAAAGCTTGACCTTTTAATAGAATCCACGGTGTTTGGTGAGAACTATGTGGAATGCTGTATTGTAAAGGACGGAGGAGACGATGCGGATGTAACAAATGGCATTGAAATATGGGCAAGAGCAGAGGAGAAGGTCAGTGGCTTTAATATAAAGGGAGGAAGAGGAGTAGGAATAGTAAGAAGTGAGGGACTATATGTAAAAAAAGGAGAGCCTGCAATTAATCCAGTACCAAGACTTATGATAGAAAAAGAAGTAAAAGAGGTACTGCCCAAGGGAAAGGGAGTAGAAATTACCATTTTTGTTCCTAAGGGAGAGAAAATAGCGCTAAAGACCTTCAATCCAAGGCTTAATATAGTAGAGGGGATATCCATTCTTGGAACTACAGGTATAGTGACACCCATGTCCGAAGAGGCCTTAAAGGAATCTATAGCCCTAGAGATAAGACAAAAGGCTGCAAATGGATGTAAAGAGCTTGTTTTACTATTTGGAAATATGGGAGAGGATATGGCACTAAAATTGGGTTTATCAAAGGATAATATGGTTATAATGTCAAACTATGTTGGGGCTGCTTTAAACTATTGCGTAGAGAATAATATTGGAAAAGTTACAATGGTTGGGCATATTGGAAAAATATCAAAGCTCGTAGCAGGCTGTTTTAATACCCACAGTAGAGTGTGTGATGTAAGGCTTGAGGTAATTGCTCTTGAGCTTGCTCTTATGGGAGCAGATAGAGATTTAGTTGAAGAGGTCTATAATGAGAAAACCACAGAGGGTGCAGTAAAAATTATAGGGGATAGATATGAATCACCTTCATTGTTATATGAGAGAATGGGTTTAAAAATCAAAAGGAGAATTGAAATGTATTGCTATGAAAATATAGAGGCAGATGTGATTATGTATTCTATGGAAAAGGCAGTGCTATATGATAGCAGAAAAAATTCTAGAGGAGAGTTGTAGATGGTTAGTATTGTAGGAATAGGACCTGGCAGCAGAGAGTACATTCTCCCTAAGGCTATTGATACTATTTTAAGGTCGGATCTTATTATAGGCTTTGAAAGAGCATTGAGAAGTGTTGAATTTACAAAGGTTCAGTTCAAAGCAGTAAAAAATATTGAAGCTATTGTATATGAAATAAATGCTAACAAGGACAAAGCTATAGCAGTAGTTGCATCTGGAGATCCCTGTTTTTATGGAATTACAAATTATATAAAAGAAAATTACAAAGCTAATATAGAAGTAATACCAGGTATAAGCTCCTTTCAGTATATGGCCTGTAAACTAGGAATGCCTTGGCAGGGCAGCTTTTTAAGTAGTATTCATGGAAGATATGGAGCATTTATGGCTAAGGTAAGGGAAAACCATATTTCAATTTGGTTAACTGACAGCAAGCATAGTGGAGAGTTTATCTGCAAGGAGCTTTTTCATAATAATATAGATGCCACTGTATACATAGGAGAGAATTTATCCTATGAAGATGAAAAAATTACAATCGGATGTCCAAAGGAATTAGCCCAGGGAAAATTTTCTGGATTTAGTGTGGTAATAATTGAAAATATGGAGTTGAAGTAAAGATGACTTACATTAAGGATGAAGAATTTTTAAGAGGGAATTGCCCTATGACCAAGGAAGAGATAAGAATACTAAGTATAGCAAGGATGGATTTAGGTGAAGAAGATAGGGTTCTAGATATAGGTGCTGGAACTGGTTCTATAAGCATACAAGTGTCAAGGCTATGTCCTAAAGGACAGGTAGTTGCAGTTGAAAAGGAAGAAGAAGCTATAAGGCTTATTAATGAGAACAAGAAGAGGTTTTGCACTGATAACCTCTCAATTATTGAAGGACAAGCTCCTCAGGTCCTAGACCACATTATAGGAAGCTTTGACAGCATATTTATTGGAGGAAGCGGGGGCAATATAGAAACTATTATTAAAGAAAGTGACAAGAAATTAAAAAATGGAAAGGTTATAGTTTTGAACTTTATAACTATTGAAAATCTATATAGGGCATTAAATACATTAAAGGAGCTTAATTATAATACTGAATGTACTCAGGTATCTGTAAACAGAGTAAGGGGAAAGGCTCTTATGCTTTCTGCAAATAACAGCATTTTTATTGTTAGTGGGAGGAAGATATGACTAAATTGTATGGAATAGGTGTAGGGCCTGGAGACAAGGAGCTTTTAACACTAAAGGCGGTAAAGGTCCTTGGAGAGTGTGATGTTATAGTAGCTCCATCTGCAAAGCATAAAGGAGAGAGCATAGCACTAGACATAGCAAGAGAATTCATTAAAGATAATGCAAAGATTATTATTAAGTATTTCCCCATGGGGGGACAAGAACAGGAAGAAAAAATAGAAGAGGCTTTTAAAGTCATAGAAGAAGAGCTGCTTAAGGGTAAGAAGGTAGCGTTTCTCACCATAGGAGACCCATTTGTATATAGTACATACATATATTTATTAAAATATATTGAAGAAAAGGGCTATGAAACAGAAACTATTCCAGGAATAACCTCTTTTTGTGCCAGTGCAAGCTTAGCAGGAGAACCACTGGTAATTGGTGATGAACCCCTCCTTATAATTCCTGGAAATAGAATCCATGATATAAGGGATGAAAAATTTGTAGTGGTTATGAAGGTTTATAGGAATGAAGAAAGAATAATCCATGAGCTTGAAAAGAGAGGCTTTAATTATGTATATGTAAAAAAAGCAGGTAGAGAAGGACAGATGGTTTCAAGAGATAAAGAGGAAATACTAAAAAATAGTGAATATATGTCCCTCATAATAGGAAGGAGATTATAAATGGTTTATTTTATTGGGGCGGGTCCAGGAGATGTGGATTTAATTACTGTAAAGGGAAGAAATATGTTAGCTTGTTCTGATGTAGTCATTTATGCTGGTTCCCTGGTAAGTAATAAGCATCTTGAATTTTGCAAGAAGGAGGCTAAGATATATAATTCAGCCTCCATGACCCTAGATGAGGTTATAGAAGTAATGATAAGAGCAAATGCGGAGGGTAAAAACATAGCAAGGCTGCATACAGGAGACCCATCTATATATGGAGCTATTAAAGAACAGATGTTAGAGCTTGACAAAAACCACATACACTATGAGGTGATTCCAGGAGTAAGCTCCTTTACTGCAGCTGCTGCAGCTATAAGGGGAGAGTTTACCCTTCCTGGAGTTACTCAAACTGTAGTATTGACTAGAGTAGAGGGAAGAACTCCAGTACCTTTGAGGGAGGACTTAGAAAATATTGCTAGACTAGGGGCATCCATGGCTATATTTCTATCTATTTCTATGATAGACAAGGTGGTTGAAAGGCTTAAAGCAGGCTACGGAAGAAATGTTCCTGTGGCAGTAATAGAAAGAGCCACCTGGGAGGATGAGAGAGTAATTATAGGTACTTTAGATGATATAGGTGAAAAGGTGAAGAGTGCTGGAATAAAAAAGTGTGCTCAGATATTAGTGGGAGACTTTATAAGCTCCAGTTTTAATAAGAGCCTTTTATATGATGAAAGCTTTACTCATATGTATAGGCAAGGGAAAGAGTGATAGTGTTGAAGCTTGGGATTATAAGTGTAACAGAGCATGGAGATAGCATAGCTTATAAACTGTCGAAGTATTTTGAAACAGAAATATATTATAGGGATAGAACAAAGGCTCTTAAAATAAGCACTATCACTAAAAATATATTTCAAAATTATGGCGCCATAGTCTTTATTGCCTCTACAGGCATAGCGGTAAGGGCTATAGCTCCATATATAAGAGATAAGACAGTGGATCCTGCAATTATAGTAATTGACAGTACAGGGAAATACGTAATTAGCTTACTCAGCGGACATATAGGTGGTGCAAATAACCTTGCCATAGAAATAGCTAAAATAATAGGAGCAGAACCCATAATAACAACTGCCACGGATAATCTTAATATAGTAGCCCCTGATAGCTATGCAAAAGGGCATGGGTTAATCCTTGAGGATATGAAAACTGCTAAAGAAATTTCTGCAATGCTGGTAGAAGGTAAACGTGTTGCATTTATTGATAGGCAAGAAAAGCACAGTATACCAAAGGGCTATATAGAAGATATTAATGGTGCAGAAGGAGCAGTAATTGTCAGCAATGAAGAGAATATTGAGGAGGAGCTTATTAACGATAAGCCTACTTTAAAGCTTATAAGAAGAAACATAGTTCTTGGCATAGGCTGCAGAAAAGACTTTGATGATACAGCAATGAAAAACAAAGTTTTAGAGGTGCTAAGAGAATATAACCTAGATAGGAGATCTGTTCTGAAGGTGGCAACTGTAGAGGTTAAAAAGGAAGAGAAGGCTATAATCAATTTAGCTAAGGAGCTTAATGCAGAGATTACTATTTTTACCTTAGAAGAAATAAGAAAGGTTCATGAAAAATATGAAGGAAGTGCGTTTGTAGAAAAAACAATAGGGGTAAGGGCGGTAAGTGAGCCCTGTGTAGAGCTTTTAGGAGCAAAACTAAAAACTGGAAAAATAAAGTGTAATGGCATGACTCTTTGCATAGGGGAAATTTTATAAAGGTAAAAGGAGAGGTTAAATTTGGGAAAGCTTTATGTTGTAGGGATTGGTCCAGGCTCTATAAACAATATGACCATAAGGGCCATAAAGGCCATAGAAGAAAGTGAAGTTATTGTAGGATATACAAAGTATATAGAATTAATAAAGCCTCTGCTAAAAGGTAAGGAAATAGTATCTACTGGAATGAAAAAGGAAGAGGACAGATGCCGGGAGGCTCTTAGAATAGCTAGGGATAAAACAGTGGCTATTATAAGCACAGGTGATGCTGGAATATATGGCATGGCGGGCCTTATATTAGAAATGAAAACAGAGGAAAATGTAGAGATAATACCTGGAGTTACAGCGGCAAATTCAGCAGCTTCAATACTTGGGGCACCACTTATGCATGACTCCTGTAATATAAGCTTAAGTGATCTTATGACACCCTATGAGCTTATAAAAAAAAGAGTTGAAAAGGCAGCTCAGGGGGACTTTGTCATATCACTTTATAATCCTAAGAGCAAGGGAAGAAGCCTTTATTTAAAGGAATGTATAGAAATAATTAAGAATTATAGAAAAGAAGATACTCCCATAGCTGTAGTTAGAAATGCTCTTAGAGAGGAACAAAGTTTTGCCTTATATACATTCAAAAATTTTGATGATAGTGATGTAGATATGTTTTCTATTGTAATAATAGGAAATAGTACAAGCTATTATAAAGAAAATATGTTTATAACTCCTAGAGGGTACAGAGGTGCATTGTTATGATTGCACTATTCTTAGGAACCTCAGAGGGAAAAAGTATATTGACTTTAATGAATAAGTACACTGATGACCTTTATGTTTCTACTGCCACAGAATATGGAGGAGAACTATTAAAAGAATATAGATATAGATTTTTAAACACAAGACCTCTTGATAAAACTAGCTTAGAGGATATTTTTAAAGAAAACAGTATAGAAGCAATATTAGATGCATCCCATCCTTATGCTGTGGAGATATCACAAAACTTAGCTTCAGTAGCTAAAAAGCTTAAAATTGAATACATAAGGTATGAAAGGCCTTCCGTGTTAAATAAATATAAAGATAATGATAAAGTGATAATTATAGAGGATTATGCTGAGCTAAAGAAATGGTCCAAAGTATTAGAAGGCTCTCAGGGCAGTATTTTAAATACTACAGGCAGCAGAAATATAGAAAAAATAATGGCTATAGAGATTAAAAATAGAATAATACATAGGGTTTTGCCTACAGTATCCTCTATAGAGAAATGTGTATCCTCTGGGGTAAAGGTAGAGGACATAATTGCAATAAAGGGACCCTCCAGCATGGAATTAAATGAATGTATCATAAAGGAGTATAATGCATCAGCAATAATTTTGAAAGACAGCGGTACAGAAGGTGGAACAGAAGAAAAAATACAGGCGGCATTAAAAGCGGGAGTATATGCTTTTGTTATTAAGAGGAAGATGAATTGTAATGGTCATAATGTGGTGAGCAATGTTAATGAAGCAGTTGAAGCTACTATAAAATTTTTAGATGGCAAGAGAGAATAACCTATGCAGGTATGTTCAAAATATCCTGGAAGTATTGGTGAACTGATTCAAGGGAAGCTAGACCATATTGATGTATTGGTTTCGTGCCCAATTAATTTGTATACCACAGTAAGACTTTTTGAAACAAACAAACCTTTTGAGAGGTACAAATATGAGAAATCATCTATGTTTTTTAAAAATATGCTTAATAGATGGGGGTGTAGTACATATTTAAATACCTTGGATTTTCAAATTCATTCAGATATTCCTAATGGAAAAGGCTTTGCAAGCAGTACCGCAGACCTATGTGCACTGTATAGCTGCCTTACTACTATTTTTAGAAAGAACTATGATGAATGGGAGCTAGCAGAGGAATGCACTAAGGTAGAACCAACAGATAGTATTGTATTTAAAAAAATGACTATGTTTGACTATAAAAATGGAACTTACATAAAGACCCTAGGTGAATATATAAAGTTTTACAGCCTATGCTTTGTTGGAGAAAAAAACATTGATACTGTGGAATTTAATAAAAAAGCCTTATATCCTCAAAAGCATATTGAGGATTTGATTGTTCTACTTGAAAAAGGGGTTTCATCAAGTAATTACAAGTATATCTTTGAAGCTTCTTCACAAAGCATCATAAGAAATCAGCATAGGTTGAAATATGATATATTGCCTGAGGTGATTAGGATAAGGGAAAAAACTGGAGGGCTTGGAATTATTGGTGCTCATAGTGGGAATATACTTGGAATAGTATATGATGAAAAGATAAGGTTAAGTAAAGCCTATAAGCAACTAGCTAATCATCCTTTACTTAAAAATCATAGTGCTTATGCCTTAGAGAGTATTACTGCATGGTAATATAACTCATATAAAGGCAATAAAATACGCCAATATTCTTTAAAATATTGGCGTATAAATTATTTTCCTATCTTCTTTGAACCTTCTGAACCTTTTTAATGCTTTGTTGGCCACCACCCTGAGTTGGTATTAGATCCTTCTTATTGCTCAGGTTCATCACGTTCATTATAGAGATTATTTCTCTATCTTCTTTGCCCTTCTTACCCTTTAAGCCCATAACAATTACTCTGTGACCTTGAGAAATAGGCATAAAGCTTGGCTTTTTAAACCATCTATTTTTCCTGTATACACATTTTACTATTGATTTACTGGCTTCTGGCTTTATTACCAGGGTAACCATGAGTTTGTTAAAAATCCACAATATGGATTTGGTTTCAATCTTTATAGAGATAACATTTCCCTGTACCTGTGTAATTCTGTCACCGTTTCTTTGAATAAAAGAATCTGTGTATTTCTTTTGCAAAGTTTCTTTAAATCCCATATATAAAACCCCTTTACTAAAATAATTACATATTAATAAGACCCATACCTAATAATAATTCCAATTTATTATAACATAGTATGTATGTATTGAAAACAAATTATTGAAGGAACATAGTACTTTTAAAAATATATAAATATTGTTATTATTTATATGTACGTATAAATTATGATTAATATAGGAGAGAGTAGATATGTGTTTAGGTATTCCTTTCAAAATACTAACTATAGAAGGAAAAGAGGCCTTCGGAGAGTATAATGGATTAAAACAAAAGTTTAGAACTGATCTTATGGATAATCCTCTCGTAGGAGATTATGTTATGGTTCATGCAGGCTTTGCCATAGAGAAGATGTCCCAAGATGATGCAAAAAAGACACTAGAGGTGTTAAAAGCTCTAGAGAATATTTAGTGCGCGGAAGAAGTGAAAAAAGATGAATGAGAAAAAGTTTTGGATTGATAAACTTAATGAAATAACAGAGCCCATTACCATTATGGAGGTCTGTGGTAGCCATACCCATGCTATAAGCAAGGAAGGTATAAGACAGGTGCTGCCTAGAAATATTAGGCTTATAAGTGGCCCTGGATGTCCTGTATGTGTCACTCCAGCATTCTATATAGATTATCTTTACTATCTTGGACTTGAAAAGGGCGTAGTAATTGCAACCTATGGAGATTTAATAAGAATTCCAGGCTCCTCTCCCTCTATTACCCTAGAAAGAGCCCGAGCACAGGGAGCTAAGGTGGAGATGGTATTATCATCTATGGAGGTTTTAAGACTTGGTGAAAAGCATAAGGATGTACCCATAGTTTTTGCAGCTCTAGGTTTTGAAACTACAGCACCTGCCACTGCAGTGCTTATAAAGGAACTTAAGCATAGAAATGCAAAGAACATTTATGTGCTTTGTGTACACAAGGTTATGAGACCTGTTATGGAAGAGCTTCTTAAAGACAGCAATTTAAAGCTTCAAGGGTTTTTATGCCCAGGCCATGTGGCTGCTATTACTGGCAGCGATTATTTTGACTTTATTAGTAACTATGGTGCAGCTGGAGTTGTAGCTGGATTTTCAGGAGATGAAATCCTTCGTGGAATTTATAACTGTACTTCAATGGTTATAAAGAAAGAAGCTGGTATAATAAATTGCTATGAAAGCTTAGTAAAGCCTGAAGGAAATTTAGTGGCCCTTAAGCTTATGAATGAGGTATTTGAAGCTCAGGGTGATTTTTGGCGGGGGCTTGGTTATATACCTAAAAGCGGCTTAAGATTGAGAGAGGAATATAGCTCCTTTGATATTACAAAGCTGTTTGAGATGAAAGAGAAAAGTTGTGAGGAAAATAACACCTGCTGCTGTGGGAGTGTGCTCAAGGGACTGTTATCCCCAGAGCAGTGTCCAAATTTCTCAACAATCTGTAATCCGGCAAACCCTTTAGGACCATGTATGGTTTCTTCTGAGGGCAGCTGCGCAGCAGCATATAGATATAATAGAGGTTAGCATTGGAGGAAAATATGAAGGATATTATTACTTTAAGTCATGGAAATGGAGGACAGTACACCTCTGATTTATTAGAGGAAACTATCCTTCCAGCAATAAATATGGGGGAAGCTACCTTAGATGATGGGGCGGAAGTTAGTGGTGCTGAAAGAATTGTAATCTCCACGGACAGCTTTGTCATCGATCCATATTTTTTTGCTGGTGGAGATATAGGAAAATTAAGTGTGTGTGGCACTGTAAACGATCTATTGGTTTGTGGTGCTTTTCCAAAGTATCTTACATTGTCTTTAATCCTGGAAGAGGGCTTTAAAATAGAGGACTTAAAAACTATTATGAATTCCATAGGTGCTACTGCAAAAAGGGCAGGAGTACAGGTAGTCACTGGTGACACTAAGGTGGTAGAAAAGGGACACGGCCACGGTATCTATATTAACACCTGTGGTATAGGCTTTAAGAGGGATGGCTTGGACCTAGGAACACATAGAATTAAGTGTGGGGATATAGTTCTTGTCAGCGGGAATTTAGGTGATCATGGAGCCTCCATATTCTGCACCAGAAATAATATGGAAGATAGCAAAATAACTTCAGATTGTGCACCCTTAAATGATATAATCGGTGAAATATTAAAATATGGTGAAGAAGTAAAAATATTAAGAGATCCAACTAGAGGAGGGTTAGCTACAACCTTAAACGAATTTGTGGAAGGGAATTCCTTTGCCATAGAACTTGAAGAAAATAAAATTCCAGTGGACTCTCGTGTAAAGGCCTTGTCTGAGTTGTTGGGTTTAGATCCTCTTTATACGGCAAATGAAGGTAAGGTAGTGGCGGTGGTTTCTCCTCAGGCTGCTGAAGAGATTATTGCAGCACTAAAGCAGAGTAACTTAGCACCTGAAGCCAGTATTATTGGAAGGGTAAATAACGACTTTCCAGGAAGAGTGATTTTAAAAAGCGAACTAGGGGGAAGAAGATTTATAGATAAGCTTCTTTACGATATGTTGCCTAGAATATGTTAACTGGTGGGGATAATTATGCATGAGTATCCAATAATAAAGAGCATTATAGATATATGTGAGGATGAAGCTAAAAAGCATGACAATGTAAAGGTACAGAGCATAAATATAGTGGTTGGAGAATTATCTGGCTTAGTGCCTGATTGTCTGCAGGTCTATTTTGATATGCTAAGTGCTGAGAGTGCCATATCTGGGGCTACGCTTAAAATTGAGAAGAAAAGCTGTATAGTGCATTGCAAGGATTGTGGTTTTACAGGTGAAAGAGAGAGCCCTAGACTTGCTTGTCCAATTTGTAATAGTGAAAATATTACCTTGTCTGGTGGCAAGGACTATTATATAAAATCCATGGAGGTGGAGTAATGGAAATAAAAGTAGTAAGACAAATTTTGGAATGGAATGAGAACTGCCATGATGAACTACAGCAATTTTTAAAGTCAAAGAATGTATTTATGATAAATGTAATGGGTTCACCAGGAGCTGGCAAAACCACCTTTATTATGAAGCTTATAGAAGAGTTAAAGCATGAATATAATATAGGAGTAATCGAAGGAGACGTATATAGCACCATAGACGCTCAGAAAATTGCAGATGCCGGCATACCTGTGGTTCAGCTAAACACAGAAGGAGCATGTCATATTGAAGCCTTGTCAATAAAACACATATTAGAGCATTTTAATTTGGAGGAGCTGGATTTAATAATAGTAGAGAATATAGGGAACTTAGTATGCCCAGCTGAATTTGATATAGGAGAGAATTTAAAGATAGCCCTACTTAGTGTACCAGAAGGTGATGACAAAGTAGAGAAATATCCACTAATGTTTACTAGAGCTAATGCAGTGATTATTACCAAATTTGATATGAAGGAATATTTTTCCTTTGACGAGGAAAGGGTATTTAGAAATACTTTAAGCCTAAATAGTGAAGCTAAATTCTTCACAATTAATTCTCTAAGCGGAAATGGGGTGGACGCCTTCGCAAAATATTTAAGAGAGCAAATGAGTAATTATTATGGTATAATGTAGTTTAGAATGAAACTTAAGGAGGAGTAATAATGGAAACAAAGAACATAGCAAGCATGATAGATCATACACTTTTAAAGCCAGAGGGAACTAGAGCTCAGATTGAAAAATTATGTAAGGAAGCTCTTCAATATAGCTTTGCATCTGTTTGTGTGAACCCTACAAATGTAATACAGGCTGCAGAAATGCTAAAGGGTAGCAGTGTAAAGGTGTGTACAGTTATAGGTTTCCCTTTAGGGGCTAATACTTCAGAGGTAAAGGCTTTTGAAACAGAGAATGCTATTGCAAATGGTGCAGAAGAAGTAGATATGGTTATAAATATAGGAAGACTCAAGGATAAAGATTATGAATATGTAAAAAATGATATAGCTGCGGTAGTTAATGCTGCTAAGGGCAAGGCTCTAACAAAGGTTATTATCGAAACCTGCCTCCTCACTGAGGAAGAAAAGGTTAAAGTCTGTGAGTTAGCAAAGGAAGCTGGAGCCGACTTTGTAAAGACTTCAACAGGATTTTCTACTGGTGGTGCAACTCCAGAAGACATCGCACTTATGCGTAAAACCGTAGGACCAGAAATGGGAGTAAAGGCTTCTGGTGGAGTAAGAAGCAGTGAAGATGCTGAGGCTGTTATTAAAGCTGGGGCTACAAGAATTGGAGCATCTGCATCCATTGCTATCTGTGAGGGAAAGGTTTCTAACTCAAGCTACTAATTAAAAAAGTTTTTAAAAAATGAGAAGTTTTTAGCTTCTCATTTTTTTTGTTGTGCAAATAATTTGTGCCTAAAAATAGTTTTTAAGAATATTATTATAATAGGGTGAAGAAGGGGGGTAAAATCATGAAGAAGGAGCTAAGCCCAGAAGAAATTGTTTTTCAGTGCAAATTAAATTTTACTGAGGAGAGAGAGAACAAACACCTGATACCGGAATATGAAGAGGTATATATAAGGATAAAAAATGCCTTAAATATAGATAAATCAGGTTATAATGTTTACCTGATAGATGACATCACTGAGGATAAGCTTAATAATCTTATGGATTTTATAAGAAATGAAATGGCTAATAAGCACAAGCTATGTGATATCTGTTTCGTAGTTGGAAGGGATGAAAAGACACCAAAAGTATTATATACCAGTGCAGGAAAGGGTAAAACACTAAAAAGTGCTATAAAAAAATTACAGGAAGAATATTATGACTGTTGCTATGATTTTTATAACAATAGTGAACTTGCAGAAAAGGAACATATATTGGACTCTTTGCAGAAGGTGAGAGGGGAGCTAATAAACAAGCTCACAGTGATGTCTGAGAAGGAGGGTTTTGACGTTAAGCCTTCTTCCATGGGATTTTCCTTTATCCCTATAAAGGACGGCAGTTCCATGACGGAAAAAGAGTACGAAAATCTAAAAAATGATGAAAAAGACGATATTCTCTCAAGGGTTGGGAGACTTAAGGCCTTGGCCCAGGAGATATTATCAAGGCTTAAAGGAGAAGAACTACAGCAGCTTAACAAGCTAAAGGATATAATGTCAGAACATTTAAAAAACGAGATGGAGCAGATAAAAGTGGAAGTATATGCTGATTTTTCACAGGATGAAGAGGTAGTAAAATATCTTAATGGTATATGTAGCTCCATTGAGGATGAACTAGTGGATAATTACAGCATAAACTTCGATGATGATGAGGACAGCATTCAAAATATAATATATAAGTACGAAATAAATATACTAATGGATAACGAAGCTTGTACTGATGCACCAGTTATTTATCAGGAGGATCCTTCACTATGCAAGCTTTTAGGGACTATAGAATATGAGAGCAAAAATGGAAATTATATAACGGATATCAATCTAATAAAGGCAGGCAGCCTAATAAAAGCAAATGGAGGATGCTTGATATTAAAGGCATCAGATGTTGTGTCTAACCAAGGAGCCTACTATCAGTTAAAGAAGTGTCTGCTAAATAATAAGGTAGAGTTAGATTATAATAGAAATTACCTGGATATGCTCTCTATCAGCGGGTTAAAGCCTGAGGCAGTAAAGATATCTGAGAAGGTAATCCTAATAGGTGACTATGAAACCTATGATATCTTATATAATTATGATGAAGACTTTAAAAAAATTTTCAGTATTAAGGCAGAAAGCAGAGCAATAATAGAGGCCACAGACCACAATAGAAAGGCTCTCATGGATTCTATAAATACTATATGTATGAAAAACAACCTTAGAGGATTATCTAGTGAAGCAGTAAGAGAAATCTTTAAATATTTATCAAGAAGAGCAGAGCATAGAAAAAAGTTTAATTTTGACAATGGTGAGCTAAATAGATTGCTCTTAATGTCAAACAGGGAAGCCATAAGCCATGGCGAAGAGAAGATTAATGCACTACATGTGAGAAATGTGGTTTATGAAGAGGATGAGGTGGAACGTGAGCTTTTTGAAGCCTATAAGGAAAATAAAATGTTAATTAAGGTAAAGGGAAGCAGCATAGGTCAGATAAACGCGCTATCTATAATTGATGCAGGTTATTTTAGATTTGGGAAACCCTTAAGAATTACCTGCACCTGCTGCAGCGGAGAGGGAAATATTATAGATGTGCAAAAGGAAAGTAACTTAAGTGGAAACATCCACAATAAGGCAGTAAACATTTTAAGAGGTTTTTTAAGCACCTTAATTGGAAGCTACAATAAGCTGCCGGTGGATTTTCATTTAAGCTTTGAACAGCTCTATGGAAGAATTGATGGAGACAGTGCTTCAGTGGCTGAAGTTGTGTGTATGATATCTTCACTTATCCGAATACCCATAAGGCAAAATATTGCAGTAACAGGTTCAGTAAATCAGTTTGGAGAGATACAGCCCATTGGTGGGGTAAATGAGAAGATAGAGGGTTTTTATAAGGCTTGCAAGCTTATCAAGGATGTAGAAAATAAAGGGGTATTAATTCCTCTATCAAATGTGGAAGACTTAATTTTGAAGGAGGAGCTGGAGAGAGAAGCTGAAAAAGGGAATTTTCACATTTACACTATGAAAAATATAGAAGATGCCTTTCAGACGTTATTTGACAGGGAAAGCATAAACATGAAAGAGGTTCAGGAATTAATTTCCAGGGAAATAAGAAAATATAATAGAAAAAATCAATCCTAGCAAAACAAAAAGAAGCTCCAAATTTTTCGGGAGCCTCTTTTTTTATCCCCTATTTCTTAAACGTTAAATCTAAAGTTAACTACATCACCATTTTGCATTATATATTCTTTTCCCTCTAATCGGAAGAAGCCCTTCTCCTTAGCAGCAGCTTCAGAGCCACATTCAACCAACTTATCAAAGGAGACTATTTCTGCCCTTATAAAGCCTCTTTCAATGTCAGAGTGTATTTTACCAGCAGCCTCTGGAGCTTTGGTGCCCTGTTTTATTGTCCATGCCCTGACCTCTTGAGGACCAGCGGTTAAAAAGCTCATAAGCCCTAGCAGATGATAGCTGCTTTGAATTAATTTATCAAGGCCAGTCTGAGTTAGATTATACTCTGCTAGAAGTTCCATTTTTTCATCCTCTTCAAGGGTTGACAGTTCCTCCTCAAGCTTTGCACATATTACAACTACCTCAGAGTTCTCTGATTCTGCATAGTCCTTTACCTTTTTTACATACGGATTTTCTAGGTTTCCTTCCATTAGCTCCTCCTCAGAGATGTTTGCTACATAGAGTACTGGCTTTGAGGTAAGGAGGAAAAGTCCTTTTACCATAATGTCCTCTTCTTCAGTAAAGCTTAAGGTTCTTACAGGCTTATTGCTCTCAAGG
This sequence comes from Clostridium sp. UBA701, assembly GCA_002298125.1. GTDB lineage: Bacteria > Bacillota > Clostridia > Clostridiales > Clostridiaceae > UBA701. The sequence continues at coordinate 221,619 of DBMJ01000011.1, read as the reverse complement.
TGAGCCTTTATTTTTTCATATAGCTCCATTTCCTCTTTAGCCTTCTTGTCGCCTGAACGAGCAAGCTTAATAGACTTATCAATTCGTCTTTCGATTATTTCTAAGTCTGAAAAAATAAGTTCTAGGTTTATAGTCTCTATATCTCTTATGGGATCTACGGTGGCATCCACATGGACTATATTCTCATCATCAAAGCATCTTACTACATGAACAATAGATGCAACCTCTCTTATATGGGATAGAAATTTATTTCCAAGTCCCTCGCCCTTGCTGGCTCCCCTTACAAGACCAGCTATATCATAGAACTCTATAGCAGTATAAACCTTCTTCTTAGAGCTATACATCTTTTCAAGCACATCTAACCTACTATCAGGAACACTTACGACGCCAACATTTGGCTCAATTGTGCAGAAAGGGTAATTGGCTGATTCTGCTCCAGCTTGAGTTATGGCGTTAAAAAGTGTACTCTTTCCAACGTTAGGTAAACCAACTATTCCAAGTTTCATTATATGTACATCCTTTCTTTTGGCAATAATCTAAAATCTCTAGTAAATTATACCCTAGTACACTGCATTATTGCAAGGAGTGAGAAGGTAGAGATTTCATTTAGACAAAGGCATATAAATATAGAGATAGCTTTAAATGCTAATTATAAGAAAAAAGCTTTAATATTATTAAAAAAGCTATAAATTTTCTAAAAAAAAGAAGGATTTCAATAAGTTATATAGAATATTAATGTTAAAGTGGTGTAAAGTGGTGTAAAGTGGAGTGATAATTTAAAGAGGTGTCTTATGTTTATAGGGGAATATCAACATGCTCTAGATAACAAAAACCGAATAATAATTCCCTCTAAATTCAGAGAGAACCTGGGAGAGAAGTTTGTAATGACAAAGGGACTAGATAATTGCTTGTACATTTATCCCATGGAGGAATGGACTGTATTAGAAGGAAAGCTAAAAAATCTACCTCTAACCAGCAAGGATGCCAGGGCCTTTGTTAGATTTTTCTTCTCTGGTGCACACGAGTTAGAGTTAGATAAACAAGGGCGAGCACTTATTCCACAAAACCTATTAGAATATGCCAACATAATAAAGGAAATAGTAAGTATAGGGGTCTCCACAAGAATTGAACTGTGGGGCAAAGAAAAGTGGCAGGCTTATAATGAACAGAATATGGATTTCGATGAAATCGCTGAAAAGATGAGTGAGCTTGGCATATAAGGAGAGAGACTATGGAATTTAAACACACCTCTGTATTATTAAAGGAATGTATAGATGGGCTTAACATTGATGCTGAAGGAATATACGTGGATTGCACTCTCGGAGGAGCAGGACATTCCAGTGAGATAGTGAAGTCTCTAAACCATAAAGGAAGACTTATTGGCATTGACCAGGATAAAAATGCCTTAAAAGCTGCTTCTGAAAAGCTAAAGGGATATAAAAATATAGCATTAATACACGATAATTTCTATAACATCAAAAATATACTAAAATTCAATGATATTTCCAATGTCAATGGAATATTGATGGATTTGGGTGTTTCCTCACATCAGCTTGACGTTCCAAAGAGAGGGTTTAGCTACATGGCAGATGCACCTTTAGATATGAGGATGAATGAGGAACAGCAGTTTAGTGCTTATGAACTAATAAATAGTTACAGTGAAGAAGAGTTGTATAAGATAATAAGGGACTATGGTGAAGAAAGATTTGCAAGAAGAATTGCTCAGTTTGTAGTAAGAGAGAGGGAGAAAAAACCAATTGATACTACCTTGGAGCTAGTAGACATAATAAAAGCTGCAATTCCTGCCAAGGCAAGACGAGAGGGCCCCCATCCAGCTAAAAGAACCTTTCAAGCCATACGTATAGAAGTGAACAAAGAGCTTTCCATTTTAGAGAAGGCCATAATAGATAGCATAGAAATGCTTAAACCGGGAGGAAGGATAGCCATTATAACCTTCCATTCCTTAGAGGACAGGATAGTGAAGCAAACTTTTAAGAGGCTCACAGAGAGTTGTGAATGTCCTCCAGACTTTCCAATATGTATATGTGGTAAAAAACCTTTGATAAAATTGATAAACAGAAAACCCATAGGGCCTTCTGAAATGGAGCTTGAAGAAAATCCAAGGAGTAGAAGTGCAAAACTTAGGGTAGCGGAAAAACTGTAGTTCTAAAGAGCGTGAGAGGTGAATAAAGTGGTAATGAATAAGAATTATTATACTAGTGGCAATACAGCATTTGCGCCACAAGTAGGAACCCAGATAAATGAATATGAGAAGATAAAAAAACAGCGTGAAGAGAAAAATAGACTTAAAAGAAAAAAACAGAGCATAAACAAGGTTAAGGCCTTAAGAAATATAGCTTTGGTATTTATTTTGGGCTTTTCTATAGTATATAGATATTCTGCTATCTACAGCATGCAGAAAAACTTGAACACCTTAAAGAACAATGCTATTACCCTACAGAAAGAAAATGAAAACCTTAGGGTGGATACAGTTAGATCTGCCAGCATTGAGAAAGTTGAAATAAATGCTGTAAATAAGCTTAAGATGGAAAAGGCAGACAAAGCTACAGTAGTATATGCAGACCTTACAAGAAATAATTTTGCAAAACCTTCAGAAAAAGAAGCGAGTGTAGCGTCAAGGAGCATATTTGACAAGATTAAAGCGTTTTTATTTTAGATGGAGGTAGAAGGTGGCTAAGAATATTTACAGAGATAATATAATAATTAAAAAAAGGATGCTATTTGTCTTTAGCATACTTTTTCTTTTATTTTTTTCATTGTGCTGTAGAAGCTTTTACATAATGGTGGTAGAGGGTGAGAAACTAAAGTCTATTGCTGAAAGACAGTGGGTAAGCACGGTTAAAATCGATGCCAAAAGAGGAAGAATTCTTGATAGAAAAGGAAATGAACTTGCTATTAGTGCCAATGTATACCGTGTGGATTTAGATATGAACACCTTAAGAGAAACCTTAAGAACTAAGAATTCCAGCAATGAAATAATAGCACCTCAGCTTGCAAAATCTCTTGATATGAAGCAAGAAGAGGTGTTAAAGGTATTAAACACTACCCTGCCAAACGGTCTTCCCATAGCATCTGCAAATCTTAAGAGAAGGATCGAAAAAGAGCAGGCAGATGCCATAAGAGAGCTTAAACTAGATGGAATAATTGTATCTCCAGACACTAAGAGGTATTATCCGAATGACAATTTATTATCTCATGTACTTGGACATACAAACATAGATGGAGCTGGACTTACTGGCATAGAAAAACAATATAACAGTATATTGGCTGGAACACCTGGGGTACTTGTTTCAGAAACTGATTTAAAGGGTAAGGATTTACCCTACAGTATTTCAAAGTTTACAAAACCCATAGATGGAAAGGATATTAAGCTTTCCATAGATGAAACCATACAATATTTTTGTGAAGAGGCAGCTCTTCAGGCATTAAAAGATAATAAAGCAAAAACCGTCAGTATTATGGTTATGGATCCTAAAACAGGTGAGGTATTGGCTATGGCCAATAAGCCTGACTATAATCCCAATAACCCTTGGGAGGGTTCTCATACTTCTGATGAGCTTCAGAAGTTATGGAGAAACAGGTGTGTTTCTGATACCTTTGAGCCAGGTTCAATCTTTAAAGTTATTACTGCAGTGGCTGCAATAGAGGAAAATACTGTATCCTCTAGTGATAAATTTCAGTGTAATGGCAGTACCACAATAGGAAAGAATACTATAAAGTGTTGGAAGACCTCAGGTCATGGTACCCAGAGCTTTGTGGATATTCTTAAAAATTCCTGTAATATGGGTTTTATACAAGTAGGAGAAAAGCTTGGTAAGGATAGACTCTACACTTATATTGACAAACTGGAATTTGGAAAGAAGACAGGTATTGATCTACCAGGGGAAGCTAATGGAATTATTAAAAAGTCATCAACTGTTACCAACCTGGACTTGGCGACTATATCCTTTGGACAAACCAATACTGTGTCTATGATTCAATATTTAACAGCCTTTAACGCTGTAGCAAATGGGGGTTATTTAATTACTCCCCACGTACTAAAGGATGTAGTTACCTATGATAAGGACAACAAGGAGATAGTTGAAAGTTCATTTAAATATGACAAGAAAAAAGTTCTAAATGAAAATAGTGTGGCTACTTTAAGAAGCTACTTAGAACAAGTAGTATCAGATGGAGGCAGCAAAAATGCATTTATAGAAGGCTATCATATTGCTGGTAAGACTGGAACTGCAAAGAAGATTGGTCCTAGAGGTGGATATGAGGAGAATAAATATATATCCTCCTTTGCAGGAATGGCTCCAGCTAATGACCCAAGAATTACCATAATGATATCTATTGATGAACCTGATCCAGCTCAGTACTACGCAGGGCAAATAGCTGCACCAGTGGCAAAGACACTTTTTAATAACATCTTCAATTATCTAGCTTTAAAGCCAGATGCCTCTGGAGAAGAGGTTGCAAAGAGTCTGCTAAGAGATGTACTTGTGCCTAATGCTAGGGGAATGAAAAAGAATGATGCCATAAAGCTACTAAAAGATAACAAGCTTAATTTTCAAACGGAGGGTACTGGAGAATATATTAAAGACTGCAGCCCAGTTCCTGGATTTACTACAAAAGAAGGAACAAAGATAATACTTTACTTAGGAGAAACACCAAACTATAATAATAATGAGGTGGTAGTTCCTAACCTAAGAGGCATGAACAGAGAACAAGCTATTGCAGTATTAAATAGTGTTGGACTTAAAGCATCCTTTGAAGGAGAGGGTCTAGTTGGAGATCAGAGCTTTAAAGCAGGCGACAAGACGCAAAAGGGAGCCACTGTTAAGCTTAGCCTAGAATTTGTTGGTGATTAATTATGAGCACAATACGGATAGTATTGTGCTCCTTTACAGAGGAGTGATATTTTTGAAGATTTATGAACTTATGGAGAACATAAGCTATACCTTAATAAAGGGAGACTTAGACACAAAAATAAATAAGATTGCCTACGACCACAGGAAAATTAAACCTGGTGATCTATTTGTGTGCATAGAAGGCTTTAGCCAAGATGGACACAAATATATTGAAGCAGCTGTAGAAAATGGTGCTGTGGCCATTCTCTGCTCAAAGAAACCAGATGTGACGCCAGACTGTACAATACTTATGGTAGAAGATAGCCGTGCAGCTTTAGCAAGAATTGCTGCAAAGTTTTATAATCATCCTGAAAAAACACTTAAGATTATAGGAATAACAGGCACTAATGGTAAAACTACCACCACCTATATGATTAAAAGTGTGCTGGAAAGAGTGGGATACAAAGTAGGATTAGTTGGAACGATTGCTAATTATATTGGGAATAGAAAGCTTCATACAGAAAGAACTACTCCTGAATCTCTAGAGCTTATGGAATTATTTCATGAAATGGTAGTTGAAGGAGTAGAGTACTGCGTTATGGAGGTATCCTCACACTCTCTATATTTAAAAAGGGTAGAGGGAATAGAATTTACAGCAGGTATTTTTACCAATTTAACTCAAGATCATTTAGATTTCCATAAGACCTTTGAAAATTATTATGAAGCAAAAAAAATACTCTTTACTACAAGTAAATTATCAGTTATTAACATAGATGATAGCTATGGCAAGAGATTAGTACAGGAAATAGCAGCACCAAAGCTCAATTATGGGAAATCTATGGATGCAGAAATAAGAGCGGTAAATATCAATTCTCATTCAAGAGGAATTGGCTATGAACTTCACTTTAGAGATAAAGTACAAATCATAGAACTGCCATTGCCAGGTGAATATAATGTGTATAATTCTATGGCTTGTGCTGCAGTATGTATTTCTCAGGGAATAGCTTTAACTGATATAGCAAAGGGGCTTTCAGAAGTTGTAGTGCCAGGAAGATGCGAACTAGTTAGCACGAAATATGGATTAGATTACGACATTATTCTAGATTATGCTCATTCACCGGATGCTCTTGAAAACATATTAAAATCCGCAAGAGAATTTACAAAAGGTAGGCTTATTGCAGTATTTGGGTGTGGTGGGGACAGAGATGCGACAAAGCGGCCTATTATGGGAAAGATAGGCACTGAGCTCTCTGATATTGCTGTAATAACCTCAGATAATCCAAGAACTGAGGAGCCTAATGCTATTATAGAAGAAATAATAAAGGGTATCTCGAAAGATAATTACATTGTGGAACCGGATAGAAAAAAGGCCATAGCCATGGCTATAAAAATGGCTCAGTCTTCTGATGTGATTATAATTGCGGGAAAAGGACATGAGGATTATCAGGTTTTAAAGAGCGGAAAAATACATTTTGATGAAAGAGAAGTTGTAGATGACATTTTAAAGGAGCTGTAAATTATGAGCAAATTAAGCCTAAAGGAAGTACTAAAAGAAGTAGCCGGCAAGGTGATAAATAAAGGTACTAGAGAGCCTGGAGAGGTAAACACAGATAGTAGAAAAATGAAATCAAATGACATATTCTTTGCATTTAAAGGTGAGAGATTCAATGGCAATTATTATGCTTATGAGGCAGCAACTAAGGGTGCAGCTGTTTGTATAATAGATGAACTTCATAATATGGAGGAAAATATACCTTCAGATTGCACGGTAATATTAGTAGAAGATGTAAAAGAAGCCTTTTGGAAGCTAGCACAATATTATAGAAAAAAGCTAGGAGTTAAGATAATTGGAGTTACAGGCTCCACTGGCAAAACCTCCACAAAGGACTTAATCGCTTCAGCCTTGAGCTCTAAATTTAAGGTTTTTAAAACTTTAGGTAACTTTAATAATGAAATTGGCCTGCCCTTGATGATTTTTGCCCTAGATGAAAGCTATGAGGTGGCAGTGCTGGAAATGGGTATGAGTAGCTTTGGTGAAATAGATAGACTTTCTTCTATTGCAAAGCCTGACATAGCTGTGATAACCAATATAGGTATATCTCATATTGAAAACTTAGGCAGCCGGGAAAACATACTAAAGGCAAAGCTTGAAATAACGAATTATTTTACTAAGGACAAAGTGTTAATAGTAAATAATGATAATGATTTACTAAGTACTGTAGATAATGAAGACTATAAAATAGTGAGAATTGCCATAGATAGTCTTGGAGATTATCGGGCCAGCAATATTAGCTTAACTTCAGAAAGAATAAGCTTCGTAATTATAGATAAGGCTGAAAATGAGAGTGTAAAGGCTAGCTTTAATCTACTTGGTAAACATAACGTCTACAACATATTATGTGCTGTAGCTTGCGCTAGAGAACTAGGCTTAAATTACGAGGATATAATAAAAGGAATACATTCAGTAGAAAAGACCCCTATGAGGCTTGAAATATCTAATAGTGGTGGAATTACTATTATAAATGATTGCTATAATGCTAGCCCAGACTCCATGAAGTCTGCGTTAGAGGTTTTATCCTCATTCACAGGAAAGAAAATTGCTGTGCTTGGGAAGATGAATGAGCTGGGAAGTGAAAGCAGAAAGGCTCACAAAGAGGTAGCTTCATACGCTAGAGAAAGAGGTATAGATATCTTAGCTGCCATTGGTGAGATAGCAGCTCATTATAGAGAAGGCTTTGGGGAGCAGGGCTTTATATGCTTTGAAAATAAAGAACAAGCAATAGAATATCTATTAAAAAATCTCAAAAGTGGTGATAATGTTTTAGTGAAAGCATCTAGAACATTAGCTTTTGAAGAAATAGTGCAAAAGCTTAAGAAAAGTGAAAGATAAGAAGGGGATGCTTCTATGAGTAGAATGATTTATTCAGTTTTATTGGCATTTTTGGTATCTAGCATCATGGGACCTCTTTTAATCCCAATGCTTCATAAATTTAAATTCGGACAGAATATAAGAGAAGACGGCCCCAAGAGCCATGTTAAAAAGGCGGGCACACCTACCATGGGGGGGATTATATTTATTATCTCTACAGCTATTACCTTATTGGTGATATTAGGGAGATATTCCACAGAAGCAATTATTCCCTTATATGCCTTTGTTTCCTTTGGAATTATAGGAGCCATAGATGATGCTCTAAAAATAATACACAAGAAGAATGAGGGACTAAAGGCGTATCAAAAAATGCTACTTATTTTAGTAGTAGCAGGAATTTTAGCCTACTATGCAGCCACAAACGATAATATAGGAACTTCTATATTAATTCCCTTTACAAAAAAAGCTTGGAATTTGGGAGTATGGTATATTCCCTTTACTGTATTTTTCTTTGCAGCTACCACCAATGGAGTTAACCTAACTGATGGCCTCGATGGCTTAGCTACCTCTGTAACACTTTTAGTAATGACCTTCTTTGCCTTGGTATGCTTTGCTTTAGCAAGATATCAATTAGCAATTTTTTCTTCGGTTTTGGCAGGAGCTCTACTGGGCTTCTTAAGGTATAATGCATTTCCAGCTAGAGTGTTTATGGGTGACACAGGTTCGCTGGCTCTTGGTGGTGCCATAGCAGCGGTTGCAATGATGTTAAAGCTTCCACTTATCATTCTTCTTGTAGGTGGTATCTATGTATTGGAAACCCTTTCAGTTGTAATCCAGATAATATCCTTTAAAACAACAGGGAAAAGAGTTTTCAAAATGGCGCCTATTCATCATCATTTTGAATTGTCGGGGTGGCATGAGACCAGGGTCGTTGCTATTTTCTGTATTATAACTGTGGTTCTTTGTCTTATTGCCTTTTTATCACTTTCAGTAATTTATTAGGAGGACTTAATATGAAAAAACCCGTTATTAAAATGGGGTCCGTAGATTTCGTTCTTTTCTGTACCATTTTGTTGCTGGTAACAGTGGGAGTAATAATGGTATATAGCGCCAGCTCCTATACCTCCTTTTTTGGGAAGCAGGACAGTATGTTCTTTCTAAAGAAACAAGCACTTTGGGCAGTAATAGGAATTATAGCCATGTTTTTCACCATAAAACTTGACTACCACTTAGTAAAAAAACACATAGCGTTACTTATGATAGTAACTACAGCATTACTGCTTGTGGTTTTCGCATTTCCGGCAAACAAGGGTGCACAAAGATGGATTCCTTTGGGGTTCGCATCTTTGCAGCCTTCAGAAATAGCAAAGTATGTGGTGGTGGCATATACAGCAAAAAGCTTAGAAAACAAAGGAGAGAATGTAAAGTCCTTTTTCTATGGAATAATACCTTATTTTATAGTATCAGGAATTTTTGCAGCACTGGTATTAGCAGAGAAAAACTTAAGTATTGCTTCGGTAATAATGATAGTTACCATAATTATGGTTTTTGTAGGTGGGTCTAAAATATCACACCTAGTAAGCCTTGCTTCAGTAGTTGGAGTTTTGGGCGTGATTTTCATACTAATTGAACCCTATAGATTGGATCGTCTTTTGAACTTTAGGAATCCCTGGGCAGATGCAAGAGATAAAGGATATCAGTTAATTCAATCACTGCTTGCACTGGGTTCTGGAGGCATCACTGGACTAGGCATAGGACAATCAAGGCAGAAGTGCTATTACATTCCAGAACCACATAATGACTTTATTTTTTCAATAATTGGTGAAGAAATGGGATTTATAGGCACTACCTTTGTAGTTCTGTTGTTTATTATATTCGTTTGGAGAGGAATTAAGATTGCCATGGAGGCAAAGGATACCTTTGGCTCTCTTTTGGCAGTAGGTATAACCTCTGTAGTAGCAGTTCAAGCACTTATAAACATTGCCGTAGTTACTGGCTCTATGCCAGTAACGGGAGTTCCTCTACCATTTATTAGCTATGGTGGTTCCTCTCTAGTATTCAATCTTATGGCCATGGGGGTATTATTAAATATTTCTAGACAAAGTGCAAATGTATAGCTATGGGGTAAAATTTAATAAAGCATTGCAGAGCAATGCTTTATTAATATGATATTATTTTAGAAAATTTTAATGGGATTTTTAATGAAATTAAGAAAAAGTATGTTATTATTAATATAGGAAGTAGCATATAAGGTGGGGTACAATATGGCAGAGAGCTATATAAAGAAGAAAAATGCTGAAATTAGAAGAAGAAAAAAAAGAAGAACGTTAAGAAGAATGCTTCTTGCTTTTATATTTCTCATAAGTGTACTCACAACTCTTGCTCTAAAGCTTGATTATTTTAATATAAAAGCTATAAAGGTGGTTAACAATAATAATGTTTCTGAAGAAGCTATTTTAAAATTGTCTGGAATCACCTATGGAAATAATATTTTTATTATAAATACTTCAAAAAGTAAGACTAATATCCGAACTAATCCGTATATAGATAGTGTAACCATTAAAAGACGATTGCCAAACAGAATTGATATAGTTCTTAAGGAAAGGTCTGCCAGTAACTATTGTGTAAAGGGTAATAGTTATCTTATATTTGATAGTACAGGAAGAGTGCTAGATGAAAAGGATAAGCTTGAAAATGAAAAGCTATTGTTGGTTTATGGTGTAAATGAAGACCGCGCTCAGGTAGGCGAAAAATTACCTGTGGAGGAAAGAAAGATTAAGCTTATAAACGATTTAGCTGAACTCTTTCGATATAACACCAGTGATGTTATATTTACTTCTATTGATGTAGCAAGTCTTACAGATGTTAAAATATACAGTAATAATATATGTATAAAAATGGGTTCTGCAGACAAGCTGCAGGATAAGTTAAATAAGGCTATCAACGTCATTGATATTGTTAAGCTAAAGGATAAAAAGGGCTACGTAGATGTTAGCTATGAGGGTAACCCTGTTTACTTTATTGAAAATCAATAGGAGGAATGGCAATGAAAAAACTTGGATCTCAGGTAACGGTGGCAATCGTATGCTGTATTTTGGGCTTTATGCTGGCTTATCAATTTAAATTGCTTACAAAATACAAGATAAACCCTGATATACCTGCTAAAAGTACAGATATAACCGTGGAGGTTGAACAGTATAAAAAAGAAAAAGATGAGCTCAAAAAGCAAGTTGATGAGCTGGATTCACAAATAAAGAAATATGAGAGTGCTGCAGCCAACAGAAATGATATAAGCAAAGAGGTTTTAGCAGAATTAGAGAACACACGTACCTTGATAGGTGCTAACGATGTTAAGGGCCCAGGACTAATTATTTACCTTACTCCAGAGAATAACTTTGGCAGTAGTACAGTTAGAGAAGAGATTACAGACCAACATATTGCCTATATAATAAATGAGTTACGCTTTGCTGAGGCAGAAGCTATAGCTGTAAATGATATAAGGATTACATCTAGGACCGGAATAAAGAGTGGAAGTAATAATAGTTATATATTAATTAATGAGCAAAAGATATCTCCAACAAAGCCAATCATTATAACTGCCATAGGTGATAAGGAATTACTATATAAGGGGTTAAGCTTTCAGGGTCTTTTTGCTGATTTTAAAGGGATATGTTCGGTTAAACTAGAAAAGTCAGACAACATAAAGATTTCTAAGTATACTAAGCCATATAAATATGAGTATGCAAAACCTGTTAAATAAAGAGGAGAGATAAATATGATAGCTTTAATAGGACTTCTTATCGGTATATTATTAGGAATTATCTTTAAAGTAAACATACCAGATAAATTTTCGCCCTATATGTCAGTAGCTATATTGGCTTGTTTGGATTCTGTATTTGGAGCAATAAGGGCTACCCTATCTAAAAATTTTAGGACTGATATATTTATTTCAGGCTTCTTTGGTAATGCAGTGCTGGCAGCTGCCTTAGCTTACCTGGGAGATAAGATGGGGGTTCCCATATATTTAGCAGCGGTAATAGTCTTTGGGGGAAGAATTTTTGATAACTTTGCCATAATAAGAAGACTTCTAATAGAAAAAGTTAGATCTCATTAGGCGGTGGTTTAATGAAAAACAATGAGGCAACAATTTTTTTGTTTATAGCATCCATAATAGTAGGGATATTGATATCACTTAACATAACTGTTGGAACAAGAACGGAAAGAGTTGTTTTAACCACAAAGCAGTATGCAGATGCAGCCTTTACAAAAAATAGACTGCGCTCTGAGATTAGTGACTTAGAACAACAGTATAATGAATATTCCTACAAACTAAGAAAATATGAAAATGGGAATAACTATAAGGATGTATCAAAGGATATTTCCGAAGAGCTTATAAATAATAAGATAGCTATGGGGACCATAGATGTACAGGGTGAAGGAATTAGAATAGTTCTTGATGATGCTAGTACAGACTTTGAAAGTGCTGGTGATGATTATCAGCAAAAGCTAGTGCACAATTTTGACTTGGTATATGTTATAAATGATTTAAGAAGTGCTGGAGCTGAAGCTATAGCAATCAATGACATACGAGTTACTGATAGAACTGAGGTTTATTGTGATGCTGCCTTTCTTGGTGTAAACAGAATTAAAACTGCGGCACCCTTTTATGTCACAGCTATTGGAGATAAAACAATACTTAACAATTATATGCTGGACTCTTCTAACTACCTAAGCTATCTAAAGTCACCACTTAGAGGAATAAAGGTAGATGTAACAGAAGAGGATAAAATAATTATAAGAGCCTATGAAGGAAAGGTTAAAGACAGCAATTTGAATAGTCAATAGATTAAATAAATTAAAAAAAGCTTAATAATTGAAGGAAAATGAAGGGTTATGGAGAATAAATAGTATAGAGGAACTTTATGGCTCTTTTGGTTACAGTTATATTTTATAAAGGGTGTGGATAAGTTGATTTCAGAAGCTATTTTACATATAAAAAAGAACTTGAATCCAGAGGTTACCTTAGTGGCTGTATCAAAAACAAGAGATATAGATGAGATAATGGAAGCCTATAGCTGCGGTATAAGGGATTTTGGGGAAAATAAGGTTCAGGAGATGATGATAAAAATTCCCCTTCTTCCAAAGGATATAAGGTGGCATTTAATAGGTCATCTTCAAAGAAACAAAGTTAAATATATTGTTGGCCAAGTAAATCTCATTCATTCATTAGATAGCACAGCTTTAGCAATGGAGATTGAAAGACAATATGCTAAAGCTTCTTTAATAGCTGAAGCACTGATACAGATAAATATTGGCAGAGAAGATAGTAAGACGGGAGTGCTAATAGAAGATTTACCAGATTTACTTCAATACTGCAGTAAGTGCCAGTATTTGAAAATAAGAGGGCTTATGGCTATCATTCCAAAGGGCAGTGATGAGGAGAGTAAAAAATATTTTTCTGATATGAAGAGTATCTTTGACAGTTTAAAGATAAATGATTATAAAAACATTTCTATGGAGCAGCTATCCATGGGTATGAGTGGAGATTATCTTGAAGCCATGAAGCAGGGCGCAAATATAGTACGTATAGGTGAAGGAATATTTGGAAAGAGAAATTATAATAGTCAGGAGGAAAATAAAAATGTCGGGAAAAGTATTTAGCAAGGTTATGGGTTTTCTGGGACTAGAAGAAAATATAGACGAAGAGGAACTATATGAAGAAGAGGCCATGGACAAGGATGAATATAATGAATCAGAGCCAGAACCTATTTTTCCAACTTCAAAGAAACAGAGTAAGGTGGTAAATATTCATTCTGTTGCCTCTGCAAAGGTAATAATCATCAAACCTACAGATTACGAAGAGGCTGTCAGCATCTGCGACAATCTAAAAAACAGAAAGATAGTAGTGGTAAATACTACCATGATGGAAACCAAATTAGCTCAGAGACTATTGGATTTTATCGGAGGTTCTAGCTACGCTTTGGGTGGAGAATTACAGGAAGTAGAAAAGGGAATATATATACTATCACCATCTAATGTAGAAGTAAGCAACGATTTGAAATCTGAATTATCTAGTAGAGGAATGTTAAATTGGAATAAATAGGACAACTGGAGGATACAATGGACAAACAGAGCTTCTTAGCTTATTTTTCAGGGGAATTAAATACACAGGCTTCATTGCTGTATGAAAAGCTGCACCTAAGCAAAAGAAATAATTGCCCTGTTTTTACCTCGGAATTTTACATACCAGAGATTTGGACAAAACTTCTGGAGATGTCGAAGAATTTAAATGTTCAAATATCTTCTTATGGAATTAGTGAAATAAGTGAAAGGCGCATGTTGGTGTTCAACCCTCAAGAATATGTGGAATTGCCTTTGGTAATTATTAAAGTTATCTGCTCATCAAATTATAAAGTTAATACCCATGGAGACTATTTAGGAGCATTGATGTCCTTGGGTATAAAAAGGGAAAAATTTAGTGATTTAATCCTTACTGATGATGGCTTAGTATTTGCTACCTTTAAAGACATAGCAAACTATATAATAAGTAACTTAAATCATATTGGGTCTTCCCCATGTACACTTGAGGTGCTTAATTATGTTGAGGAGAACTACCCAAAAGTATGCTTTGAGGAATTTAAAATACTATGTTCTTCTACAAGACTAGATAGTATAGTAGCTTGCCTTTTACATAGCAGCAGAGAAAATGCTGTAGATAGTATTAACTCTGGAAGGATACTATTAAACTATTTGACTATAAAGGATAAATCAGCAGCAGTGTCTTTAGGAAGTACATTGACCATAAGAGGGAAGGGGAAGTACATTATTGGTGAGGTAGCAGGTACCTCCTCTAAGGGAAAAACATGGATAAATATAAAAAAATACATATAGTTGGGGTGATATTATGAGGATTACGTCTATGGATATTACTAACAAGGAATTTAAAAGATCAATTAGGGGTTATGATGCAGAAGAGGTAGACGAGTTTTTAGATAAACTATCTGAGGATTACGAAGCTCTCTACAAGGAAAATTCCAGTTTAAAAGAAAAGATCACTATGTTAAACGACAAATTAGAGCATTTTTCAAAGATGGAGGAGACTATTCAAAACACCCTGGTATTAGCTCAAAATGCTGCTGATCAAGCAAAGTCATTAGCTCAAAGGGAAGCAGACCTTATTATGAAGAATGCCTCTGAATCAGCTCAAAGGATTTTAGATAAAGCTCATCAGGATGTGCTTAAGATCACTGAGGACTATGACAGAACAAAGCATGAATTTAATAAGTTCACTATGAAATATAGAAATTTCATCACTAGCCAGTTAGAGACCTTTAATTTCATGGAAAAGGATTTTTCTAGAGATTATGGAGTAGGAAGTACTATAAAAGAGGAGCTTAATGAGAAGGGAATTGAAGTGGCAAGAGAAAATGCCTCTAATATTTCTAAAAAGGCTGAGGAAGAGTTTAAAGTTAAAAGCATTAATTTAAATGATTTTGATCATAATCTAGATGAAGTTAAAACCTTTTATGCTAATAAATAAAGGAAAATCTCACTGAAAAGTGAGATTTTTTACTACTTATTCAAGGCTTCTAAGGTTAAAGTTGACAACTGGAATAGCATTATGTATGCTATTAAGCATGATAAGAAAAACCATGACAAAATTAACATGATATTGTTAAAGGATATAAATAGTGCCATCTATGATGTGCCTGTTGAATGGTAAGCTATTAAAGCTTCCATAGAAGATATTATTATGATGAGGTGATGCAGATGATAATTGGTATAATTGGAGCAATGGATGAAGAAATAGCACTTTTACTTAAGGATTTAGAGGATGCTTCAAGCTTTTCTAGAGCTTCTATGGAATTTAGAAGAGGTAAGCTCTATGGGAAAGAAGTTGTTTTAGTGCGAAGTGGCATTGGAAAAGTAAATGCTGCAATTTGCACACAGATACTTGTAGATTTATATGATGTAGATATTATCATTAATGTGGGAGTAGCAGGAGGAGTTGGAGAGAAGGTAGAACCCGGTGATGTAGTCATTGCCTCCTCTCTTCTTCAGCATGATGTAGATGCTACTGCCTTTGGATATGAGATAGGGAAAATTCCACGTATGGAGGTACTAGACTTTAAATGTGATGAGGGACTAATTAAGCTTTCACTAGAGGCTTCAAGTACTGCTTCATCTCACAAATGCTATGTGGGGAAGATAGCCACAGGGGATCAATTCATTGCTAGTACACAAAAAATATCATGGATTCACAGCACCTTTGATGCCATTGCTTGTGAGATGGAAGGCGGCAGCATAGCTCAAGCCTGCTATTTAAATCATAAGCCCTTTGTGGTGATTAGATCCATATCAGACAACGCTCAAAGTGGTGCTCATATGGACTATGATAGATTTGTTAATATAGCAGTAAACAATTCTGTGGGAATATTAAAGAATATACTGACTTTAATGTAGGTGATAATTAATGGAGAAATTACTTGTAGATAAGTCCTCTGGAGAAGATATAGAGGTTGTGGTTAAGAATGTAAGAATTGGAGGCCCAAATAAAATAGTAATTGCAGGTCCCTGTTCAGTAGAAAATCTTCCAACTATGCTCCATATTGCTAAAAGAGCAAAGAGTGCAGGAGTAAATATATTAAGAGGGGGAGCCTTTAAGCCAAGAACCTCTCCCTATTCCTTTCAAGGCTTAGAGGAAGAGGGGCTTAAAATTCTTAAGGAGGCTTCAGACCTTACGGGTCTTCCCATAGTGACAGAGGTTATGGACCCAAGAGATATAGAGCTTGTATGTACATATGCGGATATGATTCAGATTGGTTCAAGAAACATGTACAATTATAGTCTTTTAAAGGAAATTGGGCAGTTAAAAGACACCCCAATACTGCTAAAAAGGGGCATAAGTGCAACCTTAATGGAGTGGCTTTATGCAGCTGAATATATTCTATCTCAGGGAAATGAGGAGGTAGTATTATGTGAAAGAGGCATAAGAACTTTTGAGGACTATACGAGAAACACCTTAGACTTAAACGCAGTAGCAGCCATTAAGAGTAAATATAGACTTCCAGTTATTGTGGACCCAAGCCATGGCACTGGTATAAGAGAGCTGGTTCCTGCCATGTCGATGGCTTCATTGTATGCTGGTGCAGATGGCATAATGTTAGAGTGTCATATTAGTCCGGAAACCTCTATTTCAGATGCTCCTCAGACTATTTCCATGGAGACCCTAGAAGTGCTTATAAATAAAATTAATGGCAGTAACTTTCACTAATATATTTTTTGAAATAAGTAATAAAACCCTCCGCAATAGAAGAAAATATATTGAAAGTAAAAAATGCTTTATAAGGAGGGGAGAACTGCTCATGCCAGAGCTATACTGTGCACTAGCATAAGTATAAATGCGGCTTGCTGCATAAGGAATATTTATTCCATGGTTAAAATATGAATAATAATGATTTAAATTACTTCAAGAAAAAATTATTACAGGAGAGACGTAATTCATTGAAGGTAATAAAAACTTATAGTGATGAGAAGTATAGTTATTTGACGGAGATGTCCTCTGAACTCTCACTATATGATAATCATCCTGGAGACAGCAGTGGAGATATATATGAATTAGAAAGAAATGCAGCATTAAAGGGCAAGGAGGAGGCAATCTTAAACAAGATAGATATGGCTCTAGAGGATGTAAACAATCATAGCTACGGTTCTTGTAAAGCCTGTGGCAGGGACATTGAAAGGGAGAGACTAGAAAGCATACCCTATGCTAGATACTGTGTAAGTTGTCAAAAAGAAAGGGAACAACCCAAGGTTTTGCCCATGGAAAATAGACCAGTAGAGGAAGAAGTGCTGGGTAAGCCCTTTGGATATGGATATGATGATTACACTGACAAGGTGGAATTTGACAGTGAAGACAGTTATCAAGCAGTGGAAAAGTTTAATAGGAGAGAAGAAATTGTTGAATACTACGAGGATGACGAGGACTATGTGGAACCCATAGAAAAAATAAGCAATGAACAGTATAAGAATCAGCTGCCAGATTAATGTGTGTTAATATAAGGGGGATTTAGGGTGTTTATATTTATTATTATAATTGGTTTGATAATAGATCGTGCTACAAAGCTTTGGACCATAAATGTATTGGCTTCAGGGAAGCCTATTTCAGTGATAAAGGGATTTTTTGACTTTGTGTATGTTGAAAATAGGGGGGCAGCCTTTGGTATGCTGCAAAATAAGCAGCTGGGCTTGATAATTATCACCTTTGTTGCTATAGTAGCAGTTATATTTTACAAGATAAAGTATAAACCACAAGGCAGACTTATGGATATAAGCCTTGCACTTATAACCGCAGGGGCAATTGGAAATTTAATAGATAGAATTGTATACAGCTACGTGGTGGATTTTATCTCATGGCATTATAAGGACATATATGAATTTCCAGTGTTTAATGTGGCGGACATGATGGTAGTCATAGGTACGCTATTATTAGTTATGTTTTTAATGAAGGAAGATAAAGATGGAAAAAAAGCAGAAAAATGATGAGGATAGCTTTCATTTAGAGGATATAGAGGAAGATATACTTGAACACTATGAAATTGTTTCAGAGGAAGAAACCCCAATTAGATTGGATGTGTTTCTAGTAAATAATTTTGAGGAAAAGTCAAGAGCTCACTATCAAAAGCTCATTGAAGAGGAACATGTAACAGTTAATGGTATTAAGAGAAAGTCTAATTACAAGGTAAATAAAGGAGATAATGTAGTTTTAGAGCTGCCTCCGCCAAGAGATATTACACTAAAGCCTGAGAATATTCCTTTGGAGATTATGTATGAAGATGAGGACTTAATTGTAGTTAATAAACCCCAGGGAATGATTGTACACCCTGCACCAGGGGTTTACAGTGGAACACTGGTTAATGCACTGCTATATCACTGCAAGGACCTATCAGGAATAAATGGGGTGATGAGACCTGGAATTGTACATAGAATAGACAAGGACACCTCAGGAGTTTTAGTGGTTGCCAAAAATGACTTTGCTCACCAAGGTCTAGGTGCACAGCTTCAGGACCATAGCATGAGAAGAATTTATAAGGCCTTAGTTGAAGGAGTAATCAAAGAAGAAAGTGGCAATATAAACAAGCCCCTAGCTCGTCACCCTCAAGAGAGAATAAAGATTGCTGTGGTACAGGGAGGAAGAGAAGCCATTACTCACTATGAGATAATAGAAAGATATCCTCATAATACCTTGATAAAATGTCAATTGGAAACAGGACGTACACACCAAATTAGGGTTCATATGTGCTATATAGGCCATCCATTAGTGGGTGATCCGGTATACGGATATAAAAAGCAGCGCTTTAAGCTAGAGGGGCAACTGCTTCACGCTGAAATGTTGGGGTTTATACATCCAAGAAAGCAATGCTATATGGAGTTTTCCGCTCCTCTTCCAGATTATTTTACAAAAGTACTGAAAATATTACAAAATGAGTTGCAAAACATTTAGAACTATGATACAGTATCTTTAGTACAAAAGTCCCTTTAAATGATACTGTGATATCATAAGGCTTATTAGTTTCAATACTATTATTTTGTTTTGCGTATAGTATTTTAAGCCGTGGTATCCCACGGCTTTATTTTTTATATAAAGAAGGAGTGAGAGTATGCAGTTAAAATCCCATCTTATGGATGAAATCGCCATACAGAGAACCCTTACTAGAGTTTCTCATGAAATAATAGAAAAAAACAAGGGTGTTGACGATATAGTACTTATAGGTATAAGGAGAAGGGGATACCCCCTATGCTGCAGAATTTCAGAGCTTATAGAAAAAATAGAGGGGGTAAAGCTCCCAACAGGAGCAGTGGACATAACTCTCTATAGAGATGATTTAACAGCCATAGGAGAGCAGCCTATATTAAAAAATGAAGATTTGGGTGTAGAAGTTAGAGAAAAGAAAGTGATATTAATTGATGATGTACTATATACAGGAAGAACTGCTAGAGCTGCATTAGATGCGGTGATAAGGCATGGAAGACCTAAGATGATTCAGCTTGCAGTTTTAGTAGATAGAGGCCACAGGGAGCTGCCTATAAGGGCAGACTTCGTAGGGAAAAACATCCCTACAGCAAGAGAAGAAATGGTTTCTGTAGAACTTAAAGAAATTGATGGTACAGATTCAGTTAAGATATATTCCCTGTAATCTAGAAAACTTTAAGCTAGCCCTGTGAGGCTAAGAAGGAGGCACTATTATGAAAAATTACATTGACGTGGAAGAAAGATTACCCTTACTAAAAACCATACCATTAAGTTTACAACACCTATTTGCCATGGTTGGAGCAACTATTCTAGTACCAATAATAACAGGAATGAGCCCTTCTATAGCATTATTTTGTAGCGGTATAGGTACACTGCTATATATCCTCTGTACTAAAGCTAAGCTTCCAGCATATATTGGCTCGTCCTTTGCCTTTATAGGCCCTATGGGAGTAGCTTCAGCAAAATATGGTACAAGTGGTATGCTCTTTGGAATAATAGGAGCAGGTTGTGTCTATATAATAGTAGCACTTATAATTAAATTCTTGGGTACAAAATGGCTTGAAAAAGCAATACCTCCTGTACTTGTAGGTTCTGTAGTTATAATAATAGGGCTAGGACTTGCAGCAGTGGCTGTTGATTGGGCAGGACTAAATATAAATTCCGCACTACCTGATGTATTAAAGCATGTTAGTAGAGGTAATATTATAGCAGTATCTATGATTACCCTTCTGGTAGGAGTTTTAGGAAGCATGTTTTTTAGAGGTTTTATGGGAGTTATTCCAATACTAATAGCAATGGTAGCAGGTTATATAGCTGCAATTGTACTGGGAGTAATGCCACAAGAAACTTTGCAAAAGATTGCATCTACTCCACTTCTTAGATTACCTAGCTTTGTTACACCAACCATTAGCTGGGGTGCAGTGGCCATAATGGCACCAGTTTCCTTTGTAACCTTAGCTGAGCATATAGGACATGTTTATGTGACAAACAATGTAGTTGGAAGAGACTTTACAAAGAATCCTGGACTTCATCGTTCCATCATGGGAGATGGTGTAGCCACTGTGTTTGCAGGCTTAGTTGGAGGTCCTCCAAACACCACCTATGGAGAAAATATAGGAGTAATGGCAATAACTAAGGTATACAGCGTATGGGTTATAGGAGTAGCTGCAGTACTCGCAATAGTAATGTCCTTTATAGGTCCTGTGGCAGCTATCATTGAAAATACTCCAAGGCCAGTTATGGGTGGAGTTAGTATACTACTCTTCGGAATAATTGCTTCCTCTGGCTTTAGAGTTTTTGTGGAAGATAAAGTTGACTTTAGTAAGAAAAAGAATCTTATACTGGCTTCTGTGGTAATAATACTTGGAATTGGTGGAGCTACTATAAAGATTAAGGGAGTAGAAATTGCAGGAGTAGCTCTAGCTACTTTAGCAGGAATATGCTTAAACCTAATCTTACCTTCAGAGAGTCTATCAGAAAAAAATAATTAAAATTAAAATTAAGGCAGCAGAGTCCATTCTGTTGCCTCATTTTGTTTTTTGAGCAGTTAACTTACATCTCTTAATAGTTTTCAACTATTTCAAATAATGATAATATATAAGCAGAATCAAAAAGCATTAAGGGGATATGGATATGAACAAAGGGGTTAGATTAATCTTTATTTTTGTGGCTTTAGCTATTATTTCTGGGGTATTTTTAATTGTTTTTGGAAAAGGGTATGGCGTTAAGAAAATATTTACTAAATCAGTGCAGGTTCCAAAGGTGATTATTCCCTCTGATAAGGATGGAGATGGAATATTAGACCTTGAAGATATAGTGGAAGGTGCCAGAAATGAAGTTAAGAGAAAACCACTTTATACCAGTGTATATTATGATGGTGGATATCCTCCTTTCAATGAAGGAGTTTGCACGGATGTAGTCTGGAGAGCATTTCAGGATGCAGGCTATAAATTAAAAGATATGATGGATGAGGATATAAAGAACAATAAAGAGCTATATCCTGCTGTAAATGGAAAACCAGATCCTAATATAGATTTTAGAAGAGTAAAAAACCAATTCGTATTTTTTAAACGCTTTGGTGTTAGTCTTACCTTGATGTTAAAGCCTGGGGATGTCAACAACCTAAAACAGTGGCAGGGTGGGGATATAGTAACCTTTGGCCAGCCTGAACACGTGGTAATCATATCTGATAAACGAAGAAAAGACGGAGTTCCTTATATAATTCATAATGGAGGACCATATCCTAAGGAGGAGGATGCCTTAGAATGGTGGATGCCAAGTATAACTGGGCATTTCCGTTTTCCTAAAGAATAATCTAAAGAAGCAGGTGATATTTTGGACTTATTTACATTGGCAATGGAGAATAATCCTTCTATTAAGCCTTTGGCGGAGCGAATGAGACCGAGGAGCTTAAAGGAGTTTTTTGGGCAAAAGCATATAATTGGAGGAGATAAATTACTTAGAAGGTTAATTGAGAGAGATAATATGGTCTCAGTTATATTTTATGGACCTCCAGGAGTGGGAAAAACCACTTTAGCATATATAATTTCCTGTGAGACCAAGAGCCAATTCATAAGGCTCAATGCCACTACCCTGGGTGTTAAGGAAATAAGGGAATACATAAATAAGGCTGAGGAGTCCTTAAAGCTATACAATAAAAAGACCATCTTCTTTATGGATGAAATCCACTCTTTAAAGAGGGGTGCACAGCAGGATGCATTATTAGATGGACTAGAGAAGGGCTTTTTTACTTTAATTGGAGCCACTACAGAAAATCCTTACTTTGATCTAAGCGGGGCACTGCTTAGCAGAACAAAGATATTTGAGCTAAAGGCTTTAACTACAGAGGATATTGTAGAGCTTTTAAATTCTATTTTAAGTGATAGCGAAAGAGGCTATGGTAAAATTAAAATAAGAGTGGAGGAGAATGCACTTAAGCTAATAGCAGAATTATCAGGTGGAGATGCTAGAGCCGCCATTAATGCACTTGAATTAGCTGTGCTGTCCGCTGATAAAGATAGAGAAGGCTATATAGCACTAAACAAAAATTTAGTAGAAGAATCTATGCAAAAGACTGCAGTAAGCTACGATAAAACTGGAGATAATCACTATGATATAATCTCTGCCTTCATTAAAAGCATAAGGGGCTCTGATGCAGATGCTGCACTTTATTATTTTGGAAGAATGATAGTGGGAGGAGAGGATCCAAAGTTTATAGTAAGGCGATTAATAGTGCACGCTTCAGAGGACATTGGTATGGCAGACCCTATAGCTATGGTTATGGCAATGGCGGCCTGGAATGCACTGATGACTGTGGGTATGCCAGAGGCTAGGCTGCCAATAGCTCAGACTATTATTTATCTTTCAAAAGCACCAAAGTCAAATAATGTTTTGCTAGCAGTGGATGGAGCCTTTGAGGATGCGAAAAAATATCAATATAGAGTACCTGTGCATTTAAGAGATACACACTATAGTGGTGCTAAGGAGCTTGGACATATAGGTTATAAATATCCTCATGACTATGAAGGACATATTGTTGAGCAAGAATATTTTCCACCAGAAATGGGTAAAAAAATATATTATAAGGAAGAGTAAATCATAGTTGACAAGTTTACTCGGGTTTGCTAATATTAAATCATAGTAAAACACTCAACTATAAGGGAGTGATGAAGTGAAGCTGTCTACTAAGGGTCGTTACGGAGTAAAAGCTATGGTAGATTTGGCTATTCACTATGGAGAAGAGCCAGTACCAATAAGCAGTATTTCCAAAAGACAGAATATTTCTGAAAATTATCTGGAACAGCTTTTTGCTGTGCTTAGAAAATCAAAGTTAATAAAGAGTATTCGCGGTGCCCAGGGAGGTTACGTATTAAATAGGCCTCCTAAGGACATTACTGTGGCGGAGATTATGTATGTGCTTGAGGGTCCTATAGAAATATCTGATTGTCTAGAAGAGGGAAGCTGCTCTAATATACAAAATTGTGCCACAAGACTTTTGTGGGAAAGAATTAAAAACAGTATGGATGAGGTTTTACAATCTACAACACTGGAGGATATGGTGTTAGATTATAAAAATATGTTGTCAGGAAGAAAAGGAGAGGATATAGATGAATAAGCCAGTCTATATGGATTATGCTGCTACCACATATACAAAGCCGGAGGTAGTTGAAGCCATGTTGCCCTATTTTACAGAGCATTTCGGTAACCCTTCCTCTATATATTCAATTTCAAGAGATACAAAAAAAGCCATTGACGATGCGCGTCTTAAGGTGGCAAATGCCCTAAATGCAGAAAGAGATGAAATTTACTTTACTGGAGGAGGTTCTGAGGCTGATAACTGGGCACTAAAGGGTGTAGCCTTTGCAAATAGACATAGAGGCAATCACATTATAACCTCCACAATAGAACATCACGCTCTATTGCATACCTGTCAGTACTTAGAGAAAAATGGCTTTGAAGTAACCTATTTGCCAGTGGATGAAGAGGGTAAGGTAAAGGCAGAAGATGTTAAAAATGCCATTACAGACAAGACCATATTAGTATCAATAATGTTTGCTAATAATGAAATTGGAACAATTCAGCCTATAGCAGAGATAGGTAAAATTTGCAGAGAGAAAAAGGTTTTCTTTCACACTGATGCAGTTCAGGCAGTGGGCAATATTAATATAGATGTTAAGGCAATGAATATAGATTTACTCTCCTTGGCTGCCCATAAAATATATGGACCTAAAGGAGTGGGTGCTCTTTATGTAAGAAAGGGAATAAGAATAGACAACCTTATTCACGGAGGAGGACAGGAAAGAGCAAGAAGGGCTGGCACAGAAAATGTGGCTGGTATTGTTGGTTTGGGAAAAGCCATTGAGCTTGCTGTTAACAACTTGGAAGCTCATAACAAAAAACTTACAGCCTTAAGAGATAAGCTAATAGATGGACTGCTTAAGATACCATATACAAGACTTAATGGACCAAGAGATAATGATAGATTACCAGGCAATGTTAATGTTTGTTTTAGATTTATCGAAGGTGAATCTATACTTTTAATGCTCGACATGGAGGGCATATGCGGCTCCAGCGGAAGTGCCTGTACCTCTGGATCACTAGATCCTTCTCATGTACTTCTTGCAATTGGTTTACCACACGAGATAGCTCATGGCTCCTTAAGACTTAGCTTAGGTGATGGAACCACAGAAGAAGAAGTAGATTATGCCTTGAAGGTTATTCCAGGAATAATTGATAGACTTAGAAGTATGTCACCACTGTGGGATGATTTTGTGAAGAAAGGGGAACAATAATTATGTATAGCGAAAAAGTAATGGAGCATTTTAGAAATCCTAGAAATGTTGGAGAAATTGAAGATGCAAATGGTATTGGAGAAGTGGGAAATCCAAAATGTGGAGATATTATGAAAATATACCTTAAGGTTGAGGATAATATTATCTCTGATGTAAAATTTAAAACCTTTGGATGTGGTTCAGCTATCGCCTCATCAAGCATGGCAACTGAATTAATAAAGGGGAAATCCCTAGAGGAAGCATGGCAGCTTACAAATAAAGCAGTTGCAGAGGCTTTAGATGGTTTACCTCCTGTAAAAATGCACTGCTCAGTATTAGCAGAGGAGGCTATTCATAAGGCTATAAACGATTATAGGGTTTCTCAAGGCCTACAGCCTTGGGATTATGAAGAACACCCTGACATTCACGCTGAGGTACACGGTGAATAAGAAATTTTCAATCCTGGGTAGCTAATACTACTCAGGATTGTGTGCTATTATACAAAAATTTACTATTGGAATGGGTGATATGGCATGAAGGAAAAGGTACTACTTGGAATGAGTGGTGGAGTAGATAGTTCAGTGGCAGCATATTTACTAAAGCAGCAGGGCTACGAGGTAATTGGTGTTACCATGCAGGTATGGCAGGAAGATGCTGAGTATTCAGAAAAAGAAGGTGGCTGTTGCTCACTATCTGCAGTAAATGATGCCAGGAGAGTGGCAGATAAACTTGAAATTCCTTTTTATGTAATGAATTTTAGAAGTCAATTTAAGGAAAAGGTAATTGACTATTTTATAGATGAATATATGGAGGGAAGAACTCCAAATCCATGTATAGCGTGTAACAGGTATATTAAATTTGACCTTTTTTTACAAAAGGCAAGAGCCTTGGGGGCGCAATATGTAGCTACAGGGCATTATGCTGAGGTAGTAAAGGTAGGGGATAGATACACCTTAAAGAAGGCCTTTGATGACAAGAAGGACCAGACCTATGCTCTTTACAATCTTACACAATATCAAATGGAACATACTCTTATGCCATGCGCTCAATATACAAAGGAAGAAATAAGGAACATGGCAAAGGAGATAGGACTATTAGTTCACAATAAAAAAGATAGTGAAGAAATCTGCTTTGTGCCTGATAATAACCATGGCTCTTATATAGAAAAGGCAGCTCCGGGGAGAGTAAGACCAGGTAATTTTGTAGATAAATCAGGAAATATAATTGGAAAACACAAGGGCATAGTCTATTATACTATTGGACAAAGAAAAGGTTTAGGCCTTGCACTAGGTACTCCAGTTTTTGTAATAGATATTAATCCATTGACTAATGAAGTAGTTATTGGTGAGGAAAGGGATATCTTTAAGACAGAGCTTGTGGCAAAGGATTTAAACTTTATGCTTATAGAAAAGCTCACTAAACCCATGAGAGTTAAGGCTAAGATAAGATATTCAGCTCACCCTGCCTGGGCCACCATTGAGCCACTTGAAGGAGATATGGTAAAGGTAAGCTTTGATGAAAAGCAGCGTGCAATCACAAAGGGCCAGTCTGTAGTCTTCTATCAGGGGGATTTCATAGTAGGAGGAGGAGTTATTCACTCCATACTGTAGAAGTATGTAAATCCTTCTAAAAAGCATTATATTTTTACTGCTGTTAGTCAAAAATAAAGATATCAACTAACAGTGGGTGGAGATAGAATGTTAAGAAGCAAAGATTTTTTACTTATGGATGTGCTAGACCTTACTGGCAAGAAAATAGGCTTTGTGAAGGACTTACTTATAGATTTTCACAGTGGTAAGGTTATGGGTTTTAGGATTTGCTGCTACAGCCTTTGGAGAAAGGATATTAGTGTCTTAAAGGAAGATATAATAGCTTATAATTCTCAGATTATAATAAAGTCCTTTAGTAGAGATTTTCTTCTAAATTTAAAGGATATAATAAATATTGACATAGTTGATTCAAGTGGAACCCTACTTGGATTATTTGAAGATGTCATTTTCAATGAGGATTTTGTGATTAAGGGCATTATAGTGTCTACAGGCTTTATAAGAAATTATTTAGAAGGAAAGAAAATCCTTTTGATGAATAAATTGTTGCTGGGAGAACACAGTATTTTATTTTATGGTAAGGAACATATACAGCTTGCCACCACCGCCCATAGGATAAGCAGGGAAGTGAACTGCAATGAAGTGTAGAGATAGAGAGCGCTTTAATAAAGCCATAAAATATCTACTGCTTACTTCTATTCCTTTAGTAATAATAATATCTCTAATTTACAGCAGTATTGTAAGGGAGCTGGTAGGTGTCCTTACAGTGTCTTTTATTATCTCCTACACCTTAAAGCCACTGCAGCGCTATCTTGTTTCAAAGGGGCTAAGCAAGAAATACTCCTCTATAATACTGCTACTTGCACTGGTATTGCTGCTGGTAGCCCTAGTAGCCTTCATTATCCCCACCTTGTTTAAGGAAAGTATCACAGTAAAAAATTCCATAGTAGAGCTTCAAAACAAGATTATTAGTCTATATGAAAAAATACGACTTCTGGCTAACAATAAGACCTTCTATACCTTTATGGATATTATCTACGCTAAGGGAGAAGGATATATTATGGGATTTTTTAACCGTATGCTGGAGATGGTTATAAACTTAGGTGGCAGCCTTCTCACCCTGGCAATCATTCCTATAGTTGTCTATTACTTTTTAAGTGAAGGAGATAACCTAGGGAATAGGCTGCTCATTATTTTTCCAGTGGATTCTAGAGTGATTATAAAAAAGATATTGAGGGATATTGACAAAATGCTGGGAAAATACATAGTAAGTCAATTTTTTCTCTGCTTTCTTATTGCGCTGTTAACCTTTTTTATCCTAATATTTTTTAAGGTGGATTATCCACTAGTGCTTTCTATTTTTAATGGTGTATTAAACATAATACCCTACTTTGGACCAATATTTGGGGCCATTCCTGCAGTTTTACTAGCACTTATAATTTCACCCCAAAAGGCCTTATATGTAGCCATTGCCCTCTATATAATACAGCAGATTGAAGGAGACATTATAGCGCCTAAAATCACTGGAGATAGTGTAGATATGCATCCTCTAACCATCATTTTGCTGTTAATTATAGGAGGGAAGATAGGTGGTTTTTTTGGAATGGTGCTGGCAGTACCCATTGGGGTAGCACTCAAAATACTATATGAAGACCTTAACTATTATATGTTCTAAGAAACTTCAGTTAAGTCTGTTAAGTTTTTTATAGAAGGTATTGACAAATAGTTATTTATTTCCTATACTATATTATAAATATTTTATAGTCAGTGATGATGCAGAGGAGTAAATATTTCATTTTACGCAGAGAGGAAGTGGCTGGTGCAAACTTCTTAAAATGAATACTGAAGCTGCTGTGGAGCTATATTAATGAAGTGACACAAATATTGTTTTGTGTAATTAGGGTGGTACCGCGGAATAGAGCTTTCGTCCCTTTGGGGAGAGAGTTCTTTTATTTTTATAAAATTATCTATGAGGGAGGAATTATAATGAAATACATGGGTGTAAACGAACTTCGCGAAGCGTTTTTGAAATTTTTTGAGGGTAAGCAGCATCTTAGAATTCCAAGCTTTTCTCTAGTGCCTCATAATGACAATAGTCTTTTGCTGATAAATGCTGGAATGGCTCCACTTAAGCCTTATTTTACAGGCTTACAGGTTCCACCCAGCAAAAGGGTTACTACCTGTCAAAAATGTATTAGGACAGGTGATATTGACAATGTGGGTAAAACCTCACGTCATGCAACCTTTTTTGAAATGCTAGGCAACTTTTCCTTTGGAGATTATTTTAAAAGGGAAATAATTCCATGGTCCTGGGAGTTTGTAACTGAGGTGCTCGGAATTCCTAAGGATAAGTTGTTTGTAACAGTTTATGAAGAGGATAAGGAAGCCTATGATATTTGGTCAAATTACACTGATATTGAAAAGTCCCGTATCTTCTTTTTAGGGAAGAAGGATAATTTCTGGGAGCATGGAGTAGGACCCTGTGGACCTTGCTCAGAAATACATTTTGACAGAGGCTCTGGTGCAATAAACAGTGTTGAAGAGTTCGAAAAGGCCAGTGATGAGGATAGGATCATAGAATTTTGGAATTTGGTATTTACGCAGTTTGACAAAACAGAGGATGGAGAATATAAGCTGCTAAAGAATCCTAATATAGATACAGGCATGGGGCTTGAGAGAATTGCTACAATAATGCAGGGTGTCAACAGCATTTTTGAAATAGATGTAATGTCAAATATAATGAAGGAAGTTGTAAAATATAGTGGAAAGAGCTTTAAGGAAGATGAGAACACAGATGTTTCTTTAAGAATCATAACAGATCATATAAGGAGCATAACCTTTCTAATAAGTGATGGTGTAATACCATCTAATGAAGGAAGAGGCTATGTGCTAAGACGTCTACTTAGAAGAGCAGCAAGACATGGTAGACTACTAGGCCTTCATAAGCCATTTTTGCATAGCTTGACCTCTGTGGTAATAGAGAACTTTGGAAAAAACTATGGCGAGCTTGTAGAAAAGCAGCAGTATATAGAGAAGGTTATTAAACTTGAGGAAGAAAGATTTGAAGAGACTATAGATTCTGGCATAGAAGTGCTAAATAGCTATATCAAAGAGTTAGAGGAAAAGGGTGAAAAGCTCATTACAGGAGACAAGACCTTTAGACTCTATGATACCTATGGGTTCCCTCTTGAGCTTACAGAAGAGATATTGAAGGAAAAGGGCATTGAGCTTGATATGGAAGGCTTTAAGAAAGAGATGCAGCATCAGAGAGAAACAGCTAGAGCAGCTAGAGAAGAAACCAATTATATGGGCAGTGAAAATACCATACTAAATAAGGTTTCACAGGATATAAATACTGAATTTAGAGGCTATGATAAGCTCAAGGCAGAAGGAAAAGTGGAAGTAATAATAATGAATGAAAGCTTTGTAAATAGTCTTGCAGAAGGAGATAGGGCAGCAATTATCACTGATGTAACCCCATTTTATGCTGAAATGGGAGGTCAGGTAGGTGACACCGGAACCATAAGAAATGACAATTTTGAGGCAGAGGTACTAGACTGCAGAAAGAATATTTCCGGTAAGATATTTCATGTAGTTAAAGTAATAAGTGGAAGCCTTCAAGCTGGAGACAAGGTAACTCTTGTAGTTGGTCATAATAGGAGAATGGATATTAGACGTAACCATACAGCCACACACATACTTCATAGTGCATTAGTTGAGGTGCTGGGCAATCATGTACATCAGGCTGGGTCCTATGTAGATGATAAGAGCTTAAGATTCGACTTTACCCACTTTACAGCTATGACAAAAGAAGAGCTTAGAAGAGTACAGGAAAATGTAAATAGTGTTATAATGAGTGCACTTAAGGTAGATACCAATATAATGTCTTTAAAAGAGGCAAAGGAAAGCGGAGCAGTGGCACTTTTTGGTGAAAAATACAAAGAGGATGTAAGAGTAGTTTCTGTAGGTAATTTCAGTAAGGAATTATGCGGAGGAACCCATGTAGAAAACTCTGGTGAAATAGGACTCTTTAAGATAAAGGCAGAATACGGTGTGGCAGCAGGCGTAAGAAGAATTGAGGCTGTGACTGGCTTTGGAGCTCTAAGGACCATAGAAGAAAAGGAAGAGATAATTGAAAATATAGCCACTACTTTAAAATGTGGTGAAAGGGATATAGTGCAAAAGCTTCAAGCAAATATGGCAGAGCTTAAAGAAAGAGATAAGGAAATTGCAAGTTTAAAGACACAGCTTGCCAAGGGTGAGGAAGATAGCCTCTTAGATAATGTCATCGATATTAAGGGGATAAAATTCTTAGCAGGAACTCTAAATAACATAGAAGGAGAGACCCTTAGAAATCTGGCTGAAAAGCTGAGAGGAAAGCTTGGAGAGGGCATAGTTCTATTGGGTAGCTCAGTAAGCGACAAGGTTCAGTTTGTTGCAATGAGTACGCCAGAGCCTATAAAAAGAGGATTCCACTGTGGAAGGCTTATCAAAGAAGTAGCTGCTATAGCAGGTGGCGGAGGTGGTGGAAGACCAGACATGGCTCAGGCTGGAGGCAAACTTCCTGAAAAGTTAAGTGAAGCTATTGAAAAATCAAAAGAAGTAGTGGAAGATTTAGTAAAATAGTATACTTTTTTATCATTGTGTAATATAATTAAGATAATGATACTGAGGAGTGATGAGTAAGATGGATAAGGAACTTAATATTAATGATAATACCCTTCAATTCGATTTCTCAAAGGATAAAAAAGAAGTAACAAAAGCCATCTTAACTGAAGTTTATAATTCCTTGATGAAGAAAGGCTACAATCCTGTTAATCAGCTGGTTGGGTATCTGATTTCTGGTGATCCTACATATATTACTAACTATAATGGTGCTAGAGCATTGGTACGAAAGCTAGAGAGAGATGAGATATTGGAGGAAGTATTAAAATCCTATCTTGGTATAAAATAAAAATGCCTACGGGCATTTTTATTTTAACTATTAAATTTCAGAGGATTTTTAACTACATAGGAAAGAAGGAACTAGAGTATGAGAATAATGGGATTGGACTTGGGAGATAAGACAATAGGCATAGCAGTTTGTGACCCTCTTGGATTCACTGCTCAAGGCATTACTACAATTAAAAGGATTTCTATTAAAAAGGATATAGAAGAGTTAAAAGCCCTATGTGATAAATATCAAGTGGAATCTCTAGTGGTGGGATTACCTAAGAATATGAATGGAACCATTGGTCCTCAAGGTGAAAAAGTAATGAATTTTTGTGGCAAAATTAAAGATAATATAGATATTCCCATTATATATTGGGATGAGAGACTTACCACTGTAGCTGCCCATCGAGCTATGCTAGAGGCGGATTTGTCTAGAGCAAAGAGAAAAAAGCTAGTTGATAAGGTGGCTGCTACATATATTTTGCAGGGGTATTTAGATAATCTTTCAATAACTAAGAAATAATAATAATATATACAAAAAAGAAGGGAGATTTTTATGGAAAACGAAGTAATGAATATTGTACTTACAGATGAAGAAGGTGTAGAAACAGAATTTGAGGTCATAACTAAGCTGGATATAGAAGAAAAAGAATATGTAATTGTAGTACCAGTAGACGCAGAAGGCGAAGTAGATGCAGTGGCCTTGAGAATAGAAAAGGATGAAAGTGGAGAAGATATACTTGTTACTATTGATGATGAGGATGAGTTTGAAATGGTATCTGAAGCCTATGAGACACTGTTTTTAAATGAAGATATACACTAGTTTATATGAGCTATGTGTAACATAGCTCTATTTTCACAACTAAATATAATTGATTATCAATTGACATTGGTTTATTTTAGTATTAAACTAAGATAAAAGTGGGAATAATTTTGTCCCAATTTTTTAAAATAGTTAGAAATGAGGAATTTATGTGAGTTCGTTATCAAGAGAAGAAATCACAAAAGTTAAGAATAGCTTAAAAGAAAAGGGATATAAATTAACTCCACAAAGAAGAGCCATAGTTGATATCATAGTTGAAAATGAGGGAAGTCACCTTACCACTGAGGAGTTGTACGATCTTGTGAAGAGAGAGTGTCCAGAAATTGGGCTGGCTACGGTTTATAGGACGGTACAGCTATTAGAGGAAATGGGTATTTTATGTAAATTAGATTTGAATGATGGTTGCAATAGATATGAATTAGTACATGAAGATGAGAATCATCATCATCACCATCTCATCTGTAAAGCTTGCGGGAAGGTATTAGAGGTACAGGGAGATTTACTAGAAGAGTTGGAGAAAACCATTGAAAATAAATATGACTTTGAGGTTAAAGATCACAGCGTTAAATTCTACGGAATATGCAGTGATTGTAATCATAAAAAAGCATAAAGGAGGGTAGCTATGAAAAAAGAAAAAGAAAAAATTAGAGTAATTCCTCTAGGAGGAATTAACGAAATAGGTAAGAATTTAACAGCTATTGAGTATAAAAATGACATAGTTGTTATTGATTGCGGCTTAAAGTTTCCAGATGAGGAAATGTTCGGAATAGATATAGTCATTCCAGATGTTACTTACTTGATTAAAAATGCAGAAAGAGTAAAGGGTATTTTTCTCACCCATGGTCATGAGGATCATATTGGAGCTTTACCCTATGTGTTAAAGCAACTAAATGTACCTGTATTTGGAACACGTTTAACACTAGCTATAGTTGAAACCAAGCTAAAGGAGCATGGTCTATTAAGCACTGTGGAATTAAAGGTTGTAAAGCCTAAGGATGTTGTTAAGCTAGAGAATGTATCCGTGGAATTTATTAAGACCAATCACAGCATTGCAGATTCTGTAGCCATTGCGATACATACGCCTTTAGGAGTAGTACTGCACACTGGAGACTTCAAGATTGATTACACACCTATAGATGGTGCTGTCGGAGATTTAGCACGTTTTGCTGAGCTTGGCAAAAGGGGAGTACTGCTTATGCTAGCTGACAGTACAAATGTTGAGAGACCGGGTTATACCATGTCAGAAAGTACTGTAGGTGAGACCTTTGAAAAGATATTTGGCACAGCTCGCTCAAGAATTATAGTGGCTACATTTGCTTCAAATATTCATAGAATTCAACAAATTGTTACTGCAGCTTCCAAGTTTGGAAGAAAGGTAGCGGTTTCAGGTAGAAGTATGGAAAACATTGTGGCAGTAGCTATTGAGCAGGGATATCTCAATGTAGAGAAGGACACGCTTATTAATATCGATCAGATAAACAAATATCCTGGTGACAAAATTGTAATCATCACCACTGGAAGTCAGGGTGAGCCTATGTCTGCTCTTTCAAGAATGGCAGCACAGGAGCATAAGAAGGTTACAATTAGTCCTGGAGATATGGTAATTATATCTGCAACCCCTATTCCTGGAAATGAAAAGCTAGTATCTAGAGTAATTAACCAGCTATTTAAGCAGGGTGCAGAAGTAATCTACGAAGCCTTGGCAGATGTGCACGTTTCAGGACATGCATGCCAGGAGGAGCTTAAGCTTATGCATACCTTAGTAAGACCTAAATTTTTCATGCCTGTGCATGGGGAATATAGACATTTAAAGCAGCATGGGGAGTTGGCAGTAAAACTTGGATTAGCAGAAAACAGAGTTGTTATTGCTGATAATGGAGAAGTTATTGAGGTAGCTCGTGACTCCATAAAGAAAAATGGCACTGTGGTTTCAGGCCAGGTATTTGTGGATGGCTTAGGTGTAGGAGACGTTGGTAACATAGTTTTAAGAGATCGAAAACACCTTTCACAAGACGGTATCTTGACTGTGGTTGTAACCATTGGCAAGGAGAGTGGCAGTGTAATTGCCGGACCAGATATAATATCTCGAGGCTTTGTGTATGTTAGAGAATCTGAGGATCTTATGGAAGAAGCCAGAGTAGTGGTTAAGGAAGTCTTAAAGCAATGTGAAGAAAAGCATATTACTGAATGGGCTAGCATAAAATCTAATATTAAGGATTCACTTAGACTTTTCCTCTATGAGAGAACTAAGAGAAAACCTATGATTTTACCAATAATCATGGAAATATAATATTGGGGGTGGAATGATATGAATATCTACGATGGTGCTCATAACCTTGCTAAGGCGTTAAAGGATTGTGAAGAAGTCAAGGAGTATAAAAATGCCACGGAAACCGTTAAAAATAGTGATATTGCTAAAAAGATGATCGAGGACTTTAGAAGGCTTCAATTTGAAGCCTATAATGAGCAAGTAAGTACTGGCAAGATCAGTGAAGACACAGATAAGAAGATTAGAGATCTTGCTGCAGTAATATCAATTAACGCTGATGTGAACAAATACCTTCAGGCAGAAGCACG
Organism: Clostridium sp. UBA701; assembly: GCA_002298125.1. GTDB lineage: Bacteria > Bacillota > Clostridia > Clostridiales > Clostridiaceae > UBA701. The sequence goes on along the minus strand of DBMJ01000011.1, from coordinate 186,714 downwards.
GTTCGCTATAGTATGGGAAGACATCATGAAAATACTAAATGATGCAGTAGGTATTGATTCTGCTCTATAATATGAGTTAAGTTGACTTTTAAAGACCATAAAATTATAATTAAGTATGGTAATTAAATTGGATACTATATAGTATCCAATTTTTTTGAGTATAATAACAACATTATTAAAAGTTTTTCACTTTGGATGAAGACGGAAGGAAGTATATTGATGGAATTATTCACTAGAAACGACATAAGAAATATTGCAATTATCGCTCACGTTGATCATGGCAAGACTACCCTAGTTGACGCAATGCTGAGAGGAAGCAATGTATTTAGAAAGAATGAAAAAGTTCAGGAAAGAGTTATGGATTCAAATGATTTAGAGAGGGAAAGAGGTATAACTATACTTTCTAAAAACACCTCTGTTAATTATAACGGAACCAAAATAAACATCGTGGATACTCCAGGTCATGCAGACTTTGGAGGTGAAGTAGAACGTGTTTTAAAAATGGTAGACAGTGTTTTGCTGGTAGTAGACGCTTTTGAGGGCACCATGCCACAGACAAAGTTTGTGCTAAAAAAAGCATTGGAGTTAAATTTAAATTCTATTGTTGTAATTAATAAGATAGATAGACCAGATGCAAGACCAATTGAGGTTATTGACGAGGTTTTTGACCTCTTTGTGGAGCTTGGAGCAAATGATGAGCAATTAGATTTCCCCATAGTTTATTGCTCTGCAAAGGAAGGAATAGCTAAGCTTGACGTGGAGGATCAGTCAGAGGATATGACTCCTCTATTCGAGACTATAATAAAGAGAGTTAAGGCTCCTATAGGCTATGTTGATAAGCCTCTTCAAATGCTGGTTACTACCTTAGATTCAAATGAATATGTAGGCAAGATAGCCATAGGTAAGATAGAAAGAGGAGTAATTAAAAGAAACCAAAATGCAGCACTGATAAGAAGAGATGGTAAAATTGAAAATGTGAAAATTTCATCATTGTATATTTACCAAGGCTTAAAGAGGGTAGAGACTGAGGAAGCGAAACTTGGAGATATAGTGGCTGTAGCTGGTATACCAGATATTAATATAGGGGAAACCATTTCAAGCTCAGAGGAGCCAGAGGCTCTTCCCTTTGTAAATATTGATGAACCAACCTTAAGTATGAATTTTATAGTAAACAACTCTCCTTTTGCAGGCAGAGAAGGTGAATATGTAACCTCTAGACATCTTAGAGATAGACTTTTCAAGGAGCTAGAGACCAATGTTAGCTTAAGAGTAGAGGAAACAGATAGTGCAGATAGCTTTAAGGTAAGTGGAAGAGGAGAACTTCATCTATCCATACTAATCGAAACCATGAGAAGAGAGGGTTACGAATTCCAAGTTTCAAAGCCTATGGTTATCTATAAGGAGGAAAATGGGCAGCTCCTTGAGCCTATGGAATACTTGACCATTGATGTTCCTGAGGATTTTATGGGGGTTGTTATGGAAAAACTTGGGCCAAGAAAGGCTGAGATGGTGAATATGACCTCTGCCATAAATGGTTATACTCGTTTGGAATTTATTATACCAGCTAGAGGACTCATAGGCTTTAGAAATGAATTTATGACTGATACCAAGGGAAATGGTATAATGAACCATATATTAGAGGGCTATGACAAATATAAGGGAGAAATACCTGAGAGGAGCCGTGGTTCCATTGTAGCCTTTGAGGGTGGAGAAGCCATTACCTATGGATTATACAATGCACAGGAGAGAGGAATATTATTTGTAGAACCTGGCATTGGGGTATATGAAGGTATGATAGTAGGAGAAAGTGCCAGAGCTGAGGACATCGAAATAAATGTGTGCAAAAGAAAGCATTTATCAAATACTAGAGCATCAGGCTCTGATGATGCCTTAAGACTAACACCACCAAGAAAAATGACACTAGAACAGTGCTTGGAGTTTATAGCTTCAGATGAGCTGGTGGAAGTTACACCAAAGAGCATTAGGATGAGAAAGAGGCTACTAAACACTGAAATGAGAAAGAAGGCAAATAAGAGTAAGTAGAATTAGGAGATGGGGACCATGAAAAAAAAGGGTTTAATTGCACTTCTTATTGTGATACTTTTAGGCGGAGCTTTATGGATATCTATGAGCTTTGCAAAAAGGCCTTTTACTAAGGATGTTACCAGCTTTAAGGTAAATGAAGGAGAATCCATCAGTACAGTTTTAAATCGCATGGATAATGAAGGATTAATTCGCAGCAAAAATTTGGTGAAGCTATATATAAAGGTTAAGGGGTTAAAGACAGAAATTAAGCCTGGTGGGTATAGGTTCAATAAATCTAATACCACTGAGGAGCTTGTTAATATATTAAATACAGGCTCTAATGACGAAAGTAATGTAAAGGTTACTATACCTGAGGGCTGTAATATCGAAGAAATTGCCGCCTTATTGGACAAAAGTGGAATTGTAAAGAAAGATGATTTTATTGCTTCAGTTAAGACCTATAAAATCCCCAATTACATTAAAGCAGACAGTAACAGAAGATATGCTTTAGAAGGATACCTTTTTCCAGAAACCTATGAGCTTCATAAGGATATGAAAGGTGAAGAAGTAATTGCAATTATGCTAAAGCAGTTTGAGACAGAATTAAAAAAGATAGAAAAAAAGGCAAATAAAACTATTAATGTTGAAGATGTAGATAAACTTGTTACTATGGCGTCCATAGTTGAAAAGGAAATTGAGTCACCCTCTGAGAGAGGGAAGGCTGCATCAGTTTTCTATAACAGGATAAACAAACAGATGAAGCTTCAATCTTGTGCTACGGTACTTTATGCCATGAATCAATACAAACCAAAGCTTTATGATAAGGATCTTCAGATAGAGTCGCCTTATAATACCTATAAGGTAGCAGGTTTGCCAGCAGGGCCAATATGTTCTCCAGGAAGAGATTGTCTTTATGCAGCACTAGTGCCGGAATCAACTAATTATCTATATTTTGTTTCCTACAACAATGGTACCCACTTTTTTACTAACGATTATAATGAATTTCTTAAAGTGAAGGAAAAAACTCAAGGAAATTAAGCATTAGTAACCTTCAGGAGGTCTCAATGAGTGCAATAACATATGATTACATGGAAAGCTATATAAAATCTCTTATTTCAGATAGAGAAGGAGTACTTGGTGAGCTTGAGGAATATGCTCATAGTAATTCTGTGCCAATAGTTCAGAAGGAAGTAGCTAAGTTCTTAGAGGTGATGGTTACAATAAAGAAACCAGCGAGGATTTTAGAACTTGGGACGGCTATTGGCTATTCTGCTATGCTTATGAAAGAATGTTCACCTGATAGCCATATTATCACCATGGAGAGAGATCCTGTAATGGTGAAGCTTGCGTGTGAAAACTTTAAAAAGTATGGCTTTGAGGATAGTATTGAAATACTAGAAGGAGACTGTCTTGAATTAATGGAAGGGCTGCAGGGTAGCTATGATTTCATTTTCTTAGATGCAGGGAAGGGACACTATAATCATCTTCTTCCCCATCTTCTCAGGGTACTGTCTAAGGAAGGAATTATTGTAGCTGATAACGTATTATTTAGAGGCATGGTGGCTTCAAAGGAGCTTCTCCTAAGGAGAAAGATCACCATAGTAAAACGTATGAAAAAGTATTTAGATTTAGTTTCAAAGGATGAACATCTTATAACTACTGTAATTCCCATGGGTGACGGCATTGCAGTAACCACAAGGAGGAATTAGTGTGAATAGCGTTGAATTACTTGCACCAGGTGGTAATTTAGAAAAGCTAAAAACTGCCATAAACTATGGTGCAGATGCGGTATATGTAGGCGGCAGCAAGTTAAATTTAAGGGCTTTTTCAGACAATTTTTCTTTAGAAGAACTAAAGGAAGGTATTGAATATGCCCATGAGAGAGGTAAAAAGGTATTCCTTACTCTTAATGTATTTCCACATAATGAGGATCTTGTTGGCCTTGAGGAATATGTTAGGGAAATATATGAAATTGGCATAGATGCTGCTATTGTTTCAGACCCAGGAATAATTGAGGTAGTAAGGCAAACTGTACCTGAGCTAGAACTTCACCTTAGCACTCAGGCAAATAATGTTAATTGGAAATCTGCAGAATTTTGGCATAAAAATGGAGTAAAGAGAATTGTACTAGCAAGAGAGCTTTCCCTTAAAGAGATAGGTGAGTTTAGAAAGAGGCTGCCAGAGAGCTGTGAGCTAGAGGCCTTTGTACACGGGGCTATGTGCATGTCTTATTCTGGAAGATGCTTACTATCTAATTATATGACTGGTCGTGACTCTAATAGAGGAGCCTGTGCACAGCCCTGTAGATATAAATATTACCTAGTTGAGGAAAAGCGACCAGGAGAGTATTTCCCTGTAATGGAAGATGATAAAGGAACCTATATCATGAATTCCAAGGATTTATGTATGATTGAGTACATTCCTGAGCTAATTAATTCGGGTATAAAATCCTTTAAGATAGAAGGTAGAATGAAAAGCTCCTTCTACGTTGCTGCAGTAGTTAAGGCTTATAGGGAGGCCATTGATTCCTACCTTGCTGATAGTGAAGATTATAAATTTAATCCTAAGTGGATGGATTATGTAAATTGGGTAAGCCATAGACATTATTCTACAGGCTTCTATTTTCCTGGGAACGCTAAGCAGTATTACGAAAATTCCTCTTATATAAGAGATTATGATATCGTAGGTGTAGTTAAAGAATATGATTTAAAAGCACAAAGGGCAATTATTGAACAACGAAATAGAGTCTTTGAAGGAGATATTGCAGAAGTGCTCTCTCCTTCAGGGGAACCCTTTTCAGTTGCTTTAAAAGATATGAGAAATGAAGAAAATGATAAAATTGAGGTAGCTCCATCAGCACAGATGATATTTAGTATAAGCTGTACAAAGCCCTTAAAGAAAGAGGATATGCTTATAAAAGCTAAGGAGGTTAAATGATGAAAAGGCCAATTTTAATAGGAATAACAGGTGGTACAGGTTCCGGGAAAAGTACCATATCTAAGGAGATATACACAAAATTTAGTGATGAATGCATAGCAATGATTGAGCAGGATTCCTATTATAAGGACCAAAGTAATCTCTCCTTTGAAGAGAGGACTAAGACCAATTATGATCACCCAGATGCCTTTGACACTCCTCTCTTGGTGGAGCACTTAAAGAAATTATTGTCAGGACAAGCAATTGAAAAACCCATGTACGACTTTGAAATTCATAACAGAAAAAAGGAAACTGTAAGAGTTGAGCCAAGAGATATCATAATTTTGGAGGGCATTTTAATACTTCAAGAGCTTGATATAAGAAATCTGCTGGATATAAAAATATATGTAGATACAGATGCTGATGTTAGAATAATAAGACGTCTAGTACGAGATATCAATGAGAGAGGAAGAACTGTAGACTCTGTCATCAATCAATACTTAAACGTAGTAAGACCCATGCATATGCAGTTCATTGAACCAACGAAGCGATATGCAGATATCATAGTACCAGAAGGAGGACACAATAAGGTAGCCATTGATCTTATAGTAGCTAATATCAAGCAGATAATACAAAAATAAACATGTTAGAATAAAACGCCTGAATTTAGTCTAGAATCTAGCTAAAGGAGGCGTTTTTTATTGATGAAGATTAGTGCAAAGAGGCTCTTTGCTCTTTATATATTCTTACTAGGCTTATTCTTATATATTGTCTTATTTAAGCTTTTAGATATTCAGATTCTCTCAGGAGACAGCTATAAAACTATGGCAGAAGCACAATATGAATTAAGAGAAAGTAATGGTGAATTAAAATATAGACTTTTAGATTGCAATGGTAAGGAGCTATTGTCCTATAAAAAGGAGTATAAAATAGTCATTGAACCGCAGATATATAGAAGATTTTACAAGGTAATGGAGCAGAAAAATCTCCGTGCCTTAGAGGCTGCTCTAAAACAGTATAATGGTAATTTTAATCTCCCAACAGAATCTTATTCTCAGGAGGAGGATAGATATTACTATGATGTAGACTCTGAAACCTACAATAAAATATTGGCAATTAGCAACTTAAAGGGAGTTTACGGCTATGTCTATGATAAAGTAGACAGGTATAACATCTATGAAATAGAGAATATGATAACCTCTACTAGTAAAAGCTCTACTGGAGAACCAAAATCCTTAAAGTCCCTTGAATATGCCATATACCAGAGAACTAAAAATAATACTTCTAGCTTACTAAGCTTCGATAAAAGCATTAATGGCTGCATTACTCCAAAGGAAAGAAAAAGTAATCCTAAGGATTTAAATGTCATGCTCACTTTAGATTATAAGGTTCAAAGTGCCATAAGAGAGGTGTTAAAGGATAAAAAATATGAAAAATATGCACAGATTGGTGTTGCTCTGATGGAGGGAAGTACAGGAAAGCTTCGAGGCTTTGCACTTAAGGACGGACGACAGCCCAATGTGTTAATTGGTGCAGGAAGAGATATACCCTATCCACCTGGTTCAATATTTAAAATAGTTGTGGCAGAGACTGCTTATGAAAAAGGGCTTATAAAGCCAGAGGATATTTTCTATTGCGATGGGAAAATACCTTTAACATGTTCCCATGTTCACGGCAATATTTCCTTCCAAGATGCATTATCAAAGTCCTGTAATGTAACCTTTGCCAAGGCAGGTAATGCCATTGGGGAAAATGAATTTATAGATAAAGCTGTGGTGGAGGGTATTTATGATAAAGTGCTTAATTTAGATGCTGAAGTACAAGGCTTTTACGAGCAAGGTCACACAAACTCACTATCCATCGGTCAAAAGATGTACATAACACCTCTAGAGGCCCTAAGGATAATGAGTTCAGTTATAAATGGAGGAGTTTCAGTTAAACCAAGTATATTAGAGGGATATGTTAATGAACAGGGGGATAAAGTATATGTTCCGTCAAAAGAAGCAGTAAGAGTAATAAGTACAGACACCGCTGAACAAATTAAGACGGAGCTTATACAGGCAGTAGAAGAAGGTACAGGGACCTCTGCTAAAATTCTAGGTATTGAGGTAGGAGGTAAGACTGGCACTGCAGAGAGAATAGAGGGAAATAAACAGTATAATGATGGATGGTTCTTAGGCTTCTTCAAAAAAGGTGAAAAATATTATTCCATGGTAGTATTTATACCTGGACTAGAAAACAAGCAAATGGCTGGAACCTATGTGGCACCTGTATTTAAAGAGGTGGTTCAGAAAATAACTCCATTATTATAAAATGTAAGCTAGTCACGTAATAAAATCTATTGTGTACATGCACTTTATTAAAAAAACCATCATATTATATTATAAGCACTATTGGGAGGAACAACTGTGTTATTCGTTAACTGCTTGTTGGATATGATGGGGAATATGGCGCTTTTGACCGCCTATATTACAAATGGTAATTCATTTCCACAGCCTCTCGATGAAAAGGAAGAGGAGTATTACTTGAAACGTTTCAAGGATGGCGATTTGCTAGCAAAGAGCATACTGGTGGAAAGAAATTTAAGGTTAGTGGCCCATATAGTGAAAAAGTATTCTTATCCGGGAAAAGATGTGGATGACTTGATATCCATAGGTACCGTAGGTTTAATAAAGGCAATAGATTCCTTTGACAGAGCTAAGGGCACTCGTCTGGCTACCTATGCTGCTAGATGCATTGAAAATGAAATATTAATGCTTATTAGAAATAATAAAAAGACCAAAGGAGAGGTTTATCTCCAAGACCCAATTGGAGTGGACAAAGAAGGCAATGAAATCTCACTGATGGATGTGCTAAGTAGTGATGAGGATTCTATAATTGAGGTTGTAGAAAATAAAATTCAAATTAAGAAATTATATACTAAGATTAATACTTGTCTTATAGGAAGAGAGAAGGCAGTAATAGAGATGAGATACGGTCTTGTAGATGGGAAGCCTAAAACTCAGAGAGAAATCGCAAAAATGCTTTGTATTTCAAGATCCTATGTGTCAAGAATTGAGAAGCGAGCCTTAAAAAAGCTTTACAAGGAGCTCAATACTGCTGGTAGATAGTATGTGATATAAATAGAAATAAACGGCTTTATAAGCCGTTTATTTTTTAAAATAAGGACAAATTAGAAGGATTTTTAATTATTGTGTAGAATTTAAATGCAAGGAGTTGATAACTCGTGGATTACTGGGATATAACATAAAATATTCTAAATTTCCTGAAATACATAGGAAATATTATAAAAAACACGGCATGGACTTTATATTTAAATTGTTTTATATAGAAAAGAGTTCATTACCAGGCAGTTTATTCTATAGATATCTGGTTAAATTACAATAAGGGAGGATATTTTAGTGAAATCACTTACAGAACTACTTGAACTAACAATAAAGGAAAAAGCTTCGGATCTTCATCTTACAGTGGGGATACCACCGACAATAAGGGTTAATGGTGTTCTTCAACCCATAAATCAGTTGAAGCTTTCACAAGTTGAAACTGAGAATTATGCAAAAGAGATTTTAGGAGATCTTTATAAGGAATACAATGAAAAAGGGGAAATTGATACTTCCTATTCTGTGGCAGGCTTAGGCCGTTTTAGGGTGAATATATTCAAACAAAGAGACAGCTCTGCATTAGCTATAAGAGTAGTAGGACTAAAAATCCCATATTTAGATGAGCTTGGACTACCTTCAGTGGTAAGAGAGCTTACTGAGAAAAAGAGGGGTTTAGTACTGGTTACTGGTCCTACAGGTAGTGGAAAAAGTACATCTCTAGCTGCCATGATAAACGAAATAAACAACACAAGGGCAGCCCATATTGTAACCTTGGAGGATCCAATTGAGTACCTTCATAAGCATAATAAATCAATTATAAACCAAAGGGAAATAGGCAAGGACAGCTTAAGCTATCAAAATGCGCTAAGGGCAGTCTTAAGAGAAGACCCAGATGTTATTCTAGTGGGAGAGATGAGGGATATAGAGACTATTTCTATTGCCATTACTGCAGCAGAAACTGGGCATTTAGTACTATCTACTCTACATACCATTGGAGCCTCTAAGACCATTGATAGAATAATTGATGTTTTTCCTCCTTATCAGCAGCAGCAGATAAAGGTACAGTTAGCAGCAGTACTTCAGGGGATAATTTCCCAGCAACTGCTTCCCAAGGCAAATGGGGATGGTAGAGTAGCAGCTTTTGAAGTGATGATAGCAACTCCTGCCATTCAGAATCTAGTAAGAGAAGGAAAAACTCATCAAATTGAATCTTCAGTACAAACTGGAGGTAAATATGGAATGAAGACCATGGATATGGCATTAGTAGAGCTCTTCAAGAAGGGACATATCTCTGAAAATACTGCTATGACCTATGCTATGGATAAAGATATCCTTGCAAGAATGTTAATGTTATAAATTTCTATAGAATAAAAAATATAAAAGGACCGAAATTCGGTCCTTTTATATTAAAATATCATATAGTCTAAAGCTTTAATACATGTGTTAGATAATGACGTGTTGTTAGCAAATGTATTTTTCTTATCTTTTTTTACTCTTTGAAGAGTGGATAAGCTACTGCTCTTCTTAGAACTATTTGACTTCATAAAAATTCCTCCTATCTCAGAATCAAAATTAATTTGATTTTGAGTCTTTACCAGAAGGACTCATCTTTTTTATGGAGCCGCCTTAAATCCATATAATAGATCAGATCGTAGCGCCTCATAGGCTCTACCCCCATTTCTATAGTATATAATATATTTGTTTTATTAATGATATAATTATAGCATAGCTGTAGTTTTATTTTCAAATTCTGCAAATATTATATATATGATTATAGCAGGATTATTGAGGATAATAAGTGATTATAACTACTATAACTACCTATGCTTACAATTATTTGATAATACTCAGAGTTATTAATGAAATCAAAATTATTGTGAAAAACTATAGTAATTAATGCGTCATTGTGCTAGAATATCTGTGAAACTGGGGGGATATAGTGTGGAAATAATCAAAAGCATTTTTCGAGTTATACTGAGTGTTATTGCAAATGGAGCTTATTTTCTTTCCATGTATACCTTAGGTTTGTCTTTCTTTGGACTATATAGAAGAAAAGACAAAACAACCATAGCTCCTAAAAAAAGTTTTGCACTTATCGTAGCAGCTCATAATGAAGAGACTGTAATAAAGGATATTATTATAAGCCTTAAGAATCTTCAGTATCCGAAGGAATTATATGATATTTTCGTTATAGCAGATAATTGTACTGATAAAACAGCAGAGATAGGACGGAATGAAGGCGCTCTCGTGTATGAACGTACTAACAAGGAAAAGCGTGGCAAGGGCTATGCCTTAGAATGGATGTTTGATAAGATTTTTAAAATGGAAAGACACTATGATGCTGTTGTTATCTTTGATGCTGATAATTTAGCATCGAAAAATTTTCTTGTAGAGATGAATAAAAAACTCTGTGCAGGCTATAAGGTAGTGCAGGGGTACCTTGATAGTAAGAATCCTAAGGATACCTGGATTACTGGTAGTTATTCCATTGCCTTCTGGACCGCAAATCGAATGTTCCAGCTCTCAAGAAACAACCTTGGACTTTCCAATCAATTAGGTGGTACTGGTTTTGCTATTGATACAGATACACTTAAGGAATTGGGATGGGGGGCTACTTGCTTAACAGAGGATTTAGAGTTCACTTGTAAATTAGTACTAAATGGACACAAGGTGGGATGGGCTCACGAAGCAATTATTTATGATGAAAAGCCTTTAACCTTAGCACAATCCTGGAGACAGAGAAAGAGATGGATGCAGGGCTTTGCAGATGTATCTAGCAGATATTTTTTTAAACTCTTAAAGCGTGCTATTACTAAATTTAGTTTTACTGCCTTAGACTGTGCTATCTACAGCATACAGCCTATTATAATAATTATACTGGGACTGTCACTTATAACCGGTGGTATAAACTACTCAATTCAAGCAGTAAATATATTATCAAATTTTACTTTAAGTGCCAGCAAGGTTACTATTGCTGGAATAGCTTTAGGTGTTCTACAGCTTATCTATACTCCATTTATACTGGTTCTTGAGAATAAGCTGAGCTTTAAGATAATACTATACTATTTAGTATATCCATTCTATTCTCTTACTTGGCTTCCTATATCTGTGCAGGGAATAATAGATAGGAACAAAAAGGAATGGAGTCACACTGCCCATACAAGAAGTATTAGCATTAATGAATTTGAAAAAGCAAATTAGTGGTTATAAAAGAGGTAATTTATTCAATTATCTCTTTTCTTTTTTGTTTATTTTATTGTAAAATTAATTTGTGAGTTAGATTAAAAAAATAGAGGAAAACCAAGGTTTCTGTTGAATATAATAACAGAGGTTCTCTTAGGAAAAGGGGGGTTATAGGACTTAATGAAAGACTACATTGTTTGTATAGATATAGGCTCATCTAAAATAAGCGGATCTATTGCTATAAATATTGGACATGGATCTTTAGAAGTTGTTGGAGTAATCACTGTTGAAAGTAAGGGTATCAAAAAAGGCTCAATAGTTGATATAGATGCTGCTTCTGAAAGCATAAATAGCTGTGTGGAACAACTAAAGCGTATTATAGACATTGATATTACAAAGGTTTATATTTCCTTCAAAGGGCTCATCTCTGAGCTTTTAGAAACAAAAGGGGTAGTTGCTATATCCTCGGAAGACCGAGAAGTTAAGTATCAAGATATAGAAAGAGTTAAAAATGCATCTAAAATTGTGCAGATTTCTTCCGATAAAGAAATAGTAGGGATTATTCCTCATAACTATACCTTGGATTCTAATGAGAATATTAAGGATCCCTTAGGAATGAGTGGCTTGAGATTGGAATTAGATGCTCAAATTGCTATTGGAAGAAGTACAGCGATAAATAATGTCTATAAAGCTGTAAATAAATGTAACTTGAAAGTAAAGGGAATACTCTTGCAGCCTCTTGTATTAAATGAGGTATTGCTTAGGGAACAGGATATGCAAAGAGGTGTGCTCATAGTAGATACTGGTGCAGAAACTACAGAGGTTTCAGTCTTTAAGGAGGGCAAACTTCTAAACAATTTTATTATACCTGTTGGAGGAGATCATATTACCAAGGACTTGGCAATATGCTTGAAGCTTCCAGGCTCTAAAGCAGAAAATCTAAAACTTCAATATGGGGAGTTATATGTCAATAGAGAAGAATATATGGACAATATTGAAGTTAAGGATGACCTTGGAAACAAGATTATGGTTAGCAAGGATATGCTTTATGATATTATAGAAGCCAGAGTAGAAGAGTTAATTTTCATGATTCGGGACAAACTCCTAATGAATGGATATCTTGATGTGATCGATGGAGCAATTTTCACTGGTGGTGGTATAGCACTACTAAACAATTGTGCGCAGTTTGCAACTAAAATACTAAGTATGCCTGTGAGAATTGGCTATAGTAACTATGTAGGGGCAAATAGTCCAATGTATTCTTCTGTAATAGGTATGCTATATTTTGTGAACAACAATACAAAGGTCTATAAGAAAGAAAAAGAAGAAGTAGCAATGGACAATTTTGAGCTTCATGAGGAAGTAGAAAAAGAGAGGGGTTCCCATGAGGGGCTCTTGACTAAAATTAAGGATTTTATCAGTGATTTTTTCTAATGAGGAGGTATTATTGTGCTAGATTTTGACATGGTTGAAGGATGTGCCAATATAAAAGTAGTTGGTTGTGGTGGCGGTGGAAATAACGCTGTTAATAGAATGATAGCCAGTGGGCTTAGAAATGTGGAATTCATTTCTGTAAACACAGATAAGCAGGCTCTTATGATGTCTAATGCCAATCAAAAGATCCAGATTGGTGATAAGCTTACTAAGGGATTAGGTGCAGGTGCAAACCCTGAAATAGGTGAAAAGGCAGCTCAGGAGAGTAAGGAAGAAATTGTACAGTCTATCAAAGGCTCAGATATGGTATTTATAACAGCTGGCATGGGTGGTGGTACAGGAACAGGCGCTGCCCCAGTTATTGCTGAAATAGCTAAATCCATGGGTATTCTTACAGTGGGAGTTGTTACCAAGCCTTTTCCTTTTGAGGGAAGAAAGAGACAATTACATGCTGAGATGGGTATTAAGAACTTGAAGGAAAGAGTAGATACCCTAGTGACAATACCTAATGAAAGATTATTATCCATAGTGGATAAAAAAACTAGCTTAATGGAAGCCTTCAAGCTGGCAGACGACGTACTAAGACAAGGCGTGCAGGGAATTTCCGACCTTATAACTATTCCTGGGTTAATCAATCTAGACTTTGCTGATGTGAAGACTATTATGACAGACAAAGGGCTCGCGCATATGGGAGTAGGCAGAGGAAAAGGGGACAATAGGGCAACTGACGCTGCAAAACAAGCTATTTCAAGTCCACTACTGGAAACCTCTATTGTGGGAGCAACAGGAGTTCTTTTAAACATCACAGGAGGTCAGGATTTGAGCTTGGTGGAAATTAATGAAGCAGCAGAAATAGTTCAGCAAGCAGCTGATCCAGATGCAAATATAATATTTGGTGCAGTTATAGACGAAAATCTAAAGGATGAAATTAGTATTACCGTTATAGCTACTGGCTTTGAAAACGACAAAATTAGTGTGCCTGTAGTAGAAAAAAATAGAGTTACTGAGCATCATGAAAATCGTCAAGAAGCTGCGGCCACTATAGAGGATAAATACTATAGCGATGAGAATGTTGAAATACCAGCTTTCTTAAGAAGAAATAGAAAGTAATAATATTAAAAAAAGCAGAACCTCAATTTACTGAGGCTTCTGCTTTTTTTTATTATCCATATAATTTGACGTATTATAAGGAATAAAAAAATATGGATACATTAATAAAATGACAAAATTTTGTAGGCACAAGTTATATAATAGGTTTAAAGGAGGGGGGAGCATGGAGGTATTTTTGGATGAGCTAATACTTGAAAACTTTATTGTAAATTTTTTCTTGATAAGTATAACAGGAAAGCTGTTAAAAATAAAAGTTCACTCTAAAAATATAGCAATTGCAGCACTTATAGGAAGTCTTATGGTACTTACCTTAATATACCCATCCCTTTATATATTAAATAACATACTGTTAAAAATTGTTGTAGCTTTACTAATGACATTTCTATCCTTCCGGCCTTCAAATATAATAAATGCTCTAAAGCAGTGGTTTGTATTTATGCTATCCACACTTTTACTTGCAGGACTATGCTTTTTTATAGAATTTAACACTCTAAGCGGGGGCGTACTAGAGGCTTATGGAATAAGATTTACCTATAAGAAATTTATAATTGCCATAATCATTCTTTATCTTTTCATGGACAGAATATTCACCTATATTATGGACAGAAAAATTTTAAATAGGTATATATATGACGTGGTGATTGGTATAAAGGGTAATGAAAGATCCTTTAAGGCCTTGCTAGACACTGGAAGTGAGCTTAGAGAACCAGTGACAAATTTACCAGTAATAATAGTTGATAGAGACGTCATAGGAGATTATATGCCTTCAGAAGAGGAATGCTATTATATACCCTACAAGGTTATAAACGGCACAGGAAAACTAAGGGCCTTTAGACCTAATAAGATTATTATATTAAAGGAAACGGAAATTATTTCGTGTGAAGCATTGATAGCACCTAGTGATACGCCAATAAGTGTCAATAGAGACTATAAAGCTCTTTTATCTAGGGGAATAATGGAATATGGAGGTTAATAATGGAGAGACTTAGAGCACTAATAAGCAAGCTACTTAGTAGATTTAAATTATTTATCAAGGAAGTATATTACATAGGCGGAAATGATGCACTGCCTCCTCCTCTTTCCAAAGAAGAAGAAGAAGAATTAGTATACAGACTAGTTAAAGGTGATGAAGGAGTTAGAACAACTCTAATAGAAAGAAATCTTAGGTTGGTAGTTTATATTGCAAGAAAGTTTGAAAACACTGGGGTGAATGTGGAGGATTTAATCTCTGTGGGGACAATAGGTCTTATAAAAGCAGTAAATACCTTTGACCCCAGTAAGAAAATTAAGCTGGCAACTTATGCCTCAAGGTGTATTGAAAACGAAATTCTTATGTATCTTAGGAGAAATAGTAAGGTTAAAGCAGAGATTTCCTTTTATGAACCATTAAATATCGATTGGGATGGTAATGAACTGCTGCTCTCCGATATTTTGGGTACAGATAATGATGTAGTTTATAATTTAATAGAGGATGAAGTGGACAAACAGTTGCTTTTAGTGGCCATGAAGAGATTAAGTGATAGAGAAAAGGAAATTGTACAGCTTCGTTTTGGGCTAAATGGAACTACAGAGAAGACACAGAAAGAGGTTGCTGACATGCTTGGTATATCTCAATCCTATATATCTAGATTAGAGAAGAGAATTATTAAGAGATTAAAGAAAGAAATAAACAAGATGCTATAGCATCAGTAAAGTATAAAACTCAGCACTTAGGGAGATAATTAAAATGCAATCACTCAAAAGGGGCTGAGTTTATGATGATCAACAAGGTAGAAATCTGCGGAGTAAATACGTCAAAACTGCCTGTTTTAAAAGATGGTGAAATGAGGCGGCTGTTGCTTAGTATGAAGAACGGAGACACAACCTCTAGGGAGACCTTTATAAGGGGAAATCTAAGGCTTGTGCTCAGTGTTATACAACGATTTAACAATCGCGGAGAAAATGTAGATGATCTATTCCAGGTAGGATGTATAGGACTTATAAAAGCTATAGACAATTTTGACTTAGGGCAAAATGTGAAATTTTCTACTTATGCTGTTCCAATGATTATAGGTGAAATTCGAAGGTACCTCAGAGACAACAACTCTATAAGAGTAAGTAGATCCTTAAGAGATATAGCTTATAGAGCGCTACAGGTAAGAGATAAGCTTGTCACTGAAAACAATAAAGAACCCACAATTTCTCAAATTGCAAAGGAACTAAAACTACCACGGGAAGAAGTTGTATTTGCTCTAGATGCTATTCAAGATCCTGTATCACTGTTTGAGCCTATTTATCATGACGGTGGAGATGCCATCTTTGTAATGGATCAAATCAGCGATAATAAAAACATGGATGAAAGTTGGCTGGAGAACATATCCATAAAAGAAGCTATGAAAAAATTAAATCAAAGAGAAAAATTAATACTTACCCTTAGATTTTTTGATGGGAGAACTCAAATGGAGGTAGCAGATGAAATAGGTATTTCTCAAGCACAGGTATCTAGGCTTGAAAAGACTGCTCTTCGTCATATGAGAAAATATGTTTAAGATAAATGATCACTATGAAAAGTTCGTAGTGGTCTTTTTTTTATTATATTTGGAATATTTTTAACAGCTCTTTTCATATGGATACATAAGGGAAAATGGGGGGGAGAACAATGGAAAATATGCCGCTTTATTCATTGACAGCCATGAGGTCTATGGAAGTAATAGATGTTAATACTGGAACTAAGCTAGGCTATATAAGGGATGTTAAGCTGGACTGCGAAAACTATAGAGTAGTATCCATATTGATTCCTTCTATGAAGATGAGCTGGTTTAGTAAAAATGACTTCATAGAGATTCCATGGGAAAATGTGCAAAAGGTTGGGGTAGATGTAATTTTGGTGGATGGAGGTAATATATTAGAAGAGAAGAAGAGCTAAGAAGAAATATTGTAACTTTCTAGAAAATTGATATAATATAGTTAATCACATATGATAGCGGGAGGACTTAATGATGAAATGCCCATATTGCGGATTTGAAGAGAGTAAGGTGGTAGATTCTAGATCTACTGAAGACAATCTTTCTATTAGACGAAGGAGAGAATGTCTTAAATGCACTAAAAGATATACTACCTATGAAAAGATTGAAGAGTTTCCCATACTGGTGATAAAAAAAGATGCCAGCAGAGAATATTTTGATAAGGCTAAAATCATCAATGGGTTACTTAAGGCCTGTCAAAAAAGACCAGTTTCAAGAAAGGAAATAGAAACCATAGCTGATAATATAGAAAAACAACTTAGTAATTCAATGATTACTGAGGTGAAATCCACTGCCATTGGACAAATGATAATGGAGGAGCTAAAGAAGCTAGATGAGGTAGCTTATGTTCGTTTTGCATCTGTTTATAGACAGTTTAAAGATATTAATACCTTTATGGAAGAAATAAAAAGCATGATGTCTCATGAATAAAATACCCTAAATAGGGTATTTTTTCGTTAAGTTTATGTTAAATCTGTTAAAACTTTTTCACCCTGGGTTATTTTATACATAGTAATGTTAAAATTATAGATATGAGAGTGGGGTGTAAATATGCATAGGAGTTCCTTGTGTGAACATGATTTTATTACCTTAAAATATAGTAAAATAGAGCTTTGGTTTTCTACAGCAGAGAATGGAAGTGATTTTAGTCTTGTTGAGGGTGCTAAAGTAGACATACTAAATAAAATTGTAAGTGATCTAAGGCTAAATGACTTGGGATACAATATTCAAATTCATAGTCCTTTGGTTTTTAATTATCAGGGAGAGATACATCAGGGCGATGGATTAATTACAGGTAAGAAGAAGGTGGCTCTTGGAGTTTTTACTGCAGATTGTGCTCCAGTTATGCTTTTTGATGAAAAGAATGCTGTGATTTCTGCAGTACACAGCGGATGGAGAGGAACTGCTGCAGGTATCACAAAAAATGCCATACTAAAGATGAAGCAAGAATATGGCTGTAGAGCAGAGGACATAAAAATGGTTATTGGTCCACATATCAAAAGCTGCTGCTATGAAGTCTCTGAAGAACTAGCCTTGAAGTTTCTGAAGGATACTACAGGAGAAAACCAAATAATATATCCTGGAAATAAATTGAGCCTAGAAAATGTAATTATAAATGATGCAATATCTCTGGGAGTGATTAAAGACAATATTATAGAGCTTCCATATTGCACCTGCTGCAGTAGTAGTACTAGATTTCATTCTTATAGAAGAGACAAAGAAAATGCAGGAAGACAGCTCTCATTTATATTTATTGAAGCTTAAGGGAGGTATTTTAAATGTCTGAAGAGAGAATCCTTGTGGTGGATGACGAGGAACATATAGTAGAGCTTATTAAATTCAACTTAGAAAACAGTGGCTATAAAGTGCTCACCTGTGGAAATGGAGTGGATGCAGTAAAGCTTGCCAAGGTTCAAAAGCCAGAGCTTATTTTGCTTGATATTATGCTGCCAGGCATGGATGGCTATGATGTCTGTAAGGAAATAAGAAGGGATGTAGAGATAGCTTCAACCCCAATTATTATGCTTACAGCAAAAAGTGAGGAGCTAGACAAGATACTTGGACTTGAGCTGGGAGCTGATGATTATATAACTAAGCCCTTTTCAGTAAGAGAGTTGCTAGCTCGTGTAAAGGCGGTGCTTAGGAGGAGAAATGCCTCACCAATAGAGAAGCTTTATAAGTTCAGTGATCTAGCTATAGATTTTGAAAAGCATGATGTTACAAGGGATGGAAAAAAAGTGGAACTTACCCTAAAGGAATTTGAACTATTAGAGATTTTAATAAAGAATAAGGGAAGAGTAATGACTAGAGATTTTTTACTAGATAAAATATGGGGCTATGAGTATATAGGGGAAACAAGAACTGTAGATGTGCATATTAGACATCTTAGACAAAAGCTTGAAAAGGATGATAAAAATCCCCAATACATTGAAACTATAAGAGGCATAGGCTACAGATTTATTTCGGAGGAATAAGCTAATGCGTAGAAAGCTAACCATACCTATGATTACAATTTTATGTCTTTGCCTTGCATCTGTATCTATATTATTTAAAATTATCATTGGCAATGAAAATCTTGAAAGCACAAAGCAATATCTTAGAAACAACAATCTAATGGCAATTAATCTTTTGAAGGTGCAAAATAAGGAAACAATTCCCACCTTCTTTAAAGATAGCTATATTAACCTAGACATAAGAATGACCTATATTGATGGCTCAGGGAAGGTAATTCAGGATTCAACGGTAGATTCAGAAACTCTTGGAAATCATAATGATAGAGAGGAAGTAATTGCTGCTAGAAAATATGGTGAAGGCTTTAGTGTTAGATATAGTGATACCTTGGGGAAAAAATTGGTATACTTCGCCTCTGATACTGGCAATGGATATATTATAAGAAGTTCCATGCCAATCGAAATGCTAAACAATGTAGAGAATAGATTTTTTAAATTTTTTATGATTATTATTGTCATAGTGTTTTTGTTTTCCATGATATTATTATCTAAACTGTCCTCAAGAATTATTGAGCCTGTGGAGGAGCTTACTAAGAGCACTTCAAACTTTGCAAAGGGGGATTTTAATTCAAGGGTAATGGTAAAATCCAGTGATGAAATTGGTCAGCTTGAGCAGACTTTTAACCACATGGCAGATAAACTTCAAAATACTATTTCTGATGCCTTAGATAAACAAGAAAGACTAGAAGCTATTTTAAAAAGCATGGATAGTGGAGTAATTGCTGTAGACAAAAATAATAAGGTCATAATGATAAATCCCTATGCAGAAAAGATTTTTGGCATAAGTAAAGAAATTGTAGGGCGAAATTTATTGGATCATATCCGAAACTATGAATTGGATAAAATATTAAGGGATATTAACAATCATTATTGGGAGATTAAGCTCATATGGCCAAAGGAAAGAGAGCTTAGAATTAGAACAGCAGACATCATAAGAGAGGGCGAGATTCTTGGTACTGTAGCAGTTATTCAGGACATAACAGACATAAAGAAGCTTGAAAATATGAGATCTCAATTTGTAACAAATGTGACTCATGAGCTTAAGACCCCTCTAACCTCTATTAAGGGCTTTGCAGAAACACTAAGATATGTAGAGGATGGAGTACAAAGAGATAAGTTCTTAGATATTATTAATGATGAAGCAGAAAGGCTTACAAG
Organism: Clostridium sp. UBA701; assembly: GCA_002298125.1. GTDB lineage: Bacteria > Bacillota > Clostridia > Clostridiales > Clostridiaceae > UBA701. The sequence continues at coordinate 166,773 of DBMJ01000011.1, read as the reverse complement.
GCTTATAAATGATATACTGGAATTATCAGATATAGAAAACAGAAAAGAAGGTAAGAAGACCAACATTGCTGTAAAGGAAGTAGCAGAGGATGTTTATCATTTAATGCAGCAATCTGCAGAGAGCAAGAGTATAGAATTAAAATATAGCCTTGGGGAGCCAGTAAATATATATGGCGATGAGGACAGATTTAAACAAATGCTGATAAATCTTGTAGACAATGCTATAAAGTATTCAGACCCTGGTGGAAGGGTGGAGATTGGAACAGATATAAAGGACAATAAGCTTATAGTATGGGTTAAAGACAATGGCGTAGGGATTCCTAAACAGCATATAGATAGGATATTTGAACGCTTTTATAGGATGGATAAGGCTCGTTCAAGATCACAAGGAGGAACAGGACTTGGTCTAGCCATTGTTAAGCATATTGTAATTAGCTTTAATGGAGAAATAAAGGTTAATAGTGAGGTTGGAAAAGGAAGTGTGTTCACTGTAGAAATTCCATTAGTATAAAAACGGAGCTTTGGCTCCGTTTTTGCTTTAAGAATAGTTTTTATAAAAATACAAAAGATAAACTAAATTGAGTCTATTGTTAAGAAGACTTAACAAAGAGATAATACTAGTTAACATAGCTCTAATATTGCATTAACTTACTGAGATTAAAATGAAATTGTAAATAAGGACAAGTAAAAAAATTTAAATAGTTGGAGGGAACTTTTAATGAAAAAAAGTATAAAACTCATGTCATCAGCATTAACACTACTCTTGATAACAGTTGCACTTGCAGGTTGTGGAAAAAGTGCAAATAATGCAGATCAAGGTGGCAAAATAGCAGGTTCCATTACTATATCAGGCTCTACTGCGATGCAGCCCTTAGTAGAGAAGGCAGCAGAAAATTTCACAGGTAAAAATCCTGATGCCAGCATAAGCGTTCAAGGCGGAGGTAGTGGAACAGGCTTAACACAGGTAACTCAGGGTTCAGTTGATATAGGTAATTCAGATGTCTTTGCTGAAGAAAAGCTTAAAGAAGATCAATCAAAACAGTTAGTAGCACATAAGGTAGTTATTCAAGGCTTTGCTGTAGTAGTAAGTGAGGATGTTACAGTTAAAAACTTGAGCAAGGAGCAGATTTCAAAGATTTTTTCAGGAGCAATAACTAACTGGAAGGATGTTGGAGGAACAGATCAGGCTATAAATGTAGTTCACAGACCAGCTTCTTCTGGAACTAGATCAACCTTCATCAAAACAGTTTTAGATAACAAAAAGGAAATGGAAAACGACAAGATAGGAACCACTCAGGATTCCAATGGAGCAGTAAAGCAATCCTTAACTTCAACTAAAGGCTCCATAAGCTATTTGGCATTATCCTATCTAAACACTGAGGATACAAAGGGAATACATCCAATATCCATCGATAACGTTGCACCTACTAAAGAGAATATAACTACAAATAAATATCCCTTCACCTCCTTCGGAATTATGTACACAAAGGGAGAGGCAAAGGACTTATCAAAGGTCTTTATAGATTACATGTTAGGTGAAGAAAACAAGACACTAATAGAAAAACTAGGATATTACCCAGTTTCAAAATAATAATGTAAGGTGTATAGACTGGCTTGAGGGCCAGTCTATGCTAGCCTAATTTGTATTGAGGGAAGGATTATATGAATAAAAGAAGTTTTTGGAAAAAATTTAGAACTGAATATGTGGGTAAAAGCTATGCAGTTTTTTGTGGCCTGCTCATTGTAGTACTTACCTTATCCATTATCTTTTTTTTAATTACTAAGGGCATTCAAACCTTTACGGTAAGTAAATACCCCTTAAAAAATTTATTATTTAGCACTAACTGGAGTCCAAGTAGTGACAATCCATCCTATGGAGCCTTAGTATTCATTGTAGGATCAACCTTGGTATCTTTAGGAGCTGTTTTAATCAGTGCTCCAGTGAGTATTTCTCTGGCGGTGTTTATGAATAATATCTCTCCTAGGCTTGGAAATAAAATACTACAACCTGCCCTAGAAGTATTCGTAGGGATTCCTTCTGTAGTATATGGCTGGATAGGAGTAAGCGTACTTATACCTCTAATAAAAAGTATTGTAGGAGGAATAGGCTTTAGCTTACTTGCAGGAATTATAGTCTTAAGCATTATGATATTGCCTACCATAGCAAGTATATCCTCAGATGCAATTAAAACCATACCTCGAGATTATCTTGAAGCCTCCTATGGTTTAGGAGCAACTAGATGGCAGACAATATATAAGGTTATTATTCCTGCTTGTAAAAATGGAATTTTAACTGCAGTGGTGTTAGGCCTGGCTAGAGCCTTCGGAGAGGCACTGGCAGTACAGATGGTAATTGGGAATACTGTTGTCTTTCCAAAATCCCTAACATCTACCACCACCACTCTCACCAGTGTATTGACCATGGATATGGCAAACACTGCATTTGGAAGTGATTGGAATAATTCTCTATGGAGCCTTGCACTAATCCTGCTCATAATTTCCTTCACCTTCATAGTATTAATAAGAAAAATAGGAAGTAGAGGTGAGGTATAATGAAGGCAAAAACCGTGGATAAAATTGCAACTTCTATTTTATATACTATATCTGCATTCATTGTACTACTACTCCTAGCATTTATAAGTTATATATTATACAAGGGGTGGGATTCTTTAAACTTAAATTTCCTCTTTGGTAGGCCTAAAATTGATTCAGCAGGAGGAGGTATTGGACCTCAGTTATTTAATTCCTTCTATATGTTAATTGTTTCTTTATTAGTTACCATACCTTTTGGCCTTGGGGCAGGTATCTACCTTTCTGAATATGCAAAGGAAGGGAAGCTATTAAATTTCATCAGATTGTGTATTGAGACCATGGCTTCACTTCCTTCCATCGTAGTTGGATTATTTGGACTTTTAGTATTTGTAACTATGACAGGCTGGGGGTACACCCTTTTATCTGGTGCACTATCCATTGCAGTATTAAATCTTCCCTCTATGACCAGGGTCAGTGAGAATGCCATAAGAGCAGCTTCAGCTAAGGTTAAGGAAGCCAGTTTAGGGCTTGGTGCCACCAAGTGGCAGACTATAAAAAAGGTAGTGCTGCCCACTGCAATACCTCAAATTGTCACCGGTGTAATACTTTCAGCAGGAAGAATTTTTGGAGAAGCAGCAGCTCTCTTATACACTGCGGGCATGAGTGCTCCAGTTTTAAAGTATACTAACATTAGCCTGGTGGGCAAGGCATCACCCTTTAGCTTGTTTAGGCCTGCTGAAACCTTGGCTGTGCACATATGGAAATTAAATTCTGAGGGTATAGTACCAGATGCTGCAAAGATTGCCAATGGCTCCTCTGCAGTACTTATTCTCATGGTATTGATATTTAACCTTATAGGAAGATTAATAGCAAATAGGATTTACAAATCCTATAGTGGAAAGTAGGGGGAAGATATGGGTATAATTGAAACTAAGAAACTAAATTTACATTATGGAACTACGCATGCACTAAAGAATATAAACCTTGATATATATAAGAATTCCGTTACTGCACTAATAGGTCCTTCTGGTTGTGGAAAGTCTACTTTCCTTAGGACAATAAATAGAATGAATGACCTCATTGATTCAGTTGTAATAGATGGGGAAGTTTACTTTGAAGGAAAAGATATATATAATGATTATGATGAAATAGAGTTAAGAAAGCGTATTGGTATGGTATTTCAAAAGCCAAATCCTTTTCCCATGTCTATTTATGATAATATAGCATACGGCCCACGTATACATGGAATAAACAACAGAAGCAAATTGGATGAAATAGTGGAGAAGAGCTTAAAGGGAGCTGCTCTTTGGGAAGAGGTTAAGGATAGACTTAAAAAGAGTGCCTTAGGATTATCTGGAGGCCAACAGCAAAGATTGTGTATTGCAAGAACTCTAGCTGTAGAGCCGGAGGTTCTTTTGATGGATGAACCTACATCTGCTCTAGACCCAATATCTACTGCAAAAATAGAAGAGCTTATGGATGAGCTAAAGAAGAAGTACACAGTTATTATCGTAACCCATAATATGCAGCAGGCAGGAAGAATATCAGACTATACGGCGTTTTTCTTAACTGGCGAAGTGGTTGAATATGGCAAAACTGAAGAACTCTTTTATAAACCAGTGGATAAGAGAACAGAAGACTACATTACCGGTAGATTCGGTTAAAAATTGTTAAGAGGTGAGTATTATGACAAGAAACTCCTTTGATCAAGGTCTGCAGCAGCTTCATAATGATATTCTTAGAATGGGAAGCATAGTAGAAAAGCAAATATATTTAAGCATTGAAGCTCTTATAAATCAAGATGGAGAGCTTGCTGTAAAGGTTGAAAATGACGATGATCTAGTTGATGCACTACAGAAGGAAATTGAAGATAAGTGTGTAAAGCTTATAGCAATGCAACAACCCCTAGCCAAGGACCTAAGAAATATATTTACAACCATTAAGCTTGTGACAGATTTGGAGAGGATAGCAGACCACGCTGTAGATATTGCAAGAATTACAAGAAGACTGATAGGAAAGAAGTATATTAAGGAACTAGTAGATATACCTAAGATGTCAACTATGGTTCAGGAAATGATTAGAATGTCTATAGATGCTTACGTTGATGGTAATGTAGAAAAAGCCTACGAGATATGTAAGATGGATGATGAAGTGGATAAACTATATAAGATGGTATTTATAGAGCTCCTTGAATACATGCGCAAGGATAGTAGCACCATACAGCAGGCAGCTGAATTCTTGTTTGTATGCAAGTTCTTAGAAAGAGTTGCTGATCATACAACTAACATATGTGAAAGTACCATTTACATGGTCACTGGTGAACAGGTAGACTTAAATGAATAAATATAATAAATAAAGTTAAAACTACTCTTGTAAATAATTTGAACGGGAGTAGTTTTTTATGAGAAAAAAACTTGCATTATTTTTATGTATAATTTTTCTGTTAAATGGCTGTGGAGGCAAGAATAAGGATAAAGACAAGGAGAGTAAGGACAGCATAAATCTATGCTGTGATGCAGCCTTATCACCTCTCATGGAGGCCATAATAAAAGAGAGCAGTATCAATGGAGAAATAAAAATAAGTGTAGACTATGCTTCAATAAAAGCTTCTGAGGAAAAACTAAAGGATGGACAATGTGATGGCATTATGACAATTGAGAAGCTTACTAAACAAGATTTAACTGAAAAAGAATTGGCTATAGATGGAGTTATTATCATTGTAAATAAGGACAATGATATAAAGAACATATCCATACCAGAGCTTCAGAAGATATACACAGGAACCATAAATAACTGGAGTGGGTTAAAGGGCAAGGATATTAAAATACTTCCCCTCTCATATAATGAAGACAGCTCACTTGAAAAGCTATTTAGTGACAAGGTTATAACCACTAATAAAAAGGACGTGAGTGTTAAATTACCGGATCCTCTAAGTGTAATTGAGACAGTGTCTAAGGAAAGGGGAGCCATAGGCTTTATACCAAGGATTTTAAGTGAGGATATCGTAAAAGTGCTAAAGCTAAATGAAACTGAAGCAAGTGATACGGCTATTCAAAGCGAAATCTATCCTCTAAAGATAAAAGTAAATTTGTATTCCAAGAAGAAGGATAAAAAAGCAGAAAAATTATCTACATACTTAAAAAGTGATGAGGGCAAGAAAATAATTAAAAAATACTGTGTTGAAATAAAGTAAAACAATTTAGCCTCCCTTAAGGGGGGCTTTTCACGTATAGCATTGACTATATTTTGCTATTAATGTAATATAACTTAATGTAATATAAAATATAATTAATACTATTATGACCATGAGCTGGAGTGATTATATGAAAACAAATAAAATTGTAATATCCCGGGTGATACCAGACAGTATTGCAGAGGAAATGGGTGTAGAAGCTGGAGATAAATTGCTATCTATAAATGGTAAAAAGGTTAAGGACATCATAGACTACAAATACCTTATAACAGAAGAAATATTAGAGGTGGATATTGAAAAAGTAAATGGTGAAATATGGACTTTAGATATAGAAAAGGATTATGATGAGGACCTTGGTTTAGAATTTGAAAGAGGAATAATAGATAAGGCTCAAAGATGCAGCAATAATTGTATTTTTTGTTTCATAGATCAGCTTCCTCCAAGCATGAGAGAAACCTTGTATTTTAAAGACGATGACTCCAGACTTTCCTTTCTACAAGGGAATTTTGTAACACTAACAAATATGAAGGAAGAGGACCTAAATAGAATTATAGAATATAAAATAAGCCCCATAAATGTGTCGGTGCATACCACCAATGCTGAGCTAAGAGTTAAGATGCTAAACAATAGGTTTGCAGGAGATATTTTTGAAAAGCTTAAAAAGTTAGCAGAGGGTGGAATATTTATTAATTGTCAGATTGTGTTGTGCCCTGGAATAAATGATAAGAATGAACTGGAAAAAACCGTTATGGACCTTTATACACTTTATCCTCAGGTGCAAAATGTGGCAGTGGTACCTGTGGGTATAACTAAGTATAGAGAAGGCTTATTCCACATGAAGAGCTTTGATTACCAATCTGCAAGCAGTGAAATACTGTGCATGAATAAATATCAGAATAAATTTATCTCAGAAATTGGAGAACCTTTTGTTAGACTATCAGATGAATTTTATGTTATTGCAGAAAGAGAGATTCCTGGAGCTAACTTCTACGGCAAATTTGATCAGCTGGAGGATGGAGTTGGAATGATAAGGATGCTTAGAGACAATATAGCTTCTTCTTTGGACTCCCTTAAAGCTTCAAACTCAGGAGATTTTCTTCTAGCTACTGGAGATTTAGCCTATGAGGAGCTGGCAAATATTGCTAAGCTTATAGAAAACAAAAATCCTAAGCTAGATATTAAAGCAGTAAAGGTATTAAATGAATTCTTTGGCCATAGCATAACCGTGTCTGGACTTATCACAGGGCAGGATATATATAATACAATAAAAGATATATGTAATAATAAAACCGTAATAATACCCTCCAACATGTTAAGAGAAAGAGTAGATGTGTTCCTTGACGATATGACAGTTAAGGAGCTAGAAGAAAAGCTTAAAACTAGGGTATTAATCTGTGACTATACAGGTGAAGATTTAATTGAAGTAATAAACCAGTATTCAAAGGAGGCAAGTATATGACAAAACCTATAGTAGCAATTGTTGGAAGACCGAATGTAGGAAAATCCACACTTTTTAATAAGCTTGCAGGCAGAAGAATATCTATTGTAGAAGACACTCCAGGTGTTACAAGAGATAGAGTCTATGCTGAAGCGGAATGGTTAAAATATAATTTTACCATTATAGATACAGGTGGAATAGAGCCTGAAAGTGATGACATAATTGTGTCTCAGATGAGACGTCAAGCCACCATAGCCATGGAAACTGCGGATGTTATCATCTTTATTGTAGATGGTAAAGAGGGATTAACTGGAGCAGATAGAGAAGTAGCTCAAATGCTTAGAAAGAGCAAGAAGCCAGTGGTTCTAGTAGTAAATAAAATTGATAAATTAAAGGATGAGGACAATGCCTACGAATTTTACAATCTGGGCATAGGTGAGCCCATCACCATTTCAGCATCTCAGGGACTTGGGCTAGGAGATATGTTAGATGTAGTAGTAGAGCATTTTAAGGATATTATACTAGAGGAGGAAGAGGAGGAGTATATCAAAATTGCAGTGGTAGGGAAGCCTAATGTTGGAAAATCCTCCTTGATAAACAAACTTCTTGGAGAAGAAAGAGTAATAGTAAGCGATATACCAGGCACTACTCGTGATGCTGTGGATAGCTATTTAGAAACAGAAGAAGGAAAGTTCATATTAATAGACACTGCAGGGTTAAGAAGAAAGAGTAAAATAAAAGAGGAAATAGAAAGATATAGTGCTGTTCGTACCTTAGCTGCGGTAGAAAGAGCAGACGTATGTATTTTAATCATCGATGCTGTAGAGGGTATAACAGAGCAGGACGAAAAGATTATAGGCTTTGCCCATGAACAAAGCAAGGCTATAATGGTAATAGTGAACAAGTGGGATTTAATTGAAAAAGATGATAAAACTCTAGATAAATACAAAAGAAATCTGCAAAGTAGTTTGAATTTTATGGCCTATGCACCTTATCTCTTTATATCAGCTCAAACTGGTCAGAGGGTTAATAAGGTTTTAAAGATGGCAAAAGAGTGCTATGGCAATTATAGCAAGCGTGTTCCAACAGGAGTACTAAACGATGTTATAAGTCGTGCTGTACTGATGAAGGAGCCTCCAATAGTTGGGTTAAAGAGACTTAAGATATTTTATGTAACACAGGTAGCTTCAAAGCCTCCACTGTTTATTTTCTTTGTAAATGATACTCAGGCTATTCACTTTTCCTATGAAAGGTATCTTGAAAACCAGCTTAGAAGCAGTTTTGATTTTCAAGGCACTGGAATAAAAATTCAGTTTAGAGAAAGGAAGGACTAAAATGCATAATAAGCTTGCCTTTATTGGCGGGGGGAGTTTTGGAACTGCTCTTGCCGCTCTTACCTGTAATAAAGGGCTGGATGTTTTGATTTACGATAGAGACCCTTCAGTGGTGGAAAACATAAACCGACACAGAAAAAACCATAAATATCTTGCAGGCACACCCTTACCTCCAGGCTTAAGGGCATCAAACGATTTAAAGGAAGTAATGAACTTTGGAGATATTATAGTTCTATCTGTGCCTTCTCATGTAATTAGAACAATCTGCAAGCAGATTAAGTCATACATAAGGCCACAGCAACTTATAGTAAGTATTGCCAAGGGCATTGAGGAAGGAAGCTTAAAAAGGCTTTCACAGGTCATAGAAGATGAAATACCCACAAATGAAGTAGTGGTGCTATCAGGACCTAGCCATGCAGAAGAGGTGGTTCAAAATATTCCAACCACTGTGGTGGTGTCTTCAAAGTCCATGGAAGCTGCAAATAAGGTACAAGACGTATTTATGAGCGATAAATTTAGAGTTTACACTAATTCTGATCTTGTAGGAGTGGAAATTGGAGGAGCAGTGAAGAATATAATTGCTCTTGCAGCAGGAGTTTGCGATGGCATAGGCTATGGCGACAATGCAAAAGCAGCTCTCATGACTAGAGGAATGAGTGAAATAATCAGAATGGGCGTAAGCATGGGTGGCAAACCGGAGACCTTTTCAGGACTAAGCGGCATGGGTGATCTTATAGTAACCTGCACCAGCATGCACAGTAGAAACAGAAGAGCAGGAATTCTTATCGGAAAGGGCATGCCTCTAGATAAGGTTCTAGAGGAAATAGGCATGGTGGTAGAAGGGGTAAAGGCCTGTAAGGCATTTTATGAACTTAGCAGGGAGCTTAAGGTGTCTATGCCTATAACTGAAACTCTATATGCAGTGCTTTATAAAGGCTTAAAGCCTGAAAAGGGTGTACACGATTTGATGACAAGAGATAAAAAACAAGAGATGGACCAAGACTAATAAAAATTCTTCCAAAACAGCAATTCCTAAAGATACATTAGTAATAAAATGAAAACATGAAAAATATATATATAGTGTTAATATGTATCATTGGGAGGATAGACTTTGGAAAACTTTGATATATACAAAGATATAGCAGAGAGAACGCAAGGGGATATCTATGTAGGAGTGGTGGGACCTGTAAGAACTGGTAAGTCTACTTTTATTAAGAGATTCATGGACTTAATGGTAATCCCTAATATTGAAAACACCTACAAAAAACAAAGAGCCAAGGATGAGCTTCCTCAGAGTGCCTCAGGTAAATCCATACACACTACGGAACCCAAATTTGTGCCAAATGAAGCAGTAGAAATTAGTCTTAGCGGTGGCACCAAGTTTAAGGTGAGAATGGTAGACTGTGTAGGATATATTGTAAAGGCAGCATTGGGCTATACAGAGGGGGAGGCAGCTAAGATGGTCACTACTCCCTGGTATGATCATGAAATCCCCTTTGAAGAAGCTGCAGAGCTTGGTACCAAAAAGGTTATCAATGAGCACTCTACCATAGGACTTCTAGTTACTACAGATGGTACGGTTACTGACATTAAAAGAGGGGAATATGTAGAGGCTGAAGAGAGGGTTGTAGCTGAGCTTAAGGCTATAAACAAGCCCTTTATTATGGTGCTTAATTCTTCAAGAATATATGATCCTCAAACAGTGGCTCTAAGAAAGGAATTAGAGCAGAAGTATGATGTTCCTGTACAGGTAATGGATGTGCTTAACATGAAGGAAGAGGACATAACCAACCTATTCCAGAGAGTACTTAAGGAGTTCCCAGTTAAGGAAATCAATATTGATATGCCTGAGTGGATTGAAAAGCTGGAAAGCAAGCACTGGCTGAAGGTTAACTTCTTTAATCTGGTAAAGGAAATGTGCAAGGCTATCTACAAGGTTAGAGATATTGCAAAATCTCTAGAGGGCTTTAGAACTGTAGAGTTTTTAGAGAATTCTAATCTACGAGAAATGAACATGGGCGAGGGTATAGCTAGAGTTGAATTCCAACCTAAGGGGGAATTGTTTTATACAATCCTAAGTGAATATTGTGGCTGCGAAATTCGAGGGGAAAATGAACTTCTAACCATTATGCAGGAGCTATATCGAGCTAAGGTAGAGTATGACAAGGTAGCGGTTGCTTTAAGAGATGTAAGGGAAAATGGCTATGGCTTAGTAGCTCCACAGCTAAGCGAGATGAAGCTGGAGGAGCCTGAAATAGTTAAGCAGGGGAATCGCTATGGAGTGAAGCTAAAGGCTAGCGCACCTTCGCTGCACTTTATAAAGGCAGACATAGAAACTGAGGTATCTCCTATCATGGGTACTGAGAGGGAAAGCGAGGAGCTGGTTAAATCCCTACTAGAGCAGTTTGAGAGTGATCCTTCAAGGATATGGCAGAGCAATATGTTTGGTAAGTCTCTTGAGGTGATGGTTAAGGAAGGCCTACAGAATAAATTATTTAAAATGCCAGAGGACGTTCAGATAAAGATCCAAAAGACATTGCAGAAGATTATAAATGAAGGCAATGGCGGCTTGATCTGTATTATATTATAGTGCACTAAATTGGCATGCGGTAGCATGCCAATTTAAATTTAGTTTAGTAAATTTTTTCTATTGATTTTAACATAATATGTGTTATAATAAAATACGTCGACTGGGTATAGCGCAGATGGTAGCGCGCATGAATGGGGTTCATGAGGTCGCAGGTTCAAATCCTGTTACCCAGACCATGAAGCTGTGAAGTGTTGGTAATACAACACTTCACTTTTTTGTATATTCTATAAGAAAATAATTATAGATTTAAAACCATGGACTACATAAAAGTAATCCATGGTTTTTCTCTACTTTAATCCTTTGATAAAGGAGGTTAGCTTTTCTTTAAACTCTTCTGGTTTTTCTACATGAGGGCCATGTCCTGCATCATCAAACAGATACTCCTCATAGACTCCACCATTTTCCTTATACCTATTAAGTATATATCTAGTCTGAGTAACCATAGGGTGAGCAGGAAATAAATCATCTCCAGGCCAGCCTGGTACATATCCTAGCTTTCCTAAGTAGCCTATGTCTAAAAGACAGGTATCTGATACAATAGAATCCTTAGCCCCTCTAATCAAAAGTATAGGAGGTTTACATTCTATATCTACAAATCCTGATAAATCAACATATTTAGGGGACATGGCATTTGCTATTCCTCTATCTCCAGGGGCAACATAGGGCCATACAGGGCATTCTACAAAGTTTCCTGGATAAAAGTCCTCTCCAATCTCCATTTGAAGCATGCTGTCTACAAATACTTCCTCCCATTCAGGAGCAATTACATAATCAGGAGCAAAGTACATCCTAAGTATAGCAGCAGCTGAGGAGGGGTTTGAAGCATCTCTTATCTTGTCTTTTAGTGCTTGGACGAAATCTTTGTTAACAGTTCCTCCGCCAGTACCAGAGTAATATTCGTTATTTCTTGTACCCTTTTCATCCTTAGTTCCACTGTAGCCAAAGGGTGAAAGAGGATTTATTAAAGTAAGGGATGCAACCTCCTTAGCATAGTCCATAGTATATTGCATTATAACACCACCACCCATGGACCAACCCACTAGATGAGGCTTTTTACTTATGTTTAGGGCTTTAAGGAATGACCTTATGTCTTCACTCCACACTCTAAGGCCTTTTGTGGCATCAATAGGGAGCTTCTCTGATAATCCATAGCCTCTTAAATCAGGAGCAATAACGTGAAAGTCTGAACTAAGACCTTCTATATTTTCTAGATAGAAGAGGTTTGAAGAGGTATTACCGTGAATTAGAAGCAAAAGCTCCTTTGAAGGATCTCCCTTTTCAAGATAGGATATAGTGAGCCTATCAGTTTTAATCTCTCTTCTTTTAATATCAGGTATCATTTTCACTCAATCCCTTTCTTTTATTATTCATAATTTTATAATTTGAATCATAATATGAAACATGAATCGTATTTCATATTAATTGTATACCTTTTCAGAAATTCTTTCAACACATAATTTAAAAAATTAAAATAATTCTGAATAATGTATTGACACGAAAATATTCATCCATTATTATTAAAACATGAAAGATGAATCATATTTCATGTTAATCCTTTGTTTAGTATATTATTCGATGAATTTTATCAAGATATAAGATAATTAAGGAGGTTTTCTAAATGAGATTAGAGGGTAAGGTTGCAATAATCACAGGAGGAGCAAGAGGTCTAGGCCAGGCTATGGCAGAACTGTTTGTAAAAGAAGGTGCCAAGGTTATCGCTGTGGATATGGGGGAGCTTTCCTATGAAAACATTGGAGTTGAAGGATACAAGCTAAATGTTTCAGATTCAGCAGCCTGTAAGGAATTTTATGATTATGTGCTTGGAAAATATGGACAAATTAATATTTTAGTAAACAATGCTGGCATAACAAGAGATGCTCTCACAAGAAAAATGAGTGATGAGCAGTGGGATGCAGTAATTAACGTAAATCTAAAGGGCGTGTTTAACCTTACAAGATATATAGGGCCTCAAATGCAGCTTCAAGGTGGTGGCTCCATCATAAATATATCCTCAGTTGTAGGAGAATATGGAAACATTGGACAAGCTAATTATGCTGCATCAAAGGCTGGGGTTATTGGACTTACTAAGACCTGGGCGAAGGAGTTTGCCATGAAGGGTGGTAATGTTAGAGTTAATGCCATTGCACCAGGATATGTTATGACAGATATATTAAAGACTGTGCCTCAGGAGCTTCTTGATGGTTTTGCTAAGCAGACCATGCTTGGAAGACTTGGGCAGCCTAACGAAATTGCTACTTCTGCACTATTTTTAGCATCGGATGAGTCATCCTACGTAACAGGACACACCCTCAGTGTAAACGGAGGAATGAGACTATAACAGGAGGTATTAAAATGGGAGTTAATGTTGGAATAGTAGGCACCGGAGTTTATATACCTGATAAGTTTATGACAGCCTCGGAGATTTCTCAGGCTACAAAGGGTGTATGGTCAGAGGAAGCTGTTACTAACAAGCTAGGCATAAGAAAAAAACCAGTACCAGGTGAGAATGACGGTACGCAAGAAATGGGAGCAAAGGCAGCCATGGACTGTCTTAAAAACACAGGAGTAGATGCTTTGGACATAGATGTTATTTTATGTATAGGGGAGGAGTGGAAGGAATATCCGTTAACCACCTCAGCCTTATATATACAGCACAGAATTGGTGCGGAAAATGCTTGGGGCATTGATTTGCAGAATAGATGCTGTACTACAGTATCCACCATAAAGATAGCAAAGGACATGCTTATCTCAGATGATTCAATAAACACCATATTGATTGCAGGTGGTTATAGAAATGGAGACTTCGTAGACTATACAGATAAGAATATGTCCATGATGTATAACCTTTCTGCTGGAGGAGGAGCCATTATTTTAAAGAAAAATTACAATAAAAATCTGGTACTAGGCTCCCATATCATAGGAGATGGTTCTCTATCTAGAGCTGCAGGAGTTGAAATAGGAGGCATAGTGAGGCCAATAAATAATAAAAATGCAGCAGAGGCCTATAAGTCCTTAAGGCTTATGGATGCTGAAGGAATGAAGAACAGACTAAATTTGGTTTCTATGCCAAACTGGTACAAGTGCATAGATAAGGCCTTTGAGAAATCAGGAATAGATAAAGCTGAGCTTGACTATCTTGCAATACTTCATATGAAGCGCTCAGCACATATGGAGATATTAAAAGAGCTAAACCTTAGTGAGGAGCAGTCTATATACCTTGAAAACTATGGTCATATTGGACAAATTGATCAGATACTGTCTCTTAAGCTTGCACTAGAACAGGGAAAGATAAGGGACGGTTCTGTTATCTCTATGATTGCAGCTGGTATTGGCTATGTTTGGGCAGCAAATGTTATTAAATGGGGTGAAGTGTAGGAATGAGTATATTCATACAGGTACTACTAAACAGTTTAGAGACAGGTGGTATATATGCACTGGCAGCTTTGGGCATAATACTTATTTTTAGAACCTCTATTACCACTAATTATGCTCAAGGTACTATAAGCATGTTCAATGCTTTTATTGCAACCTATATTCTTTTAGGAACAGGACTTTCTGTATACGCAGTAGCCATTATTGGAATGTTAAGTGCATTTTTGGTGGGCATTTTAGTGGACAGAATAGTAATTTCTAAGGCCGTTAGGGTTAATCCTGTAGCCAAACAGATAATAACCCTTGGACTAATTATGGTATTTCTCGGACTTGCACCTATGCTTTTCGGAACGGACCCTCTTCAGTTTCCAAGATTCGTATACGGCAGCCTTACCATAGCAGGAGCTACAATCTCATACAATGCTCTTGTAAATATTGCAGTAGGTATGGTAATTATGGCCATAATGTTTTATGCGCTTCAGAAAAGCAAGTGGGGACTCTCAGTGAGAGCTACTGCATCAAATGATGTAGTGGCAAGGATGATGGGAATACCTACCCCCTTTATTACCATGGCTTCCTGGGCAATAGCAGCAGCACTTGGAACCCTATCAGCTCTAATGCTTGCTCCCACTACCAGTGTAAACCTTTCAATGATGGATGGAGTTCAGCTTATTGCACTATTAGCCTGTGTACTAGGAGGTTTTCAGACCTTTTACGGACCTGTAGTTGCAGCTTATATTATAGGAATTGCAAGTAATCTCATTTCATTTTATCTATCCTCCATATGGAGTGATTCCATACTTTATATATTGATACTAGTTGTGATTTTATTTAAACCAAATGGACTCATGGGTAAAAAAATAGTTAAAAAGGTATAGGAGGGCAAACATTGGAAAAGAGAGAAAACAAGCTACTTTTAGCATATAAGAAAAGTAAGCCTTATTCAGATTACATTAGCTTTGGACTTCTGCTATGTGTGCTTCCTATACTGGTAAAGGCAGGGGTGATGAAATACTCCTATTTAACCATCATAGCAAGCATACTGATATTTTCAATAGTGTCACTGGGGCTTAACCTCCTTGTGGGATATTCTGGTCTAGTTTCACTTGGTACTGCAGGATTTATGGGACTTGGAACCTACCTTGCAGCTTACTTAACTGCAAATTTAAAATTACCCTTTGAGCTGTCGCTTATAATCTCTGTAGCAGTTCCAATGGTAATAGGAATATTAACAGGGCTGGTGTCCCTAAGGATTGAGGGATATTACCTTGCCATAGCAACCCTTGCCATTTCCGAGATACTTCGTAAGGTTTTTGTGGAATTTTCCGCAGTGACCAATGGCTTCTCGGGTAAACAGGCTGCATACCCAATCCTTTTAGGTTTTATAAAGCTTGATAGAAATTGGTCCTTTGTGCTTATCGTGGTAGCCTTAGTGCTGGTTATGATAATAACTCATAACATTATAAACAGTTACACAGGAAGGGCTTTCTTAACCATGAGAGGCAGTGATGCTGCAGCTCAGGCCATGGGAATTAATTTATTTAAATATAGGCTACTATCCTTTGCTATAGCAGTAGGCTATGCAGGACTAGGAGGAGTTTTATATGTGCACTTTATAAAATACACCTACCCAAATGCGTGGACATTGTCACTTTCTCTAAACATTTTGGCGGTGATAATAATTGGAGGGGTAAGGTCTATATCTGGAACGGTAATCGGAGCCTTTGTGGTATTTGGAGTACCGGATCTTATTTTGAAAAGGCTTCCTGTAATAGGGGCCATAGATGGAATGGCCTATATATTTAATGGTATATTGATAATTCTTGTAATACTTTTCTATCCTCATGGACTTATAAACATAAGGCAGGATATTAATAGGCTTTTTAAAAAAATAAGGAATGGAAAGGAGAAGTACAGTGAGCAGCGCAGCATTAAAGAATGATGAGATTTTCATTGACAACATTGTACTTGAAATAGAGGATCTCTCCATAGCCTTTGGTGGACTTAAAGCTGTTGATGGACTATCCTTTCAGATGAAGGAAAAAGAGATCTTCGGGTTAATTGGACCAAATGGAGCTGGAAAAACCACTGCCTTTAACTGTATAACACAGTTTTATACCCCAGACAGAGGTAAGGTGCTCTTTCGAACAAATAATGGACAAATTGAGAACCTGGTTGGTAAAAAACCTCATGAAATCATAGGAAAGGGCCTGGTTCGTACCTTTCAGAATGTGGAACTAATAAGAGAGCTCTCAATAATTGACAATCTTCTAGTGGGCTCCCATATAGAGTTCAAAGCCTCTATAGTGTGTCAGTTATTAAGGCTTCCTAAGGCGAGAAGAGAAGAGGAGGCCATGAGGTTAAAGGCTGAAGAAGTGCTAAGATACACTGGAATCTATGAAATAAAGGACCAGCTAGTAGCAGGGCAGCCCTATGGAATATTAAAGAAGATAGAGCTTTCTAGAACCTTAATGCATAACCCTAAACTGATTATACTAGATGAGCCGGTGGCAGGCCTTAATGACACAGAAACTGCAGCTTTAATAAAAACTGTAAAGGACATAAGAGATAGATACAACTGCGCAATACTTTTAGTAGAACATGACATGAGATTTGTAACGGATGTATGTGATAGAATATGCGCCATATCCTTCGGAAAGCTGCTGGCAGTAGGAACCCCTGAGGAAATACAAAAAAATGAACAAGTCCAAGCAGCTTATCTTGGGAAGGGGGATTAGAGACATGTCTGAAAACGCATTAAACATAAGAGAGCTTAAGGTGAACTATGGAAGCATTGAAGCACTTAAGGGTATAAATATCTCAGTAAAGAGTGGTCAGATAGTAGCTCTTCTTGGCTCCAACGGGGCAGGTAAGACAACTACCCTAAGAAAGATATCGGGAGTACTTGAAGCAAACTCTGGAAGTGTAGAATTATTTGGCAAGGATATTACAAAGCTTGTTGCAAATAAAATAGCCTCACTAGGAGTAATACAGTCTCCCGAGGGCAGACAGATTTTTAGAGATTTAACTGTAGAGGAAAATCTTTTGACTGGTGCTTATACCGTAAGAGATAAAAAAGCTATACAAAAGAATTTTGAGAGGGTTTATAAATATTTTCCTGTGTTAAAGGAAAGGTGTAGACAAGTAGGCTCAACTCTATCTGGTGGAGAGCAGCAGATGCTAGCTATAGGAAGGGCTCTTATGGGAAATCCCAAGCTCTTACTCCTTGATGAACCATCACTAGGACTTGCGCCCCTTATAGTAAAGAGCATATTTGAGATTATTAAGGAGATAAGAGAAGACGGCACCACGGTTTTAATAGTGGAGCAAAATGCCCTACAGACCCTAAAAATTGCAGATTATGCCTATGTACTTGAGGTAGGCAAGATAACCATGGAAGGTAAAAGTGAGGATTTAATCCATAATCCTCAGCTTATTGAAGCCTATCTGGGAGGAAGAAAAGAATAAATTATAAATTAATATATGAGGAGGAATAACAATGAAAAAAGCTATAGCTCTTGGACTAAGTATTGTCATGTCACTTTCAATTTTAAGCGGATGCGCTAAAAAGGAAAAGGTAGCGCAGGGGGTTACCGATACCACCATAAAGGTAGGTAATGCAGCAGCAACATCAGGTGCATTTGCAGCAGTTGGAGTTCCATTTAATGCTGGCATAGAGGCATACTTTAAGACTGTGAATGACGCAGGTGGAATTGGTGGAAGAAAGCTTCAATTTGTGCACTATGATGATGAATTTGATCCAGTAAAAGGAAAGGCCTTCACTGAGAGACTTATTAATGATGACAAGGTATTTGCCCTAGTAGGACATTTTGGAACACCTACCATAGGAGCTACCTTGGATGTATTAAAGGAAAGTGGAATACCTACAGTTTATTTTGCAGCTGGTATTTCTGCCCTTTATAATGAAGATGCCACAACTACAGAAAAGGGAAAGGCACTATTCCCAGTACAGCCAATATACGTTACTGAAGGAAGACTAATAGTAGCAAGAGCTATTGAAGAACATAAAGCCAAGAAGATTGGTGTTATATACACTAATGACGATGCAGGAAAAGACCTTCTATCGGGTATAGAAAACCAGGTTAAAAAGCTTGGTGGTTCATACTCTGTAGTTAAGGAACAGATAAATCCAGGAGCCGCTGACGTGTCTTCTGCAGTTCTTAAGATGAAAAATGAAAATGTTGATGTTATAGTGGCAGCTTCAATACAGGCTACACTACCTACAATAATAAAAGGACTTATAAGCCAGGGAGTAAGTAAACCGGTGTTTACCACCTACTCAAATGCCGATGCTACAACTATAGGAAACTTCGCAGCAGACTATGCTAAAACTGCAGATAAGTTCCCCATATACTCAAATGCTTGGGTGGACCTTGGGGACAAGGCAGCAGTGGATGCTTTTGTAAAGGGAATGACTGACTACGGCAAGAAGGAATATGCAACAAACGCCTTTGCCATGGCAGGCTGGATTGCGGGATATTTTATGTGTGAAGGGTTGAAGAGAACTGAAGGAAAGACACTTAACTGGGAAAACTTCACTGCAGCAATGGAGTCAGCTGAATTTAAGATTCCTATGGGGGGAACTACAAACTATGCTAAAGGACAGCGTCTTGGAACACAGTCCATGTCACTTCTAAAGGTTAATGACGACGGAAAGTCATGGAAAAATGTAAAGCCAGTGGAGTCATTAACCGATATCATAAATAGAGTTAAATAGCTGAAGGTGGGGGGGTAGGATTTAGGTCCTGCCCTACTTATTATGGAGGTGAAATTATGAGTTATAAAGATAAGATAATTACTATTGAGGAAGCTCTTAAGCTAGTAAAGTCTAATGACATGATTGTCACGGGTTTAGGTTCTGCAGAGGCTCAGTTATTTATGAACAACCTCCATTTAATTGCAGATCAAGTGGAAAATGTTACAGTAACAAACTGCCTACCCATGTCTAATGGTGAGTTTTTAAAGGCAGAGTATAACAAGTCCTTTAATGTGGATGGATGGTTTTACTCTACTGCACTAAGGAGGGCACATATAAATGGGAATATATCCTTTATACCAAATCATCTGCATCTGTCAGGAGTAAAGAGGCTAGCCCATGTTAAGCCTAACATATATGTGGGAAGTGCTACTGTGCCCGATAAGCATGGTTTTATATCTCTTTCTCTAAGCAACACCTATGAAAGGCGAATGATTGATGAAGCAGGTATAGTAATACTTGAAATAAATCCTAACTATCCAAGGACCTTTGGAGATGTAGAGCTTCATTACTCTCAGGTTGATTTTCTAGTTGAAACTAAATATGAGGTTCCAATCCTTGCAGATGCAGTACCTACCGGAAAGGACATTATTATAGGGAAATACATTGCTGACAATATCCAAGATGGAGACTGTATTCAGCTTGGCATAGGCGGCATTCCAAACGCAGTTGCCGCTGCCCTTAAGGATAAGAAGGACTTAGGTATTCACACAGAGATGATGACCTCAGGCATGGTGGAGCTTGTAAGGCTTGGGGTAGTAAATGGAAGTAAGAAGACTCTGCACAAGGGGAAGATTGTGTGCACCTTTGCTCTAGGAAATAAAGAACTATATGATTTTCTAGATGATAATCCTTCTGTACTTATAATGGATGGAAACTATGTAAATAATCCTGATGTCATAGCGAAAAACGATAATCAGGTATCTATAAATACTACTATAGAGATAGACCTTACGGGACAGTGCTGCTCAGAATCCATAGGACCAATGCAGTTTAGCGGAACTGGAGGGCAGGCAGATACAGTAATAGGTGCTCAAAAGGCCCGAAATGGAAGATCCTTTATAGCCTTATATTCTACTGCTATGGTGAAAAACAAGGAAACAGGGGAAAGAGAGGAAATATCAAAGATTGTACCTATGCTTAAGCAAGGAGCAGTTGTGAGCCTTTCACGAAATGATGTGGATTTTGTAGTTACTGAATATGGAGTTGCTGCACTAAGGGGCACAAATGTGAGAGAAAGAGTGGATAGACTTATTGCAATAGCACACCCTAAATTTAGGGAGGAGCTTAGAAGGCAGGCACATGATATAGGGCTTATCTATGATAAATAATTAAAGTATGCAGGAGGAAAAATAATGGCACATTTAAATTTTAGAGGTAAGAAGGTATATTATGAATGCCATGGAAGCGGAAAGCCCATAGTTGTTTTAAATGGAATTATGATGTCTACTGCAAGCTGGCAGATTTTTGTGGAGGAGCTATCTCGTAATAATCAGCTTATTCTAATAGATTTTCTTGATCAGGCAAAGTCAGATAAGATGGAGGAGCCATACACACAGGACCTTCAAGTACAGCTGCTTAAGTCGCTCTTTGAGGAGCTTAAGCTAGATAAGGTAAACCTAGTTGGCATATCCTACGGAGGAGAGGTGGCACTAGAGTTTGCTGTAAAATACGGAGAATACATGGAAAGAATGGTTTTATTTAATACCACAGCAAAAACCTCACCTTGGCTTAGGGACATAGGAGTTGGCTGGAACAGAAGCACGGGAGACCCTTTAGACTACTACTGTACCACGATTCCTGTGATATACTCACCTAAGTTCTACAATGAGAGAAGTGAGTGGATGGAAGCCAGAAAGGCAATGCTAACAGAAAAGGTGTTTAGTAACAAGGTGTTTATGGATGCAATGGTAAGGCTTACAGAAAGTGCGGATAACCATGATGTCACTGATAAGCTTAGCCTCATAGAAGCACCCACACTTATTGTAAGCTGCGAGCAGGACTATATCACTCCTATGGCTGAGCAAAAAAAGTTGTGGGAGTTCATAAAAAACTCTGAGCTTGTGGTGCTTCCAGATACAGGTCATGCCTCAATGTACGAAAGACCAGTGTTATTTATTACCCTGGTGCTAGGCTTTATCAACAGAGTACAGGAACGTTTTTCAATTGGGTAAAAATTGAGGTTACAGCAATTTCAGCAGGGTGATTAACCATGTTTGAAATTGCTTTTCAATTATGATATGATAATTGCGTAACAAACTCCATTCTAAGGCATTAGGAAAGCTTGCTGGATGGACGATTATGAAATAGATTAATACCAGTGCTTCCTATAGAAATAAGAAGGGAGATATAATATGGATGAGATAGTAAATATACCCAAAACCAAAAGAGGTCAGGCCACACTTGATAAAATATGTGAGGCTGCAGAGATTCTCTTCTATCAAAAGGGCTATCATAACACTTCAATTATAGATATAACTAATGTGTCAGGAATTGCTCTAGGGACTTTTTACATATACTTTAAAGACAAATATGGTCTATACAAATACCTGCTTTTAAGGTACAGTCATAGAATCCGTATGGAGATAAGCGCTGCCACAAAGGATGCAGAAACTAGACTGGAGAAGGAAAAAATAGGACTTAAAACCTTCTTAGAATATATAAGGGACAACAAGCATGCCTATAATATAATCTGGGAATCATTATATATAGATAAAGAACTCTTTAAAAACTACTATGACGTCTTTGCAGAGAGGTACTCAAAAGGCATGATAGAAGCTCAAAAGGATGGAGAGGTAATAAATGCAGACCCTATGGTACTAAGTTATTTTTTAATGGGAGTGTCTAACTTTATAGGGTTAAAATATGTAATGTTTGATGACAAAAACGAGAACTACGACCAGGTTGTAGACCAAGTGATGGAAATACTTGAAAATGGAATGTTTGTCCGCAAATAAAGATAAGGATTTCAGTTTTGTGCTGAGGTCCTTTTTTGATTGTGGAAACTTGCATAATGAAATGTTACAATATAAGGTAGAATGTAGTAATTTCGGAAAAGGGTTTAAAAAATAAAGGTGTGAGGGAGATTAATTATGGAAAAGGACATGAAAATAGCTGTCTTGATTGACGCTGACAATGTATCTGAAAAATATATAAAGTATATAATTGATGAAATTTCAAATCATGGAACACCAACCTATAAGAGAATTTATGGAGATTGGACCAAACCACAGCTAGCTCCATGGAAGAATGTATTGCTTAACTATTCAATTACTCCAATACAGCAATATAGCTACACCACAGGCAAAAACTCAACGGACGCAGCCTTGATAATCGATGCCATGGACATACTCTATTCACATAATGTGGATGGGTTTTGTATAGTGTCTAGTGATAGTGATTTTACAAAGCTTGCAGCACGGCTAAGAGAAGCAGGCATGTATGTAATTGGCATGGGAGAGAAGAAAACCCCTACACCCTTTATATCAGCTTGTGAGAAATTTAAATATCTTGAGGTACTAGCTTCCATGGCGTCAAAGCCTGCAGAAGTAGCAAGTGTTAAGGAAGGACCTAGACAAGAGGAATCAAAGGCAGGCATCGTAAATATCAATAAGTTAATAGAGGTTATTAAAACTATTATTACTGAGATTTCAGATGAAGACGGATGGGCATTTTTAGGGGAATTAGGCAACACACTTAACAAAAGGTATCCAGATTTTGATACCAGAAACTATGGCTATACAAAGCTTACACCCTTTGTATCTTCTTTAAACCATTTTGAAATTAGATCAATAAAAACTAGCAATCCAAGTATAAGTCTTAAATATATTAGAAATAAAGAGTGATACTCTTAAAGGAATAGGATTTCAGTTTTGTGCTGAAGTCCTTTTTTATGGAAATATGTATGCTAAAATGTTAAAATGTAAGGGAGATTCTAGAAATTTTGGAGAAGGGTTGTATTAAAAAAGGTTCGGGTATTTAGTAGTTATAGGAAATGGCAAATCCGGGGCTGTTCTCTGGAGCCTCCGTATTTTGTTTTAGCAATATCAAAACATAGTGTTTAAAACATCATGGTAAAAAATATGAGCCAAAAATTTTTTGCGAATGAAGGGTTGGGGTTAAAATGGTCGAATTAAGAGAAGTTGTTAAGGAAAATTAAAACGAATGTCTTGCACTTGAAGTAACAGAAGAACAAAACAAATTTGTTGCGTCAAATATGTATACGATGGCTCAAGCCTATATTTATCGAGAAGTTGTTAAACTATTTGCTATTTATGCCAATAATGAACTGGTTGGATTTTCAATGTTAGACGTAGATAATCCCAAAAGTGAATATTGGATTTGGCGTTTGATGATTGATAAGCAATTTCAAAATATAGGATATGGCAAAGAAGCAATCAAATTAATATTGGACTATTTTTCAACAGTGGGTGCAAAGCAAGTGAAATTATCATTCGAGAAAGATAATATAGCTGCAGAACATGTATATAGACAATGCGGATTTGTGAGGACCGGGGACATGCATGACAGTGAGGTTGTAACGCAAATAGAGCTATAAGTATGCAAAATTAAGCATAAAACGAAGTTTAGTTGGTTCGCTTTCTTCTTATTTTGTGTTGTACGTAGTGAAATTAATTTCATAATTAATAAAATAGGTTTAATCTCAGAAGAAAAGAGAGTTGCCACTTCCTATAACAAAAAACTCCCGTTCGTTTTGGCATGAAAAGACTACCAAAACACATTCTTTCGCTAAGTGCGGTCGCACTAAGGTTCAAGAACGTCGGGAGTTAGGAACGTTAGATGAAATTTTAGATAAACAGAATGATAGCTTAAAAGTTTTTTTGTTTATTTTTTTAGGGACACAATTGTAAGCTAGGTAAACAAACTATCTACAAAAACATAGGAGGTGTTAATTATGAAAATAGATAATAAAGTATATTCTATAACAGGTATTGTATTTAGTGTATTTACAATTATTACAGGAGTGCTATATTTTGCAAATAACTTGAGTATTGATATAGTAATGTTATTTCTGGGATTTACACAACTATTTAATGGTTTAAATCAAATTACGCTGTCACAACATGTAAGTTCAGAAGGTATCAGTAAAGGAAATAAAACTGTTGGAATACTATCTATAATTTTGGGTTTATTCATTATAACTGCTGATATTATTAAGTTAATCTTATAATATTTTAAATCACGCTTTACATATAAATCGAATAAAACTTAAATTTTAAAGAGAAGACTCAGCTTTAAGTGTAGTTGCTAAAACTGCACCTACAATGCATTTAAGTTCGCTTTGGCTAAATTAGGGTCAAGTCTCTGTAGCAGCCAAAGCACATTCCTTCACCAAGCCAGGTCTGGCTAGGTTTAGGAACGTCTTGAACAGGGAACGTTATCTGACATTTTAAATCTAATAAAGCTTGTGTTTACGCATATCATTTTTTAATTTAAATTACAAAATATAAAGTGACAATTGTAAAGGAACTGAGAAGTAAAGGTTATTTATTTGATCAGCAGATAAATAGGAATTTGTAGAGCAGATTATTTATATTAGGAGGTATTAGCGTTATGGATGATGAATTGAAAATCAAAATGTACTCATTTACGGTGGATTGCAAAGAACCGCATGAATTAGCAAAATTTTATGCGGCGTTGCTCAAGTGGGAAATAATGTTTATCGATGATGAATGGGCATGTGTATATGCTCAAGGAACCAATCAGGGAACATATCCTTGTATATTGTTTCAACGGAATCCTGAGTATAAACCACCTGTGTGGCCGGAAGAGCCTGAAGCTCAACAGCAAATGGCACATATAGATTTCGCCGTTAATGATTTAGAAAAAGCAGTTCAATATGCAATCCATTGTGGAGCAACAATCGCAGATGAGCAATCTTCTAATAATTGGAGAGTTATGCTTGACCCCGCCGGACACCCTTTTTGCTTATGTCAAATGAAATCAATTATCGAGAGTGCCCATTTTGCGTTGTTATAGAAAATCACGAAATTGAGAGGAAATTCACGATATTACTGTAAATACGGGTTTGATGGATGTCTTACCTATATTGTTACTACAACATAATCAACACTATTAAACCCCTCGCCAATTTTCATTATAAGCGAATAGTATAAGCATTATGTGAAGCTTAACAAATCCAAATTTGACTGATTGAACAAAACTAGCATAATGTGTGCGGTTAGATAATTCATAATTTCTTATATTGCGAACTACTTGGAAATAAGCATATTTAGAGGGGAAAATATCTCCGCACATAGACAGCAAAAGATTTAAAACATCATATAACAAAAAATTCCCATTCAGCTTGGCTTAAACGACAGCCAACCTACACCTGCGAAGCAAAGCGAAGTCTCGCTAAACTTCTCGGTGTTGAGAATTAGCAACGTTATGTGAAAGAGCAATATAATTTCAGTGTAAAATTTTAAGTTAAATTACAAAATCAAGAGTTATAAAAGTAAAAAATAAGTTAGTTAAGATGTTTATATTAGGTGGTGTTAGTTATCAATACAACAGGTTATATCTTTGATCCAGATAATCCTTGGATTTGTCAAGAGTTTATTCTTTATAGAAAAGACTTTGATAAAAAATTAAATGAACTTATATTAATTGAGAATATGTTTGATATAGGCCTAATCAAGGACTATTGTATGTTATTGAATAATGCTTTTAGTTTTCAAGTTCCATCGAGTAATTTGGATGATACAATAAAATATATGCATGATTTAAGTAGAAAGCGCTACTTTATTGATTCCTTCAAATCTTTTTGGAAAGCAAACGAACTTATAGGGCTTTATTGGTTTAACGGAAATATTGTGGATAAACTAGTAGTTAAACCTGATTATCAGCGATTAGGATATGGTACATACTTATTAACACATGCTTTTAATAATATTTTTTCAAATAGTGACTACGAATATGTCTCTCTATCTTGCATGCTACAAAATAAAAATGGGTTGGCCTTTTATCGAATGTACGGATTAGTGGAAGGCATAGTTGAATAGTTACACTATGAGCATAATTCAAAGTATATAAATTTTAATTAATATATCTATTGTGAATCTAAATGTTATAGAAAGTCATGAAAGGATATATTGTTCCTACAGATAACAATGCATTCAACTTCGCTTTGCCTGTATAAGGTCAAGCCTTCGAAATAGCCAAAGCATATTCCTTCACCAAGCCAGGTCTGGCTAGGTTCAGGAACGTCTTGAATGCGAGACGTTATGTGACATTACACACTAGTTTTTTAAAAAGAGTTAATTTATATTTTATCAGGAGGAAAATATGAAAAAGGTAATGAAATTGTTTATGAATATAAAAACTGAGCAGAACTGGCTTGCCCAACAGAAGGGATGGAAGCTTCTTTATACGAATGGCTTACGTTATATATTTGAAGAGTGCGCTTGTGAATATAATTACGAGTACATATATTTTGATAAGAGTAAAAAGGAATTGGGCGATATAAGAAAACAGATTACAGACAGTGATATAGAATTTGTATGTAATTCATCATCCTGGGCATTATTTAGAAAAGATGTATCAAAGGGGGACATTCAGGTTTATACTGACAAATATATAAAATATAAGATATTGATGAAAAAATATAATTCATATGTAGCTTTAGGTGTATGTTATATTTGTCTGGGTTCTTCTCAAACAGTATTAGCATCGACAGTAAACAGTTTGTTTGGATTATCTTCCGTATTATTTTATTTATGTAGTTCCATATTTTTCATAGCTGCTTCTTCTTTTAAGAAGTATTCATTAGAATATGATGATGGGTCTTACGCTGACAGAATAAAAAAAGGAAAATAATAGAAACTTACTGTATGAATAAATTTTCCCCATAATCTTATGGCTATAGGAACTTTCCGTGTGAAACATCACATAACAAAAAATTCTAATTCGCTTTGCCATGAAAATATGGACAAAACCACCGCCTCAGCCTAAGATAATAGCTATCTAAGTCTAAGGCGGTACTGGAATGCAAAACGTTAGTGGAAATTGTCAATGTCGAGCTGTGCTTTTGAGTCTACATCTTTTGTTTTAGTAATATTCAAACTTAGTGATTATGACATCATGGTGGGGTATTGTGTACTATAAATTGCTTATTTTAGTGAAAGGGTATATTTATACTACTAACTTTTAAGGATGCAATCCTATTGAAGAGACAAAGATATATGAAAGCTTTGTAGAGATTGCAAGGGACAAGGATGTAATGATAGTAACCCATATGCTGGGCTCTGTTTAATTTGCTAACCGTATTGTGGTTATGAAAGATGGAAAGATTGCAGGAATAAGCAGTAACGATAAGCTACTTTCAAGATGGCCGCTATATGCAAAAATGTGGGAGCCTCAGTCTAAGAATTATACTATCTATTACAAGCTTAAATATTTACAATTACCTCATAAAATGTTAAAATGATAAGGAAAGTATTGTAAAACTAATGAAGAAAAAGAGGTGCTGTCATGAATACCTTTAAAGAGTGTATACCTATAGAAGACGCTCCAAGCAAAGACTACTAATCAAAAGTAAGTTATGCTTTACTTGGAGCTTATTTAGAAAGAATATTATGAATAAAAACTTTGTAAATAAGATTTAGACTCATGTAACACATTGATTTACTTTATAAGTAGTCTTTGCTTCAATCCCAATGTTTATATCAGGAGGAGCAAGGAAATGGGTTATTTTAAAGCACAAAATGTGTTGCCGGAAGAAGTAATAAAATTAATTCAAGAATATGTGGATGGAGAATATTTATACATTCCTAGGAAAAACGGCAATGAGAAGTCCTGGGGTGAGAAAAAGGGAACAAGAAATTGCCTTAAAGAGAGAAATGTTGAAATATTTAAGAAACATATTGCTGGTGCAAATGTTATAGAGCTAGCTGAACAATATTATCTTTCAGAAAAAAGTATAAGAAGAATAATAAGCAAAGAGAAAATATCAGGTTCGTAAATAAAGATACTCAGTTGTTAAATATCTATTTGGTAACTGAGTATCTTTTTTATGTTAATAAAAAAGTGCTCAAACTCAATTCATAACTATCTATGGGCTATGTGCAGTACCCTGCGGGTGTTAAACTTGTATTGCATGCAAATCAATACATTGGTTGTAACGTCAAGGTCTGGGGGGAAAGCAAATGAAAAATGAAATTACTTCATACATTAAACTTTTATTAAAATACCTAAAACATTTAAAATTCCATGCTATATTGTTAGGTTCTATATTAGCTATTAGTGTAGCTTTGCAGCTAATCATGCCTCGGATTTTAGGCTCCTTCATAGATAAGGCTGTAAATGGAGCATCTGTAATAGCATTGATATACGAGGCATTAGCTTTTATTGGGGCAGCGATTTTTCAGCAGTTATTATCTCTAACTTCAACTTATGCATCTCAAGTAGTTGGTTGGAATACAACAAATGAGTTAAGAATTGATCTAATAGAAAAAGCCTTGAGCTTAGACATGAATTTTCACAAAAGCCATAAGCCGGGAGAAATGCTTGAAAGAATAGATGGTGATGTAAAAACTCTATTTAATTTTTTTTCTAAGCTTTTGCCAAATATCTTAAATAGTGTGGTACTTATAATTGGCATACTTGTCATGCTTTTTAGGGAGAGTATGCTTATTGGAATTCCCATATCTATATTTGTGTTATTAGCATTGTTTGTGTTTACATATATTCAAAAAAAAGCAGTGTCAGTATATATTGAAAATAGAAGAGTTACTACAGAGTTTTATGGATTACTTGGGGAGAATATTCATAACAGGGAAGATATTCGTTCCCTTGGTGCTGTTGGGTACTTTATTTATTGTTACCACAGTTTTTTAAGGAAATTTTATGCAATTCAGTTGAGGTCAGAATTAATGTTTTATAGAATGGTTGCCTCCTCTTTAGTACTGTTTGCAATGGGAGGTGCTCTTTCATTAGGGGTAGGTGGATATTTATGGACAAAGGGTCTAATATCCCTAGGAACAGTTTATATGATATTTAATTATACAGAGTTGCTTAGAAGACCTATTGACCAAATAAGATTTCAGTTAGAGGACTTACAAAAAGCTGGAGCCAGCATTGAAAGAATTGAAGAGTTATTTACCTTAAAGTCAAAGCTAATTGATGGAGTTGAGGAGTTAAGTTGCGTTGGAGCTTTCTCCATTAATGTGAGAAATATTTCTTTTCAATATGAGGATGGAAATCAGGTGCTAAGGGAGATATCTTTCAAGGTTCCCAAGGGTAAAATTATTGGTATTCTAGGGAGAACAGGCAGTGGGAAAACTACATTAGCAAGGTTGATTGCTAGGTTATATGACCCACAAGGTGGGGAGGTTCTGTTTGATGAAAGAGGAATTAATAAGCTTAAACTGCAGAGCCTAAGGAAGCAGGTTGCTTATGTAACACAGGATGTTCAAATTTTTTGTGCAACGGTAAGAGACAATATAACTTTATTTAATACAGACATAAAGGATGAACACATTCTTAATATTATTGATGACATAGGACTAAAAATATGGTATAAAAGGCTACCGCAGGGCTTAGATACCATGATTGGGGCTGATGGTTTAGGGCTGTCAGCTGGTGAGGCTCAGCTATTAGCTTTTATAAGGGTATTTTTAAAGCAGCCAGGCTTAGTAATATTGGATGAAGCCTCCTCAAGATTGGATCCAGCCACAGAGAAACTTATGGAAAAGCCATTGAAAAAGCTTCTAGAAAATAGGACATGTATAATAATTGCTCATAGATTATCCACTGTTGAAATAGCAGATGATATTTTAATCTTAGAAAATGGGGCCATTATTGAGTATGGAAATAGAGAGGATTTATTGCATGACAAAGACTCAAAGTTTTATAAATTATTAGAAAAAGGAATAGAGGAGGTGCTTGTATAATGGAGGCAAAGGGAAAACCTAGAGGGATGAAGACCTACGTATTTATTTGGGAATTAATAAAGTATAAACCATTATTAAGCTTTGCAAATGGCTTAATATGGGTACTCCTTCAAAGCTCACTCTTACTACCGGCATTAGTTATTAAAGAAATATTTGATGTGTTAAGTAATAACTCTTCAGTAAATTCTGCATTTTGGGGATTATGTGCTTTACTAATTGGGGTTTCATTAGTACGAGCCTTGGCTATGTATGCAGGGTTAAGATTTGATGTGCTTAATAAGTTTTATATAGGCTCTCTTCTAAGAAAAAACATACTAAAGCTAATATTAGAAAAAACGGAGGGTAAAGAATTACCTGTTTCATTAGGTGAGGCACTAAACTGTTTAAGGGATGATACAGAGGAGGTAGAAAGCACATTCGATTTAATAATCGACAGTGTGGGCTTTATGATATTTGGACTGATATCAATAGGCATATTGTTAAGTATAAATGTAAAAATAACATTGTTTGTTTTTCTACCCTTAGCTTCTATATTAGTTATGGCCAAGGCTATGAGGAAAAAGGTTGAAAAGTATAGAAAAGCATCAAGAGAAGCCACTGCTAGTGTAACTGGAACCCTAGGCGAAGTGCTTAGCTCAGTACAAGCTATACAGCTTTCATCTGCTGAAAATCATGTCCTAAATCATATTAAAAATCTAAATAATGAAAGATATAAAGCCTCTTTAAAGGATACAATATTAAACCAAGCTATTCTCTCAATTTTCGAGAACGTAGTAAACATAGGTACTGGATTAATATTACTTTTATCGGCTCAAACCATAAACTCTGGTGGATTTACTGTAGGCGGCTTTGCACTTTTCATATATTTCCTTCCTTATGTATCTAATTCTACAACCTTCATTGGTAAATTTATGACAGCTTATAAACAAGCCGGGGTTGCCTTTGAAAGGATGACAGAGGTAATAAAGGGGGAGCCGCAGGAGAAGCTTGTAGAGTATAGTGATTTATATTTAAGTGGGGAAATAAAAAAGGGTGAATATAATCATCATTGCCAATACAGCCTGAAAACATTAGAAATAAAGAATTTAACCTATGTTTACAAAAACAGCAGCGCAGGTGTATATAATGTTAGCTTTAGTATTAAAAGGAACACTTTTAATGTTATAACTGGAAGAACAGGCTCTGGAAAAACTACCTTTCTTAAAGCCTTTTTAGGATTATTACCTAAGCAAAGTGGTGAAATCTATTGGAATGGAGAGCTTGTGCAAAATCCTTCAGAGTTTTTTACACCGCATATAGCCTCCTATACCTCTCAAATACCTAATTTGTTTAGTGATACAGTGAAGAACAATATTCTATTAGGAATAGATGAGAAAGATGTCGATTTAGATGAAGTAATTCACTCAGCGGTGCTTAATCAAGATATAGCTTCTTTAGAAAAGGGTATTATAACCACCATAGGATCAAATGGAGTAAAGCTATCAGGAGGGCAAAAGCAAAGATTGGCAGTAGCCAGGATGTATGCACACCACTCAGAATTATTTATAATTGATGACATCTCTAGTGCCCTGGATGTAGAAACTGAGATTAAATTATGGAAGAGGTTATTTCATAGAAAAGAGGCTACCTGCATAGCTGTTTCAAATAGGAAGCTTGCACTGCAAAGAGCAGATAATATTATTGTGCTTAAGGATGGACGGATTGAAGCACAGGGTACCTTAAAAGAACTTTTACTTAGCTGCGAAGAAATGAGAGAAATATGGGGAAAGTAATATTTATGGAGTGAACCAGCAAGGGTCGTTAATATACCCATCAAGATCATTTAACGTAATAACATTACTATCTATAGGCATAATTAATTAAGTTTGTTATAATTTAGTTAATAATGCTGTGCTTAATTATGACGGAATATACTAATGCATCATTTGAATTAATTTCACCATAGTACATAACTAATATACAAGGGGGTAATATTATGAGCTTCAAGGTAAATAATTATGTCAGTTGGGTTGGTAAAATAGATTGGGAACTGCGTACCTTTCATGGAGAGGAATATTCTACACATAAAGGCTCCTCGTATAATTCATACTTGATTAAGGATGAAAAAACAGTGCTGATAGACACAGTATGGCAGCCTTTTTCCAAAAAATTCGTTTCAAATTTAAAAAAAGAAATAGAACTGCATAAAATTGACTATATAATTGCAAATCATTCCGAAGTAGATCACAGTGGTGCGCTGCTAGAATTAATGAAAGAGATTCCTGACACTCCAATCTACTGTACCAAGAATGGTGCAAGAATATTAAGAGGACACTATCACAAGGATTGGAACTTTGTTGAAGTTAAGACAGGAGATACTCTTGATATTGGTAAAAATAAATTAATTTTTATAGAAGCAAAAATGCTTCATTGGCCAGATAGCATGTTTACATATATGGCAGGAGAGAACATTCTGTTTAGTAATGACGCCTTTGGCCAACATTTTGCATCAGAACATATGTTTAACGATAAGGTTGATAATTCAGAATTGTTTAATGAAGCCATAAAATATTATGCAAACATATTAAGCCCATTCAGTAAACTTGTTGTTAAAAAAATTGAAGAAATATTAAACTTTAATCTTCCAGTTAATATGATCTGTCCAAGTCATGGAATTATCTGGCGCGAAAATCCTCTGCAGATAGTAAATAAATATATGGATTGGGCAAAAGATTATAAAGAAAATCAGATTACAATCGTCTACGACACTATGTGGAATGCAACAAGAAGGATGGCTGAAGCTATAGCAGAAGGTATCAAGTCTTCAAACAATGATATAACCATAAAACTTTTTAATTCATCAAAAGGTGATAAAAATGATATAATTACCGAAATATTTAAGTCAAAGATAGTTCTATTTGGATCCTCTACAATTAACAAAGGTATTCTTTCATCTACTGCTTCAATATTAGAGATGGTTAAGGGACTTGAGTTTAAAGGAAAAGCAGGAGCGGCTTTTGGAAGTTACGGCTGGAGTGGTGAGGCTGTAAAGTTTATTACTGAAGAATTAAGTGAAGCTGGTTTTGAAATAATCCAGGATGGAATACGGGAGCTATGGAATCCGGATGAAGAAGCCTTAAAGAGATGTATGGATTTTGGAGTGGATATTGCAGAAAAGATATAAAACCTGCTAAAAAGTTAGAGAGGAGAAATCCTCTCTTTTTCTTGTTCATGAGTTTTTAGAATTTTTAAAGAAAAATTTGCATAAGGTATAAAACATTAGAGAAACTTAGCTTCAGATGGGACTTATACTTAACTCGAAGGTTATAGTATAAAATAAGTATTAGGAGATGAGTTTATGAACGGGATTAACTTATTAATAGAAGAGCATCAATATATTAGAAGAATGCTTATAGTAGCTAGAAAAGCAAGCTATAAGGTATTACAAGGTAATGAAGTTAATTATGAGGACTTTATGAAAATTATAGATTTTATAAGAAATTACGCAGATAATCACCACCATGGAAAAGAGGAAAAGATACTTTTTAACCGTATGGTAAGTGAAATTGGAGGAGCGGCTGAGTCTTTGATTAAATTTGGAATGCTTGTTGAACATGACCTTG
Organism: Clostridium sp. UBA701; assembly: GCA_002298125.1. Taxonomy (GTDB): domain Bacteria; phylum Bacillota; class Clostridia; order Clostridiales; family Clostridiaceae; genus UBA701. The sequence goes on along the minus strand of DBMJ01000011.1, from coordinate 133,022 downwards.
GAAGACTGTACATGGAGGAGCTTGAAAAGGCCTTAGATAGAGTTAAGGCAGGTGATGAGGAAAGCAAAGTAGATATAATAGCAAATGCAGTTTCTTATACTCACTTATTATCTAGACACATTGATAAGGAAGATAATACAGTATATACCTTTGCAACTCGAAAGCTTAGTAAAGAAACCTTAGTTACAATAGACATGGAGTGTGAGAATTTCGAAAGAGCTATGAGTGAAAAAAATATTCAAGAAAAGTATTTAAAGCTTTTGGAGAAGCTTGAGAAAAAGTATGTGGATTAAGGATTTAAAAGGCTATAGATGAAGATATATAAATTTATTAATGAAAAATAAGATTGCCAAGGGGAGGAACTATTGGCAATCTTACAATAAGATATTCAATTAAAAGAGCATAGATTAAAAAACATTTGCTGCTTCTCTTGCTTGCTGATGACTTTTATTTTTAATGTCCTCAAAGGTCTCACCTGTAAGTACATTGGTCATTTCAAAGGTTACTGTAATTATATCATGTATTCCCATAAAGCCTAGAATGGTACGTATATATCTATCACCCATTTCATATTGAGATATTGGGCCTCCAGAGTAATCACCCCCTCTTGAAACAATATGAGCAGCTTTTCTTGGTTTATCTTCTAGTAGTCCAACTGGTCCATTTTCAGTATACTTAAAGGTAATTCCTACATAAACTACGTAGTCGATATAAGCCTTTAGAATTGCAGGAATGCTTAAATTCCACATTGGATCTGCGATTACATATTTATCTGCACTTGCAAATAATTTTGCGTGCCGCCTCATTTCACTCTCAACACCACTGAATAAATCGGATATCATTTGCCCATCTAAAAGACGAATTTTTTCCTTGTATAAATCCAGAGTAATAATTTCATCATCAGGATTACACTTTTTATATTCTTCCATGAATGCATTTGCTAACTGAAAGGTATTTGATTGATCATCAGGCTTCGGGTCGGCTTTGATAAATAACACTTTGCTCATAATTTTTTCCTCCTTATCATCTGTTTCTCTCTACAACTGTCTACAATCTGGCTATATATAATCTGTTGGTGAGGTTATTATGCTATCATTATGCGCTCACATTATTGTTCTTTCCTGTTATTTATATTTATATACCTAAGTAAGGGACGGTTAATAAATTATCTGGATTTTCAAGATATTCTCTTATGTAAAACCGCTCTTGACTTAAACTTTAATAAATATAAGGGAATATATAAGTTTAATTATAACTAATGGAAATAAAATACAATTAATGGTATAATGTAAATTAATTACTATAAAGAATAATTGAAAGTAGATAATTGAAAAATGTTCAAAAAGCTGAGATGTCATTGACTTGGAGCTTGGAAATTATGGTTGTTGGAGGTATTAGCTATGGGGTTTTTAAAAAGATTGATGGGAGAAGAACCGAGTCTTCTACAACAGTGGCTAAATTATGAGGATTCAGGCTCATTCGGTGAATATTTGATACAATATGCACTTTTTAATATATCTGGATATGGGAAAGTTTTAAACAATCTTTATATCCCTTATAAAGGAAAAGCATCAGAAATTGATGTTATTATGCTGCATGAAAAAGGGATTTTTGTATTTGAAAGCAAAAATTATAGTGGCTGGATTTATGGAAGCATAGATAAGCAACAATAGACTCAATGCTTAATAAATAAAGAGAAGGATCGATTTTATAATCCAATAATGCAGAACAAAACACATATAAATGCTTTGTCGCAATATCTTAAAGTTGAACAATTACATTTTATTTCTTACATAATTTTTAGTGAAAGATGTGAACTTAAGGTGGTGCCAAGGAACTATAACAATTGCATTATCATAAAAAGACCAGCCATGCTAAAGCAACAAAAAGTAGGAGAGGGACGGTTAACAAAATTTAAGTGTTTATTTGCCTTTTATATGTCAATAATCAAAACAGATTATTACATATAAGGGGTGATTTTTATGCCAAGAATTGCAAGAATAAAATATAACAATGCCATTTATCATATCATGTCAAGAAGCATTAGCGAAGTTGATTTATTTAAATCAGATGAGGATAAGAAAAAATACATGCTTATAGTGAAAGAGTACCAAAAACTTTACAACTTTAAAGTGAATGCTTATTGCCTTATGGATAATCATTTACATCTTATGATAGATGTAAATGGAGCAGATATATCAAGGATCATGCATGGGATTAACTTCAAATACGCTCAGTACTTTAACATGAAATATAAAAGGCATGGTCATCTATTTCAAGATAGGTTTAAAAGTAAAATTGTAAAGAATGAGAGATATTTATTTGCCCTTTCTGTATATATCCATAATAACCCAAAAGATATAGAGGGGTATGAGAATAGTCCTGAAAAGTACTACTTCTCTAGCCTTTCAGTGTATCTAGGGTTAAAAAAAGATCCTTTTCAACTAGTTGAAGAAAAATATATTTTAAGCTTAATGGGGGATAATTTAAAGGATGCAAGAAAGAAATATCAATACTTAACTCTACAAAGTAGTGACATAATAAAAAATGGTGAAGGCGAATTTGAAGGAGAAGGTACAGATTATAGAAGTGGAAGAAAAATTTTAGTTAGAAATTTTAAAATAGAAGATGTTATAGAATTCATAGCAAATAAAATGGAAGTTGATGCAATAAAAATACATATAAAAAACTGCAGAGAAACTGTTCATACAAAGGCATTATTAGTGGTATTTTTAAGAAGCTTGTGCAACATTAAATGCAGAACCATTTGTAGTATTTTAGGAAATATTACTCAATCAAGGGTATCTGAGCTTTCTGCAATAGGAATAAAAATTATTGATGAAGATGAGAGGCATAAACAATTATATAAAGACTTCATATCCTGTTATTCGTAATCTGAAAAATAATATACTATATGGCAAGGATTTTTTTATCGAGCATTTCAAAAGTGGTGTCAATTCAGCAAAAGTGGACAAGCATATAGTTATTCCTTTTAGATTTCAAATAAAATAGAAAAAAGCAGTGAAAAATGAAAAAACAAACCAATCAAAACGCAATTACAATTTGTTAATTAGTTATTAGGTATTAAAAACTGTTAACCGTCCCCACAAAAAACAAGCATAAAACCATTTAATGTGGGTACTATAAGTACATATAATAATAGGAGAAGGTGATGAAATCATGTTTAGAAAAAGACCAGCTAAAGTGAATGAACCACTTGGTATAAAGGATGTACATTTTATGTCTTTTGGTGATAATATTTACTCTAGATTGTATCACGATGATTTGCCAGATCTCTACGATTATGATGAATATGATAGAGACGAAGATTACAGAGATGAGTTTTAGTTTTGTACAATATTAATATGTTTTGGGCCTGAAAAGGCCTTTTTGTTTTGATGACTAATGAAAAAAGGGGAGGATGAAATTGAAAACTACATTTAAAATTTCACCTAATATATTTAAAAAGTCAGTTCTTAAAAAGTCAGTTCTCTTTGCTATAATGACTTTGATCATTTTTACACTTTCAATTACGTGTGAATGTAAACTAACTGTTGCTGAGTCTATTGCTGGGTCGCTAAACCCTACCCAAGCTAAAAGAGATGATGGTAGTGTTGAAAAGATTATATATCTGACCTTTGATGATGGACCTAGCTACAAAGTCACAGATAAGCTCCTAGCCATTATAAAAGAAAAAGATGTAAAGGCCACGTTTTTTGTAGTAGGACAAGAAATAAAAGGAAGAGAGGACATCCTAAAGCGAATAGCTGAGTCTGGCAATGCCATTGGACTTCACACCTACTCACATAATTACAAGAAAATATATAAAAATAATGATGCTTTTTTAGATGAGATAAATAGAACCAGAGAACTAGTTAGAGATATTACGGGCGTAGATTCTACCATAATAAGATTTCCTTGGGGCAGCAGAAATCACCTAAATAAAGAGCTTCTCAAGAGTCTACATGAAAATGACTATAAGATATATGACTGGACTACTAGTATTGAAGATGGGGTGAATCCTAAAATGTCTCCCTATAATCTCTACAGAAGATCCATAAGTGAGAAAGATACAGTAATACTTTTAATGCATTGTAATTACAATAACAAGAATACTTGTGTGGCCCTTTCAGACATTATAGACTATTATAAAAAACAAAATTATGAATTTAGATGTATAACACCAGATACACCTGAGCTCTATTTTACAATTAAAAAATAATAGGTTATAAAATAATATAAGCTTTAAAGGTTTACATCCTCAAACATCTGATATATCATAATTAGTGGAGTTTATTGTTTTATTTTTTCTACTAACTAGAAATTAATTTTATTCTTACCAATAGGGGGGAAGCTTTAAATGAAAAAAGTAGCCGTAGTATTTAATGGAGGAACTATCTCCATGAAGGTTGATTCTAGGATTAAGGCTGCAGTTCCAACACTTACAGGTGAAGAGATAATGTCTATGGTAACTGGTATAGAAAACTATGCGGAAATTGAATCTTATAATTTCTCAAACTTGCCTGGACCTCATATGTCACCAGAAAAGATGCTGGAGTTATCTAAATACGTTAAAGCATTAATAGATCGACCAGACATATGTGGAGTAGTTGTAACTCACGGAACAGACTCACTAGAAGAAACTGCTTATCTTTTGGATTTAACTTTAAAAACTGAGAAGCCAGTAGTTTTTACAGGTTCTATGAGAAATAGCTCGGAGCTTGGCTATGATGGACCTGCAAATCTTGCAGCATCTATATGTACAGTTATTTCCGAAGAGGCCAAAAGTCGAGGAGTACTAGTCTGCTTAAACGGAGACCTAAATTGTGCTTGTGAGGTTACTAAGGCAAATTCTATGAGCTTAAATGCCTTTCAGACTCCAAACTTTGGACCTATTGGCATAGTTGATGAAAACAAGGTGATTTTTTATAGAGACAGCATAGAAAAACAACATTTAGATGTGCAATCCATAGATGCCTCTGTAGATCTACTAAAGTGTGTGGCAGGAATGGACTCAAAGCTAATAGATTTTTGTGTAGAACAAGGAGCTAGAGGCATTGTCATTGAGGCCATGGGAAGAGGAAATATACCACCAAAGATGATGGCTGGGGTACAAAGGGCTTTAGAAAAAAAGGTAGCGGTGGTTTTGGTTTCAAGATGCTATCAAGGTAGAGTACTGGATTCATATGGATATGAAGGTGGAGGCAAACAGTTGAGAAATATGGGTGTAATCTTTGGCGATAATCTTCCAGGACAAAAGGCTAGAATAAAGCTGCTTCTTGCGCTTAGCATTACAGATGACTTAGAAAGAGTAAAGAAAGTATTTGAAAAAGGCTTGTACAATTAAATTAAAGAAAATACTTATACAAAAATAAGAAAATACTCATCTTTTATAGGTGGGTATTTTATTATTTTATAAATACATTATTTATAAATAAATTATGTTATTAATATAAAAGCTTTTATTAAAAGTAAACACTTGATTACAAGAAAGTTATTTAATCAATATTTAATCATATAATTGTAATAATAAATTTATAAGACCTAAATTTATAAGACAATCATTTTTTAATAGTTAACATAATATAAATTATGTCATTATTAATATATGTAAACTCTGGTATCCCATTGAACTTCAGTGAATAATATAGGATAAGAAGCTTTTTTTGGAGGTATAGAGGTATACATGAAAATAAATATGCGATTAAAAGGAATTAGTACTTATGATTTTAAGGAATTAAATCAACAAAAGGAGAGATTGCTTGAAAATAATATTAAAGTTACAGACTTGAGCATAGGAGACCCAGGAGAAAAACCTCATAATGATATCACTACTGCACTTATTGAAGCTATAGGCAAAGATCACTTTAACAATTATCCACCTTATGAGGGCATTAAATTACTAAAAGAAGCCATAGTAGATTTTTACAGAAACCATTACGAGGTTATGTTAGAAGAGGATGAAGTGCTTATTACCATAGGGGCCAAGGATGCTATAAATACAATTATTTCTGCAGTATGTAACGTAGGAGATTGGGCTATTCTTCCGCAACCTGCCTATCCAACATATGAAAACTGCTGCAGGATTTGGGGAGTAAATCCTTATAAAATTCCTCTGTCAATAAAAAATGAATATCTTCCTATTCTAAGTCATATTCCAGATAGAATAACTTCTACAGCGAAACTATTTATCATTAACTATCCCAACAATCCTACAGGTGCTATAGCGAGTGAAGAATTTTACGAATATATTAGGGAATACTGCAGTAGAAATAATATAATACTAGTTAACGATGGTACCTATAACGATATTGTCTTACCAGGAATTAAGCCCTTGAGCGTCTTAAAGGGAGAGAGTAAAAGAACTGCTGTTGAGATTGGAAGCTTTTCAAAATCTTATAACATGACAGGCTTTAGAGTAGGATATATAGTTGGAAATAGAGAGGTTATAAGAGAGGTTGCAAGATTAAAAAGCAATATAGATTCTGGTCAGTTTTTGCCTCTTCAATATTCTGCCTGTGAGGCTTTAAAGCTTAAGGAGAACTACTATCTTCAATTAAAAGAAATGTATTTTAGAAGGAGAAGTGTAGCAGAGGCATGCCTACGTGTAGCGGGAATTGATTTTTATAAGGGCAGCGGCACCTTTTATATTTGGTGTGCTGTCCCCAAAGACTACTCTACACATGAATATTGCAATAGTTTACTTGACAAATACCATCTTCTTGTAACTCCAGGAAATGTATTTGGCAGCTTAGGGGATGGTCATTTTAGAATTTCACTTACCTCAGAGGAGGCAGAGATTTGTGAGACTCTTTCTAAAATTAAAAAAATATAATAATGTGTTATATATTTTTAATAAGTATGATATAATGCAAATAATGTATTAAAAAACAGGGATTTTTATGGATTAAGCACATTATAACTTCCATTATCTACTTCATTCTACTTATTTCATAAAATTCTGCTTGAAACTTTAGGTCCTTGTTTTGTATAATTATTATGAATTGACCATAGTTTGGAAGGATGAAGTGTATGATTTACAGTATGACTGGTTTTGGACGAGGCGAGTATGACGATGGTATAAGAAAGTTCTCCGTGGAGATTAAAACCGTAAATCACCGATATTGCGATTTTAATATAAAAATGCCTAGAGTACTCATATCCTTGGAGGATAGAATTAGGAAGGTAATTAGTGAGAGGGTATCTCGCGGTAAGGTTGATGTGTTTGTCAATCTAAATAGCTATAATGTTGAGGACAACAAGGTTGTATTTAACAAGCTTTTAGCAGATAGCTATTTTCAGTGCCTAAATGAGGTAAAGGATCGCTATGAATTATCAGACAATATTTCAATTTCATTGATTTCCCGTTTCCCTGATGTTATTACCCTGGAGAGGGAGGAAGCTGACAGTGAAGAACTTTGGGTGGGGCTTAGAGCTGCACTAATTGAGGCAGTTGACACCTTGGTGACAATGAGACAGGTTGAAGGAGAGAAGCTAAAGGAAGATGTTTTAAGAAGAACTGAAACCTTGAAAAATGAGCTTAATTCCATTGCAGAAAGGGCACCTCAGATAGTGAGCAATTATGGAGTTCAATTACGTCAAAGAATTGCTGATATGCTGGGTGATACTGCCATAGACGAGAGCAGAATTGCTATGGAAATCGCAATGTTTGCAGATAGATCTAATATTGATGAGGAAATTGTAAGACTTAACAGTCACATTCATCAATTGGAGAAAACGCTATGCTCTGATGATTCTATAGGTAGAAAGCTAGATTTTATCATTCAGGAAATGAATAGAGAAGCTAATACTATTGGTTCAAAAGCAAATGACCTAGATTTATCAAGACATGTCTTAGAAATTAAAAACGAAATTGAAAAAATAAGAGAACAAGTTCAAAACATTGAATAAAAATTAGGAGGAGTAACATGAGTATTAAATTAATCAATATCGGGTTTGGCAATATAGTTTCAGCCAACAGACTGGTAGCCATAGTTAGCCCTGAATCTGCACCCATAAAGAGAATTATACAAGAGGCTCGAGATAGAGGTATGCTAATTGATGCTACCTACGGTAGAAGAACCAGAGCTGTTATTGTAACAGACAGCGACCATGTAATCCTATCAGCAGTACAACCAGAAACTGTAGCTCATAGATTGTCTTCTAAGGAAGACGAAGCATTAGAAGAGGTAGAGGAATAATGCCTGATAAAGGCTTACTTATTGTTGTTTCAGGTCCTTCTGGTGCTGGAAAAGGTACGGTTTGTAAAGCTCTCCTTGACAGGAAATCTGACTTATGGGTATCAGTGTCTGCAACCACTCGAAACCCAAGAGTAGGAGAGGAACATGGTAAGAATTATTATTTTATTAGTAAAGAGGAATTCGAAAAGAAGATTAAAGCTGATGAATTCCTAGAATATGCTCAGGTTTACGGGAACTATTATGGTACTCCTAAATCAAAGATTTTTGAACTTTTAGAAGAGGGCAGAGATGTACTTCTTGAGATAGATATTCAAGGAGCTCTTCAAGTAAAGGAAGCCTATGAAGAGGGTGTTTTTATTTTTATTCTACCTCCTTCCATGGAAGAACTATATAATAGAATCTTAAACAGGGGAAGTGAGTCTCCTGAATCCTTAAATACGAGGATGAAGTCTGCCTACGAGGAAATAAATTTTGTTTCAAAATATAATTATGCTGTAATAAACTATAACGATAAAATTGACGACACTGTAAGCAAGATTGAGAGTATAATCATTGCAGAAAAATGTAGGGTTGATAGATTAAAAGATGAAATCTTAAATTCCAAGGAGGAATAGTATGACCAGTTCAATGATAAAGCCATCAATAGTTGAATTATTGGATAAAGTAGAAAGCAGGTACTCATTGGTAGTTATTACTTCAAAGAGAGCAAGACAGTTAATTGAGGGAGAGGAGCCACTAATAGATAGTGTGTTTACTAAACCACTTACTATTGCAATCAATGAAGTTAACCAAAAAGAAATAACTTATGAGATGGTAAAAGAAGGTATTAAATAATGTATGAAAATAAGACTGTGGTGTTGGGAGTTACAGGTGGAATTGCTGCATATAAGGCTCTAGATATTGTGAGTAAACTTAAAAAACATGGGGTAAATGTCCATGTAATTATGACTAAAGCAGCAGCAGAGTTTGTTAACCCTATAGCCTTCCAAAGCCTTAGTCAAAATTTTGTTATAACTGACATGTTTGAAGAACCAAAGGCTTGGGAAATACAACATATCTCCTTGGCTAAAAAAGCAGATTTACTTTTGGTGGCACCAGCTACTGCTAATATTATTGGCAAGGTGGCAAATGGTATAGCAGATGACATGCTATCTACTACTATAATGGCCACCAAAGCTCCAGTGGTATTTGCACCAGCCATGAACACAAACATGTTTAACAATTCTATTTTTAAACGAAATATGGATTGCTTAAAAGAATATAGTTACGACTTTATTAAACCAGCTTCTGGAAGACTTGCCTGTGGTGATACTGGAGAAGGAAAGCTTGCAGATACTGAGTTAATTTCAGAAATAGTACTTAGTAAGCTTTATCCAACAAAAGACCTAATGGGAAAGACTGTGATGGTTACTGCAGGCCCTACCATAGCCCCAATAGACCCAGTGAGATATATAACTAACAGATCCACTGGTAAAATGGGTTATGCCATTGCAGAAGAGGCAAGAGATAGAGGAGCTAAGGTAATACTTATTTCTGGGCCAACAAGTTTGAAAGCACCCTTTGGGGTGGAGCTTATTAAGGTAAATACCAATGAAGAGATGTATAATAACGTAACTGCGCTTTTCTCTAAATGTGATATAGCTATAAAGTCTGCAGCAGTAGCAGACTACAAGCCTGAACACTATAGCACAGAAAAAATTAAAAAAGGTGAAGATAACCTTACCTTAAATTTTGTTAAGGATAAGGATATATTATTGGCTCTTGGCAAAGAAAAAAAACAGCAAATCTTAGTAGGCTTTGCTGCAGAAAGTTCCAAGGTAATAGAAAATGCTAAAGGTAAGCTTGAAAAGAAGAATCTAGATTACATAGTGGCAAACGATATTACTTCAAAGGATACAGGCTTTGCCTCAGATGACAACAAGGTATTTATTATTAGTAAAGATGGTACTGAGGCAACCTTAGACAAGATGTCTAAGAGAATGGTAGCAAAGAACTTATTTGATATAATAGTAAAGGAGCATAAGCTCTAGGTTTTGAAATTAATTAATGGATACTATTAAAAGGGCTTTATTATTAATAAGGCCTTTTTTATGTATCAATATGAGGGATAGTTATGTATGAATACGCTGAAATAATAATTGAACAGGACTCTAATGCTTTGGACAGGTTATTTACCTACCTTATTCCGGAGGAGTTTTTACATTTAGTTACTCCAGGTATGAGGGTTAAAGTGCCTTTTGGGAGAGGAAATAAAACTGTATATGGCTTTGTAATTAGAATTATTAGTGGAGAAATGCTTGAAGGAGATTTCAAGAGCATTATAGCTCTATGGGATAAAAAACCTGTTTTAAGGCAAGAGGACTTAATGCTTATAGAATATATGAGAATTCATTATCTTTGCTCCTATGTAGAGGCTATAAAGGTAATACTTCCTTCAGCCTATCTAAAGGGTAAAAAGGATATTATCCAGGAGCTTATATATTGCGGCAAGCCTTTAGATGGGAAATATCTTACTCCAGCTTATGAAGCTATTTATAAGCTGGTTTCTGGAAAGCCGGGAGTATATAATAGAAATCAACTCAGCAAGGTTCATGGGTTATCAAATTCATCAATAAATACTCTACTAAAGCATGGGTATCTTACTTTAATCAGTGAGAAGGTAAGTAGGTTAAACTCCAGTGACTCTGAGGCATATCCTAAGAAGCAATTAAATATTTATCAGCGTAAAATACGAGAAGAAATCCTGAGTGCACAGGGGGTATATCTGTTAGAGGGAATAACTGGAAGTGGAAAAACGGAGATATATCTTAATTTAGCAGAGGAAATGCTAAATAGGGGTAAGGAGAGCATTATTCTAGTTCCAGAAATTGCTCTAACACCTCAGATGCTAGAGCGATTTAGAGGAAGATTTAAGGACATTGCTGTTTTCCACAGCAGGCTTTCTCAGACTGAGAGACTTGAGGAATGGAAGAGGGTCAAAGCTGGGAAGGTAAAAATTGCTCTAGGAGCAAGGTCTGCTATATTCCTTCCCTTTAATAATCTTGGACTCATAGTAATTGATGAAGAACATGAAAACAGCTATAAATCTGATAGTGATCCTAAATATCACGCACGAGATATTGCAGTTGTAAGAAGTAAGTTCCATGGGGGTACTCTTCTATTAGGCTCAGCCACACCATCTCTTGAGAGTTATTACAGAACTAAGCTTAAGGAGTTTATACATCTTAAGCTAGATAAGAGAGTAGACGGTGCTCTAAGACCTGCCATAGAAGTTGTGGATATGAGGGAGGAACTAAAGCAGGGTAATAAATCTGTACTTAGTACAAAGCTATATTCTGCACTGCAGCAGGTACTTGAGAAAAATGAACAGTGTATTCTATTTCTAAATAGAAGAGGCTATTCCACCTTTGTATCCTGTAGAAAGTGTGGTTTCGTATTAAAGTGTCCAAATTGTGATGTGACTATGACCTATCATGTAGAAAGCAAAAAAATGGAGTGTCATTATTGTGGCAAAAAGAAGCCTATGGTAGATAAATGCCCAGCCTGTGGCAGTTTATATATAAAGCATTTCGGACTAGGTACAGAAAAGCTGGAGCAGGAGATTGTAAAACTTTTTCCTAGGGCTAAAGTATTGAGGATGGACGCAGACACCACTAGGACAAAAAACTCTCATGAGTTAATATATAAGAATTTTAAAAACAAAGAGGCTAACATATTAATTGGTACTCAAATGATAGCAAAGGGCCTTGACTTTGAGGAGGTTACGCTAGTAGGGGTAATTGCTGCTGATTTATCTCTTAATCTACCTGATTATAGGGCATCAGAAAAAACCTTTCAGCTACTAACTCAGGTTGGTGGAAGAGCAGGAAGAGGCAGCAAGGAAGGACATGTAATTGTTCAGACCTATAATCCAGAGAACTTTAGTATAAGGTGTGCTGCAAGCTATAACTTAGATGAGCTTTATACTGAGGAGCTAGCTATAAGAAAGCAATTAAATTATCCACCCTTTGGCACTATTATAAGTCTGCTCTTCACCAGTGAAAAGGAGGATATTTTAATAAAATATACACATAATCTTAGTAATATTTTAAAGTATGAGTATCAAGAAAATGATAAAATTAGTATATTAGGCCCATGCCCTAGTTTGATATCAAGAATTAAGAATCAATATAGGTGGCAGATTCTTATAAAGGGCACCATAAGCTTGGAGGAGGCAGCAGGAATAAAACAACGGGTTTATGAATCCATAAAAGACGTGTATAATGAAATAAGAGTAAATTTAGATATAAATCCAAATAGCTTTGTATAGTAATAAGTAGTGATTTCAGGAGGTAATAACATGGCCATAAGAAAAATTAGAACCCTTGGTGATGATGTATTGAGAAAGAAGAGTAAGGAAGTAGATGAAATAAATAACAGAGTGCTTGTTCTTATAAAGGATATGATAGATACCATGTATGAAGCTCAAGGAGTTGGACTTGCAGCACCCCAAGTTGGTGTTTTGAAGCAGGTGGTGGTTATAGATGTGGGGGATGGTCCTCTATGCTTAATCAATCCTAAAATACTTAGTACAGAAGGGGAAGTAATTGATCAGGAAGGCTGCCTTAGTATTCCAGGAAAACAAGCTGATGTAGCAAGACCGGAAAAGGTCAAGGTAAAGGCACTAAACGAAAGAGGCCAGGAAGTAGTTATTGAAGGAGAAGGACTTTTAGCTAGAGCTCTCTGTCATGAGATAGATCACTTATATGGAGTACTATATATCGATAAGGCTATAGAAGGGACTGAAGAGATATGAGAATAGTCTTTATGGGTACCCCTCAGTTTGCAGTTCCCTCCCTTGCAGAACTTATTAACAGTTTTCAGGTGGTGGGGGTGTTTACACAACCTGATAGACCAAAGGGCAGAGGGAATAAGCTTACTATGTCTCCTGTGAAGGAGGAGGCTTTAAAACACAACATACCAGTATATCAGCCAGAACGCATTAAGATGGAAAGAGAGTATTTAGATATATTAGCAGACTTAAAACCGGATTATATAGTGGTAGTAGCCTTTGGACAGATTTTGTCTAAGGAAGTTCTAGATATACCCAAATATGGATGTGTAAATCTTCATGCTTCCCTATTGCCTAAATATAGAGGTGCTGCACCTATTAATTGGTGTTTGATAAAGGGTGAAGAGGTAAGTGGAAACACCACTATGTTAATGGATGAGGGCTTAGATACTGGAGCTATGCTCTTAAGGGATGAAGTTGCCATTACAAAAGATATGACTGCAGGTGAGCTTCATGATGAATTGATGTTAAGAGGAGCAAAGCTCTTAAAGGACACACTTCTAGAATATGCTGCAGGCAATATTGTACCTATAGCACAAAATTCAGAGGAATCTTGTTATGCGTCTATGCTTGACAAACAAATAGCCCAGATTGATTGGAATAAAAGTGCTAAAGATATTCACAATTTAATACGGGGCTTAAATCCTTGGCCTATAGCTTATACAAATTATAGGGGAGAAAGGCTAAAGATTTATAAGAGCACTGTGATTGAAGGCTCATATAGAGGAGAGCCTGGCAAAATCCACAAGGTTAGCGAGAACGGCCTAGAGGTATTAACTGGAGAAGGGCTTTTAAGCGTTGGGGAAATACAATTCCCTAGTGGTAAGATATTATCTGTAAAGGATTATTTAAGAGGCAACAAAATATTAGAAGGGGAGATATTAAAATAGTAGTAGAGGAGGAAAATTATGTTTTATGATAGCACCTACATTATTTTGATACCTGGCATACTAATTTCTCTTTGGGCACAATATAAAGTAAATTCTACTTTTAACTATTATAGTAGGATAAATACTGAAAATAATTTAAATGGTGCACAAGTAGCCAGAAAATTGTTGGACTTTCAAGGTTTATATTACGTAAATATAGAGAGAATAAGTGGCAAACTTACTGATCACTATGACCCAGCAAATAAAGTTTTGAGACTGTCGGAGGAGGTATATTATGGTACATCCATAGCGTCCATTGGGGTAGCAGCTCATGAAACAGGTCATGCTATTCAGCATCAGGTGGGATATTCCCCACTTATAATTAGAAATTCCATAGTACCTGTGGTAAATTTTGCATCTAATGCATCCTGGATTTTATTATTTGCAGGGCTTATAATGGGATATCTTAATTTGATAAATATAGGGATACTACTTTTTGCAGCGGTGGTAGTATTTCAGCTTATAACGCTGCCAGTAGAATTTAATGCTTCAAGTAGAGCCCTTAAACACCTTAAAACTGAAAATTTGGTATGGGGGAAGGAAGCTGATGGGGTAAAATCTGTACTTAATGCTGCAGCATTAACTTATATTGCAGCAGCTTTGACAGCTATACTCCAGCTGCTGCGGCTTATAGCTCTCCGTGATAGGAGAAGAAGATAAGAGGTGACTATTATTAATACTAGAAAAATAGCCATGGACATTGTAACTGCCGTGCTTGAGGGTGGGGCTTTTTCCAATAAGGAACTTAACTCTGCCTTTCAAAAGTATGATATAAAAGACGTAGATAAGGCGCTTATCACTGAAATAGTATACGGAACTATAAAATATAAATACTCCATAGATAAAATTTTATCTGCATATATCAATTATAAATTTGACAAATTAGATAAACAGCTTTTAAATCTACTTAGGATTTCACTTTACCAGATAAAATATTTAGACAGAGTTCCAGCCTTTGCTGTGGTAAATGAAGCTGTAAACATAGCAAAAAAATATATTTCTCCTTCTACTGCAGCACTTACTAATGGGGTTCTAAGGACTTACTTGAGGGAACCAAACAGGTATAATAAAGATAATGAAGGTAAAAAGGAACAACTAGCTTACGAGTTTTCCTTTGAGCCTTGGTTTGTGGAGCTTATGATTAAACAGTATGGAGAGGCTTCCACTAAGGAGATTTTATTGTTCTTAAATAGCACACCTAGTGTTTCTTGCAGGGTAAATTCCATAAAATCCTCTACAGAGGAGATTATGAAAAAACTATCTGATATAGGTTATGAGGTAGAGGAGGGCATTGCTTGTCCGGAAGCCTTTTATATAATTAAGGGAGGAAGTATTGAGCATAATCCAATGTTTATAGATGGCCTTTTTACAGTTCAAGATGAGAGCGCCATGCTTGTAGCTCCTTCCATGGATTTAGAACAAAATATGAGTGTGCTAGACTTGTGTTGCGCACCGGGGGGGAAAACCACTCATATGGCAGAGCTTATGCACAATGAAGGTATAATAAGAGCCTTTGATATTTCAAAAGAAAAATTGGATAAGGTGCGAGATAACTGTAAAAGGCTAGGTATAGAAAACGTAGAGCTTAAACCTTTAAATGCAGAAAAGCACAGTAATAGCCTAGTTGATAGTGCCGACAGAGTTCTAATAGATGTACCTTGTTCTGGCTTTGGAATAATAAAAAAGAAGCCAGAGATAAAATGGAATAAGACAGTAAATATAGCAAGTGAGCTTATAAGCATTCAGAGAAATATCATGCACAATGCCAGTACTTATGTTAAAGAAGGCGGTAAGCTTATTTATTCTACCTGTACATTAAATAAGCAGGAAAATGAAGAAAACGTTAGATGGTTTTTAAAGACACATAGCAATTATGAAATTGAACCACTACAGTTAGGTACAGCAAAAAACTTCTGTTATAGCGAAGAGGGCTGTCTCACAGTTTTACCTAACTCCTACATGGACGGATTTTTTATAGCTAAATTTGTTAAGGTTTGGTAGGTGTTCATATTGGAAAACATATTGGATTTTACCTTAGAAGAGTTTAAATTAAGTTTAGTTGATAAAGGGGAAAAAGCCTTTAGGGCTAAACAGGTATGGGATTTTATCAATAAAAATGTTTGGGAATTTGATGCCATGGGCAATATTCCGAGAAGTACAAAAGAGCTTTTAAAGGACAACTATTACCTTTCCATGCCTGAAATCATTATAGCTCAACACTCCCAGAAGGAGGATACTCATAAGTTTTTACTAGAATATAAAGATGGAAACTGTATCGAGAGTGTGTTAATGAAATATGATTATGGTACTTCTATCTGTATATCCACTCAGATTGGCTGTAGAATGGGCTGCAGCTTTTGTGCATCCACAGTGGGAGGTATGGTTAGAAATTTAAGTCCAGGAGAAATATTAGGCGAAATCTATGCAGTTCAGAAATTAATGGAGGATAAGGTATCTAATATAGTACTCATGGGAAGTGGGGAACCTCTGGATAACTATGATAATGTATTGAAATTTTTAAAACTTGTAAATTCTAAGGATGGATTAAATATTGGTCAAAGGCATATAACATTATCTACCTGCGGTATTGTACCTGGTATTATGAAGCTAGCTGATGAAAAGCTTCAAATAACCTTAGCTATATCACTTCATGCACCAAATGATGAGTTAAGAATAAAAATGATGCCAATTGCAAAAAGCTATTCTATAGAGGAGATAATAAGGGCTTGCAAGTACTATATTAGTGAAACTAATAGAAGGATAACCTTTGAATATGCACTAGTAAAGGGTGTAAATGATAGTACAGAACATGCAGAAGAATTGTCAAAATTATTGAAGGGCTTATTATGCCATGTAAATTTAATACCAGTTAATGAAGTAAAAGAAAGAGAATATGAAAAACCTAATGAACATAAGATTAAATCCTTCAGTTATATATTGACAAGCCATAACATAGAAAATACTATAAGAAGAGAGATGGGTAGTGATATCGATGCTGCCTGTGGACAATTACGAAAAAAATATTCTAAGAATAATATATAAAGTGGGGTGTAAGTAAGATGGTGGGGCTGATGTCGGATGTTGGGAATGCCAGACAGATAAATGAGGACTATGCAAGTTACCGCGAAGACGAAAGCCGGAGGCTTTATGTAATTGCTGATGGAATGGGGGGACATAATGCTGGGGAAGTAGCAAGCAAGATTGCAGTGGAAACTGTTATAGAATATCTTTGGGAGTCTGATATGGAGGAACCTGTAGAAGATTACTTAACAAAGGCCGTAGAAGCTGCAAATGAAAAGATATATTCCCTAGCAAACAAAGATGATGGATTAAATGGCATGGGAACTACAGTTACAGCATGTCTTATAATTATGAACAAACTGTACATAGCTCATGTTGGAGACAGCTGTTGTTTTCTGGTTAGTGGTAATGAAATTAAAAAGGTAACAAAAGATCATTCTATGGTGCAGCAGCTGCTGGACAATGGAAGCATAACCGAAGAGGAGGCAATCCATCATCCTAATAAAAACATTATAACCAGGGCGCTTGGCACTAAAGCAACTGTTGAGGTGGACATATTAAAAGAAAATATGAAGGGCATAAAAATAATAATACTATGCACTGATGGCCTTTCAAATGTATTAACTCCCGAAGAAATGAAGGAAATAGTAATGAAATATGATCCTTTGTTGGCTTCAAAGGAACTTGTACAGTGTAGTAAAAGCAAAGGTGGTAGAGATAATATATCAGTTATAGTTATTGAAGGAGAGTGTGAAGATGGTTGGAAGGCTGTTAGGTAATAGATATGAGATAATGGAAAAGATTGGTGAAGGTGGAATGGCAGAGGTTTATAAAGCTAAATGCCATTTACTCAATAGGTTTGTATCTGTGAAGGTACTAAAGAAGGAATATTCACAGGATAAGGATTTTGTTGAGAAGTTTAAGAGAGAAGCCACTTCAGCCGCCAGTCTTTCAGACAATAATATAGTTAACATCTATGATGTAGGTACAGAGGACAATATAAATTATATTGTAATGGAATATGTGAAGGGAAAGACATTAAAAGAGATAATTCTGCAGCAGGGAAAGTTAGATTATAGTTCTGCTATAAGTATAGCCCTTCAAATTGCAAAGGCACTAGAATGTGCACATAGAAATAATATAGTTCATAGAGATATAAAGCCCCACAATATATTAGTGACTGAGGATGGAGTGGTAAAGGTTACAGACTTTGGTATTGCAAAGGCTGCCAGCGCAGTTACTATAACAAATACAAGCAAGGTGATGGGTTCTGCTCATTATTTTTCGCCAGAGCAGGCTAAGGGTAGTTATGTAGATGCTCGAACAGATATTTATTCACTAGGTATTGTGCTTTATGAAATGGTTACAGGAAGAGTGCCCTTTGATGCAGAAAGTCCTGTATCAGTTGCATTAAAGCATATTCAAGAGACAGTAATACCACCAAGGGATATAGTTCCATCTATTCCTGAGAGCTTAAACAAACTTATACTTAAGGCTGTGGAAAAAGAACCTATAAGAAGATATCAGAGTATTAGAGATATGATATATGACCTTCAGAGAATAAAGAATAATGCAGAAGATGTTATCATAGCACCAAGTATGGTAGATGATCATACCAGAGTCATGGACGCTGTGGTACCAGAAGAGGAAATAGAGGATGAAAGAAGCTTTCTAGATAGTAGAAGCAAGAAGATATTGGTATTTTCTCTTTTAGGTGTGCTTATAGTAGCATTAGGTGCTTTGTCTGGATGGTATATTTTTGGAAGAACCAATGGAAGTAATCCATCAAGCAAACAAATAGCTGTTCCAAACATTATAGGTAAAAGTAAGGATGAAGCAAAACAAATGGTGGAGGCAGCTGGTCTTATATACACTGAGGTAGTTAAGCAAAACAGCACTGAACCTGAAGGAACAATTTTAAACTGTAATCCTACAGTAGGAACAAATGTTTTAAAAGGCTCTGAGGTAAGAGTTTCCATAAGTATTGGCCAGGCAAAGACTAAGATGCCTAGTTTAAAGGATATGGACTTAACTACTGCAAAACAGATTATTTCGAATGCTGGGCTTCCAGCACCTGATGTTAAAGAAGAATTTAACAGCACAGTAGCAAAGGGAAGCGTAATAAGCCAAACTCCTGAGGTAGATACACCAATAGACTCAACTACAAAGGTTTCTTTAGTAGTAAGTAAGGGACCAGAGGAAGTAAAGGCAACGGTACCACCATTACAGGGCTTAACAATTGGAGAAGCAAACACTAAACTACAGGTTCTAAAATTGGTTCTCAGCACGAATATAAAATACATTGATACTACTGACAAGAGCAAAGATGGTAAGATAGAGCTTCAATTACCTGCTGCAGGTTCTTTAGTAAAAGAAGGTACAGCAATAGAAGTAACTGTCAATAGATATAGTGCTCTTCAACCAGTTCAGGTACCTATTGAAAGTTGGAGGGGTAACTTTAAGGAGACAGAAACTAAAATTAATAATTTTGCTGCTACCAATAACATTACTATAAAATATGTAGATAGTGTTACTGGCAAACCATTATCAGGTGCTCCTAAAAACAATGATACTATAACTGGAGCGGATAAGACCTCTGTAATATCAGGAGATACATTAACTATTTCTATCGAACAAAAGTAGAGCTTTTGGAGGGCTTATGGAAGGCATAATTGTAAAGGGCATTGGTGGATTTTATTATATAAAGTCTGGAGATACAATATATGAATGTAAGGCCAGGGGTAAGTTCAGACATTCTGAACTTACCCCTATGGTCGGTGATAGGGTTATTATTGAGCTTCAAGGAAGCACAGGAGTAATAGTGGAGATACTGCCACGTACCTCTGAGCTTTTGCGCCCCATGGTAGCTAACTTAACTCAGGCCTTTGTAGTAATTTCCATGAAGAATCCTGACTATAATCCAGACCTATTAAATAAATTTTTATTGCAATGTGAATATTACGGATTAAAAATTATTATATGTTTAAACAAAACAGATTTAGCAAGAGAAGAGGAACTCACAGATTTTTACAGGGTATTTGAAAATGTAGGGTATCCTATTCTAAAATTGCAGGCTAAGGCTGCTCTTGGAATTGAGGAAGTAAAGAAAAGACTGTGCGATGAGGTTTCTGTTTTTTGTGGTCCCTCAGGAGTTGGAAAATCTACGATTTTAAATGGACTACTAGGGGAAGTGCTTATGGAAACTGGTTCTATTAGTGAAAAGATTGGCAGAGGGAAGCATACCACAAGACATAGCCAGCTAGTGCATTTAGCTGGAGGTCTAGTGGTTGATACTCCAGGCTTTTCCTCTATAGATCTATCCTTCCTGCCTGAGGAAGAACTACAGCAATGTATGCCAGAGTTTAGAGACTTTATTGGAGAATGTAAATTTAGAGGTTGTATACACTATAAAGAACCCGGTTGTGCTGTGAAGGCTGCAGTGCAGAAGGGTAAAATTAGTGTGGAACGGTATGATTTTTATTGCAAAGTCATACAAGAGAAAAAAGAGGGGAGAAATAGGAAATGATTAAGATTGCACCATCAATATTATCTGCTGATTTTTCAAAATTAGGAGAAGAGGTTAGAGCTCTGGAGAATGGAGGAGCAGATTTTATTCATATAGATGTTATGGATGGAAACTTTGTGCCCAATATTTCTTTTGGATTGCCTGTAATAAAGTGCATAAGACCATACACCAAGCTTCCTTTTGATGTACATCTTATGATTAATAACCCTGGAGCCTTTGTGGAGGAGTTTGCCAAGGCTGGAGCAGATATCATAACTATTCATGCTGAAGCAGATCCACATCTTGATAGGACAGTTAATCTAATAAAATCCTTAGGGGTGAAGGCTGCTTTGGCATTAAATCCTGCTACCCCCTTGTGTAATATTAAACACTTGTTAAAGACCGTGGATATGGTACTAATAATGAGTGTGAATCCTGGTTTTGGTGGGCAAAAATTTATTCCATATTGTGTAGATAAGATAAAAGAACTAAAGGAACTAAGTGATAAGTATAACCCTGAGCTTATGATAGAGGTTGATGGAGGAATAGATAATAACACCATTAAAGATGTGGTTTCAGCTGGTGCTAATGTAATAGTTGCAGGTTCCTTTGTGTTTAAAAATAATACAATTAAAGAAAATATTAAGCTTTTGAGGAATAGCTAAACTATGCTTACAGTAATAATTGGCGGAGGAGAGGCTCCATCCCGGGAACTATTCTTAAGAGAAGTAAGTAAAGCTCAGGTCTTAATTGCTGCAGATAGTGGTGCTGAGGTGTTTTATAAAAACGAAGTTATACCACATTATTTTATTGGTGACATGGATTCTGTATCTAGAGAAACCAAGGAGGCTCTTTGGACTAAATGCATAGTAGATAGCTACAATAGTGAAAAGGACTATACAGACACTGAAATTGCAGTTAGAAAGGCTATAGAGCTAGGTACAGATGAAATAGTGCTTTTAGGATGTACTGGAAATAGATTTGATCACAGCTATGCCTGCCTAGGACTTTTACATTACTGCATGGAATATAAAATTAAGGCCAGAATAGAGGATGAATTAAATACCTTATTTATGACCTCAGAGAGTATTAAGCTTATAGGGAAGCCAAAAGAGGTGTTTTCAGTTTTTGCCTATGGTTCTATGGTAGAGGGGCTTACTATAGCTGGAGCTAAATACCCTCTTCATGACTATAATCTTTCTGTAAGCAGCGGGCTAACTGTATCTAACGAATTTGTTCATAGAGAAGTGCAGATCACTTTTAAAAAAGGATGTATTTTAATATGTAGGTGTAAATAGAAATCATGCCATGTGTTTTGGCATGATTTTTTGTAACACTAAAGCTTTAGGCTTCATATAATAATATAGAGTTATCTATGCGGGGGAGGAACGTGTCTAAAAGATGGTTTTGTAAAATTAAAGATATCAATTTTGGCCTTATCATTATATGTATTGGAGTTGGCATAGTAATAACAGTTATAGTTCCTATTTGGGGATGGATTGCTGTAGTGGGGTTATTGCTCATATATGTAGGTTGGAGAATTCTAGAGTACTATAAGCATTAGGGGGAAACTATGAAAATAATAGCCATTAGACTACCAAAATTTTTATCAGGAATAATTAGGTTTTTTAGAAAAAGGTAAAATAAAAAATGCAATTGATATCAATTGCATTTTTTTATTCTATATAGCTCTTTGAACCTTTCCGGATCTTAAGCATCTAGTGCAAACATGAATAGTCATTGGAGTACCATCAACTATTGCCTTTACTCTTCTTAGATTTGGAGCCCACTTTCTCTTGGTCTTTATGTTAGAGTGGCTGGCTTGTAAACCGGATATAACACCTTTGTTGCATATCTCACATCTTCTGGACATATATAACACCTCCCTTACGGCTGAGTAATTATTCACCAATTCAAACACAAATTATTTTATCATATAAATGGTACTTCTGGCAAGAAAAATATGAAAAATGCTTATTAAGTTATTATTTGAGTGAGGCTTAATTGACTACTGTAGCAAAAACAATTACAATAAACCTAGTCGATGTAAATTGAACATATATGGGGTAAATAATATGAACAAAATCCTAAAAAATTTTATTACAACTTCAGGAGCTACACTTCTAGGACAACTTGTAACCTTTATTGTTACGGCTTATTATGCAAAAGTAATAGGTTCTGAGCATTATGGAAATATTGTTTTAGCACAAAGTATTATTCTATACTTTTATATGATAGTTTTATTTGGTCTACAGACATATGGAACAAGAGAAGTAGCTAATAATGCAAAGTATATTGATGGTTATGCTGGCATAATTATTTCTTTTAGATTAATTATAGCTTTAATGTGCTTTTTAATACTAATTATTATATCATTAGTATTTAGAAAAGATAACGAATTTTCAGCTATACTATTGATTTTTGGCATAGGCTTGTTCCCCACAGCCTTTAATATGGACTGGATTTTTAATGGATTACAGGAGATGAAGCATAACGCAGTATATCTTCTGTTTAAAAATATTATTCCAAGCATACTAATTTTGATATTTTTACGCTTCAGTATTTTTTCTATACCGCTGAGTATTACATTAGGCATTACCTTTGGGGCAATTTATTATCTTTTTATCTTAGTTAAAGTTAAAAGGCTAAATATTACTTTTATTATAGACAAGAGTATGTTTATGTATTTATTAAAGGTTGGAAGCCCATTTTTTATTTCTGGATTGCTTAGCATGGTAAATGGAAATGTAGATAAGCTTATATTAGGCTTTATGAGAACCAGAAGCGAATTAGGCATATATCAGTCATCATATACATTTATTAATTTTCTTATAAGTTTTGTATCATTACTATTTATCCCCATTTTCCCTCTGCTAGTAAGTTATTATAATGATAATGAAGCAAAAAAATTAAGCGAATTATGTAAATATATTTCAAAGGTTGTATGCACAATAGCAATTCCAATTATGGTTGGAGGAATTATTCTTTCGAAGGATGTAATTGAATTATTTTATGGTTCACAGTACATAGATGGGGCTAATTCTTTAATTATCCTCATGGTTTATGTGTTTACACTATTTATAAGAGAAATCTATGCATATCAGCTCAATGCTTGGGGAATGGAAAGAAAGTATTTGAAGAGCATGATACTATCCTCTTCTTTAAATTTTGTGCTAAATTTATTGTTGATTCCTTACTATGGGATGATTGCAGCCGCTCTCGTCACCCTCCTCACAGAGATTATCAATTTAATTTATATGAGAAGGATAACTAATAATGTAGTCAAAACGCCTGTTTTTAAATTTTTACTTAAAGCATTATTACCAGCAACTATTATGGGTGCTGCATTAATTATTTTAAGGATACAGAAGATATCAATACTATTAGTGATTTTATTTGGCATAATTATTTACTTTGTAATGTCAATACTATTTAGAACAATAACTATTTCAGAAATTAAGGCCGTGATATTTAGAAAAGAGTAGGTGAAGTAATGAATTACTGCATGCTGTATCTTAAAACTGCAAATGTTAATTTAGTTAAGGATATGGGAATGATACCGTATAAGTTATATAAGTTATTTGGCTTTAACAGTGAGGTTGCAACATATAAACTAGGAGAATATCCATACCTTAATAATGAAGTCAAAGGACTTAAAATACATTTTATAAAAAAGACATTCCGTTCTTATTGCATAGATGGTGCTGCTTTTTTAATTAAACAATCAAAGTATATAGATGTTTTACAGATTTTCCATGTCACGCTAAGTTCTGTGATTTATGCATATGTATATAAATTCTTTAATAAAAAGGGTAAATTGTATTTAAAGCTTGATTGCAGTCATAAACTTATAGAAAGGATTAAAACACTAAATAGTGTAGGGCGATTTTTTCTTGATAGTTTCTTAGATAAGGTGGATATTATTAGTGTTGAGCAAGAGTGTTTAATTTGTGAGCTTAAAGAATTATTGGGTAGAAACGAAGTTAAATTAATACACATAGCCAATGGTGTAGATTATAATTATTTCATGAATGAGAATCTTAATTATGATTTTAATATAAAGGAGAAAGTAATACTAAATGTAGCTAGAATTGGGGCAGAGGAAAAGGATACACCTCTTCTCCTAGAAGCTTTTGCCAGTATTGACAGTGATTCCAGAAGGGGATGGGTATTAAAATTAGTTGGACCCATTAAAGAGGGCTTTGAAAGTTATATTGTAAAATATTTTGAAAGGTATCCAGAATTAATTGGCCAAGTAATCTTTACAGGTGAGATCACAGATAGAGCAAAACTTTACGAGGAATATAGAAGAGCCACAATATTTGCACTGACATCTCAATTTGAAAGTGTTGGTATATCATTTATTGAAGCTGCTGCTTTTGGGGATATTATTATTTCAACTAATGTGGGTATAATTGGGGAGATAGTTACAGAGTCTAATGGTATTATTGTTAATAGTCGAGAGCCAAAAGAATTTGGGAGTGCATTAAAAAGTCTATTAAGCAGTAATGATTTGCAATTAAAGTCTCAAAGAACATATAATATTTGTGCAGAAAAATATAATTGGGATGAAATTATATCAAAACTAAAGGGCTATCTTATACCCTAGCTTTTCGGATACAACTATTGAATTACATATTACTTGAATTGTGTTTGACTTTAATATAAAATAGTCTATATGGTGCGAAATAAGGAGGATTATTATGATAGGTAATATCACCAGTGAAAATGGTAGTATAAATTATTCCGAAGAAGTAATTGCTAATATTGTGGGAGTTTCCACCATGGAATGCTATGGAGTAGTAGGTATGGCTTCTAAAAATGCCACAGATGGTCTGTGGGAGTTGCTTAAAGGTGAAAGCTATACTAAGGGCGTAAAGATACATTCTAAAGGAAACGACCTAAACATTGAATTATACATAATTGTGGAGTATGGTACTAAAATATCAGTTATTGCAAATAATATTATTCAGAAAATAAAATACAATGTTGAATGTTACACAGGGCTAAAGGTATCAAGTATAACCGTTAACGTTCAAGGTGTGAGAGTCTAGGGGGGAACAATTGATGGAGCACTTAAATATAGACGGTAGGTTCTTTACCAATATGGTTATACATGCTTCCAATAAACTTGAAGAGAATAAGGACTACGTTAACTATTTAAACGTATTTCCTGTTCCTGATGGTGATACTGGGACAAATATGTCTATGACTTTTAGATGTGCAGCTTTAGAAATATCCAACTACAAGGGTAATTCCTTGGGAGAAGTTTCGAAAATTCTAGCCAAGGGTGCACTAATGGGTGCAAGAGGAAACAGTGGAGTAATACTATCACAAATCTTTAGAGGTATTGCAAAGGGTTTTGAGAACAAGGACACTGCTACAACCTCTGAGTTTGGGAATGCTCTCTTAGAGGGCTCTAAATCAGCATATAAAGCTGTTATGCGTCCTACAGAGGGAACAATTTTAACTATTATAAGAGCCTGTGGAGAAACTGCAGTTAAGTCTGAAAGTAATGATGTAGTGTCACTTTTAAAAGAGGTGTGTGCCTTTGGAGAAGAGACATTAAATAGAACACCTGAGCTTTTACCAGCTTTAAAGAAGGCTAAAGTGGTGGATGCTGGAGGTATGGGCCTTATGATTATCCTAAAGGCAATGCTTGAAGCTATAGAAAATAATATAGAAGCTAAGCTAATAGATGAGAGAGCTGAGAAGACACATACAGCTGAGCCCATGAGTGCAGGTACACAGGAAGATATTAAGTTTGGCTATTGCACTGAATTCTTTATTAAGGGACAGGGAATTGATTCAGATAGATTCAAAGCTGACATTGAAAAGCATGGTGACTCCATGGTAGTAGTAGCTCTTGATGAAATAGTGAAGGTTCATATTCATACCAATGACCCAGGACTAATTTTATCTAAAGCGCTTAAATTAGGACAGCTTTCAAAGATTAAAATTGACAATATGCGTGAGCAGCATCAGCACTTAATTATGAAGGACAGTGTTGAAACTGAAGTTGAGGCTGTAGAAGATGAAGAAATAAAACCTTATGGCTTCATTGCAGTTGCCATGGGAGAAGGTATAACTCAAATTTTTGAAGACTTGGGAGTTGACTATGTCATAGAGGGTGGTCAAACTATGAACCCTAGTACTCAGGACATACTACAAGCCATAAACAAGCTAAAGTGTGAAACAGTCTTTGTACTTCCAAACAATAAAAATATAATTATGGCTGCCACACAAGCCAGTGAATTAGCACAAAAGAAAGTGTTTGTTATACCATCAAAGACCAT
Source organism: Clostridium sp. UBA701 (assembly GCA_002298125.1). Classification (GTDB taxonomy): domain Bacteria; phylum Bacillota; class Clostridia; order Clostridiales; family Clostridiaceae; genus UBA701. The sequence goes on along the minus strand of DBMJ01000011.1, from coordinate 106,239 downwards.
ACCTCAGGGAATTACTGCACTTACTGCCTTTAATCCAGAGATAGATAGTGAAAGCAATTTTGATGCCATGAAAGAGGTTCTAGGCACTGTTAAAAGTGGCTCTGTAACATTTGCTGTAAGAGATACTGAGGCAGATGGTAAGGAAATAAAACAAAATGATTTTCTAGGATTAATAGAGGGGAAAATCGTTGAAGTGGGACAGGAATTATATAATGTGACAGAAAATGTTATAAAATCCATGGTAGATGATGAAAGTGGGTTAATTACTATTTTCTATGGTGAGGATTGCAATGCTGAGGAAGTAGAAAAACTCACAAAGAAATTAGAAAGCAATTACCAAGACATTGATGTACAATGCTATAAGGGGAATCAGCCTCTTTATTATTTTATTATTTCTGTTGAATAGAAAAAGCCTTCGGGCTTTTTTTAATATGTATGTAGGTGGTTGAAGTTATGAATATTCATGAGGATGTAATATGCCTAAAAGGTGTAGGTCAAAAGACAAGGGAAGAATTAAATAATTGTGGGATATTTACCCTTATGGATTTACTTCTATATTTTCCTAGAGATTATGAGGAAATATCAGAAGGAGTAGACATAAGCACTTGTGATGATGGGGAGAAGATAAGTGTAGTAGCTTCACTTATTGAACTAGAGAGGGATTTTAGAACAAAAACTGGTAGAGTCTTAACCTCTGCTCGATTTAAAGGAGAAGGAAGTCTATTTAAGGCCCAATGGTTTAATCAGCCCTACGTGAAAAACAAACTACAAAAGGGTAATATGTATACATTGACTGGTAAGGTTTCTAGATATAAGGGTCAAATCATACTGCAGAGTCCTACCGTAGCCTTTTTAGAAGGAGATGTAAACTTAAAAAGTGATGTAAAAATACTACCTAAATACCCTTTAAAGGGTTCACTTACTCAGCTTCAAATACAGAAACTAATTGCATCAGTGCTAGATAATATTGAAATTGAGGAAAATCTTCCTTCTAAGATATTAACGGAGAAAAACTACTGCTCCTTGGATTATGCTATTAGAAAAATTCATTTTCCAAAGAATAATACCGAGCTTCAAAATGCAAAAGAAAGACTTAAGTTTCAAGAGCTTTTTTCTTACTCCTTAAAGATATTAACACTTAAGGAATATATTAAGGGACAACAAAAAGGGATTCCTTTTAAAATTTCACAGGAACTATCCATCTTAAAAGACTCTCTTCCCTTTGAACTCACAAAAGCTCAAAGAAGAGTTATTAGAGAGATTCTCATGGATGAAAAAAGTGATAGACCTATGAATCGCCTTATACAAGGTGATGTTGGTAGTGGTAAGACCATAATTGCGCTGATTGCCATATTTAATGTGGTGAAAAATGGCTTTCAAGCAGCTTTAATGGCTCCAACTGAAATACTTGCACAACAGCATTACGATGAGGCTATAGGAATATTTGAAGGCTTTAATATAAGGACTGCGTTGCTGGTAGGAAGTACCACAGTAAAGGAAAAAAACACCATTCTAGAAGAATTAAAAAAGGGCAATATTGATCTCATTATTGGGACTCATGCACTCCTTGAAGACAATGTTGAGTTTTCTAGGTTGGGTATAGTAGTTGCTGATGAACAGCACAGATTTGGAGTGGCTCAGAGAAACAAACTTTTCTTAAAGGGTAACAATATAGATGTATTAGTTATGACAGCCACACCAATACCTAGGACATTGGCTTTATATATGTATGCTGATTTAGAAGTATCTATAATTGATGAGCTGCCACCAGGGAGACAAAAGATTGAAACCTACTATGTTAGAGATATATCAAAGAACCAAGTATATAACTTTGCACTTAAGGAGCTGGATAAGGGAAGACAGGTATATGTAATCTGTCCTTTGGTGGAGGAAAGTGAACAGCTTAATTTGAGCTCTGTGGAGGCCCATTATGATGATATTAAAAGTAAATACTTTCATAATGTAGAAGTAGCTATTTTACATGGGAAAATGCCTTCAAAGCAAAAGGAAACTATTATGAAGGACTTTAAGGCAGGAGTCATTAAGGTATTAGTATCCACCACTGTAGTGGAGGTAGGAGTTAATGTTCCCAATGCCACCTTGATGATAATTGAAAATGCTGAGAGGTTTGGACTTGCTCAACTCCATCAGTTAAGAGGAAGGGTAGGACGTGGCTCCCACAAATCCTACTGTATTTTGCTTGCCAAGGCCAATAGTGAAATAACACAAAGAAGAATGGAAGTTATGCAGAGAACTAACGATGGTTTTATAATTGCTGAGGAAGATCTTAAAATAAGAGGTGGTGGAGAGCTGTTAGGCCTTAGACAGCATGGAGATGATGGCCTTGTACTAAGCGATGTAGGTGAGGATATTGAGCTTTTAAAGATTGCTAATGTCTATGCTAGAAAAGTGATGCAAAGCTCTGAAAAGGAGGATATAAGCATCAAAAATTATATTTTAAAAAATATTGAAAATACAACAAAATATATCTGTTTTAATTGACATACCCTTGTTATATAATTTTATCATCTATGAACTTTGTCTACCAAAGCTGTTTTTTTTGCTAGTTTAAATAGAAGTGATATTGGACATTCTATAGATGTAGCACATTATTTAGCATAACAGGAGGTGCTTATATGAGTAGAACAAATGGTTCTAGAAATCAAAAGGCAGTTCCAGAAGCTAAAGGTGCATTAAATCAATTTAAATATGAAATTGCAGATGAAATAGGAATTAAGGTTCCTGATAATGGGTATTGGGGAGAGATGACTTCTAGAGAATGTGGCTCTGTTGGAGGTTATATGGTAAAAAAACTCATTATGATGGCTGAGGAACAGCTTATAGGGAAGAGATAGTATTTTGGGCCCAATGGGCCCTTTTTGTTTTAGTAGAGTCATTTTTCTTGAAATATAATAAAATTTGTATTAATCTATGTATATATGTAACTTTATGCAAAATAATGAATGTGGAGGAAAACCTATGAGAGTTATTGCTGGATATGCCAAGGGAATTAGACTATTACCTCCGGAGGGTATGGGAACAAGACCTACTCTTGATAGAATAAAAGAAGCAATGTTTAATATAATTCAGCACCATACAGAAAATGCAATAGTGCTGGATATGTTTACTGGAACAGGTAGTTTAGGGCTGGAAGCCTTAAGCAGAGGTGCATCAAAGTGTATACTTGTTGAAAAAAATGAAAGTACCTTTAAGCTTCTAAAGGAAAATGTAAAAAAATTAAAAGGTGAGGATAAATGCCTATGCTTAAATAAAGATGCCTATGAGGCATTGAATTATTTAGCACAAAATGAAATTAGCTTTGATTTGATTTTTATAGACCCTCCTTATTTAAAGGATATGATACCCAAGGCTATAGATCAAATTGATAAAATAAGGTTATTAAAGCCTGAGGGAATAATTATTACTAAGGTGGATTCATCTGAAGATATATATGGTGGTAATGAAATTATTAAGTTACTTGAAACACGAAAATATGGTAATACAACTGTGTGTTTTTACAAGATGTAGGGGGACTATTTATGAAAAGAGCAGTTTATCCAGGTAGTTTTGATCCAATTACAAAGGGTCATTTAGACATAATAAAGAGGAGTGCCAAGGTATTTGATGAAATTATTGTAGTGGTACTTATTAACCCTGAAAAAAGTGGATTGTTTACAATGAAGGAGAGAATAGAGCTTATAAAAAAGTCTGTAAAGGAAATTGACAATGTAAGGGTAGAAGGCTTTGATGGGTTGCTTATAAACTTTATGAGAGAAAAAGAGGCAAAGGTAATAATCAAGGGGTTAAGGGCACTTTCAGACTTTGAATACGAGTTTCAAATGGCACTTATGAATAACAAGCTTGATTCTTCCATAGAGACAGTATTTATGATGACTAATGCTAAGTATTCTTATCTTAGCTCCTCCTCTGTGAAGCAGGTAGCTAAATTTGGAGGGTGTATTAAGGGATTAGTTCCACAGGAAATTGAAAAGGATGTACTAAATAAATTTAATAAATAGAGAAGGAATGAGGGGATTTTTATGGAGGTTATAAGTTTACTGGAATGTCTACAGGAAATCATTGATAATGCGTCTAGGGTTCCAATTACTGGTAAAATAATGGTGGACAAGGATGAAATTTCAGAAGTTATAGACAAAATAGTAAACTATCTACCTGATGAATTTAAAAAGGCACAGTGGATAGTGGAGGAAAAAGAAAGAATAATTTCTGAGGCAAAGCTTGAAGCAGATGCTATAAAGAGTGAGAGCCTAGAAATCGTGAAAAAACAGATAGATACTCACGATATTGTAAAGGCTGCTCAAGCAAAGTCTGATGAGATTCTATCAGGAGCTCAAAGAGACGCAAAGGCTATGAGATTGGCTGCAAGAGATTATACCAATGAGATGCTCACTAAGGTTGAAAAAGAGTTGGCTACAGCCTCTCAAAAGATGATTGTGGGCTTTAAAAAGGAAGCAGAGGATTTTCTTGAAAGTGTAAGCACTAATTTATCCTCCACTTCTTCTACTATTAGAGATAATATTAAAGAGCTTAGAAACATGAAGTAAACATTTCTTCAGTGAATTTTCTTAAGCTTAAAAAGCAAGGAGTTAAGTATTACTGGAAGTGAGATAAATATAATAAGCAGTATAAATGCTGCAAGGCTTGAGCCTCTTTTTGGCGTGTTTATCACGGAAAGCTTATTATTTACAGGTAGAAGCATTATTATTAGTGTAATAATGCTTGATAATATTCCTTGAAATATCTTTCTTAAGGCATACTTTCTTAAAGGTGTACCTATTTCATAGCTAAAGGCATATACCTGAAGTAATATGGAAATTCCACTAAAGGCTAGAATAAAGCTTATAAGACATAATTTAATTATTAGGGATCCACTGCACAGAGCTAGCATATTACAGCCATTGGTCATTTCAAAGAGTCCCAGTACAAAACCTTGCACTATGTCTTTTGGGAGAGCTAGGTACCTACATAGATTATTTAAAACAACTTGAAATATCAAGTTGTTTTTTATTATGGAGACTACTATGGAAAAGAATATCACAAAGCCAGAAACAACAAGGCAGGAGTTAAAGGAAAGCTTAAAGGAGGAAAGCAGTTTTTCTATAAAGCTTTTATAGGATGAAGGCGGCTTACTAAAAGGGATGTTATTTATTGGCTCTGAAGGGAGCACCTCTGCCATTAAAACACAGGATAAATAATTTGACAGTAAAAGTATATATCCATAAAAAGGGTTATTTAGCATAGCTGCACCTACTGTACCTACAATGAAGAGGGGGCTGGCATTTGAAGCAATGTTTAAAAGCCTTTCTGCAGTTTTTTGAGAGAAGGCATTGCCCTTATATAGTTCATTACAATATTTTGCACCAACAGGATAGCCGCATAGGGCACTTATTATTAAGACAAAACCTGCAGAGCTTGGAAGCTTTAATGGAGAACATATAAACCTACCTAAAACCCTTGAATATATATAAACACCATCATAGGATATAAGCAAATTTGAAAGCAGCAGGAAGCAGAATAATGATGGGAAAACTTTATACATAAATAAATTCAACCCTGCTGTAGTTGCCTCAATGGCACTTCCTGGATTAAAAAGCAGATACAAAATAAATATGGTACAGCCTAAAATTACATATAGGTTGAATTTGGACTTTTTCATAAATAGTACTATAAGAGAAATAAATAATATTCCGCTCAAAAGTAATGACCTCATATTTTTCTCCATTTTAGCAAGCAATTTTTTTATCCATAAACCTCCTGTCCTAATTCAGCCACTTCTATAAGTGACAAATAAGCTCAGCTATGTTCGTGGATAAGCTTCACTTTATATATATTAACAAGAGCTTTATATATGCAATAAAAAAACTCCCATTAGGAGTTTTTAAGTTAAATCTATAATTTCATTATAGGATTTCTATAGTAGTCCTCTAGTGGTCCTACAGAGGGATTTATTAGGCTGTAGCAGCCTGTGGACATTAAGTCCAGCTCTAATTGAGGAGAGGAGGCCCTTGGCATCTTTGTGTAAAGGGGTATATCAGAGCTTTCTTTAAATACCTTAAGCATCTTGGCACCCTTACTGTTAAAACCTAGTATTTTAGCATATGGACAAGGTAATCTTCTTAGCTCTTCCGTAGGAAAATTATCAAACCCAAGAAAGTATTGGCATAGGAGCCTTGTAATCCTTGTGTAGGTATATCTTTTACTCTTCACATTTATTATAAGCTCCTCCAAAGAGTGGGCCTTCATTACTTCATTGGTAAATTTTTCAAACAAGCCTTCCTTTGCATCTGGTAATGGGAACGTACTGTATTTATTGCTATTGGACCTATACTTTATATAGGGGTACATCATCTCAGGGAAAACAAGCCCTTTACTCTGATCTATACTATCCTTTAGATAGTGATATACATTGGAAGGAACGTAGTTTATTAGTTCATGGACATCTTTATTTAGCCTCAAGTGCTCCCTTATGGAAGTAGCAGAGGCAAACTCTTTACCTAAAAATGTATCGTTATATAGATTCCCTATGCGCTTTACAGTAACAGGGATTATATCGCTCTTAAGCTTTAGAATGCTTTTGCAATACTCTATACCAAGTATGTTGTTGGAGCTAGCTAATATATCCTCTAAAGCTTTAGGCAAGCTGTTCTCAAAATAAGTCATAAGAGCATTGCTCCTTGCCTTAGGAAAGCTTAGGCCTGAACTTAAGTTTTCTTTTAAGGATACTTTATATATCTCAGGCTCTTTTAATAATACTTCAGCAACTTTTAATAAAGCAGCTACTTCACCATGTTCACTACCAAAGCAAAGCTGGTGTATGCCATGAAGCTGATTAAGTAGTGAAACTGCTCCCCAAGCAAAAAATTCTGCGGAGGAAACGCTATAGATAACTGGTAGCTCCAAAACTAAATCTGCCCCATTGACTAAGGCCAGAGAAGTTCTTTCCCATTTGTCTATTATAGCAGGGGCTCCTCTTTGAACAAAGTTACCACTCATAACTACTAGTACACCATCACAATTTGTTTGTGCTTTAGCTGCATTTAGCTGATATAGGTGGCCGTTATGGAAGGGGTTATATTCTGATACAATAGCTGTTATATTCATTATACTCACCTGCTTTATGTATATATATTGATAACTTTATTAATATTAATAATGATATTATATCAATAATAAGTTATAACATAATAGCTTAATATAATACTTAACAAAATAAATGGATAATATAAGTGCTTTAATGGGTAATAATAAAGCAATATAAGTAATATAACGAATATTTTGAATATATAAAAATTTTAGTTGTGCACAAAAATTCAAGTCAAAATGTTGAAATGAACATTATAAAAGGATTATAGTATATATGTACGTATGAATACCTATAGAGGGGGAATTATAATGGATCTTATGGAAAAAATATGGCAAAGTGCCAAAGACAACGTAAAAACAATAGTACTGCCAGAAGGCGAAGAAGAAAGAACTATTAGTGCAACAAAGGCCATCAGGGAAAATGGTCTTGCAAAGCTTGTATTAGTAGGAAATGAAGAAAATATAAGAAGAAAGGCTGACAATCTCGGAGTTGATTTAGAAGGTATCAAGATTATAGATCCCAATACCTCTTCTGACACCCAAAGATATGCAGAGGCTTTCTATGAACTTAGAAAAAATAAAGGCATGACCATTGAAAAAGCTCTAATAATTGTGAAGGATCCAATCTATTTCGGAACTATGATGTTAAAGCTTGGGGAAGTAGATGGTTTAGTATCTGGAGCTGTACATACCACTGGTGATTTATTAAGACCAGGACTTCAAATTGTTAAGACTACTCCTGGAGTTTCAGTTGTATCTAGCTTCTTTATCATGCTCGTTCCAAATTGCGAATTCGGTGAAGATGGCCTGTTAGTTTTTGCTGACTGTGCTGTTAATCCAAATCCAACTGCAGAGGAGCTTGCATCTATTGCTATAGCCACAGCTGAAACAGCAAAGAATCTTTGCAAAATTGATCCTAAGGTAGCTATGCTGTCCTTTTCATCCATGGGAAGTGCGGATCATGAGTTAGTGGAGAAGGTAAGAAAAGCTACTGCACTAGCAAAAGAAATGAGACCGGATTTAGCAATAGACGGAGAATTACAGCTAGATGCAGCAATAGTTCAAAAGGTAGCTTCTCAAAAGGCTCCAAAGAGCAAGGTGGCTGGAAGTGCCAATGTACTTATATTCCCAGATTTACAAGCAGGAAATATTGGATATAAGCTAGTACAAAGATTTGCCAAGGCAGAGGCCATAGGACCAGTATGTCAAGGTTTTGCAAAACCAATTAACGATTTATCAAGAGGTTGTAGTGCAGAGGATATTGTAAATGTAGTTGCAATTACTGCAGTACAGGCTCAGAGTATAAAATAATACCAATAATAAAACGCAAGGGAGTGTAATTTTATGAAGATACTAGTTATAAATTGCGGAAGCTCTTCATTAAAGTATCAGCTTATCAATATGCAGGGAGAGGAAGTACTTGCACAGGGATTAGTTGAAAGAATAGGTATCGAGGGTTCAGTGCTTACACAAAAGGTTGAAGGAAGAGAAAAATATATCATTAAACAACCTATGCAGGATCATAAGGATGCTATAAAACTTGTTTTAGATGCATTAGTTGACAAAACTAATGGCGTAATAAGCTCTATGGAGGAAATTTCTGCAGTAGGTCACAGAGTAGTGCATGCTGGAGAAAAGTATTCTGATTCTGTTCTTATTGATGAAGTTGTAATGGAAGCTTTAAAGGAATGTATCAAGCTTGCTCCACTACATAACCCACCAAATATAATAGGAATAAAGGCTTGTCAGGAGCTTATGCCAACAACACCAATGGTAGCTGTTTTTGACACTGCTTTCCATCAAACTATGCCTGAGGTTGCATACATCTATCCACTACCATACGAATTATATGAGAAATATAAAATTAGAAAGTATGGATTCCACGGTACTTCTCATAAATATGTATCTCAGAAGGCTGCAGAAATGCTAAATAAGGACATTGCTGATTTGAAGATAATCACCTGTCATCTTGGTAATGGCGCAAGCATTGCTGCTATTGAAGGTGGAAAGTCTATTGAAACAAGCATGGGCTTTACTCCTCTTGAAGGTATTGCAATGGGTACAAGATCTGGAAGCATTGATCCAGCAATCATCACCTTCTTAATGAAGGAAGAAAACCTAAACATTGATCAAGTTAATGACCTATTAAATAAAAAGTCTGGTGTTTATGGAATTTCTGGTGTAAGCAGTGACTTTAGAGATATAGAAGGTGCTGCACCAGAAAATAAGAGGGCTCAGCTGGCTTTAGATGTATTCCACTATAAGGTTAAGAAGTTTATTGGCTCCTACAGTGCAGCCATGGGTGGAGTTGACTGTATAGTGTTTACTGCAGGTCTTGGTGAAAACTCAGCACTAACAAGAGCTGAAATATGCAAGGGTTTAGAATATCTAGGAGCAAAGCTTGATGAGAATAAGAACAACGTAAGAGGTAAGGCTGCAGTATTAAGCACTGATGATTCTAAGGTTAAGATATTAGTTATCCCAACTAATGAAGAACTAATGATTGCCAGGGATACCAAGCACATAGTTGAAAACCTATAATAAGCCATTTAACCAAATATAACTTGACTTTTTTTAATACACTTTATATAATTAATTGTGGTTGACATAAAGAGGTGGGTTTATGAATATTGATGTATCTGATTTAATGAGGAAGAAACACTCAAAAAAAGCTTTGACCACATATTTTCACGAAGAGGATATCTTCTGTGGTGAAGATATAAGGCTTATTGGCCCAGTTAAATTAGATTTAACCTTGAGCATTCTAGAGAACATAATAAGTGTAGATGGTGATATCACCGCCGAGGCTTATATTACCTGTTCTAGGTGCTTGGAGCAGTTCAAATACCCCATAAACATTGAATTTCACGAGAAATTTTCCAAGGATGCATATGAAGAGGAAGGAATTGAACCCTTCCAAGCTGAAGAAATCGACATAAAGCCACTAGTGGAAAATGCTATTGTGATGTCTTTGCCTATAAAGAAACTGTGTAATGATAATTGTAAGGGAATTTGCCCTACCTGTGGTAAAGTTCTAAATAGCAATGGATGTAGTTGCGGAGTATCTTTTGAGGATCCAAGACTTTCAAAACTGAAAGACTTTTTCTCAGATAAATAAGGAGGTGTTTAGAGTGGGAAATCCAGCTAGAAGATTTTCAAAATCCAGAAGAGACTCTAGAAGAGCTCAAACTTTCAAGTTAAGCTTACCAGGAATTATAGAGTGTCCTCAATGCCATGAAATGAAGCTCGCTCATAGAGTATGCAAAAAATGCGGATATTATAAGGGTAAAGAAATAGTATCTTCAGAAAAATAATATAAGAAAGTCGAAAGACTTTCTTTTATTTTTTTGTTCTATGAAGGAAATATTGTATTTATATTTTACTTATAATATACTTTTTTTATTAGATAGATGAAAGGATGTGAATCCTGTATAGGAGTTTTGTATGAGAGTAGTAGTTGATGGTATGGGTGGAGATCATTCTCCACAAGAAATAGTAAAGGGCTGCGTTCTAGCTCATAATGAATATGGAGTGGATATAGCAATTACAGGTGATAGGGCTGCAATAAATAATGAATTGTCGAAGTATGAGTATAATAAGGATGGCATAGTGGTAATACCCACCACGGAAGTAATAAGCCCAAACGAAGCTCCAGTTATGGCAGTGAGAAGGAAAAAAGACTCAAGTCTTACAAGAGCATTATATATGGTTAAGGAAAAAGAGGCAGATGCAATTGTATCTGCAGGTAGTACAGGAGCATTTCTTGCAGGGGCACTGCTTATTGTTGGAAGGATTAAAGGGGTAGATAGGCCTGCATTAGCTCCAGTTATGCCTGGTAGACGAGGTGTATTCATGGTAATTGACTGCGGTGCAAATGTGGACTGTAAGCCTATAAACTTATTGCAATTTGCAGTAATGGGAAAGGTATATTTTGAAAATATACTAAATGTAAACAATCCTAAGGTTGGTTTGGTAAATATTGGTGCTGAGGAAGAAAAGGGAAATGAACTTACAAAGAGTACATATAAACTTCTAAGTGCTGCTCCCATAAACTTTGCTGGAAACGTGGAGCCTAGAGATATTCCTACTGGAGACACTAAGGTAATTGTATGTGATGGCTTTGTAGGTAATACGGTTTTAAAAATGTATGAAGGGGTTACTTCAAATATTTTTTCAATTTTAAAGGAAGAAATAAAGTCCTCTGCCATAACCACTTTAGGAGGCTTACTACTCAAGCCTGTTTTTAAGAAGTTTAAAGTGCAATTTGATTATAAGGAGTATGGCGGAGCACCATTTTTAGGAGTTAAGGGAGCTTGTATTAAGGCACATGGCAGCTCAGATGCTAGAGCTATAAAAAATGCAATAAAGCAAGCAATAAGGTTTAACGAGAAGGATATTTTAGGAAAAATTTCCCAGGGAATATCCACTACTCTAGATTGTGATAAATAAAAATTTTTATATTGGGGAATATTTAATTATTATTGACGCATAGATAGTTATGTAATATTATCTAATTATAATAATGGGGAGGTGATATAATGACTTTTGAAAAAGTTAAAGATATTATATCTGAACAACTAGGTATTGATGCTGAAGAAATAACTATGGAATCATCTTTTATTGACGATTTAGGTGCAGATTCATTGGATGTAGTAGAGTTAATCATGGCTCTTGAAGCTGAGTTTGACATTGAAATTCCAGATGAGGCTGCAGAAAAAGTAGCCACAGTGGGCGATGTAGTTGAGTACATAAAAACTCATGTGGAAGAATAATAAAGGTCCCGTGAAAACGGGACTTTATTTATTAGTTTTAATGTATTTTTTAGTTTTTATCAAATGCTGAGGGTTAAAAAATGCATTGGAAGGGAAGAAATTATGAACAAATACCATGAACTACAGGAATTACTTGGGGTAGAGTTTGAAGATGAAAAGCTACTTATTACTGCTCTAACCCACAGCTCCTATGCTAACGAGAAAAAGAATGTATTATATAACGAACGTTTGGAATTTTTAGGAGATTCAGTACTACAACTGACTATCTCAATGTACCTTTTCTCAAAAGATGAAAATAAAAGTGAAGGTGAACTAACAAAGCTTCGTTCCCTAATAGTATGTGAAAACTCTCTGTATGAAATAGCTCTAAAATGGGAGCTGGGTAAATATTTGAGGATGAGTAAGGGAGAAGAACTCACTGGTGGTAGGCGCAGGGTGTCTATTCTTGCTGACGCAGTGGAGGCTGTAATTGCTGCTGTATATTTAGATAGGGGGATAGAAAGGGCACAAGAATTTATAAAAGAAAATTTTAAAGCTGTCATTGATAAGGCAGTAAACAATGAAATTATATTAGACTATAAAACCACCCTTCAAGAGAGGCTTCAAAAAACCGGTGAAGTATCTATTGACTATGATGTGGTGAAGGAAGAGGGACCAGCTCATAGAAGGATTTTTTACACAGAAATTAAGGTGAATGGTGAATTGAAAGGTAAGGGCAGTGGCTACAGTAAAAAAGAAGCTGAGCAAAATGCTGCAAAGGAAGCCCTAGCAAAAATGGAGGGAATAAATGAATAGCAGACATTATATAATTCCAATTTTTGTACCTCACATTGGCTGTCCTCACAATTGTGTATTTTGCAATCAACACAGCATTACTGGTAGCAGTGAGCAGGTCACTTGTGAATTTATAATAGACACCATAGAAAAGCATCTTTTAACTATTCCTAAAGATAGTATTAAAGAGATTTCCTTCTTTGGAGGTACTTTTACAGCTATCCCTGTAGAGCTTCAAGAGAGCTTTCTATGTATTGCAAAGGAATATAAGGATAGAGGAGCTGTTAACTATATAAGGCTTTCCACAAGACCAGACTACATTGATGATGGTATATTAACAAGATTAAAGTGCTATGGTGTAGATATTATAGAATTGGGTATTCAATCCTTAGATGAAGAGGTGCTTAAAAAATCTGGCCGTGGACACAGTATAGAACAGGTTGGTTACGCTTCAAAGCTAATAAAGGATTATGGCTTTACCCTCGGGCATCAAATAATGCTTGGACTTCCAAGTGATAATTTTAATAAGGATATTGACACTACTAAGAAGATAATCTCTCTTGGTCCTGAGCTTTGCAGGATTTATCCAGCCCTTGTAATAAAAAATACTCCTATGGAGGATATGTTTAATAGAGGCATATATGTACCCTACACCTTAGAGGAAGCAGTAGATATAGCTAAAACTATTTATCTAATGCTAAGAGAGGCTAATATAAAGGTAATACGCATAGGACTTCAACCCACAGAGGAAATTAATGAAGGTGGAGAAATAGTTGCAGGACCTTTTCACCCAGCCTTTAGAGAATTGGTAGAGAGCTCAATCTTCAATGATGCAATAAGACAAGTTGTAACAAATTGTGAGGAAAGTGATGTGGAAGTTTCAATAAACCCCCGAGATATCTCAAAGGTGTATGCTTGTAAGAAAAAAATTTTTAATGACATGATGAAACAATTAAAGACAACAAAAGTTATAGTTAAACAGAGTGATATTGTTGAACGTGATACTTTTGTTACAAAATCCGGTACAGAAAGTAGAATTGTGTCGGTTTATGAATATTTTCAAAAAAACCCTAAAGAAGGATATTAAAATATTGTATAGAATATTATCTCTGTATAACTAATCATTAGTAGTTCATATGGGGAGGAATTTTATATGGAAGTATTAAAGGTATCAGCTCAATCACAGCCTAAATCCGTAGCAGGTGCACTTGCAGCAGTTTTAAGAGAAAATAATACAGCAGAGGTGCAGGCGGTTGGTGCAGGAGCAGTAAATCAGGCAGTAAAGGCCATAGCTATTACCAGGGGGTTTGTAGCACCAAATGGAATTGATTTAGTAGTTGTGCCAGCCTTTTCTGAGATTATCATTGAAGGGGAAGAAAGAACTGCAATAAAATTCATAGTAGAGCCAAGATAAAACATATTAAACCGTGGTGACACGGTTTTTTTCTTTTTTAAAAACTATAAGAGGACTGATACTACTACTTTGCAGTATTATTTGATTTTTTATTATAGATATTATAAACTTAAAAGGTAATTTCCTATTATTGAGGTGAATAGTGTGAATAAAAACAATAGAGAAAAAATGTCTAAAGTAATGGTTTATCTTTTAATTGTAATTTTTGTTTTTAGCTTATTAGCAGCTTTCTTAAAATAATAATCTAGGGGTATATGGGGTGCGTTTATGTTTTTAAAGTCAATTGAAATAAGAGGATTTAAATCCTTTGCAGATAAGACAGATTTAATTTTTAAAAAAGGGGTTACATCTGTAGTAGGGCCTAATGGCAGTGGTAAGAGCAATATTTCTGATGCAGTAAGATGGGTTCTTGGAGAGCAAAGTGTAAAGAGCTTAAGAGGAGGCAGAATGGAGGATGTAATTTTTGCTGGTACTCAGTTTAGAAAGCCAGTTAGCTTGGCTCAAGTATCCCTCACCTTAGACAACAGTGATAATGCACTTCAAATTGACTACAGTGATGTTACTGTAACTAGGAGACTATATCGTTCAGGAGAAAGTGAGTATTTTATCAATACTTCCCTGTGCAGATTAAGAGACATACAAGAGCTATTTATGGACACTGGTATTGGAAAGGAAGGCTATTCTATTATTGGACAGGGAAAGATTGATGCTATTTTAAGCGGAAAACCTGAGGATAGAAGAGCTCTCCTAGAGGAAGCTGCAGGAATAGTTAAATACAAGACAAGAAAAGAAGAGGCTATAAAGAAGCTAAATAATACAGAAGATAATTTGGTAAGGATCAATGATATTTACTCTACCTATGAAGAAAGGCTGGGCCCACTAGAAGAGGACAGCAAGAAGGCTAGGGAATTTATAACTCTGTCAGAAAATTTAAAGCATAGAGAAATAAATATTATTCTCTACTCCATTGAGAGAATTGACAAGCGCCTTATTAGTATTGAAGATGCTATAAAGTCCACTGAGGTAGAATACACTAAGTTAAGTGTAGAGAGGGAAGAATGCAAAGCAAAGCATGCAGAGCTTCAAAACAAACAGGAGGCAATGGAGGAGCAGATTTCAGAAAATCAAGATAACTACTTTAAATACAATAACAAGCTTCAAGAGCTACAAAGTGAAGTAGTATTAACTCAAGAAAAAATAAATAATTATAGTCTTCTTATTGAAAAGTCAAGTCAGGAACTAAAACTTTTATATGAGAAAAAAGCTTCTTTAATTGAGCTTAAAAACTCAGAAGAAAAAACCTTAGAAGAATTACAACTAAAGCAAAAGCAAATTGATGAGAGCATAAGCTTAAAAGAAAAAGCCCTTATAACAGAAAATGATGCTTTTAGTGAAAATAATTTGCTAATTAAGAAGTTAAAGGAGGAGCAATTTGAAATAATCAGCTCTTCTGCAGAGGCAAAAAATAAAGTAAACATGGCGCGATCTCAAGAGGATAGCTATAATAATAAGCTTATACAGCTGGAACAGACCTGTGAAAGTTATAAAAATTCGCTGTCTATAAATGAAAGTACCCGTGCCAACATGGAAAAAGAACAACAGCTAACCTCTAATAATATTTTAGAGCTTAATCAAAAGATAAAAAGCTGTAAAAAGACCATGAGTGATATTACAATATCCATTACAGCCTTAGAAAAACAGTTGAAAGAAAAAAATTACAGCTATACAAAGACAGAGGCCAACTTAAATTTACTTTCTAATTTGGAAAGTCAGTATGAAGGCTATGCGCGTTCCTCCAAAAACCTCATGCAGCACATTGATGAAGGCAAGATAAGAGAAGCACAGGGAAAATGTCAGCTCTTAGGTGAGGTAATAACAGCGAAGCGTGAGCATTCTACTGCCATTGAAATTGCTCTTGGGGCAGCTATATCAGATATCATCACCGAGGATTCAGAGCTTGCAAAGGGTCTTATAAAATATTTAAAGCATAATAAGCTGGGAAGAGTAACCTTTCTACCACTATCAGACATTACATCAAAGAAGCTATACCTCTCAGATGTTGTAGCTCATGGCAAGGGCTTTCTTGGCATTGCCAGTGACCTTGTTAGCTGCGATAAAAGATATATTCCAGCTGTGGAGTATGTTTTAGGAAGGACAGTAATCTGTGACACCATGGATAATGCAGTGAACCTTTCTAGACTTAGTGGCCATAGTATAAAAATAGTTACCCTAGAAGGAGAGGTTGTGAGTCCTGGAGGAGCTTTAACTGGAGGCAGTATGGGCTTTAAGAGCAGCAATGTGCTTGGAAGAAAACAGGAAATAGAAGCCCTTAAGGGATCATTACAGGTGCTTAAAGAAGAGGTAGAGGAATTAAATAAAAAAATTGAAGGTATGCGAACTGAATATAAGAAAAAAGATGAGGAAAGTCTAAACTATAGTGATGTAATATATAATCACAACATTGAAATAACAAAAATAGAAGAGAAGATAAAAACTCTTAACGAAGAGAATATAAAGCTAAGGCAAAACCTTCAAGTAGTAAACAGAGAAATAAAGGACATTAATGAGCTCATAGTTAATATAAAAGGTGATGTAGAAAGCTGCAAGCAGGAAGTAAGTGTTCTTGCTTTAAAAGAAGCAGAAAATATTGAAATGCTCTCTTTGCTTGAAGAAAAGCTTAAGGGCGGAGAAATCAAGATTCAGAGCAGTAGAGATGAGCTCACAGCTGCAAGAATTTTAAAAGCTCAACAAGATGAGATAGTCTTAAATAAGATAAAGGATCTAGAGAGAGTTGACAAAGACATATTTGAGCTTAATGAAAAGCTATTAATTAGTGAGCAGGAAATAAAAAGGTGTGAAGCTGAAATAGTTATACAAGTAAAGACTATTGAAGGTAGCAAAGATGAAATTGAAAAGCTTAGAAATAACTGTGCCAAGCTTGAAGAAAGCAAGTTATATTTAGAGACTGCCAAGGTTGAAGTTAAGGAAAAGATAAAGGCCCTTTCAGAATATATGGAAACCTTTCTTCCTCAGTTAAATAAATTAGAGGATGAGAAAAGGCGTCAGGAGGTTGCTATTGCTAGGTTAGACACAGAAAAGAGCTCTCATATGCAAAAGCTTAATGAAGAGTTAAACCTTACCTATGCAGAAGCCCTGGCCTATAAAACCTCTGAGGATCTAAGTGATACTTATAAAAAAGACATAGTGGATAT
Source organism: Clostridium sp. UBA701 (assembly GCA_002298125.1). GTDB lineage: Bacteria > Bacillota > Clostridia > Clostridiales > Clostridiaceae > UBA701. The sequence continues at coordinate 88,963 of DBMJ01000011.1, read as the reverse complement.
AAAGAATCGAATAGGGGAACTTGGAACAGTAAATTTGGGAGCCATAAATGAATATGAAGAGGTGAAAAACAAACTAGATTTTATGAAAGGTCAGAGGGAGGATCTCATAAATTCTAAGGAGGAACTCTTAAAGTTAATTGATGAGATGACAAGTAAAATGAGACACATGTTCAATGAAAATTTCAATGTTTTAAGAGGGTATTTTAATGATACCTTTAGAGAATTATTTGATGGTGGCAGAGCAGATCTTATCCTAGGCGAAGGAGATGAACTTAGTGCCAACATTGAGATAAACGTAGAACCTCCTGGAAAAAAGCTTCAAAATATTAACCTAATGTCTGGAGGAGAAAAGGTACTGTCTGCAATAGCATTGTTGTTCTCAATTCTTAAAATGAAGCCAACACCCTTTTGCATTTTGGATGAGATAGAAGCAGCGCTAGATGATGCCAATGTATCTAGATACGCTAAATTCCTTAAAAAGCTCTCTAACAACATTCAATTTATAGTAATCACACATAGGAAGGGGACCATGGAATGCAGTGATGCACTTTATGGTGTTACCATGGAGGAAAAGGGAGTATCAAAGATAATTTCCGTTGACCTAGTTAAGGCATGATTAGCAGAGGAGGATACTAATGTTTAATAATTTTTTTGAAAAGTTAAAAACTGGTCTTCAGAAGACAAAGCGTGAGTTCACAGATAAGATAGATAGTATGCTAAATGGGTATATGACTATTGATGAGGAACTCTATGAGGAGCTTGAGGAAATACTTATTACCTCTGATATAGGGGTAGAAACAACCCTAGACATAATAAATAGATTAAAACAAAGAGTTAAGGAAAAGAGAATTAATACCCCCACAGACATTTATCCTTGCTTGGAGGAAGTGCTTATAGAATGTATGAGGGCTAAAGATGTTAATGATACGGAAGCTACTCCTCAGATAATCCTAGTTATCGGAGTAAATGGGGTAGGAAAGACAACCTCCATAGGAAAGATGGCTAATATGTATAAAGCTCAAGGGAAAAAGGTGCTTCTTGCAGCAGCAGATACCTTTAGAGCTGCTGCCATTGATCAACTCCAAATATGGGGAAAGAGGGCTGGAGTTGATGTGATAAGTCATCAAGAGGGTGCAGACCCAGCAGCAGTTGTTTTTGATGCCATTCAAGCTGCTAAGGCTAGAAAGGTAGATGTTTTAATTTGTGATACTGCTGGAAGACTTCACAACAAGAAAAATCTTATGGAAGAGTTAGGAAAAATAAATAGAGTTGTAGATAGGGAATTTAGTGAAGCTAAAAGAGAAACCCTACTTGTGCTAGATGCCACTACAGGTCAAAATGCCATAAGTCAGGCAAAACAGTTTATGGAGGTATGTCCTTTGACTGGAATAATCCTAACAAAACTCGATGGTACTGCCAAGGGTGGAGTTGCCATATCTATAAAAAATACATTAAACATACCTGTAAAATATATAGGGGTTGGAGAAGCCATAGAGGATTTTCAAGAATTTGATGCGGAAGGCTTTGTTAAAGCTCTCTTTTAAATTTTATAGCTGTTAAGTATTTTTACTTGACAGCTATAAAAAAATTTGCTATTATTTTATTTGTGAATTGGGTGATTGTATGAATGAAAGGTTTGAGACCTCGGAATTACTTGATTATTATGGTGTGCTTCTTACAGAGAAGCAAGTTGATATTATGACCTTATATTTCAATGAGGATTTATCCTTAGCAGAGATATCAGAGCTTACTAGTACCAGCCGCCAAGCCATCCATGACATTATAAAAAGGTGTCATAGGTCACTTATAGAATACGAAGAAAAGTTAGGTCTTATGAGTAAGAATAAACAAAAAAAAGAAACACAAAATAGAATTTTGATGAGTATAGAAAGTCTTATAGAGTACACTAAGGACGATTATTCATTAAAGGAACTAATAGCTATAAAGAAAGACTTAATGGATAATATATAGGAGGATTGCTATGGCTTTTGAAGCATTAGGCACCAAACTGCAGGAAACCATTAAAAAGTTAAAGGGAAAAGGCAAGCTTAATGAAAAAGATATAAAAGAGGCCATGAGAGAAGTTAAACTGGCTTTATTAGAAGCTGATGTCAATTATAAGGTGGTTAAGGACTTTATAAACAGTGTAAGTGCTAAATGCCTTGGAAATGAAGTTATGGAAAGCCTTACTCCTGGACAGCAGGTTATAAAAATTGTTAATGATGAGCTTACTGCTCTTATGGGTAAATCAGAAAGTGGCATTAAGTTTTCAGATAAGGGCATAACAGTGCTTATGATGGCAGGACTTCAGGGAGCTGGTAAGACAACTTTGTGCGGTAAATTGGCCTTAAGCTTAAAAAAGAAAAATAAGAAACCGCTATTAGTAGCCTGTGATATTTATAGGCCAGCTGCTATAAAGCAGCTGCAGGTCGTAGGAAAGTCCATAGATATTCCTGTGTTTGTCATGGGAGATAAAATCAGTCCACCAGATATTGCAAAGGCCTCTATAGAATATGCTAAGAGCAATGGGCTTAATGTAGTTATAATAGATACTGCAGGAAGATTGCACATAGATGATGAGCTTATGCAGGAACTTATAGATATAAAAACTGTAGTTACACCAGATGAAATACTTCTTGTAGTAGATTCCATGACAGGTCAGGATGCTGTAAATGTAGCACAGAGCTTTAATGATAAGCTTGATATTTCCGGTGTTGCACTTACTAAGCTAGATGGTGATACCCGTGGAGGAGCAGCGCTATCCATAAGAGCCATCACTGGCAAGCCCATAAAATTTGCTGGAATGGGCGAAAAGATGACAGATCTTGAGACCTTCTATCCTGATAGAATGGCCTCTAGAATCTTAGGTATGGGAGATGTGTTAACTTTAATTGAGAAGGCGCAGGCTGCTATTGATGAAAAAGAAGCAAAGGAACTCGGAGACAGAATGCTCAATCAGGATTTCAACTTCGAGGACTTTCTTCAAGTAATGTCTCAAATGAAAAAGCTGGGTCCACTAAACAAGATTGTAGAGATGCTTCCAGGCGTCAACACAAAAGAATTGCAAAATGTGGATTTGAATAAAGGTGAACAGGAGTTAAAGCGTTCTGAAGCTATTATTAATTCTATGACTGCAAAGGAGAGGAAGAACCCACAGCTAATAAGCAGTTCTCCTTCTAGAAAACGCAGAATAGCACTGGGCTCTGGAACTTCTGTACAACAAGTTAACAAGCTTTTAAAGGATTTTGAAAACATGAGAAAAATGATGAAACAGATGAAGGGTATGCAAAAGGGTATGAAAAAGGGACTCTTTGGCAAGATGCCTTTCATGAATTAGGCACTTTAAAGGAGGTGAAATAACATGGCAGTAAAGATAAGACTTAGAAGAATGGGTGCTAAAAAGGCTCCTTTCTACAGAGTAGTTGTTGCTGATTCCAGATCCCCAAGAGATGGAAGATTCATTGATGAAATAGGATACTATAACCCAACTACAGAACCAGCTACCATCAAACTTGATGAGGAGAAAGCTGATCAATGGATGAAAAATGGTGCACAACCTACTGATATAGTTAAAAAGTTATTTGAAAAAGCTGGTTTAAACGACAAGCTTACAAAGTAAGGACTGGGGGTAAAGTCTATGAAAGAATTAGTTGAAATTATAGCTAAATCATTAGTTGATAACCCAGAACAGGTTCAAGTAAATGAAGTGTTCGGAGAACAATCCATAATACTTGAATTGAAAGTAGCGCCCGAGGATATGGGTAAAGTAATAGGAAAACAGGGAAGAATAGCCAAGGCTATTAGAACTGTAGTAAAAGCAGCGGCCATTAAGGACAATAAAAGGGTTGTTGTGGAAATTATTTAAGAGCTAGGTTTTTCCTAGTTCTTTTACTTACTCTGATATAATTACTTTATTTTAAAAATAAAAGGACAGGTGTGAGTGTATGAGAGACTTTCTCACAATAGGTCAAATAGTAAATACCCATGGAATAAAGGGTGAGGTAAAAATTTATCCTCTAACGGATGATTATAATCGGTTTAAAAAGCTAAAAAGAGTATTTCTAAATGGTGTGGAAACCAAGATAATATGGTGTAAGCTCCAAAATGACAGGGTAATACTAAAATTAGAGGGATTAGATACCATAGAGGAAGCTATAAAGCTTAAAGGCATATACATAGAGGTTCCTCGTGAGGAGGCAGTAAGGCTTAAAGAGGGAGAATATTTTGTGGCAGATATTATAGGGTGTTCTGTTCAGGATGAAGAAGGGGAATATTTAGGAGTTATTTCTGAGGTTATTAGTACAGGAAGCAATGATGTCTACTGGATAAAGGGCGAGAAGGAGCTTCTTATACCTGCCCTTAAGTCCGTAGTTTTAACCATAGACATGAAGGAAAGGAAAATAACAATAAAACCATTATGTCAATGGATGGAATAGTAATTGATATACTTACCCTATTCCCTGAAATGTTCACCTTATTTGACTGCAGCATTATAGGAAGAGCTAAGGAAAGCGGTATAATAAATATGCGTCTTCATAATATAAGAGAGTATACTGCTGATAAGCATCGCAAAACTGACGACTATCCCTATGGCGGCGGAGCTGGCATGGTTATGACTGCACAACCCGTTGTAGATTCTATAAGAAGTGTAAAAAGTATAAATCATGGCAAGGTTATCTTCTTAGGACCAAGGGGGAAAACCTTTAACCAAGAAAAAGCCAAGGAGCTTGCGCAGGAAAAAGAACTCATCTTCCTATGTGGTCATTACGAAGGAATAGATGAACGAGCCTATAAATGCATAGATGAAGAGATATCCCTTGGAGATTTTATTTTAACTGGCGGAGAAATGGCATGTATACCTATTATAGATAGTATATGCAGGCTGATTCCAGGAGTCCTTTCCACCGAGGAGAGCTACGAAGAGGAATCCTTTTATAGTGGTACCATAGAGTATCCACAATATACAAGACCTGCAATTTTCGAGGGGGAGTCTGTACCAGAGGTCTTATTGTCCGGTAACCATGCTAAGATAAATGCATGGAGAAGGCAACAAAGCCTTTTGATTACTAAAAAATTAAGACCTGATCTTTTTAACAAGCTTATACTTACAAAAGAAGATAAAAAACTTCTTGAAGCGAACAGATAAATCTATTGTAATTACGTCATATTTGTGTTAAAATACATTTTGTGCTAGTACGGGCGTTCCTCTGTTTTCATGGATAAGCATGAACGTCAAATAATTGAATAGGAGGGACTAGACATGTTAGAAGTTATAAGAATGATAGAGGCAGAACAAATCAGAACTGATTTGCCACAGTTTAATGTGGGAGATACTTTAAAGGTTTATGTAAAGGTAAAAGAAGGAAACAGAGAAAGAATTCAGATGTTCGAGGGTACTGTTATTAAAAGACAGAACGGCGGGATCAGAGAAACCTTTACTGTTAGAAGACTTGCTTATGGAGTAGGTGTTGAAAGAACCTTCCCTTTAAATGCGCCAATAATTGATAAAATTGAAGTGGTAAGAAAAGGTAAGGTTAGAAGAGCTAAGCTGTTCTATTTAAGAGATAGAGTCGGCAAAGCTGCTAAGGTTAAAGAATTACTATAATAAAAAATGGGCTTCTAGCCCTTTTTTTATTATATAGGATATAATAGTAAATACACTTATAGGTATGGAGGTTGAGTTTTATGGAAATAAATTGGTTTCCAGGACATATGGCAAAGACCAGAAGAGAATTACAGCAGAATTTAAAGCTAGTGGACGCAGTTATTGAGCTTAGAGATGCAAGAATAGTAAAATCCAGTGCTAATCCTGAGATAGAGCAGCTCTGTGATAATAAACCTAGAATAGTATTATTAAACAAAGCAGATCTTAGTGAAAAAGCTGTAACTAACAAATGGATAGAAGAGCTTACCAAAGAAAATATCAAAGCTGTAGGAGTAAACTGTATAACAGGAGAAGGGCTTAACTTAATTAAGCCAGTTCTACAAGGACTTTTAAGGGAAAAGTTAAGTAGAGCTAAGGAAAAGGGAATAAACAATTTCACAATAAGAGCCATGGTGGTTGGTATTCCCAATGTAGGTAAATCCACCTTTATTAATAAGATGGCAAAAAGCAGTATTGCTAAAACAGGTGATAGGCCAGGAGTAACTAAGACAAAGCAGTGGATAAAGACCTCCTTGGGCATTGAATTACTTGATACTCCGGGTATATTATGGCCCAAGCTAGAGGACAAGGAGACAGCTCTACATCTTGCTTTCACTGGAGCAATAAAGGATGAGATAATGGATATAGAAGAATTAGCTTTAAAACTAATTGAAAAGTTAAAGGAAGAACATGCTGATAGTTTAATGTTAAGATATAAGCTACCCTCTCTAGAAGGAACATCTATAGAAATTATGGAAGCTATTGGAAGGAAAAGAGGGGCAGTAATTAGTGGTGGTAACATAGATTATAATAGAGTGGCGGTAATGCTCCTAGATGAGTTCCGTGGAGGAAAGCTAGGCCAAATTTCATTGGATAGGTAGTAGAACTACAAGGGAGAAAATCAATGACATTATCAGAAGAGAGATTAAAGAGAAAGCTTGAAAAAGAAGAGGTAGAGAGAAAAAGAGTACAAGACCTCTTTGATTTCGACAGTTCTTATGGTGAAGGAATTTACCTTGCTGGGGTAGATGAAGTAGGGCGAGGCCCCCTGGCAGGACCTATTGTAGCAGCTTCAGTGATTTTAGATTTAAAAGATGAAGAAAGCATTTCAAAACTTTTTGGTATAAATGATTCAAAAAAATTAAGTCCTAAAAAAAGAGAGAGTATTGCATTAACTATTAAAGATGTAGCACTAGCCTACAGCATTGAAGAACTGTCACCTGAGCTAATTGATATGAAGGGAATTTCCTGGTGTAATAATGAAGTTATGAAGAAAGCCTGTGAGAAGCTATCTATAGTGCCAGACCTGGTGCTTTCTGATGGCTATGCAGTAAAAGGGCTTAGCTTTAAAAATTCATATGTCATCAAAGGGGATGCTAAAAGCGCATCAATTGCTGCAGCTTCTATAATAGCAAAGGTATATAGGGATTCACTTATGGCTGAATATTCTATGAAGTTTCCTCAATACGGCTTTGAAAGAAACAGTGGTTATGGAACAAAGGAGCACACTGATGCCATAAGGAATTATGGTCCTTGCGAGATTCACAGGAGGAGCTTTATTCATAACTTTATTTAATAACCAAAAAAGCCTGGGCAAATCCCGGGCTTTTTGTGATGGCATAAATTACAATTGGAAGGCATCTTTTATGAGCCTAATAGAATAATTATTATCGTTGTTATTAAAAATTAGCTCTAGTACATCAAATCTAAAATCATACTTGTGTATATTTTTTTTCAGGATATATAGTTGAGCAGCCCGATAAATCCTGTACTGCTTATGCAGGGTAACTGATTCCGCAGGGGTTCCATAGCATAAGCCATATCTGGATTTCACCTCTATAAAAGAGATGTAGTCATTGTCTTTTGCAATTATGTCAATTTCTCCAAGCTTACATCGAAAATTCCTGTCTAAAATTATATATCCCATATCTGTGAGATACTTTACTGCTAGGGATTCGCCTAAACTACCAACATCCCTGTTAAACGAATGCATAAATCATCCTCCCGTAACCAGCTGTGTTCCCTCATGAATTAATAATAGAATATGTTTCTGTTTTTTTCAAGCTGTTTAGTTGAACTAATTATGTTATTAAATTAATTTAATTGTCAACAATTTATCTAGAGGTGAATAAAGATGACAATTAAGATTAATACGGCCACCTATAATGGAGTAGATGGAGTTAAGGTAGATGTAGAAATTGATATAAGTAATGGATTGCCTTCCTTTAATATAGTTGGTTTACCAGATACTGCGGTAAAGGAATCAAAGGAAAGAGTAAGGGCTGCTATAAAAAATTGTGGCTATGATTTTCCGGTGAAGAGAATTACTATAAATTTAGCTCCAGCTGATATAAGAAAAGATGGCACTCACTATGATTTGCCCATAGCGCTTGGAATACTAATAGCCTCTGAACAAATTGCCATGCCTGATATAGATAAGATAATAATCGCAGGAGAATTATCATTAAATGGAGATTTGAAGAGAATAAGAGGGGCACTACCAATACTTATTATTGGAAAAGAAAAGGGGTATAAAAAGTTCTTTATTCCTAAGGGTAATCACTGGGAGGGTAGGTTTTTAGAGGATATTCAGGTTATTCCTTTCAACAGTCTAAAACAGGTAATAGACTATATATATTATCCAAAATACAATTGTCCTTTGGATAATTTGGATAAATCAATGGATGAAGAAGACATTGTTATGGATTTTAATGAAGTCATAGGTCAAGATAGTACTAAAAGGGCCTTAGAGGTTGCTTCAGCAGGCGGTCATAATGTGGTTTTGACTGGCTCGCCTGGATGTGGTAAAACCATGCTGGCAAAATGTGTACCCTCCATATTGCCAGATTTAACTAGAGAAGAAGAGCTTGAGGTAATGAAGATTTATAGTGCTTCTGGAATGATAAAGGAAGATTTACCTCTTCGTATTTATAGACCATTTAGAAGTCCACACCATACTACCACAAAAATAGCCATGGTAGGAGGAGGAATAAATTTAACTCCAGGTGAAATTACTTTAGCTCATAGAGGGGTATTATATCTTGATGAAATTTTAGAATTTAACAGAGGGGTTCTAGAATGCTTAAGACAACCCTTGGAGGATAGGAATATTAGAATTACCAGGGTAAATGGTACTGTGGAGTACCCAGCAAATTTTATGCTAATAGCCTCAATGAATCCTTGCCTCTGCGGCAACTATTTATCTGAAAATAGAAGGTGCAGTTGCAATCCCACAGAGATAAAGAGATACTTATCTCGTCTTTCAGGTCCACTACTAGATAGAATGGATATTTTCTCCTTCGTTAAAGGTATAAATTACAATGAAATAAAGGAATATAGAATAGGTGAAAGCTCAACAATTATAAAGCAAAGGGTGTCAAATGCCAGAGAAATGCAAAGAGAAAGATTTAAAAGCTATAATATATATTGTAATGCGGAAATGAATAGCAGTGCTGTAAGGAAGTTTTGCATCCTGGATAAGCAGTGCAAAAATTTTTTTGAAAGCAACTTTGATAAGCTAGCTCTAAGTACAAGAAGCTATACAAGGATATTAAAGGTGGCAAGGACTATAGCCGACTTGGAGGGAGGCTATAATATTACACTGTCTAATGTTATAGAGGCGCTGCAGTATAGAAAATTTCTTGAAGAAAAAGTTATTTAAGGAGTGTGGTACATTATGATAGATGAGATACTGAACCTATGGCTTGCTTCTGCAATGGTACCTCAAAGCTTTAAATTAGATATATTGCTATGCTCAAATTTGGAGTCTTATTATGGTGAGTTAAAAAACTGTATTGGTCTTAGCCAAAAATCAAAGAAGGGAACTTATTATAAAACTTTGTTAGATAGCTTTGACGAGGAGGAACTTAAGGAGAAGCTCCATGATTTAAAAAAACAGGGCATAGAATTAATAAGCTTTAAATCACCAAGTTATCCTGAAAAACTAAGGAATATTGAAAATCCACCAGCATACATATTTGTAAAAGGCAATATTGCTCCAACAAATCTTAAGTGTGTTTCCATAGTTGGCTCAAGGGATTGCAGCTACTACGGAGAAGAAGCCGCACGGTTTATCACAAAGCAGCTAGCTATAGAAGGAATTGGCATAATCAGTGGGCTTGCAAGAGGAATTGACTCTGTAGCTCATAAGGTTGCCTTAGATAACAATGGCTTTACTGCAGCAGTTTTAGGCTGCGGGGTGGATAAGGTATATCCCAGGGAAAGTAAAAAGTTATATGAAAGTATTGGCGAAAAGGGTGCTTTAATATCTGAGTTTCCACCAGGAACTCCGCCTATTTCCTCAAACTTTCCTCAAAGAAATAGAATAATAAGTGCTTTAAGTGATTTAACAGTAGTTGTAGAAGCAGGAGAAAAAAGTGGTTCAATTATTACTGCAACAATAGCGATGGAACAAGGGAAAGAGGTTATTGCTGTACCTGGTTCCATATTTTCCAATCGAAATACTGGAACACATGCGCTAATAAGAGATGGAGCATATATTTTCACCAACATGGAGGAGCTTTTCTCATTATTGGGACATAGAGCTAGAAATATTATAAAAAAAAGTGAAAGTATTGAGAAGTTAACCGATAAAGAAAAGTGTATATACGAGCTTATTGATGACAATCCTATACACATTGATGAAATAATTAAAAGAACTAATATTGACATTAAATATTTATATGAGGTATTATTTGAGTTGCAATTAAAAAAAGAAATACGATGTATTAGCGGAAATTATTATGTTAAGATACATGAGTTTCAATAGCTTAGAAAATACATGAATTAATTGAGAAAAGGGGGTGCAGCTCCAGAAGCTGTTCTGGAGTGAATAATGGGACAGAAATTAGTCATTGTAGAATCTCCTGCTAAGGCAAAAACCATAGGTAAATACCTAGGAAAAAATTATATAGTTGAAGCATCTATGGGTCATGTTAGAGATCTGCCTAAGAGTTCTCTTGGAGTTGAGGTGGAAAATAACTATAATCCTAAGTATATAACTATAAGGGGCAAAGGGGAATTATTAGATAAGCTTAGAAAACTGGCTAAAAAGAGTGAGAAGGTATATCTTGCTACTGACCCTGATAGAGAGGGAGAGGCAATATCCTGGCATCTGGCTCACATTTTAAATATTGATCCAGCCAAGGAATGTCGAATTGTTTTTAATGAAATAACCAAGCCAGCGGTTAAAACTGCAATTAAATCTCCAAGAAAGATTAATGTTAATTTGGTAGATGCTCAGCAGGCTAGAAGAGTTCTAGATAGATTGGTGGGTTATGAGGTAAGCCCTATACTATGGCGCAAGATAAAGTGGGGACTCAGTGCAGGAAGGGTACAATCCGTAGCTCTTAGAATTATTTGTGAAAGAGAAGAAGAAATTAACAGCTTTGTTGCAAAAGAATATTGGACCATAGAAGGAAATTTACGAAAACAGGGTAAGGAACGCAAGGCCTTTAAGGTGTTACTTTCTTCTTACAAGGGCAAAAAAATTGATATACCAGATGAAAACACTGCAGAAGAAATACTAGGAAGTTTAAAAAAGGATGAGTACATAGTACAACAGGTAAAGAATATTGTTAAATTTAAAAATCCGCTTCCTCCATTTACAACAAGTACCCTGCAGCAGGACTCATATAAGAAAATCAATTTTTCCACTAAGCGTACTATGTCTATTGCTCAGCAGCTCTATGAAGGCGTAGATGTAGGATCCTTTGGGACTATAGGCTTGATTACCTACATGAGAACAGATTCTGTAAGAATATCTGAGGAAGCTCAAAAGACAGCTAATGATTTTATTAAAGCTACTTATGGATCAGAATATTTGCCAGAGACTCCTCGTGTTTACAAGGGGAAGAAAAATATTCAAGATGCCCACGAAGCTATAAGACCAACTTATGTGGAACTTGTTCCAGATCAAATAAGAAAATATTTATCTGAGGAGCAGTTTAAACTCTACAGTCTTATTTGGCACAGGTTTATGGCAAGTCAAATGGCTTCCTGTAAGCTTAACACCACTTCTGTGGAGATAGCTAATGGAGATTATATCTTCAAGGCAAGTGGCTACTCAGTTCTATTTGATGGATTTAACAAGATATATGACTACAAAACTGATGAGGATGAAGAAAGCACTGAGCTTCCAGCTCTTAGTGCTAAAGAGCAGCTATCAGCAGTTAGCATAGTTAAAAAACAGCACTTTACTCAGCCGCCTGCTAGATATTCTGAAGCAACCTTGGTTAAAACCTTGGAGGACAATGGTATAGGAAGACCAAGCACCTATGCTCCAACAGTATCTACTCTACTAGATAGAAAATATGTTGAGCGTGATAAGAGAACCTTGAAGCCTACTGAATTAGGTGAAATAGTAAACAATCTCCTCTGTGAACACTTTAAAGAAGTTGTAGATATAGAATTTACTGCTGAAATGGAAGATAAGCTAGACAGTATAGAAGAAGGTAAGGATGAGTGGACCAATGTGGTGGGCAAATTCTTTGAACCTATAAAAAAATCTGTAGAGGTAGCGGAAAAGGAAGTTGCAAAAATCACTATAGAGGATAAGGTTACAGATGTTAAATGTGAAAAATGCGGCCGATTTATGGTTATAAAGCAGGGGAGATTTGGTGATTTTTTAGCTTGCCCAGGTTATCCTGAATGTAAAAATACTAAGCCATTATTAGAGGAGTTATCAGTACCTTGCCCCAAGTGCGGCAATAAAATCGTTGAACGCAAGAGCAAAAAGGGCAAGAAGTTTTATGGATGTAGTAATTACCCTAATTGTGATTTTGTGAGTTGGTTTGAACCTGTAGAAAAAACCTGTGATAAATGTGGGAGCTACATGGTCAAAAAGTATAGTAAGGCTAAAGGGAATTATCTTGAATGTGCAAATGCTTCCTGTAAAAATAAAATATATCAGGAAGCAGAGAAGTAAATAATCTGCACTTAAGCATTACTATGTCGAATTTTATTAAAGGCATGTTGAAATTAATCATTCGATATGATATTATAATTTAGTAAAATACAAAACAATTCTAAAAATTTCAAATAATCTAAATCTGCAGAACAATGATTAGAAAAAATCATAATTTGCATGTTAAAATTCATCGTATTTTTGTAAAATGGGATATACTAAGTTATAAGGAGGAGTAGACATGACTTCATTATTAAGTAAAACTAGAATGTTAAATAGAATCTTACAAAAGAGTGGAACTGAGCCTGTGGTATTTGACGATATCTGTAAGCTTTTAAGTGATGTACTAAGCTGCAATGCATATATAATTAGTAGAAAAGGCAAAATATTAGGCTACAATTTTTCTACAGGCTTTGAGTGCAATGTTGTTAAAGAAAAAGTATTGAGTGAAATGAGGTTTCCTGAACACTATAATAACAAGTTATTAAACGTACATGAAACTATCTCTAATGTGACCAGCCATGGACAATGTGTCTTCTGTGAAGATGATCAGGCATGCAATGTGGAAAATAAGCTTTCTACCATTGTACCTATAGTTGGAAATAGAGAGAGGCTTGGTACATTGCTTTTAGCAAGATTTGATAACACTTTTGCAGATGATGATCTAGTACTAGCTGAGTATAGTGCTACTATTATTGGGCTTGAAATTTTAAGGGCAAAGAATGAGGAAATAGAAGAAGAGGCTAGGAAAAAAGCTGTAGTACAATTAGCCATTGGCACTCTATCATACTCAGAGCTTGAGGCAGTAGAGCACATATTTAACGAGCTGGAAGGCAATGAGGGGTTATTAGTAGCTTCAAAAATAGCAGATAAAGTAGGTATTACAAGATCTGTAATTGTCAATGCTTTAAGAAAATTTGAAAGCGCTGGAGTAATTGAGTCTCGCTCTCTTGGTATGAAGGGAACCCATATAAAAATACTCAATGAAAAGCTTATAGACGAATTAAAAAAAATTAAGTAAACTTAAATATTAAAAATCAGGATTAGAGAAGACAAATCCTGATTTTTAATTGTTGCTTGATTGAAAAATATATGTTGAATAGTAGTAGTGCTTGTGCTATACTACTTAAGTGAGAAAATACACACACCATTCAATTTATAAAGAGGTGCTCTAAATGAGTGTTTTATAAAAATGACAATGGTGGAGGTAAAAACCAAGGAGGTATAAATTATGTCAGTTATTTCAATGAAACAATTGCTTGAGGCAGGTGTTCATTTTGGACACCAAACAAGAAGATGGAACCCTAAAATGGCTCCATATATCTTCACTGAAAGAAATGGTATCTATATCATTGACCTTCAGAAGACCGTTAAAAAGGTAGAAGAAGCTTATGACTTTGTTAAGAGTGTTTCAGCAGAGGGAAAAGATGTTCTCTTCGTTGGAACTAAGAAACAGGCTCAAGAAGCTATCGGTGAGGAAGCAGTAAGATGCAATATGCATTTTGTAAACAACAGATGGCTAGGCGGTATGCTTACTAACTTCAGAACTATAAAGACAAGAGTAAAAAGACTTGAGCAGTTAGAACAAATGGAACAGGATGGAACATTTGAAGTTCTTCCTAAGAAAGAAGTTATAAAGCTCAGAAATGAAAAAGAAAAGCTTGAGAAGAATCTTGGTGGAATAAAGGTTATGGATGGCAGCACTGTAGGTGCAATGTTCGTAGTTGATCCAAGAAAAGAAAAGAATGCAATTTCTGAAGCAAAAATATTAGGAATACCGGTAGTAGCAATAGTAGATACTAACTGTGATCCAGAAGAAGTTGATTATGTAATTCCTGGCAATGATGATGCTATAAGAGCTGTAAAACTTATTACTGCTAAAATAGCTGATGCTGTTATTGAAGGAAGACAGGGAGAACAGCTAGCTGAGTAGATTAAACAAATTGAGGTAGGTGAAGCTTAGCTTCATTTACCTTTTAAATTAACTAAAAGGAGGAGTAATAGATGATATCTGCACAAACAGTTAAAGAGCTTAGAGAAAGAACAGGAGCAGGCATGATGGACTGCAAGAAAGCTCTTAACGAAACCAATGGTGACATCGAAAAAGCAATAGAGTTATTAAGAGAAAAAGGCCTTGCTGCAGCTGCTAAAAAAGCAGGAAGAGTAGCAGCTGAAGGTTTGGTAGAAACATACATAGCAGAAGATAAGAAATCAGGTGCTATAGTAGAAGTAAACTGTGAAACAGACTTTGTAGCAGCAAATGAAGAGTTTATAGCTTTGACTAAAAACATTGCAAAACAAGCTTCTAACACTTCTTCAGCTAATGTAGAAGAGTTTGTAGAGGAGAAATACATAGCTGATAATAATATCACTATCAAGGATGCAGTTACTGCTCTTATTGCAAAGCTTGGTGAAAATATGGCAGTTAGAAGATTCCAAAAGATGAATGTTGCTAGTGGAGTTATTTCCAGCTATATTCATGGTGGCGGAAGAATTGGCGTTCTTGTAAAACTCAGTTGTGAAAAGGATAGCGAAATCCTATCTGAGGTTGCTAAGGATGTTGCAATGCATATAGCAGCAGCTAATCCACTTTACTTAAACAGAGATGCTGTGGATATGGAAGTGGTTGAAAAAGAAAAGGAAATCTTTAGAGTTCAAGCCTTAAATGAAGGTAAACCAGAAAAGATTGTTGATAAAATGGTAGAGGGCAGAGTACAGAAGTACTACAAGGAAAATTGCCTTGTAGAACAGCTCTGGGTAAGAAACCCTGACTATACAATTTCTAAGTACTTAGCTGAGAAGTCCAAGGAAGTTGGTTCAGCTATTACTATTGAAGCCTACTCTAGATTTGAAAGAGGCGAAGGAATAGAGAAGAAAGAAGAAAACTTTGCTGAGGAAGTACAAAAGCAAATGCAGCAGGGAAAATAAATTAAAGAGAACACTGCGTGTTCTCTTTTTTTAAAGAATGTGAAGTAACTATATAAAACTGAAGTGTTTGGAGGTATAATATATATGGGAAATCCAAGATATAAAAGGATAATGCTTAAGTTATCTGGAGAAGCTCTTGCAGGAAGTACTGGTTATGGTTTAGATTTTAATGTAGCAAAGAGAATAGCGCTGGAAATCAAGGATTTGGTTGAAATGGGAGTAGAGGTAGGCGCAGTAGTTGGGGGAGGAAACATCTGGAGAGGTAGAGCTGGTGAAGGAATGGACAGAACCACTGCAGATTACATGGGCATGCTTGCTACTTGCATTAATGCACTGGCACTTCAAGATTCTCTTGAAAACGTAGGTGTTTATACTAGAGTACAAACAGCTATAGAAATGAGAGAAATTGCAGAACCATTTATTCGAAGAAGAGCAATGAGACACTTGGAAAAAGGTAGAGTTGTAATTTTTGGGGCAGGTACAGGAAATCCATATTTTTCAACAGATACCACTGCAGCACTTAGAGCAGCAGAAATAGAAGCTGATGTTATACTTCTAGCTAAGAAGGTTGATGGAGTATATGATAAAGATCCAAATAAGTATACTGAAGCAGTAAAGTACGATACTTTAAGCTATATAGAGGTTCTAGATCAAGGATTGCAAGTAATGGATTCAACTGCAACCTCATTATGTATGGATAATAATATTCCAATTATAGTCTTTGGACTGGACCAACCTGGAAATATTAAGAGAGCCGTGATGGGAGAGAAAATTGGTACATTAGTATCAAAATAAAATAAGGAGGTACCCTTATGATTAAGGAATTAAACAAAACTGCTGAAGAGAAAATGACTAAGACCATAGCAGTATTAAAAAAAGAACTAGCATCCATGAAGGCAGGAAGAGCCAATCCTACAATGCTTGATAGAATAGAAGTGGAATATTACGGAAGTATGGCTCCTTTAAATCAGATGGCTAATATATCTGCGCCTGAACCGAGGATATTATTAATACAGCCTTGGGATAAATCCTCAATTAAAAGTATAGAAAAAGCCATTCTGAAGTCTGACCTAGGAATTAATCCGTCCAATGATGGAGCAGCAATTAGATTAGTGGTTCCAGAACTTACTGAGGAAACTAGAAAAAATATTGTAAAGAATGTTAAGAAAACTGGTGAAGAAGCAAAGGTAGCAGTTAGAGCTATTCGTAGAGAGTGCAATGATAAGATTAAAGCTTTGAAAAAGAGCGATATATCAGAAGATGAAATAAAAAAAGGTGAAGAAGACATTCAAAAGGTAACTGATAATTTTATTAAAGAAATTGATAGAATAGTTGAAGCAAAAGAGAAGGAAGTAATGTCTATATAATCCTAATAGAGCCTGCTTTTAGCAGGTTTTATTAGTTAAATAATTATCACATATTGAGGTGATATGATTGCTAGGTTTTATTAAACGAAAAAAAAGCTACTCTCTGGATGAAGCTAAGGTAGACCTTAGTAATGTTCCAAAGCATATAGCAATAATTATGGATGGAAATGGAAGATGGGCTCAAGAGCGAAGTCTTCCTAGGTTTATGGGGCATAGGGCCGGTGTAGAAACCATTAGAGAAATTGTAAAGGAGTGTAGCTCACTAAACATAAAGTATCTAACTCTCTACGCTTTCTCAACAGAAAATTGGAAAAGACCTACTGATGAGGTGGAAGCCCTTATGAAGCTTCTTGTAGAATATTTAAAGAAGGAGTTTGAAGAATTAAATAGAAACAATGTCGTAATTAATTCAATTGGTGACATTAGTGCTCTGCCAGACTCCTGTCAGAAGGAACTTCGACATGCCTATGAAAACACTAAAAATAATACTGGACTTACGCTGAATTTGGCATTAAATTATGGTGGAAGAAGCGAAATACTCAATGGTATTATGGAGCTTGTAAAGGACGTAAGAGGTGGCAAGGTTCATGTAGAAAAAATAAATGAAGAGTTGTTTGGAAATTACCTTTATACAGCCCATATGCCTGATCCTGAATTAATTATACGCCCTAGTGGTGAACAGAGAATTAGTAATTTTTTGTTATGGCAATGTGCCTACTCAGAATTTTGGTATTCTAATATAAAATGGCCTGATTTTAAAAAAGAACATCTGCATCAGGCAATTTCCGACTATCAAAAACGAAATAGGCGCTTTGGGGGATTAAAGTAATTTCTAGATGTAAGGGGAGTGAAACAATGAATAACAGGTATTTAGGTGCTCTTATGTTGCTGCCACTTGTGGCCCTATTATTCGTAGGGGGAGACATACTAAAATATGGTGTGTTAATATTGTCTTTATTGGGAATGAGGGAATTTTACAAGGTACTAAAATTAAAAAATATAAATTCACTAGGTTTTATTGGGTACATATTTTGTGTTATCTACTATTTATATATGGGAAAACAGGTTAATTTCCAGTTGCTTACCATGTTAATTATCCTAGGAACTCTAATTCTGCTAGTAATTCCTTTATTTATTCCTTACTACAATTTCTTGGATTGTGGTGCTACATTATTAGGCTTTGTTTATGTTGCTGTTTTTTTCTCACTAATACCAGTAATCTTTTTTAAAGAACAAGGGAGATACTTAATTTGGTTGATTTTCCTATCTTCTTGGCTATGTGATACATCAGCCTATTATGTGGGCAGATGTTTTGGGAAGCATAAGATTAGTCCAAAGGCTAGTCCTAACAAAACAATAGAAGGTTCTATTGGAGGTTTAATAGGAAGTACAGCAGCTTGCTTAATTTTTGGTTACATAATACAAAGATATGGAGTAAACATAGCACTATATCATTTTGCCGCTATTGGTTTTATCTGCGGTATACTATGTCAATGTGGAGACCTGGTTGCTTCAAGTATTAAAAGGTATGCTGGGGTAAAAGACTTTAGCCATCTTATCCCAGGTCATGGTGGAATTTTAGATAGATTTGATAGCATACTTTTTGCTTCCGTAGTAGTATATTATTATATAACAATGATACTGGGGATGTAAGTTTGCTTCATAAATACAAAAAGTTAATTTATTGTGTAGTTGCACTTTTAGTGCTAATGGTGGTCACAAAACTAGTGACCACCATATTTAAACCCTTCATTATAATATTACTGTTGATTTTTTTTGCAAGTCCACTAAATAATGGCCTTGAGAAGTTAAAGCTTAAAAATTCGAAATTTAGGAGTGCCATTGCACTTTTAATAGTGAATTTAGCAACAATTGTAGTGGTATATTTTATTAGCAGCTTTATTCTTGGACATATTGTAAATTTTAATATTAAAGCTATAGAAGAACCAATAAGTGAATTGTGTAAGTTTCTTAAAGTTAACCCTGAGATTTTATATAAAAAAATCGAAGCTGCATATTCAAATATTGTGAACAGTGGGTTTTTAAGGAAAGGAGCAGTATATACTACCGAAGGCATCGTGATATATTTAATTGGTAATATAACTGCTTATTTTATTTTAGCCGAGGAAAAAAGAGATTATAATCTATTATATAAATTATTAAATAAACAGATTGTAGAATATGGCGTAAAACGGGTAGAATATTTGAATAAATTTTTAAAGGTAGAGATAGGACTTGTTATATTTAATACCTTTGAAATCATACTTGGGTTTGCTATACTTAATATAAAAAATGCTGTTATTCTTGGTGTAATATGTGGGGTTTTAGATATAATGCCCTATCTTGGTACTAGTATGGTTTTTATTCCACTTATAATAATTAAACTACTGGATAAAAACTATGCAGTAGCCATAGGCTTGGTTCTATTGTACTTGCTTTTGGCTATTATAAGGCAGCTGTTAGAGGCAAGGTATCTTAGCAAAACCTTAAATCTTAACCCTGCACTGATACTAATGTCTTCTTATATTGGGCTTAAAACATTAGGTACCCTAGGTATACTAGTTGGTCCACTATATATGGTAATAGTTAAAGAGATATTAACCACTGAATTATAGTAATGGAGGTGTTCTATGAAAAATATAAGTATCCTAGGAGTTACAGGATCTATAGGTAAACAGACACTTGAGGTAATAAGGTGTAATAAAGATAAATTTAACATTATAGGTGTTAGCTGTAATGAAAGATGGCAGGATTTAATACCAATAGTAGAAGAATTTATGCCAAAGATGGTGTGCATTAACCATAGTGAGGCTTATGACAAATTTTCTCAGTACTGTAGTGATAAAGGCATTGAGGTAGAGCTGCTGTCAGGTATGGATGGGATGGTTAAAATATGTACCTTAAGAGAGGTGGATATAGTTTTAACCTCTGTAATGGGAATGGTGGGTTTAAAACCTACATTAGCTGCAATTAAAGCTGGTAAGCAGATTGCCTTAGCCAACAAGGAGACTCTAGTGGTAGGAGGGGAAATTATAACTCAAGCAGCCAGGGAACATGGCGTTCACATTCTACCGGTAGATTCAGAGCATTCTGCTGTTTTCCAATGCCTTCAAGGCAATGAAAAGAATAAAGTCGATAAGATAATCTTGACAGCTTCTGGAGGACCATTTAGGGGTAGTAGTAAAGAAGATTTAAAAAGGGTAACAGTAGAAGATGCATTAAAGCACCCAAATTGGGTAATGGGCAGCAAAATTACTATAGATTCTGCCACTCTTATGAATAAAGGCTTAGAGGTAATTGAAGCCCATTGGCTATTTGATACCTCTTATGATGATATAGAGGTAGTGGTGCACCCACAGAGTGTTATTCATTCCATGGTAGAATATGTTGATGGAAGTATTATTGCACAGCTAGGTAGTGCTGATATGAGATTACCAATACACTATGCACTTTTTTATCCTGAGAGAATTGAAGGAAACTACAATAAATTAAACGTTAAGAGCCTCATTTCTCTTACCTTTGAAAAACCAGACACAGATACCTTTAAATGCTTAGCACTTGCCCTTGAAGCAGGAAAAAAGGGAGCATTATATCCAACTATTTTAAACGGTGCTAATGAGGCAGCGGTAGAACTTTTTTTAAAAAAATCTATTGATTTTGTTAAGATACCAGAAATAATAGAAGAGTGTTTAAATAGGTTTGATGGATTAGAGAAGCTTACTATAGATACGATCATTGCAAAAGATAAAAGAGTAAAAGATTATATTTACAGCAAGTATGGTGTTTAAGGAGGCGTTGTCTTGAATATTTTATATATCATAGGTGCATTACTGGCCTTTGGAGTTCTGGTTTTGATTCATGAATTGGGACACTTTACCTTGGCAAAGTTAAATGGGGTAAAGGTTGAAGAATTTTCGATTGGCATGGGGCCAAGATTATTCGGGATTAAGGGAAAGGAAACAGAGTATTTAATAAAGGCCTTACCTATTGGTGGCTATGTAAAGATGCTTGGAGAAGACTCACATGTTGAGGATATGCGTTCTTTTTCTAGTAAAAGTGCAGGAAGAAAGCTGAGTATTATTGCAGCAGGTCCTATTATGAATCTATTATTTGCAGTAGTTTTATTTAGCTTAGTTGGTTCGCGGGGCTTTAACGTGCCAGTTATTAGTGACGTGGTACCAGATAGTCCTGCTGCAATAGCCGGTATTCAAAAGGGTGATAAAATTGTAAAGGCCAACAATTCTAAAATTACCACTTGGGAGGATTTTCAAACTGAAGTTTATACCACCAAGGGGCAGCCTATAAATCTGGTTCTTGAAAGAAATGGTGTTAAAGATACTATTAAGATAAGTCCCAGTTTTGACAATGAGGAAAAGAGATTTATAATTGGGGTATTTCCAACCTTTAAAGAAAAACCTGGTTTTATTCAATCTGTAGACTATGGTGTAAACCAGTGTGTTTCTCTTACTAAACAGGTATTCATTGCTCTTAAAACCTTAGTTACGGGGAAGGCTTCTGCATCTGATATAGGAGGACCTGTGACTATAATTAAGGTATCTGCTCAAGCTGCTAAGGCGGGAATTTGGGTGTTGTTAAATTTTATGGCCTTTTTAAGTGTACAGCTTGGAATATTTAATATAATACCATTCCCTGCACTAGATGGAGGATGGATATTTATTTTATTAGTTGAACTAATAAGTGGGAAGAAAATAGACGATAACAAAATTGGATTTGTAAATTATATTGGTTTTGCAATATTAATGGCCATAATGGTGCTTGTGATAATCAAGGACATATTATACCCAATTTCACTATAGGAGATGAAAAAATGGAGAGAAAGAAAACACATAAGGTTAAAGTAGGTAGTATGTTCGTTGGGGGAGATGCTCCTATTTCCGTTCAATCCATGACTAATACAGATACTAGAGATGCAGGTAGTACCTTAAGGCAGATAAGTGCACTTGAAGATGTAGGCTGTGACATAATAAGGTGTGCAGTACCAGACATGGAGGCTTGTGATGCACTAGTAAAAATTTGCAATGGAACTAGGCTCCCAGTTGTAGCAGACATACATTTTGACTATAAATTAGCACTTAAAGCCATTGATAATGGTATTAGTGCCCTTAGAATAAATCCAGGAAACATCGGCAGCATAGATAGGGTTGAGATGGTTTCAAAAAAAGCTAAAGAAAAGAACATTCCAATTAGAATTGGAGTAAACTCTGGCTCTCTTGAAAAAGATTTATTAGAGAGATATGGTTCACCCTGTGCGGAGGCATTGGTAGAAAGCGCCTTAAGACATGTGGATATACTTGAAAAGATGAATTTTAACGATATAGTAATCTCTATAAAATCTTCAAGAGTGCCTGTAATGATAGACTCTTATAGACTTTTATCAAATAGAGTAAATTATCCACTGCATATTGGAGTTACTGAAGCTGGTACCCTTTGGAGAGGTACTATTAAATCCTCCATAGGCATCGGAGCTCTTTTGAGTGAGGGCATAGGAGATACTATAAGAGTATCCCTTACAGGTGATCCTGTAGAGGAGATTAGAGTTGGAAAAGATATACTAAGATCACTAGGATATATTAATGAAGGTGTAGAGTTTATATCCTGTCCTACCTGTGGTAGAACCCAGATTAACCTCATAGCTATAGCAGAAGAGGTTGAAAAAAGGTTAGCTTCTATGGACAAGAATATTAAGGTGGCTGTAATGGGCTGTGTAGTAAATGGCCCTGGAGAAGCTAGAGAGGCTGACATTGGAATTGCAGGTGGAAATGGAGAGGGCCTTATATTCAAAAAGGGAGTTATTATAAAAAAGGTTAAAGAGGATGAATTGGTGGAGGAGCTTATTAAAGAAATAGAAAAGATGTAATTTATTAATTTTTCCTGGAGGCACACAGATGAGTAATAATTATTCACAACTACTGACAAAGGAACTGTCCTTTAATGACGAGCAAATAATAGAAGACATAAGTCTTCATAAAATTCAATATATGAAGAAAAGTAATAAGGTGAAGTTCATTTTAAAGTGCTGTAGAGATATTACTCCTGCAGAAAAATCTAAGCTTAATGATGCCTTTAACAAGAAAATTGGTGATTACTGCAGCTTTGATTTATGCTTTTACAAGGAAGTGGTAGATGCAAGTGTAGAAGAAATTACCACTACCTATTGGATGGACGTAATTAGTATGGTATCTGCTGAGATACCAGTGGCAAAGGATTTTCTTTTAAGTTCAAAGCTGGAAATAAAAGAAAATGAAATAAAAATCTGTAATAATAATGAATTTGTAATAAAAATTCTTAGAGGAAAGGATCTAGAGAGAGCATTATCCTCAGTAATTAGAGATATTTTTGGGAGAAAATGCAATGTTATTCTACACCATGATGGAACTATAGTAACTCAGGATTACTTTAACAAAAAAGAGCAAGAAAATATAACCATTATTAAAAACACTGTGGTTACCACTGAAGTTAAAGAAGTAAATAATACTAAGACAAATGTGCAAAACAGTGCAATGAACGAAGATGTAATCATGGGAAAAGATATTAGAGATGAGATTATTTCTATTAACTCCATCGATGAAGCCAGTGGTGTTGTAACTATTCAAGGAGAAATATTTAAAACAAAGATTATTGACACTAGAAGTGGAAAAAAGATAATCACCTTTAATATTACGGATTTAAAGGGTTCTATAACAGTTAAATGCTTTCCTAAGCCCAAGGATATGGATAGGGTTTTAGAGGAGATAAATGAAGGACTTTTCTGTAAGGTTAGAGGAGAGGCTGTAAATGATGCCTATGCAAGAGAAGTAGTTATAATGGCTAGAGACATTGTGAAGGCTTCAAAGAGTGAAAAGCTTGATGATGCTAAAGAGAAGAGGGTGGAACTGCATCTTCATACACAGATGAGCTCTATGGATGGAGTTAGCAGCACCTCAAAGTTAATAGCTCGAGCTGCTAAGTGGGGACATAATGCTATTGCAATTACGGATCATGGTGTAGTTCAAGCTTTTCCAGAAGCTATGGATGCTGCAAAGAAGTATAAAATAAAGGTTTTATATGGAGTAGAGGCTTATTTTGTAGACGATGGAGTACCTATTGTTCAGGGCTGTAAGGCTCAAGATATAAGAGGCTCCTTTGTGGTTTTAGATATAGAAACTACTGGGTTTTCTCCCACAGAGGATAAGATAATAGAGATAGGTGCAGTTAAAATTTGTAATGGGAAAATCGTAGATACCTTCAGCACCTTTGTTAACCCTAATAGGAATATTCCTTATAAAATTCAGGAGCTTACGGGAATAAATCCTTCTATGGTTGAAAATGCTCCAAAGATTGAGGAGATTATTAAAGAATTTATAGGATTTGCAGGGGATTCAGTACTGGTTGCCCATAATGCATCTTTTGATATATCCTTTATAAGAAAAGTATGTACGGATATGAATATACAATTAGATAACGCTATTATGGACACTATTCCTCTTGCAAAATTTTTATTTCCAGAGCTTAAAAGATATAAGCTCGATATAGTAGCAAAGCATTTAGGAATAAATCTTGAAAATCATCACAGGGCAGTAGATGATGCAAAAGCTACTGCACAGATATTGCTTAAGTGTTTTGATACACTTGAGCAAAGAGAAGTAATAAGTCTGAAACAGCTAAATGAGAACTATTTAAATACCATTGATGTTAAAAAATTAAATACCTACCATATGATTATATTAGTAAAAAATCAAGTAGGGCTAAAAAATCTATATAAGCTAATATCCTATTCTAATTTGGATTACTTTTTTAAACGTCCTAGAATTCCAAAGAGCCTTCTTATGTCTCATAAAGAGGGCTTGATAATTGGCTCTGCCTGTGAAGCTGGTCAGATATATAAAGAGATACTATCAGGCAAATCAATAGAGGAATTAAAAGAAGTAGTAGAATTATACGATTATCTTGAGATACAACCAATTGGCAACAATAAGTTTATGACTAGAAATGGAACAGTTAAGGATGATGAACAATTAAAGGATATTAATAAAAAAATATATGAACTTGGGAAACATTATAAAAAACCTACAGTGGCAACCTGTGATGTGCACTTTTTAGATCCTGAGGACGAGGTTTTTAGAAGAATTTTGATGGCGGGACAAGGCTTTAATGATGCAGATGAACAGGCACCTCTATATCTTAGGAACACAAAGGAAATGCTTCAGGAATTTGAATACTTAGGCAAAGAAGTAGCAGAAGAGGTAGTAATAAAAAATACTAACCTAATTGCGGATATGATAGATGAGATAAAACCTATACCTGATGAAACCTTTCCACCGAAGATAGATGGGGCAGAAGAGGATATAAAAAATATGACCTTGGCAAAAGCTCATGCCATATATGGAGAGGTGCTTCCAGAGGTAGTTCAAAAGAGATTGGATAAGGAGTTAAATTCTATTATTAATAACGGGTACGCAGTGCTTTATCTAATTGCTCAAAAGCTTGTAGCAAAATCTCTTGAAGATGGATACCTAGTAGGCTCTAGAGGTTCTGTAGGCTCCTCCTTTGTTGCAACAATGAGTAATATTACAGAGGTAAATGGACTTCCACCTCATTATGTTTGCCCAGAATGCAAAAACAGCGAATTTATTACTGATGGCTCCATTAGCTCTGGGGCTGATTTACCAGATAAGAACTGTCCTAACTGTGGCTCAGTATATATAAAAGATGGCCATGATATTCCCTTTGAAACCTTCCTTGGTTTTGAAGGGGACAAAGAGCCGGATATAGATTTAAACTTTTCTGGAGAATATCAGGCAGTGGTACATAAGTATACTGAGGTTTTATTTGGGAAAGGCTTTGTTTTTAAGGCAGGCACCATAGGTACCGTTGCAGAAAAAACTGCCTATGGTTTTGTAAAAAAATATTTGGATGAAAAAAATGTAGTGGTTCCCCAAGCTGAAATAGACAGGCTTACTATCGGGTGTACAGGTATAAAACGTACTACAGGACAGCATCCAGGCGGGATTATGGTTGTACCAAGGGATAATGAAATATTCAATTTTACACCTATTCAACATCCTGCAGATGATTCAAATTCAGATATTATAACAACTCACTTTGACTATCATTCTATAAGTGGAAGACTTCTTAAACTGGATATCTTAGGTCATGATGACCCAACGGTACTTAGAATGCTTCAAGATTTAACAGGTCTTGATCCAAAAAAAATTCCTCTTGCAGATCCAAAGGTTATGAGTTTGTTTACCTCACCAGAGGCGCTGGGGATTACGAGAGAAGAATTGCATTGTGATGTAGGAACCTATGGACTTCCTGAATTTGGAACGAAATTTGTAAGACAGATGCTAATTGACACTAAGCCTGAAAGCTTTGCTGATCTAGTTCGTATTTCAGGACTTTCTCACGGTACAGACGTTTGGCTTAATAATGCCCAATACTATATTAAGGAGGGCATGACCACACTTAAGGACTGTATTTCCACAAGAGATGATATCATGGTATATTTGATGTATCAGGGAGTACCACCTAAGACCGCCTTTACCATTATGGAAAGAGTTCGAAAGGGAAAGGGCCTTAGAGATGAAGATATTCTAGTTATGAAGGAAAATAAGGTTCCAGATTGGTATATTGAATCCTGTAATAAGATAAAGTATATGTTCCCTAAAGGCCATGCTGTAGCTTATGTTATGATGGCTGTAAGAATTGCTTATTATAAAGTCTATTATCCATTAGCATATTATGCTACCTATTTTACTGTAAGAGCTGATGATTTTGATGCTGAACTTATTTCTATGGGTGAGGAAGCAGTTTATAATAAGATGGAGGAGCTAAACAACATAGGAAATAATATGACCCAAAAGGATAAGGGATTGCTTACTATTTTAGAAATAGCCTTTGAGATGTATAAGAGAGGATATAACCTCCTTAAGGTTGATTTATATAAATCCCAGGCACAGAAATTTACCATTGAAGGGAATTCATTAAGACCGCCTATACAAGCACTACAAGGAGTAGGTGAAAATGCTGCTAAGAGCATTGTTGAGGCAAGAAAAGAGGGAGAGTTTATCTCAAAGGAAGACCTACGCATAAGAGCAAAGGTTTCTAAGACTGTAATAGAGATTATGCAGCAGCATGGTTGTCTCGAAGGTTTACCAGAAAGCAATCAATTATCTCTATTTTAAAAAAAGCGTGATTGAAAAAGTTAAATAGTACTTGTTTTTATCTTGTTATTAGGATATAATGAAAAATGTTAGTACTACTGATAATTATTGCAAAAGAGTGGGTGGCAGCCCGCTCTTTATATTTATTACAATAAACGCAACCCAGGTTGCGTTTTTCGTTAAGTGAAAATAATAGAATTATTTGAATTGTATAAGCTATAGATAGGAGGGATAAAAATGAGACAGGAAGAAAATGTTGATAGATTGTATTACCTTATAAAACCTATAGTATCTGAGAAAGGGTATGAACTTTATCACGTGGAGTTTATTAAGGAGCAAGGGGAATATTACCTCAGAGTGTATATAGAGCATGAGAATGGTATTACTCATCAGGATTGCGAAAAGGTAAGCAGAGCTTTGAGTGACATGCTGGATATAGAGGATCCGATATCAGAGTCCTATTACCTAGAGGTTTCTTCTCCTGGAGTGTACAGAACGCTATTTACAGATATTCATCTTGAGAGGTACATAGGTTCTCTTATAAGGGCAAAGCTTGATGGAAGTTTTAAAGGCAAAAGAGAAATAACTGGTATACTAAAGGCTTATGATGAAAATAAGCTGGTAATTGAAGTTTCTGAAGAAGAAATTTCTTTGGAAAGAAAGAAAATTAAAAATATAAGCTTAGAAGGGGAATTATAGGAGGAAGGGAAATGAATCAGGAGTTTATTACTGCTTTGAGTGAGATCGTTAAGGAAAAAGGAATAAGTGAAGATCTTCTCTTTGAGACTATTGAGGATGCATTGGTGGCAGCTTATAAAAAGAATTATGCCAATTCAGCTGCACAAAATGTAAATGTTACTATGAACAGAGGAACTGGTGAGATACACGTTTATTCTCGAAAAAACGTAGTTCTAGAGGTTCAGGATGAGGTTTCAGAAATTAATTTAGAGGACGCACGAAAAATAGATCCTCGTTATGAACTTGAGGATGTGGTGGAGATGGAGGTTACTCCTAAGCAATTTGGTAGAGTTGCTGCTCAAGCAGCAAAGCAGGTTGTAATCCAAAGAATCAAGGAAGCAGAAAGAAGTATTATATATGATGAGTTTATTACTAAAGAATATGATATAATTACAGGGGCTGTAATAAGAAAGGATAAGGGAAACGTATTTGTTGACCTTGGAAGGATTGAAGCGGTTTTAGGACCCAATGAACAGATGCCTGGGGAAAGCTATGACTTTAATGAACGATTAAAGCTTTATATTGTTGAGGTAAAAAACCTACCCAAAGGCGCTCAGGTAGTAGTATCACGTACTCACCCTGGTCTAGTTAGGAGACTTTTTGAGTTAGAAGTACCTGAAATATATAATGGAGTAGTAGAAATAAAAAGCATCGCTAGAGAAGCAGGCTCTCGAACTAAAATTGCAGTATATTCTAATGATGAGAATGTAGACCCAATGGGGGCTTGTGTTGGCCCAAAGGGAAGCAGAGTACAGAATATAGTCAATGAATTAAAAAATGAAAGAATAGACATAATTAAATGGAGTAAGCTTCCAGAGGAATATATAGCCAATGCATTGAGTCCTGCGAAGGTTATAGATGTTACAATAAATGAAGACGGCAAGGCAGCTCAGGTAGTGGTTGAAGATAATCAGCTATCTCTAGCCATTGGCAAAGAAGGGCAAAATGTAAGATTAGCCGCTAAATTAACTGGATGGAAGATTGATATAAAAAGCAAATCACAGTTAGAGAAAAGAGAAGTCGAAGAGTAGGTGATAGCATTGAAAACTAAAAAAATTCCTCAAAGAATGTGCACTGGTTGCATGGAAATGAAACCCAAGAAAGAACTCATAAGAGTGGTTAGAAGCAAGGAAGGGGAAGTTTCTGTGGATTTAGTAGGTAAGAAACCAGGAAGAGGAGCCTATGTCTGCAAAAGCTTAGAGTGCTTAGAAAAGTCTTTTAAGTCAAAACGGCTAGAGAGAAACCTAGAGGTGAAAATATCAGAGGATATCTATACAAGATTGCGAGATGAGATGAATGAATAACAAAGCCTTTTTGCTGTTTCTTGGACTGATAAAAAAATCTGGCAATCTTATAGAAGGTTATAATATGTGCGAGGAGGCCCTAAGCAGGAGAAAAATACATCTTATTGTGTTATCTAAGGATGTATCAGAAAACACCAGAAAAAAGTTTATAAAGTATACAGATGCTCAAAATATACCTGTTATCACAGCCTGTGATAAAGAGGAACTTGGTAAGGCTTTAGGAAGAAAAGAGATAAATGTGCTGGGTGTGACAGATGCTAAAATGGGCAAGAAACTAAGTGAACTATGGTGTGAAAGTAATTAAGAGTCGGGGGTGAAAGTTATGTCAAAGACAAGAGTATATGAGCTAGCAAAGGAGCTGGGAATCAGTAGTAAAGACTTGATTTCTCTACTTCAGGAAGAGTTCAATATAGAAGTTAAAAATCATATGAGTGTAATTGAAGAAGAGGATGCTGAGCTTATTAAGGAGCTTATGCAGGATAATAAGAATAAAGGTGAAGAGGTTGTTAAAACCGAAGAGGAAAAATCTAACACAACTACAAATGTAGTGGAAGAATATGAGGTAATGGTGGAAGAACAGACGAATGTGAAAAAAAGCAGGAAAAACAAAAGAAGAACTTGGGATGCCCAGGGCAGAGAGATCATTGCACAGGATGATGAAGTAGGTATAATCGAAATCGGAAAAACGGTTACAGTTAAGGAACTTTCAGATAAGATGAAGAAACCTTATAATGAGGTTATAAAGGCTTTAATGATGATGGGAGTTATGGCTGCAATCAATCAAGAGATAGATTTTAATACTGCTGAAAAACTAGCTGAAAAATTTGAATTGATGGTAGACCTAAAAAAAGAGAGCTCAATAGAAGAAGAAGCTCAAATAGAAGAATCAGAAGAGGATATGGAAGAAGAAATTGGTCTATTAAAGAGACCTCCAATAGTTACAGTAATGGGACACGTTGACCATGGTAAAACCTCTTTACTAGATGCCATAAGGAAGGCGCGTGTTACTCAGACTGAGGCTGGTGGAATTACTCAGCATATTGGAGCTTATACAGTATCAATAAATGGAGAAAAAATAACTTTTCTAGATACTCCAGGACATGAAGCCTTTACTTCTATGAGAGCTCGTGGAGCTCAGGTTACAGATATTGTTATTTTAGTAGTAGCAGCAGACGATGGTGTTATGCCTCAGACAAAAGAGGCCATAAGCCATTGCAAGGCAGCTAATGTCCCTCTTATAGTAGCAATAAACAAAATAGATAGACCAGGTGCAAACATTGATAGAGTAAAACAGGAGCTCACAGAGTTTGGATTAATTGCTGAAGATTGGGGTGGAGATACCATATGTGTTCCTGTATCTGCGCATACAAAGGAAGGCATTGATACTCTATTAGAGATGATTATATTAACTTCTGAGATGGCAGAATTAAAGGGTAATCCTGATAGAAAAGCAAAGGGTACAGTTATTGAAGCTAAGCTTGATAAAGGAAGAGGCCCTGTAGCAACTTTATTAGTTCAAAATGGTACCTTACACGTAGGGGATTCAATTATTGTTGGAACCACCTATGGTAGGATAAGAGCTATGTTTGATGATAAGGGCAAAAAGATTAAATCTGCAGGACCGTCTATTCCAGTAGAAATTCTTGGCCTATCAGAAGTACCAGCTGCAGGGGATCGATTTAATGTGGTAAAGGATGAGAAAACAGCTAGAATTACTGCAGATAACAGAAAAGAGAAGGTAAGAATAGAATATTTGCAGTCTACTCATAAAGTATCCTTAGAGGATTTGTATAGTCAAATTAAAGAGGGTAAGGTTAAGGAATTAAGCTTGATTGTAAAAGCTGACGTTCAGGGCTCAGCTGAGGCATTAAAGCAGTCACTTGAGAAATTGTCAACTGATGAGGTAAAGGTAAGGGTAATTCATGGAGCTGTAGGAGCTATATCTGAGGCTGATATTATACTTGCTAATGCGTCTAATGCTATTATAATTGGCTTTAATGTAAGACCAGACAATAATGCTGCTATCCTGGCTGAAAAAGAAAAGGTTGATATTAAAACCTATAGTATTATCTATAATGCTTTAGATGATATTAAAGCAGCAATGATAGGTATGTTAGAGCCTGAATATAAAGAGGTAGTGCTTGGAAGAGCTGAAATAAGGCAGACATACAAAATTTCAAATATTGGTACTATTGCTGGATGCTACGTACTTGACGGAAAGTTAGCTAGAAATTCTAAGGTTAGAGTAATCCGTGATGGTATAGTAATATTTGATTCAACTTTAGCATCTCTTAAGAGATTTAAGGATGATGCTAAAGAGGTAGCTGCTGGATATGAGTGTGGTCTAAGTGTTGAAAAATTCAATGATATTAAGGATGGAGATATCCTAGAGTGTTATACCATGGAAGAGGTAAAACCCAAATCCTTATAAAAGGAGGGAATAAAGTTGCCTAAATATAGAGGTGGACGAATTAATGAGGAAATCAAAAAGGCTGTAAGCGGAATAATACAAAATGATCTTAAAGATCCAAGACTTACAGCCATGGTTAGTGTTACAAAGGTAGATGTAACAAAGGACTTAAGATATGCTAAAGTCTTTGTAAGTGTTTTTGGTGATGAAGAGAAAAAAAATAACACCTTAAAGGCACTTAAGAGCTCTGCTGGTTTTATAAGGCGTGAGCTTGGGAGCAAGGTTAATTTAAGGTGTACGCCAGAGGTTATTTTTACTTACGATGATAGCATTGAACATGGAATGCACATAGACTCATTATTACAGAAAATTAAGGAGAGGCCCTCTCATGATAATGAATAATATCTTAGAGACAATTAAGAAATCAAGTAGGATTGCAATCAGCTATCACTATAGTCCTGATGGCGATTCATTAGGAAGTGCCCTTGCCCTAAAGCAAGGCCTTTCTCAGCTTGATAAGGTGATAGAGATAATATCTTCAGATGATATTCCAAAGATGTATAGTTTTTTACCTGGCTCAGATTCTATTTTAAAGCATTTTGAAGATGACAAATGGGATTTAGTCATTGCTCTTGATTGTGGTGACCTTAAAAGATTATCAGTACCTATAAAGAAAAATGCTGGTTATAGTATTATAAATATAGACCACCATAGGACAAATGAATTATACGGTGATTTGAATTTTGTAGATACCAACGCAGCTGCAGTAGGTGAGATTGTATATCAGATAATAAGGCTTCTTGGAATTAATATAACTAAAGAAATAGCCACTTGCTTATATACATCTATTATTACAGATAGTGGATCCTTTAGATTTTCAAATACAACTTCTGTTACTCATTCCATAGCAGGAGACCTAATTAACACAGGGATAGACTTTAGCAACATTCATAGGCTGATTTATGATAATAAGCCATTTGAACGATTAAAATTATACAGTATGGTACTTAACACAGCGCAGCTACATTATAATGGTAGGGTTTGTGTTATGAAGCTAACTAAAAATATGCCACTGGAATGTAATTGTGATATATCCGATACTTCAGATTTGGTTAACTTTGGTTTGAGTGTAGATACAGTTGAAGTAACTGCACTTTTAAAGGAAATGGAAGATGGAGTGAAGGTGAGCTTGAGATCTAAGACAGTTGTAGATGTAAGAAGGGTAGCTGAAAATTACAATGGTGGCGGCCATATAAGGGCAGCGGGTTTTAGCTGTGAAGATAGATTAGAAGCTGTTGAACAAAAGCTGTTACATGATCTTTCTAGGGAGTTTTCCCTATGATTGGAGTTATTAATATCTATAAGCCTCAAGGTATGACATCAAATGATGTTGTAATGAGAGTTAAAAGGCTAGTGGGTAAAAAAGAAAAAATTGGACACACTGGAACCCTAGATCCATTAGCTAAAGGGGTGTTGCCTATTTGTATTGGAAGGGCAACAAAATTAGTTGATGAAATAATGAATGGGGATAAGGTATATAAAGCTCTTTTAAAGCTTGGTGTTACAACCACAACCTATGATAGAGAAGGTGATATATTATCACAATCTCCCATTCAGGCTTCAACTAATGAAGTAGTGGAAGTAATAGAGAGATTTCAAGGTGAAATATACCAGATACCTCCAATGTTTTCAGCTCTTAAGGTTAATGGTCAACGACTTTATAACTTGGCTCGTGAAGGAATAGAGATAGAAAGAGAGCCTAGAAAGATTTTTATCCATTATATAAAAGTGCTTTCATGTGAAATTCCTTTTGTAGAGCTGGAGGTTAGATGTAGTAAGGGTACGTATATTAGAAGTCTTTGTTATGACATAGGTGAAGCCTTGGGATGTGGGGCAGCAATGTGGGAACTTGAGCGAATTAAAAGTGGAGAATTTACACTTGAAAATTCTGTAGCTCTCGAAGAACTCACCCCAGGCAATGTTGCTGACTACCTTATTTCCCCTGAGACCTTATTACAAAACTATGAAAAACTTGATGTGAATACAAAGGTTAAAGATTTGCTTTTAAATGGGGTCAATATTACAAATTCATATTTAGTGTCCAATCTAAAAAATAACACTGTATATAGAGTTTACTATGAAGAATGCCTACTTGGATTGGCAATAATGAATGATGGAGTCTTTAAACTATACAAGAGATTAATTTAGGAGTAATTATGCGGATAATTAGAGATAACTTTAGCATGAAAATAGAAGAAGAAATATTTGTGGCCCTTGGGAGCTTTGATGGACTACATATAGGACATAGGGCACTTATAGAAGCTGCTTGCAGCTTAGCTAGGGAAAATAGTGCTTCTAGCATGGTTTCAACCTTTGAAAACCATCCTCTTACTGTGATAAGCCCTGATATTATTCCGCAACTGTTAATGGACGAAGATGAGAAGCTTGACCTGCTTAAAAGCATGGGAGTGGATATTGTAAATCTTATGAAATTCAGCCATGAGTTCATGGAAATAGAACCTGAAGATTTTATATGTAAGCTAGTAAAACATTACAATGTAAAAGGAATTGTAGTAGGATACAACTATAGATTTGGGCATAAAAATAAAGGTGATTTGAAATTGCTTAACTCTATGAGCAATATTTTGGGTTATAGATTGAAAGTAATAGATCCTGTCTACTGCAATAACGAAATTGTAAGCAGCACTACAATAAGAAATCTTATAAAGGCTGGGGACATAGAAAAAGCAAACCTTATGCTTAATAGACCATATTATTTGTATGGGACAGTAGTGAGAGGAAGGAATATTGGACATAAAATAGGCTTTCCAACTATAAACCTTCAAATCCCTGAATATAGAGTTATACCTAAAGTAGGAGTTTATTACACTCATGTTCTAATTGATGGGTGTATTTATAAAGGAATTACCAGTGTGGGTTATAATCCCACGGTTCAAGGGAATAAGCTTACAGTAGAAACACATGTTTTGAATTTTGATAAAGAAATTTATGGCGAGAGTGTAAGGACTTATTTTATTAGTTATATGAGGGATGAGATAAAATTTGGTAGCTTAGATGAGCTTAAAAAGCAGCTTGCCAGTGACAAAAATGATGCTTATATAAAAGATATGATTAGTTTGTAAAAAATTTAATTTACAATAGATGATTATTTTGTTATAATAACATTCGTGAACCATATTCTGAGTTTTCCGATACACCGACGGTAAACACGGAATATAGGGGATATATTATGGAGGTGTAATGATGGATAAAGAAAGAAAAACAGAAATTCTAGAAAAGTTTAAGAGACACGAAGGAGATACTGGTTCTCCAGAGGTTCAAATCGCTCTTTTAACTGACAGAATCAACCACCTAAATGAACATCTAAAAGTTCATAAGAAGGATCATCACTCTAGAAGAGGATTATTGATGATGGTTGGTAAGAGAAGAGGTCTTCTAAACTATTTAATGAATGAAGATATCCAAAGATATCGTGACATAGTTGAAAAACTAGGATTAAGAAAATAGTCTAGAGCGGAATAATCCGCTCTATTCTTTTAAAAATTTTACAAAATGTAATTATTGGTATATTAAAACATAACAATAAGATAATAATATTAGTGTATTGAAAGGAGGTAACTTTTAATGAGTTATACAATGGATACTACCATTGGAGGACGTCAGATGAAGGTTGAATATGGTAAGACTGGCATGCTATCCAATTGTGCCATATTTATAAGCTACGGTGAAACTGTAGTTATGGTGAATGTAAATGCTTCAGAAAAACCAAGAACTGGAATTGACTTTTTCCCATTAAGTGTAGAATATGAAGAGAGATTATATGCAGTAGGTAAAATCCCAGGAGGTTTCATAAGACGAGAAGGCAAGCCTTCAGAAAAGGCTGTTTTAAATGCAAGAGCTATAGATAGACCGTTAAGACCATTATTTCCTAAGGGATATAGAAATGATGTTCAGATAGTTTGTACTGTATTATCCGTGGAACCTGATAATATGCCAGATATATTGGCGATGAACGGTGCTTCCATGGCTTTATGCATTTCAAGTATTCCTTTTAGTGAGCCTGTAGGAACTGTATCAGTAGGTTTAATTGACGGTGAATACGTTGTAAACCCAACATCCAAGCAAAGAGAAATGAGCTCTTTAAACTTAACTGTATGTGCAACTAAGGATAGAGTTATGATGATTGAAGCAGGTGGGGATGAAATTCCTGAGGATGTAATGTATGATGCAATACAATTTGGATTTAAAGAATGTCAAAAGGTTGTAGATTTTCAATTAGAAGCAATGAAGGCATTTGGAAAAGAAAAAAATACACCTGCACTTTATGTGGTTGATGAAACTCTTGAGAGAGAAGTGAGAGATTTCTGCTTTGATATGGTTAAGTCAGCTATGTACATAACTGAAAAAGATCAACGTAATGCTGCAATGGATGAAGTTAAAGTCAAAATTGATGAGATTTTCGCTGAAAAATATCCAGATAATATGGCTGACGTTAATGATGTGGTTTACAGAGTACAAAAAGAAATAGTTAGAAATATGGTACTTAGAGATAAGAGAAGACCTGATGGAAGAGGATTTGAACAGGTAAGACCTATTAGCTGTGAAGTGGCTTTACTTCCAAGAACCCATGGTACGGGACTATTTACTAGAGGCTTAACACAGGTGTTAACCGTAGCCACAATTGGTGCTCTTGGCGAAGTTCAAATTTTAGATGGTATTGGAGAAGAAGAATTTAAAAGATATATGCACCACTATAACTTCCCATCCTATAGTGTAGGTGAGGTTAAGCCTATGAGGGGACCAGGAAGACGTGAAATTGGTCACGGCGCATTAGCTGAAAAAGCACTAGAACCTCTAATACCTTCAGAAGAAGACTTTCCATATACAATTCGACTGGTTTCAGAGGTGTTAAGTTCAAATGGCTCTACTTCACAGGCCAGCGTGTGTGGAAGTACTCTTGCACTATTAGATGCAGGTGTTCCAATCAAAAGACCAGCTGCTGGAATAGCTATGGGTCTTGTTACCAGTGAAGACTTGTCTGAAGAAGAAATACTAACTGATATTCAGGGTATTGAAGATTTCTTTGGAGATATGGATTTCAAGGTAGCTGGTACAGAAAAAGGTATTACTGCTATTCAGGTAGACACAAAGATTCATGGACTTTCAGAAAACTGTATTAAACTTTCATTAGAGAATGCAAAGAAAGCAAGAATGGAGATTTTAGGATATATAAATGATTGCTTACCTGCACCAAGAAGTGAAATGTCTCCTTATGCTCCAAGAGCTTACACCATTAATATAGATCCTGATAAGATAAGGGATGTTATTGGAACTGGTGGTAAAACAATTAATAGGATAATAGCTGAGACTGGTGTAAAAATCGATATAAAGGATGATGGAAAGATCTTTGTTATGTCAAATGACAGCTTAGGTGCTCAGAGAGCCCTAAAGATCATTGATGATCTTACAAGAGATGTCAAGGCTGGGGAGATATATCTTGGAAAGGTAACTAAGATTACTACCTTTGGTGCTTTTGTTGAGATACTTCCTGGAAAGGAAGGCTTAGTTCATATTTCTAAGCTTGATGTAACTAGAGTAAATAAGGTAGAGGATATAGTTTCTGTAGGAGATGAAATTCTTGTTAAAGTTACAGAAATAGATAGTCAAGGAAGAATTAACTTATCTCGTAAGGATGCTATTAAGGATCAAGAAGAGACTGAAAAAGATATTGAAAAGTAAAAGGCTTTATGCCTTTTTCTTTTTTATGATGGAGGCTATGTAGAAGGAGGTAAGGCTTTGTATAAAATCATCACGCTAGATAATGGACTTCGAGTTGTAATAGAGAAAATAGACTATGTAAACTCTATAAGTGTGGGACTATGGGTGAAAAATGGCTCCAGACGTGAAAGCAAGGAACAGAATGGCATTTCACATTTCATAGAACATATGCTTTTCAAAGGTACTAAAAATAGAAGTGCCAAGGTCATAGCAGAGAGCATAGAGGAAGTTGGGGGGCAAATTAATGCCTTTACCAGCAAGGAGGTTACCTGTTTTTATATTAAAGCCCTGGATAGTTATCTTGAATTATCATTAGATGTGCTTTCTGATATGTTGTTAAATAGTACATTCGATGAGAAGGATATAGAAAAAGAAAAGAGCGTAATATTGGATGAGATAAACTTAAGTGAGGATACCCCAGAAGAGGTACTACAGGATCTCCACAGCGAGTCTGTGTGGGGCGAGGATGGCCTTGCACTACCAATTCTAGGTACTCCAAGTACTGTATCTAAATTTTCGTCTAGGGAGCTAAAAGAATATTTACAGTCTGTATATGTGCCTGACAACTCTATTTTATCTATCTCTGGTAAGGTGGATGTGGAGCACACCGAGAAACTTGTAAATAAATATTTTGGGGCTTGGAGTGGTGAGATTAAGGAGGGGTATCTATACTCATCACCAGAGATAAATAAAATTCATATGCTAAAGAATAAAGAGATAGAACAAGTACATTTAAGTTTGGGCATACCTGGTCTAAAGGCTGGTGACAAGGATATGTATACACTTTTATTACTAAACAACTATTTTGGAGGGGGAGCATCCTCACTGCTGTTTCAAAGCCTTAGAGAGGATAAAGGGTTATGCTATAGTGTA
The DNA here is from genome assembly GCA_002298125.1 of Clostridium sp. UBA701. Classification (GTDB taxonomy): domain Bacteria; phylum Bacillota; class Clostridia; order Clostridiales; family Clostridiaceae; genus UBA701. Next base: position 50,833 of record DBMJ01000011.1, on the reverse strand, counting down.
TACTCCTATGCTTCAGCATTTATTAATACGGGACTTGTTACTATTTACGCGGCAGTAAGCCCGCAGCTCCTAGAAGAAGCTACTAAAAATATTCAATATGAATTAGAGAATTTTGTAGTAAAGAGTATTTCAGAAGAAAGGCTTATTAAGGCAAAGGAGCAATTAAAAAGCCATTATATACTTGGACTTGAGAGTACGGGAAGTAGAATGTTTTCAAATGGGAAATCTCTATTATTCTTAGATAAAATTCAGACTCCTAAACAAGTGCTTAACAAGATTGATAATATACAAATACAAGATATAATTAGAGTAATGAATAACACCTTTGGAGAGGGTATATATAATTCAGCCATGGTTGGTAAAGATTTATCTGAAGGTGAAGAAGGAGTTATGAGAGGGGATATGTATGCTTATAAAAATATTAAAAGTAAAAGGGTATGAGGATATACCCTTGCCCAAATATATGTCTATGGGCGCTGCAGGTATGGATTTATATGCTGCTGTAGATGAAGACATAATATTATCTCCAGGTAAAAGAGCAGTGATTTCCACGGGTATATGTGTTGAGATATCAAAGGGCTTTGAAGCACAGATAAGGCCAAGAAGTGGGCTTGCTGCAAAGTATGGAATAACTTTGCTAAATACTCCAGGCACTATAGACTGGGATTACAGGGGAGAAATAAAGGTCATAATGATAAATTTAGGAGACGAGGATTTTATAATAAGCAGAGGAGATCGAATTGCTCAAATGGTTATTAATAAAATAGAAGTTGCATTGGTAGAAGAAGTTGAAGTGCTTGAAGTTACATCACGAGGACAAGGTGGCTTTGGCTCTACAGGCTATAAGTAATATACTATTTTCCTTACACATATTATATACTAAGATATTAGTGTAAGGAGAGATAAAATGGAAGATAGTTATAAGCTCTTTAGTGAAATGGAAAGATTTGAAATAATTAATTACAATGATGGTGAAAAGTATGGATATTTAGCAAATAATGATATTATTATCGATGAGGAAGGGAATTTGAGAATACTTCTAATTGGTGACAACAAGCCACGCTTCAGCTTTTTAGGTGGTAGTAACTTCACAGAAATTCCCTGGGAATATGTTAAAAAAATAGGTACTAGGACCATAATAATTGATGTGGACGAGAGAAACCTTAAAAAAACCAAGATATGATGGAGGACTTTATATGAAAATTCTTATTCAAAAATTTGGAGGTACTTCTGTATCCACTTCTGATAGAAGACAGCTTGTAATTGACAAGATTCAGAAGGCTATAGAAGAAGGCTTTAGCCCCGTAGTAGTGGTTTCAGCTATGGGAAGAAAGGGAGACCCTTATGCAACGGATTCCTTACTAGAGCTAATTACTGAAGAGTATAGAGCAGCAAACCTTCTGTCTGCTGATTTATTAATGAGCTGTGGTGAAATAATCAGTACTGTTGTTATGAGCTGTGCTCTGTACCATTCAGGTATTAGTGCACAGCCTTTAACAGGCTTCCAGGCTGGAATTATAACTGACAACAGCTACTCTAAAGCTGATGTTCAGGAAATAAAAACAGAATACCTATTAAAGCTTTTAAAACGAGGAATAGTTCCAGTAGTAGCAGGCTTTCAAGGAGTTACAGAAGAATGCATAGTTACTACCTTAGGAAGAGGGGGTAGTGATGTAACAGCTGCACTGCTTGGAGTGGCTTTAAAGGCACAAAGTGTAGAAATATACACTGATGTAGACGGAATAATGACTGCAGATCCACGGATAGTTTCAGAAGCAGCATTAATTCAAGAGATGAATTACAATGAGGTCTATCAGTTTGCAGATCAAGGTGCTAAGGTCATTCATCCAAGGGCAATTGAAATTGCAATGCAACAGATGGTACCACTCATTATAAAGAACACTCTAAGTGATAGTATTGGGACTATAATTGATGGAAGGCTACATGAGGAAGGAAAGCTAATTACTGGTATAACTCATATGTCAAATCGTGTTCAAATAATAGTTTCTTGGAAGGATAATATGAATAATGATAATTATCATTACCTTTTAGATGAACTTGGGAAAAATCAAATAAGTATAGATCTTATAAATATATTCCCAAAAGAACAGATATTTACTATTGATGAAGAAGATCTTATAAAATTTACCGTACTGGCAAAGGGAAAGAACATTAAATATACCGCTATAGAAAACTGTAGTAAGATAGCTGTCATCGGCAGCAGAATAAGAGGAATACCTGGAGTAATGGCTAGAATAATAAAGGCTCTTACCTCAGTAGATATTGAAGTGCTTCAAACTGCTGACTCTCATACCACTATATGGTGTTTAGTAGAAAGCAAGTATACAGGGAAGGCTATTAATGCTCTTCACGAAGAATTCAAATTAGGTCAATAGTATATAACTCCTAACTTATGAGAAGAATAAACATAAGTTAGGAGGTTTTATTTATGTGTGCTATAAAAAATAATATTGATAATGAGGAAAAGAAGGATAAAGAACATAACGAACCACTTGAAAATACAAAGGAAATTGGAGCTATTAACATACCGAAACCCGAAGAGAGCATTCAGATACTTCCAATTATTGGTCAAATTGAAGGTCATATGGTACTTCCTCCTCAAACAAAAGCAACAAAGTACGAGCATATGATACCTCAGCTGTTAGGTATAGAAATGGATTCAAGGGTAGAAGGTGTACTAATTGTTTTAAATACAGTAGGAGGCGATGTAGAGGCTGGGTTAGCCATAGCTGAAATGATTCAAAGTCTTAGCAAGCCAACGGTATCTATTGTCATTGGAGGTGGTCATTCCATAGGAGTACCACTGGCTACAGCAGCCAATTATTCATTTATTTCCCCTACTGCTACTATGATTATACATCCTATAAGGATGAATGGAATAGTAGTAGGAGCACCTCAAACCTTTGAGTATTTTAATAAAATGCAAGACAGAATTTTAGATTTTATAACTAGAACCTCAGATATATCCAGAGAAACATTAAAGCATCTTATGCTTCAATCGGATGACTTATTAAATGATCTTGGTACTATTTTAATAGGTAAACAGGCAGTTGATTATGGTATAATAAAAGAGGTGGGTGGAATAAGCAACGCTATTGGAAAATTAAAATCTCTAATTGAAGAAAATAAAAAAAAGGATTGTAAAAAAAGAAAATAAGAAATACATTTAACCCTATTGCATAGATAGGGTTTTTTATTACACAAGATAATTACCTTTTACTCGTTGTATTATAGTATATTTTCTAAACCTAAAGGATAAATGAAATTTATGTAGAATTTATTACTTGATTGGAGGTGACATTTATGAAAAAAAACAAAAACGTAAACTCTAATGGTGAAATTAAAGGAATCATATTAATTACACTGGGTATACTTATTATTTTAAGTTTGTTTTCTGCGGCTTCATTTGGACTGGTAGGAAACTTTATGCGTAATTTGTTTTTAAGCTTATTCGGGCTTGGTAGCTATATTGTTCCACTTTTACTCATATTTGTTGGTTGTTGTTTAATTATCAAAAAAGGAAAGGTTTTATTTAATCGTAAATTCTACAGTATAATATTTTTGATTATTGCAGCATTACTAACACTGCAAATAGCAAATATAAACGTGTATTATAATGGTACTGATTTTGTATCAGGTATAAAAAAAATCTATAGTGATGACACCTTGCTTCACGGTGGAATTGTTATATATATATTAGCGGTTCCACTTTATAAGCTATGTGGATATGTAGGAAGTATTATTATTCTAGCAGTTTTGCAGCTTATTTTATTGATAATAATATTTCAAATTTCTCTATATGATATATTTAATAAAGTAATTACAGCTATGTCCTTAAAGGATGATAAGGACACTGATGAAACAGAAGAAGAGGTAGTGGTTGATGATGTGCAGCCCTCTTCTGAAAAAAGTGGTTACATAAATGAGGTTAATAAGAAAATTAAAATAATCGATTTTCTAAAATCTGCATCAACAAACAATGAAGCTGATGTTTCTAAGCAAGCAGCTTCTAAGAATCCAGAACTATCTACAGTAGAAGATGTTCAAGAAATAAATAAAGAGCTTGAGAAAAAGATTAATGAGCATCAGAAGGAGGAGCCTTTTAATTATCATTTTCCTCCAATTGATTTACTTAATTTAAATTCTCATAATAAACTCAATAAAGAGGACAAGCGAGAATTGATAAGTAATGCTTCTAAGCTAGAGGATACTTTAAATAGCTTTGGGGTAGAGGCAAAGGTTATACAAGTAACTAAGGGTCCCTCTGTCACACGCTTTGAACTTCAGCCAAGCTCAGGGGTAAAGGTTAGCAAAATTGTAAGTCTAGCAGATGATATTGCACTGAATTTAGCAGCTCCAGGGGTGAGAATTGAAGCACCAATTCCAGGTAAGGCAGCTGTTGGCATTGAGGTTCCTAATAAAGACTTAACAGCAGTGTTACTTAGAGAGGTTATTGAATCCAGTGAATTTATTAATTCAAATCGTAATTTGGCAGTAGGCCTCGGTAAGGACATAGCAGGAAATTGTGTAGTAACAGATTTATGCAAAATGCCTCATGCATTAATAGCTGGAGCAACTGGTTCAGGAAAGAGTGTATGTATTAATACGTTGATAGTGAGTATTTTATATAAATACTCTCCTGATGAGGTTAAGCTTCTTATGATTGACCCAAAAGTAGTTGAGCTTAGCATATATAATGGGATACCACATTTACTTATTCCTGTAGTTACAGATCCTAAAAAGGCAGCAGGTGCTTTAAATTGGGCAGTTAATGAAATGACTAGAAGATATAAGCTATTTGCTGACAATGGAGTAAGAAATATAGAAGGCTACAATGAACTATTTAAAAAAGGTAAGGTTGAAAGCAAGTTACCATATATAGTAATTATAGTAGATGAATTAGCTGATTTGATGATGGTGTGCCCAAATGATGTGGAGGATTACATTGGAAGGCTAGCACAGATGGCTAGAGCTGCAGGTATGCATTTGGTTATAGCTACTCAAAGACCCTCTGTAGATGTTATTACTGGGGTAATAAAAGCAAATATTCCCTCAAGAATTTCTTTTGCAGTGTCAAGTCAGATAGATTCACGTACTATTCTGGATATGGCTGGAGCAGAAAAACTTTTAGGTAAGGGGGATATGTTATTTTATCCTGTAGGAGAATCGAAACCTATAAGAATTCAAGGTGCTTTCATTTCTGAAGAAGAAGTGGAAAAAATAGTTAATTACATAAAGAATAATGGTGAGGAACCCTCTTATCAAACAGAAATACTAGAAGAGATTAATACACCCAAGGAAGATATGTCTAATGAACATGATGAACTGTTGGATGAGGCTATAAAAATAGTAATTGATGCAGGACAAGCATCTACTTCATTGATACAAAGAAGGCTTAGAATAGGCTATAACAGAGCTGCTAGAATAATTGAAGAGATGGAACAAGAAGGTATTATTTCAGAAAAGGATGGAAGTAAACCAAGGCAGGTTTTAGCTAAGAGAGAGGATTATTACTTAGATGATATGTAAATAATTACCTGGGAAATAATGTATTGCATTTTTTAAAATAGTTCTTGTTAATTAAATGATGTAGTTATAAAATATAGTAGTAATAAATCACTGATATCAACTTATTAGGGAGGAAATAACCTGTGAAAAAACTGAAAATAGGACTTGTGAGTCTTGGATGTGACAAGAATAGAATTGACTCTGAGATAATTCTAAGCAACATTATGCAAGACTATGAAATCGTTAAGAATCCTGAAGATGCAGAAATAATAATTGTCAATACCTGTGGCTTTATTGAGAAGTCGAAACAGGAATCTATAAATACAATATTAGAAATGGCTCAGTATAAGAAGCATTACAATTGTGAAATGCTTGTAGTTACTGGTTGTTTGAGCCAAAGATATAAAGAAGAACTTCTAGATCTCATGGATGAAATTGATATATTGCTGGGAGTAAATGATTACCATAAACTAAATAAAGCAATAGAGGAATTTTTAACAACTCGTAACAAAATCGCTTACTGTAGTGAGGTTAATAATGCTGTTAACCAAGGTAAAAGATTGCTTACAACTGAAGCTGCCACTGCATATTTAAGGATAGGAGAGGGCTGTGATAATTTCTGTACCTATTGTGTTATTCCATATATACGCGGAAGATATAGAAGTAGAGCCATAGAAGAGGTTGTAAAGGAAGCAAGTGAGCTGGTTAATAATGGAGTTAAGGAATTAATTTTAGTAGCTCAGGACACAACTCGGTATGGTATAGACCTATACAAAAAGAAGGAGCTAGCTTCACTTTTACGAGAATTATCAAAAATAGAAGCTTTAAAGTGGATTAGAATTTTATACTGTTACCCTGAAGAACTAAATGAAGAAATAATTGATGAAATTGCGTCTAACTCTAAGGTGTGTAAGTATATAGATATACCTATACAACATATAAGCAATAATATTTTAAAACGAATGAATAGAAGAGGCACTAAGGAACAAATTGTTGAAAATATTAAACTGCTTAGGGAAAAGGTTCATAACATTACTCTTAGGACAACGTTAATAGTTGGATTCCCAGGGGAAAGTGAAGAGGATTTTAAGGAATTAGTGGAATTTGTAGAGGAAACAAGATTTGACAAGTTAGGAGTTTTTACTTATTCACAAGAGGAAGGCACTAAGGCTGCTGAAATGTCTGATCAGATAGATGAGGATGTGAAACTACAGCGTGAGGAAGAAATTATGCTTCTACAGCAAGGCATCTCCTCTGATATTAATTCTTCAAAAGTGGGTAGAATTTATGATGTACTAATAGAGGGTAACGAAGATGGACTATGGTACGGACGTAGCTACGAGATGTCTCCAGACATAGATGGCGTAGTTTGGATAAATAGCTCAAATACCTTAGTTATAGGTGAATTTACTAGGGTTAAGATAGTTGATTATACTGAATATGATTTAATAGGAGTTGTTGAATATGAATCTTGCCAATAAGCTTACCATTGTCAGAATATTTTTAATACCAATTTTTTTAATTTTCTTGGCTATTAAGCTTCCTTATGGTACTGTTCTGGCTACCTTTGTATTTATTATTGCTGCATTAACAGATAAATTGGATGGATATATAGCAAGAAGCAGAAATCAGATTACTAAGTTTGGTAAGTTTATGGATCCACTTGCAGACAAACTTCTAGTTACTTCTGCTATTGTTTCTCTAGTTGAACTTCATATTGTATCTGCACTTGCTGCTGTAATAATTCTTTCTAGAGAGTTTGCAGTTACTGGCCTTCGTTCTATTGCTGCTTCAGAAGGTAAGGTAATTGCAGCCAGCTGGTGGGGAAAAATAAAAACTGTTGTTCAAATTATAGCTATTATTTTTGCGCTTTTGCGAGTAAACATAATTACAGTTCCTTCCCTTAATGAGCTATTAGCTGACCTGCCATGGATAACTAACTTCTTTGAATGGGGTACAAATATTGCGATGTTTATTGCTGTTGTGATAACAATAATCTCTGGAGTAGATTATTTTGTTAAAAATAAAGATGTTATTAGGACTGATAGGTGATTATAGAACGTAAGTTCGGTCTATAATTATAATAAGCTCCTTATATAAGGCAATAAAGCACGGCGGTTACATGTTGACCAGTTTGACAATATGTATTATAATATGCATATAGAACAGATGTTCGCTTGAAAGGATGGTGATCCCTTAAGGGGTTAAAATGAATAATGATAAATTAAAGGCTCTAGAAGCTGCCATGGGACAAATCGAAAAGCAATTTGGAAAAGGTTCCATAATGAAACTTGGAGAACATAGTATTTTAAATCTTGACTCAATTTCTACAGGGTGTCTTGACTTAGATATAGCTCTTGGAATAGGTGGAGTACCAAGAGGAAGAATTATAGAAATATATGGGCCAGAATCCTCAGGTAAAACTACAATAGCTCTTCATATTATAGCTGAAGCACAAAAGCAGGGTGGAGCTGCAGCTTTTGTGGATGCAGAGCATGCACTTGACCCTTCTTATGCAAAAGTATTAGGAGTAGATATTGATAATCTAATTGTTTCCCAACCAGATACAGGAGAGCAAGCTCTTGAGATTGCTGAAGCTCTAGTACGTTCTGGAGCTGTTGATGTACTTGTAGTTGACTCTGTTGCCGCTTTAGTGCCTAGAGCAGAAATTGAAGGAGAAATGGGAGATGCCCATGTAGGACTTCAGGCAAGACTTATGTCACAAGCTCTTAGAAAGCTTGCAGGTTCTATCAATAAGTCAAAGTGTGTAGCAATTTTCATAAATCAGCTAAGAGAAAAAGTAGGAGTAATGTTTGGAAACCCAGAAACTACCCCTGGTGGAAGAGCTCTTAAATTCTATGCATCTGTAAGAATGGATATAAGAAGAATTGACTCAATAAAACAGGGCGATGACATATTAGGTAATAGAACCAGAATAAAGGTGGTTAAAAATAAGGTTGCTCCTCCTTTTAGACAGGCAGAATTTGACATTATGTATAATGGAGGAATCTCTAGAGAAGGAAATGTGCTTGATGTTGGTGTTAGAGAGGATATAATTCAAAAAAGTGGTGCTTGGTTCTCTTACAAAGACACAAGATTAGGTCAAGGAAGAGAAAATGCTAAACAATTTTTAAAAGAAAACTTAGAAATACTAATGGAAGTAGAAAACAAGATTAGAGAAAAATACAATCTACCATTGGCAAAATCAGTAGCAGAACCTACTGTAGAAGCAAAAAAAGAGGATACTTCAAAATAATTAAAATCGCAAGTGTTATGCTTGCGATTTTAGCATAAGTAAAAACAAAGGAGTTCTTGCTATGAGATTAGCATATATAACCGACACTCATATAAAGGTTCATAACCCTAAATGTCGTAGAGATAATTATTATGAGACCATGTTAAATAAGATGAACGAGGTAATTGATTATTGCAATAATAACCATGTGGATTATCTTTTACATGGTGGAGATCTTTTCGATAGGCCTGATGTTTCTTATGGAGTATTGAGGGATGTGGCTATTCTTCTAAAGAAACTCCGTGTACCCATGTATATAATTGCAGGTAACCACGATATTTTTGCTCAAAATGTAGTTACCTTAGGAAGAACAGCCTTAGGTATATTAAATGAGACAGGGCTCGTAAATTTAATTCCAAATGAAAGTAAAATTATCTTAAAAGAGAATAACTTTAATGTTCAGCTTACGGGTACAAGCTTTTCTTATGATCTAGACATGGAGGATAAGAGAGGTTATCTAGTACAGGAAAAAGGCAGTAACTTATCTTTGCATATGGTGCATGGAATGCTTATGGATAAGCCTTTTTTGTCTGAGGTACCTCATACCACCATAGATCAGATAATGAACACTAAGGCTGATATAACGCTATCTGGGCACTATCATTCAGGCTTTGGAATAAAAAAAATAAATGAAAAATATTTTATTAACCCTGGTGCCCTTGCTAGGGTATCTGCCACAAAGCAAGAGTTCATACGCACACCAGCGCTGCTTATATTAGAACTTAGTAGAGATGAAATTAAAATAGATAAGATTACCTTAAAGTCTGTACTTCCCTCTGAAGAGGTAATGGATAAAACAGAGGATAATGAAATAAAAAAATTTAAGTTAATGGAGTTTACTCAGAGCATTAGTAAAAGTGATAACTCCTTTTGTGATGTAGAGCAGATTTTAAATACAATTTGTAAACAGGAAAATATAGGGGTAGATATTCAAAAGGAAGTAATTAAAAGGTACAAGGCTGCATGCCAAGTAATCAGTTCCAAAGAGGATGAAGAATTATGAAGATAAAAAAGATTAGTATCAATAATTTTCAGAGCCATGAAAACACAGAAATAGAATTCACTTCGGGTTTGAACATAATAACAGGGTCATCAGATAGTGGCAAAACGGCTATACTTAGAGCTATTAAGTGGGTTCTATTTAATGAACCCAAGGGGACTGATTTTATTCGTCAGGGTGAGAAGGAAGCCAGTGTTAGTATATATTTTGAGGACAATACTATTATAACTAGGAAAAAGAAGACTAACAAAAATCAATATATAATAGTTAATAACAACGGTGATGAACAATTCTTTGAAGGCTTTGGCAATGAAATTCCAAAAGAAGTACTTCATACTCATAATATAAGAAAAACCGTAATAGACTCCTCATCATCTCAATGTATAAATCTTGGAGAACAGCTTCAAGGGCCATTTATGATATCACAGGATGGAAAGACAGTAGCTAAGGCCATAGGCAAACTCATTGGTATGGATAAGCTAGATGAGGCTATAAAACAGGTTGTAAAGGATATATTCAATAATAATGTACGACATAGAGAGGCATTAAAAAAAATAGAGTCCCTAGAAAGCGAGATAAGCCTCTATAGCTATTTAGAAGAGCTCGAATCAAAAATAATAGAAAAGGAAAAATTGCTAAAAGCTGTTAAAGAAAAAGTAGCAAGATTAAATAAATTGATTTTAATAAAGGATAGGCTAGATATTGCAAAAGTAGATTATGAAAAGTCAATGAAGGTATTAGCTACACTAAAAAATGTAGACAAAGCTGATTCAAATTATGTGGAATTACTACAAAAACATTTTTATCTAAAGACCTATATAAAAAGTAAAAATCAAATAGATTCATTAAGAACAGAGAAGATGGATTTACTAAAGATTATGACTAGCTTTAGAGATTTATCTTATGGTTACAACTTAACTAAAGAGATTGATGAAAATTTAAATCTTTACAACAAGATAATTATTTTAAAAGGAAAATATTTAGAGATGTGCAAAAGAATAAACCTTGGGAAAGGGTATTTAAACAGTCTTCTATCTTTAGATGAGGCTGAGGGAATTTATAGTATACTATTAAAAAATTGCGGTATGCTTAAAGCTCTCAAAGACAAGAATAGCAGTATTAATAATATTAATAATCTGTTGGAAGAAGACAATAAAATAATGCTAAAAGAAAGAGATATTATTGACAGCTTAGGTAAGCAATATGGTGTGCTTTTAACAGAATTTAAACAATGTCCACTATGTTATAGTCCTATGGATATTAACAGTATTAACTCTATTGTAAAAAGTATAACTGGAGGTGTTTGATATGAATTACGAAGATAAACTCACTGAGCTAAAAATTAAAATAGATAAGGCAAAAAATCTTAAAATAAGGGCAGAAGCTAGAATGGAACAACTACAAAAACAAAAAGAAGAAATAGAAGGGGAATTAAATTCACTTGGTGTGACCCCAGAAAACTTAGATAGTGAGATTACAAGACTTAAAGAAGATATAGAACTCATGATTTCAAAAATAGAGGACCTATTACCACAAGACGTATTACAGGGGAAATAGCATATGTATGAGAATGAAATTGCAAAGTTAGAGAATGTTTTTAAAAGAGAATACAACACTTTCAGCAGATTAAAAGGAGAGCTTAATAAGCTAATGGAGCTTAAAAAAAACACTGAAGAAGACATTAAGCTGTATGAGATAGAAGATGAGAAACTTCAACATATAAAAATAATCTTTCAAGCAACCTCTGAGCAGGCTAGAGGTGAAGCAATAAAACAAATTGAATATGTTGTTTCTCAATGCCTTCAATATATTTTTGAAACAGATATTAATTGTATTATAGAGGTGATAGAAAAGAATAATGTCCCCAGTGCGGAGGTGCTAATAGAAAGTAACTACGGCAATTATAGAGTAGTTACGAGCCCTAAAGAATCTAGAGGAGGAGGAGTGGTTGATATTTTGTCTTTAAGTCTTCGTATTGCAATGCTAGAACTAATAAGACCTAAAATTCAAGGCCCCCTTATCCTTGATGAACCTGCAAAGCATGTAAGCGAGGATTTTATCGTAAACGTGGGTACATTTTTAAAGGAAACTTCTAGAACCTTTGATAGACAAGTGATCATGGTTACTCACAATAACTATTTGTCAGAGCTTGCAGATAAAAGCATACAAGTTGCAATGATAAATGGTAAGAGTTGTGTAAACACAGTATAAACTTGACAGTTGTTATAAAATACTATAAAATATAATACAAATACTGGTTTATCATATTCATATATTACTAATTGAATAAATATGACACCTTTTCAAGCTTTCATATTTGCTCTTCATAGATAGAGTTGTAAGCAAAGGAGGTGTTAAACAGTGCAATATACTATTACTTTTATTTCTATTATGGTTGCAGTGGTTATAGATTTAATTTGTGCTGTAATTTATATAAGAAAAAATAAGTCAGCGGCTATGATTAAAAAAGCTGAAGAAGAAACTAAGAGGATTCTAGAAGATGCTAATAAGGAAGCAGAAACAAAGAAAAAAGAAGCAATTCTAGAGGCCAAAGAAGAAACACATAAACTTAGAAGTGATTTGGAAAGAGAAGTAAGAGATCGTCGTAATGAAATTACTAGATTAGAGCGAAGACTCTTACAGAGAGAAGAATCACTGGATAAAAAGAATGAGACTCTAGAAAAAAGAGAAGAATTCTTAAGTAATAAGCAACATGATATCGAAGAATTGGAATCAAGTACCAAACTTTTACATGAGCAAGAAAGACAAGAACTACAGAGAATATCTGGAATGACTTCTGAAGAAGCAAAACAGGTGTTGCTGGATGAGATCAGCAAAGAAATTAAGCATGAAGCTGCAATGATGATCAAAGATGTGGAAACGAAAACTAAGGAAGAGGCTGATAAACGAGCAAGAGAGATAATTACCTGTGCAATACAAAGATGCGCAGCGGATCATGTAGCAGAAACTACTGTTCATGTTGTCACTCTTCCAAATGACGAGATGAAGGGAAGAATTATAGGACGTGAAGGAAGAAATATAAGAACCTTAGAAACGCTTACAGGAGTAGACTTAATAATTGATGATACGCCTGAAGCAGTAATATTATCTGGGTTTGATCCTATAAGAAGAGAAGTAGCTCGTATTGCCTTAGAAAAGCTCATTGTGGATGGAAGAATTCATCCTGCCAGAATAGAAGAAATGGTAGAAAGAGCTAAGAAGGACGTGGAGAACGATATTCGTGAAGAAGGAGAACAGGCTACTTTTGAAACGGGAGTTCATGGTCTACATATCGAACTTATTAAATTATTAGGTAGGTTAAAATATAGAACCAGTTATGGACAGAACGTTTTGAAGCATTCAATTGAAGTAGCTTATTTAGCAGGTCTTATGGCATCAGAATTGGGTATTGACCCAATACTAGCTAAAAGAGCTGGATTACTACATGATATCGGTAAAGCAGTTGACCACGAGGTAGAAGGTCCACATGCATTAATTGGTGCAGAGCTTGCAAAGAAATATCACGAATCATCTATTGTGATAAATGCAATTGCAGCTCATCACGGAGACGTGGAGTCTTTATCATTAGAAGCTGTTCTTGTACAGGCGGCAGATGCTATTTCTGCTGCAAGACCAGGAGCCAGAAGAGAAACTCTGGAGGCATATATTAAGAGACTTGAAAAGCTCGAAGAAATTGCAAATTCATGTGAGGGTGTTGAAAAGTCATATGCAATTCAAGCAGGAAGAGAAATTAGAATAATGGTAAAACCAGATGAAGTTGATGATGCCGGGTCCATTGAAATGGCAAGAGATATTGTGAAGAAAATTGAATCTGAATTGGAGTATCCAGGACAGATAAAGGTTAATGTTATTAGAGAAACCCGAGCAGTTGACTATGCAAAGTAAATAATTTCCACAGTCCTTCTAAATTTATTCTTTCAAAAAGTATAAATTTAGAAGGATTTTTTTCATTTTTATAGAATATATATGATGATAAAGAATAATAATAATGTTAATTATTCTCTGAAAACCTTTAACTACCTAAAAAATGCTGTTTTTTGGCCAAATTTAACTCATTAGCACAAAGATAGTGTCCTTTACCATGAAACTATTCTTTCAATTTTTAGAAAATAGGTGTTGCGTATGCATTATTCCGATTTACATATTCATTCATGTTTTTCTGATGGGAAACTTACTCCACAGGAGATAGTAGATTACGCCATAAGTCATAATGTGAAATGTATTTCTATTACTGACCATGACACCATAAATGGTCAAGCTTTAGCTATGAGCGACAGTAAGACAAAAGGGCTGACCTATGTCACTGGTGTGGAGTTAAGCACTGAATTTAAAGGTAAGGAAGTTCACTTGTTGGGATATTTTATAGATATTACCAACGAAAATTTGCTTGAAGTATTAAAAACAGTTCAACAAAGTCGTCTTTTAAGAGCTAAAGCCATTATAGGAAGACTTAATGAAATTGGAGTAAAGATAAGCTTTGACAGTTTAGAGTTAAAAGGTGAATCTGTAGGCAGGCCGCACATTGCACAATTATTAGTAAATTCAAATTATGCTTCAAGTATTAAAGAAGCCTTTCAAATATTCCTTATTGAAGGGAAGCCAGGTTATGTAGAACGCTATAAACTACCTTACAAAGAGGCATTAGATATTATTCGGAGGGCAGGAGGGATTCCTGTACTTGCTCATCCTGGTGAAATCTATAAGGGGATTTCCATTGAGAGCATAATAAAAGAATTTAGAGTATATGGACTAAAGGGAATAGAAGTATTCCATTCAGCGCACACATTGGTACAATTAAACAACTATTACAATCTTGCTAAAAAATATTCTTTAACAATTACAGGTGGTAGTGACTGCCATGGCAGTCTTATTAACAATGAATTACTGTTAGGTACTGTAGGAATGAATGAGAAACTAACAGTAAAATTTTTAAGAAATATAAATGAGGGGGAATACAAATGATGTTATCAAAAAAAGCAGAAGCTATTGAGCCATCTTTGACTTTGGCTATAACAGCAAAGGCTAAAAAAATGAAGGCAGAAGGAATAGATGTAATTGGATTTGGAGCAGGTGAGCCTGATTTTAATACGCCGGAGAACATTCAAGAAGTAGCTATAGCATCTATAAAGAAAGGACTTACAAAATACACTGCTGCTTCAGGTATTACTGAATTAAAGGACGCCATAATTAAAAAATTTAAGGATGACAATAACCTTTGCTATGGTCAAAAGGAAATAATTATATCAACAGGTGCGAAGCAGTGTCTTGCCAATGTTTTCCAAGCTATTCTGAATCCTTTAGATGAAGTAATAATACCAGTTCCTTATTGGGTTAGCTATCCTGAATTAGTTAAGCTTGCTGATGGTGTACCTGTATATGTACCCTGCAAAGAAGATAATGATTTTAAATACACTGTAGATGAGTTAAAGACTGTTGTAACAGAAAGAACTAAGGCTATTATTATAAATAGCCCGAATAACCCAACTGGTACAGTTTATAGCAGAGAAGAGCTAGTAGCTATAGCTGAGTTTGCTAAGGAAAATGATATACTAATAATATCTGACGAGATTTACGAAAAATTAATTTATGGTAATACTTCTCATATAAGCATAGCAAGCTTGAATGAAGATGCATTTAGAAGAACTATCGTAATAAATGGTGTATCTAAGTCCTATGCTATGACAGGATGGAGAATAGGGTATGCTGCTGGTCCAGAAAATATAATAAAGCTGATGTCAAACATACAAAGTCATACTACTTCAAACCCAAATTCAATAGCTCAATATGCATCTGTGGAAGCACTATTAGGAGATCAGACTGCAGTAAATAACATGATAAAGAATTTTATTGAAAGAAGAGACTACATGGTTAAAACCATAAAGGGCATAAATAATGTTTCCTGTATAGAGCCTGAAGGAGCATTTTATGTTATGGTAAATATTTCAAGGCTTATAAATAAGGAAGTAGATGGAGAAATAATAAAGGATTCTCTAGAATTCTCAAGGATTCTTTTAGAAAAGGAAAGAGTTGCAGTTATACCTGGTTCTGCTTTTGGACTTGAAAACTATATTAGACTTTCCTATGCAACCTCTATGACAAATATTGAGAAGGGCTTAGAAAGAATCAAGACTTTTGTTGAAAGATTAGCTTAATATCACCCTCAATAGATAAAATGTTATTTATATTTTTGCTGATTTATGATATATTAATAATAGTGTGTTAAATAACTTACATAATATCTAATTGAGGTGAAATTGATGGTATCTAAAGAAGTTAAAGTTAAGAATTCGACTGGTTTACATGCCCGTCCTGCTACATTATTAGTTAAAAAAGCATCATCTTTTAAATCTGACATATCTATTGAGTATAATGGCAAAAAAGCTAACGTAAAAAGCCTTATAGGGGTATTGTCCCTAGGTGTAGGTAAGGATAGCAATATTACTGTATATGCTTCCGGAGACGACGAAGCTTTTGCCTTAGAGGAAATAGCAAAGTTAATTGATTCTATTGAGGAATAAATAAAAGGCCCATAAGGCCTTTTATTTATTTTTAAAACTAAAAATTTTAGCTTTAAAAAGTAGAAGCATTAAGTCTAAACCAGCTACTCCTACGAGAATATAGAGTATTCGTTGGACCATAGGAATGGAACCAAATAGTAAACCAATTAGCTCCTTGTTAGTTAAGCCTAGTATTCCCCAATTCAGTGCACCTATCAAAACAAGCAACAACGAGATCTTATCTATTATACTTAATTTATACATGAGTACCTCCCCAAAATTATATGTACACAGCACTATAAATTATGTTAAACTTTGAATTGGAGAATATATGTTATTCACTACATTTATATTAGAATTGTAATGATGGTAGAACTAATATGGAAGTCTATAATTATACTTTTATTAATAATATCTTGAAAATAATAAATGGAGGTATGCAAATGAGAGAGACATACGATTCACCCTTGAGTAAGAGATATGCCTCAAAGGAAATGAGTTACCTTTTTTCTGAGGACAAAAAATTTAGGACTTGGAGAAAGCTTTGGGTTGCCCTTGCAGAGACAGAGATGGAGCTAGGGCTATGTATTAATCAAAAGCAGATTGATGAGCTTAAAGCCTTTGTAGAGGACATAAATTATGAAGTTGCTGAAAGAAAAGAAAAAGAAATTCGTCATGACGTGATGAGTCACGTTTATGCTTATGGAGTACAATGCCCTAGTGCAAAGGGAATTATACATTTAGGAGCTACAAGCTGCTATGTAGGAGATAATGCAGAGATTATAATTATTAATGAAGCGTTGGAATTGGTAAAATCCAAGCTGCTAAAAGTAATAGCTAATTTAAGGGAGTTCTGTATTAGATATAAGGACATTCCTGCTTTAGGCTATACCCATCTTCAGCCAGCTCAATTAATTACTGTAGGAAAAAGAGGGACCCTATGGCTTCAAGATCTTATTATGGATTATGAGTCTTTACAAAATTTGCAAAGCAGGATAAAGCTACTTGGGGTAAAGGGCACTACTGGTACTCAGGCTAGTTTTATGGAATTATTTAATAATGATGAAGAAAAGGTAAAGGAACTAGATGTAAGGGTAGCAAAGAAGATGGGTTATGATAATGTATATATGGTTACAGGTCAAACCTATCCTAGAAAGTTTGATTACATGGTTATTAGTCTTTTATCACAAATTTCTCAAAGTGCATATAAGTTTAGTAATGATCTTAGAATTCTTCAGAGCTTCAAGGAGATGGAAGAACCCTTTGAAGACAAACAAGTAGGCTCTTCAGCCATGGCCTATAAGAGAAATCCCATGAGAAGTGAGAGAATGGGGTCACTTTGCAGATTTATAATAACAAATAGCATAAGTCCAGCATTTACCGCTTCTACACAGTGGTTTGAAAGAACTTTAGATGACAGTGCAAACAAGAGAATTGTACTATCTGAAAGTTTTTTAGCTCTAGATGGAGTACTTAATCTATATATAAATATTACTGAAAATTTAAAGGTTTATGAAAAGGTAATCCATAGTAGAGTTAATGCAGAGCTACCCTTCATGGCAACAGAAAATATACTTATGGAAGCAGTAAAAAGAGGTGGCGACCGTCAGGAGCTTCATGAGAGAATAAGGGTGCTATCCATGGAGGCAGCCCGTCGGGTGAAAGAAGAAGGCCTAGATAACAATCTTATGGATTTGATAGCTGCAGATGAGCATTTTAATATGAGTATAGAAGAAATAAAGTCTTACCTATCACCTACTAACTTTGTTGGAAGGGCACCTAAGCAGGTGATGGAATTTATCTCTGAAGAGGTAGACCCTATCTTAAATAATAAGAATGTTATAAATATTAATGCGGAAGTAAATATATAATTATATGTCTTGTAAAAATCTCTGAGAAAATCGGAGATTTTTATTTTTGTTAACATATGTTAATTTAACATATAATACCATTTATATTCACAGACTGTGAATTTCACTTTTATGCATATTTATTCTAGAGAAATAAAAAAGTTAAGCATCAAAATGAGAAATATTATCAATTGATTATCAGCCGCCAAGTAGAGGAGGGAATTAGACCAAATTCGATTATTTTTAAAAATAGGAAGAAACTCTAACTAACAATAGACAAATTCCAAAGTACTATAATTATATTTTCTTATTTTTCAACAAAATAGATGTACTATAGCGAATTATGTACAAAAAAATTATTTATTTAATATAGCAGGAAAATGGCCCCCTAACGTCGAATTATATATTCGCTAAATATACATTTAGCGAAGTTAGATGTTTTTTAGGAGGATTTAATTATGAAAACCATGAATTTTGATTTGAAGAGCTTTAATACCGGTGAACTGCCAGAGCCTCTTACCTCTTTTCTAAGTTATCTTAAGACAATAAAGGGTAAATCAGCTAACACTATTGATGGATATAGAATTGATCTTACTATGTTTTTCAGGTTTTTAAAGTTATATAAAAGACAGGAGAAGCCTAATACGGTATTTGAGGATGTCTATATCGGGGACATAGATAAGGAATTTATTAGAAGTATTAACTTGGGAGATCTCTATGCTTTTATCTCTTTTGCTGAGGAATATAGAAATAACGGTACTTATGCAAGAGCCCGTAAGGTAGCTGCACTTAAATCATTCTTTAAGTTTCTAAATGGTAAGGCAAAGATCATAGATGATAACCCCGCTCTTGATTTGGAGTCACCAAAGATTAAAAAGAGAAACCCAGTATACCTATCCTTAGATGAAAGCAAAAAGCTACTTATGTCTGTTGATGGGCCTAATAAGGAAAGGGATTTATGCATAATTACCTTATTTTTAAACTGTGGACTTCGACTTTCTGAGCTATGCAGTATTAATATATCTAAGCTCAAGGGAGACACCCTTACTATTGTGGGCAAGGGTAATAAGGAAAGAACTGTGTACTTAAACAATGCATGCTTAAAAACTATAGCGGCATATCTCAAAGTTAGAAACAAAGACTTAGATAAGATAGTGGATAAAGATGCACTTTTTATAAGTCGAAATAACACTAGAATAAATAAGAGGACTGTAGAGCTTTTGGTGAAGAAATACATAAACAAGGCGTCTTTAAATAGTGATAAATATACACCACATAAACTTAGGCACACTGCAGCTACTTTGATGTATAAATATGGAGATGTGGATATTAGAAGTCTTCAAATGATACTAGGACATGAAAATGTTTCTACCACCCAAATATACACTCATGTAGATGATGATAGATTAAGGGAAGCTGTAAGCTTAAACCCCCTCAATGAAGATTAAGTAAAAAAGGAGAACCGTGATGATAAAATTTACTTCACAGTCCTCCCTCTTGTTATTTTTTAATATATAGTCCTGGGAAGGTTTCGGTAAAGCCATCTTTATGTTGAAGGAATTCTTGAAGTTCTGGTATGTCCTCAAGATATCCTAGATTTAATTGAGAATTATTATCACTCACTTCTTCCCCTTCATTTGTATCCTGGCCGTTTTCAAAATAAATATCCTCTATCTTAATGGCCTTAGTATCATAGCCTTCCATTGATAGACAACGACCACAATTATTACACTTCTTGGTTTTATCTAAATCGCAGATGCTGCATTCACCACATTCAATACAGATTCTATCTTGAATTACACATTTTTTTGTCATTTATGTATATCCCCTTTAATTTATTAATAATATCTATAGATATTATTATATCAAAGCTGTCAATACTCACAAACAGAACAAATGTTTGATATTTATATGAAGCTATGATATAATATTTCTATATATTGTGAGGTGTTAGTGACTATGTTAGATAAAAAAATAGATAAACAGAGTGAAGTTTACAATGTCATTAAGGATCATATACTGGATAAAGGGTATCCACCTTCAGTTAGAGAAATATGTGAATTGGTGGGATTAAAATCAACCTCCACAGTACATGGTCACCTGGAAAGGCTTGAAAAGAAAGGCCTTATTCGTAGAGACCCAACTAAGCCAAGGGCCATTGAGCTTGTAAAAGATAGTGTAATCAAGAAGGAAATGATTGATATTCCACTTGTGGGAAAGGTAACTGCAGGCCAGCCTATTTTAGCGGTAGAGAATATCGAGGATATCTTTACACTGCCTATTTCGTATGTCAAGAATAACAATAATGAGCTGTTTATGCTTAATGTATCAGGAGAATCTATGATAGAGGCTGGAATACTAGATGGAGACCTAGCCATAATGGAAAAGGTTAATTATGCTGATAATGGTGATATAGTTGTAGCTTTAATTGATAATGAAGCTACTTTAAAAAGATTTTTTAAGGAGAAGAATTGTATAAGACTTCAACCTGAGAATAAAACCATGGCCCCTATTATAATAAAGGATTGTCAAGTTATCGGTAAATTGGTAGGCATTTATAGAAGGTATTAATTTAATCATAGGATAATGTGAAAGAGAAGTAATTTAATACTTCTCTTTTTCACATTTAATATTATCTATTTACATTAAAAACATTAGTAAGTGCAATTAAAATTCCTATCTTTGCATGATCAAAGGTAAGTCCGCCTTGAAGATATGCTATATAGGGCTCCCTTATAGGTGCATCTGCAGATAATTCAATAGAAGAACCTTGTATAAATGCCCCTGCTGCCATTATAACTTGATCTTGATATCCTGGCATATCCCAGGGCTCGCATTGAACAAAGGAATCAACAGGTGAACCATACTGAATTCCCTTACAAAAGGCAATAAGCTTTTCTTTATCATTAAATTTAATTGCTTGAATAATATCACATCTCTTATGAGTATATTTGGGCAGAACCTCATATCCTGATAATTCCATTATTCTTGCGCAGAACACAGCTCCCTTTACTGCTTCCACTGTAACGTGTGGTGCTAAGAAAAGACCTTGAAAAAAGGTTCTCATAACTCCAAAAGTAGATCCACATTCTCCTCCGATTCCAGGGATAGTCAATCTATAGGAAGCATTATCTACGTACTCCCCTTTTCCTGCGATATATCCTCCAGTGGGTGCTATTCCTCCACCTATATTCTTTATAAGTGATCCTGCTACAATATCAGCACCTACCTCTGTAGGCTCCATAATATCTGTAAATTCTCCATAGCAATTATCAACAAAAACAATTACATCGGATTTAATCTCCTTGATAAAGGCAATGATGTGCTCTATCTGCGTTAAATTCATAGAGGGGCGCCAACCATAGCCTGTAGACCTTTGTATATGTACTACCTTTATTGATGAATCCTCTTTTAGTGTATTTTCTATAGCTTCATAATCAAAGGTAGATTCTTTAGTTAATTCAATCTGCTTGTATTTAACACCGTAATCCTTTAATGAACCTCTGTTACTATCACCAATACCTATGATATTATGTAGTGTGTCATAGGGAGTTCCACATATACTAAGTAAGGTATCACCAGTAAATAGATTACCATATAAGGCAGCTCCTATGGCGTGAGTTCCATTTACAAAATGAGGCCTTACTAAAGCCTTTTCACAACCAAACACCCTTGCATATACCCTGTCTAGTGCATCTCTACCTATATCTCCATATCCATAGCCTGTGGAAAAGGTAAAATGGGAGTCACTTATACGCTCCTCCTGAAAGGCACGAAGCACCTTTAGCTGATTATATTCTCTAATCTCATCATAGGTTTTGAAAACTGATTCTACATCCTCAATAGTACGTTTATATAGCTCCAACACTTCATCACTTATTTTATATGTATCCTTCATTAATAATTCAGTTGATGTTAACATTTGTTACCTCCATAAAATTAGACTCACCAATACATTATAATAGCACAAATAAAACAGATAGACAAATCTATCTGTTTTAATGCAGCTTATGTATTTTAACCTTCATTTTCTTCATTGTTAAATAGTATTGGTTTCCCTGGAGTTATAGTAGAAATAGCATGCTTATATATCATCATCTGTTTTCCATCACAGTCTAACACCACTGTAAAGCTGTCAAAGCCCTTTACAAACCCTCTTAGTTGAAATCCATTCGCTAGGTAGATAGTTACCGGAATCCTGCCTTTTCTGGCTCCATTTAAGAATATATCCTGTAAATTATTAGCTGTCTTATTCATAGATTTAACCTCCATTTCTTCATACCCTTTAGACTTATATTCTATATTTTTTTAAAAAATCCTTTATTTGAATTTAAATAAGTTGATTAATAAACTATAATTTGCTTTTTATTTGTTTTAGCATATAGTCTACTATTTCTTCTTGAGCTTGAAAATTATCTTTATCTATCCAAATGGCGTCAGGCTGTCTTCTAAACCAGGTAAGCTGTCTTTTTGCATAATTTCTGCTTCCTTTCTTTATTAATTCAACAGCCTCAGTGTAATTTATTTTACCTTCCAGATAATTAAGTAACTCTTTGTATCCAATACCCTGCATAGACTGATAAGATGTATTATAGCCCATTTCCTTAAGTTTAATCACTTCTTCCAATAAACCCTTATGAAGCATATTATCTACCCTTGCATTTATCTGTTCATATAGCTTTTCTCTAGATACATTAAGTACAAAATATATATAATTATATTTGGGTTTTGAAGATTTTTTTAATTCATGAACAGTTTTGTTGTGGTTATAAAAAACCTCTAGGGCTCTTGTTACCCTCTTGAAATCATTCGGGTTCAATTTTTTATAAGATAATGGATCTACTTTTTCAAGCATGGAGTGAATAAAGTCTCTTCCCTCTCTATGTAATAGCGCGTTAAGATAGGCTCTATAGGAATCATCCACGTCACTGTCATTAAAGTTAAAATCATAGAGCAAGGAGTTTATATATAATCCGGTACCACCTACTAATATGGGAAGTTTCCCATTGGCTTCAATATATTCAATTTTAGCTTCAGCAAGTTCCTTATAATCAGATACATTAAAGCTTTCATCTGGTGATACTATATCTATCAGGTGATGAGGCACACCTTTTGACTCTTCATTTGTAATTTTAGCTGAGCCAATGTCCATTAACTTATATATTTGCATGGAATCACAGGATATGATTTCACCATTTACCTTCTTTGCAAGATCAATGGATATTTCTGTCTTCCCAACTCCAGTAGGACCACTCAATATTATTAAATTATTCATAGCTGCCACACTCCTGTGCTATTGGATTCGTTTAAACCTCTTTTCAAGTTCTAAAAGAGATATTTTTACTATGGTAGGCCTTCCATGAGGGCAATTAAAGGGATTATCAAGCTTATCCATACTTGAAATAAGGGCTGTCATTTCTTCCATAGACAACCTATCCTTAGCTTTTATAGCAGCCTTACATGCCGCCATAGCCAAAGCCTCATATTTTACCTCAGCCTTAGTACCATTACCTAAATTTTTTAGATTGTCAAGTATGGTATAAAATAGCTTCTTCCCATCAGGCTTACCTAAAAGTAGAGGAATTTCTTTTAAAAATAAGGTTTGACCATCAAACTCTTCTATTAAAAAACCAGAATTCTTAAATATGTTTTGATTATCTTCGTAGTATAAATAATCCTCTTCTTCTAGCTCAATTACAAGAGGATCAAGTAAAAGTTGTGATACTACAGAAGAGTTATTAATATTATGTGAGTATTTTTCAAATAAAACTTTCTCGTGTGCAGCATGCTGGTCAATAAGGTAGAGCCCATCTTCACCAGCAGCAATTATATATGTGTTGTCTAGCTGGCCCATAATAGATAAGGGTGGAAAATGACTGTACTTCTCCCTTTCTACAATTGGAGCTTTTCTTTCTTCGAACTTATAATCAGTAGGTGTATTATAGCCTTGTGTTGAGTCCTTAAAGACATTTTCTACTTCTCTTTCCTTCACTGCAGGATTACTACTATGACTTGGGCCAGAAAGATCAAGAGGAAGCTCTATTACTTGCTTTCCTTCATATAAGGGCTCTTCCTTAGAAGTAAAGTAAGGCTCTATAGAAGGTTCTTCCGCTAGCATAATATTGGTAGAAAATGATTTTTTTATACTGTGATGAACAGCATCAAAAACTACCTTATAGACCTCTCTTTCCTTTAAGAACTTTATTTCAGCCTTCGTTGGATGTATATTCACATCTATTAGCTCTGGATATATATCCATAAACAAAATAAAAAATGGGAACTTATTAATAGTTAAAAAGGACTTAAAAGCATTTTCTACTGCTGCTGTAATAAGCTTACTTCGTATATACCTTTTATTTACGAATATACTTTGTTGGTTTCTGCTCCCTCTGCTAATTTCCGCATTACCTACATAACCATATACGGAAAAGGTATCACTATGCTGTTCAAACTTAATTAAATTATTAGCTGTTTCCTTTGAATATATGCTTTTGATTGTATCTATTATATTTTCTGTCCTATAAGTGTTAATAATAGGCTTTTTATTATTAAAGAGCTTAAAGGATACCTGTGGGTTAGCAAGTGCTAATCTGCCAATGATGTCAGATATCAAAGCACTTTCTCTTTGAGAGGATTTAAGAAATTTTAGCCTAGCAGGGACGTTATAGAATAAATCCTTCACCTCAACTATGGTTCCTACATTACACCCAGCATCTTGAAAGTCTATTACCCTTCCTCCACCAAGACTAATCTTCTTCCCTATATCAAAATCCTCACATCTTGAGGTTAAAGTAGTATATGAAACAGATGCTATACTTGCCAAAGCTTCTCCACGAAAACCAAAGGTATGAAGTTTATATATATCCTCAAGGCTTCCAATTTTACTGGTTGCATGTGGGAAAAAGGCCCTGGCCACATCATCAGGATGAATTCCATTTCCATCATCGGTAACTCTTATTAGTTTTTGTCCACCCTCTTCTATCTCTATGGTAATATGGTTAGAACCTGCATCTAAGCTATTTTCAACTAATTCCTTTACAACAGAATATGGTCTTTCTACTACCTCTCCTGCAGCAATCTTATTACTTGTTTCTTCAGTTAATTCGATTATCCTTTTCAATATTATTTCTCCCCTTTAGAGCCTGGCTAAAGGTTTTTACACCTCTTTATTAGCTCATATAGCATATTCATACTCTCCATAGGAGTCAAATTATATAAGTCGATGTCCTTTATGGATTTTATTAAATTATCTCTTTCTATATCAGTAAAATTCATTTGCACAATTCCGCTATGATCTACAGCAGCTTCACGTAACATTGCATTTTCTTTTTTGCCTTTTATATACTTTTCCTCAGTCTTAGTATTTTTTTCTTTTTCTAGGGTCTTTAATAATTCTCTAGCCCTATTAAGCACTTGTTCTGGTAAGCCTGCAAGCTTTGCTACCTCTATACCATAGGATTGATCTGCTCCTCCTGGAACTATCTTTCTTAGAAAGACTATTTCAGTGCCCACTTCTTTTACAGCAATAGAAAAGTTTTTAACTCCACTTATGCTGTCCTCTAGAGCAGTTAGCTCATGGTAATGAGTAGCAAAAAGTGTTTTACATTTAAGCTTATCCATTCCGCAAATATATTCAATAACGGACCAGGCAATACTTAAGCCGTCATAGGTGCTTGTTCCTCTGCCTACTTCATCTAGTAGCACCAAACTGTCTGGTGTTGCATTGTGTAATATGTTAGATACTTCCCACATTTCCACCATAAAAGTACTCTTACCAGAGGCTAAGTCATCTGAGGCACCAATCCTAGTAAAAACCTTATCACATATAGAGATATTTGCATATTCAGCTGGCACATAACTTCCCATTTGTGCCATTAAGGTTATAAGGGCAATTTGTCTCATATATGTGGATTTACCAGCCATGTTGGGACCTGTGATTAGGAGGAGCTGAGAATTTTCTTTATCCATATACACATCATTATTTACATAGGTACCAGGTGGGAGAACTCTTTCCACCACGGGGTGACGGCCAGCTTTAATGTGTATTATTCCATCAGTATTAATGGTTGGCTTTGTATAATTGTTATATAGGGCTGTACTTGCTAATGCACAAAGACAATCTAATACAGCTAATACTTGAGCGGTATTTTTAATCCTTTGCACATTGCTCTCTATATATTCTCTAACCTCAGAAAATATTTCATATTCTAAGGCCTTCAACTTGTCGTCTGCCCCTAATATCTTATACTCCATCTCCTTTAGCTCTGGAGTTATAAATCTCTCTGCATTTGATAGAGTTTGTTTTCTTGTATAATCCTCAGGTGAAAGAGCTAAATTGGCATTAGTTATTTCTATGTAGTATCCAAATACCTTATTATAGCCTACTTTTAAGGATTTGATGCCAGTTCGTTCTCTCTCCTTAGCTTCTAGGGCAGCAATCCACTGTCTTCCACTGGATTTTGCAAGTCTAAGCTCATCTACCGTAGAATTGTATCCGCTCTTAATTATGTTCCCTTCTTTTGAAGAAATAGAAGGATTGTCATCAATGGCTCCATCTAATAGCCTAGTCATATCCTCCATCAGATCTATTTTATCGTAGAATCCTGCAATTTCAGGTGCCTCAAATCTACTTAGACATTCCTTTATAAGAGGTAATCTTTGCAAGGATTGCTTTAGAGAAATTAGCTCTCTAGGGTTCACATTGTTTGTTGAAACCTTACCTGCAATTCTTTCTATATCATAGATGCCTTTTAAGAGCTCCTGCAGCTCCTCCTCCAATGAAATATTATCTATAAGTTCCTCAATGGAACTTAATCTTTCTTCTATGGCTTTTTTGTTGATAAGGGGTTGTTCAATCCATTTTCTTATTAGTCTGCTGCCCATGGCAGTACTTGTTTTATCAAGGACCCATAAAAGAGAGCCTCTTTTTTGAAAATCCTTTAGGCTTTCAGTAAGCTCTAAATTTTTTCTGGTATTATAATTCATTATCATATAATCTACCACAGAATATACTTCTGCAGCTGTAATATGTGATAGTGAATTTTTCAGAGCATAATGCAGATACCTGATTAATCCTCTTGAGCTTTGCTCCATTGCCTTTGTAAATTTTACATTACGAAGACTTTGGAAATGAGCTTCTATGTCTTCTTGAGAGGTTTCACTAAAGTATGCCAGATTATATGTAGTTATTATTAAAGTGAATTTTTCTTTGATGCTTATAATAAGCTCCGAGGGAACATTATCACTACAAATCATTTCTCTTACGTTATATTTACTTATTTCATTTATAGTGGTATCCATATTTTGTATAACCTGAGTACATAGAAATTCTCCAGTAGAAATATCTATAAAGGATAGTGCAAAAATACCTTCCATGTCATCAAAGTATAATGACATAATATAATTGTTTTTTTCTTCTTCTAGATAATTCTCATCTGTATATGTACCAGGAGTAATTATTTTTATAACATCCCTTTTCACAATGGTTTTAGCCAAAGCTGGATCTTCTAATTGCTCGCAAATAGCAATTTTATAACCCTTATTTATTAAACGACCTATATAGCTATTTGCAGCATGATACGGTATGCCGCACATAGGTGCTCTCTCTTCTAAGCCGCAATCTCTTCCAGTTAGCGTTAATTCTAGCTCTATTGAAGCGGTTTTAGCATCTTCAAAGAACATTTCATAAAAATCACCTAATCTAAAGAAGATAATACAGTCTTCATATTTTCTTTTAATTTCTAAGTACTGCTGCATCATTGGTGTTATCCCCATCTATGTATCCTCCTGTTAAAAATCTCATATAAAAGCCTTTAAATTAGCTTTTATATGAGATGATTTAAGCTAGCATTCCACCCCATTTAGTGAAAAGGACAATGCCTCAATTATTTTTACCTTAACAAGTTTGCCTATATTATTAGCATTGCCGGTAAAATTAACTAGTTTACCAGTACGAGTTCTTCCCATCAGTTTGTCAGCATTATTTTTACTTGTTCCCTCTACTAGTACTTCTACAATTTTATTTTCGTATTCTTTATTTTTTCTTGCAGATATTTCATTCACAGTTTCTACTAATTTATTAAATCTTTCATGCTTTAAAGCTTCAGGTATTTGCTCTTCCATTTCATAAGCAGAAGTACCCTTTCTTTTTGAGTAAATAAAGGTAAAGGCTGAATCATATTCTACTTTTTCTATCAGTGATAAAGTTTGTTCAAAATCCTCTTCTGTCTCCCCTGGAAATCCAACTATTATGTCAGTAGTTATTGCAATGTCTGGAATTTTTGATTTAAGCTTTCTAATTGCATTAAGATAGCCTTCCCTATCATAGTGGCGATTCATTAGTTTTAAAACCCTGCTTGAGCCACTTTGAACGGGTAGATGTATCTGCTCACATACCTTGTTACATTCCTTTATGGCACTGATAAGATTGTCTGAAAAATCCTTTGGATGAGAGGTCATAAATCTTACCCTTTCTAGGCCCTCTACCTTGTTTACTTTCCTTAGCAAACCTGAAAAATCTATATTTTCTTCTAAGCCCTTGCCGTAGGAATTGACATTTTGTCCAAGCAAGGTAATCTCCTTATATCCATTTTTAACTAAGGATTTTATTTCTTCTATTATATCTTCAGATCTTCTACTTCTCTCTCTTCCTCTTACATGAGGTACAATACAATAGGTGCAGAAGTTATTGCAGCCATACATTATAGTTACAAAAGCCTTTATCGAGCTTTCTCTATCTACAGGTACACCTTCTACTATTTCCTCTTCTTTATTCCAAATTTCAATTATTGATTTACCCTCCTGCTTTGCTCTGCTTAGATATTCAGGAAACTTATATGCATTGTGAGTACCAAATATAATATCTACATGAGGGTATTTTTTAATAATACTATCAGCCATTCCCTCCTGCTGCATCATACATCCACATACAGCAATTACTAAGTCGGGATTTTCTCTCTTTAACTTCTTTAATTCACCTAAGTTCCCGTATACCTTTAGCTCTGCATTTTCTCTTACGCAGCAAGTATTAAAAATAATTATATCAGCAGAATTTCGCATATCTGTCCTGCTATATCCAAGACTTTTAAGCATACCAGATAATTTTTCCGAATCCTCCTCATTCATTTGGCAACCCCAAGTCTCTATATAATAGTGCTTTAACTTATTGTTCATTTTTATATCTCCTCTTTTTTGTTTATCATACTAATTATATATAAATTAGTATTAATTTAAAAGGGCATTTTTATATAGTGTTTTCATTATAAAGGTATATGACGTGTAAATTATTATAAATCATGAATAATTGTATATTAATTGACATTTTATAAACATATGATGATTATATATGAAATTTAAAATTCATTAACCACAACAAAAAGAAGGATTTTGATGTGATATGTAGAATATAAATGTAATAGAAAGCTTAAAAGGCTTCACTTTATTTTGGGGGTGTATTATATGAGTTTACGTTTCTCTGAAAGAATTTCTTCCATTAAAGCATCAGAAATAAGAGAGCTTTTAAAATTGACAGAGAGACCAGATATTATATCTTTCGCAGGAGGATTACCAGCGCCAGAGCTATTCCCCATTGAAAAATTGGAGAAGGTCAGTTCAGAAGTTATTCTTAAGGAAGGTAGAGCAGCACTTCAATACAGCACTACTGAAGGTTATATTCCTCTACGCAAGGCCATCGCAGAACAGCGAATGCAGCCTGCAAATATAAACGTTTCCATAGACAACATAATGATTACCAGTGGATCACAGCAGGGGCTAGAATTTTCCGGAAAACTTTTTCTAGATAAAAATGATGTGGTAATTTGTGAAAGTCCAAGCTATCTTGGTGCCATAAATGCATTTAAGGCCTATCAGCCGAAGTTTGTAGAAATACCGATGGACGATAATGGTATGATCATGGAGGAGCTGGAAAAGGCTCTAGAACTGCACAAAAATGCTAAGTTTATCTATACCATTCCAGATTTTCAGAATCCGACTGGAAAGACTATGTCAGTAGATAGAAGAAAAAGACTAGTAGACATTGCCACTAAATATTCTGTACCAATTTTAGAAGATTGTCCATATAGCGAATTGATGTTTGAAGGTGAAAGAAATCCTTCAGTTAAGAGCTTTGATAAAGATGGATTAGTTATTCATTTAGGAACCTTTTCTAAGACCTTTTGTCCTGGACTTAGAATTGGGTGGATTTGCGCCAGCGAAGAAATAATTCAAAAGTATGTAATAATAAAGCAAGGTGCAGATTTGCAGTGTAGTAGTATGGATCAGAGAATCACTGCTAATTTTATGGAGAAATATGATTTAAATGAGCATATTCTAAATATAAGAAATGTATACAGAAAAAGAAGAGACCTGATGATTGAGGGCATGGAAAAGCATTTCCCCAAAGAAATTAAATTTACCCGACCTATGGGAGGATTATTTACTTGGGTAGAGCTTAGAGAAGATTTAGATGCTGCAGTAGTATTAGAAGAAGCTTTGAAGGAAAAAGTTGCTTTTGTACCTGGTGGTTCTTTCTTCCCTAACGGAGGTCATAAAAATCACTTTAGGCTAAATTACTCTAACATGTCAGAAGAAAAAATTATAATTGGTATTGAAAGATTAGGTAAGGTACTTAAAACTTATTATAAATAATCCTTTATAGTTTCATAATAGAAATACTCTTTTTAGGAGATAATAACCTAAAAGGAGGTATTTATATGTATAATGCAAAACTCTATGATGAACAAAGTGAAAAAGAAAAGGATAAAGAAACTCGTTGTAACTGTGTTGGAGAGAGAAGTTATTTTAATAAGAAGGATAAAGAATGCTGTCACATCTTTAATAATGCTTCCTATATACCAACAGATAATATATTTTATTGATTGACTTTAAAGGGGGAATTCAAATGCACATATCAAATCGTATTCAAAACATGCAGTTTTCACCAATTAGAAAGCTAGCACCTTATGCAGAAGAAGCAAAGAAAAAAGGAGTTAAGGTTTACCATTTAAATATTGGACAGCCTGATATTGTAACTCCAGACACATTTTTCGAGGGAATTAGAAATTTTGATGAATCTGTTCTAAAATATGCTAATTCTCAAGGAATAGACAACCTTATAGACAGCTTTATTGAATACTATAAGAAGTGGAATGTAGAATTTGATAAGGATGAGATAATGATTACCTATGGCGGAAGTGAAGCAATATTATTTGCTCTTATGGCCATTTGTGATCCTGGTGATGAGGTTATTATTCCAGAACCCTTCTACACCAATTATAATAGTTTTACAGACCTTGCAGGCGTGAATATAGCCCCATTTATAACTAAGGCTGAGGAAGGCTTCCACTTACCTAAAAAGGAAGTAATAGTATCAAAGATTACTGATAAAACAAGAGCAATACTTATATCTAATCCAGGCAACCCTACAGGCGTTGTGTACACTAAGGAAGAAATTGAAATGCTCAGTGACATTGCGAAGGAGCATGATCTCTATATAATAGCAGATGAAGTATATCGTGAATTTGTCTATGACAATCTTAAATACACCTCTGCATTATATATGACTGATATACTAGATAGAGTAATCTTAATTGACAGTATTTCAAAAAGGTACAGTGCTTGTGGTGCTCGAATAGGACTAGTAGCTTCTAAGAACAAAGGGTTAATTCATGAAATACTAAAATTATGCCAGTCAAGACTTTGTGTCCCAACTATAGAGCAGGTAGCAGCAGCAAACCTTATAAATACTCCAGAAAAGTACTTTGAAGAAGTAAAAGCTGAATACGAAAATAGAAGAAATATAATGTACAATGCATTATCAGTTATCCCTGGAGTTATATGCGAAAAGCCTACAGGTGCTTTCTATATCATGGTTAAGTTGCCTATTGAAGACGCAGAGGATTTTGCAAAGTGGATGCTAACTGAGTTCTCTTATAATAATAAAACAGTTATGTTTGCTCCAGCAGAAGGCTTCTATGCAACTTCTGGCTTAGGGAAAAATGAAATAAGAATGTCCTATTGCTTAAACTGTGATGATCTTACAGATGCAATGGACATATTTGCTAAAGCTTTAAACAAATATATGAATAGATAATAAAAAGGTGAGTTTTTACTCACCTTTTTATATTAATGTTAAGTTATGAGTTTCTCTTTTTGTCATAAAACCACATCTAGTATAAAGATTATATGCAGGTATATTATCCTTATCTACCTTGATTTTTATACTTTCATACCCTTTTTCCTTTGCAAGGGTCATTAAATAAAATAAGAATGATTTGCCATAACCTAATCCTCTATACTGAGGTAATATTCCGAAATTTACTATTAGTGGTATACCTTTATCTTTATCCTTGATAATTTGTCCATATCCTATGTATACTTCATTCTTTTTTAATAAAATGGCCATATCATTAAGATAATAACTCTGCTTTTCATCTTCTTTAATATCCTCCACACTAAGCGGGATTCTCTTGTTTGAGCTAAATATTTCATTTTGCAACTTACATCTTAAGTCTTCCTGTACCCCTTTTTTTAAAACTTCATACTTAATAGAATTGTCATAATGGTTTGGAATTTCATATACGTCTAAACAAAACTCTAACTCTACTGTAGCCGTATTCTTTATATAACTTGGATAAGAATTAATTAACCTATCCATTATATTAGAATTGTATATTAAATTAATTCCATCATACTTGTTAAGTTTTTTTGTTACAAAATTCTTATAGTTATCAATGAATGAAGGAAGTATTATATCCTTTATTAGAATTTCTCTCTCCCCTTCTCTTTCAAACCATAAAAATCCTTTGATATGCTGATTCTCATAGAATATATATACCTGCTTTCTAAGCTTCCTTTTGCTTAAAAAATTGATATCGTTATAAGTATCAATAAAATCCGTATTTTTATTGCAGTCCTTATAAGAAGTATTTAAAAATATTATTAATTTTGAAAGAGATTTTTTCTTTAAATGTTCTACCTTATACATAAGTACTCCCTCGTGTATACAACGCTTATTAGATATGGGCCAGATTTTTATTGAGAATCATAATTTTGTATATAAAGCATATAGTCCCTAAGAAATAAATCTTGTGCTTCATTAAACATTATAATTTTATCTAGTTTGTGTATATATTTTTGTTCACCCCAGTGTTTGTTTTTAAAATATCTCTTTTTCCCTAGTTTCCAGAATTTATGCGGAAAAACGATCAAAGCTAACATTATCTCAAGTTCATGATATGAGACCTCATTTATTTTTCTATAGGCCTCGATAATCTGTCTTGCTACTTCAAAATCCCAGGAAAACTCCTTGCGATACATAAGCCTTCTGATGAACTTTCCTAAGTCGTTAACCTGTAAGTCTATTATTATACTATCTAAATCTATTATATAGTATTTATCGCCATCTTTTAAGATGTTTTGATAGTAAAAACTATCATGGCAAATGGTATGTTTATTTCTAGCACTTCTAGAAATAGAATAATACTTTGAGCGGTTAAGGAAATTAAGAGCTGTTAATCCTCTCTGATAAAAACTATCAATATATGATAAAAATGCTTTATCAAAGTCATGCTTTATTATTTTTTTCTCAATAATATATTTAAATTTTTCTAAGTCTGCTAAATTTGAAGAAAAAATATGAGGCCAATTTTTTAAATTGCTATCAATTTTTAACGGAGATATATCTATTTTTTTAACTGCAGTGTGAAATTGTGCTAGCAGTTCAGCGCATCTTACAACCTCCTCTATACTGTTTATAGTACATTCTTCACCACTAAGCCATTGTGTAAGATAAAATATATATTGCTTCTTTTTAACACAATAATCACCATTTTTGGTTAGTATATAACTTGCTACATTAGTAAAATTTATATTATGCAATTGTTCAACGAGATAATATCCATTTGCTACCTTTTGAGCTCCGCGCCGCATCCTCTTTAAGCAAAGAAATCCACAGTCAGTTTCAACCTTATAGGCACTTCTACATTTATAAAAGTTTATCACTCTATAGTCATAATAACTCATAACATCATTTAAAATATTTTTTTCTTTTATGGAAATTTCCTCAATTCTAGAGCATTTTTCCATGGATATAACCCTCCTATTAATGCTAATTAATTATATGCAAAGTGTAATGAAAAAAGAAGGTTAAAAATAAAAAGACCACCGACGTGGTCTTTTTATGTGTTTGATGCTTTAACAGAAACAGGCTGCTCGAATATTCCTCTTTTAACTTCTGTGGCTGTCATATTCTTAGCCTTAAATAATTCAGTCATATAATTACATGCATCCCAAGGGTTGATTTTATCTCCACAGGTAAATACATCAACAGCGGCATAGCCTAATTCCGGCCAAGTATGAATGGTTAGGTGCGATTCGGAAATTATTACCACTCCACTTACTCCTACAGGACTGAATTTATGAAATGCAACTTCCCTTACTTCGGCCCCTGCCTTTAATGCAGATTCTACCATAATTTTTTCTATTGCTTCTTTATCATTTAAAATATCAGAATCACATCCGTAGATTTCTGCTAAAATATGGCGTCCCAATGTATTCATTTACCCTTTGCCTCCTTTTAATGTATTATAACAAATTAAATTTTATCAAATATAGCGAAAAAGTCAATATTATTAGCTATATTTTTGAAATATTCTAGTATAATTCTATTTATCTTTATTTTACTCTATAATTGTATGCTATCTAATAAATATTTTATAATTTTCTTATAAAAAAATATAAATGCATGAAGTAATTAAACATGCATCTATATTTCTTCAATATATCTCTATTAGGCTTGATTAACTTCCTTTATGCTTAGAGATATCTTCTTCTTATCTTTATTAACATCTAAAATTTTTGCTTTAATCTGTTCTCCTATTTGGAGAGCATCTTGAGGTTTTTCTATGTGCTTATGGGCAATTTGGGATATGTGCACAAGGCCGTCTATTCCAGGTTCTAATTCTACGAATGCACCAAAGGCTGCAAATCTTACAACTTTACCCAACACTATATTATCTACTGGATATTTTTCTTCTACATTGTTCCATGGATTTTCTGACAGAGCCTTTATGCTTAAAGATAATTTTTTGGCTTCTTTATCCATATCAATTATCTTTACATCAACATTGTCTCCTACTTTTAAAATATCCTTTGGATTATTTATTCGGTTCCAAGACATTTCAGAAACGTGAAGTAGTCCATCTACACCCTTTACATCAAGGAAAGCACCGAAATCAGTTAATCTCTTAACCTCTGCAGATATAACATCTCCTGTTTCAATGGTTCCCCATGCTTCATCCTCCCTCTTTTTCTGAGCTTCCTTTAATAGAAGTCTCCTAGAGGCTATTATCTTAGTACTTCTGCCTTTTTCACTAAATTCTATTATCTTTACTTCAAATGT
The DNA here is from genome assembly GCA_002298125.1 of Clostridium sp. UBA701. Taxonomy (GTDB): domain Bacteria; phylum Bacillota; class Clostridia; order Clostridiales; family Clostridiaceae; genus UBA701. The sequence continues at coordinate 15,243 of DBMJ01000011.1, read as the reverse complement.
TTTTCCTATATAGGATGTTAGGTTTTCCACATGCTGTAGTTCGACGTGTGATGCTGGTAGAAATACCCTCACTCCGTTATAGCTGCATACTAGGCCGCCTTTTACAGATTCTTTTACTAGAACATTTACATTTTCACCATTTTCAAAAGCTTCTTTTAAATTTGAGTAGTATTTTTCTCTTTCCATTTCTATTCTTGATAAAACTACATATCCATCATCGTTTCTTCTACTGATAATTTTTACAGCTACTACATCTCCAACCTTAAGTATGTCTGTAAGCTTTACGTTTTCATCCATTGAAACCTCTTCTTTAGGTAGGATTCCATCAGCTTTATAACCTATATTTACAAAAGCAGTTTTTTCATTTAGAGAAATTATCTTTCCTTCAATAATTTCACCTACTTTTATTGAAATAGTGTGAGCATCCATGTATTCCTGTAGCTCATTAATTTCTGTATTATTTGTTTCCATCATTTTCTGTATTGCCTCCTTTATAATCCAATCAGGTGTTGAAGCGCCTGCTGTTATACCTATTTTATTAATATTATTTAGTATGCTAAAAGGAATATCCTTTGCACTCTCTGCATGAATGGTGTTATCACAATATCTTTTGCAAATTTCATATAATTTAGTGGTATTGGAGCTGTGTTTTCCACCTATAACCACCATAAGCTCAACCTGTTGTGCAATTTCAGCTGCTTCCCTTTGCCGTATTTCCGTTGCACTACAAATTGTATTAAAAGCAACAATTTCTTTGCTGTAAGCTGAAATTTTGTTCATTACTCTTTCCCAATTTGCTTGTTTTTCTGTCGTTTGGGATAGTACACAAACCTTCCTTGGAGGGTTTAGCAGATTATTTCCATCCTTAGAAATAAAAGCAGAATTATTACACCAGCCATTTATTCCTATTACTTCTGGATGGTTTTCATCACCTACAATTATAATATGATATCCAAGATTATAATATTTTTGGACCTTTTTTTGAATATTAGTTACATAAGGACAAGTGGCATCTACGACAGTAAGCTTCATTTCATGCAACTTATTAATTATCTCAGGGGTCACACCATGAGATCTTATAATGATGATATCACCACTATGTAGATTGTCTATATCCTTAAATTCAATTGGGAATATACCCTTTGATATAAGATTATTCACTGCATCCTCATTATGTATTAGAGGGCCAAGAGTATATATTTTACTGTTGCAGTTATCCTTTGCCTTTACTGCTTCTTCTACTGCACGCTTTACTCCAAAACAGAAACCTGCATTTGGTGAAAGTGTTACTTCCAACATAAAAACCTTCCTTTATTAAACTTTTGATATAATTCTTTGCCAATATGTATTCTTTAATATTAAGTTGTCCATCAAGTTAATATTAAAAAATAAAACAACTACCCTTTTCTAGAACTAAGAGAAGAGCCAGCATAAGTATGAATAGTTATGAGATAAAAATACTTACATCTTTATTATATTCTATAACACTGATTAAAATCCTCTATTTTTCACAAAATAAATCTGGTCTTAAGGCTTTTGCCTTACCAAGATATACAGGAATTGAAATATCATTATTTGTTAAAGAATTTTTATCTATTTCTCACCTACTCTCAAACCAGCTAGATAACCTGTAGACAATGCAATTTGAATATTGAAACCACCAGTAAAACCATCTACATCTATTAATTCTCCAGCAAAGTAGAGGTTATCTATTAATTTAGACTTCATAGTAGAAGAATCTATTTCTTTAACGTCAATTCCACCAGAGGTAACTATAGCCTCTTCAATTTTCCTAAGACCTTTAATAGTCATAGGTAGGTTTTGCAGTAATTCAACCAGCTTTTTTCTTTCGTCTTTGGTAATGGAGTTAACCTTTTTATTTTCATCAATTTCACTGAGCTTAACCACGGTATCTATTAACCTTTGCGGCAGTATTTCATTTAATGAGTTTTTAAAATCTTTATTTAAATTATTCTTGAAATCCCTTTGAATTCTCTGATCTAACTCATCTTTAGACAATGCTGGCTTTAAATTTATACTTAATGCCTCTGGTTTGAATTTATTCACATAGCCACTAGCAGTCAATACTATAGGTCCTGATATGCCAAAATGGGTAAATAACATTTCGCCAAAGGTAGTGTAAACAGTTTTGCCATTTTTGAGCAGATTAATCTCAATATTTTTTAGAGAGAGGCCTTGAAGCTCCTTCACCCAATCCTCTATTATTTCAATGGGAGCTAAAGCTGGTTTAGGTGTTATTATATTATGCCCTAAATCACTACTTAATTTATATCCATCACCAGTTGAACCTGTCAGGGGATAGGATTTTCCACCAGTGCACAGGATGAAGTAATCTCCAATAATTAAATTATTATTAGAGGTAACGACACTTTTGATAATATTTCCATCATTGTTGAATTTAACTATTCTTGTATTATAAATAATCTCTATATTATTCTTTTTTAGTTCTCTATTAAAGGCTTGAATAATATCTGAGGACTTGTCACTTTCAGGAAAAATACGGTCACCTCTCTCAACCTTTAACTTAACTCCAGCTTTTTCTAAAAAATTGATGGTATCTAAATTTGTAAAGGAATATAAAGAACTGTATAAGAAAGAAGGGTTTACAGGTATGTAGTCGAAAAACTCTGAGATGTCCTTAGCGTTAGTGACATTACATCTACCCTTTCCTGTAATATAAAGCTTCTTGCCTATTTTTTCATTTCTCTCTATCAATATAACCTTATGGTTTTTTGATGCTGAAATAGCAGCCATCATCCCTGCTGGACCAGCACCTATTACAATAACTTTACTCATGTGGAGTCACCACCTTTTCATCTACTATTATAATTTAATATACAATGATAATTTATTCAAGCTATAATAGTAATTTGAATAATAAAAAGAGAGCCCGAAGGCTCCCTTTTAAAGTTTATTAATAATTTCCTTGAGCGTGCATAGCTTCTGCAACTTTTACAAAGCCTGCAATGTTTGCTCCAGCTACTAAGTTATATCCAAACCCATAGGTTTCTGATGCATTCTTACAGTTATTGTAGATGTTAATCATAATTCCATGAAGTTTAGCATCTACTTCTTCAGCACTCCAAGAAAGTCTCATGCTGTTTTGTGACATTTCAAGAGCTGAAGTAGCAACTCCACCTGCATTAGCAGCTTTTGCTGGTCCTACGATAATACCATTTGCTAAGAAGTATTGAACAGCTTCATTTGTACATGGCATATTTGCAGCTTCACAAACGTATTTAACTCCATTAGCAACGATTTGTTTTGCGTGCTCTAGATGTATATCATTTTGAGTTGCACATGGTATTACTATATCAACCTTTACATTCCATGGCTTTTCGCCTGCATGGAATTCAACTCCATACTTATCAGCATAATCCTGAACTCTAGCGCCTTTATTTTCTTTTAACATTTGTACCATGTAATTTATCTTCTCACCAGTTACTCCATTTGGATCATAAATGTATCCATCTGGGCCGGAAAGAGTAACAACTTTTCCACCTAAATCGGAAACCTTTTGGCATACGCCCCAAGCAACATTACCAAAGCCTGATACTGCAACAGTTTTTCCTTTAAAATCTGTTCCTTCATGCTTTAACATTTCCTGACAGAAATAAGTAACTCCAAAGCCTGTAGCTTCTGGTCTTATTAAGCTTCCACCGTAGCTTAATCCTTTTCCAGTAAGAACACCGTTTTCAAATGCTCCTCTTATTCTTCTGTAATGGCCATATAAATAGCCTATTTCTCTTGCACCAACTCCGATATCTCCAGCTGGTACGTCTACATCAGGTCCTATATGTCTATATAACTCTGTCATAAAGCTTTGACAGAATCTCATGATTTCTGCATCTGACTTTCCTCTTGCATCGAAATCAGAACCACCTTTACCTCCGCCTATTGGAAGACCTGTTAAGGAGTTCTTAAGTATTTGTTCGAATCCAAGGAATTTTATAATTCCTATATATACAGAAGGATGGAATCTTAATCCTCCCTTGTATGGTCCAATTACTCCATTAAACTGAACTCTAAAACCACGATTAACCTGAACATTACCATTATCATCTACCCATGGAACTTTGAACATAATCTGTCTTTCTGGTTCGCAGAATCTTTCTAGTAAGTTTCCATCAATGTACTCTGGGTGTTTCTCCAAAACAGGTGTTAAAGATAGCAGAACTTCCTCAACAGCTTGAATGAACTCTGGCTCAGCAGCGTTTCTCTTCTTAACGTTCTCGAGAACGTTTTCAATGTACATCTTTGCACTTAGTCTTTCTTTTGCCATGATAAAACCTCCTGAATGAAATATTTTTCTTCATTTTATTTTTATTATGCATATTAAATTGCTTTTACACCATATTATATTCTATATTGACTGCAATAATCCTTCTTTTTGTGAAAAAAATCTGCAAAAATATTAAGAGGAAATTAATCCTCTTATTTATTCCTTTTCTTTATAAGAATATACTTGGTATTCTTGCCAAATACTTTCTAAATTAGAGAAGGTATTTGAAATCTTTACCTTTTCTCTCATACCTACTGCTATAATCAAAGCATTTATTACGCTCATAGGAGCAACAAGGGAGTCTACGAAAGATGCCATATTGCTTTGAGCTATTAGTGTATAATCTGCCTTTGAAGCTAATGGAGAAAGTAGGCTATCTGTAATAGCAACCACCTTTGTTCCTCTGCTTTGAGCAAAATTAAGAGCTTCAATAGTTCTAGCAGCATATCGTGGGAAGCCAATACCTATAACTAAATCGTCTTCACTGATATTTATCATCTGTTCGAAAATATCACTCATGCCATAGGTGACAATTTTGACATTCTCTCGTATTAAATTAAGATAAAAGCCTAGAAAATCTGCCAGTGCAGTGGAACTTCTAAGGCCAATTATATATATTCTCTTTGCCTCAAAAATTGAATTTACAACATCCTCAAAGGTTTTCTGGTTAATTTTCTCTAGAGTTGCTCTGATATTTTCCATATCAGATTTAAGTACACCTTTAAGTGCAGACTCTTCACTTACGAAATCATTTGAGAGCTCAATTCTCTGAACAGTTGTAAGCTTGTTCTTAATAAGTTCCTGCAATGCCTTCTGAAGCCTTGGGTATCCGCTAAACCCTAGCTCATTGGCAAATCTTACTACTGTAGATTCACTGACACCTACACTATTTCCTAATTTAGCTGCAGTCATGAAGGCTGCCTTATCATAATGCTTGAGAATATATTCTGCTATGAGTTTTTGGCCTTTGCTAAGCCTTGGAAACTTCATTTGAATAGTTCTCATTAAATCTTGTTTTATCTCTTCCATTTAACTCACCCCTCGATTCTTTTCCCCCAAAAAATGAAATATTTATTTCATTTTAACATCTAATGAACCATGATTCAATGATTCTTTCATTATTTTATGAATTTAGTCTTTTTCTTTATAAATACTAATGATAGACTTTCCATCCTTTTCTGCTACACCAAAGGCTATATCATAATCTGATAAATTTTTATTTAGAAAGTCAACTATCTTATACATTTCATCATAATGCATAAATTCCTTACTACTGATTAGCTGCAAACAATCTTTCATAAATACTGTCCTCCTAAACTAATAATCCCCATTTCATTATCGTTATAGCAGCAGGAATTTTTAGTGAGGATTTTCAAATATTCCGCATTTCATTATTTTATAATTTTCTATCATTACTTCACCTTTACATATTGTGGTATGTATTTGCAGATTTTCATCTAGCAGTAGGATATCTGCATCCATACCCTCTTTAATTTCACCTTTGCCTATAAGCTTTAATAATTTAGCTGGTGAAGCTGTAAATGGCATCAAGGCTGATTCTAAATCTATGTTATTATCTCTCGCTCTTTTAAGTGTATCTAGAAATGTACTTGGCTTAGCTATACCAAACTTAATAAGCTTACCCTTCTCATTAAAAATAGGCATACTGCCACCTGAATCTGAGCTCATAGTTATATGTTCAGGGTCAATATTATTTTGAAGAAGGATATTGTAGCAATCCGCTGCATACATAGCATCATCCCCTTCTGGAACTATTCCAGTGGTTATATCAACATACCCACCCATTTTGCAATATTCTACAGCTTCTATAAATAACTTCTTCTTTCTATTTATATGAGTTGGCAGGAAGGTATCATAGGGGAGGTTAGTCTTTTTAATTACCTCTATAATGGGCTTAAGGCCTAAAGCTTCGTCACCAATGTGCACGTGAAGAATTCCACATTTCCCAGATAAAAGCCCACCTACTCTTGCTTCTGAAGCAAGATGAACAATACTTTCATCTGATGGGTGACTGCTTCTATGATCAGAAATAGCTATTTCACCAATACCTATAATCTTATCTATTAATATTATATCCCCTCTAGCAGAATCAGAAATTGTTCTAGTTGGAACCTCGTAGGATCCAGTCCAAACTAATGTACTTATTCCTTCTAATTCTAGTGCTCGTGCTTTTGCAAGAAGTGCTGCCATACTTCGGGTGGTTCCATCAGTACCTAATAGTCCAATACAGGTTGTAATGCCACAGGTTGTAAAGTCTGTTAACTGCATTTCAGGAACCCTTGTTGTAAAACCACCCTCCCCCCCGCCGCCTGTTATATGTACATGTAAATCGATAAAACCAGGCACAGCTGTTAAGTGCTCTCCATCAATAACATGAATATCTGGGAAATTTTTATCCGGTACATTTATGTTGGAGCTTATATATATTATTTTACCACTACATAATAACACATCCTTTTTACTTTCGAATCTAGGACTGTAGAGTGTACAATTTTTAATTAGTAACATACTATCACCTCTTAGAAGTATTATGTGTTATTTAATGGCTAGATATAATAATTTATAACAAAAACCTTTTTAGCAATTCTAATAAATCAAACAAGATGGAATGGAATATAAAGTTAATTTAATTAGAGATTTTTATAAAGTAATTTATAATAGGTATACCATTTTATAATTACAATAAGATATTAAAATTTGCTAGTGAAATTATTGATAAAAAATGGGTGTTGCATAACTAACTATCTTGTTAGCCATGCAACGCCCACTTTAAATTAAATTCTGCTGTAATATGCCCTTAAGATTTACACCATCAATTCTCTTATTGATTTCCTCTTTATCAACTGAATACAAATTTTGCTCCTGCATTCTTTTAAAATATTCAGCTCCAGCAAAGGTGTATCTGTTGCGCCTCCCCTCTTTTGTCATCATTTTATAATTAGTGTAGGCTATGATATCACCAATGACAGTTGATTTTGGCAAAATAAGCAGTGGTATACCCATAGAGTAACGGACAGCATTATGACCAGCCAGAGCACCAGTAGCTATTGCTTCAGTATGACCTACAAACAGCCCAGATTTTTCACCAGCGCAAAAAAGGTTGTTTATTCCCTTTACCTTCATATCATTAGTTCTAGGTGCTACGGATAAGTAGCGAATGGAATTACCCTTACCGCCAGCATAGGGATCAATATACTTAGCACTTTCAAAGCCAGAGATTTTTCTTAATTTATCAAGAGGGTAGTAGGTGGTCATCATTTTAATGTGACCTGTATCTAATAGCACTAGGTTTTCTGCAAATTCTTTAAGGGCATATTGTTGACACACCTTAGACTTTAATTTCTCTAAATTAATATCTTCAGCGGGAATTTTAACTACCATTACACCCTTTTCTTCTAGTTCATTAATAATGTTTTTAGAAAGGCTATCCTTTGATAATTTGCAGGAACCACTAAAAGCTCCCAAAATATCATCTTCCCTTTCACCCTGAAGATCATCTATACCTGCTCGGGCACTAATACTAACCCTAGGTCCAAAGGAGGGACATCTTAGTACACACATAGAACAGCCATTACCATACTTTAAGCAATTACCCATGGGCCCAGTAGAGCCGGTAGTTTCAATAAAAACATCTCCTTCAATTAGCTCTCCGCTGGAATCATATATGCCTAAAAGGGTATTATCCTTCATTTTCACATCGATAACTCTTTTACACTTGTGTATTTCAATTCCAAGACTTAGTAAATATTTTTCTACAATGGCCTCCATTTTATTAACATCATACAACCAAGCATGTTTATGACCAGGAAAGTCAATATTTTTATGTCTTGCATTTTCATCAGTTAGTTTTATTAGATCTCCACCTCCAAGTGCAATAAGCTCCTCCGCAGCAGTAAATCTGCCATTATTTCGCATAATTCCGCCTACATTGCCAAGGCCCAAAATCATATCTGTTCTCTCTAATAGCTTCACCTGTGCTCCTGCTTTTTTTGCTGATATAGCAGCTGCACATCCTGCCCATCCAGCTCCAATTACTATTACCTTCAAAATAATCTTCTCCCTTCCAAAATATACTTAGCCTCTGTCTGCAACTTACATAAACGTCTTTGTTTTCTATCTTGGGTTTTTACCACACAGCTTCCACATATGCCTTCTCCACAGCACATTTTTGCATTATTGCAGCAGGAGAAAGGTATATCCTGAGATAAAAGTGAAAGAATATCATGGCTCATTTTATCCGCTCCATCACAATGTACAAGGTTTAATTTTTCATCTCCTGATATTTTTAGCATAACATCTATAAACTCTTGAGTTAACTCGCCCTTTTCCATGATTTTCATATTAATAGCTTCAACGTTACAAAGCTCTAAATAATCTTTAACGTAGTTAGTATTGTAAGGGCTATAATCCAAAATAGCAATTATTTCATTACCATTTCCATATAACTTTTTTAATACTGGAACCATAGGAGCTAGCCCTATTCCCCTAGCAATAAGTAAGCACTTACCATCCCTGGCTTTGAATATATTTCTAACACCATGAATGCCATTCCAATAAGGTCCTCGTATTATCAAGTTGTCCTTTTCTTTAAGATCAGTTAATTTTTTTGTCTTTATTCCTTTAATTTCAATAGCTATTTTTAAGGTTGAATCGTCTATATTAATATCCATAACTGAAATTGGTATATCGAAAAAGTTATCATTGGAGTCTTTTTTCACAAAGACATATGCTCCTGGATGCTGTAGAGATTTTATTAGTCTTTGAGGTAGAGCTAGGGTAAATATATAAATCTTCTTCTCTATGGCCTCTACCTTTAATATTTCAGCATTATAACTTTCTCTTATTCTCTTAGCCTTGTTGCCATTCCAAATAAACTCCTGATAAATACAAACACCTTTCCAGCACAAACAATCACAAAAGTTTTTACCATTTAATTGCGAACATAATAAACATTCACCTTGTTCTGCCAAATGGCATGGACAAAACTCACTCCCAGCATCAATACAATCCCATATTTCATAGCTCATGGTTTTACCTCCCTTTGTACTATACTATTAAAATATTTAATCACTGGGTTTTTGCTACAATAAAAAGCAAGAACCCAAGTTACTTTTAGGTTCTTGCTGCTTTTATTGTATTGAAATATAATTGTCATATATCTTTTTTGTAACACTCCATCTATCTGAACAATTTAGAACTACTATGACGTAGTCTTTGCCTTTGTGGTGTATCGAAGTTACAAGACACTTCCCAGCTCCGCCAGTATAACCTGTTTTAACACCAGTGGCTTCAGGTATTAACCATAATGCTTTATTAATATTGTGATAGGAACGAGTAAAGTTCAATAATTTTTCATCAGCATCTTTAGTTGAAACTATTGCTGAAAATTCAGGGTTTTTAATGGCTTCTGAGGTAAGTACTGCTAGGTCATAAGCAGTGGAATAGTGATTTTGACAATCAAGACCATGAGGCAAATCAAAATGTGTATTTATCAATCCTAACTGTAATGCATATTCATTCATAACTAATACGTATTGTTCAATGCTCCCACTAATCCCTTCCGCTAAGGCTATGGCAGCATCATTACCAGATCTTAACATCAAGCCATAAACTAATTCTCTTATTGATATCTCCTCACCCCTTTTATATCCTACTGTTGACCCACGTATAGCTGTTGCATTAGAAGTTATTACGACCTTTTTATTTAAGTTTTCATAATTTAATGCAACTAAAGCCGTCATGATTTTAGTAGTACTAGCAATGGGAATAGCACTTTCGCTATTTTTCTCATAAATAACCTTTCTATCGGTGCAATCATAAGCTATTGCTGCTACTGCAGGTATTTTTAGAACCTTGTCTGCTGATGCAAATACCATAGTACTTTGCATAATTATAAATAGTAATGTACATAAAATTATTATATATCTGTTTTTCATTGGTAATCACTCCTTTGAAAAAGTGTACTATCTTATTTTGTACAAAGTTATGAAAATTAACCTAATTATTTATATAACATAATTAATATTATGTTAACTATTGATTAATCTTTTTAAAACAGTCAATAATTATGCTGTAGAGAAAGTATAAGAGAGGTTTCTGCCATGAATTGGTTACTAATTGGTTTGATATTATTTTTGTTTTTACCTCTGCCAGTTTCTATTACACTACAGTATGCGAATAGTATGATTGCAGTTTATATCTACCATATAAAACTACCTTTAAATAAAAAGAAGCATAGAAATTATATAAAAAGTAAAAAAACAATTAGAAACTTAAAGGACAAATACAACTTTGATATTAAGCGTTTTATTAGAATTTTAAGAAATACAAAGTTTAAGCCTTTTTTATTTCAAAACCTACAGTTTAAATATGGCTTCGAGGATTGTGCTTATACCGGTTTATTTTACGGTATAATAAGCAGTGTAGCAGCATTTATGCCACCTATTATATCCATTTATTTTAATTTAAAGAAATACAAATTTACTATATACCCAGACTTTACAAATAAGATATTGATTTTGAAGTCTAAAAGTATAATTTTAGTAAGTATTGCAAATGTTATATATATATTAATATTTATTTTCCTTTGTACGAAAAAAATAAATTTAAGGAGGCATAGTAATGGAAGGTCATCCAATTGAAAACTTAATGCGTGCTACCATGGAAAATATAAGAGATATGGTGGATGTAAATACCATTGTGGGCGAAGCGGTGGAATCCAAGGATGGATCACTTATAATCCCTATTTCCAAAGTTTCCTTTGGTTTTGCTTCAGGTGGTAGTGAATTCTGTTCAAAGAATAACGTAGATAGCAACTTCAAAAATCCCTTTGGTGGTGGAGCAGGTGCTGGAGTATCTGTAAAACCAGTAGCTTTTCTTGTTACTACTAAAGACAATGTAAGACTTTTGTCAGTAGATCATGATAATACATACGATAAAATAGTAGATACAGTACCTCAAATAATTGACATGATTAAATGCATGGTTAAGCCTGAAAAGAGTAACAGTGAAGATAAGGAATAATTATTCGAGAGTGTGAAAGTTTTTCTGTAAATAGCTTTCTATGATAATTATTTTAATGGCATGGAGGTCATGATGTGGCCCCATGCCTTAACTTCAATATAATAAACAATGAATTGCAATCGAGTAGGAGCTGAATAATTATTTCATTCAGCGACCTCTCAGTCGAGTAGCAAACAGGAGTTTCACCTCAATGCTCTCACGGAACCGTACGTGAATCTCTCGATTCATACGGCTCTTATCATTCATCTTATGGTATAAATCCGAGAGCCCAATGTGGAAACATGTTAGGCTCTCTTTTCGCAAGTTCTTTCATCCATTTTGTTGCTCTTCTTTGTCTACCTCTTAGGTGCTTGTATTTGCACATTGCCCATTTTGTGAGCCTACTATTGATACAGAACATTGTATAATTCATCGCTGATGGGTTAAATTTACCGAAATAGTTTATCCATCCTCGTATCATTGGAGATAGCAATTCTGATATCATTTCAATCTTACTACCAGTCATTTTGTGAATCTCCATTCCCTTAAGTTTCTCTCTGAAGGATTTTGCTGATTTCTTGCTTACCGATGGTAAAAAGTTAAACTGTAATCTACCGTTTCTATCCTTTATGAAAATTCTTCTAAAGCAATACCCCAGGAATTCAAACTCTGTATTTTCATAATCCTTCGTCCTATCCTTATCCTTGCAGTAAACTATTTTTGTTTTCAGAGGATGGAGTTCTAATTTGCACTCCATTAGCCTTATTTCTAACTCATGTAATATCCACTTTGCTTCGGCTTCTGTTCTACAATGTATAATTGCATCATCTGCATATCTTTCAAATGGAGAGTTAGGATGACTCCTTTCCATCCATTTATCAAACACATAGTGCATGAACAGATTTGCAAGAACTGGACTAATGACACCGCCTTGCGGGGTTCCGCTATTTCTTTCAACTTTTTCCCCTGTCATCAGAATGAATGGTGTTGTCAACCATCTTTGGATGTAAAGCTTTAGCCAGTTTAGTTTTGTATGCATCCCGACTGCCTTCATTAACAGTCCGTGGTCTATATTGTCAAACAATCCACGTATGTCGAATTCAATGACATAGTCATATTTCCAACACATTTTCCTTGCTTTACCTATTGCCTCTATTGCTGACTTGTGAGGTCTATATCCATAGGAATCCTCATGGAAGATGGGTTCAACTAGCGGTTCGAGATACATTTTCGCTACCATTTGTGCCACTCTGTCTCCTATTGTTGGAATTCCAAGTCTTCTTGTGCCACCAGCTTTCTTTGGTATTTCTACCGCTTTTACTGGTGGAGGAAAGTAGCTTCCAGAACTCATTCTGTTCCAAATTTTGTACAGATTTCCCTTGAGATCTTTTTCAAACTGCTCAAAGTCCTTTCCATCAATCCCTGCACTACCACGGTTAGCTTTTACTTTCTTATATGCTTCCATAACAACTTGCTTTGATATTTCATAAGGTTTGCTCTCTTTCATTTGTTCCTCCTGTCCTACTGACAGTTGTCAGATGTTTTCAAGCTGAATGATACAATCCCTTTTCTCCATTGCCATTACAGCAACTTCATCAATACTACGAATTGTTCCGCCCCTGCACTACACCTTGCTATTTCAGCCTCGTCTTTCTGAGACTTGTGCCTTTTCACTTCTCATTGTTAGTGCAAGTTCCTGTGTTTCACAGCAATGCCTGTCGCATGCTCATGCCATCTTAATACCAGTTGTCAGATAGTCAGTATTCAGGTTTCTCCTACCCTTGTCCTCGGCTAGTGGTGAGAGTCGAGTTTTGACAACACTTTACGCTAATGATACTTCTTCAATGGTTCACTTTCATTCATCTTCATGCAACTTACATGACTATTTTTTTTTTTTTTTTATAGTCTTTTCCCTAATCGCTCACTACCAAGACTCTTTATCTCAGCAGCATTAGGGTTGTTTGATAAGTCTGCCTGTCCAGTCCTTATCGAAGGGCCTACCTTCATCATTGCTGCAACTTTCACAGCACACCACCACCGTGCATACCGTTCGGTACACGGCGGTTCCTCAGTTTATGCTCTTACAGTTTTATAATAATCCAAGAAAAATGTATAACCTGCATCTCTTAACCTCTTATCGGTTATAGTGCAGTTTAGTATTTGGCTATTGGCTATACGCCAGTAGCCTTTTCTAGTGCATGAATACTTTCTAGCATTATTGTGGTTTAATCCAAGTTTTCTAAGCATTTTATATCTTGTTTTTACCTTCTTCCATCTCTTCCAAATGTACATTCTTATTCTTCGTCTTAACCATTGGTCTGTAGTAGTAAGTATGTTTTTCATATCTGCCAGTTTAAAATAATTTATCCATCCTGTTACGTATTCTTTTAATTCTTTCTTAAGATTTTCGTAACCTAGAGCGTTGTTCCTAGCAGTTATTTCTTTAATTCTATTTTTCATTTTAACTATACTTTTTGAATGCACTCTGGCTTTAATGCCTGCTTTGCTAGGATAGAAGCCATATCCAAGAAATTTTATTTTCCCTATATATGATACATATGTTTTCTCTCTATTAACTTTGAGTTTTAACTTATTCTCAATATATGGGACAATATTTGCTAGAATCCTTTCTGCGCTCCTTTTGCATTTTGCAAATAGTAGCATATCATCAGCATACCTTACAAATCTTATTCCTCGCTTTTCAAGTTCCTTATCTAGTTCATTTAGCATTATATTACTGCATAATGGGCTGATATTTCCTCCTTGAGCTAGTCCAATATCTGTTTCTTCAAACCTTTTGTCTACGACTACTCCTGCTTTAAGGTGTTTGTTAATTAGCGATACAACTCTTCCGTCTTTCACTGTTCTTGAGATTATCTCAATCATCTTAGACTGGTTTACCACATCAAAGAATTTCTCAAGGTCCATATCTACGACATAGGTATAACCTTCATTCGCATATTCACAACTTTTCTTAATAGCATCTTGTGCGCTTCTTTTAGGTCTGAATCCATAGCTAGTTTCACTAAACTGTGGCTCAAACATTGGTGATAATATTTGCATTGTAGCTTGTTGGATTACCCTATCCACTGCTGTCGGTATTCCTAACTTTCTCATTTTTCCGTTGTCCTTTGGTATTTCTACCCTTCGGACAGGATTGGGGCTATATTTGCCCTTTCTGATAGTTTCCCTTAACTCATTCCCATTGTTTTTGAGATATTGTAGAAGATTCTCTACTTTCATCCCATCAACTCCGTGTGCGCCTTTCTTTTTCTTAACTTGCTTATACGCTTTGTTAAGATTTTCGGCGCTTAGAATTTGCTCAAGGATTCCATTTTTTCTACTGTTGGCATTGGTGATGTTGTTTTCAGTTATCCTAATTTCAGTAAGCGCTCCGTCATACCCTTCATGTTCCGCATTATCTCTTTGGCGGTAGCCATTGCTCTCGCAATGTATTCTGCTTTTATTTATCCCGACTTCGGTAACATTCATTTACTTTCACCTCCTAAGGTTCAACCCTTCATGACATCGTCGACTATGCCACTACTATGGTATCTGCTGACTTCTCATGATAAATCTTGTTTCAACCATACTTCACAAACTCGTTCCATATGTCCATGAGACCTCCCCAGGTAAGAACGCAGTCTTTCCTTCCATATATCTGCCACATTTACACCATAGACTTCCGGATAGTTTTGGGTTTTGGTTTGTTCAGCAACCTTGCCCAGTCTATGTTTGCCTAATGTGATTTCTGTTCGTCAGACCAGAAGTTTGTCGCCGGCTTCCTTCGGATTCCTCGTCACCAAGGACACCCTTGCCTTAAACTATGCATTTGGCACTATCAACCCATGCTCGGGACTTTCACCCGTTAGACTGCACCCATGCTGGGCGCACTGTCAAGAACACCCTAATAAAAG
>DBMJ01000001.1 GCA_002298125.1 Clostridium sp. UBA701 | reverse complement strand
TTTACAGACTTTTTTTCACAGGCCCTTTTTATTGGGCTATTTTGCTACTATATTAACTAGTCTTCCCTTTATAACTATTACCTTCATGACGGTTTTATCCTTTAAGGCTTCTGCTATCTCTTCATTTGAAAGAGCAGCCTCCTTTATGCCATCGTCGTTAAGGTCTGTAGGTACATTTATCCTGGTCTTTATTTTACCATTTACTTGAACTGCAATTTCCACCTCGTCCTTCAGCAATGCAGAGGCATCAAACTTTGGCCAGCTCTCATTAAAAATGGAATAGCTGCCTCCTATTAGTTCAAATTGCTCTTCACTAAAATGGGGTGCAAAGGGTGCTAAAAGCTTAATATAATCTATGGTAATTTCCTTTAGCAGCTCAGGATTTATCTTGCTTTCATTTAGATATTTGTAAAGTGCATTGGTAAGCTCCATAAGTCTTGCAATGGCAGTATTAAACTGCATCTTTTCAGAGTCTTCAGTTACTCCTTTAATGGCAAAGTGTCTCCAGTAGTTAAGCTCCTTTTCTTCTTTATCTATGGTATTCTTAGCTCTAGAGGTATCACTTAGGGCTTCCCTAATATTGTCTAGTCCTCTTTCAATTCTGTCTACAAATCTTCCTATGGCTTTTATACCATCATCGCTCCATGCTCCACCCTCTGTATAACCAAAGCCAAACATAAGGTACATTCTAAATACATCTGAGCCAAATTCACTAATATAGTCGTCAGGGGAAATGGTGTTGCCCCTGGATTTACTCATTTTTAATCCATCTGGTCCAAGGATTAAGCCTTGGTGAGTAAGGGAGAGGAAGGGCTCATCAAAGTTTAGATAACCCATGTCTCTTAACGCTTTTGTTACAAACCTTGCGTATAATAGATGCATGCAGGCATGTTCTGGACCTCCAACATATTTATCCACTGGGAGCATTTTGTTTATTAAATCTGAGTCAAAAGCCTTTTCCTCATTTTTGTTGTCAGGATATCTTAAGTAATACCAGGAGGAGCATACGAAGGTATCTAATGTGTCCGCGTCTCTTTTTGCAGGACCACCGCAATGAGGACAAACTGTATTTATGAAATCTTCACATTTAGCCAGTGGGGATTTTCCATCAGGAGCAAATTCCACATTATAGGGAAGCTCTACTGGTAAATCCTTCTCGGGAACAGCTACTATACCACACTTCTCACAATGAACTACAGGTATAGGGGCACCCCAATATCTCTGTCTTGAAACCAGCCAATCTCTAAGTCTATAGTTTACCTTAAAGGAGCCCAGCTTTTCACCTTCTAGTTTTTCCACTATAGCCTTTTTCCCATCCTCCGAGCTAAGTCCTGTAAATTCAGAGCTGTTTACAAGGGTACCGTATTCTGTATAGGGCAGCTCATTTCCACCCTCAATTACTCTCTCAATTGGTAGCTTATACTTTGTTGCAAAGGCATAGTCTCTTTCATCATGAGCGGGCACTGCCATAACTGCTCCAGTACCGTAGGTGTTTAATACATAATCACCCACCCATATAGGTACCTTTCTGCCATTGGCAGGATTTATAGCATATGAACCAGTAAATACTCCGGTTTTTTCTCTTGTGATGGATTGTCTTTCTATATCACTTTGCTTTTTAGCAGCCTCTCTGTAGCTTTCTACAGCAGCTTTAGCTTCAGCAGTAGTAAGCTCATCCACTAAGGAATTTTCAGGGGCAAGTACTACATAGGTTACTCCATAGAGGGTATCAGCACGAGTTGTAAAAACATCAAAGCTCAAGCTGCTATCCACAACCTTAAAGGTAACCTCTGCTCCTGTAGATTTTCCAATCCAATGCTTTTGCATCATTTTGGTCTTTTCTGGCCAATCAAGGTCATCTAGCTTAGCGAGAAGTTCTTCGGAATAGTCTGTAATTTTTAAGAACCATTGAGTAAGGTTTTTCTTTGTGACTTCAGTACTGCATCTTTCACAGCAGCCATCTAAAACCTGTTCGTTGGCAAGAACTGTGTTACAGCTTGGGCACCAATTTACTGGAGCCTGTTTTCTGTAGGCAAGGCCTTTTTCAAATAATTTTAAAAACACCCATTGAGTCCATTTATAGTACTCAGGAGAACAGGTTACAACCTCGTTATCCCAGCTGAACATTGCTCCCATGGCCTTAAGCTGTTTTTCCATGGTATCAATGTTTTTAATGGTAGAATCCTTAGGATGAATGCCAGTTTTAATGGCGTAATTCTCTGCAGGAAGACCAAAGGCATCAAAGCCCATAGGCTGAAAAACATTGTAGCCTTGCATCCTCTTCATGCGGGCCCAAGAATCCACAGGACCATAGTTGAACCAATGACCAGCATGAAGGTTGCTTCCTGAGGGATAGGAGAACATCTCCAGTACGTATAGCTTATTGTCTGTTTTAGCAGGATCAAATTTATATAAGTTTGTTTCTTCCCACTTCTTTTGCCATTTTTCATCGATGCGGGTGCTGTAGTTACCCATAATATCACTCCTCATATTAATATTTCTTTGTAAAATAAAAAAACTTCGTCTCATGAAGAGACGAAGGAAATACTCCGCGGTACCACTCTAATTGGGATAATGAAAAATCCCCACTCATATGCATAACGGAATGAAAACCCGTGTATAGTTTTGCTATACAAGCTCTCAGGCGAGTTCCCAAAGCTATCTTCGCTGCTTTTCACCCGCTGCAGCTCTCTTTTAGAAGACGGAATTTGGTAATATTCCTGTTCACAGCCTTATATGTAGTTGTATAATAGCTTATTATAAGGTAGAAAATGTGAAGTGTCAAGTCTAGACATATATATACTTGAAATATGTGTAAATATTACTATTTTTCTATGGAATAAGGCCAATCTTTTATGCCTCCTAAGGAGTACACATTGCTGTAGCCTAGCTTTTCTAATATTTCAACGCCCTTTCTAGTACGTATTCCACTTTGGCAGTACAACACAATAAAGCTATCCTTCTTAACCTTAAGAATAGGGAACTCCTCATCTAATATCTCCACTGGCAGATTAATGCTTTTGCCTATGTGACCTTCCTTATATTCCTCTGGAGTTCTTATATCTAAAAGCAGCATTTTAGAAGAAGGATTGTTTAATTCACTCTTGACCTCCTGGGGGGAGATTGTTTTATATTCTATTATATTGGCGTAGGTAGGCTTGCTGCTAAACATAAGGCTTACAAGAAAAAGGGCAGCTATAAATTTTATACTACAATATCTATTTATCATTTTATTCCTCCTAAAAGAAAAGTTAACAAGATTAGCATACCCAGTAATTTTACTTTAATTCTATATAAAACAAAAAACCCGAAAGACAAAGCCTTTCAGGTTTATAGAGTCATTATTAAGATAAAAAAATGGCTGCCCAAGCTGGATTCGAACCAACACAATGCCTGCTCCAGAGGCAGGTGCCTTACCGTTTGGCTATTGGGCAACAACAATATTTATTATAGCACATCTTCATAGAGTGTCAATAGTTTTAGTCAATATTTTTGCCTGGATTTTTATCTTTTTAACAGTCGCCTGTTCACATAGGTAATGAATACTGTAAGAGCATAATCATAGATAAAAAATACCAGCTGCAGCATTAGTATTATTGCAGGCAAAGGTATGCTAAAGACTGGTAGCGGCAAAAGCAAAAGCCTATAGCCCTGGTACATAATAAACATGCTGAAGTTAAAAAAAGCAAACTTTAAAATCCACTCAAGAGGAAGCCTTTGAAGCCTCTCTATGTAGTATTTAACAAAACCATATAGTCCAAAGAAAACACCATATACCAAACCCACCCCCCTTAAGCCTAATACCAAGGAAAGTATAGTAGAAGCAAAATAAACCATAGAGCTGTACTTTATTTCTATAGTTATAATAGCCAAGGGTATTATGGAAGAAGCTGCTGCCAAAAGAAACAGCTTATTAAAGGGCAGGAAGCGGCTAAGGTATAAAAATACCAGTATAAGACCTGTATATAAGCCTCCTAGAGATATGGCATAGGTTTTTTTCATGAATTATACACCTTCCTTTGGGAATTTGTTAAATACAGGGGATACAGTCCCCACCCATACATTCACACATGGAATCAAGACACCAAAGCTTAAGACACATATCACAAAAATCGGAATCGCTTCTTCCTCCATAGCTCTGTCTATAGCCACTATTTTGATAACTTATGTTCTTTAAAAATTGCCGGTATTCAAAGTTTGAAGGCTCCATCCTGCAGGCAGTGGATATTAGGCTTTGAGCACTGTCATACCAGCCTTTTCTATAATGAATAACGCCCATTAAGAAATTCCATTCTGCATCTCTTGTACTCATGGAGGAAAGTGCTTGCTCTGCAGCAGCTATATTTCCGTTTTGTATATTCATTCTTATGGTGCTGTACAAAGGATTATTACCACCATAATTTGAATTATTAGAAGAGGAACCTTCGTAGGTGCTTTGATTATAGGTGTTTTGATGGCTGTCCCCATTTTTTACAAGATAGTCATAAGCTTCATTTATTTCCTTCATCTTATTTTCAGCCAATTCCCTAAGGGGATTATCACCATATTGATCTGGATGATATTTTTTAGCAAGCTCTCTATAGGCTTTTTTAATCTCTTCATTAGAAGCATTTTCTCTTACTCCTAAAACTTCATAAGGATTTCTCATCTTTTTCTTCACTCCTTTTGCAGGCTTTATCAATTTTTTCCATAAGGCCTAATTCCAATATATTTTTTAACAGCTCTTCGTTTTTATATAATGGCAATGCTTCCAGGCATTTTGCACAATGGCTGGCACAGCTTACAAGTATAAAATCCATTCTGTCTTTTATTTTATCATAGAGCTCCTCATAATTGTAACCTTCTTCGTTAAAACAGGCATTAATGGCATTGAATCTATTTTTTTTAATATCATCTTCAAGGTCATAAAAGGCATCTATTAGGTAAATCCACTTTCCAAGATTATATCCAAGCTCCCATAAAAGCCTTTGGGGATGATTAGAGCTAAAGCTTACTAATAAGGCTGCAGTAAGCTCAGCAAAGGGGTGTGAGAGTTCATCAATTCCCACAGAACTACTAGAAGCTTTTTTAGGTAAAGCTGCAGCTTTTTCAAGCTTTCCAAGCTCCTTTAGATAGCTTTCAATATTATTTTCTAAGCTTAGGAGCTCTTTAGGTATGTCTTTGCTATAGCCCTTAACAAGGGAAGAGGCTAGAATGCTTTTTAGGCTTTTCTCATCCTCCACATCATCTAATAGCTTATAATAGGCCAGAGAAACATTGCAAAAGGCAGCATAATGAAGAGCCTTGCAGTTAGACACTTTAAGTCTACTTTTAAAAGGATGCAGCACACACCTAAAGGGTGTATAGCAGGTGTCCTCTGGGGAGAGTGCATCCAAAAGCACAGCAAGAAAGGTCATATCATAATTTAAAAAAAGCCTGTACCTTTCTCCAAAGTCCTCCTTAATTGTCCTGCAAAGTCCGCAGTAATAGGCCTTAAACTTTTCATAATCCTTAAGCTTTAATTCCATTTTTAATGGGGTAACATATCCAAACATTATAGACCTGATATCCTTCCTGGAGCCTTTAATATCTCGTAGATAGTTTTCGAGGTGGTGTCTTCCATGGAATAACCCAACAATTTCACTATCTCCTGAAGCTCCTCCTCGCTGCTTGTTTCAATTTCTACATAGGGAAAGGGGCAGAAGCTCTTATCGTTTATATCAATTTCTACTAAGCTGTGCTTATAGCTGTAGCTTTCACGGTACTTTCCTATGCTATCTAGCTTT
The DNA here is from genome assembly GCA_002298125.1 of Clostridium sp. UBA701. Taxonomy (GTDB): domain Bacteria; phylum Bacillota; class Clostridia; order Clostridiales; family Clostridiaceae; genus UBA701. Next base: position 213,448 of record DBMJ01000001.1, on the reverse strand, counting down.
ACAAGACCTAGGGCTTCGTATATTGCCATGGCTTCACTGGCACAGCTTACCTCAACCTCATGCTCCTCCATTATTTTGTACTTTTCCTGGGAGAGCATTCTTTTAGTGGTCATATAGCATTTATTCTCACCTCTTAAAAGGTCCACTACCTCTCTCACTCGGGCATAGCCCTTATGCTCAAGCAGTCTTTTGTCAGGAAAGTCGAAAATATGATTTTTCTGCTGCTCTTTTTTCACCTTTTCTGCCTTGAGAGCTAACATAGTATTTCTTATATGCTCAATATCTATATCAATTATACGTACTTCCAATTCTTCCACACATATCACTCCTCTTTGGAAATTATATCATAAGGATTTATCATTTAATAGTTTCATTGGTAGATATATTAAGGCATTTGTGATAAATTAACAGTATAATATAACTGGAGGTGACTTTATGAGAAAGGAATATATTGAGTATACTGCTGAGGTGCCTGTGAACCTTACTCTAGCCACCGTAGAAAACTATCCCATTCACTGGCATGACTCTATAGAGATTATCTATGTGTTAAAGGGAAGTGCCAAGGTAACCATAGATTCAGAAGCCTATGAGCTGGAAGAAGGAGAGCTGGAGATAATAAACGTAGACGAGGCTCATAGATTGTTTTCAAAGGATAAGAGCAATAAAATTCTTATTTTTCATATAAATCCTTATTTCTTTGAAAAATATTATAGTGATATGAAAAATATGTTTTTTTATACTAATACCTCTGATGAGGGAGCACAGGAAAAAGAAGAATACCAGGAGCTTAGGACCCTTCTTAGCATGATTTTATGTGAGGCAGTGCAAAGACAGGAGAATTTTGATGAAGAGATAAAACAGAACCTGGTGAAGCTTTTATATCACCTTATAAATAATTTTCACTATCTAGTGTACGATAAGGAGGAGCTTAAGGAAAATGAGGAGCAGCTGGAGAGATATCACCGCATAGCCAGATATATTTTTAATAATTATAACAGCAATATTACACTGCAGGATATCGCCAATGAAGAATACCTTAGTACTCATTATCTATCCCATGAAATAAAATATGCCACTGGTTATAGCTTCACAGATCTTTTAAACATTACCAGAGTGGATGAATCCATAAAGCTTTTACTAGACAGTGATAAGCCCATTTCAGAAATAGCAGAGGATGTAGGTTTTTCTCATATAAGGTATTATAATAAACACTTTAAATTACATTATAAATGCAGTCCTCTTCAATTCAGGAAAAAGCATAAGGTCAGTGAGGAAGTCTATGAGAAGCAGAAAAAGGTAACATATCATGACCTTGCAGAATGTATTGAGTATCTAACTTATTATTTAGAGGACTACGACCGATTTAACTATGAGGATAAGATAGTTAAGCTGAACCTTGATATGAGTGAAGATAGAGGTGAATTTGAAAAAGGTTTTAAAAGAATAATTAACGCAGGTGATGCCTTTGACCTTCTTATTGAGGACAATAAGGATATATTAGAGGAGCTTCAATATGATATAGGCTTTGAGTATGCTAGGCTGTTAAACCTCCTATCTCCTGATATGGGTGTGTTTCCTGGTGCTGGCTTTTATAATTGGAGTAGAGCCTTATCTGTGCTTGAGTTTTTGAGTGATATAGGGTTAAAGCCACTTATAGTACTTGATTCTAGCTTCTACGAAGAGAGCCAGTTTAAAAAGGCTGTGAAATCCTTTTTAGATTATTTCTCCGAAATAGATGGCTTTAGACTAAGGGATATAAGCTTTCAATTATCAGAGAAAATCCATGCAGGGCTAAAGGAGGAGCTGATAAAGCTTTTAGAAGAACAGGAGCTCAGCCTGGAAGAAGGGGATTATAAAGACACCAACTCTATAAATCTAGTTCACGATACAGCTTATATGCTGCCCTTTATACTTCATAATGCTCTAATGAGTTATCAAAAGCTGGACTTTCTTAGAGCCTTTGATGTACTAGATAAGCAGGTAAACCCAACTAACGAGGTTTTCTTCGGGTATTCAGGGCTAATAAATGACAAGGGTATAAAAAAACCCTCCTATTACGCATATTACCTCTTAAATAAGCTTGGAGGTACCTTAGTGGCCATGGATAATGGTTATGTTGTGACAAAAGGAGAGGGTGAATATCAGATTCTTCTATACAACTATAATGAGACATTAGAGGAGCTCTTAGATTTTCGAAGTATTCTAAAGCTTAGAGGAAGCAGGGATACTGCGGAGAGAAAGCTGTCCTTAAACATAACAAATCTAGGAGCAGAGGTGCGCATTACCACCTATGAGATAAACGAGAGAACGGGCTCCTCCTACAACTATTGGGTGGAAATGGGAAGGCCAAAGCGTTTAAACAAGGCTGAGGAAGAAATATTACAGAAGGCCTCCTTCCCTCAAATTCACTTTAATTATTCAAAAAAGAGCACAGTTTTAAATCTCCAGCCACATATAAGAGGTTATGGAGCAGTGCTTATTATTATACAAGAAGTACAATAACACCCAATTGTGGTGTTATTGCGCTTCTTGGGTTAAATTGGTATTTTTACATAATAGCATAATAGTACCTTATTGTGAGCATTGAAGTGAATGCAGCAGCTTCAAGGGACAGAGTATAATAATAACATAAACAGGCTTCTTAGCTTAGGTGGAGTTTTAAACTCCATCTGAAGCATAGAAGTCGTTATCTAGGGTCGTAACGCCACTTAACCTAAGGAGGTATTAGTGGCGGCTGACATCGGATAAGCTGTCCAAAAATGAGGTGATATTATGGTGACAGATAATACTATTTTTGAAACAAATAAGACTTCCACTCTGCTTAGAAAATTTGCAGTACCATCGATAATTTCACTATTGGTATTGGAATTGTACAATATGGTGGACACTGTATTTGTAGGAAGATACATAGGAGCTGAGGCCATTGGTGCTCTTACAGTGGCATTTCCCGTTCAGAGATTACTTATTGCTATAGGAATGTTAATTGCAGTTGGTACCTCTACTTATGTAGCAAGGAGCTTGGGAGAACAGGATATTAAAGGAATGAAGAGGGTTATCTACAATGCCTTTTTTATAACTACAGCACTACTAACTACGGTTTCACTTTTCATATATTTATTCAGAATACCTGTAATAACCTTCTTAGGTGCCAGCAGCAGAATATATCCACTGGCAGAGGACTATATATCCATTATTCTTATTGGAGGAGTTTTTCAGTGTCTTACTGCAGTTACCTGTTATATTATTACCGCTCTTGGTAATCCTAGAATAACACTTTATGCTGGTGCTCTTGGGGCATTATGTAACATAGTGATAGACTTTCTCTTAGTAGGAATATTTAACTTTGGTATAAGTGGTGCCGCCATAGCCACAGTAATATCCCAGATAATAGCATTTTTATATGTGGTGTATTGCTTTAAAAATGTTGGAATAGGCCTTAAGCTTAACTACAGCTTGAAGAAGGTTGCAGGGGGTGTTAACGCTGAAATAATATGGGGTATCGTAACCATTGGATTTTCTACCTTTGTCATAGAAATATCTGATGCTGTGGTAGCAGTAATACTTAACAACATGCTGTTCTCCAAGGGAGGAGATGCAGCTATAGTAATAATCGGAGTAATAACCAGAGTTTCCATGTTCATGTTTATAGCCATAATAGGGGTGGCATCTGCTATGCAGCCCATAGTGGCCTATAACTATGGAGCAGAAAATGATAAAAAGATGAAGGAAGCTCTTAAGGTAGCTATTACAGTGGTAATGCTCTGCTCCACAAGCCTTTGGCTTATACTTATGGTGTTTTCAAACAATATCATAGGAGTATTTCTAAAGGATCAGGTGCTTCTTCCACAAGCTGTATCAGCCTTTAGAATATGTATTTCTATGCTACCCTCAGTTTCACTCTACTATGTGGCCATATATTATTATCAGGCTATAGGAGAGGCAAGACGTTCCTTCCTTTTATCCATCTACAGACAGATTATAGTATTCATACCCTGTGCAATAGCCATGGTGCAGTGGTTTGGAATAATTGGAGCCTGGCTTGCATATCCTGTTTCTGATATAATATCCTTTATAACCTCACTGTACTTTATTAGGGGAACCTTAAAGAACAAACCTGTGAAGGAAGAGAAGGCATATGGTTCATATGTCCTAGAAAGATAATATAAAATTTAAAGAGCTTAGGTGAGCAGCCTAGGCTCTTTTTGCCTTTTCAATAGAAAATATTTCACCTAGGTTTTTACCTAGGTGCCTTTGTGTTATAATAAACTCAATCAAAAGCTAAGGGGGAAATGTAGTGGATAATTTTTACGAACAACTGCTAAAGGTGGATAATAATTTTGGATATAAAACACTTAATGTGCTTACCTATGCATTTTTAGTTTTAGCATTATTATTTCTTTTTGCTCTAAATATTCCTATTGCCATAGCTTCTGCTCTATTATCAGGGCTTAGCTTTTCATCTAAGAAAAACCTAATGATAGAATATGAATATGCCTTTACAAATGGAGAGGTGGACGTGGACAAAATTATTGATATGAGAAAGCGAATGAGATTAATTACCTTTAAGGTTAAGGAGATTGAAATTTTAGCCCCTAAGGATAATGAAGAGGTATCTGCAGCTTTAAATAATGGGGAACAAAGGCTTAAAGCATATATTAAAGAGCAGGGCGAAAGAACCTATATTGCCGTCATTAACTCAGGCGGGAAGAAAATTAATTTGTATTTTCAACCGGATGAGAAGTTTTTAGAGCTGTGCTATAAATATAATCCTAGAGCAGTAAGAAAAAATTAGCAGGTGGTGAATACTCATGGAAATAATCAAGGAAGTTATACTGGAGGAGGGTGTTATTCATGTGCTGGATAACAGTGGAGATGAGCCTCTATTAAATGAATATACACTGGATTTAAAGGAAGAGACCTATAATTTTTTAATAAAGCATATTGAAAAGTGTCTTAGGGATGAGGAGCTTAGATATGCGCATTTTAATGATGGACGCAGTATGGTAAAGGAACTGTGTTTTGAACATTTTGAGCATAAGACAGACTTTCTTACCACCTCTAAGGAATTATCAAGACAGATGTTTGGACTAATAAAGTCAAAGGGAAATATACCCTCCTGTGATTTAGTAATTGTTAAGTTCTCCTCAGAGCAAGGACCCTTTATCGGAATAATGAAGATGGATTATGTAAAAAACTTTATTCATCATATAAACTTTGTAGAGGATAAGCTTGGTATAGATATTATACCTCAATATATAGGCCTTCCTGGAAGCTCTCAGAAGATACAAAAATGTGCCTTTATTAGACCTAGGATGGATAATAGGGACTATGATCTCCTTGTCATTGATAAGCAGACAGCTAAAAAAGAGGATGAAGACTATGGCTCTAATTACTTTATAGGAAACTTTCTAAATTGCAGTATAACTGAAAATGAAAGGGATATGACCAAGGGGCTAGTTAAGGCTGCAGAGCTATGGACTCGGGATAAGCTTAAGGAAAATGCACCAAGGGCAGAAGAGGTAAGAAGTGGTATAAAGAGGTTGCTGAAGGAGGAAGATAACATAGATGTGAGGGAACTTTCACAGAATCTTTTTAAAGAGGAGGAGGAAGTAGGAAATGACTTTTTCCAATATGTAACCTCACAGGGAGTTAAGGAAGAGGTAATTGTAGATAAAGATTGGGTAGACAAAAAGCTTAAGAGAATCAGGCTTAAGATAGATAAGGATATTGATTTATACATAAACTCAGAGGTGTATGAAGATATTAACCGTTTTGAAGTAAAGAGAAATGGTGATGGAACCTTAAGCATGATAATTAAACATGTGAGAAATTATGAAGAACGATAAGAATTATAAAAGGAGTGCACTTAGCACTCCTTTATTGATATATTATAGTGAATTAGCAGAACCAAGAACGTTTACTATCTTGTCTTCTACTAGCTTCTGTATGTTAGTTCTTGCAAGACCTAAATACTTTCTTGGGTCTATTTCCTTTGGATTCTCTGAAAGCACCTGTCTTATACTAGCAGTCATGGCAAGTCTTAAGTCTGTATCCATGTTGATTTTGCATACTGCCATAGAAGCAGCTCTTCTAAGCATATCTGCGGGAACTCCCTTAGCTCCAGAAATAGCTCCTCCAAATTCATTGCATAGAGCTACATAGGAGGGATCTACAGAGGAAGCACCGTGCAATACTATAGGGAAATTAGGTAATAGATTTTGGATTTTTTCGAGTCTAGCAAAATCAAGCTTTGCCTCTCCAGCAAATTTATAGGCTCCATGGCTGGTCCCTATGGCGATTGCTAAGGAATCAACTCCAGTTCTCTCTACAAAATCCTTTGCCTGATCAGGGTCTGTATAGGTTGCTTCGTGACCTGCTACCTTAACATCATCCTCTACTCCAGCTAGCTTTCCAAGCTCTGCTTCTACCACTACACCTCTAGCATGAGCATACTCTACAACTTCCTTTGTAAGTCTTACATTCTCCTCATAATCATAATGAGAGCCGTCAAACATAACAGAAGTAAAACCAGCATCTATAGCTGCTTTAACTGCATCAAAGCTTGCACCATGGTCTAAGTGGAGAGCTATGTCTATACCAGTTTCTTCTATAGCAGCCTCTACCATCTTTCTAAGATATGTAGGTCTAGCATACTTCATTGCGCTAGAGGATACCTGCAGGATAACTGCTGAGTTATGTGCCTTACAAGCATCTACTACAGCTTGAATTATTTCCATATTATTGATGTTAAATGCTCCAATTGCGTATTTACCCTCATAAGCCTTTTTGAACATTTCCTTGGTAGTTACTAATGCCATAAAAAATTACCACCTTTCAAGTTTTTTAGGGACAAAAGCAGTCCCAGTGGGACAAATTGTTTACATCTCCATTATAGAGCTTATATAAAATATTATCCATACTTAAATTATAAATAATTTATGGCATAACACCAACTATTTTTTAAATAATTTACAAAATATTTTGTATACTCACTTTTTCCAGCGTTTCTACATGCTTTATAAATAGTTTTACCATGTGAACACTGGCAAGAGCCTCATCCTTAGTGCCCTCCTTGGTATACTGGGTAAGCTTCCATATTTCACCTGAAATATTATCGATTTCTTGATGGTGTACAAAAATACATACTACAGAAGAATATTTATCCCAGGTCTTGTCAAGCTCTAGAGAAGCCTTGTAGGCCTCATCCCATTCTTCCTCATTTATTATTTCCTCAAGTTTATCAGCAGCTGAGGTAATCTTATCGCAGGTAGAGGATAGATAACTAAGGGAGATAAAAATTGCCAGCATCATAAATAAAAATAGTGCTATGGAAATTATTATATTTCTCATATATCCTCCCGTTATTCCTTATATTGATAGAAGAATTTGTTGCTTGAGTCTAAAAGCCCTAAAAACAAATCGCTGTAAGAAGCTATATTATTTTCTTTTAGCAGGGCTAAAAGCCACTGCTCATTCTTACCTAAAAATTGCAAACTGTTCTTTTTTATTTTTCCGTCTAAAATAATGATTACAGGAAGATTTTCTGAGCTGAAGTTAATCTTTAAATCGTCTCTGGTTGGCGGTACAGTATTTCCCTTAGGAATAATGGATAATTGCCCATTAGTTTCAAGAATGCCGTAGGCTATGTCTGATATATTGAGGTAACCCTGCAGTCGCAGCTCTTCCATTAAATCATTAATGCTGTATCTTTGCACCTTCATTTCTTTTACAACAATTTTACCATCATTTATTAAAACACTTGGTTTTCCTGAAAAAATGGTTCTTGCCTTTTCATATTTTAGCTGAACTTCGGAAATAATTATTTGTGCCATAAGAAGTGTAATAATGGGTATAACACCATGAATCATAGGAATCTGCACATCCTGCATAGGCAGTGCAGCAAGCTCAGATATCATTATGGTTACTACTAATTCATAGGGCTGTAGCTCGCCAATCTGACGTTTTCCCATTATTCTCATGGTAATAACTACAAGTAAATATAAGATAAGGGTTCTGAATAATACGGTTAGCAAATTAAGCCGCCTCCTCTTGCCTAGGTTCCACATTATTTTTAGCCTAATCCACATAATTTATGACAGGAAGCAAACATTTTTATTCATTTTAAAGTATAATGATATTACTACTAAAAAATTCGGAGGAATTTTTATGGATAAGTTAAGGTTTGAATTAAGTGATGGAAGGGAAATTTTAGTTGATAAAAAAAGTACAGCAGGAGAGATAGTTAAAGCCGCTAACCACTCCTGTAAGCTGCCGCCATTGCTAATTGCTGTAGATGGCTGTTTTATGGAGCTTACAGCAGTACCAGATAAAGGTGGGAAGCTTGCTATAATTGATAACAGCACTGTTATAGGAGCAAAGACCTATGCCAGAACTCTTCAATTTATTTTAATAAAGGCGGTTAAGGATTTATTCCCAAAAGCTGAAGTAACCATTGAGCATGCTCTTAGCAAGGGGATTTTTGGAGAGATATACAAGGATAGTCCTCTAACTCATGAGGATATAGTGGCGATTAAGAGGCGTATGATGGAAGTAATAGAGGAGAACCATAATATTATAAAGATTTCAAAGAGCAAAAGTGATGCTATTAAGATATTTGAAGCTCAAGGAATGAAGGATAAAATAAGGTTCTTAAGGCATGTTCCCTTTGATAATCTAAAATTATACTGCTTAGACGGCTTATATGACTATTTCTACGGTTCTATGGCATATTCCACCGGAGCTATATATTTATTTGATTTAGAGTATTACAAACCAGGCTTTTTACTAAAGTTTCCTACTGAGGAGGACCCTTATAGCATTCCTCATTTTGTGGAGCATAAAAAGCTTGCCAATATATTTTATGAAACTGAGCAGTGGGGAAAGATACTTGATGTGGCTGACGTAGGGGCACTAAATGACAAGATTGAAAGCGGAGAGATTATAGACATTGTTAGAGTCTCAGAGGCTTTGCATGAGAAGAAGATAGCCTATATTGCAGATATGATAGCAGAGAGAGGCAATGTGAAGCTTGTACTAATTGCAGGGCCCTCTTCCTCAGGAAAGACTACCTTTGCAAGAAGGCTGGCAATTCAACTTAGAGTAAATGGGCTGAAGCCATACCCTATATCCTTAGATGACTATTTTGTAAACAGGGAGCTCACTCCACTAGACGATAATGGAGAATATGACTTTGAATCAATCCATGCTTTGGACCTAAAGCTTTTCAATGAGCATGTAGAAAGGCTTATGGAGGGGGAAGAGGTCGAAATACCGAGCTTTAATTTTAAAACTGGACAGAGAGAATGGGTTGGAAATAAGTTTAAACTACCTCAGAATGGAATAATCTTAGTAGAGGGAATCCATGGATTAAATGAAACCCTAACCTCCTCTATTCCGAAGGAAAATAAGTTTAAAATATATATCAGTGCACTAACTCAGCTTAATATGGATAACCATAATCGAATTGCCACCACAGATGTGCGTATGATTAGAAGGATGGTAAGAGATTATTTATCTAGAGGCTATGGAGGAGAAACTACTCTTAAAATGTTTCCCTCTGTAAAAAGAGGAGAGGAGAAGAATATCTTCGTATTTCAGGAAGAAGCAGATGTAATGTTTAATTCTACATTGGTTTATGAGCTTTGTGTATTGAAAAAATATGCACTGGAGGAGCTAAACTCAATTAATAAATCCAGTGCTATGTATTATGAGGCTTGGCGGCTTTCAAGCTTTTTAAGATTTTTTAAGGAGCTTGATAAAGATGTGGTACCTGAGAATTCTATATTAAGGGAATTTATAGGTGGAAGCTGCTTCTATAAATATTAATACCTATATTGCTATTAAAAACTATTGAGGAAGGATGTGAAAATCCGTTCATTACAAAAGACGGAGACGTTTGTGGGAAAATACAGCGCATTTGACATTTTAGGGCCGGTGATGATAGGACCCTCTAGCTCTCACACTGCTGGTGCTGCTAGACTTGGGAAAATTGCTGGTCTCATTGCAGGAGATAATATAGTTAAGGTGGAGTTCATACTACACGGCTCCTTTGCAAGAACCTACAAGGGCCACGGTACGGACAGGGCATTAGTGGCAGGTATCTTAGGCATGGATCCTTGGAATGAGGATTTAAGAGAATCCATAGAGATTGCTAAAAAGAAGGGTCTGGAGGTAGTATTTACTGAAGGTGATTTGGGGGATGCCCATCCTAACACAGTTAAATTTGTGATTAAGAAGAAGGATGGCAGCATAACGGAAGTAGTAGGCTCCTCCATTGGTGGTGGAAGTATAGTAATATCACAGGTGGATGGAGATGATCTAGAATTTTCAGGAGAATACACTACAATAATTGTAAAGCACAGGGATAGGCCTGGCATGGTATCTAAGGTTACCTCAATACTTTCTACTAACAACTACAATATTGCCTTTATGAAGCTCTTTAGAAGCAGTAAGGGAAAGGCATCTACCATGGTGTTTGAGATGGACAGTGAGGTTTCTCAAAAGGTTATAAGCGAGATTGAAGCCTTGGGAGATGTAATTTCTTTAAGAAAAATCAGCCCTGTGTCGGAAGGAGTATAGCTATATGTTCGTTAACAGCGCAAGAGAAGTAATTCGTATATGTAGGGAAGAAAAAATAAGTATTTCAGAATACACTATACAAATGGAAATGGAACAAAGTGAAAAAAGCAGAGAAGAAGTCATGGAGAAGATGGGTAAAATACTTAAAGTTATGAAGGAGTCCTCCCAAAGGGGTATAGACACTGAGGTTATATCAGTGGGGGGTCTCATTGGCGGGGATGCTCCAAAGCTCATAAAGGGGCTTAATGAAGGGCAGGCACTTTGCGGAGACTTTCTTTTAAAGGCCATGGCTAGAGCTCTATCTTGTTCAGAGGTTAATGCAGCTATGGGGAAGATTGTGGCAGCTCCAACTGCAGGCTCCTGCGGTATATTACCAGCAGTGATAATTACTACAGCTGAAGCCTTAAAGCTCTCTGAGGAAAGTGCCATAAGAGGACTCTTTGCGGCCTCAGGAGTTGGAATTTTAATTGCAAAGAATGCAACCTTAGCAGGAGCAGAGGGTGGCTGCCAAGCAGAATGTGGTTCTGCAGCAGCTATGGCTGCAGCAGCTGCAGTAGAAATGCGCGGTGGAACTGTGGAAGAATCCTTTCACGCAGGTGCCATTGCACTAAAGAATATTATGGGATTAGTTTGTGATCCTATTGCAGGTCTTGTGGAATGTCCTTGTGCGGAGAGAAATGTTTCTGGTGCTGTAAATGCACTTATATGTTCAGATATGGTGCTTTGTGGTATGAGAAGCTTGATACCCTTTGATGAAGTAGTAAAGGCCATGTATAAGGTTGGAAGACAGCTGCCCCCAGAGCTTAGAGAAACAGCAATGGGCGGAATAGCTGCAACTCCTACCGGAATAGCACTAGGAAAAGAAATAATGGGTAAATAAGCTTATTTTTTATTAACACTTTGTTTGAAAAAGAATAAAATAACTGTAGAGATAATTTTTTAGGAGGATTACTTTGGAGTTAAAAGGCAGTAAGACAGAGGAGAATTTAATAAGAACCTTTGGAGGTGAGTCAAGAGCTAGGAATAAATACACCTTCTACGGTGAGCAAGCCAGCAGAGAGGGGTATGAGTTTATTGCTTCAGTATTTTATGAAACAGCGGAAAATGAAAAGGCTCATGGTAGAGAAGTGTTTAGAAGGTATCTTGGCATGGTAAAAAGCACAGAAAATAATCTTCTTGAGGCTGCTGAAGGAGAGGCTTTTGAGAGTACTAAGCTTTATAAGGATTTTGAGAAAACCGCAAGAGAAGAAGGCTTCAATCAAATAGCGGACTTTTATAAGGAGCTTGCAGAGGTTGAGGAAGGACATATGCTAAGATATAAGGCACTATATGAAAGGGTTAAAAATGGCACTATGTTCAGCTCTGATGTGGAAACTAAGTGGCAGTGCATGAATTGCGGTTACATCCATATTGGCAAAGAGGCTCCACTTTCCTGTCCTCTATGCAAATACCCTAGAGCGTACTTCAAACCCTATTGTAAAAATTATTAAGGAATATAGGAAAATTAGTTTGTGTATAATTCTAATGCCCCGCTAGTATATTTTAGTATAATATGATATTAACGGTGATAAGGTGATGAACAGAAAAATAATTGAAACCTATTATGTTGATATATGCAATATATCAGATTTGCTAACTAAGCTAGTGAATTCCTATAGGCTTTTAATAGGTGGTGCTGGGGAGTTAAACACTATAGCTCTGGCAAAAAAAAGCGATGTGAAGGATGCTCTTGATAGAGTAGATAAATTGGGAGATATAATAGATGACCTTATAGAGGTACTTGATCATTCTGATTTGGCATACTTACAATATTGCAGGCTAAAGAGTGATTACTTAAAAATGAAGGTAGCTCCTCCCTATATTCAAACTGAAATAGATGAAGAATTAGAATTTGAAAACTCTGAAAGAGAAGAAAAAAAGGTGTGACCATCACACCTTTTTAATTTTTATTTTACTTATCATTAAATAGGCAAAAACAAGCTGAATTACCAGTGCTAGTGCTGAATAGGAAGTAAATACATCCATTTTTGCATTGGCATTTAGATTAATAAGTGAGAAAAACGCCAGTGCACAACCAGCCACTGTAATAGGTACTCCTGTAAATACATTGTCAAATTCATTTGAATTGTATCTAGCAAGTCTATAAGCTCCAGCAATAGGGAAGAGAATAACAAAAAAATAACCTATTATTCCTAAATTAGTATAATTATAAAGATTGCACATCAGCAGTGCAGGTGCTACTCCAAAGGATACTAGATCTGCCAAAGAGTCCAGCTCTTTTCCTAAATCACTGGAAACCTGAAAATATCTCGCAATCCTTCCATCGTATCTGTCAATTAGTGCGGCAATTATTATAAAGAGGCTTGCCCATAAATAATTAGCCTTAAAAGTCATCATCAAAGAAAATACTCCCAAAGACAGATTACTAAAAGTAAAAATGTTTGGAAGAGTACTCTTACGCATCTGCATCACTCCAATAATTCAAAATAAAAAACCTGCCTTGTTAAAATTATACCACAATTATTAAAAAAAATTAAGATTTATATAAATAAAAATGTAAATTAATAAAATCTTTTTTTGAAGCAATATTATACTAGAATAATAAATAATAAGGTGGTATAGTAGTGACTGGTAAGAGTATTATATTAATAAGGATTACTATAAGTAAGAGGGAATAAGTAAGAGGGAATAAGTAAGAGAGAAAAGTGACAAGTGACAAGTTAGGAAGTGACAAGTTAGGAAGTGACAAGTTAAAAGTGACAAGTGACAAGTTAGGAAGTGACAAGTTAAAAGGGAAGAGGTAAGAGAGAATAGGTAAGAGAGAATAGTTGTGGTTAAAATTCAGCTTAGCTGAATTTTTACAAAAACTCTTAGTTTTTACTTTTTAGTTCTTACTTAACTATAAATTACTGTTTATATTTCTCAACCTTAAACTAGAATTTGTGAATAACTAAGAGGTAAAGATATTATGAGAAAAAGACTAAACTATCTGTGGATAATACCACTTACTGTGGCGGTAATACTTATTATTTATAATTGGTCACTTTTAAAGTCTATGGTTAGTTTTCACCATCTTAAGGCTTTTATTTTATCTTGGGGAAGGCTGTCAGAAGTTGTATTTGTCTTACTCTATGGACTTAAGCCCATAGTTTTTATAATTCCAGCCTCAATGCTCAGTATACTGGCAGGAAGTATATATGGTCCTGTTAAGGCCTTTGTACTGTCCATAATAGGATGTACCATATCTGCTACCTTGGCTTTTTATCTTGCCCGGGTAATGGGAAAATCCTTCGTGGAAAAACATCTTAAGGGAAAGGCTCTTAAGCTTGATGACACCATTGAAACTCAGGGCTTTAAGATTATATTTATCATGAGGCTGTCTGTAATATTTCACTATGACGGCTTAAGCTATGCTGCTGGGCTTACAAAAATGAAATATAGGGATTTTATTCTAGGAACTCTCCTTGGAATAACTCCAGAGATGATAGCTTATACCTCCATGGGAAAACATATTCATAGATTACGCTCTCCTTATGCACTTGTACCTATTATCTCTGCAATACTTCTTGCAGTACTAGCTTATTTTATCTACAAGAGAAAAGATAAGAGCGCAACCTAGCATAGGGTAGATTGCTTTCTAACGTTTGACATACTTAAAATACTACAAAATACTATTGAGGAATATTTCAGTAGTGATATAATTGATGTATAACATAGTAATCTTTGCAAATATATTACATATTTAAGGGGGATGCATATGAAAAAGGTAAAATTTATATATAACCCTTATTCAGGAGAAAATAGCATAATTAATGATTTGGATAAGGTCATTTTCATAAATCAGAAGTATGGCTATGAAGTGGTACCCTTTAGAATAAGCCTAGAGCAGGATTTAACTCAGGCCTTTGAGGATATTAAAGAGAATTATGGCTATATTTTAGTTGCTGGCGGAGATGGTACTGTAGACAGCGTTGTCAACACTATGAAAGCATTAAAGGTAGACTTACCTGTAGGTATACTTCCAACAGGTACTGCCAATGATTTTGCTAAATATGTTGGTATGCCTGCAGATATAGAAGAAGCCTGTGAACAAATATTGAACTCTGAGCCTACTCTAGTGGATGTAGGGCGTATTAATGACAAGTACTTTATAAATGTAGCAAGCACTGGGCTTTTTACAGATGTATCTCAAAAAACTGATATCAATATGAAAAATGCCATTGGCAAGATGGCCTATTATATAAAGGGAATTGAACAGCTTCCTAACTTTAGAAAATTAAAGATCTGTGTTGAATCAGATGAAATGGTGTTTAAGGGCGACATGTATCTTATGCTGGTCTTTAATGGACAAACTGCAGGGAATTTTAAGCTTGCTTATAAGTCTTCCATTATGGATGGAAAATTAGACGTGATAATTGTGAAGGCAGCCTTGGTGAAGGACTTCATAGGTTTGTTCATAAAAATGCTTAAGGGTGAACACTTAGATGATGAAAACTCACTGGTTTATTTTAAGACAAATAAACTCACGGTGAAATGTCACGAAGATATAGTAACAGATATCGATGGAGAGAGAGGACCGGATTTCCCTCTTGTCATTGAATGTGTCAAGGGAGGATTGTCCTTACTTGGACTTAAAGATTCTTAATAGGTAATATATTAATTAAAATTATAATAAATATAAATATATCATTCTATAAAGGAGAGAGATTGTGGAAGGATATATTTATATTTTCTTTTTGATGGTTCTAGTGTTGTTATTAGCTAGCTGTGTTAAATACCTTCACTATAATGCTCCAAGGAAAATAAAATATGTAAGTATAGCAGCATTATTACTATTTTGCATAAGATTTTTATATTTATTGTCTCTATTTATCTCAAACAAACTGAGTGTTTTATACAGTTTGAGATATCTTTACAGTTTAGATTATCTATATATACCAATTATTGCAGCAGTGACACTTTATATTATGGGAAGATATGAGGTACTAAAGTTCAATCATATTATTATAGGTTTAGCAATTATTACTATATATTATATTATCTTTATAGTTTTTACACCCTCTCATATGGAGCTTAACAGGTTTAGTTGGTATGTGGTAAAGCTTGACTATAGTTTTTATATATATGTTTTCTATTTGGCAATTAGTTTGCTGCTTCTGGCTTGGAGTATATCCTTAGCCTTAAAGAGTAATTCTTTTCTTTGGGGAATGGCTTGCTGTTTGGCTTCAATGCTTTTTATATTGGAAAATGTTATTACCCTCTTAGGAGGACTAAAGCTTCCAGCACCACTCCTGGCAGATTTAACATGGCTAGTGGTGTTTAATACAGCTCTAAGTAGATTAAAGAGATGAAAAGGGTGCCCTTAGCGGGCACCCTTAAAGTTTTTATCCCTTGAAGTCAGTTGTTTTTTTCTCATAGAACCTTTAGGCGGTATGGGAGGTATGAGACATTTTTTATCATAGCCTATTAAATCTTCTCTATGAGCTTTTATTAGAGCTTCCTTTACCATGGAATAGTTCTCTGGATAGGTAAATTGAAGCAGAGCTCTTTGCATGTTTTTTTCATGAGCACTTCTTGGCACATAAACCTTTTCTCCAGTAAAGGGGTTTTTACCTGTATAATAAATGGTGGTGGAAAGACTTCCAGGAGTAGGATAAAAATCCTGTACCTGCTCAGGAGTATACCCCATGGATTTTATATATTGTGCAAGCTCTATGGCAGCGTTTAAATCACTACCTGGATGGCTGGACATTAGATATGGTACAAGGTATTGATTTTTGTTCAATTTCTTATTGATATCAATATACTTCTGTACAAATCTTTCATACACATCTCTTTGAGGTTTGCCCATCTGTTTTAATACTGCTGGACTTACATGCTCCGGTGCTACTTTTAATTGTCCGCTAATATGGTGTTTAACTAGCTCATTAAAAAATTCTGGGTTTTTATCATAGATAAGATAATCATATCTTATTCCAGAACGAATAAACACCTTTTTAACCCCTGGCAGCGACCTAAGCTTGCGAAGGGTATCTAAGTATTCCTTATGGCTTACAATTAAATTCTTACAGGGTGCAGGAAAAAGACACTGTCTATTTTTACATACCCCAGCTTTTTCTTGTATGGTACAGGCCTTATGTCGAAAGTTTGCTGTAGGGCCACCTAAGTCATTTATATAGCCCTTAAAGTCTGCTTGCTCTGTAAGAAGCCTACCCTCTTCAAGAATAGATTGCTGACTCCTGTTTTGAATAGTTCTTCCCTGATGGAAGGTAAGGGCACAAAAGGAACAGCTGCCATAACAGCCTCTGTGACTGGTTATGGAAAATTTTACTTCATCTATAGCTGGAATACCTCCTTCTGCTTCATACATTGGATGATAGGTTCTTGCATAGGGCAGCTTATAAACTCTATCCATGTACTCTTCTGAGAGAGGATATTGAGGAGGGTTTTGTATGAGATACCTATTTCCGTGAGGTTGAACCAAGGTTTTTCCTCTAATGGCATCCTGTTCTTGGGACTCAAGAACAAAGCTTTCCCCATAGGAGTCTTTATCTTCGCAGACCTTCTCGTAGGAAGGTACCATAATATAATCAGCGGTAATTGGAGGCTCTGAGGAGAGATAGGCAGTTCCTCTTACAGAATGCAGTTTTGATACACTCATTCCATAATTTAATAGATTTGCTACCTCCACCACAGTTTTTTCTCCCATTCCATAGATTAATAGGTCAGCTTTACTGTCCACCAATATACTTCGCCTAACCTTATCTTCCCAGTAATCGTAATGAGCAAATCGCCTTAGGCTCGCCTCTATGCCGCCAAGAATAATTGGAACGTCTTTGTAAGCCTCTCTTATACGTTGAGAATAGACTATAACAGCTCTATCTGGTCTCTTTCCACCCTTACCACCTGGAGAATAAAGATCATCTCTTCTTCTTTTTTTTGCAGCAGTATAATGGTTAACCATAGAGTCTATATTGCCTGAATTCACCAAAAAACCTAGCCTTGGCTTACCAAGGTGCTTAAAGTCCTCTGTGCTTTTCCAATCAGGTTGAGCTATTATCCCTACAGTATAGCCCTCTGCTTCCAGCACTCTTCCTATTATGGCCGTACCAAAGGAAGGATGATCCACATAGGCATCACCTGAAACTATTATAAAATCTAGCTCATTAATTCCTCGCTGAGCCATATCTTTAGAGCTTACCACCATAAAGTCTTCATTTATATTCATTTTGTTCCTCCAAAATAATCACAAAAATAATTACACTAACATTATCTAATATTAGCATAAGCCTTAAATTATAGTCCACCTAAAATAATTGAGAATAACGTAAATAAGAATATTTACATATTATAAAAAGAGGTGAATAGCAAATTGTGAATAATCATTGTAAGCATTACCATTGTGGTTTATACTAATTATGGAATTACCTTCTAGGCATTATGTTATAGTCTGTAGTTCTTTTGGGGAGAAGGAGGGACATAAGCATGGAAAGATTAAACAGCTTTTTTCTAAGCAACGTATTAAAGAAGAAGGTTTATGATGAGTATGGAGATTATATAGGAAAGCTGTGGGATATTTATGTTACAACAGAGGATGGACTTCCAAGGGTTATAGGTTATAAGGTACGGAAGGACCATGAAACCAGTAATTATGAGTTTAGGAATATTGGTTTTTATAAGGATAATAAAAGCATAGCTATAAAAATCGTGGATGCAAAGGAAATAATACCTCGTACTTATACTTATCTATTGTCTAAACACTTGCTTGACAAAGAAATAGTTGATATTAACGGGAAAAAGGTAGTGCGAGTAAATGACCTTAGGCTTGCAGAAATTGCAGCAGAGATAAGGGTGGTGGCAGTAGATGTGGGTTCCCTGGCAAGAGCACGAAGATATGGCTTTGAGACACTTCTAAGGGCTATATATAAGGTGTTTAAGCATACTCATGAGGATAGTCTAGTGACCTGGGATAACGTTGAATCCTTAGAAATGGTAAACGATAATCTTCAAATAGCAGTACCTTATCAGAAACTATCAAAGCTTCATCCAGCTGATCTGGCGGACATTTTAGAAAATATGGATTCTAGTAACAGGATTAAGGTATTTGAAAGGCTGGAGGAAAATTTAGCGGCAGATACTTTGGAGGAGATAGAAACTGAGTATCAAATTGATTTACTAGGGGCGCTAAGTGAGGATAAAGCAGCAGAACTTTTAGATAATATGCCAAATGATGAAATAGCAGATATTTTAGAGGAGATGGATGAGGAAACTGCTGAAAAGATTCTTCTTACTATCGAAAAGGAAGATGCTGAAGAAATCAGAGTGCTTATGAACTATGAGGATGAATTAGTAGGCAGTATTATGAACAAGGATTTTATATCCTTTAATGTGAACATAACCTGTGAGGAGACTATTGAGCTTTTACGAGAACTTCAGCCAGATGATGAGGTTGCTTATTATATTTATATTGTGGATCAATATGAAAAGTTGCAAGGAGTAATTTCCTTAAGGGATCTTATAGTTTCACCCAGCAAAACACGACTTAAGGAAATAATGAAAACCAAGGTAGTTTTACTAAGAGATAGCGAAAAAATTGAAACTGCTGTTGAAATGGCTGTAAAATACGATCTGTTATCACTTCCAGTATTAGACAAGGACGATAAGCTCTGTGGTGTGGTAATTATGAGTGATATAGTTGATGAGGTACTTGTTCCAACCTGGAGAAAGAAATTTAGAAAAACAAATTGATGGTAAATATAGTGATTAAAAAGTATTTGTATCAAAATTTAACATTTGACATATAACTATAGTGGAGATATAATAAGCTAATAAAAAGTTTTAAGTTAAAAACAGTGAGTCAGGAAAGTATTATAGCGGGACTTTACAGAGAGGGAACCCCATTGGCTGAGAAGGTTTCTATAGATAACCTATGAGAAGTGCCCTGAGGAGTTGTAGGCCGAAAGTTATTATGAGTAGGAGCTACCGGGTTTCGCCCGTTACAGTGGTAGAGCATGACTGTGCTTGAAAAGGGAGATTTCATATCTAATTAGAGTGGAACCGCGGAGTATAACCTTCGTCTCTAGATGAGACAAAGGTTTTTTTGTTTTTTAAGGGATTATCCCACTGTTTTTCTTAAGGCTGCAAAGTTTTAAGGAGGAGATATTATGTTATATAAAAATGTAAAGGAACTTATTGGAAACACACCTATAATAAAGCTAAATTCTTTGGTAGATGCCAGGATGGCAGAGGTTTATGTAAAGCTTGAAAAATTTAACCCTGGCGGAAGTGTAAAGGATAGAGCAGCTCTTGGAATGCTTGAGGAAGCAGAAAGCACAGGAGCTTTAAAACCAGGAGATATAATTGTAGAGCCTACTAGCGGCAATACAGGCATAGCACTTGCCATGCTTGGAAGCTTAAAGGGCTATAAGGTCATCATAGTTATGCCTGATACCATGAGTGCTGAGAGAAGAAGCATCATAAGGGCCTATGGAGCTGAGCTTATTCTTACTGAAGGTAAGCTGGGTATGAAGGGAGCTATAGAGGCAGCAGAAGATATAGCAAAAAATAGAAGTCACATATTCATTCCACAGCAGTTTAAAAATAATGCCAATGCTAAAAAGCATTATGAAACCACTGCAGAGGAAATAATAAGAGACTTAGAAGTCTTTGATGTGTTTGTGGCAGGTGTTGGAACAGGAGGTACTATCACTGGAGTAGGTAGAAAACTTAAAGAGTACAATCCTATGATAAAGGTAGTAGCTGTGGAGCCTGAAAAATCTTCAGTTCTATCTGGAGGTACTGCAGGACCGCATAAAATTCAAGGAATAGGAGCAGGCTTTGTTCCTGATATATATGATAGTGAAATAGTGGATGAAATACGAACTGCTTCAGAGACGGAGAGCTTTGAAATGGCAAGGAGAATGGGCATAGAAGAAGGTATTCTAGTTGGAATATCATCAGGAGCGAATATTGCTTTAGCCATTAAGCTTGCCAAGGAGCTTGGACCAGGTCATAAGGTGGTTACTATAGCCCCAGATGGAGGAGAAAAATATCTTTCTATGGGGTTATATGAGTAATTGATGGAGGGAGGCCTATGTTTAATAATATAAGAAATGATATGCAGGTAATATTAAAAAGAGATCCTGCAGCAAAGAGTAAGCTTGAAACCTTATTATATCCATCCCTTATGGCAATGCTAATATACAGATGGGCTAACAAGCTTTATAAAAAGAAAAGGTATTTTCGGGCAAGACTTTTATCTCAATGGGCTCGCCATATTACAGGAATAGAAATTCACCCTGGAGCCACCATAGGTAAAGGGGTATTTATAGACCATGGTACAGGAGTGGTAATAGGAGAGACTGCAGTGATTGGAGACAATGTGCTTATATATCACGGTGTAACCCTTGGCGGGATTGGGAATCTACAGGGTAAGAGGCATCCTACAGTGGGAGACAATGTGACAATTGGTGCAGGAGCAAAGCTTCTAGGAGCTATAACCATAGGGGACAACTGCAAAATTGGAGCTAATGCAGTGGTGCTTGAAAGTATACCAGAAGGTGCCACAGCAGTGGGAGTTCCAGCAAGGATAATTCCTAAAAAGAGCTCTGAAATAATAGAAATTGAAGAATGGAAGAAGAAGGTTTATAATAATATGGTAATATAAATCAGTGTGTTAATCCCGGCTGCTTATGCCGGGGTTAGCACTTTTACTTGATAATAAAAACAACCTACTTAGGAGAAAAACTATGGATGTTAAGAATGAGATAATTCAATATGCAAAAGCATTGGGACTTGAGCACATAGGCTTTACCAAGTGTAGAAGCTTTGAAGAACTCAGGCCTTTTTTTGTAAGCAGGAAAGAAAATAACTTAGAAAATGTTTTTGAGGAGATGGATCTTGAAAAAAGGATAAATCCGAATTTCTTAAATGGAAAGGGGAAAACTATAATATCTGTAGCTTTTCCATATTACAGAGAGAAGGATAATTACTCTAAGCCATATTTTTCACTTTACTGCAGAGCCATGGATTATCATTTGGTGGTAAAATCCTACTTAGAAAAATTATCCTCCTATATTAATAAGCTTGGAGGGAATGCTGAAATTTATGTGGATAACAACTCATTACCAGAAAGGTATATTGCCTATCTGTGTGGATTGGGTTTCCAAGGAAAGAATCAGACCTTTATTACTGAAGAATATGGTTCTTATGTATTTCTTGGTGAAGTGGTAATAGATCTTTATATAGAAGAGGATACACCTAAAAAAACTATGAGTTGTGGAAGCTGCACTAAATGTATTAAGGCATGTCCAACGGGCTCTATTAAAGAAGAGGGATGTAATCCTAATATCTGCTTATCCTATATAACTCAGAAAAAGCAGCTGGAGGAAAGCTGGTTTGATGCTCTGGGAGGAAGGCTTTTTGGCTGTGACACCTGCCAAGTGGTATGTCCATTTAATTCTCAAGCACAGGCTTCACCTATGTTAGAATTTAAGCCCTACGACTTTATGGAGAAACCCATGCTGGAAGAATTGCTTAATCTTGATAAGAACAGTTTTTTAACAAAATATGCAAAAACTGCAGCTGGGTGGAGGGGTAAAAATCTTCTACAGAGAAATGCACTAATATATGCTGCATCTGTTAATAAACTTGTACTTCATGAGGAAATGCAATTCAATTCTCCCTATGTTTCAGATTATTATAATAGACTTTTAAAGTTTTTCAAATTATAATTATTACGGTGGGTACACTTTACATTAAATGAAAGGGGAAGATACCATGATATCTCCTTGGACTGCAAGGCTACTAAAATTACTTCCAAAATCAACCTTAAGCAGTTTATCAAGAAAAATAATGGACAAATACATAGATAGATATGCCAAGATTGATACAGAAAATCTGGATATATTAAAAAACATAAAAAAACCCTGTATCTTTATCTGCAATCATCTTAGCAATGCAGATGGGTTGATTCTTAATAAGATGCTGCAGGAGCTTGACTTAACCTTTGTAGCTGGAGTTAAGCTTTCCAACAATCCAGTAACAAATCTTGGAATTAATGTGGTAAAAACTATTCCTATAAAACCTAATTCTGCTGATAAGGAGGCCATGACCAATATAGTGAAAACTATTAAGGGGGGAAACAATATACTTATTTTCCCTGAGGGCACAAGAAGCAGAGAAAAGAAAATGATTAAAGCAAAAAAGGGTATACTATTAATAGCAAAGCTAACTAAAGCACCCATAGTGCCCTTGGCTCTATGGGGTACTGAAAAACTGCTGCCTATAGCGGAAGACATGGGTAAGGAAACCTTTCATCATGCCACGGTGAAGCTCAGAATGGGAGAGCCCTTTATGCTGCCTCAAAGAAGAGAAAATGAAGGCAAGGCAGAATATGAGGAAAGAGCCATTTACGAAACTATGGGTAAAATAGCTGTACTTCTTCCTGAGGAATATAGAGGAGTATATAAGTAGATATTGTTAAGCTAGTGCACATAATTTTAAATAAGTTTGACATTTTTAAAAGATTTTTTCTAATTTATGTAGAATGTATATGAATTTTGAGTTAAAATGAAATTAAACCTTCATTAAAGGACAATTATACGTTTACAAATTGCAAATTTATAAAATGCCCTGCATAATATGATGGTTTCAATAGCTATGTATTTAATAAAACTAGCCAAATCGCAGTGCTTATTGTGATTATGGTTAGTTTTGTAAAGTCATAAAGGAGGAGAAATACTATGGGAAGTAAAGCATTAGAAAAGTTCTTAAAGGAAAACCTGGAGGATCTGAGAAGTAAAGGTCTTTACAATGTAATTAATTCTCTTGAAAGCCCTAATGGTCCTGTAATAGTAATTGATGGAAGGGAACTTATCAATCTTTCCTCAAACAATTATTTAGGACTTGCCACAAATCCAAGGATGGTTAAAGCTTCTATAAAAGCAACTGAAGAATACGGAGTAGGTGCTGGAGCAGTAAGAACTATAAACGGAACACTTAAAATTCATGATGATTTGGAAAAGAAGCTGGCAGAATTTAAACACACTGAAGCTGCTATAGCCTTCCAGTCAGGCTTCAATTGCAATATGGGTGCCATATCTGCAGTTATGAACAAAAAGGATGCTATTTTATCAGATGCGTTAAACCATGCCTCTATCATTGACGGCTGCAGACTTTCAGGTGCAAAAATCATCAGATTTGAGCATGCTGATATGAATGACTTAAGAGCAAAGGCTAAGGAAGCTAGAGAAAGCGGACTCTACGAAAAACTAATGGTAATCACTGATGGTGTATTCTCTATGGATGGTGACATTGCAAAGCTTCCTGAAATAGTTGAAATCGCTGAGGAATTTGATCTTATAACCTATGTAGATGATGCCCATGGTTCTGGAGTGCTTGGTAAAGGTGCAGGTACTGTTAAACATTTTGGATTATCTCATAGAGTAGACTTCCAGATAGGAACTCTTTCAAAGGCCATAGGCGTTGTAGGTGGCTACGTAGCTGGATCTAGAGATTTAATTGATTGGTTAAAGGTTCGTGCAAGACCATTTTTATTCTCCACATCCTTAACCCCAGCAGCAGCTGGTGCTTGCATTGAAGCTATAAACATTCTAACAGAGAGTACTGAGCTTCATGACAAGCTTTGGGAAAATGGGAATTATTTAAAGGCAGAGCTGAAAAAGCTTGGCTTTAACATTGGCAACAGTGAAACTCCAATAACTCCTTGTATAATTGGAGATGAAAAAATGACTCAGCAATTCAGTAAGAGATTATACGAAGAGGGAGTATATGCTAAATCAATAGTATTCCCAACTGTACCGCTAGGGACAGGAAGAGTAAGAAATATGCCTACAGCAGCTCATAATAAGGAAATGCTGGATAAGGCCATTGCAATATACGCTAAAGTTGGAAGAGAAATGGGTATAATAAAATAACATAGCATTTGGAGGTCAAACATGAAAAAGATATTAGTAACAGGTGCTTTAGGTCAAATAGGTTCCGAACTAACCATGTATATGAGAAACATCTATGGAAATGACAATGTTGTTGCCACAGATATCAGAAGAATTGATGGAATACCTGCGGTAGAATCCGGTCCCTTTGAAACCTTGGATGTTTTAGATGCTAAGGCCATGGCTGAGTTAGCAAAAAAGCATAAGGTGGATACTATAATTCACTTGGCAGCATTACTTTCTGCAGTTGCAGAAGCCAAACCTGTATTAGCATGGGAAATCAATATGGGAGGACTCTTTAACGCACTTGAAGTGGCAAGAGAATTAAACTGTGCCTTCTTTACACCTAGCTCCATTGGAGCCTTTGGACCTTCTACACCAAAGGACAATACTCCTCAGGACACTATACAGCGTCCTCAGACTATGTATGGTGTAACAAAGGTTTCTGGAGAAATACTTTGTGATTACTACTTTAAGCGATTTGGCGTAGATACAAGAGGCGTTAGATTCCCAGGATTAATATCCTATGTAACTCCTCCAGGTGGCGGAACTACAGATTATGCTGTAGACATTTATTACGAAGCCTTAAAGAATAAGCGATATACCTCCTTTATAGGTGAAGGAACCTATATGGATATGATGTATATGCCAGATGCTCTAAGAGCAATAGTTAATTTGATGGAAGCTGATGCTTCAAAGCTTATACACAGAAATGCCTTCAATATAACTGCCATGAGCTTTGAACCTTCACAGATAGCTGCAGAAATTAAGAAGCATATTCCAGAGTTTGAGCTTAGCTACAATGTAGACCCAGTAAGACAGGCTATTGCGAACTCTTGGCCAAATTCTATTGACTGCACAGCAGCAAGAGAAGAATGGGGCTTTAATGCTGAATATAATCTTTCTTCTATGACTGAAGATATGCTTGCAAAGCTTAGACAAAAGCTTGATATTAAATAGTTCTAAAGGGGAGTAACTACAGGAAACTGTGGATAAAATCAACAATCTCGGTTATAAACCTGGTTTTATCACTTGAACTCTCAAGCAGTGAGACCTTTAGCGAAATTAATTCGCTAAAGGTCTCGATTTTTTTATTAGGTTTATCCTAGCAGCAAATTTTGCTATAATTAATAGTAAATGATTTTATAATTTTTAAGCACAATACATATATAGTGAAGTAAACAAGGAGGAAACAATATGGATTACATAACATCTACTTTTTTGACCCCCTTATTTTTAAAGCAGCTTTTAATGTGGGCAATAGGGGGAGTACTTATTTATCTGGCCATTGCCAAGGATTTTGAACCAGCACTTCTGCTCCCCATGGGATTTGGAGCTATACTAGTAAACATACCTATGTCTGGCGCGATAACTCAGGTGATTTCAGGTACACCAGTGGAGGGAATTCTCGACTTCCTTTTTAAAGGCGGTATAGCTACAGAAATGTTTCCTCTGTTACTATTTATAGGCATAGGGGCCATGATAGACTTTGGTCCGCTGCTTTCTAATCCCTTTATGCTTCTGTTTGGTGCAGCTGCACAATTTGGAATATTTTTCACCATACTTGCAGCCTCACTTTTAGGCTTTGGTATAAAGGATGCAGCTTCTATAGGTATTATTGGAGCAGCAGATGGACCTACCTCCATCTTTGTAGCTAATTATTTTAAGAGTGAGTATCTAGCCCCCATTACAGTGGCTGCCTACTCTTACATGTCCTTAGTTCCAATAATACAGCCCTTTGCTATTAAGCTTGTCACTACTAAGAAGGAAAGAATGATCAGGATGCCCTATAAGCCTGAGAATATTTCTAAAAAGACAAGAATCTTATTTCCTATAATAGTTACAGTTATAGCTGGACTTATAGCACCTACTTCAGTACCACTTATTGGGTTTTTGATGTTTGGTAATCTTATAAGAGAATGTGGTGTTCTAGACAGATTATCTCAAACAGCCCAGAAAGAGCTGGTTAATATAATAACCCTACTGCTGGGAATTACTATTGCAGCTTCTATGAAGGCAGATACCTTTGTAAATCTAAAAACTCTTATGGTTATATCCTTGGGCTTAGTAGCCTTTATCTTTGATACCATTGGTGGAGTTCTCTTTGCAAAGTTCTTAAATCTATTCTTAAAGAACAAGGTAAACCCAATGGTTGGAGCAGCTGGAATTTCAGCCTTCCCAATGTCGGCTAGGGTAATTCAAAAGATGGCTCAAAAGGAAGACAATCAGAACTTTATTCTTATGCATGCTGTTGGAGCAAATGTAGCAGGACAGATTGCATCAGTTATAGCTGGTGGCCTGATACTTATGCTCATTCATTAAGAGAGGATGGTGTAACCTATGGATCCAGTAATTTTAGAAAATGTAAAGCAAGCAGCTTTGGTTATGCTTTGGGGAATGGGTGGAGTATTTGCAGTGCTGTTTCTTATATACCTATCCATTAAAGCATTGTTAAAGCTATTTCCTGCAGAGTAGAAAGAGGATATTATGAAAAAACAGGATATAAAAGAAGTACTAAGGGTTCTAGAGGAAAGATATAAGGGTGCTAAATGTGCCTTAGATCATACCTCCCCTTATGAGCTTTTAGTAGCTACAATACTGTCTGCACAGTGCACTGATGTGAGAGTAAATCAAGTTACTGCAGAGCTTTTTGAAAAGTACAATACCCCTGAAGCAATGACAAGTCTTTCGGAAGAGGAATTAGGAGAAAAGATAAAGAGCTGTGGCTTTTATAAAAATAAAAGCAAAAATATATTAGAAACCTCACGAAGATTACTTATAGATTATAAAGGACAAGTGCCTCCTACTATGGAGGAATTAACCTCTCTTCCTGGGGTAGGAAGGAAAACTGCCAATGTAGTTTTATCAAACGCCTTTGGGGTTCCCGCTATTGCAGTGGACACCCATGTTTTTAGGGTTTCTAATAGGTTAGGCTTAGCAAAAGGAAAAACTCCAGAGGAAGTTGAAGAAAATCTTATGAAAAAACTGCCGAAAAATAAATGGAGTGATACCCATCATTATTTAATTTATCATGGAAGACAGATATGCAAGGCTAGAAAACCACAATGTGAAGAATGCCCTCTTGCACCATATTGTGACTATTTTAATGAATAAGTTATAACTCATGTGGCTGCCACATGAGTTATAACTTTTTATTGCTTATAAATCTTGTCTAAGAAATCATTGACAACTTTTTTATATTGCTCTGGATTTGAAGTATAGGACAAACCATGATCAGCACCATTCATAATGTAAATATCCTTAGTACCTTTTTTGTTTTCATACAGAGTCTTACTCATAGAGGAAGGTACTATCTTATCGGCACTACCATGAATAAATAATACAGGGCTTGAGTACTGCTTGATGGAATTTAATGGACTTATTTTATAGAGGCTGTAGCCATTTTTAACTCTGCATATCAAATCTGTGTAGAAAAACATAACATTTTGCAGGTATTTATTTTTTATATTATAACTCTTAGTAATGTTGTAAGAAATTAGATCCTTCATGGAAGTAAAGGAGCTGTCTGCAACATAAAATTTAACACGCTTGTCCGAATTTAAACCAGACTCCATAAGAGCAGCTGCGGCACCAAAGGATTCTCCATGTATTCCAATCTGACCATAAGGGTATTTTGACCATATATAATTTATCCAGCAAGTTAAGTCCTCTAACTCATGATAGCCATAGCTTATCTTCTTTCCGCCGCTTTCACCTTGGGCTCTGGGGTCATACATAAGTACATTAAAGCCTCTGCCTAAATAAATCTCTGAAAATTTTTGTACAGAATATCTGCTGCTGTTTAAACCAGGTATTAAAATTACTGTATTCTTTGAGTCAGAAGAGGCTCTCACATAGGTACCCTTAAGGGTAAGTCCATCCTTTGAAACTATAGACACATCACTATGAGGAAGTCTTTCAAGCTTTTTTTCAAGGGCTAAAGAAGCTGTGGGTGCGCTCTTGTCTGAAAGAGCCTCTAGTGAGCTTAGTACTTTTGAGCCAATAAAGCTGCCAACTGTATTTATAACAATAAATAAGACAAGTAAGGTTATAACAAGCCATCTTTGTATCTTTCTTTTCCTAATTTTAGGAAGCTGTGTAAAGCTTATCTCAATTCCCATGAACCATCACCCTTTAATCTGTATTATTTTGCACTCACAAAATATTTTACCATAAAAATACCATGATGGGTGAAAATTTTAATGCCTTATGAGTATATAATTGCCAATGATTTTAATAAAGATAAATAGCTATATTGAAGTATTTATGTGTAACATATATACTAAAATTAACCAGTATTAGTACTAAAAATTGTAAGGGGGATGTGTAATGAGTAATTTTTATGTGGAAAAAGAAGCTCTTCAGCCTTTAGAACTATGCGATTTTGATGGAAAACTTAACAAGGAAAGCATAGTTTGGTCCAGAAAACCCTTAATAACCTCAAATATCAGAGGCCATTATTTAAGAAAAAAGAAATGGAATTATTGGTGTATCATAGGGGAAAATTACCTATTCTCGGCTACCATAACCAATTTAGATTATGCAGCCTTGGGCTTTGTGTATTATCTTGACTATAACACAAAAGATTTTTATGAAAAAACCGTAATAGCTCCCTTCGGAAAAGACTGCATTCTTTCTGACAAGGTAATGGAAAGTGCCTCCTTTAAGCATAGAGATCTTAGCATGTATTTCTTAAAGGAAGAAGATGGTACAAGACTCATAGTTAATTGTCCAAACTTTGGTGGGAAAAAGCTTAAGGCAGATATAAAAATACATTATCCATTAGGCCATGAAACACTCAGTGTAGTAATACCTTGGAGCAGCAGAAAGTTTCAACATACCTCCAAACATAATTGTTTAAGAGCAGGAGGACAGTTTTCTGTGGGAGATAAAACATACATCTTCCATAGCTCTAAGGATTTTGCCTGCTTGGACTTTGGCAGGGGAGATTGGCCAAGAAAGGTGCGTTGGAATTGGGCAACGGCCTCTGGCTACGCAAAGGATAAGCTTGTAGGTTTTAATTTAGGAGCAAAATGGACAGATGGTACGGGTATGACAGAAAATGCTATGGTAGTAGACGGGAAGCTATATAAAATAAGTGAAGACGTGAAATTCCAGTATGATACAGATGATTTTATGAGGCCTTGGAAGCTAAATACTGTGAATACAGATGCTATAGATCTTACCTTTGTGCCCTTTTATGAAAGAGTGGCAAAATCAAATATAGGGGTGGTAAAATCCAAGGTGCATCAGATGATTGGAAATTACAGTGGAACTATCACCACGGGTAGTGGAGAAAAAATTACTATAGAGAACCTAAAAGGATGTATAGAAGACCATTATGGAAAGTGGTAAATAGTAAGTAAAAGCACTCTAAGATTATTCTTAGAGTGCTAAGTTTTTAGTACCTATTTACATTGACAATACTTTATTATTAAATCTAGAGTTGCCAGCATGGAATCCATATGAGTTCTCTCATAGCCATGAGAAGCAAATACTCCAGGTCCTATAAGAGCAGTTCTTATATCCCAGCCTGCACTTATAGCTGCAGAAGCATCTGACCCATAATGAGGGTATATATCTATCTTATAAGGAATGTTATGCTCTTTACATAGATTAGTAAGAGTTTGTCTTAACTCTAGGTCATAAGGACCTGAGGAATCCTTCGCACAGATACATACATCATATTCTGTAGAATTTTGACCAGGTCCTGGAGCTCCCATATCCACAGAGATAAATTCCTTTGTGTTTTGTGGCAGGGCAGCGGCAGCACCATGTCCCACCTCTTCATAATTGCTTATGAAAAAGTGAAGGGTATGTGGAGGCTTAATATTATTTTCAACAAGATATCTTATGGTGAATAGCAGCAGTGTTACACTGGCTTTATCATCAAGATGTCTGCTCTTTATGTATCCAGACTCTGTAATAACTGTTCTTGGATCAAAGCAGATGAAGTCACCTACATTAATGCCTAGCTTTTCTGCGTCTTCCTTAGAGGAAACTCTTTCATCTAGAACAACCTCCATATTTTCTGCTGTTCTTTTCAGTTCTCTTGCATCACTTCCACTGATGTGAACAGAAGGCTTAATGGTTTGTATGGTTCCTGAATAACTCTTTCCCTCTATGGTTTCTACAATACAATTTTCTCCTTCTACAGAGTTCATCATGTAGCCGCCTATAGAGGTCAATGCCAAGGTGCCACTACCTTTAATTTCCTTAACCATAGCACCAAGGGTATCCACATGAGCTGAAAAGGTGCGAGCATTATCATTATCTTCACCCAGTATAGTGATTATTAAGGCACCTTTTTGGGTAAAATAATAGGGAACCTTTAGGGACTTAAGCTCCTCCTCAATATAGTTCATTATCTTTTTTGTATACCCGCTGGGACTAGGTATAGTAAGAATAGTCTTTGATAGCTTTTTCAATTCTTCCACGTTGTAATTCATTTTTATCACGCTCCCATATTATATTGTACCATAAGAAAATACAGTTTAAAATGTTCAAGAAAATGTTAATTCTTATAGTAAAGTAATGATAAAAGTAGTATAATATTTCTGTGGCTGTAGAGAGGAGGTTATTAATGAAGAAACGAAGCACAAAGAAGTTAAAAGGCAAAAAAGGAATTATCATTGCGTCTATAGTAGCAGTAAGTATTGCTGCTGTGGCTTTGATATCAGTACTAAGCTATATTAGCTTTTTTAATAAAAAATACTCTAATACAATTTTCCCTGGTGTTTCGGTAAATAATGTTGATATTTCTGGAAAAACCAAGGAGGAGGCAAAAAGTCTTTTGGAGGATAGTTTCAAACTAGATTCCTCAAGAGTTAAAATCGTAATAAAAACTCCTGAAAAAGAATATCCTCTGGTACTTTCTAAGATAAATGCAAAGTATGACATTTCTGAGGTGGTTAATGAAGCATATAACTATGGCAAGGATTTAAATATGTTTAAGAAGCATGAGATAATAAAAAATCCTATAGCCAAAAATTACCCATTGACCTTGAGTTATGATAAAGAGGAAGTAAAGAATTTTATAACAGATATAGAGAAGGAAGTAAACCAAGATGCAGTGAATGCAAAGCTCTCAATGATTTACTCTGGCAAGTTTCAGATATCTAATGATAAGAGTGGTATAAAGCTTAAAAGTGATGAATTAACTGCAACTCTTACAAGCAGTTTAAGTGGACAACTATCCAAGGACATAATAATAGAGGCTCCTATGGAGGAAACTAAAGCAGCCGTCACAGCAGAACAGCTAAAGTCAATTGATACCAAGATAGTTGCCTATGCTACTAACTTTGCCGGCTCAGCTGCTGGACGAGCAAACAATATTAAGCTTGCTACAAAGACTGTTAATGGCACGCTTTTAATGCCGGGAGAAGTATTCAGCTTTAACGGCGTAGTAGGTCCAAGAACTGCACAAAAGGGCTACATGGAGGCAGGAGTAATAATTGGCAATAAGTTCGATTCAGGTATAGGAGGAGGAATATGTCAGGTTTCCTCTACACTATATAACGCAGTACTAAGAGGTGGATTAAATGCATTAGAGCGAAGAAACCACAGCTTACCTGTAGGCTACCTTGAAAGGGGAATGGATGCTACAGTAGACTATGGTAGCATCGATTTTAAATTTAAAAACACTACGGATTATCCAATTTATATTGAAGGTGTTATTAATGACACTAATGTGGGCTTTAATTTATATTCCAGTTCAAGTTTAACTAAATATAGATATGAGCTTACAAATGAAGTATATCAGCCTACTGAACCAAAGGTAACTAGGATAATGGATCCTACTCTTTATGAAGGGGAGGAAGTGGTGGAAACAACACCAAGACAAGGCTTTAGGGTTAAGGTATACAGAAAAACCATTCAAAATAATACAGTGATAAAGACAGAAACAGTATCAGATGACTTATACAAGCCTGTAGATGGGGTAATAAAGTATGGAGTTAAGCCAAAGCCACCAGCACCAGCACCAGCACCAACACCACCAACTCCTGCTCCAACTCCAACTCCAACAAAGCCAACAACTTAGCCATAATAAAATATTTTAGCATATAAAGAAGGAGTTTTACTCCTTCTTTTTTGCTGTGAAATAATGTTCATTTGTTGCACAAATTTAAAAATCGTGGTATAAATGGTAACTTTGCAAAAAAAAATACGTATTGTTATAATAAATATAGTTACAGCCATAGTCAAAAATTGGGGTATGGACTTTTAAGATTTAGAAATGGGGGCAAAAAAATGGAAGACAAGCTAATAAAGGATATTGTGTACAATGTAGAAAAGGTTATCATAGGTAAAAGGTATGAAATTTACAACCTTTTAAAAGGAATTTTGGCCAATGGACATATACTAATAGAGGATGTGCCGGGGGTAGGAAAGACTACCCTGGTAAAAGCCATAGCAAAGACCTTAAATTTGAGCTTCAGTAGAATTCAGTTCACTCCAGACCTTCTACCATCAGATATTACAGGAATATCCATATACAATCAAAAAACTATGGAGTTTGAGTTCAGAAAAGGACCTGTATTTGCAAATATAGTACTGGCAGATGAGATCAACAGAACATCTCCAAAGACACAATCAGCATTACTAGAGGTAATGGAGGAGAAACAGGTATCAGAAGGTAATAATACCTTTAAGTTAGATGAACCCTTCTTTGTATTAGCTACTCAAAATCCAATAGAGCATGAAGGTACCTTTGTATTACCAGAAGCCCAGCTTGATAGATTTATGATCAAGGTTAGGATAGGATATCCTGATTCTGAGGATGAAT
Organism: Clostridium sp. UBA701; assembly: GCA_002298125.1. Classification (GTDB taxonomy): domain Bacteria; phylum Bacillota; class Clostridia; order Clostridiales; family Clostridiaceae; genus UBA701. The sequence goes on along the minus strand of DBMJ01000001.1, from coordinate 180,130 downwards.
GCAAGATATTAGAAACCTATAGAAATAGAGAACCCCTACTAGAGCTTTTAAGTATTGCATCTACTGAGGATATATTAAGCCTTCAAAAGAAGGTAAGAGAAGTATTTGTATCCAAGGAAATAAATGAGTATATCGTTTCCATAGTAAATGCTACAAGAAGCAATAAAAATTTACTCATGGGAGTAAGCCCAAGAGCATCCCTTGCACTTCTTAGAATAGCCCAAGCCTCTGCTGTAATTTATGGAAGAGATTATGTGATACCTGAGGACATTAAGGAAAATGCAATTATGGTATTAAGCCATAGAATAACTCTTTCCTCACTGGCAAGAGTTAATAATATGACTAATGAGGATGTGATTATGGATATTATTAAAACACTACCAGTGCCCAGGGTGAAGAAAAATGTATAAAGTAAATATCTTATATCTTATCCTTACTATAATGGCAGGTATTTTTGCCTATGCTGAGGGCGGCAATTTACCCTATGTGATCTTTTATGTGCTGCTTGTGAGTTTTGTAGTTGCATTAGTTACAATCATCAAATACAAGAGAAATCTTGAGGTAAAGGTAGGTCTGCAAAAGCAGATATACTCTACAGGGGAAAATGATGAATTAACTATGATAATAAGGAATCAAGGTATAATTCCTGTGCCATATATGATAGTCAAAAACTCTGCACTAGGGAGCATCAATGGGAGCTATAGGGGAGATGCCATAAGCTTAGGCATTGATGACAACCTATGGATAAAAAATAAGATCAAATTTTCTCATAGAGGAGAATATGATTTTGGGGACATATATATGGAAATATCAGATTTTTTTAATATTTTCACCTACACCTTAAATATGTCTAATAAAAAGCCAGTGAAGGTATATCCAAGAATCTACGAACTTGAGAAAATCGAAGCAAAGGGTATGGATATATTTAAGAACACTTTAGTGAAAAAATCAGGCATTGAAGATATGTACAACCTTTCTGAGGTAAGGGAATACCGTGAAGGAGATAGTCTAAAAAGGGTTCATTGGAAGGTCAGCGCAAAACAGGGAGACCTTTATGTTAAAAACTTTGATACAGTTTCAGGTGAAGAGGGGCATTTATTTCTTGATATGTCTATGGGAAATTTTCAGTATGATAGAAGTGGCATGCAGGAGGAACAGATGATCGATTTCTTCTCTTCCCTAATATTCTATATGGTAGAAAAGGGAGTGAAGAGTAAGCTTCACATTAATGATTCTCATGGGAAGTCATTAGAAATAAACGGACGTACGGACTTTGATGAATTACTAGATTATTTTGTAAAGCAGAAAAGCGATGGACAAGAAAATTTTGTTAGGTTTATTCATTCTAGAATGGGTAGGATTCCTAAATTAAGCTGGATAGGTATAGTTACTCCAAAGGTTAATTTATCACTTAAGGACAGTCTTATCACCCTTAGAGATTTAGGCTACGGGGTGACGGTTTTCTATTGCGAGGAGGATTTTGAAAGTAAGCAAAACCATGAACTGCTTTCGAAAATCGGAGTGGACTGCATAAATTACAACAGCTTGTTAAAAATTGCTGGGAAATAGGGTGGTCCAATGGAATTATTTAAAAATAACAAGATTTCTATTGTATTAATATATTTACACATATTTTTAGTTGTTAACCTAATGGAATACTGCTATAAAGTACAGGGCTTTAGGTACGATTATTTGGCCTTTATGATGCTTATTGGCACAGCTGTCTATGCTTTTTATGAATATGTACTTCGAAAGAGAATTCACAAGGTATTATTTACAGTGGTATTACTGGTAGGGCTGGTGTTTGCCTATATAATACAAACTCAATATTTATCCGACTTTTTTCAAGGAGATATAGTCGGTAATATCCTAGCTATAAATAATGCTACCATGGAAGGTGCATCTACGGATTTTTATCAATTTACAGTAATCTTAACTATTGCCATTCCAATACTTACTTTGATACTTCTATATTTTGCTGGGAAGGGATTATATAACAGCATAGTGATTTTTACAGTGATAGCTACTTTAAACTTCTGGTATACCAATTACACTGATGAGGTTAAGGGCAGCATTTTTAGGTTTATGCTGTTATGTATCTTCACACTGTGTGTGAACTCTTATTTAAGGTATAAGAGAAAGGTGGGAAAGAGAGGTATTAAGCTATCTATTAAGGTCAATAGAATAATTACTTATGCCCTTGTCATTACCTTGGTGTTCACTATAGGCATTTCTATTATGCCTCAAGAATTCAAGGGAAAATATGTACTAGATGTACAAGGACGATTTGTAAATAAGTTTAATAAGGCTAATGACCCTAAGGCAGGGTACGAATTTACCTTCGATATGTCCTCTACAGGTTATAATAGTACTTCTGTTGAACTAGGAGGACCAGTTAATATAAATAGTGATTTGGTTTTGAAGGTAAAAAGTGACAAACCCTATTATCTTGCAGGAGATATAAAGGACCTTTATGATGGACGTAAGTGGATGAGCACTTTTAAAGACTATAAGCTGCTTATGGAAAGGCAGACAGTTAAGTATCCTGATTTAGATAGAGCTGATAGTTATGCAGAGCAGCTTAAAACCTTAACTGTATATCCCTCTGGCATTAAAACCTCAACCTTCTTTGCACCATACTATGTCATAGATATTTCGCCTGATAAGGGAAGGGTATTTGTCAATGCTGCTCCAAACTTTATCTCCTCTGAAATTCAGGATAAGCCATATATAGTAAGGTTTAGGCCCATTTCAGAGAATTCCGAAGCTATGCTAAAGAGATATTTCCAAAACAATCCCGGAAAGAATATAGAGACTGAGCAGTTTAAGCAGAATAACTATGGTAAATACCTTCAGATCCCAGATGTAGTATCACCAGAGCTATATGAACTTGTATACACAATAACAGCAAAGTATAACAATGACTATGACAAGGCTATGGCTATAAAACAATATTTAAATACAAAATATCCTTATTCACTTCAGGTATCTGAGGTTCCAAAGGATTATGAATTTATAGATTATTTTTTAAACGTAGAAAAAAAGGGATACTGTACCTATTTTGCTACAGCAGCCACTGTAATGTGTAGAATAGCAGGTATTCCAGCTCGGTATGTGGAAGGCTTTTATATGACGCCATATAAGGATGACAATGGTATCTATCAAGTAACAAATGAAAATGCACATGCTTGGACTGAAATATTCTTGGCCAATGATTTCAAGCAGGGGGCATGGCTTACCTTAGACTGCGTGCCCTCAGCTCCACAAAATATTCAGAGTGAACGATTAGCCAAGGAAAAGGAAAAGGAGAATCAGGGGGGAGCTACAGGTACTGGAGTGGATCCAAGAAGACCTCAAAATAAGGGAGGTCAACAGCAGCAGACTAATAATTCACAGGAGCAGTGGGTTATGCCAAATTGGTTAAAGGCAATTATCATTTCCACTTCTGCGCTGATTTTTGCCATACTAATAAGGTTATTAAGCCTTATGCTGATAAGGAGAAGGGCTGTGAAGAGTGAGAGCATTATACCACTTTACTCCTATGCTTTTAGGCGGATAAGGGTGTTAAAGCTTCGTAAACCGGCTAGCCTTTCTGAGATGGAATTTTTAAAGCTAATAGAAGAAAAAGATATTTCATCAGCTCTTTTGCCTATAGCTGATGGTTACTACAGAGAGTTCTATGGGAAAAAGACCTCAGAGCACATAGAAAAGCTTCCATTGTTTATCAGTTTAGAAGAAGCTATAAAGAAAAATGAAGGATCCTTTGTTTATTACTTAAGGCGATTCTTTTTCTAGAAGAACAAATCAGAGCTGCTTTTAGTTGGTGATTCTACAAAAGCAGCTCTATATTTTAAATCCTATGTCTCTAAAAAATAGTTGCTTTTTTTCATTTACTGTTATATTATATATTATGTTAGTTGACATGCGGATATGGCGGAACTGGCAGACGCGCTAGATTCAGGTTCTAGTGGGTAACACCGTGCAGGTTCGACTCCTGTTATCCGCACCAAAAGACCTGGTGAAATTATTTCACCAGGTCTTTTGGTTTTTTGCAATTAACAGTTAGTTTGACAACGCTTATGTACTTATATAAACTAGTGTTATTACAAAAGAATGGAGTGATCTAGTGTATAAATTAATATGTATAGATATGGATGGGACTCTGCTTAATGACGAAAAAAAGATTAGTATAAAAAACCATCAGGCTATTAAAGAAGCATATAAAAGAGGAGTTAAGGTAGTTGTATGCACAGGAAGACTATATACCTCTGCCTTTTACTATTCTCATCTACTAGAGGTTAAAACTCCCGTTATAGCATCTAATGGAGCGGTTATTAAGGAAAAGGACAATAATAAAACTATCTACAGAGCCTCTTTAGGCATAGAAAATTGCTATAAAATACTTGAAGTTTGCAAAAAATATAATTTTTATGCGCATTTTAACACAGAGGACACCATATTTACCGAGAAGATAATCCATTCCTCTCAGTCCTATGCCAAAATAAACGAAAGCATGCCAAAAGAAATGCAAATAAAGATAGAAGTTATTGAGGATTGGGACTCTATATTTGAAAAATACAGTGAGGAAATAGTAAAGTGCATAGTTATTGATGAGGAGGGAGAAAAGATAAGTAAGGCGAAAAGGGAATTAGCAGAAATCAGCTCCTTAGAGGTAGTAAGCTCCTTTGAAAGAAACTTTGAGGTTATGAGTAGCGGAGTTTCTAAGGGGAGGGCAGCTGAAATTTTAGCTAAATACTATGATTTTTCCCCATCAGAGGTAATTTGTATAGGAGATAATGAGAATGATTTGTCTATGATAAAGTATGCAGGCTTAGGAGTAGCTATGGGTAATGCCATTCCAATAGTAAAGTCTCAAGCAGACTACATAACAGCAACTAATAATGATGATGGAGTAGCAGAGGTAATAGAAAAATTTGTTCTAATTTAGATACTATTTTCTCCAAAATTCTACAGGCTTCTTTACGAATACATATTTCTGAAGTATTATATAATAAGAATATAATGCATAAAATTTGAGGTGGATATTATGAACTTAAATATAGTGTTATTTCAACCTGAGATACCTCAAAATACGGGCAATATTGCCAGAACCTGTGTGCTAACTAATTCCAAGCTGCATTTGATTAAGCCCCTTGGCTTTAGTCTTGATGAGAAGCATCTTAAACGGGCTGGACTAGACTATTGGCAGTATCTTGATATGGAAATACATGAGAGCTATCAGGACTTAAGAGACAAGTATCCTTGGGGGGATTTTTATTTTTCCACGACAAAAGGATCAAAGCTCTATACAGAGGTCAGCTATAAGGCAGGAGACTTCATTGTATTTGGACGAGAATCCTCTGGCTTACCAGAGGAAATACGAAGTGCTAATGAAGGACACCTTATAAGGGTTCCCATGGTGGTGAGCAGCACTCGTTCTTTAAATTTATCTAATACAGTATCTATTGTGACGTATGAGGCTTTGAGACAGTTAGGTTTTCCGGAAATGAAATAGCAAGGGGGGAATTTAATGGAAAGAATTAAAATTGTAACAGATAGTACTGCTGACCTACCAGATTATTTAGTGGATAAGTATCAATTGGAAGTACTGCCTCTTACAGTTCACTTCGGTGAAGATAGCTACCGAGATGGTATTGATATTAAGCTTCACAAACTATTGGCACGTATAAGAGAGGATAATGAATTTCCTACCACCTCTCAGGTAAATCCTCAAAGATTTAAGGATAGTTTTGAAACATTTTTGCAGCAGGGTTATAAAATTTTATGTATTACCATATCCTCAAAGATGAGTGGAACCTATCAATCAGCTTGCATAGCAAGGGATATGTTAAACAGTGAGGATATTGTAGTTATAGACAGTAAAAATGTTACCTCAGGACTTGGACTTATAGTAATGCATGCCTGCAGGTTAAGAGAAGAAAAACACAGCTTAAGTGAAATAGAAGAAAGTGTATTAAAACTTTTACCTCACGTTAAAAGCGTGCTCGCCTTTAACTCACTGGAAAACCTTGTAAAGGGCGGAAGACTTTCAAAAACTGCTGGTGTCATAGGAGGAGTACTAGGTATTAAGCCAATACTGTCAGTGGAGGATGGGGAGATTGTAGTAATTGATAAGGTGAGAGGTGCAAAAAAAGCTCAGCAGTATGTACTAAATTATATTGATAAGTGCAGCTTGGACCAAAAGGAGCTATGTATACTTTTACATGTGGAAAACCATGATATAGTAGATCTCCTTAGAGTTGAACTGCTCAAAAAGGGTGTGGAGTTCATTCAATGCGAAGTGGGATGTGTGGTTGGAGCTCATTCAGGGCCTGATGCCTGTGGACTTTTCTACATTGAGAAATATTAATGGAATCATATTTTTATCTTAATAAAAAATTCTTAATTTTTAATGTTAATATTTAAACAAATATGTAGAAATTATTTTAACTATGATATATAATAATAATGAAAGAAATAATTCATGGATGAAATTTTCGGGAGATAATCCTTCAATGGATAGCCGAAGGTATAAGCAACATATCCCTTATGTTGTGAAGCTCTCAGGCAAAAGTACCGAAAATGGACATACCTCTGGAAAGCATAGCACCGAAGGAGCAAATCTCTCAGGTTAAAAGACAGAGGCAAAGGCTGGGGCTTTTGTCGCTGTCTATTATTTTGCAATAAATTAACATATTTGATATATTTATATCATTTTACCATATAAGAAAGAGGTGCTGTAGTATGATAGAACCAGTACTTATTGTAACCAATAATCCTCTCTCCAAGGAGAAGTACCAAGAAAAATATGAAGTGCAGTACATAAATGGAAACGTTTTAGAGGTTTATAAAGTGGTAAGGGATTACCTACATATTGGACACAGACTGCTTACTCACCCGCTGATGAGCAGTATAAAACCTAACGAAACACCTTATAGAACGGTTATTTTATCAAAGAATAGAGATAATAATATTGATATGAATTCTATAATATTGATTGAGAACAGTATTATGACTACAAAAAAATTTTTAAAGGATTTTAACACTCCTAATTGGAGTGATAAAATATTGCTGGATTTTCAGCTTATAGATTATGATTTAACTTCACACGGTTTAGATTAGGGAGGGTAAAAAATGGCACACATTTATGACACGATTATTATTGGAGGAGGCCCAGCTGGCTTATCTGCAGGTCTTTATGCAGCAAGATCCAAGATGGATACACTTTTACTTGAAAGAGCAAAATACGGCGGACAGACAGTAACTACTGACGAGCTTGAAAATTATCCAGGATCCATAGAGGAATGTACTGGTTCAAAATTAATTGACAGAATGAGAAAGCAGGCTGAGGAGTTTGGTACTCATTTTGAAAAAGACGAGATAATAGATGTAGACTTTTCTGGGGATATTAAAGTTTTAAAGGGAAAGAAAAACACCTATGAGGCAAAAACTGTAATTATTGCTACTGGAGCTTATCCAAGATTAGGCGGCTTCAAGAATGAGATAGAGTTAAGAGGTAAAGGAGTATCCTACTGCGCTACCTGTGATGCAGATTTCTTTACAGAGCTTGATGTAGCGGTTATTGGAGGAGGAGACTCAGCTATTACTGAGGCTATTTACCTTACAAAATTCGCTGAGAGTGTAACAGTAATTCATAGAAGAGATCAGTTTAGAGCAGCTAAATCTCTTGTGGAAAAAGCTCTCGCAAATCCAAAGATAAAGGTTGTTTATGACTCCGTAGTAGAGGAAGCTCAAGGAGATGAAATACTTGAAGGTCTTGTTTTAAAGAATGTAAAGACTGGAGAGCTTTCAAACTTAAGAGTAGACGGATGTTTTGTATTCGTTGGATATCTTCCAATCTCTGAAGTGTTTAAGGGAAAGGTAAAGATGAATGACAGGGGAGACATAATAACTGATGCTGATATGAGAACTGACATACCTGGAGTATTTGCAGCTGGAGATATCAGAGAAAAGTCTTTAAGACAGGTAATTACTGCAGCTGCTGACGGCGCTATAGCCGCTACTACTGCAGAAGTATATATAGCTGACAAGTTTAACGGCTAAATATTAATAAATGGAGGGATTATCATGTTAGAACTTACAAAGGACAATTTTGAACAAGAGGTAAAGCAGTACACTGAGAAACCAGTATTTGTAGATTTCTGGGGTGACAAGTGTGAAATCTGCAAGGAATTAATGCCAGGAGTACATGACCTTGAAGGAAAGTACAGTGACAAAATTAAATTTGCTTCATTAAATATTACTAGTGCAAGAAGATTGGCTATTGGAGAAAAGGTACTTGGACTTCCAACCATGATTATATATAAGAACGGAGAAAAGTTAAGTACTATAACTCCTGATAAAATCAGCACTTTAGATGACGTAGAGAACTTCATAAAATCAGTTTATGAAACTCTATAATTGACTTAAAACATACAGATGACTATGGATATACTAAAGATTACAGAGTGTGCAAACCCTCTTTAATCCTTTAGATATATAAATTAATCCTATTAGGGAGGTGAACGCTTTGCGTCTAGAAGTTGGTAAAATTTTTATAAAGGATATTCAATTTGGACCACAGACAAAGGTGGAAAATGGTGTTCTTTATGTAAACAAAGAAGAATTATTAAATGCTGTGGGTGGAGACGAAAGACTTCAGTCCATAAACTTCGATCTGGCAAAGCCAGGTGAGGAAACTAGAATAATTCCTGTAAAGGATGTTATCGAGCCTAGAGTAAAGGTAGAAGGTAAGGGAGGAATATTCCCTGGCTTTATCAGCAAGGTTGATACTGTTGGAAATGGTAGAACTCATGTACTTAAGGGTGCTGCAGTAGTTACAACAGGAAAAATTGTTGGTTTCCAAGAAGGTATCATAGACATGAGTGGTGAAGGTGCAAGATATACTCCATTCTCAAAGACTAACAATCTTGTTATTATCTGCGAGCCTAAAGAAGGAGTACTTCAGCACGACCACGAGGAAGCAGTAAGAATGGTAGGCTTTAAGGCTGCTACTTACCTTGGTGAGGCTGGAAGAAATGTAGAGCCTGATGAAGTTAAGGTATTTGAAACTCTTCCATTACAGCAGCAGATTGCACAATACCCTGGACTTCCAAAGGTGCTTTATGTTTATATGCTTCAGAGCCAGGGACTTCTACATGATACCTATGTATATGGTGTAGATGCTAAGAAAATCATTCCAACCTTTATTTACCCAACAGAGATGTTCGATGGTGCTATTGTAAGTGGTAACTGTGTTTCTGCCTGCGATAAGAACCCATCCTACGTTCATATGAATCATCCTATCATTGAAGATTTATATGAAAGACATGGAAAGGACTACAATTTCCTTGGCTGCATAATAACAAATGAAAATGTTTATCTTGCAGACAAAGAGAGAAGCTCCAACTGGACAGCTAAAATGGTTGAATATTTAGGAGCAGATGCAGTTATTATTTCTGAGGAAGGCTTTGGTAACCCAGATGCTGACTTAGTTATGAACTGTAATAAGATCACTGAAAAGGGTGTAAAGACTGTGCTTGTTACAGACGAATATGCAGGACAAGACGGAAGTTCTCAGTCTCTTGCAGACTCCACTCCTAAGGGTGATGCAGTAGTAACTGGAGGAAATGCTAACGAAGTTGTAACTCTGCCTCCAATGAAAAAGGTTATAGGACATCCTGAAGCTGCTAACATTATTGCTGGTGGTTATGTAGGAAGCTTAAGAGAAGATGGTTCCATTAATGCTGAAATTCAGGTTATTACTGGAGCTACTAGTGAAGTAGGCTTTAACTATCTAACTGCAAAGGGTTATTAATAGTTAATAGAGAGGAAGGATAATATGTTAGAAGGAAAAAAAGTTATTGCCATAGGCGATAGAGATGGTATACCAGGTCCTGCTATTGAAGCTTGTGCTAAATCTGCAGGTGCTGAGGTAGTTTTTGCATCAACAGAATGCTTTGTTTGAACGGCCGCAGGTGCCATGGATCTGGAGATCCAACAAAGAGTAAAAGACCTTACTGAAAAGTATGGTGCTGAAAACATGGTAGTTATTATTGGTGGAGCTGAGGCAGAAGCTTCAGGCCTATCAGCTGAAACTGTAGCTGCTGGAGACCCAACTTATGCTGGCCCATTAGCAGGAATAGCTCTTGGACTCGCAGTTTACCACGTTATAGAACCAGAAGTTAAAGATGAGTTTGATGCTGCTGTTTATGATGAACAGTGTGGTATGATGGAAATGGTTCTAGATGTAGATTCCATTATTACAGAAGTTAAGACTGTAAGAGATCAATATTCAAAATTCTAATAAAAATAAAAACTAAAATACTCCGAGAGGGGGGAATACACTTGATACGTGTTGTTCACTATATAAACCAATTTTTCGCTCAAATAGGCGGAGAAGAAAAAGCTGATATAAGACCAGAAGTAAGAGAAGGTTTTGTAGGCCCAGGTATGGGACTAAACGGACTATTCAAGGGAGAGGCACAGATTGTTGCCACAGTTATATGCGGTGACTCCTACTTCAACGAAAATGTTGAGGAAGCTAAGGCTGAAATCCTCGAAATGGTTAAGAAATATAACCCAGATGTATTCGTTGCAGGACCTGCTTTTAATGCAGGTAGATATGGAGTAGCCTGTGCTACTATAGCTAAGGAAGTTCAAGATGTACTTAACATTCCCGCAGTTACTGGAATGTATATAGAAAATCCAGGTGCTGACATGTACAAGAAACATGTATATATTGTAAGCACAAAAAATAGTGCTGTAGGAATGAGAGAGGCACTACCTCAATTAGCTGCACTAACCTTAAAGCTTGCTAAGAAGGAAGCTATAGGAAGCCCAGCTGAAGAAGGATACATTGAAAGAGGCATAAGAAGAAATTACTTTGCTTCTGATAGAGGTTCTAAGAGAGCCGTTGATATGCTTGTAAAGAAGATAAAGGGTGAAGAATTCGTAACAGAATTTAAAATGCCTGTATTCGACAGAGTGGATCCAAACCCACCAGTGGTTGATATGGCTCATGCTAAGATTGCACTTGTTACTTCAGGTGGTATAGTTCCAAAGCATAACCCAGACCATATCGAATCCTCCAGTGCTTCCAAATTTGGAAAGTACGACATAGATGGAGTTATGGATTTAACAGCAGAGACTTATGAAACTGCTCACGGTGGTTATGACCCAACCTATGCAAACAACGATTCTGACAGAGTACTTCCTGTAGACGTTCTTCGTCAAATGGAGAAAGAAGGAAGAATAGGTTCACTGCATAGATATTTCTACACTACTGTAGGAAATGGTACTGCTGTTGCTTCCTCTAAGAAGTTCGGCGAGACCATAGCAAAGGAACTTATAGCTGATGGAGTTACTGCAGTTATACTAACCAGCACCTGAGGAACCTGTACACGTTGCGGTGCAACGTTAGTTAAGGAAATTGAAAGAGCTGGATTACCTGTAGTACACATGTGTACTGTAGTTCCAATATCATTAACTGTTGGAGCTAACAGAATAGTTCCAACTATAGCTATCCCTTACCCACTTGGCAACCCAACACTGGATAAGAAGGATGAATATGAGTTAAGATATAAACTGGTAGAAAAGGCTGTAAAAGCTCTTGAGACTCCAGTTGAAGGACAAAAGGTATTTGAATAATAATATTTCTGCAGCGGCGTAAGCCGCTGCAGTATATATGATAATGGATGATTAAGAATGCACATGCACATATGTGTACAAATTCTATATGTGCATTGTCAATTGTGCATTATATTTTTGGGCAATTTTTGCCTAATTTTAAGGAGGGTAAATCATGAGTTTTCCAGTAATAAAAAAAGCATCCTATATTTTAGTTAATACACCAGACATGATACTTCAGAATGGTACTACTCAGACCTTGGAAAGAGAAACAAATCCAAGCTCTGAGTATTTAGTGGAAATAAAAAACCATATCAGACCTTTTAATGAGGTAGTTGCATATGCTCCAAACCAGACCTACATAGGCAACATGCTCCCTGAGGAGCTTTCAAAAAGACCAAGACCATGGCATCAGGAAGCTGTAGCAAATGCAGATAGGTATGGTAAATACGGTGAGATAATGCCTCAAGATGAATTCTATGGCTTAATGAAATTATCTGACGTATTTAATTTATTACTTTTAGAAAAAAGCTTCACTGCTCACGTAAAAGAAAAGTTTCTAGCTCACCCAATTTTAAAGGATAAGGCAGAGGCTCTTGGTGAGGGAGATGAAATAGATACCATTAAAAATATGGTAGACAATCACATAGCAGAAGGCCTATATCAGGATGGAAAGCTAGTTGGCTGTGTAAAGAGAGCCCATGAGTTTGATAAGAACTTAACCTCTCATATTATGCTGGAGAACATAGCTGTTAAGGCTTCTGGAGTATTGGCTCTTATGAATCTTGCAAAGAACATGGATATTCCTGTAGAAGAGGTAGAATATTTAATAGAATGTTCAGAAGAAGCTGTAGGCGATATGAACCAGAGAGGTGGCGGAAATATAGCTAAGGCAGCAGGAGAAATTGCGGGCTTTAAGGGTGCTACAGGCTCTGACATGAGAGGCTTTTGTGCAGCTCCAAGCCATGCTTTGATAACTGCAGCATCCCTGGTTAAATCAGGAGTGTACAAAAATGTAGTAATATTTGCTGGCGGTGCAACTGCAAAGCTTGGAATGAATGGTAAAGACCACGTTAAGAAGGGCTTACCAGTTCTAGAGGATTGTTTAGGCGGATTTGCAATATTGATTTCTGAGAACGATGGAGTAAACCCAGTACTTAGAACTGATATAGTTGGAAGACATACCATAGGTCATGGTGCATCTCCACAAGCTGTACTTGAAGCACTTGTACTTGATCCTCTAGATAAGAGTGGATTAAAGATTACAGATGTAGATAAATTTGCTCCTGAGATGCAGACACCAGACTTAACTGAGCCTGCAGGTGCTGGAGACGTTCCAACACAGAACTACAAGATGATAGGAGCCCTAGCTGTAAAGAAGGGTCAATTAGATAGAAAGGACCTTCCACAGTTTGTTATTGATCATGGTTATCCAGGATTTGCACCAACTCAGGGACATATTCCATCAGGAGTTCCTATTATAGGACACGGTGTAGATAGAATACTTGAGGGTAAGCTAAAGAACTTCATGGTAATAGGTAAAGGAAGCTTATTCCTTGGAAGAATGACTAACCTCTTTGATGGTGTATCCATACTTGTAGAAAAGAACAGCGGAAAAACTGAAGAAGCTAATGCTGTAAGCAAGGAAGAAATCAAATCCATGGTTGCTGATGCAATGGCAGAGTTTGCTAAACACCTCATGGAACAATAATTGGATGCTATAGTAAAATACGAAGGGGTGAATCTTGTGAGTAATGAAATAAAATCTATGATTGCTGAAGTTTTTAGTGACATTGCCGATGGAATTAAGAGCGGAAGCTTTAAAGAAAAGATAAGGATAGGACTGACCACCTTTGGCTCTGAGCATGGGGTGGAGGAGATGGTTAAAGCTGCAGAGATGGCGGCTGCAAGGTATAAGGACTTCCAGATAGTTATGATAGGACCAAAGACAGAAAGCTCTTTAGAAACTGTGGAAGTAGCCAGTGCAGAAGAAGGACATAAGAAAATGGTGGAGCTCTTAGAGGAAGGCTTTATTAAGGGTTGTGTAACTCAGCATTTTGACTTTCCTATAGGAGTATCCACAGTAGGAAGAGTAGTTACCCCTGGTAAGGGAAGAGATATGATAGTAGCTACTACTACAGGCACTACTTCTACGAATAGAGTAGAAGGCATGGTGATTAATGCTATTAATGGTATAGCTGTAGCTAAATCACTTGGCATTTCAAGACCTAAGGTAGGAATTTTAAACCTAGATGGTGCAAGACAGGTAGAGAGAATATTAAAGGACTTACAAACCAATGGATATACTATTGAGTTTGCTGACTCATTAAGAGCAGACGGTGGTGCAATAATGAGAGGAAATGACCTCTTAGCTGGTACCCCTGATGTTATGGTATGTGATTCTCTAACAGGTAATCTGTTAATAAAGGTATTTTCCTCCTTTACCACAGGTGGAGATTATGAAACCCTTGGAGCAGGCTATGGACCAGGAGTGGGAGAAAACTATGATAAGCTTATAAACATAGTTTCTAGAGCTTCAGGTGCTCCTCTTATCTGTGAAGCACTAAGATATTGTGCTACCTGCGCAGAAAACAACCTTATAGCTACAGCTGCAAAGGAATTTAAAGCTGCTAATGCATCAGGTTTAAAGGACATTATAGCAAAGACCATAAAAGCAAAAGCAGAAAAATCTGAGGAAGAGGTAGCAATGCCGCCAAAGAAGGTAGTAACCTATGCGATACCAGGCATTGATATCCTAGAGTTAGATAATGCTTGCAGAGCTCTCTGGAAAGAGGGAGTATATTCTGAAAGCGGTATGGGTTGTACAGGACCTATCATTCTAGTTGCAGAGGATGAAGGCACTAAAGCTGCTGAGATACTTAAGAAGGCAGGTTTTTAAGTTCATAATTTAATAAAACATTAAAACTCTTCGAAGGGCACCTTCCTTCGAAGAGTTTATTAACCTAATAAGTATTCAATTTTCCGAATATTTATTATTTATTATGCTCTATAGCTATTTAAAAGTGAATATACATGTGGTAAAATATACATATTATACTAACTTTGGTGCATAGCTTTAGATAGGACTGAGTAATAGGAATAACACCATAGATTGGTATAGTTTATCATCATATATATAAGCAGTATTAATATGTAAAATTTGTATTGATTTTTTGTTAAAATTGAAGTATATTAGTAATTGACTCATATATTTGCTAGACAAGATTCCCATAGGTTCACTATATTTTTAAAGATAAATCATATTTAATTTTTGATACAATATACATATTATACCAGCAACCTCCCTCCATTTTGAACTTGGTTTACTTGATATATGTAAAGGCTTCAGTGATAACTCAGAGGCTAAACACGTATATTTTCAATACTAAGGGTATGGGGAGGTTTTAAATCCTCTTTTTTACTTACTTAAAGTACTCAATGTTCGTATTTAACATCAATACATAAAAATGTAAACAATCCCATACTTATTATTTGAACGATGTTAAACGAAAAGGGAGTATATTTTATCATGGAGGAATTAAAATTTATATAAAGTTTAATTCTCAAAACACAATTGTATTTATAGGAGGGAATGTAAATGAATAAGAAGAGACTGTTGGCATCACTAGTAGCTTTATCATTAGTTGCTACTCTATTTGCAGGATGTAAGGGCTCTAACACTCAGACTCCTGGAACATCTGAGAAAAAGGTAAAAATCGGTTTAACCACAGATGAAGGTGGATTAAACGATAAATCCTTCAATCAGGCTGCAGATACTGGAGTTAAAAAGGCAGTTAGTGAGTTTGGTTTAGAGTATAAGCCAATCGAAGCTACAAAGAAAGAGGACTATCAGGCTAACCTAGAAGCACTAGTTAACAATAAGTGCGATTTAACCTTTGCTATAGGCTTCCAGATGGAAGAGGCTATGAAGGCTATTGCTGCTAAGTATCCTGATAACAAGTTCGCTATCATCGACACAGTTGTTGATGCTAAGAACGTTGAATCACTATGCTTTAAAGAGCATGAAGGCTCCTTCTTAATGGGAGTTATCGCTGGAAAAATGACTAAGAGTGGTAAAATAGGATTTATCGGCGGAAAAGACTTTGATTTAATTCAGAAGTTTGAAGTTGGCTTTGATGCAGGTGTTAAGTCTGTAAACCCAACTGCTGCTGACAACTTAATAAACAGAAAGTATGTTAAATATGCTGATAGCTTTGGCGATGTTAACAAGGGTTATGAATTAGCTAACCAGTTAATAAATGATGGCTGCGACGTAATATACCATGCAGCTGGTGGTGTTGGTCTTGGAATGTTCAAGGCTGTTAAGGAAGCTAACGATAAGGGTAAGAAGGTTTGGGCTATAGGCGTTGATATGGACCAGGCTGTTACTGCTCCTGAGTATGCAGGAATAATCCTTTCCTCCATGATAAAGAAAGTTGACACTGCAACCTATGAAGCATCTAAGGATGTAAAGAATGGCGCTTTCAAGGGTGGCACTGTTATAACCTTCGGATTAAAGGAAAAGGGTGTTGGCATAGCTCCAAGCTCAAACAAGAATACTCCAAAAGATGTTCTAGATTTAGTTGCTAAGTACGAGAAGGCTGTTGTAGACGGCACTATCGTTGTTCCAGCTAAGCTAGACGAAATTAAAGCTTTTGCACCAAAAGCTATCCAATAATTACTTACAAATAATATGCCCAAAGCTCTTTACAAAAGGGGTATATGGTAATAAAATAATTAATACTGACAATTATTTTTATAAGAGCTAGATGTAAAAGCATCTAGCTCTTATTCAGTAAAAAATATATTTAGCTTGCTAAGAAGGAGGAGGAATAATGGAAAAGGTAATAGAGATGCTTGGCATCACCAAGGTTTTCCCGGGTACTGTCGCTAATGACGAAGTAAACTTTGACCTTTTAAAGGGCGAAACCCATGTTTTGCTTGGTGAAAACGGTGCCGGCAAAACCACATTAATGAATGTATTATATGGTCTTTATCACCAGGAAAAAGGGGACATAGTTGTTAATGGCAACAAGGTAAACATCAACTCGCCTAGTGAAGCCATTAAGCTTGGAATAGGCATGGTTCATCAGCATTTTATGCTTGTTCATAATTTTAGTATTGCAGAAAACATTGTTCTTGGAGCAGAACCACGCAAGGGTGTTGTGCTAGACATGTCCAAAGCAAAGAAAAAGGTTAAGGAATTATCTGATAAATATGGTTTTGCAATTAAGCCTAATGACATCATTGAGGATATAACTGTAGGACAGCAGCAGAAGGTTGAAATATTAAAGGCATTATATAGAGGAGCAGAGATTTTAATACTTGATGAGCCCACAGCTGTACTTACCCCTCAGGAAATAGATGAGCTTGCAGTAATAATAGACAATCTTAAAAAAGAAGGTAAGTCAGTAATTCTAATAACTCATAAGCTTAAAGAAGTTATGAAGATGAGTGATAGAGTTACAATATTAAGAAGAGGTAAGGTAACAGGAACTGTAAATACTAAGGACACAAACATAGACCAGCTTGCAGAGCTTATGGTTGGAAGAAAGGTTAATCTTGTGGTTAACAAGGGAGAGTGTAAGCCTGGAGAAGAGGTTCTTAAGGTTACAGATCTAGTGGCTTATGACCATAGAGGCGTTGAGGTTATTAAAAATGTAAACCTTAACGTAAGAGGAGGAGAAATTCTCGGTATTGCTGGAGTTGATGGTAATGGTCAGTCAGAATTCATAGAAGTAATTACTGGACTTAGAAGAGCTAAGAGTGGAAATATAGTTTTAAAGGGTAATAACATTATTGGAAAATCCCCTAAGGAGGTTATGGACAATGGTATCAGCCATATACCTGAAGATCGACACAAAAGAGGACTTATACTCCAATATAGCTTGGTGGAAAACTCCATTCTCGGAAGTCATACTAACGCACCCTTTAGCCAAGGTATTATACTGAATTATGATAAGATAAGAGAACATTGCGACATGCTAATAAAGGACTTTGATGTAAGAACTCCTAATGCAGATGTGATGGCTTCAGCTCTTTCAGGAGGTAACCAGCAAAAGTTAATAGCTGCTAGAGAGATTGTAAAAGACCCAGAGCTTTTAATTGCTGCACAACCTACCAGAGGACTTGACGTTGGTGCCATAGAGTATATACACAAAAGATTAGTTCAAGAAAGAGACAAGGGTAAGGCAGTGCTTCTAGTATCCTTGGAATTAGATGAAATCATGGCACTATCTGATAGAATCGCTGTTATGTATGATGGACAAATTGTAGCTGTAATGGATAGGAAAGATGCTACAGAGCAGAAGCTTGGTATCCTTATGGCTGGAGGTTCACTTAAAGAGGCTGAGAAAGAGGTGAAGAAGGGTGAGTAAGGACATGAAGAAAAGTAATAAATCAAATGTAATAGTAGATGTTCTTAAAAGACTTGCTTTCCCAGTATT
Organism: Clostridium sp. UBA701; assembly: GCA_002298125.1. Classification (GTDB taxonomy): domain Bacteria; phylum Bacillota; class Clostridia; order Clostridiales; family Clostridiaceae; genus UBA701. Next base: position 162,056 of record DBMJ01000001.1, on the reverse strand, counting down.
AGCAATAGTACTTTCAATATTTGTTGCAGTATTTTTTGTTATTTGGGCTAAGGGATATGGCATTCTAGATTACTTTACTGCATTATCTGATCTTTTCAAAACCATAGCTGATGGTGCCTTTGGAAGCTCCAGCAGCAGAATGGAAACCCTAGTAGCCATTACCCCTCTTATTTTCACAGGTGTGGCTCACTCACTTGCTTTTAGAACGGGTTTATTCAACATAGGTGTTGAGGGACAGTTCATAGTTGGTATGATGACTACAGCAGCCCTTGGACTTATTCCAGGACTAAGCCCAATAATCCACATTCCAATAGTGCTTATAGGTGGTATATTAGCAGGTTCACTATGGGCAGCTATTCCTGGATATTTAAAGGCTAAGGTTGGAACTAATGAGGTTATTAATACAATTATGATGAATTACCTGGCAGTTAACTTAGTTAACTTCCTAGTGCTAAGAACACCACTTGGTGTTAAGGGCAAGGCTAACACTCCCGAAATACAGCCAAGTGCAATGCTGTTAAGCTTTGGCGGTAGCAGAGCAAATATAGGTATTATCATAGCAGTAATCTGTGCTATTTTCATGGCTTGGCTGCTTTGGAAGACCACTATAGGTTATGAGGTAAGAGCAGTAGGTATAAACCCTCATGCAGCTGAGTATGGTGGAATAAACATTGCAAAGAACACTGTACTTGCCATGGTTATTTCCGGTGCTATGGCAGGTCTTGGAGGAGCAGTACATGTATCTGGTGTTATGCATCAGCAGTTTGATATAGGCGGCTTCCCAGGCTTTGGTTTTGACGGTATAGCCGTTGCACTGCTTGCAAAGAAAAATCCAGTGGCTTGTATTGCAACTGCCGCTCTATTTGGTATTTTAAACAGCAGTTCAAAGATGCTGCAGTTAAATGATATTCCGAAAGAAATAGTTTATTTAATACAGGCAGTAATCATAATATTTGTTGCAACAGATTATATCGTGAAATATTTCCAAGAAAAGAGAAAGAAGGAGGCTGTGTTAAATGGATAGTGCTTTAATGTTTATAATAGCCCTTCTTGCCAGTACATTAAGACTAGCAACTCCTCTAATTTTTGCAGGACTTGGCGGAGTATTTTCTGAAAAGTCTGGAGTAGTAAATATCGGTCTTGAAGGCATGATGATTATAGGAGCTTTCTTTGGGGTTTATGGAACTTATATAACTCATAAGCCAGTGCTAGGTATTGTGTTTGCAATAGTTGCTGGAGCAGTAGTGGCCTCCATTCATGCCTTTTTAAGTATTACTATGAAGGCAGATCAGGTTGTTTCAGGTACAGCCATAAACCTATTTTGTACAGCACTAGCGAGCTTTTTGATCACTAGGTTGTTCAGTGTAAATGGAGTTAAATTAGGTGGACAGACTAATATTGTGAATACCTTAAGCTATAACCCGCCAGCCTTTTTAACTAAAATTCCGTACATTGGAAAACTAGTTGAGGGCATCAATTGGTTTGTTATACTGGCAATTATTTTAGTTGCAGTTTCCCATTTTGTAATCAATAAAACTCCTCTAGGTCTTAGAATTCGTTCAGTTGGAGAGCATCCAAAGGCAGCAGATACCCTAGGAATAAGCGTTTATGGAATAAGATATCTATGTGTAATACTATCTGGTGCTTTTGCTGGCTTAGGTGGAGCAGCTCTTTCCGTTGGAATAGCAGGAATATACAGAGAGGGTATGGTAGCAGGAAGAGGCTTTATTGCCTTAGCTGCCATGATATTTGGTAACTGGAAACCTGTAGGAACGCTGCTTGCGACACTTATATTTGCCTTTGGAGAATCCCTGCAGGGCTTTGCTCAAGGTTTTTCCTTTAAGCTTCCAACAGAAGTGTATTACAGCATTCCTTATTTATTGACCATGTTAGCTTTAGCAGGCTTTGTGGGTAAGACTACACCTCCAAAGGAAGATGGAGTTCCCTACGAAAAGGGCGAGAGATAGACTATAAGTAAATTAACGAAGATCTGTAGAGAAATCTGCAGGTCTTTTTATTTATTAAATCCTTTTAGAAAGGGTGGCCTCTTTCCTTCACTTGTAGAGGGGCACCTTTAAGGATATAATAAGCATAAGGTGTGAAATTACACAACTGTGATTAATGTAGGTGAAACTATGAAAATGGATTTTAGTATGAACCTAATTCAAGAACAAAAGTTAATAATGACTCAGCAAATGCAGCTTTCTGTGAAGCTCTTACAGATGTCCTCTATGGAGCTTGTGGAATATGTTGAAAATCAGCTTCAAGAAAACCCATTATTAGATGTGAAATATGCTGAGAATATTAATGAAGCAAAGACAGAAAACCGTATTGATTACAAGGAGCTCATAAAATACTATGAGTTTGATAATTATAGCCATAGAGGGGTTGAGAGAAATGAAGATTCTGAAATATCCCCTCTAAATTTTGTGTCCAGAAAAAAGTCATTAAAGGAGACTCTAGAGGAGCAGTTAATTGAGAATCATATGGAAGATGAACTTCAAGGCTTATGCAGATATCTCATTGAAAATCTCAATGAAAAGGGTTATTTGGAGGACTCTATAGAGTGTATTACTTCTCAACTAAAGAAACCAAGGGAATTAATAGAAAAAGCCCTTTCTATACTTCAATCCTTTGAGCCTGCTGGCATTGCAGCCAGGGATCTTAAGGAATGCCTTAAGCTTCAGCTTCACAGAAAAAATTATGAGGAAGAGGAGCTCTATCTTATAGTGGATAATTTTTTAGAGGAGCTTTCCGAAAATAAATACAACGTAATTGCAAGAGAATTAAATATAGATGCAAAAAAAGCACAGCACTTTGGTGATATAATAAAGTCACTTGAACCTAAGCCCTCAAGAGGTTTTTATACTGGAGAGGAGGTAAAATACATTCAGCCAGATGCTTATATTAAAAAGATTGATGGAGAGTATCTTATAATAATGAATGAGGAGATAACCCCTCACCTTACCATAAATCCCCTCTATAAACATATCATAAATAATGAGGAGGATAATGAAGCTGTTGAGTATGTTAAGGATAAGCTAAATAATGCACTATTTTTAATAAAGAGTATAGAGCATAGAAAGAGCACCATATATAGGGTACTAGAAAGAATTGTTGAACTTCAGAAGGATTATTTCGAATATGGTGATGATTATATTAAACCCATGACCTTGAAAGATGTGGCAGAAACCTTGGAAATGCATGAATCCACTGTGAGCCGAGCAATAAAGGAAAAGTATATCTTTACCCCTCGCGGTACTATTAAAATAAAAGATCTTTTCAGCCTAGGGCTCTCTAGTACAAATAGCTCAGAGGATGTATCCGTAAGGCTTATTAAAAGCAGAATCAAAGAGCTTATTGAGAAAGAAAACAATGAGAAGCCCTTATCAGACCAGCTTCTTTGTGATATACTAAATTCAGAGGGCTTTAATATTTCTCGAAGAACTGTAGCAAAGTACAGGGAAGAATTGGGTATAAAATCCTCAGCTAAGAGAAAAAGATTTTAAAAAATGTCTTTAAGCTATTGAATTTTGTTAATAATTATTTTACAATTTATTTTATAAATACTAATTTAAATTAATTAGTATTTATTTTATAATATAAGTGGGACAATAATATATACAGCGGGACATAATACGACCAGAGAGGTGTGTCATGATGGAGATTTTAAAACTACAACAAAAGATCGTTCCAGAAATGGTAGAGCTTCTTGAAAAGCGATATAAAATCTTAAGAACTATTTATTATCACCAGCCTATTGGACGAAGAGTGTTAGCTAACACCCTAAACCTTGGGGAAAGAATAGTTCGAACTGAGATATGCTTTTTAAAAGAGCAAAACCTTATAGACATCAGTGCTCCGGGCATGTGTATTACAGAAGAGGGGGAGGAGCTTGTAGATAAGCTTAAGGATTTTCTTCACGAGTTAAAGGGCTTATCAGAGCTTGAAGTAAACTTAAGAAAGGCTCTGCACCTTAGAGATGTTATAGTAGTACCAGGAGATTTAGACTGGGACTCTACCATCATGAGTGAGCTTGGAAGAGCAGCCGCAGCATATTTAAAGTCATTAATTAAGGACAATTACATCATAGCATTAACTGGAGGAAGCACTATAAAGGAAGTGATAGACAACACGCAAAACCTTCCAGGTCATAAAAATGTGCTGGTTGTACCTGCTAGAGGCGGTATGGGTAAAAATGTGGAGCTTCAGGCAAATACCTTAGCAGCAAGACTTGCATCAAAAATTGGAGGAAGCTACAAGCTGCTGCATGTACCAGATAATTTAAGTCTTGAGGCCTTAAGCACCATGAGACATGAAGATGAAATCAGTGATGTTATAGAGAGCATTAATAATGCAGACATCTTGCTCTATGGCATAGGAAGAGCAGATGAAATGGGAAAGCGCAGAGGTCTTAATGAAGCCTTATTAAAGGACCTCCTTGAAAAGGGTGCAGTAGGAGAAGCCTTTGGTCACTATTTTGACAGTATTGGAAACATAATATATTCAAGCCCCACTATCGGCATAAAAAATGAAGACATAAAAAGAATACATACAAAAATTGCAGTAGCTGGCGGCAGTAGTAAGGCGGAGGCTATATTATCTACAAGTTTGGATAATAATAATAACATATTGATTACAGACGAGGGTGCAGCAAAGAAGATCAATGCACTATTGTCTGACATGAAAAAGTTAGATTAATTAATTTAAAATATATTATAGGAGGAATAGTTTTATGATTAAAGTAGGTATTAATGGATTTGGAAGAATAGGGAGAAATGTATTTAAGGTACTTGTAAAGAAGTTTGCTGGTGAATTAGAAGTAGTAGGAATAAACGACTTAACTACTCCTGCAACCTTAGCTCATCTTTTAAAGTATGATTCCTTATTTGGAAAGTTTGAAGGAACAGTTGAAGCAACAGAGGACTCCATAATTGTTAATGGAAACAAGATAAGAATATATGCAGAGAGAGATCCAAAGAATCTTCCTTGGGGAGAGCTTGGTGTAGATATTGTTATTGAGTCTACAGGACTGTTTACAGATGCAACTAAGGCAAAGGCTCATATTGAAGCAGGTGCAAAGAAGGTAATAATCTCTGCTCCAGCAAGCAATGAGGATGTTACAATAGTGCTTGGTGTTAACGAAGAGAAATATGATGCTGCAAATCATCACATCATATCTAATGCATCTTGTACTACAAACTGCTTAGCTCCATTTGCTAAGGTGCTTGATAGAGAGTTCGGAATTGTAAAGGGTCTAATGACTACAGTTCACTCCTACACTAATGATCAGAAAATACTAGATCAGCCACATAAGGATTTAAGAAGATCAAGAGCAGCTGCTGAGTCAATGATCCCAACAACTACTGGTGCTGCAAAGGCTGTTGCACTTGTTCTGCCACAATTAAAGGGAAAGCTTAATGGATTCTCTTTAAGAGTACCTACTCCTACAGTATCCTGCACAGACCTAGTTGTTGAGCTTGCAAAGCCAGCTACTGTAGAAGATGTTAATGCAGCTTTAAAGAAAGCTTCAGAAACAGATATGAAGGGTATTTTAGGATATAGCGAGGAGCCACTGGTATCCATGGATTACAGAGGAGATGAGAGAAGTTCAATCATCGATGCTCTATCCACTATGGCTATTGGAGGAAACATGGTAAAGGTTGTTTCCTGGTATGATAACGAATGGGGTTACTCCACCAGACTTGCTGAATTGACAAAGTTCGTTGCAGATAGACTATAAACATCTAATTAGAAACGGGGAGTAGTCACCCCGTTTCTTTTAGACTATAATATACATATAAAAGCATATTATGGAGAGGAGATTAAGCTATGAGCTATAATAAAAAAACCGTGGAAGACATAGAGGTTAAAGGCAAAAGAGTATTGGTAAGATGTGATTTTAATGTTCCCTTAAAGGACGGAAAGATTACAGATGAGAACAGATTGGTGGGAGCTCTTCCTACTATAAAATATCTCACTTTAAAGGGTGCAAGGGTTATACTCTGTTCCCACCTTGGAAAGGCTAAGGGACCTGATGCAAGCCTCACTCTTGCTCCAGTTGCTAAAAGATTATCTGAGCTATTAGATAAAGAGGTAAAGTTTGTACCAGAGGATACTGTGGTAGGAGAGAAGGTTGTGGCTGCTGTAGAACAAATGGCAGAAGGAGATATAATTCTTCTTGAAAATACCCGTTTTAGAAAAGAAGAGGGAAAGAACGAGGAGAGCTTCTCTAAGGATTTAGCCTCCATCGCAGACATATATGTAAATGACGCCTTTGGAACAGCCCATAGAGCTCACTGCTCCACTGTAGGAGTAACAGAATTTGTGCCTACAGCAGTTTGTGGATACTTAATTCAAAAGGAATTAAAATTCTTGGGTGAGGCAGTAGAAAACCCGGTTAGACCTTTTGTAGCAATTCTTGGAGGAGCCAAGGTTTCTGACAAGATAAAGGTAATAGACAACCTTCTAGATAAGGTAGATACCTTAATAATCGGAGGAGGAATGGCTTATACCTTCTTAAAGGCTCAGGGCTACTCCATTGGTAAGTCCCTAGTGGAAGAAGACAAAATAGACTACGCTAAGGAAATGATGGATAAAGCAAAAGCAAAGGGAGTAAAGCTATTACTTCCTGTGGATAATGTAGTTGCCTCAGATTTTAGTGCTGATGCAGAGCCTGTGACAACAAAAGATGCTAACATAGAAGAAGGCTATATGGGTCTAGATATTGGACCAAACACTGCAAAACACTATGCAGAGGCAGTTAAGGGTGCAAAGACTGTAATTTGGAATGGACCTATGGGAGTTTTTGAATTTAAGAGCTTTGCAGCAGGAACCTTTGCAGTAGCTAAAGCCATGGCAGAATCTCAAGCTACTACTATAATAGGTGGAGGAGATAGTGCTGCTGCAGTAAATCAGCTGGGCTTTGGAGATAAGATGACTCATATTTCAACGGGTGGAGGAGCTTCTTTAGAGTTTTTAGAGGGTGCAATTCTACCTGGTATAGAGGCCTTAAATAACAAATAAGTAATGAACAAGGAAGGTGTAACCATGAGAAAGGCGATAATAGCTGGAAACTGGAAAATGCATAATGATATAGAAGAAGCAAAGACTTTAGTTCAAGAGTTAATTCCTCTTGTTAGCAATGCTTCCTGCGAAGTAGTTGTATGTCCTACCTTTATTGCACTAAAGGATGTAGTGGAGGCTGTAAAAGGCACCAACATCAAAGTAGGTGCACAAAACGTTCACTTTATGGAAAGAGGAGCTTATACAGGAGAGGTATCTCCAAGTATGCTAAAGAGCCTTGGTGTAGAGTATGTAATAATAGGACATAGTGAAAGAAGACAATACTTTAATGAGACAGATGAAACTGTAAATAAAAAGCTTAGAGCAGCTTTTGCATATAATCTTATTCCAATACTTTGCGTAGGAGAAGCCCTAGAAGAAAGAGAAGGCAATATTACGGAAGAGGTACTTGGAAGACAGATAAAGCTTGACCTAACAGGCATCACCTCAGAACAGGTAGAACAGCTTGTAATTGCCTATGAGCCAATCTGGGCTATTGGAACTGGAAAGACTGCTACTTCTCAGCAGGCCAATGATACTATTGCCTATATCAGAAAGGTAGTAGAGGGTCTATACGGTGCTAAGGTGGCAGAAGCTGTGAGGATACAGTATGGCGGATCTGTAAAGCCATCTACCATAAAGGAGCAGATGGGCATGAGTGACATAGATGGCGCTTTAGTAGGAGGAGCTAGCTTAAAGGCTTCTGACTTTGCAGAAATAGTAAATTATTAATTTGGAGGAACAAATGGTAAAGAAACCTGTAATGTTAATGATTTTAGACGGCTTTGGGTTATCTAATAATTTAGATGGTAATGCAGTTAAAGCTGCTCATAAGCCGAATTTTGATAAATACTACAGCAGTTATCCCATTACCTCTCTTAGTGCCAGCGGCCTAGATGTTGGTCTTCCAAGAGGTCAGATGGGAAACTCGGAGGTTGGGCATTTAAATATTGGTTCCGGTAGGATTATATATCAGGAATTAACTAGAATAACCAAGGAAGTGGAAGAAGGAGATTTTTTTAAAAAGCCTGAGCTTATAGCAGCAATGGAAACTGCAAAGGAAAAGAATTCTTCACTACACCTTCTCGGATTACTTTCAAATGGTGGAGTGCACTCTCATATTGACCACCTTAAGGCATTACTTAAGATGGCAAAGGACAGAGGACTTACAAAGGTATATGTACATGCCTTTTTAGATGGTCGTGATGTTCCACCCTCTTCAGGCATAGATTTTGTAAAAGAAATTGAAAGCTATATGGCGGAAGAAAACATAGGCAGTATTGCCACTATAGGCGGAAGATATTACTCTATGGATAGAGATAAACGCTGGGAGAGAGTACAGCTAGGTTATAATGCCATGGTACTAGGAGAAGGAGAAAAGGCAAATAGTGCAGAGGAGGCAGTGGAGAGGTCCTATGCTGACAACAAAACAGATGAATTTGTACTTCCTACTGTTATTCTAAAGGATGGAGCTCCTACTGCGCAGATAAAGAGTGGAGATTCAGTAATCTTCTTTAACTTTAGACCAGATAGAGCAAGAGAAATTACAAGGGCATTAAACGACAAGGTTTTTGATGGCTTTTCAAGAGAGGCTATGGATTTATTCTATGTATGCATGACTCAGTACGATAAGACCATAGAAAATGTACATGTGGTTTATAAGCCTGAAACCTACAGCAATACCTTAGGACAATATGTGAGCTCACTTGGAATGAAGCAGCTTAGAATAGCAGAAACTGAAAAGTATGCTCACGTAACCTTCTTCTTTAATGGTGGAGTAGAGGCTCCAAATCCAGGTGAGGATAGGGTGCTGGTGCCTTCACCAAAGGTGGCAACCTATGACCTTAAACCTGAAATGAGTGCTTATGAAGTTACTGATAAGCTTATAGGATGCATTGAAAGTGATGTGTATGACCTTATAATAGTAAACTATGCAAACCCTGATATGGTAGGGCATACTGGTGTATTTGAAGCAGCAAAGGCAGCTATTGAGGCAGTAGATAAATGCCTTGGAAGAGTCGTAGAGAAGATGTTGGAGAAAAATGGAACAGTGTTTATTACTGCTGACCATGGTAATGCGGAGGTCATGATAGATTTCTCTACGGGAGAACCTATGACAGCTCATACCTCAAACCTTGTTCCCTTCTTATACGTATCAAAGGATGCAAAGCCTATGAGAGAAAGTGGAATATTAGCAGATATAGCACCTACTATTTTAACTGAAATGGGACTTCCTATACCTGAAGAAATGACTGGGAAACCTTTAATTTAACTAAATATAGAAATGTAAAAGAGTCTCCAATTATGGAGGCTCTTTTATTATGAATAATCTATTAAAAAGATTAAATAATTTATAACTCCGGCAAGTTTTATTGAATCATAAGCCCTCATGTATTATGATGAGATTATAGAAATGAGAATAACTACATAGAATTTAGTCCCCAAGGGAAATATATTAAAGCACTGTATAAAATAATTAATAGTGTGCAGAATTACAGTATTAATTCTCATGAATAAGGAGGTAATGATTATGAGAAATCATGTAGACATCGTAGACGTATTTGCAAGACAGATATTAGATTCCAGATCCTTTCCAACAGTAGAGGTGGAGGTTACTTTAGAGGATGGCAGCGTAGGTAGAGCCTCAGTACCTTCTGGAGCTTCTACAGGTATATATGAGGCTGTGGAATTAAGAGATAATGATAAGGGTAAATATAATGGAAAAGGCGTATTAAAGGCTGTAGACAATGTAAATAACATTATAGCACCAGAGCTTATCGGCATGAACGTATTTGATCAGGTATCAATTGATAACACAATGATAGCCCTAGATAATACAGAAAATAAGGGAATGCTGGGCGCTAATGCTATGTTGGGTGTTTCACTTGCAGTGGCAAAGGCTGCAGCAAATTATTTAGGACTTAGCCTATATCAATACATAGGTGGAGTAAAGGGAAGAGTGCTTCCTATTCCAATGATGAATATAATTAATGGTGGAAAGCATGCAGATAACAATGTGGACTTACAGGAGTTTATGGTTATGCCTGTAGGAGCTTCCTCCTTTAGTGAAGCATTAAGGATGAGCTCTGAGGTATACCATGCACTAAAGTCCATATTAAAGAGCAAGGGCTATGAAACTGGTGTAGGTGACGAGGGTGGCTTTGCTCCAAACTTAAAGAGCAATGAAGAGGCTATTCAGGTTATTATAGAGGCTATAGAAAAGGCAGGCTACAAGCCAGGTAAAGAGATTTTCATCGCTTTAGATCCAGCCTCTTCAGAGATATTTGAAAATGGCAAGTACAACTTAAAGGGAGAAGGAAAGGTCCTTACTCCAGAGCAGATGGCAGATTTCTATGTAGATTTAGTTAATAAGTACCCCATAATATCCATTGAAGATGGTATGGCTGAAGAGGACTGGGAAGGTTGGAGGATAATTACCGAAAAACTAGGCGGTAAAATTCAATTAGTTGGTGACGATTTATTTGTTACTAATACAAAGAGATTAGAAATGGGTATAAATAAAGGTGTAGCTAACTCCATATTAATTAAATTAAATCAGATAGGTACCCTTACTGAAACTCTTAACACTATAGAAATGGCTGAGAGAGCAGGCTATACTGCAGTAGTATCTCACCGTTCCGGAGAGACTGAGGATACAACTATAGCCGATCTAGTGGTAGCAGTAAATGCAGGTCAAATAAAGACTGGTGCCCCTGCTAGAAGCGAGAGAGTGGCAAAGTACAATCAGCTGTTAAGAATTGAAGAAGAGCTGGCAGATATGGCTGAGTACAGAGGTATGAAGACCTTCTACAATATTAAAAAATAATATAATCCAGGGCTGTGTGGGAATAATCTTCCTTACACAGCCTTAATACTTATTTGTTCTATTTCCGAGGAAATAGATTGACTAAATATATACTGTAGGTAGTATTAATTGGTAAAAAATTAATATCTCTGTTGTAAAGTGCAATACTTTATGCTAAAATGTTGACATAAACGTAATGCAGGGAGGTGTGTTAATTTGAAGACCGCATTATATGTTCTTCAGGTTATTTTTGCAATAGTTATAGTTGTTACTGTATTATTACAACCTGCCAAAAATCAGGGGTTAAGTGGATTTGTGCCAGGAAGCAGTGATACTTATTTTTCTAAGAACAAGGCTAGAACTTTCGAGACTACAATGGCTAGGCTAACTATAGTGTTTGCCATATTGTTTGCAGCCACAACCATTGGCTTGAATTTTGTTAAATAAGATGCCGTATACAGGGGGAGCTATCTAATAAGATAGGTTCCCTTTTATATTTAGTCTATCTATTTAATAAGGTGCTTGCTTAGGAGTGGAATCAATATACAAAATTTATAATAGGGGGTAATAACAATGAACATCACTTATCTTTGGCTCTGCATCGGAGCAGCAATCATCGCACTACTCTTTGCAGCCTACCTAAATGGTGTGATCAGCAGGGAAGAGGCAGGAAATGAACGCATGATAGAAATAGCTACCTATATCAGAGAAGGAGCCATGGCCTTTTTAAGAACTGAATACAAATATCTTACCCTATTTATCATCATAGTTGCAGCAGCTATAGGTTTGTTTTTGAACCTTCAAACTGCACTTTGCTTTGTACTAGGAGCTGTATTTTCCATTTTGGCAGGGTTTTTTGGAATGAAGGTAGCTACCAAGGCCAATGTAAGAACAGCCAATGGAGCAAGGACTTCTTCACAAAAGGCACTGCACATAGCCTTTTCAGGTGGTGCTGTAATGGGAATGTGTGTGGTAGGTCTTGGGTTACTAGGACTAGGAATTTTATATATTATTTTTAAAGAGAATATTACCTTTATCACAGGTTTTGGTCTTGGAGCAAGCTCCATAGCTCTTTTTGCAAGAGTGGGTGGAGGAATCTACACCAAGGCTGCAGACGTGGGGGCAGATTTAGTAGGTAAGGTAGAGGCAGGCATCCCTGAGGATGACCCTAGAAACCCTGCAGTTATTGCAGATAATGTTGGAGACAATGTAGGAGACGTGGCAGGTATGGGGGCGGATTTATTTGAATCCTATGTAGGCTCTATTATATCCGCCTTAACCTTAGGTACATTATTAACTGCAAAGGGAGGCTTTTCCGGAGAGGAGCCTATAGTATTCCCACTACTGCTTTCAGCAATAGGCATAATAGCCTCTATACTAGGAGCCATTATAGCAGGAAGAAGTAAAGGCACAAACCCTCAAAGGGCTCTAAACACTGGTACATATGTTAGTGGAGCAGCAGTTATAATATCCTCAGCTTTTTTGAGTATTTATCTCTTTAAAAGCTTTAACCCCTTCTTTGCCATATCTGCAGGTCTTGTAGCAGGTTTAGCCATCGGCAAAATCACAGAGATATACACCTCAGCAGATTATCATTATGTTAAAGATATAGCTAGACAGTCTAACACTGGGCCAGCCACCACTGTTATATCTGGACTTTCAGTGGGAATGTTTTCAACTTTATGGCCAATGGTTTTAATTTCAATAGGTATATTGGTATCCTATTTTATAATGGGAGGAGCCAGTGACAATCTATCAGGTCTTTATGGCATTGCCCTTGCAGCAGTAGGAATGCTTTCTACCACAGGGCTTACCGTAGCAGTAGATGCCTATGGCCCTATAGCCGATAATGCTGGTGGTATTGCAGAGATGTCAGGGCTTCCACACGAGGTCCGTGAAATTACCGATAAGCTTGATTCTGTAGGAAATACTACTGCAGCCATAGGAAAGGGCTTTGCCATAGCCTCAGCAGCTCTTACAGCACTAGCTCTTTTTGCATCCTATGCTCAGGCAGTAGAGCTTAAGACCATTGACTTGTTAAATCCACTAACTCTTGTGGGAGTACTTTTAGGAGCTATGCTTCCCTTCCTATTTGGAGCACTTACTATGAATTCTGTAGGTAAGGCTGCCAATAAGATGATTGAAGAGGTAAGAAGACAGTTTAAGACCATTGAGGGAATAATGGAGGGCAAAGCAAAACCAGATTATAAGAGCTGTGTTGACATATCTACCTCTGCAGCCATAAAGGAAATGATGCTGCCAGGTATTTTAGCAATTGCAGCTCCCTTAGCAGTAGGACTTCTACTAGGAGGGGAGGCTCTTGGGGGATTAATTGCAGGAGCAGTGGTTACAGGAGTGCTTTTGGCAATCTTTATGGCCAATTCGGGAGGAGCTTGGGATAACGCAAAGAAGCATATTGAAGGGGAGGAAGAGAAGGGAACCTTTGCACATAATGCAGCTGTGGTTGGAGACACTGTAGGAGATCCCTTTAAGGATACTGCTGGTCCTTCAATGAATATTTTAATCAAGCTTATGACCATAGTGTCTCTGGTATTCGCACCCTTTATATTAAAATACGGTGGACAGCTAATAAACTTATTTACTAAATAAGATAAACTTTGTAGGGCGATTTCTTAAATATAGGGAGTCGCCCTATAAGATTATATAAGTAAAATTGACTAACACAACATATAAGTATATATTTGAGGTATGTTTGGAATATTATTAATAGTTTTACAGAAAATAAAGATAACGAGTTAGATTGGAGGAAGAGAAATGGGCATAAGAGAAACTATACTTAGCTTTATGAGAGAAAAGGCATACAAACCCATGAATATAAATGAGCTAGCCAAGGTCTTTGGAATAAAGAAGAATGAGGTTATGGATTTTCAAAAGGTTATAAAGGACATGGAAAAAGAGGGTAGTATTGTAAGAACTCGTACGGATCACTTTGGAATACCTGACAAGATGGGCTTAGTAGTAGGGAAGCTTCAGGGGCATCCAAAGGGCTTTGGTTTTGTACTACCTGAAGTGGAAAGACCAGATGTATTTATACCAGCAGCACTTTTAAACGGAGCTATGAATGGAGATAAGGTAATAGCTAAGATAACTAGAGAGGAAAATGGCGGCAAAAAGTGTGAAGGTGAGATTATTAGAATTCTTGAAAGGGCTAACACTACCATCATTGGTACCTATGAGGATTCTAAGAATTTTGGCTTTGTAGTGGCAGATGACAAGAGAATATATCAGGATATATACATAGCTAAGGGAGATAAAAAGGGAGCAAAGACTGGTCAGATTGTAGTGGTGGAGATAACAGAGTGGCCAGGAAAGAGAAGAAACCCTGAAGGCATAGTTATTGAGGTGTTAGGAGATAAGGGTGAAAAGGGAATAGATATTTTAACTATAATAAAGAAGCATAAGCTTCCAGAGGAATTCTCAACAGAGGTAGAAGTCTTTGCAGAGGGAGTTCCAAATGAAATACCTAAGGAGGAGTACAAAAGACGTGAGGACCTTAGGGAGCTTACCATGGTAACCATTGATGGAGAAGATGCTAAGGATCTAGATGATGCAGTTTCACTTCAGGTACTTCCAAATGGGAATTTCCGCCTAGGAGTGCACATTGCAGATGTAACACATTATGTAAGAGAGAACAACCCTCTAGATAAGGAAGCTTTAAAGAGGGGAACCTCTGTGTACCTTATAGACAGAGTTATACCCATGCTGCCAAAGAAGCTCTCCAATGGAGTATGCAGCTTAAATCCAAAGGTGGATAGACTTGCACTTAGCTGCTTTATGGACATTGATAAGAGCGGTAAGATTCTAGATCATAGAATAACAGAATCTATAATTAAGACCAATGAAAGAATGACCTATACGGACGTGACAAAAATATTAAGGGATAAGGACATGGAGCTAATAAACAGGTATAACTATCTATATGAGGACTTTAAAGCCATGGAGGAGCTCTGTGAGATTCTCTTTAAGAAGCGAATGCAGCGAGGAGCCATTGACTTCGACTTTGAAGAGTGCAAAATCATACTAAATGAGCAGGGTAAGCCAATTGAAATAAAGCCCTATGAGAGGGCTATTGCCAACAGAATCATTGAGGAGTTTATGCTGGTATGTAATGAAACTGTGGCAGAGCATATGTATTGGAGTAATCTGCCCTTTGTATATAGAATTCATGAGGAGCCAGATGAGGAAAAGCTTAACAACTTCAATGAGTTTGTACACAACCTAGGATATTTTACAAGGCATACCAGAGAGGTTCATCCCAAGGTACTCCAGGAGATTTTAGAGAAGATAAAGGGAAAAACTGAGGAAACTGTGGTAAGCACACTGCTATTAAGATCTATGAAGCAGGCAAAATACTCCCCAGAGTGCAGCGGGCACTTTGGTCTTGCTGCAAAGTATTATTGTCACTTCACCTCACCTATAAGGCGATATCCTGACCTTATGATTCACAGGATTATTAAGGAGCATCTGCAGGGAGAGCTTATGGAAAAGAGAGTAACTAAGCTAAAAGCAATTGTAGATTTAGCCTCAAAGCAATCCTCAGACATGGAGAGAGTGGCTCAAGAGGCAGAGAGAGAAGTGGACGATTTAAAGAAGGCAGAGTTTATGCTTGATAAGGTTGGGGAGGAGTACGAAGGCATCATATCCTCTGTTACAAACTTTGGTATGTTTGTGGAGATGCCAAATACCATAGAGGGCCTTGTTCATATTAGCACCATGGATGACGACTACTATGTATATGATGAAAAGCATCTAAGCTTAATAGGAGAGAGAACCAAGAAGATATACAGACTTGGGGATAAAATAAAAATAAAAGTGGCAAGGGTTGATATTGCCACACATGAAATATACTTTGATTTGGTGAAGGAAAAACCTAAGACTCATGAGGATTATACCATAGTATCTCTAGAGGACTTTGAAGGAGAAGGCAGCAGTAAGGATCTATCCTTAGAGCTGGCAAAGGACTACAATTACTATTCACCAAAGGTAGAAGGAGATTAAACTCTAAAAAATATTATTAAGTCTCTTTAATTGTTGAAGAGGCTTAATTTTTTTGTGTTATAACTTGACCAGGGAGAAAAAGCATAGTATACTATAATACTAAGCGAAATTAATTAAGTAATAGGATGTGTTGATATGGCTAAGGAGAGCAATACTAAGACGTTGGCAGAAAATCGAAAGGCCCGTCATGATTATTTTATTGAAGAGGGTATGGAAGCTGGAATTGAATTAGTGGGTACAGAGGTGAAATCTATACGTCTTGGCAAGGCTAATTTAAAAGACAGCTATGCAGAGGTTAGAAATGGAGAGGTATATGTGTGCAATATGCATATAAGTCCCTATGAACAAGGAAATATCTTTAATAGAGATCCACTTAGAGATAGAAGACTCCTGCTTCACAAAAGTGAAATAAGAAGACTAGAGGCTCAGGTATCTCAAAAGGGATATACCCTTATTCCTATATCCTTATATTTAAAAGATGGAAGAATAAAGGTGAATCTAGCAGTGGCTCAAGGAAAGAAGAACTATGACAAAAGAGATTCTATGCTGGAGAGAGATGCAAAACGTGATATAGACAGACAGCTGAAGGAACGGACTAAGTATTAAGCAGCAGGGGTAACCCCTGACAGATTATGAAGCATCTTCTATGTTTAATATTAACTCTTGCTTGATTTAAGAATATATTATAAGATAGTAGGGTAGTATCTTAATAATAAGCTCTGTGAATATACTAGGCCTATGATAAGGTATTACTTTAATATAAACACCAACCTACAAATTATTATACCCATAACATGGGGGCGTAATGGTTTCGACGGGGGTATGCGGTGTTTGAGAAGCGAGTCGAGGGAACCTGTGGACCCGCGTTAAAAAACTATGGGAATAAATATAAACGCTAACGATAATTTAGCTTTAGCAGCTTAGTCTGCTACGTTCTACCTTTGAGTCCCGCGGCTTAGGATAGGGCGTCGACAGCGGGGAACCGAGTCTTACAAAGCTTTGAGTAGGAAACGGAAAAAATGAAGCTACTAAAAACGGAACCTGGTTAGTAGGGGTCCGTCAGAGGGAATGTTAAAGTACTAACTGCACTCGGAGATGCTCAAGCATGGTGATCTTCGGACAGGGGTTCGATTCCCCTCGCCTCCACCATTGAAACCCTCGGCTAATTTGATTAGCCGAGGGTTTTTCCTGTTTATTAGAGTATATGGAAAATGAAAAGGACTTGCCAAATAAATTTTTTGCAAGTTGATATATATCACTGCTTCCGAAGATAAAAAACTCTAATACAACTGATTATAAGCAAGATAACAATAAAAAACATGAAAGATATAGAAAGCATAGAGATTCACTTTGACGAAAAGGTACAGAAATATTTCATAAATAATAAGGAAGGAGAATCCTCAGATGATGGGAGGTCTCCTAATTTTGTTTTATTTATAATAATAATATAAAATATGGTATAATATAGAGATAAAGTATAATCATCAAATACCTAATTGATATTAAGCAAGGTAAGAGGGGAATTACAGATGAGTAAACAATTAAAAAACTATGCCAATGACCAAAGCTTTATAACTAATATGAATTCTGCATTTGCTGATTTAAGAGCAGGTTATGAACTCGACTTAGATACAAGTAAAGAAAAGATAAATGAGCTTAAAATGCTTCATGTAGACCATAAAAATAATTTATCA
Organism: Clostridium sp. UBA701; assembly: GCA_002298125.1. Classification (GTDB taxonomy): domain Bacteria; phylum Bacillota; class Clostridia; order Clostridiales; family Clostridiaceae; genus UBA701. The sequence goes on along the minus strand of DBMJ01000001.1, from coordinate 144,473 downwards.
AATCTTATTTCTTATTCTATTAAATCAAGTTCATATAAAATTATGTTGATAAAGTAATAGTTTATAAAGACCACGTTGAAGTAATATTCAGCGTGGCCTTTAATATTTTGAAGGATTATGAGGCTTATAAGATTAGGGCTTCTGTAAAGAAGATTACTCTCTTTAAGAGGTATAGGAATATAGCATAGTAAATATTTACACAGAGCTTGTTTTGTATGAGCACTTAATAAGCTCTGAATTACGCTATGGGTATCTTTAGCGATATTATCTGAAGAAACTAATTACAATACAGGTTGAACAATTATTAGTAATATGCATATATTTTGTGTAAGTTGACTCTAGATATGCATGGTTTAACTGCTAAAATAGACTAACACAAGTTAGCTGTGCAACATTATGGTGCAGAAAATTAACACAAGCAAAAGGAAATATTTATTAATATTAGTATGACAATAATAAAAAGTAATTCAATTGCTTAATTGAGATATAGAAAGTCTAGTACACGATAAGAGATTATAACAATGAGTGTAAAATACAAATAACATCGTTTATAAATTGAGATTGTTTTTTATGGAATAGAGTAATTTGTGAGTTTGTGGGAAAATATTAAAAATGCAATGATATACAAAGTCAATTTGAAATTAACTATTTTTTAAGAAGAAATAAAAAATACGAGAAAACTGCTTGCATTTATTTAACATGTAACATAAAATACTATTATGGATATTATTTAAAAAATTTATAAAATTATGTAATAATAACTGATGTTAAAATGAAGATTTGTAAATAAAACTCGTAATTAATAATTTATCGAAGGATAATATAATTCGTATAACATAATTTTAAAATAGTGTCAAATATGATATGAAGATTTCCTATTTGGGAAGTTAACAACTAAGCATAAATTAAGTTCAATAGAATAAAAGGAAGGCATGGTTTAATTATCATTAGACAAGATAATTAAATTATATGAGTTAAAATGGAAGTTCTTGATTTTTTAGATTTGTGTAAGCTTAACAACAAAACAGAAGTTGAACGAGCAAAATTACTATGTTTTTACCATTATAAAGAAACATATACTCGACATTTTTCAATGTCTATGATTTCAGATTTTATGGTGGAAAGTGGTTTTGGCAATCCTAATACTTCACGCCTTAAAGATAAACTTACCAGTGGAAAACAGAAAGTGTTTATAGCAGTAAAAGGTGAAAAAGGAGTATTTGAATTTATACCAGTTATTCTTCAAGAGATGGAAAGAGAACTGGGTATATTATGGAACGATACTGTAAAGATTGATTCATCTAGTGAAATGATAGATGAAATAAAATTTGCTGGCAAGCGAAAATATTTAGATCGATTAATTATGCAAATTAATCACTCTTATGCAAATAATTGTTACGATGCATGTGCTGTTCTAATGCGTAGGCTTTTCGAAGTAATGTTAGTATTATCTTATCAAAACATAGGGATAGATGATGAGATTAAAGATTCTACTGGAAGTGGGTATGTTATGCTTGATGGAATTGTAACTAACGCAAAAAATAATGCTAGATTAAAGTTATCCCGTATTAAAAATGAATTTGATACATTCCGAAAAGTAGGTAATTTTTCTGCACATAGTATTACATATACCGCGGGGAAAAAAGATATTGATGATATTAAGCTTAATTACCGTGTAATGTTAGAGGAGCTTTACAATAAAGCTGGACTTATTTAGTCAATAGAGATATATAATTAGGAGGAATAACAAATTGGAGAACAAAGTGAAATTTAAGATTGGGGAAATTGAATTTGAGGCGGTAGGATCTGAAGAAGTTGTGGAACGAGAAAGAAATGTTTTTTTAAATACACTTCTTCCAGCGGCTGTAGACGCTATTGTTCGTACTCAATCTGTAGTTACACAAGCGACTCAATATATTGAAGAACCGGAAGAACAACTTAAGCTAGTATCTTCCGTACAGACAATTCAAGCAGATGATATCAATACACAGTCATGTACTGATTTGTTGAGGACAAGTTTAGCCTCTTTTTTAAAGAATTATGGCTCACTGAATGATCAGGATTTTACTCTAATTTCTGCTTATTATGATGAAAAGAAAAATGGTACTAATATGTTTTCATCTGAAAATGTTAAACAGTACTATACAGAAGCAAGAAGATCCGAATATTCAAATATAAGTACTTTGTTAGCACAATTAGCTAAGAAAGGTTATATTATGGATGCGCCTGATTCACATGGAAAAACTCCAAAACAGTATATCTTGACCTCTGATGGTTTGGCTTACGTAGAGTCATATCAGCCTAAGGAAACAAACAAAGAAAAGAAAATAATATCAAGGCCTAAAAAAATACGGACAAAGATTGAGTCTGTATATGCTAAACTGAGTGCAGATGATTTTAACCTTAAGAATTATCCGGAAGTGAAGGCACAAGATTCTTTTAAAAAGCAAATGATGCTCATTCTTTACATTGTATCAAAAGAAAATCTCGGGGATGCATTTTCTATAACGGATGTGCAATACCTTATGACAGATATTTTAGGATTACCTGCTACTGAAAAGCAAATACAAGGAGTTTTTGACAGAAATAAGACCTGGTTTAAAAATGAAACTGATCCAATGAATAAAAAAGCATATAAGCACAAGTTACTTGAAGGTGCAAAAGATTTTGTAAGAACAATCATAGATGAGGAGTTTAAAGTTAATCAAAATAAAGAATCTTAGAAGTGGGTTTATAGAATATAATGGTATAACGTAAAATTTATGTTACAGTTCGCTTGTTTGATGAACTGTAATTTTTTTATATAGTGCATTTTATGAAAAATATAAATTGGATTTAAAGGTGTAGAAGATACACATCCATAACATTAGGTAAGACCTAATATATTAATGTAGGCCTTATTTTATTTCGCTAAAGCTGTGTTTAGTGAAGTTCTATAATAAAAATTGTTTGGTAATACACAAGTAATGTAATTTTATAGAGGAAAAATATATGTTTTTGTAGAATATATAGAAAAAATTGAATATTCTTGTGCGGCGGAGCCGCAGTTCCGGTGTGGCATGAGCCACCATTTAGTTGCTAGTTATTCACTAAGTTTTTTTTCTAATCCATATACCTCACGCATTGAAATATCCTTTGTTGGATCAATGCTTTCTATACTGATTTTGTATGCATCATGAACGATACGATCCAGTATGGCATCTGCCAGTGGACCATCGTTACTACCAAGCTGCTCATACCAACCTTCGGCTCTATATTGTGAACAGAAGAGGGTGGAGGATTTCTTCCTGCGGCGATGCAGTAATTTGAAAATATCCTTGCACTCATTTTCATTACGTTTTAGAAGTTGCTACTCATCAATAATTAGCAGTAATGGATTAGCATACTTCGCCAAGACCCTTTTGTATGTACCTTCGTTTCTTACCATTTCAAGGTCAATCAGAAGATCGGGAAGTCTTACATACTTAGTAGTATAATACTGCTTGCATGCTTCCATGCCAAAGGCGCAAGCCATATATGTTTTACCGCTTCCGGTTGCACTGGTAATGAAGATGTTACGATATTCTGAGATATATTCACAGGTTGCAAGTCTTGTTATGAGCTCCTTATTCAACTTACGTCCGAATTTATAATCAATGTCCATGATACTGGCACCAATTCAGCATTGCTGATTAATCTCTTTAATCTGTTGTTTTTCCTGCTACTGTATTCAATGTCTACTAGCATGCCAAAGCGATCTTCGAAAGGAACTTCTTTCATTTTAGTGGCAATTAATTGGTTGCTGAATGCATCTGACATAGCAGTCAGGCGCATTTCAATTAATTTATCATAGATGATTATCTCCCATAATAGCCAGCACCTCTTGTAATGCCGTGATTATTTTGTGTGGATTCAGATGTGTCTGTTATGATTTGCAACTTGTCCTGCTCAGTTGTGAGTATGTTTTTGATACTCTTGTAGCTAGGATTAGATGTATAGGAAAGCGCCTTCTTGCAAGCAGCTTTCAGTCGCTCCAATGAATATTGTCAGCCAGCTTTAAAAGCCTCATACAGCTTCTATAGCCCTGCTGTTCCATACGATTGGAGGTAAGTATTCCATCTACCACTTGGCACGTATTGTATCCAATCCGCTCAGCCCATTTGCGGAAACGGTCACCGTTCCACTCCAAATACTTCTGGTGCTCTTCCCGCATGTGTTCCACTATAGCGCTGTACTGCCCCTTTCTTCCGTAAAGACGGCAATGAGAGGCTATGCAGTTATGGTTATAGAAAACTTCTATTGTTTTATTTGTTATCCTCACGTCAACTTTACGTTTTATGTATTCATAAGGGATTGAGTATAGCATTCCGTCGACGGATATGTGATAATTAAACTGAACGGTGGCTTGTTTCCATTCCGCAGTTCATAAGGGTTAGCAGGTAATGATGCCAGTAATGGCAGTTCTTCGTCGCATAAGAGACTTAACCGGCTGCCCTCTTTTATTTGAAAAAGGCGGGCATTAAAGGCTTTCAGCTTCTCCCAGATGGCACAATTTAACTCAACCAATGAAAAGAACTGATCATTTCGTAATGCAGCTGTAATCCATGTAGAGATATTGCCCACAGAACCCTCTGCATTTGGCTTATCTTTCGGTCTTCTGACCCTAGCGGGAATGTAGCAGTACCATAATGTTGGGCCATTTCGTGGTAAACGGTATTTAATTGCTGATTGTACCAGCCTCCGTTATGCACCACGGCAGTCTTGCAATTGTCAGGCACAAGAATTTTGGCTACGCTACCGAAATATTCATACATATGAACATGGGTAGTTATCCATGCCTGCTGTTTTTCGTTGATGAAAGCTTCAACATAGGCATACTGACTATAAGTCATAACTCCTACAAACAGGTAAGCATCAATAATTTCACCAGTATCAGGATCAACGATATGTGCAGGGTCACCTGCCCAATCAACCTCAACCTGTTCACCCGGGTTACGTCCAATATGCATGATTGCATGGTGTTTTTGTTCCTCCTGCTGAATATAATAACAAAATCGAGAATACATGAGTGGTTCCTCACCGACAAGGCGGCAATTCTCCAAGTATTCAGTCCATAAGAGTTTTTTGCTTACGCCGTTTTTGAGCAACTCCTTATGGATGTAGGTAAGGTCTGGCATTCTCTTATTGTTGATACTTCTGCCATCCTTTAGGTAGAGCATACCCTCTAGCACTTCGTTTGTTTGTTCATTAGGGATAGGCCAAGAAATATCTAGCTCCTCAGTCCTCTTTAGAACCTCAGATACTGTGTTGCTGGAACAAGGGCAGCTAATTGCAATGTTCCTTTCGCTAAATCCTAAGCTTTTTATCCTTAGGATTTCACGATAATCGGTCATAATAATAACCACCTTTATAATGTATTTATATCAAAAACTGATGCATAAATACATTATTGACAAGTTATTGTAATGGCTCACTTTACCCGGAATAGTGGCTCACTCAAAAACGGAAGGGTGGCTCACATTGACTGGACAGGTGGCTCAAACACAACAAGATTACTCAAAAATGAAAAGTAATTTTTATATAAGGAGGTTTTAATATGGAATTCAATAGTGATAACGTATGGAAAGAATCTATATTGGTATTTGATAGTTGCAGTATACTTAGGCTATATGAATGGTGTTTAGAGAAGTCATTCGAATTGCAAGATATTTTTGATTGCAAGACTCAAGATATTATACTATTAGAGCAAGTAAAAAAAGAAACTTTAAATATTTACTCAAGTCGAATTGAGGAGAAGAAAGACAAGTATATCGATGCTATTAATTATTTGTCAAATGTAGAAGATAAGCAAAAAGCAATAACTACACTAAAAAAACAATGTGATGGGTTTAAATATTCAGATGAATTTATGTTTCTACTAAGGGATTATATTGATGGGAAAGTAAGTTATGATGAAATAATAATGTTTGTAAATAGAAATGATGAACAGGTAAATCAATATATTGAAGGTAATAAGCTAGAATTTATACTTAATAATTTCTTCACACAAGAATATCATTCTAAGATAAGTGAAGAGGAACTAGAAAAAAAATATAGTAATGATATTCAAAAAGGTCTACCAGGTAATAAGGATAAAGGCAAGAGCAAAAATAGCAATGGAGATTATATAATTCTAAATCAATTAGTTGAAGTTACAAATGATAAAGGTAAGAATATTACTTTTGTTACGGCAGATGTAAAACCAGATTGGTTTCCATTTAATAAAAAATTAAAGGGAAGAGAATTGAATCCAGCGGTAATTGAATGGTTTAATAATGAAATAACTAATAGTTCTAAGATTAATGTTATTAATTTATCAGAAATATTAACAATATCTAAAAATTATATAAGTAGCGAGATTAGTAGTCTGGTAGACGAAGAGATTATTTATAATTTAATTGATGAAACCTATGGAACATGGTATCCAGAAGAATTAATGGGTAGAATTACAGAATATATTGAAGAAGATGGAAATATACAACTAGAAATAGAAGACGCAATAGATTCTTGCCTAGATAATCTTACTTTTGGAGAAACTGAGGATTATAAAGTTAAAGATATTACTTATGAAATAGAAGAAGATGAAGTTATTATTAGTATATATGCAGATTTTTTCTTAACGCTTGATGCATCAGCTCATTGTGACCGTGAAGATAGAGAGTTGGGTAGTCCAAGCTGCCATTTTTCAGGTTTAGTTAGAGGTAGTATACCAGTTGAGTGGGAATCAAAGAATACAGGGGCAATTTCAATAGGTTCTCAACTAGAAGATATAAGCATAGAATATATTGATTTTTTAGGAGCTGAATCATTATATCCTGATGAAGATGAATGCGATGAAGAGAATTGTGATATAGATGATTATGACGAAGATAATTACGATGAGGAATACAATGATATAGACGATTATGACGAAGATGATTACTATGAAGAATGCTATGATTTAGATGATTATAATGAAGATAATACTTACTTAGATTAAAATATAGCATAGTGGTGGGTTTTGCCTACCATGCCTCGCCTCCACCAAATGTAAAACCATCTACAGAAAAAAGTTTTTATCTGTAGATGGTTTTGTTTTTCTCTGAAAAGGCTTAGAACAAGGGCTCAGGTGCTTTGCATGAGGCCGTCTGTTTAAGTAATTGGCAGCATCTATTTAAAACTTTTTATTCACGAAAATACGGACTATTTCTGAACCGACTGGTCCTAATATCAGCAATGTAAATATTGGAATGTATACATATAGGGGCATTTTATAATCGTCAGAGGTTGCATAAGGATTAGAAAGATTCTCAAGTATTGAAGGAGCAGCAATATTGATGCATACAAATAAAAATACTGGCATCCATATAATAGCGTAAAACCAAGCACAAATATCGCCTACCGTAAAAACCTTCCAAACTATTTTTTCAGGCGGCACATAATGTTTGCTGCTTTTGCTTGTGCGTGCTGATGCTCTCACATAAAAAAATGGATAAGTTACTATTGCAGATATAAACAAACTTGGTAATATCCAAGGCAAAAATTGAGTAATAGTCATATAGTCACCTGTTAATATACCTCTCCTGTTAAATAAAACACCATAGCAAATGATATACTTAGTCATAATATTTTTTTAAACATATGTAGCGCTCTTTTTTATATAAAATTTACCCGTCCTGCTCATGAATAGTTGCCACAGGAGAGTATAAAACTTTTCCTACGACAATATTATACCATTAATTTCTAATATTTCTAACGCTGATCAATACAATTTCTACTCGATCATCTTTATAAGTTTCAATTTCCACGTTAGTTTAGGATGAGCTGGCTTTGTGTTTTTTTTATTAAAAGTTGTTTACTTTCTAGGGTTATATTATTGAGATTAAATAAACAAAATAATTTTACGATAAATGTTTACAATGAAAAATCAGAATGTTAGAATAATAGTTATCATCCAATTTACATAATATACCTATAAATACAAATTAAAGTAAAAGGAGGCAAACTCGTGAATTTAATAGATGATTATAAGTGTGTTTTACCAAGCATTTGCTTAATTACAGATGATCCATATCGTGTAAAAATGATTGCTGCTCATTATTTGGATAATGTAGAGATATTTACTGAAACAAGAGGACAAGTGGGCCTTACGGGAAAATTTAATAATATCCCAATAATTGTTTTGTCGGTGGGAATTGGTATAACATCAACTATGGCTTATTTAACTGAACTTTGCTCAAACAATGAAATTATTCGTGTGGTTTATTTTGGTGATTGTATTACAAATGATGCTAGTATACCTGTTGGTTCCATAACTTACATAAGTAAAGCATACGAAAATGACCAATGTTTTGTTGTGTCTGAAAATTTGTTTAAATATACGGAAATTATAAAGGGAAAAAATAATATAAGTGCACAAGCTTGCATAACTACTACTAGGGATAATTATTTTATAGAAAAAAAGTATATCACAAGCCAAGAATCGAGAGTTTTAGATTTTACAACCTCTGCCATCTACAGACTTAATGAAAATAACGCTAAAATGGAGGCCTTATCAATACTCAATGTTTGTGAAAACGTTACCACAAATGAAAGAATAGAGGAAGCAGTAAGACAAAGCCGTTGCCATCCAGCCATAATGTTAGCGCTCCAAACTTTAATTTTTAAATCTATTTAGAAATTACTTTTTTGTTTAATGAAGTATACTATTTACAATAATCAGTGGTATATGTATAATAGTACTATATTTTGTAAAGATTAATATTGATAATAGCGTTGAAAGAGAAGAGTATATGGAGATTGATTTAAAGCGAGTTAGGGGTGGTGCAAGCCTAATATTTGACTCTATAGAAAGAAGCTCTGGAGCATAAACTGAAAGCTATATTGTGTAGTAGGTTTAGGGTGTTCTCCCCATATAGAGATAATGAGTGGATTAAGTTTACTTAATCAATTTAGGTGGTAACGCGGAATTAACTTTCGTCCTAATGTTTTAGGATGAAAGTTTTTTATATTTATACAAGGAGGTAGAAGAATGAATTTACAAAAACTAGCTAATATAATATTTCCTAATGTTGATGAGACACCAGAATATTATACTGTAAAATATCCAAAGAGAAATTTAAAAGAAGGTGCAAAGGTTACTAGATATGCCCCATCACCAACAGGCTTTCAACATATCGGAGGAGTATTTGCAGCTTTAATAAATGAAAGATTGGCAAGTCAAAGTGAAGGTGTTTTCTGTTTAAGAATAGAGGATACAGACCAAAAAAGAGAAGTTGATGGTGCAATTGAAGATACAATTGAAACAATGCATAACTTTGGAATGGACTTTAATGAAGGTATGATAGGACAAGAAACCTTTAAGGGGGAATATGGTCCCTATAGACAAAGCCAAAGAGCGGAAATATATAACACCTTTGCTAAGGCTTTGATTGCTAAGGGATTAGCTTACCCTTGTTTCTGTACTGTTGAGGAATTAACAGCTTTAAGGGAAAAACAAGTAGCTGAAAAAATAACTCCAGGTTATTATGGGGAGTATGCAAAGTGCAGAAATTTAACTCCTGAGGAAGCTATAGCTAAAATAGAAGCAGGCCAAGAGTACATTTTAAGATTAAAGTCCCCTGGAAATTTAGAAAATAGATTTGAGTTCCATGATTTAATAAAAGGTGATATATCATTCCCAGAAAATGTTCAAGATATTGTTTTAATAAAAGGTGATGGTTTGCCAACCTATCATTTTGCACACGTTGTAGACGATTATTTAATGAGGACTACTCATGTTATCAGAGGAGAAGAATGGTTATCATCCTTACCAATTCACATTCAATTATTTGAAATATTAGGCTTAGAAAGACCGGAATATGCTCATATTCCAACAATAATGAAAAATGATAATGGTTCAAAGAGAAAGTTATCAAAGAGAAAAGATGCTGAAGCTGCTGTTTCTTATTATAAGGAGGTTGGGTACCCTACAGTTTCAGTAATTGAATATTTACTAAATATCATAAACTCAACTTATGAAGATTGGAGAGCAGAAAATCCTACAGCTGATTATCATGAGTTCCCAGTTGATTTAGACAAAATGAGTAAATCTGGAGCTTTGTTTGATATAGTTAAATTAAACGATGTAAGTAAAAATGTTATATGTAAAATGAAAGCAAATGTGGTTTATGATAACTATGTAGCTTGGGCAAAAGAATTCGATACAGAAATGTATGGATTAGTTACAGCTAATGAAAAAATGTCTAAAGAAATATTTAATATAGATAAAGATGGTCCAAAACCAAGAAAAGACTATGCTAAATGGGAGGAAGTAAAAGAAGTAATCTTCTATTTCTATGATGAACTATTCTATAAGGAAACTGCTGAACAAGTTGAATTACCAAAGACGGTAACATTAGAGTCAGCAAAAGAAATAATAAAAGTATACATGAATAAATATAAGGCTAATGCTGCTAGCCAAGAGGAATGGTTTGATGATTTAAAAGTAATTGGTTTAGAGTTAGGATATTGTGCAAATAGAAAAGATTATAAAGCATATCCAGACCAATTTAAAGGCATGATTTCTGACGTTGCTGGTGCAGTAAGAGCAGCTATATCACACAGAAGCAATACACCGGACCTTTACACTATTATGAGCATATTAGGCAAAGATAAAGTAAAAGAAAGGTTTGAGAAGTTTTTAGAAATATAATTTAGATGTAAAAATAATTGATAAGAGAGGTAAGAATATGTCTAATGAAATTAATCCATCTAACTTCATACGAAATATAATTGTTGAAGATTTGAAAACTGGAAAACATAAAGAAATAATAACTCGTTTCCCTCCGGAGCCAAATGGTTATTTACATATAGGGCACGCTAAATCAATAATTTTAAATTCAGGATTAGCAGAAGAGTTTAAAGGAAAATTTAATTTAAGATTTGATGATACAAACCCTATTAAAGAAGATACTGAATATGTTGAATCCATTAAAGAAGATGTAAAATGGCTTGGTGGTAACTGGGATGAAATATTTTTTGCATCAAACTATTTTGATACCATGTATGAAAAAGCAGTTCTTTTAATAAAGAAGGGATTAGCTTATGTTTGTGATTTAACTGCAGAAGAAATGAGAGAATATAGAGGAACTTTAACTGAAGAAGGAAAAGAAAGTCCTTATAGAAATAGAACGGTTGAGGAAAATCTTGACTTATTAGAAAGAATGAGAACAGGTGAATTCAAAGATGGGGAAAAGGTTTTAAGAGCTAAAATAGATATGGCTTCTCCAAATATGAATATGAGAGATCCAGTAATTTATAGAATTGCTCATGCAGAACATCATAATACAAAAGATAAGTGGTGCATATACCCAATGTATGATTTTGCACATCCTATAGAGGATGCTATAGAAGGAATTACTCATTCAATATGTACTTTAGAGTTTGAGGATCATAGACCTCTATATGATTGGGTTGTAAAGGAATGTGAAATGGAATCCGTTCCTAGACAAATTGAATTTGCAAGGCTAAACATGACTAACACAGTTATGAGTAAAAGAAAACTTAAGCAATTAGTTGATGAAGGAATAGTTGATGGATGGGATGATCCAAGAATGCCTACTATATCAGGCTTAAAAAGAAAAGGGTATACCCCAGAAGCTATAAGAAAGTTCTGCACAGCAATAGGTGTATCTAAAGCTAATTCAGTAGTAGATTCTCAAATGTTAGAATACTTCATAAGAGAAGATTTACAATTAAAAGCACCAGCAGCAATGGCTGTTATGAGACCTTTAAAATTAGTTATTACAAACTATCCAGAAGGTCAAACAGAAATGATAGAAATAGAAAATAACTCTAATGATGAAGGTCAAGGAAAGAGACTTGTGCCATTTTCAAGAGAGTTATATATAGAACAAGAAGATTTTATGGAGGTTCCAGTAAAGAAATATTTTAGATTGTTTCCTGGAAATGAAGTAAGATTAAAAGGTGGATATTTTGCTAAATGTACAGGTTTTGTAAAAAATGATAAGGGTGAAGTTACAGAAGTGCATTGTACTTATGATCCAGAAACAAAATCCGGTTCAGGCTTTACAGGAAGAAAGGTAAAAGCAACCATTCACTGGGTAGAAGCTAAAACAGCAAAACCAGCAGAATTTAGATTATACGAACCTTTAATATTAGATGATGTAGAAGAAAATGAAGGGAAAAATTTCTTAGAACAAATAAATCCAAACTCAATGGAAATATTGCAAGGCTTTATTGAGCCAACAGCTGTAGAAAACGCTAAGGTGCAAGATAAGCTCCAGCTTATTAGAAATGGATTCTTTTCAGTGGATTCAAAATATACTACTGATGAAAAGTTAGTATTTAATAGAATAGTGTCACTTAAAAGTTCATTTAAGCTATAAAAATAAAAGTGTCGAGTTTTTCGACACTTTTATTTTTATGTAAAAAACCCACTTAGAAATATATAGAAAAAAAGAAATATTACTGGGAATAAGGGATGCAAAATACTCTATATAGAAATTATGCTCTACTTTAGGGAGACATCTTGCAATAGTTCTACATAAGCGGGGTGGTACAGCATACCTTTGAGAGCAAAGTCAGCAATTGCTTTAAATATGAATTATATGATTATTGAAATTATTGAAATTTACTCAATAAATAAATTCTATTATTTATAAAATTGAAAAAAACAGTCTTTGGCGAAAATTATGTTACAATTATGATTATTAAATTCAAAAGGAGGTATGTTTTATGGATAATAAGTTAAGTAAAAATGCATATGGCGGCGTAGCTGGCAAAGACTACGTTCCATACATTTCCAGTGGTTCTAAAGCTGGTGGAAACGTTGTCGTATTAATAATCGGTATTATTTTGGCTGCTTTATTCGCAGCATCTACTGCCTATTCAGGTATGAAATCAGGTCTTACAGTAGCAGCTGGTATACCTGGTTCTATAATAGGTTCAGCATTTATAGCTGTATTTGCTAAGCAAAAAGGTATACTTGCCAAAAATTTATTACAAGGTATGTCAAGTGGTGGAGAATCTGTTGCTAGTGGTATAATATTTGTTTTACCAGCAGTTCTCTTAATAGGTTCTAAAGTTACTTTCTTAGAAGGTTTTGCTGTTGGTGTAGGTGGAGTTTTATTCGGTATAGGAATAGCTTCTCTTGTTTACAATTACTTAATCGTTGAAGAACATGGTAAATTAATGTACCCTGAGTCAATGGCTATATCTGAAACACTTGTTGCTTCAGAAGGTGCTGGAGAATCAATGAAGTACATGGGAATCGGGTTTGGAATTGGCGGTATTATAACTGTTGTAACTAGTTCATTTTTAAATGTAGCTAACAACGTTATAAGCTATGTAAATGAAACTTTTTACAAGTGGAAGCTTGAAGTTGAAGTGAATCCACTATTATTAGGTATAGGGTTTATAGTTGGTATAGAAGTTTCTTTAACTATGTTTGCTGGTTCCATATTATCAAACTTCTGTGTTATGCCTTTAATAGGTTATTTCGCTGCTCTTGGAAAAGACGGTGCAGCTGTATGGAATAATCCTCATGTTGCTATAAACGCTATGCAGGTTAAGAATATAGCTGGTAGTTATGTAAAATATATCGGTGCTGGTATGATGCTTTCTGGTGGTTTAATAGGTGCAATAAAGCTTATACCTACTATAATATCTTCTATAAAAGAAACTCTTAATGCTAAGTCTTCAAAGGGTGCTGGCAGTTCATCTGTTGGAAACATGATATTACTTGGTGGTATAGTAATAGGCTTTATAGGAGGTTTCCTGGTATCTGGTGGTAATATATTAATGGCAATAACTGCTTCTATTTTATCATTATTCTTATCACTATTATTTGTTATAGTTTCTGGTCGTTTAACTGGTACTATAGGAACTTCAAACCTTCCTGTATCTGGTATGACTATAGCTTCTATAGTTCTTGTAACATTATTATTCGTTGTAATGGGATGGAAAAATCCTGAAAACAACAAATCTTTACTTTTATTTGGTACATTTATTGTTACTGCTATATCCGTAGCTGGTGGTTATTGTCAATCACAAAAAGTTACCTTCGTAATAGGTGGTGACAAAAATGAAATGCAAAAATACTTTGCTATATCTTGTGTAGTTGGTGTTACAGTAGTTCTTGGTACTATATTATTACTTTCTAATAAGCTTGCAATGACTGGTGATAACGTACCATTTGCATTACCTCAAGCTAATTTAATGTCAACATTAACTGCTGGTATAATGTCAGGAAAATTACCTTGGGTTATGGTAATTGTAGGTGCTGCTATGGGAATTGTTTTATTCTTATTAAAACTTCCTATAATGACAGTTGCTATAGGATTCTATTTACCAATATCTACAACTTCTATAATATTAATAGGTGCATTAGTTCGTTTATTTATAGAAAGAACTAGTAAATGTGAACAAGAGAAAGAAGTTAAGGTTTCTAATGGTATAAGTTTATCATCTGGACTTGTTGCTGGTGGTTCTATAATAGGACTTGTGGGTATAATACTTCAAGTATCAGGTGTTATAAAAGGAATTGAGCCAAGCGGATTCGCGGCTTCTAATGGAATGGCATTTGTAATATTGGCAGTTCTAGTAATAGCTGCTATAATACCTCTACTAAAAAGTAAAGTGAAAAATGCCAAATAACTTGGGGAAAATCTAGAAACAAATTATAATACAAAAGATGGCACTACATTGTAGCTGCCATCTTTGTTTTTTATAAGCTTAGTAGACTGACGCTTTTATATAGCCATAAATTATTTATGCTTTAGTAGAAGCTTATTACTTATTACTATTATGCATTCTCACTAACCTGGTTACTCACATTTGCAGCAACCTTTTTTATTCTTTTAAAGCTTTGTTCAGCTTTACCGGTATCAAGCTGCCATGTAAACCAAAATACATAAGGTATTATTAATATAGCATTGATTATGCCCCAGTATTTTAAGACGTCTGCATTCATCCATGTGATTGAATTCATTACAGCTGGAAATAAAGCTGGCAGAAGTGCACGTATTAAAAGGTGGGTTGATAGTGTATATACACGAGCAGTAATATATAGTTCAGGTCTTTTCTTAAATATAGGGTATAACTCTGCTGCAGCAAGAATGATTATACTACTTGCAAAATATTGTTTTGCTTCACCATAAACAAATGCCAAATTCCAGGTGGTGTATAAAAAGTTCCATGCAATAGTAGTATGGGCAATTAAGTCACTATGCTTATCCTTTGAAAGTCTCCAATACTTCGGAGCATATGGTGCAGTTACAATTAGTAGAAATCCAGTCAATGCATTCCAATAATTTCCTGACTGAAGATCTTTAATTGTGGCTTCAAGAATATTTAAGCATAAAATGCCATAGAAAAACCATAAAGCCCAATTCTTTCTGATAAAGGACCAGCCCTTGCCGCTTTTATCTTCTGCATTGGCGATTCTTACTAAGCCTAAGAGAATAATTGGCACTAACATACTCATGGTTTTAAACCATCTAAACCAGCCGTCTACACCGCCGGTATAAAACCAAAGCGGAAATGTAAATAAGGAACCAACCCAAAACCAGTGTGCAAACTTATAATGCTTTCTCATCATATCAATTATGAATAAGAGTAAAATTAAATAAGCCCCCATTGATAAAATATAACCCCAAATCCCCATATTTCTACCTCCCAATTTAATATTTTATTATTCTAGGGACCCATAAACTTATGGATTACCTAAAAAACATCTTTAATTGATTTAACAGCAGTTTTTCCAATACGCTTCACAACGTTAACTCCCAATTTTAAAGGAAGCTTTTCAAAGGTGGTTCCTACTTTGTCATATTTTTTAGTCAGCTTAATAGCATCAAACTTACATTTAGTAGTGCATTGTCCGCAGCCAACACACATTTCCGTATCTACAACAACAGCACCACAGCCAAGACAACGCTCTGTTTCTTTCTTAATCTGCTCCTCCGTAAAGGTCATGCGAGTGTCCTTAAAGGATTTTTTGCTATCTTGAGTATGTCCTAATTTTTGTCTTGGAGTTGTGTCATAGCCTTCAATAATTACATTTTCCTTATCAAGACCATGGTACTGCCTCCTATCACGACCAAGAGTCAAGCTCTGACCTTCCCAAACATAACGGTGAATGGAGATTGCTCCTTGTTTTCCAGCAGCTATTGCATCAATTGCAAATTTGGGGCCGGTATAAGCATCACCGCCTACAAATATATCAGGTTCACCAGTTTGATAGGTTAATGAATCTGCAGCAGCAGTATTATTCTGGTTTAACTGAACCTTAGTGTCTTCTAACAAATTAGCCCAGTTGATTGATTGACCTATAGAAAGCAGCACAAAATCAGCATCCACAATCATAGTGTCATCTTCATCATATTGAGGACTAAATTTACCACTTTCATTAAATACAGAAATGCATTTTTTGAATTCTACACCTGTTACCTTACCATTTTCGGTGATAATTCTCTTTGGACCCCAGGAATTGTGTATGGCAATTTCCTCTTGGCAGGCCTCTTCAATTTCCTCTTTGAGAGCAGGCATTTCGTCTCTATTTTCCAGACAGAACATACTTACCTTTGATATATTTTCTCTTACTGCAGTTCTAGCAACGTCAATAGCAACATTTCCGCCACCTATAACAACTACTCTGCCTTCTAATTTCACAGCCTTACCCAGGTTAACATCCCGTAGGAAGTCCACTCCTGCAATAACGCCTTCTGCATCCTCACCATCAATACCAAGCATTCTGCCGCCTTCAGCGCCTATAGCAAGGTAGAAAGCTTCATAACCTTGGTCTCTAAGGTTTTTTATGGTAATATCCTTACCAACCTCAATACCTGTCTTAAACTCAATTCCTAATTCTCTTAGAATATCAATCTCAGCCTCAACAACATTTTTTTCTAATCTAAAAGAAGGAATACCAAGTGTAAGCATGCCCCCAAGCTTTGTTTGTTTTTCAAATACTGTTACATTATATCCGTCAAGGGCTAAAAAATATGCACAGGACAACCCAGCAGGACCACCGCCAATAACCGCAATTTTCTTACCATAATCATATCTTTTCTTAGGAACAAAACGAAAATCCTTATTCATATCCTGATCTGCAATAAATTTCTTGATTTCGTCAATAGCAATTGGCTCGTCTATGTCACCTCGAGTACAAGCTGACTCGCACTTTCTTGGACATATTCTTCCGCATACTGCAGGGAAGGGGTTTTCCTTTTTTATAAGCTCTAGGGCCTCTGTGTATTTTTGCTGAGAAGCTAATTTTATGTATCCCTGTATGGCAATATGTGCAGGACATTCTGACTTACAGGGTGCAGTTCCGGTAGATACAACATTTTGTCTATTGTCGCGGTAATCAGGATTCCAATGCTTGGGACCCCATATATGATCTCTTGGAGAAAGGGGTTTCTCAGCTTCTAATGGAGTTTTGGAGCACAGCTTTTGACCTAATTTTAGTGCATTAGTGGGGCAGTTTTCTACACATTGTCCACAGGCTACACATTTGTCTATATCAACCTCTGAAATATAGTTGGAACGAATCATGTCTGGAGAGTTAAAGTATGCCGCATTTCGCAGTGCATAACAGGAACAGGAGCAGCAATTGCAGATTGCATGGGTTTCTGTACCATCAATATTAGGAATTTGATGCATAAGCCCGTTCTCTTCAGCTTTTTTTATAATTTCCAATGCCTCTTCACGAGTTATCTCTTTTGCTTTTCCAGTACGAACATAGTATTCAGCTCCTGTACCTAACTGAATACATATATCCTTTTCAAGATGTCCACAGCCTTCTCCTATAAGGCGTCTTGACCTTCGGCAGGAACAATCTGCTACTGCAAACATATTGTGCTTGTTAAGAATAGCAGATATTTCTTCATAAGAGGCTTTTCTTGTTTCCCCATCAATAGCTGATTCAATAGGTATTACGCGCATAGGGCCTGCACCAATAGGCATTTTAGGGGACAGCATTCCACCTCTTAGTCTTGCATATTCTTCAAAGGCTCTAGGAATTTGTGGATATTTTTCACAGAGCTCCTTATTTCCAACAACCTTTTCCATTACCCCTGGAACGAAAACAGTAAGCTCAAATAAATCCACTCCGTTTTCTGAATGGAAGATGCAGGCACCTACATCAGCAAGCTCCATTGCAAGCCTTTGAGTTTCCTCCACTGATTTATTACACTTTTTAGCAATTTGTTCAATGGTTTGAGGCTTCCTTAGTTTCATGGCTAATCCCACATCAGCCATTTCATCAGTTACAACGCATTCTAATACATAGTATTCCGGAGCATTCTCGTCAATTTTAACCATTAAAGCCGTTGCTCCACAGATTTTCTTGGCAAGTTTCTCAATTTTTTTTCTTATAGCCATTTTTACCCCCCTAAATATTTAAGAATTTTGAGATAGGTAAAGCAAATTATACCTAATTTAAGTGTATATTCTAAAGAATGTAAAGTAAAACAATATATTGTAGACATCCACAACGATATGTTGTAGAATGAGGGTAATAAAAAAGCTTAGAGGTGATAATTAATGAAGATAAAGTTTATAGAATCCTTTTTAAAGCTTTATGAAGAGTTAAACATTTCAAGGGCAAGTACTCATTTATTCATAACCCAGCAGGGCTTAAGCAGGCAGATACAAGCACTGGAAAATGAGCTTGATGTGGTTTTATTTGAACGATCAAAGCTAGGGGTTACACCTACTGAGGTGTGTAAACAGATTCAGCCTTACTTTCGAAATATCTACAATAATTATAATGAAGTATTAGACATACTAGATAAATACAAGTTACCCAGTAATAAGTCCATATCTATTGCTTTTGCATATGGACTGCAAAATGCTGTAAATACTGATTTTATTTTTGACTATCAAAAAAACAATACTGATATTGCTATAGAGATTCATGAATGGTCAAAGCATATCTGTGTTCAAAAATTACTTAGTAATGAAATTGATATTGCTTTTTTGGTTAATCCATTTAATTCAGAGTTCTTTAATTGCTTTCCACTGGCTGAGGATTACATGTTTGCAGCTTTACATAAAGAGCACCCATTAGCTAACCATGAAGGTCCAATTGATTTTTCACTTCTAGAGGGAGAAAAAATTATTACAGGGTCTCAAGAGAATTCACTTCGTGAATTATTTAATTATTTTTGTGAGCTTACCAATATTCAGCCTCATGTTATTGTATCTTCCTCTTACAGCTTGAGTTTTGTGAATGCGATGACCCAAAACATAGGAATTGCCACTGTTACCTCTGCTATGGCTTCTAAAATAAACAATCCAAATATAAAAATAATCCGAATTCTTACCCCAGAACCTGGTTATATGTACTGCTGCACCTTAAGACATATAAACCTGAGCAAAGACGTATGCTCATTACTAAAATATATTAAAGAATATTTTGAAACCACTCCAATGCCCAAATTTGGTGAGAGTATAAATAGAAGCCTATGATTTCAATACCAAATGAAAAGATAAAAAGGGGCAGTCGCATTAAATGATTAGTGCGACTGCCCCGTATCCTTTATTTTACTTCTACTATCCAGCCTTCAGGAGCTTTAACGTCTCCAACCTGTATCCCGCATAGTGTATCATAAAGCTTTCTAGTTATAGGACCAACTTCCTTTTCACTGTGGAATACATGAAGCTTTCCCTTGTATTCGATTCCACCAATTGGTGTTATTACTGCAGCTGTTCCACAAGCTCCGGTTTCCTTAAATTCATCTATGTTGTCTATTAAGCAATCTCTTTCCTCAACCTCAAGGCCTAGATACTCTTTAGCAACATGTATCAGTGAGTATTTAGTTATACTTGGAAGAATTGAGTCTGACTTTGGTGTTATGAATTTATTATCCTTTGTTATTCCAAAGAAGTTAGCAGCGCCTACTTCTTCAATTTTAGAATGGGTTTTTGGATCTAAGTAAATACAGTCTGCAAAGCCTCTCTTTACAGCTTCTTCATGAGGCATAAGGCTTCCGGCATAATTACCTCCAACCTTTGCAGCACCTGTTCCGGATGGTGCAGCTCTGTCATAATCAGTAATTGTAAAGTTAACTGGAGCTAGTCCACCTTTAAAGTATGGTCCAACGGGTGTACAGAAAACTCCAAATATATACTGAGAAGCAGCTCTAACTCCAACATTATCTCCAACTCCAATAAGGAAAGGTCTTAAGTATAGAGTTGCTCCTGTTCCGTAGGGAGGAACAAAATGTTCATTAGCTTTTACAACTTGAATACATGCATCTATGAATTTTTCCTCAGGTAATTCAGGCATTAAAAGTCTCCTACAGCTTCTATTCATACGCTTAGCATTTTGATCTGGTCTAAATAACTGAATTCTGCCGTCCTTTGTGCGATAAGCTTTTAATCCTTCAAAACACTGTTGTCCATAATGTAGAGCTGTTGAACCTTCACTAATAGTAAGGGTATTGTCTTCAACTAGCTTTCCATCATCCCAACTTCCGTCCTTCCAGTTTGAAATATAACGGAAATCGGTTTTAATGTAGCTAAAACCTAGTTTGCCCCATTCGATATTTACAGTATTTGTCATATAAACACCTCTTCTTAAATAATGATTTACACCTATCCGTTTAAATTATAACTCATATTTCCATCATATGAAATTTCAAAAAAGTCATTATAATAGAATTATCTTAAAATTCGTAAATATATAGCGAGATATCTCCATATTTTGCATTATGAAAAAAATATTTCACCAGTGTTATGGTTTTGAAAGAAATGCAGCAAAATATCGTAAATTTACTTATTAGTATAGCTGTTGTTGAACTTCTATTTATTTAGCAATATAATAACAAATAGGATAAATTATGAATGGAGGCAACAAGCATTATGTTTAATTTGGATGATTGCATTGGCTTTATAACAAATAAAGGAGCTAAAAAGCTAGCAGAGGAATTTAACAGAAGATTACAAGAGCATGACGTGACAAGAGTTCAATGGATTGCTTTATTTTATATAGGTAAGGGAGAGGGGGCTTTTCAAAAGGAGCTTTCTGATTACATGAAT
This sequence comes from Clostridium sp. UBA701, assembly GCA_002298125.1. GTDB lineage: Bacteria > Bacillota > Clostridia > Clostridiales > Clostridiaceae > UBA701. Next base: position 123,428 of record DBMJ01000001.1, on the reverse strand, counting down.
ATCAAAGAATCATCAATGGTAAGATTGATAGATCGAATGGAAAAAGAAGATTTAGTGGTAAGAAAAAAGGAAGCTAGCGATAGAAGAATAACAAGAATAATTTTAACAGATAAGGGTAAAATTCTAAGAGAAGAGTTAATGCCATTAGGACAATGCTTCAATGAGGACGCTACAAAAGATATTTCAGAGGATGAATTAAAAACATTTAAAGCTGTATTAGCAAGAATGATAAAAAATGTTTGTTAAAGTATTGACACTATAATTTCATGGTGGTATCTTTATATTAGCTAATACTTAGTATAGCAAGTATTAGTATTGCAAGTTTATTAGTAATAAATTTAGGAGGTTATCAATATGAAGAAAAATGTAAGAGAAATGTTAAACGATTTCATGGGGGGATTAAACACATTAAGCGAAACCCATGGCGAACAAGTTGGAGCATTTATGAATCTTTTAGGAACAAACTATGCTGAAGGAGCTTTAAATACAAAGACTAAGGAATTAATAAGCATAGGAATTGCTGCTTATAATAGATGTGAATATTGCATAGTATTCCATGTATACAAGGCTTTAGAAGCAGGAGCAACAAGAGATGAAATAATTGAAGCTGCAATGGTAGCTGTTGCCTTTGGCGGAGGCCCAAGCATGGCATATTCTGTTACTTTATTAAAGGATTCCATTGATGAATTCGAGAAGGATTTCAAATAATAAATATTCATAATAATAAATGAAACCCTGGGCTTATGCACAGGGTTTAAAATTGACGTATTTTAAAAGGGTCTATAAGCATATTGATAAGGAGACAGTGAAATGGATATAAAACTGGATAGTTTAACTGGTAAGAGCAAGTCAGCAAGAATAGGGAAAATCAATGTAAAGGTCGGAGATATAATTAAAACGAATGATATATTACTTCAATTAGAAACTAATAAAGGAAATTCACCATATAAAGCAAAAAGAAGTTATACTATTGAAAAAATCGTGGTAGAAGAGGGAGAGGAAGTGAAGGTAGGGGATACTTTATTTGTGGCAAGTGGAGAGGAAAAGGAAAATCCAAAGCAAAAGGTTGATTATTTTGCCAATATGTTAAAGGGTAAAAAGGAAGAACTAGAAGCAGAGTTATTAGTAATAGGTGCTGGTCCTGGTGGATATGTTTCGGCTATATATGCTGCTAAAAATGGCTTAAAGACAGTGATAGTTGAGAGTGAAAGGCTTGGCGGAACATGCTTGAATGTAGGCTGTATCCCTACTAAAGCTTTAGTGAGGTCTTCAGAGGTTTATAATGATGTAATTAATGGAGAAGAATACGGCTTTGAAGCAAAAGAAGTAAAGCTTAACGTGGGAAAGGTTATAGATAGGAAAGATAAGATTAAAGAGAGCTTAGTTGAAGGAATAGATTATCTGTTGCAAAAAAATGATATTAGATTAATTAAGGGAGAGGCAGCCTTTATAGATAATAAAACAGTGATTGTTAAAAAGGGAAAAGATGAATATACTATCAAGGCTAAAAACACTATAGTTGCTACAGGCTCAAAGATATGTAAAATAAACATTCCAGGAATAGAGCTGCCCTTTGTGTTAAATAGCACCACAGCACTCAGTAATAAAAAGCTGCCCAAATCCATTACCATAATAGGTGGTGGAGTTATTGGTATGGAGTTTGCATTTGTGTATGCCAACTTTGGAGTGGCAGTAAATGTTGTTGAGTATGCGGATAGACTACTTACCATGGTAGATTCAGATATTTCAGAAGAAATAAAGAGAATAGCTGTGGAGAAGGGAATAAATATTTATACCAGTTCAAATGTGACAAAAATTGAAAAATCCGAATTAGGAGAAGCAATAGTTATTTTTAAGAATAATGAAAAAGAAAAATATCTAATATCAGAAAATGTGCTAGTAGCCATTGGCAGAGAGCCTAATATTGGAGAGCTTGGCTTAGACAAGGCTGGTATAGAACTAAATGCAAATGGAAAAGGAATAAAGGTTAATAGTTGCTTAGAAACAAATGTTGAGGGAATATATGCCGTTGGTGATGTGAATAATGTTATTCAACTAGCTCATGTAGCCTCCCATCAAGGGATGGTAGCAGTAGATAATATTTTAGGCAATAAAAAAGAAATGGAATATGACTGTGTGCCAAATGTTATTTTTACAGCTCCTGAAATTGCTTCTGTTGGAGCTTCAGAAGCTCAGTGTGCAGCTAAAAAAATAAATATAAAAATAAGCAAGTTCCCCTTCTGTGCAAACGGTAAGGCATTAACTATGGGAGCTGAAAAAGGGTTTATTAAAATTATTAAGGACTTAGATGGAAATAGAATCATCGGGGCATCTATAATTGGAGCAGATGCTTCATCTTTAATCAGTACATTAACCTTGATAATAAAAAATAATATTAGTGAAGAGAAAATTATAGATACTATATTTGCTCATCCTACTACAGGCGAGGTTATTCACGAATCTGTATTAGGACTTTCCTTAGGAGCATTACACTATCATGAATAGAATAATAATATCTAGGGAAGTTAATCCTTATTATAATTTAGCTTTAGAAGAAGAGCTACTAAGAAATATTAGTGATGAAGAAACTATTCTATACCTTTGGCAAAATGAAAGAACTGTTGTCATTGGCCGAAATCAAAATCCATATTCTGAATGTAATCTAGAATACATGAAGGAAAATGATGTTTTTTTGGTTAGACGAATATCAGGTGGAGGAACTGTTTTTCATGATTTAGGGAATTTAAATTTTACCTTTATTACTAAGGAGAAAAATATTGACTTAGATAAACAATTAAGGGTTATAAAGAAAGCTATTGAGAGCTTTGGCTTGAAGGTTGAATTTTCAGGCAGAAATGATTTACTTTTAAATGGACGTAAATTTTCAGGACATGCTTTTTATAGTGAAGATGGGAAATACTTTCATCATGGAACCTTAATGATTGATGTGAATATAAAATTACTAGAAAAGGTGTTGAACCCTTCAGAGATTAAATTACAATCAAAAGGTATAAAGTCCGTGAAGAGTAGAGTAATTAATTTAGTTGAAGAAAACAATTCAATAACCGTAGAAAAATTAACTAGTGCTTTAGTGGATTCCTTTGAAAATATATATGGAAAAGCAGATTCCATACTAGAATACAATAAGCAGAACTATTCACCAATATTCTATGAAAAATATAAAGATGGATTATGGAATTTTGGTGAAAGCCCCAGGTTTGATATGGTTTTAGAAGAGCGGCTAGGCAGTGGCAATGCTGAAATTCATTTGAATATTGAGGCTGGAATTATAGTAGCTGTAAAGATATTTTCAGATACTATAATAAAATTGGATTTTACTGAAATAGAAAGCAAATTGATAAATGAAATGTTTTCTAGAGAAAAGGTAATAGAGATAATTGAAGAAAGTAGTTTTTCATGTACATTAAAATAGAGTTTATATAGCTATAAAGGCAAAACTAGTATAGGGCAAAGCACCTATACTAGTTTTTTATAATGTATGATATGGTACCACCACCGCCTTGATTTACCTTTCCAAGTTCAGTAGTCTGCCATATAATATTATTAACTGCGTAAACCTTATCGCCAGGAGCTAATTTAGATTTTTTTTTACAATTTCACTCAAGTCTTTAAAACCATTTTTCTTTGCTATGCTTATGATGATTTCCGCAGCTTCTCTCTCTGTTTTTGATTTATTGATAAAGTCTTTGTATTCATCACAAAACAAATTGACTTTCTCTAAACAACTATCAGAAACTAGATCCAAAATTAATTGATTTTTTCTTTGTAAATTATCCATAATAATTTTACACCACCTAAATATTGTATTTTACACCTTTATTATAGTTTAAATTAATTAAACATGTCAATACTTTTATTGAAAAATAGTTAATATAATTCAACTAACAAAAAACAATAACAGTATAATTTATCAATTCTGCATTATATGTAAATATAATCTTGCAAAATAGTTAAAAGTTGAGTAGTATTATACTATAGTGAACATTAAAACCTATTAATTCTTATAGGGGAGAAGAAGGTTATGAATAATGAAATCGGGAAAAAGATTAAGGAGTTAAGAAAAGGCTTGAAATTAACTCAAAGTGAATTAGCGGAGCCTGAAATGACTAAAAGTATGTTAAGTCGTATAGAAAATGGCACAGCAAATCCTTCTATGAAAAATTTACAATATCTAGCAGCTAAACTGAATAAATCAGCAGCTTATTTCTTAGAAGATGAAACTGAAATTGGTAAGGTGATTATTAAAGGAGAAGGCTATTTTCCCATGGAGGTAATTTTGGAAGCTTTGAATAAAGCCGATGAATTAATAAAGAATAAGGATTATGGTCATGGGCTTAGCGTCTTAAAGGAGCTGTTAGCATTATATAAGTACAATGAAAAAAGTAAAGTATATGGCGACATTTTATACAGGTTAGCCATTTGCCATATAGGAACCAATGATTTTAATCAAGGGGAAGAGCTGTTAAATTGTTGTATAAAAATATATATAGAAAATACTCTTTATGTTGAGGCAGCAAGAACTAGACTCCTATTTTTAAGAAGGCCAGTATACAACCATAGCTATACAGAATGTAAAGACATTTTAAAGGATGCCTATGAGCTATACTCTAAGTCTAGCAGCAGAGATGTGTTTTTAGAAATAGAAATGCTGGCTCGGGAGATCCCAATAACTCTTGCTTATGGAGATTTTAAAAGTACAATTGCACTTTGCGAAAAGGGAATTACACTTTCCAAAGAAAACAATATCTATTATCTAGCAGATGTACTATATAGAAATATTGCAATTACCTATTTACTGCAGAACAATTTTGAAAGGTTTACTGAAAACATGGATATTGCCAGAAAATATGCGGAATTTACTGGTAACAAATATATACTTGCAAGAATATTTCAAAACTATGCCATGTACGAAAATATGAGAAAGGAGCCGGTAAAAGCCTTAGAATATCTTAAGGGTTATGAAGAAAACACTCATGAAAGAGCATTTTATTACTATCTGGAACTTGCTCGAGCCAAATACTTACTTGGAAATTATGATGAGGCTATAAAGGAGCTTATGAAAATTAACCATGAAGAGAAAATTGACTATAAGCTGGATTGTATATACTTATTAAATTCATTGGTTTTAAAGGGACTAATCTATAGTAAGAAGGAGAAGTACAAAGAAGGGATAGCATGTATAGAAGAGGCTATTGAGGGGATGATGCCTTTTACAAGTATAGAATACAAGGGTTTTGCAGACTATGCTTACAAGGAAATAAGCTCTGCTTATGAAGCCTTAAGTGAGGTCTATTCTTCCTTAGGAAACTATGAAGAGGCCTATTCAAGTCTAAAGAAAGCAACAGAACTAAAACATTTATAAGTAATAAAAGGGGTGGGACTATGTATTTGATTAAAAAATTATCAACTAAAGAGGAATTTTGTGAATTCGGTGACATAGTGGTCAATGCTTATCCGGGTTTTGGGATTGATACAAAGGAGCAGAAGGATAATCTTATTAATAACGCCATGAAAACTCAAGAGGAAAGTCCTAATGTAAAATTCTATGGTGCATTTCGTGGTGAAGAGCTGTTGGGGGGAATGAGATACCATAATTTCAACATGAACCTTCTATCCACAAAAATAAAGGCTGGTGGAGTGGGGCTTGTTGCAGTACACTTTTTACACAAAAAAGAGAAGATAGCTAAAGCTATAGTTAAGGATTTTATTGAGCATTTTAAAAGTGAAGGTGCGCCTATGGTGATGCTGTATCCATTTAGAACTGATTTTTATAAAAATATGGGTTTTGGCTTTGGAACAAGCATGAACCAGTATAAGGTTAAGCCAAGTAATCTCCCTAAGGGAAACTCAAAGGACCATATTGTATTTGTAAATGAAGAAAGGCTTCATAGGCTTACTGAATGCTATAATAGGGTATATGAAAAAACTAATGGTTTATTAGAACGATATAAAAAAGAATTCTTGGCATATATAAATAGTCCTAAATTCAGAATAGCTGCCTATGAAGAAAATGATAGAATTCAAGGTTATATTATTTTTGAATTTAAGCCTTATGAGGAAAAAAGCTCTCTTATAAATGATATGGTTATTAAGGAGCTGGTGTTTGAAAATACTGAGAGCTTAAGTGAATTATTGACCTTTTTAAACAGTGAGGATGACCAAATTTCTAACATTATTTTTAATATTCAAGATGAAGACTTTAGATTTTTATTAGACAATCCCACTGATGGGTCGTTAAATATGTTTGTTCCAGTGTACCATCAATGCAGCTTGCAGGGAACTGGCATAATGTATCGTGTAACTGATATAAAGGAGCTGTTTGTGCAGTTAAGAGAGCATAACTTTAATAATGAAAACTGTAAATTAAAGCTTACTATAAGTGATAGCTTTATAGAAGAGAACAATGGCAGCTTTATAATTAACTTTAAGGATGGATACCCTGCATTTAGTAAGGAAGAGGAGTTTGATGTGGAAGTGGCAATGGATATTGCAGATTTCTCATCCTTAATAACCTGTGCTGTTTCCTTTAAGGCGCTGTATAAATACGGCAGGGCCTCTATCTCAAGAGAGGAGCTAGTAGATAAAATAAATAATATTTTTGCTACTGATGAAAAACCTGTTTGCTTAACTGTGTTCTAGAATAATAGCTAAAGTGAACAAAGGAGGGGTAAGGATATGAAGATACTACAGGCTATGGCTCAATATCCAGGTAAAACTGGAAGTGGCACATACCTTCAGGCTATTGCAAAAGAGGCCCATAAAAGGGGACATAAGCAGGCTGTAATCGCAGGAATATCAATGGAAAATGAAGAGGTTGAATTTAAAGATTGTGCAGATATCATCTTTTACCCTGTAGTTTTTAATACTGAAAATCTACCCTTTCCCATTGTAGGTATGAGTGATGTAATGCCTTACAAGAGTACTAGGTACAGTGATATGAATGAGGAAATGTTTATTTTATGGGAAAACGCCTTTAAGGAGAAAATTGAACTTGCACTTAAAGAATTTAAGCCAGATATTATTATTACTCATCATCTATGGCTGTTAACCTCACTTATTAGAAACATGGCACCTAACATACCTGTAATGACCATATGCCATGGTACGGATTTGAGACAGCTGGAGCTTACTGAAAAATTTAGAGAGTATGCAGTGGATGGCTGTAAGAATATTGATGCTGCCTTTGCATTAAATGATCTTCAAAGAGAGAAAATAATCCAAAGCTTTAATATATGCGAAGATAAGGTAATTACAATTGGCGGTGGGTATGATTCTGATATTTTTTACCCCAAGGATAAGGCAAGCTTAAAGGGTAATATTAAGCTTATCTATGCAGGAAAGCTTAGTTATGCAAAGGGAACAATGTCACTTATTAAAGTTTTTCAAAGAGTTCGCAAGAAATATGAAGATGTAGAGCTTATTATTGCAGGATCTGGCAGCGGTGAAGAAGAGCAGATAATGAAGCAAGTAAATAAGGCTGAAGATGGAATTCACTTTCTGGGGGAGGTTCCTCATGAGGAGCTTGGAAACTTATTTAGGGAATGTGACATTTTTATTATGCCTTCTTTTTACGAAGGGTTGTCATTGGTTACAATAGAAGCTCTTGCCTGCGGGTTATCTGTAGTTGCATCAGAAATTACTGGTCTTAAAAACTGGCTTGGAGATGAGGTAAACGATAGCGGCATTATTAGTTATGTGAAGTTGCCCTCTATGCTTAAGGTTGATAAACCTAAAGAAAGCGAGCTTCCACATTATGAGGGAAGCCTTGAAAGAGCAATATTAGAGCAGTTAGTTAATCTTGATGAAAAGAAAAATCAATTTATTGGAATAAGTAAAATAGTTCAGGAGCTTTCTTGGAGCAATATCTTTGAGAAAATAGAAGAGAACATTTATAAAATATATAAGTAATGTTTATAAAGCCTATTGGAAGCAGTAGGCTGTTTTTTATTGTATAGCGAAATCACCGAAGGGTAGTTTTATTCTAATAACGTTATAAAAATATAAAATCTATCGTTGAATTATTATATTAATAACGTATAATATAAGTATAATATTAATAAAAATGCCAAGACTGAATTATGCTGTAAGCTTGGCATTATATATAGAGGTGAAATTAATGAAAAATAGTAAAATTACCATTGCCAATATAGCTGAGGCACTTGATATTTCACCCATTTCTGTAAGCAGGGCTCTCTCTGGGCAGACTGGGGTCAGCGAGGAGTTAAGAACGAGAATAATAGATAAGGCCAAGGAAATGGGCTATAACAAGTTAAAAAGCAATGAGAGTTTAAATATCTTAGTGCTGCATCAAAAGCCCTATATTCAAGACAACAGCAATTTTAGCTATAAGGTTCAGGGTGTCGAAAAGGCAATTCAAAGCACAGGTGCAGAATATAGTGTTGAATTTGTGGACAAAGAAAATCAAGAAAAGCTCTACCTTCCCTATAAGCTGTCAAAGGGACATAGCTTTGATGGGGTTATTTTTATTGGAGAATTTGAAAACAAATATGTAGAATTTATAAGACAAAAAATTAGAAATGTAGTGATTTATACGGGATATGCCCCATGCTATGACTATGACAGTGTGTGGTTTAATTTTAGCAATGGAGGCTATTTACAGTGTGAGTATCTAATTAAGAGAGGACACAAAAAGATAGGTTTTATAGGAAATATTAAAAGCTTTAAAAGTAAGGAAAAGCTTATGGGCATTACTACTGCCTTAGAGGATTATAAAACACCAATTAATGAGGCTTTCTTCATGGATGTAGAAGAAAATTTCAATGGAAAAATACTTGAAATGTTAAGCTGTGAGGAAAAGCCCACAGCAATTATATGCCAGTGGGATTTTATAGCAATAAAGCTGATTAAGCTTCTCTATGAAAGAGGTATAAAGGTGCCAGAGGATATTTCAGTTATTGGAAGTGGTAATTCAGAGATGTCCACTCTTTCTATTCCTGCACTTACAACTATGGATCTTAATATTGAATATTCTTGTGAAACAGCAGTTTCCTTGTTATTAAAAAGGATAAATAATCCTAGTAAGCCCTATGAGAATATTACTATTAACAGCAGTTTAATCGAAAGAGATTCTGTAAAAGATATATTTTAAAATTAAAGGCTAGGTGAGAAGATGAAAAAGCGGAGCATATTGTTAGATTTTTTTATAGAACACAGGCTTTCATATGTAGTTGGAGTATTTTTTATGCTTTCAGCTTCTTATATTCAAACAATTTTTCCAAAGGTGCTTGGTAAAACCATCGATATTTTAAAGCTTAGCGGTTTTAGTGAGAAAAGTATAATAGTTAATATTTTATATATGCTGCTAATTGCTGTAGGGACCTTTGTGTGTACCTATGCCTGGAGAAACTTAATCATAAGAAATTCGAGGGAGCTTGAATGTCACATTAGAGAGCTTTTAGTGGTTCACTTTCAGAAGATGTCTCCTGAATTTTATAACAGGAGAAAAACAGGTGATTTAATCGCTTACGCTATTAATGACATTAGTGCTGTGAGGATGACCTTTGGTCCTGCAACAGCGATGAGTATTAACGGACTCGCCCTTTGTACTGCAGCAGTTTATGCTATGACTCAAACCATAAATTGGAGACTTACCCTTATGTGTTTAGCGCCCATTCCTATTATAATTGTGGTTATGATAAGAACAGGAAGGGTTGTTCAAAAAAGATTTCGAAGGGTTCAGGAATGCTTTGCTTCCATTTCAGATAGAGTTCAAGAAAATATAAATGGAATAAGGGTTATAAAAGCCTATGCCCAGGAAGATGAGGAAGTAAATAAATTTGAAGAACTAAATACTAAGATGATGGATAGCAATCTCAATATGGTGAAGGTTTCAGCAACTCTTTCCCCTGCCATTGAGCTCTGCTTTAGTATTAGCTTTGTCTTAAATCTTATATTTGGCGGCAACATGGTTTTAAAGGGTACTATTTCCTTGGGAGATTTTATTGCCTTTAACACCTATTTAACCATGATAATGGCTCCAATAATCTCCATAGGCCGTGTAATAAATATACTACAAAGGGGTATGGCATCCTATAAGAGGCTAAATGAAATATTTAGTGTGGAGGCTGATATAACTGATGGAGAAGCAGGGGTTAACACAGAAATTATGGGTGATATTGAAATTAACAACTTAAGCTTTTCCTATCCAGACTCAGGAGAAAAAGCCTTGGAGGATATCAATATAAGCATTCCTAAGGGGCATACTCTAGGCATAATTGGAAAAACTGGCTCAGGGAAGACAACTCTGGCAAGTCTTTTATTAAAACTTTATAATGTGGAGGCTGGGAAAATATTTATAGATAGAGTAGATATTAACCATTATACTCTGGAAGCCTTAAGAGGGGGCTTTGGCTATGTACCGCAGGATAATTTCTTGTTTTCTGCAACCATAAATGAAAATATAAGATTTTTTAAAGAGAGCTATTCCACTAAGGCGGTAGAAAATGCAGCAAGAGCAAGCTGCATTTATGACAGCATATTATGCTTTCCTAAAGGTTTTGACACAATCTTGGGGGAAAGAGGAGTGAATCTTTCTGGAGGACAAAAGCAGAGAATTTCTATAGCAAGGGCAATTATTAAAAACCCTGCAGTGCTTATATTAGATGATGCACTGTCCGCTGTAGATACAATTACTGAGGATAAGATATTAAATAATTTCAAGGAATTTAGGAGAGACAAAACTGCTATTATTATTGCTCATAAAATTTCCTCTGTGAAGGATGCTGATGAAATTATTGTCCTTGATGGTGGGGGGATTTGTGAAAGGGGTACTCACAGTGAGCTTATAGAAAAGGGGGGTGTATATTATGACATCTACAAAGAACAATCCAAGGATAGAAAAGGTGGATTCCAAAACGAAGATTCAGAAAGTGCATAGTTTAACAAGGCTTCTTAAGCTAACCATCCCCTATATGAAAACCATTATTTTAGCAGCAGGCTGTGTTCTGTTAGTTAATACTGCTCAACTAATTAAGCCATATATACTGAAGCTAGTTATAGACGATTTCCTAGTTAAAAGAATAAGCTCCAGTGGTTTATACTCAATTACCTCCATGGGTATACTGTACTTTCTTGTGGTAGCAGGAGGTGGGCTTTTTTCTATTGTCCAAGCAAATCTTATAAATAAAGCTGGTCAGGGCATTATGAGGGGCTTAAGGGGCAGAGTTTTTAAAATAATTCAATTTTTACCCTTATCCTATCTAGACAAGACATCTTCAGGAAGGCTTATAACTAGAGCTACTAATGATGTTGAGGCCCTAAGTGAAATGTATACAGATGTATTAATAAGTCTTTTTAAGGATGTATTTTTACTTTTAGGTATAATCTATGCCATGGTAATTTTAGATGTTAAATTAGCTCTTATCTCCTTCTGCGTGGTTCCGTTGATGTTCTTTCTAGTATTTCTACTAAAGAAAAAGATAAAGGACAATTTTAAAAATATGAAGCATTTTATTGGGCAGATAAATGGATTTATGGCAGAAAATATTTCTGGGATGAAAATTGTTCAGATATTTCAAGGAGAAAAGGAAAAGAAGGAAGAGTTTTTAAAGTTAAACAAGGAATATTACAAGACCACAATATTTCAGGTTTGGTTAAATAGCTTTTTAAAGCCTGCAGCAGATGTTTTTCAAAGTGCGGCCATTGCCATTCTGATTTGGTATGGTATGGGACAAATTTCAAAGCATACCCTGGAAATAGGTGTGCTCTATGCCTTTACCACTTATATTAAGCAATTCTTCAACCCAATCTCAGATTTGGCAGATAACTATACCACTATTTCGTCTGCCCTGGTGTCTGCTGATAGAATTTTTGAATTGTTGGACCAGGAGGAGCTATTAGAGGATTTAGATATAGGGAAAGGTATGGAGCGCTTTGAGGGTAATATTGAATTTAAAAATGTATGGTTTTCATATAATGATAAGGATTGGGTATTAAAGGATATAAGCTTTTCCCTTGATAAAGGACAAACTGCAGCCTTTGTAGGAGAAACTGGTGCTGGAAAAACCACAATAATAAGCTTAATTAGTGGCTTTTATAAGGTACAGCGTGGGGAAATTCTAATTGATGGTGTCAATATCAATGACATTAAGCTAAGGGACCTAAGAAGAAATATTGCAGTGGTGCTTCAGGACGTGTTTTTATTTTCTGGAAATATTGAAAATAATATAGTGCTAAATGATAAAATACCTGAAGATGTTATTGAGGGGGCCCTTAGAGTATCCTGTGCGGAGGAGTTTGTAAGCAATATGCCTCAAGGAATAATGGAGCCAGTAATGGAGAGAGGAAGTACCTTCTCAGCGGGACAAAAGCAGCTTTTGTCCTTTGCCAGAGCACTAGCTCATAGTCCATCAGTTCTGGTGTTAGATGAAGCTACAGCCAATATAGATACAAAAACTGAAAAGCTCATTCAAAAGGCCATTGAAAATGCAGCAAAGGATAGAACAATCCTTGTTATTGCCCACAGGCTTTCCACCATAAGAAATGCGGATAAGATAATAGTATTAAAGCATGGTAAAATTGTGGAAATGGGTAATCATTCTGAGCTTATGAAAAAAGCTGGGTATTACAAGAGTTTAATAAATAATAATAAGACCTTAGGGGAGAATAAGGAGCTTGAGGAAATAAAATGTGGGTAGAGGGTGTTTTTAATGGTAGAGCTAGGGAGTTTTTTTATTCCATAAACTATCCTAAGCATGAAGAAGAGCTATGTAAAATGGAGATGAAATATCTTTTTAATGTAGTTCCACAGGGGAAACATTTTTTTTCAAAGCATTATGTAAACCCCTCTAGAAGTCCATTTATTAAACAATGCTTATCCATTATATATTCAGCTTTTTCACTGGAGGATATAATTCATAACATAGAAGCTGACAATTTATCCTATAAAGATTTTAAGGTTTGCTATGTAAAGCTTGAGGAGGATAATATTGATTATGAACAGCGTCTTGAAGCTGTGAAAAAAGTTGGATTTGTTATAAACGGAGAAGCTATTATGCATAATCCTAAGATAATTTTAGGTATAACAAGGGTTAAAGACAAATGGATATTTGGCAGGTATGAAAAGAATGATTATGAATGGCACAATCATGATAAAAAACCCTATTGCTATTCAAATGCCTTGAGTCTAAGAATTTCTAGGGCTGTAGTAAATATTGCCGCAGCTAATGACTCAAGCTTAACACTAATAGACCCTTGCTGTGGAATTGGAACAGTTCTAATTGAAGCCCTTTCCATGGGCTTTAGTATAAAGGGTTATGAAATCAATCCCCATATTGCTAAAAATGCTAAGATAAACTTAGATTACTTTGGCTATGAGGACGTCATTACAGTTGGAGATATGCATAATATACGAGATAAGTATGATGTGGCAATTATAGATATACCCTATGGCTTATTTACACCAACTACCCTCAAGGAACAGACAGACATTATAAAAACCGCAAGAAGGATTGCAAATAAGCTGGTTATTATAACCTTTGAGGATATGGAAGAGCATATCACTTCAGCAGGATTTAGAATTTTGGATAAATGTGAGGTTCACAAAGGTACATTTACCAGGCATATAACGGTGGCTTCTGCCCAATAAATTTTAGTAAACCCCTATTGACTAAGGAATCAATAGGGGTTTATTGCAATTATTTATTACCATTTATTGTATGGCAAACTAAAATATAGTAAAATATTGTTAGGGTTTTGAAGTGATAATTCTAAAATAGATAAAACAAGGGGGAGATGGATTTTGTCATTTTCAGAAGTGTGCTGCAGTGAATGTAATAAGGATGATGAGAGGGTTGAGGAAATAACAAGGCTTATTGAGGAGTTTAAAGAGGTGAGAGGGGGGCTAATTCCACTATTACATGGAGTACAGGAGCTCTATGGATATCTACCAGAAAAAGCTCTTCAAAGGGTTTCAGAGGAGCTTAAGATACCCATGACTGAGGTGTATGGAGTAGCTACCTTTTATCATTTCTTCTCACTGGTACCAAAGGGTGAGCATATCATTAGAGTGTGCCTTGGCACAGCTTGCTATGTTAAGGGGGGACAAACTATAATAACAAGACTATCCCAGGAATTAAACGTGGAGGTTGGCGAAACTACTAAGGACGGTAAGTTTACCCTAGAAGCCACCCGATGTCTAGGAGCTTGCGGGCTTTCTCCTGTTATGACCATTGATGACAAGGTATATGGAAAGGTAACTCTTGAAGATGTTCGAAGAATTCTTGATGAGTATACCAAGAAGGAGGAATAATATGAAGTCAATTAAAGAGCTTGAGGAGATAAGAAATAATACCTTGCCAAGGGTTGAGCAGGGTAAGAATAGAAGGAACCCAAGGATAGTAATAGGTATGGCTACTTGTGGTATTGCTGCAGGTGCAACGGCCGTCATGGAAGCCATTATAGATGAACTTAAGGTGCTTAATATAAAGGACATTGAGGTAGTTCAAACTGGATGTATTGGGGTATGTAAGCTGGAGCCTATAGTAGAGGTTATAATGCCAGGGGAGGAAAAGGTTACTTATGTAAAGATGACTGCTACTATGGCTAGAAGCGTGGTGAGAGAGCACATTTTAAAGGGAAGGGTAATTGATGAATACACCATGTTTGTAGTAAAGGGTAAGGTATTAAATGACTATACCATATTAAATGGATAGAAGGAGGGGTCAGGATGAATTTATTTCGCGGCCAAGTGCTTATTTGCGGAGGAACAGGCTGTGCCTTAGAGGGAGCAATGGACATAGCCAATTCTATCAAGAATGAGCTTAAAAAGCATAGAATAGAAAATGAAATAGAAGTGGTAAGGGTAGGATGTTTGGGGCTTTGTGAGCTTGGACCTATTATGTTTATCTTTCCTGAAGGAACCTTTTACAGCAAGGTAAGCTTAAAGGACGTACCAGAGCTGGTGGAGGAGCACCTGGTAAATGGTAGAATAGTGAAAAGATTAGCTTACTTTGAATCCTTAGAGGATTATGGGGTAAGATCTTTAAAGGATGTCGACTTTTACAAAAAACAGATAAGAATTGCTCTTAAAAACTGTGGGGTAATAGATCCGGAAAATATAGATGAGTATCTTGCTTTAGATGGCTACAAAGCCCTTGAACAAGCCCTTACCCATATGTCTCCCCAAGAGGTAATAGAGGCTGTTAAGAAGTCTGGACTGAGGGGAAGAGGCGGCGGGGGCTTTCCCACAGGCTTAAAGTGGGAGCTTACAGCGAAACAGGCTAATAAGCCTAAATATATTATCTGCAATGCAGATGAAGGAGACCCAGGAGCCTTTATGGACCGTTCAATCTTAGAAGGAGATCCTCATGCTGTGCTGGAGGCTATGGCAATAGGAGGCTATGCTATAGGTGCAGAGGAGGGCTTTATATATGTGAGAGCTGAATATCCTCTAGCTGTGGAAAGGCTTAAGATAGCTATTAGGCAGGCAAGAGAATATGGACTTTTAGGAGAAAATATTTTAGGAACAGGTTTTAATTTTAATATAGATATAAGACTAGGAGCAGGTGCCTTTGTATGTGGTGAGGAAACAGCTCTTATGAATTCTATAGAAGGGAAAAGAGGAATGCCAAGTCCAAAACCACCCTTTCCTGCAGAAAGTGGACTTTGGGAAAAACCCAGTGTGATAAATAATGTAGAGACCTTTGCAAATATTGCACAAATTGTACTAAAGGGTTCAGAGTGGTTTTCTTCTATAGGCACTGAAAAAAATAGAGGAACAAAGGTATTTGCACTTGGTGGAAAGATTACTAATACTGGCCTAATAGAAGTTCCTATGGGAATAACCTTAAGGGAGGTAATATACGATATTGGAGGAGGCATACCTAATGGTAAGAGCTTTAAGGCTGTTCAAACAGGAGGACCCTCTGGGGGATGTATTACTGCTGCTGAGCTTGACACAGCAATTGACTATGATTCCTTAAGTTCTTTAGGCTCCATGATGGGCTCTGGGGGAATGATAGTACTAGATGAGGATAATTGCATGGTAGACATGGCCAGATTTTATTTGGATTTTATCAAGGATGAATCCTGTGGGAAATGTACACCCTGTAGAATAGGTACTAAAAGAATGCTTGAGATATTGGAGAAGATAACTGAAGGAAATGGTACCTTAGAGGATTTAGAAATACTAGAAGACCTTGCAAAGAAAATAAAGATGGCATCACTGTGTGGATTAGGGCAAACTGCTCCAAACCCGGTATTGTCCACGTTAAAGTATTTTAAAGAGGAATATATGGCTCATGTTGTGGATAAAAAATGCCCAGCAGGCAGCTGTACTGCACTAGTTGAGTACAATATCAATTCAGATAAGTGCAGGGGCTGCAGTTTATGCGCAAGACAATGCCCGGTGAATGCAATCAGTGGAAAGATAAGACAACCATATAATATAGATCAAAGTAAATGTGTGAAATGCGGTGCCTGTATCAATAAGTGTCCATTCAAGGCAATAGAAAAAATCTAATTTGGGCCTTTGGGGAGTGATGAGATGGAAATGATAAAATTTATAATTGATGGTAAAGAAGTGGAGGTTAAAAGGGGAACCACTGTGCTAGAAGCAGCAAGAAGCATAGGCATAAAAATACCAAGCCTTTGTTATCTAAAGGACGTAAACAATTGCTCATCCTGCAGAATCTGTGTAGTAGAGGCGGGTTCAAAGCTAATTGCCTCTTGCTCACTTGTTGCTGAAGAGGGTATGGTTGTAAAGACTAATACTGCCAAAGTAAGAGAAGTGAGAAGAATGGTGGTAGAACTTTTATTATCAAATCATAAGAGAGAGTGCACCACCTGTGTAAGAAGTGAAAACTGTGAGCTTCAAAACTATGCAAAAGAGCTTAATGTAAGAGATATAAGATATAATGGTGAAAAGCTTTCTAAATCATTGGACTTATCTTCCGCTTCTATAGTTAGGGATGCAGAAAAATGTATATTATGCGGTAGATGTATTAGTACATGCTCTAAAATACAGACTGTAAATGCCATAGGCTTTGCTAAAAGAGGCTTTAATACAGAGGTAGAGGCACCATATGATAGACCTCTAGGCAACAGTATATGCATAAATTGCGGGCAGTGTATATTGGCATGTCCTGTAGGAGCCCTGAGTGAAAAGAATGATGTAGACAATGTGTGGAAGGCATTGTCTGATGAAGACAAGTACGTAATAGTTCAAACAGCTCCTGCAGTAAGAGTTGCGCTGGGAGAAGAATTTGGAATGGACACAGGCTCAAGAATTACAGGGAAAATGGTGGCTGCCTTAAGAGCCTTAGGTTTCTACAGGGTATTTGATACAGACTTCGCAGCGGATTTAACTATAATGGAGGAGGGTACAGAATTATTATCAAGACTTGAAAGTGGAGAAAATCTACCACTTATGACCTCCTGCTGCCCAGGATGGGTTAAGTTTATTGAACAATTTTATCCCCATATGCTAAATAACTTATCCACCTGTAAGTCTCCTCACGAGATGGAGGGTGCATTGATAAAAACATACTTTGCAGAGAAGATGGGCATAGACCCTAGTAAAATTGTGGTGGTATCAATAATGCCCTGTGTTGCGAAGAAATTTGAGAGGCAAAGGGAGGAGCTTTCCAACGAAAAACTGCAGGATGTGGACTATGTTCTTACTACCAGAGAACTTGCTCAAATGATTAAGGAAGCTGGTATAGATTTTACAAAGCTTAAGGAGGAGGCCTTTGATAACCCTATGGGGGAATCTACTGGAGCTGCTGTAATATTTGGCGCAACAGGAGGGGTTGCAGAAGCAGCCTTAAGGACGATTTTTGAAATCACAGAAAATAAAGAGCTGGATACTATAGATTTTGAAGCCCTTAGAGGAGTGGACAATATAAAGATAGCAGAAATTGAACTTTCAAATGGCAAAATTGTGACAGCTGCAGTAGCCCATGGGCTTGGCAATGCAAGAGAGCTATTAGAAATGGTGAACAAGGGAGAGAAGAAGATTGATTTTATTGAGGTTATGGCATGCCCAGGGGGATGTGTAAAAGGAGGGGGACAGCCCATAGTAAATGCCAAGGAGCAAAGCATTTTAAATATTATGGAACAAAGAGCTAGGGCTATATATGAAGAGGATAAAGCTATGCCTATTAGAAAATCCCATAGGAATCCATATATTTTAAAAATCTATGAGGAATTTTTAGGTAAGCCCAATGGATACTTAAGTCATAAGCTGCTTCATACTCATTACAAAAACAGGGATAAATATTAAAAAGAGTAAGAAGAAGCCGTATTGAAGAAATTCAGTACGGTTTTTTTAATATAAAAGCCGAATATGGAGGATTATCGAGGAATATTCTCCTATTTGCCAGATTCCTATAGTAAACTCTAGTAACTGCAATTAAACCTAATTTACAACCATTGACTATTATGAGGTAGGATGGTATTATTTCCATGAGGTTGGAAAAGACTTATTTTGGGCACCATTATGCCCTTTGTAGGCCTTTTATTATTTATAGGGAGGACTGTAGTAATGAAGGCTAAGAATGTTCACTTGCGGCAAGAAGTTTTCAGAACTGATGCATGGAAAATAATTGATTGGTTAGAGGACCATGAAGTAACAGAATATCTGAATGAAGGACAGAATGTTGGCGAGAGCATTAAACAAGCAATATATAGAATTGATATGCCTATTCTTACTCATTTATTTAATCAGAATGGTAGCTTTTTTATGATAACCACAACTGACAGTGAACCCATTGGTTTTTTAAGGTTAGTTCCCAAAGGAAAGAATGCTGAAATAGTAATTGTGATTGGGGACAAGGAAAAATGGGGAAAAGGTTTAGGACCAAATGCCATTTTTGAGGGACTAAAGCGAGCATTTTTTGAATGGAGAGTTGATTCAGTAATAGCAAAGATCAACCTAAAGAATGAACGTTCCAGAAAAGCCTTTAAGAAGCTAGGCTTCAAAACTGATAAGGAATTGCCAAAAGAGATGCAGTATTCAATTTCTATGGATGAGTTTTTAAAGCTGGCAGCATAGTATAAAATATTACCGTACTGAATAAATTCAGTACGGTTTTTTATTTTAAACTGCTAAGTTGTTAATTTGAGCTAGAGTGTTTACAACTGAGAAAATAATTACTGAAGCTAAATTTGCAGTAACATTGTCTTGGTCAAATCTTGGTGCCACCTCTGCTATATCAAAGCTTACTACCTTGTTTGATTTTAATATATATTTAAGGAATTTTAGAACTCTTTCTGGGTCTAAACCGAGAGGCTGTGAGGCACTAACTCCAGGAGCATAGGCTGTGGAAAATACGTCTGAGCATATGGTTATATAGATATGCTCCTGAGGCTTTATAAAGGTATCTAGAGTTTCAAGCATACCCCAGTTGTCAATGTCTATTATATCCTTTGCCAAAATGTAGTTTACTCCTAGCCTGTCTGCGGTTTTAAATAATTCAATAGTGTTGCTGTGCTTTTGTACCCCAATACAGAAATAGGAATAATTTATAGCCTTATTTTCACAAATATCTGCTATTTGCCTAAACATGGTTCCTGAGCTTCCGCCATTTGGATAAGGTCTTAGATCCAAGTGAGCATCAAAGTTAATAATGCCAATCTTAGGTTTGTCATTGCTCCTTCTTAAAAAGTTTAAAACACCATTATAATTGCCAAAGGCAATCTCATGCCCCCCACCTAAAACTATAGGAAAGAGATTTAAGCTTAGTATTTTTTCTATGGCTTTTGATAGAAGGCTTTGACTTTCTTCTAAAGTGATATTTTCACATAGTATATCTCCTGCATCAAAGAGCTTCACTTCTTTTGTAAAGGTACAGGGGAGATTGGATAATTCCTTTCTTATGCTTTGTGGGCCATAAGCAGCTCCTATTCTACCCTTATTGCGATTTACCCCCTCATCACAGCAATAGCCAATAAAAGCAAAACCAAGTTTATTGCTATAGGGACTTAGGTCATCTCTTCTTAAATCCATGTATTCAACCCATTGATGCCATCTGAAAGCATCAAAATTATCCATACTATCTACTCTGCCATGCCAATCCGCTTTGTCTGTGGTTTTATAATTTCTATCAAACATTGTATCCTCCATTATTTTAGCTTGTACATAAAAAGCTTGCATTACGTTTATTATTATAATGCGGAGAAGGACCATTTGCAATAATACAAAACCGTACTGAAATTGTTCAGTACGGTAAATTCATGCTTATAGCTGTGCTATCTTTTCTCTTAGCGAAGCTATATTATCCTCAGTAGCTTTGATTTTGACACAGCTCTCTTCTAGGTCAGGACTTAACATCTCGTTATTTTTATACTTTAAGTATACTGCTTTGCCTATTTCTATATATATATCTTTAATCTTTTGTTCCTCTGAGTTTATAGACATATTTATCTTAGTCGTTTCTACCAGGTCTCCGGATTTTTTAGCGGCAGTTTTTGCAACATCTCCAACTTTTTTAGTAAAGTTATCGAACAAAGGCATTTATATTCCTCCTTAATATTAATGTATTATATATACTAAAATAACAAATATTAGGTAATTAATTATAACATAGAAGAATACTATTAAACAATTACTAAGTGAAACGAAAGCTAAAAATCACAAGTAATTTTTACAAGGCTAAATTAAATGTAATGAATTAAAATTATTGTTTATATATTATATTAGTTACTTAAATTTCTATGTTAAATCTTGAACAAATGGGGGGCATATATTTTATGGAGGATAGACCTACTATTGAGCTTAGGGACTTGTGGAACATAATAAAAATAAGAATCAAAATTATTATTTTTATCACCTTGGGTTCTGTAGTAATAACAGGTATTTTCAGTTTCTATGTTATTAAGCCTGTGTATGAAGCAAAAACCAGTATTATAATAGGACCAGCTCCAGGGAAGGCAGATAATCAAGATTCAAACAGTAGTGATATCTACTTATATCAAAAGCTCATGAAAACATACTCAGCTATTGCAAGCTCACAACTAATAGGGAGTAAAACCGCAGAAAAATTGAATAATGGTGTAACAAAGGAACAGATACTTCAAAATATAAATGTATCCTTTGAAGAGGACACACAAATTCTAAATATTAAATACCAAGGGAGATACCCAGAGGAGGTTAGAAAGACATTAAATACCCTATCAGAATGTATCATTGAAGAAGCCAAGAAAGTTTATCCTACAGATAATATAAAGGTAATTGACAGAGAAGAATTATCATCATATCTAGTAAGACCAAATAAAAACCTTAATTTATCCTTATCCTTTTTTTTAGGGCTGATGATATCCTTCTTTGTGGTTATTCTACTTGAGTACTTGGATAATACCATAAAGTCTGAAAAGGATATAAAAAAGTGTGTAAATGCATCTATAATAGGTACAATTCCTAAAGATATTAGCTTACTTAGGGTTGACAACACTAATCCTCCTATTGGAGAAGTTTTTAGAATTATGAGAAACAACATTCAATTTTCTTATCAAGATAAACGGGTTCAAACCATTGCTATTACTAGTGCAGAAGCCTTAGATGGGAAAACCACCACTGCCTTTAATCTTGCAGCATCATTTTCTGAAAGGGGTAAAACTGTTTTAATTGATTGTAATCTAAGAAATCCAAAGTTACATCAGATTTTTGGAGTTTCTAATTCCAATGGTATTTCAAACTTTGTTATTGATAAAGATGAAATACTTATAAAACCTACTGCTGTGCAAAACCTTTCTTTGATTACAGCAGGGACCAAGCCTTACAACCCTTCTCAAATTCTAATTTCTTCAGCAATGAAGGACTTAATAGGATATTTAAGAGGAAATTATGACTATATAATATGTGATACTCCTCAGGTAATGATGCTGCCTGATACACAAATAATATCCCAATACTGCGATGGCTGCATTATGGTGGCATCTTTCAGGAAGACGAAGAAGGAAGCTTTGATAGAAGCTAAGGATATGCTTATAAAGGTAAATACTAGAATAATTGGAACAGTAATGAATAGAGTCAAAGTTAAAGATAAAGGGCTTTATTATCTTCATAAGCATGAAAAAAGGCGTTTTCTAAAAAGACCATGAAATTCATAGGAGATGGAGTGAGTACATTGTTTAAAGACAGAATTCTTTTAATAACAGGAGGTACAGGTTCCTTTGGTAATGCTGTGCTCAATCGATTTTTGAATACTGATATAAAAGAAATAAGGATTTTTAGCAGAGATGAAAAAAAACAGGATGATATGAGAAAAAAATATGATAATAGCAAATTGAAATTTTATATTGGTGACGTTAGAGATTATGGAAGTATAAGCATAGCAATGAAATCTGTGGATTGTGTTTTTCATGCAGCTGCTTTAAAACAAGTACCATCCTGTGAATTTTTTCCGCTTGAAGCAGTAAAGACAAATATACTAGGCACAGACAATGTACTTGAGGCATCGATAAATAATGGAGTTAAAAAAACCGTGGTGCTAAGTACTGACAAGGCTGTGTACCCGATTAATGCCATGGGCATATCAAAAGCTATGATGGAGAAGGTAATAGTTGCAAAATCAAGGACTATATCCGAAGAAGGCACAATATTCTGTGCAACTAGATATGGAAATGTTATGGCTTCTCGCGGTTCAGTCATCCCACTGTTTATACAACAAATAAAAGAAGGTAGACCCATTACTGTAACAGATCCAAATATGACAAGATTTCTTATGAGCTTAGATGAAGCTGTGGACTTAGTAGTATATGCATTTCTCTATGGCAGGCAGGGGGACATATTCGTGCAAAAATCTTCTGCAGCAACAGTGTACAATCTGGCTATAGCTTTAAAAGAACTGTTCAATGCAGATAACGAAATAAAGATAATAGGAACCAGGCATGGTGAAAAGCTCTATGAAACTCTGGTGAATAAGGAGGAGCTTGTAAAGTCAGAAGACTGTGGAAGCTATTATAGAATACCAGCTGACAATAGGGATTTAAATTATGAGAAGTATTTTGCAGAGGGAAATGTAGCTCTTATGACTCAGGAAATGGATTATAATTCTCACAACGTAACAAGACTTAGTGTTGAAGAGATAAAGGCTTATATAACTAAGGAAAGCTATGTAAAGAGGGAATTGGAAGCATGGAGGAGTATGGGAAATGACCATGGAAATTAAAAATGTATTAGTAACGGGTTCAAATGGTTTTATAGCAAGGAACTTAATACAAAGGCTAAAGGAGTTAAATGGATATAACATTATAGAATTTTCAAGGCACAATACACTAGATGAATTGTTAAGGGCTATTGAAGGTACTCATATTATTTATCATCTCGCAGGAGTAAATAGGCCAGAGCAGATAGAGGATTTTGAGAAGGACAATGTAGTGTTAACCCAAGCAATTATAGATTGTATTAAAAAATTAGATAGGAATATACCTATAGTGTTTTCTTCATCAAGGCAAGCTAGTTCAGACAATCCCTATGGCAGGAGCAAAAAAAGGGCAGAAGAAATACTTATAGATTTTGCAAAGAGTACAGGCAATGAGTTATATATATTTAGGCTGCCAAATATATTTGGTAAGTGGAGTAGACCAAACTATAATTCAGTTGTAGCAACCTTTTGTTACAACATATCTCATAACCTAAATATTGAAATTAGTGATGAAAGCAAAGAAATTAATTTAGCTTATATAGATGAAGTAAATGAGGCATTTATTGACATACTAAAGGGTTCTGTTAACAACAGCAATTATTACTGTGACTTAAAAAGAAGCTATAAGGTAACCCTTGGGGAGCTAGCCAGAAAAATATATACCATTAAGGACATTAATGAAACTGCTATTGTTCCAGACCTTAGTGATGACCTTACTAGGTTTATATATGCCACCTTTCTTTCTTATGCACAAAAGGAGGACTTAAAATATGAGACTGAAATGAAAACAGATAACAGGGGATGGCTTGTAGAGCTTATTAAATCAAAGGAAATGGGGCAGATATTTATTTCTAAATCATATAAGGGGGTAGTAAGGGGCAACCACTATCATCACACAAAGGTGGAAAAATTCTGTGTAATTTGTGGGAAAGCTCTTATTAAGCTTAGAAACATCAATACAGATGAAGTTCTAGAGTACTTTGTTTCAGGGGATAAAATAGAAATCATAGATATAGCTCCAGGTTATACTCACTCTATAGAAAATTTATCTGAGGGAGAAATGCTTTTACTGATATGGGCAAATGAGATATTTAATAGTGATAGACCTGACACATATTATGAGGAGGTTTAACATATGAATAAACTCAAGCTTATGACAATAGTTGGAACACGACCAGAAATAATAAGACTATCTGCTGTAATAAAGGCTTGTGATAAGTACTTTAATCATATCCTTGTTCATACAGGACAAAATTGGGATTATGCTTTAAACAATATTTTTTTCGAAGAGCTGAAGCTTAGAAAACCTGACTATACCTTAAATGTGGTTGGTGAGAGCTTAGGTAGGACTATAGGCAATATCATAGCCAGTTCTTTTGAGCTAATGCTTAAAGAAAAGCCAGATGCCTTGCTGATTCTTGGGGATACCAATAGTGCCTTAAGCGCTATTTCAGCAAAGAGATTAAAAATACCTATTTTCCATATGGAGGCTGGGAACAGATGCTTTGATGAGAATGTGCCAGAGGAGATCAACAGAAAAATAGTGGATCATATAAGTGATATTAATCTTCCTTATACTGAACATAGCAGAAGATACCTATTAAGTGAAGGCTTAAGCAAGGAGCATATTTTCGTAACTGGCTCACCTATGCCTGAGGTGTTGAAGAGTTTGGAAAGGGATATTGAGGAGAGTAGTGTGATTGAAAAGCTTAATTTGGAAAGGGACAAGTTTATTCTAGTGAGTGCACATCGAGAAGAGAATATAGACAATGAAGTGAATTTTAAAGAACTGGTCTATTCTCTTAATGCAGTTGCTGAAGAGTTTAAGTTACCTATTATATATTCAACCCATCCAAGGAGTTGGATTAAAATTGAAAAACTACAGGTTAAATTTAACCCCCTTATTAAGAACATGAGGCCTTTTGGGATAGTAGATTATAATAAGCTCCAAAAAAGTTCCTTTTGTGTTCTCTCAGATAGTGGTACTTTGAGTGAGGAGGCTGCAATACTTAATTTCCCAGCAGTTTTAATGCGAAACAGCACTGAAAGACCAGAGGTTATAGATAAAGGAGTAGTAGTGATAGGCGGCATTAAAAGGGAGGAGTTAATTCAATCCATATACTTTGCAAAGGAAGCCTTTATGGATAGCAGTAGAAAAGCTCTTCCACTGGATTATGAAGATATGAACGTCTCTATGAAGGTGATTAAGATAGTTCAAAGCTACGTTAAAATAATAAATAAATTTGTATGGTTTAAGGAATAGATACTTGGGGGGATACTGCTTTGAATGTATTATTTTTAATGATAAGTTTTCAGGATCTAAAGGAAAATCCACTGCTTTACACTGACTTAGCAGAGGAATTCTATAAACAAGGTCACAGCGTTTATGTAGCAACTATACTTGAGAATAAATATGGAAAAGAGACTAGATTCAAAAATGAATATGGGATTAACGTGCTTAGAATACATTCTGGTGATATGTTCAATGTAAGCATGATAAGAAAGGGTTTTACCACCTTATCTCTGCCGCACATCTTTAAGAAGAATATAAATAAGTATTTTAAGCATATAAAATTTGATCTTGTAATATACCCAACGCCTCCCATAACCTTTGCACCAGTAGTAAGCTACATAAAAAAGAAGTATAACTGCAAAACCTATCTCATATTAAGAGATATATTTCCGCAAAATGCTGTGGATTTAGGCATTATGAAAAACAAGTTAATCTATTATTACTTTAGAAGAAAAGAAAAATTGCTGTATAAGGTGTCAGACAAAATAGGGTGCATGTCCCAAGGAAATATTGACTATATATTAAAGCATAATAAGGTGGAACCAAGTAAACTTAAGCTTCTATACAATTGGACAAGGATAGATAGAGAAGCTGAAAGTGGAGAAGTGGTAGATATAAGAACGAAATATAATTGGGGCAATAAGGTTATTGCTGTTTATGGGGGTAATATAGGAATTCCACAAGAGCTAGAGTTTCTAATAGAGCTAATAAAGGAATATAAATCTCGGGACGAGGTAAGGTTCTTAATTATAGGTAAGGGCACTGAAAGCAAAAGAATAAGGGCTTTAATTGAAAGTGAAAATCTCAATAATGTGGTGATGGCAGACTATATTAACAGTTCTCAATATGATGACATAGTAAGGCAGTGTGATATTGGTCTAGTAAATCTAAACAGGAATTTTACAATCCCCAATTTTCCCTATAAAACAATTTCTTATTTTAAATGTAAGCTTCCTGTACTTGCTGCTATTGATAAAAATACTGATTATGGCAGTTTTATAGAGGAGGTAGGAGCAGGGCTGTGTTGTTATACAGGAGATTTAGATAGTTATACCTGCAAATTTGAAAAATTAGTTGCAGATGTTAACCTAAGGAAATCATTAGGAAGTAATGGACATAGATTTTTAATAAGTAATTTAGATGTGCTTAAGGCCTATAAAGCCATAGTTGAAGGCTTTAATTTCAGCGAACTTAGCAGGGTTATAGCGAAGGAGTTGTAAATGCCTAAAAATATATTTATAAATGATACTGCAGCAACTACAGGAGGAGCCTTAACTGTACTCAGACAACTCCTAGACTATATAAAGGATAAGGATAAAACCAACAATTATTTTGTTTTTTGTACAGCAGACCTATTTAGTTATAATAACAATAATTTAAGAATAATTAATGTAAAGGGAAAGAAAAAAATAGATAGACTATATTGGGATAACTTTGGTATGAAAAGATGGTCAACTACTGCAGGAATAAAGGCAGATGTAATACTATCTCTACAAAATACAGGAGTTAAATACTTTAAAAACACAAAACAGATAGTCTATATACATCAGTCCATTCCCTTTGAAAGAGATTTAAAGTGGAGCTTATTTAAAAGAGGAGAACGAGCTTGCTGGTTTTATAAATATGTATATGAGTATTTTATAAGAAGCTCTATAGATGATAAAACCATGGTTGTTGTACAGCAGCAGTGGATGAAAAGCGCAGTAATGCAGCGATTTAATTTAAATGAAAAGAATATAAGGGTTATACCACCTTCTAAAAGTAGCATTAATTTTAATGAAATTCAGGAGGTTAAGCTAGACAATAGCAAGCTAAATTTGTTTTATCCTGCAGCTGCTATTATTTATAAAAATCATAAGGTGCTTTTAGAAGCAATAGCATTATTAAGGGAAAAGGAAGAGGAGGTATTTAATAAGGTTAATTTGATTTTAACTATAAAGGAAGAAGAGCTAACCAAGGAAATGAAGAAGATCATTGACACCTATCAGCTTAAAAATAAGATAGAATTTCTGGGCTATATAGCATATGAAAAGGTATATTCCTATTATAAAAGTTGCAGCGCATTGCTGTTTCCAAGCTATATGGAAAGCTTTGGGCTGCCACTATTGGAAGCTGCTAAGTTTGGACTACCTATAATAGCTGCCAAAAGGGATTATTCTCTTGAAGCCTTAGATGGATATAGTGGGGTTAAATATGTAAGCTATAACTCAAAAGAAGAGTGGTGCTGTGAAATAATTAGGCTAAGTCATGATAAAAATTGCAAATATGAAAGCTATGAAGTTAATAACCCTGATTCATATGGTAAAATAATTGATTTATTCTGAAGTTTTAAAAGGGGTATCCATGAATAAGATATTGTTTATTGCAAATATACCATCTCCTTATAGGGTAGATTTTTTCAATGAGCTGGGAAGGTTTTACAACTTAACCGTGGTTTTTGAAAGAGGCAGTGATATTAAGAGAGAATGGATTGTGGATCACAGTTTTAAATTTAATTATTATATTTTAGATTTAAGATTGCTTTCTATTGTAAGCAGCTTCAAAAGGCTAAGGTATGTCATAGAAAAGGAACACTACGATCTAATAATTCTAGGGGGATATTCCACTATAGGCGGAATTTTAAGCACACTATATTTTAAAATAAAAAGAATAAGGTACGTTTTAAATGCTGATGGAGGATTTATAAAAAAGGATAACTTCATAAAGCTTTTCATAAAGAAGTTTTTAATATCCTCAGCCCATTACTGGTTATCTACTGGGGAAAATTGCAGGGGTTATTTAATACATTATGGAGCAAAAAAAGAAAATATATATGAGTACCCTTTTGCTTCAGTGAAATATAGTAAGGAAGAGCTTAAAGAGCTTTCAAAGGAAGAGGTTAGATATTTAAAAGAAAAGTATAAGCTAAGAGATAAAGTAATATTATATGTTGGCAGCTTCATAAAATTAAAGGGTGTAGAAGAACTCATAGGTGCTTTTGAAAAACTCAAGGATAAAGATGCTTCATTATTGCTAATTGGGGGAGGAGAGTTAAAAAAAGAATATGTTACTTATATAGAAGAGAGGAATATACCTAATATAGTAATTATGGACTTTATACAAAAAGAAGCACTGGTGGACTTTTATAAAATCTCAGATATATTTGTATTGCCCAGCAGAGGAGACGTATGGGGGCTGGTGATAAATGAAGCCATGAGCTTTGGGCTGCCTATTGTTTCTAGCAATAAAGTAGGAGCTGCATTAGATATGACTAAGGAATATAAGAATTCCTTAATATATGAAAGTGGTAATATAGATGAATTAAAAGAAAAATTACAAATGTTATTGAGGGATAGGAATTTAAGGCAGGATTATGGAGAGATGAGCAGAGGAATAATAGAGGATTATACAATGGAGAAGATGGTAGAGAAACATGTGAATATTATAGAGAGAATTATTTTAATAGAAAAATGTAAAGGAAGGTAATGCTTTGATTAAAGTTTCTGTAATTGTTCCAGTTTATAATGTTGAGATGTATTTAACTCAATGCCTCGACTCCCTTGTGAACCAAACTATAGATTCAAAAGAAATAATAATTGTAAATGACGGGTCCACTGATAATAGTCTAGAAATAGCTTTGAAGTATGAAAGAGAATATGACTTTGTGAAGGTAATAAATAAAAATAATGGTGGGGGTTCTTCTGCTCAAAATGTAGGTATAAAAAATGCAGGTGGCGAGTATATTTTATATGTGGATAGCGATGATTTCATAGATTTGGACTCATTAGAATACCTATATGATACAGCTTACCATTGGAATTTAGATATAGTTAAGGGGAAATATTATGTCTACTATGAAGACAGCAAGAGCATAAGTCGTAAGAGTGAGAAACAAAAAATTCCAAGTGAGAACAAAGTAATAAGTGGAGATATTTATTTAAAAGAAGCAATTGATGCTGGGTGCTACGAGGTCGTATCCTGTATCAACCTATATAGAAGAAGCTATTTACTTGACAATAATCTGCTGTTTCCAGAGGGCATTTGCTATGATGATCATGAGAATACCCTAAGATGCCTCATAGAATTTAAAAACAGAATAATGCAGACAGATAGGCTTTTTTATTATTACAGGCAAAGGTCAGGGAGCATGACAAAGTCCCCTGATATAAGGAAGGCATTTGATATAGTTTGTGTTATTAATCTAATGCTGAAATTTATTAAAAGCAGCAATTTAGACAATGAAACACATAGCTATGCTTTAAAAGCTGTAAGCAGTACATTTTATCAATTAACCTGTCTGTGCGGGCGCTTAAAGTTTAAGGAGCTATATAAGGTAAGGAGAGCCTTAAGTAAGGATATAATCCAGGTAGTAAAGGCATATTCCATTAATAGATATGTAAAAGTAAAAAACAATTTATTTATCTACTCACCAATTTTAATCTATTTTTATTACAAATTGAAAAGATCAAGGTTTAGTTAGTGGAGGTCAAATAGTAATGGAAAGCCTTCTAGACATGTCTATAATAATACCCACTAGGAATCGGTGTAATACCTTGGTAGAAACACTGTTGACATTAAAGGATTCAAACTACCAACCAAAACAAATAATAATAGTAGATCAGAGTGATGAGGCAATTAAAGAAAATGAAATTATGCAATTTGTTCATGACAAGGTAGAGCTATGTTTAGTTTTATTAGATACGCCGTCATTAACGAGAGCTAGGAATATAGGTATTAGTAGAGCTACCTGCAGCATAATACTTTTTATGGATGATGATGTGTTGTTAAATAAGGATTCACTACTAATTTTAGCTAAAACCTTCCAGGATAAAAAGGTTTCCTTGGTGGCAGCTCCTCACTATCAAGATATGAATTTAAAAAAATACAAGGACATTTTAGGACTGACTTTTTTTAGAAAAAAGCTGGTAAGGGAATCTGGATATGTATGTAGAGGAGCTATTCTTGGAAGATATACTCCCGTTGTAAATGATATAATTCCTACAGAATGGGCTATGGGCTATTTTTTTGCAGTAAGGAAAGAAGTACTTCAACATTATAAAATCAGCTTTGATGAAAAGCTTATATCCTATGCTTACGCAGAGGACTTGGATTTTACATACAGTTTTTGCTCAAAATCAAAGAAGGACGGATATAAGACAGTGCTAAATTCCAAGATTTATGTAAATCACCTGGGTTCAAAGGAATGGAGAGTTACTACGGAAAAAGCTAGATATATGTATGTTATTAATAGAGTGTATCTTTCCTATAAACATTTTAAATCACCTATATACCGCCTACTATTAGTATGGTCAGATATTGGGGAGTTATTTCGTGAAATAATTACAAAGGGAGAAAAGGCTAAAATACTCCTCAAGGCCTATTATCTTTGCCTTAAAAATATAAGGTCATTAAGAAAAGGGGTTATACCAGAGCAGTTGTATCTACTAATAAGATAGTAATGGTGGAAATAAATGAAAAATTATAGTTTTATTAAGAGCTCAAGGATAGAGACTAGGTATAAAATCAATCCACTATTTATATTGATCTTGATAGCAAATTTAATAACAGTTCTCTCTCAGCTGCCAGATTTAAGGGGAGAAATGATAAAGCAAATTGTATTGTTTGGAGTATGGTGTATTGTTTTTTTTATTTCCTTAATCAGAATACCAGTAAGATTAAATACAAATATCCTATACATTATAGCCTTAGTTATGTGTTTTGACATATATTGCGGCATTCTAAGCATTGCAAAGGGTACAAGGTATTTGCACAGTAGCCTTATATATCCAGTAAATCTTTCATTATTTATTTTGGTTATTGGATATTTTATGGCCTTTTACCTAGATAAAAACAAAATAAAGCTTATTTGCGCCATATATATATCAGGGATTTTATTTGTAATGCTTAATATATACTTAAAGTATTTTAAGGGTGTAGTTTTAAATTTTAATGAAGGATATGTGTACACTTCAAAAAATTCCATAGGGGTAATGGTACTGTTAGCTGCCATAATATTAGCAATTTATATAAAGGGCAATAATGGATTGTTTAAAATTGTAAAAGTTATCTTAATAACATTAATGCTCTTATTCATCTCAATAATACAAAACAGAGCCTCTTTAGTAGCAGCATTAGCAGCAGTTGTATTTTATGTGTTGTTCTATATTCCAGATATTAGGAAAAGACTTATTTTATTTTTAGTATTAGTGACAGCTTCAATAGCTTCTTTAAGCAACACTAAGATTGTTAAATACCTAGATAGTATTATGTCAATCAGCCGATATGGTATGAATTTAGACAAGTTATCCACAGGTAGAATGCAGCTAAATAATAGAGCTATTGAAATATTTTTTCAACACCCATTTGTTGGAATTGGGTCCGCATACACTGAGAATTTTCAATTATCCTCTTTAGCTCAATATGGTGTAATGGGGGCATTACCTATATTAGTTTTGTCCTTAATAGGCCTTTGGGAATTCTTAATAAAGAGTAAGGTGAAAAAAGATGATTTTGTTAAAATGTTAGGGATAATCTTTGTTACTGCACTTGTTATATCCACATTTGAAGAATTGGCTCCCTTTGGCCCAGGAACCAGATTCTACATGATGTGGTTGTTAACAGGATATTATTATGGAGCTAAATGCAATAGCTGTGAAAACAGTTAAAGATTTCGGCGATTATGGAGATGAGAATATGCTTATTTATTATAAATACTTTCACAGTAATGAGCTTTATAATAAGCCTCCTATGAATATAGAAATTAAAGAATATTGTCCAAGGCTAACCAAGCTGAGTATGCATAAATGCAGCATTAAGCTGAAGCTTTTAAATATTTTCTGGTATTTTTTTAGTGAAAATAAATATAAGATAATCTATGCTTTTCTTGATAAAGAATTAGTCCATTATTCATATATACTGACAAAAAATTATAAGTTTCCCTTTATGAAAAAGGAAGATATATTTATTGGGCCTTGCTATACTATGGAGAAGTATAGAGGGAAGGGAATTTATCCATTTATCTTAAATTATATTTGTGAAAATAAACCTCCCAGGGGAAAGAATATTTTTATTGTTACTTCAGAAAACAATATTTCAAGTCAAAGAGGAATTATTAAGGCAAATTTTACAAAGATTGCAGAGGGCTATAAGACAAAACTATTAGGTATTTATAAGCTCACCATACAGCAGTAGTGAGCATATTTTATACTATTCAAAAGGAAGTGTGTAAATGAGAGTTGAGCTTGGTAAACCTGATATTACTCAGCAGGAAATTGATGCAGTAGTTAAGGTGATGAAGTCTGAAGTATTAAGCATAGGACCTTATATATTGGAATTTGAGAGAAAAATTGCAGACTATATAGGGGTACAATATGCAGTGGCTGTCAATAGTGGAAGTAGTGCCCTAAATCTTATAATAAAATCTCTGGGTGTGGGAAAAGGAGATGAAATAATAACTACTCCCTTTAGCTTTGTTGCATCAACTAATTGCTTTTTGATGGAGGGTGCCACACCTGTATTTGTAGATATAGACCCTAAAACCCGCAACATGGACTTAGATAAAATTGAAGCTAAGATAAATAAAAAAACTAAGGCTATATTGGCGGTGGATTTATTTGGACACCCTTTAAACATGAAAAAATTAAGAATGCTGGCTAATAAGTACAAGCTTTATTTAATCGAAGATAGCTGCGAGGCAATAGGTTCAGCTTATGATAATCATAGAGCAGGAAGCCTGGCAGATGCAGCAGTCTTTTCATTTTATCCAAACAAGCAGATAACTACAGCAGAAGGTGGAGTTATTGTGACAAATAATAAAAAGCTGGCCCAGCTTTGTGAGAGCTTAAGGAGTCAAGGAAGATCCATAACAGGCTTTTGGCTCCACCATGAAAGATTGGGCTATAACTATCGAATGAGTGAGCTTCACGCTGCCTTAGGCTGTGTTCAGATGGAAAGACTAGATGAGATAATAAAGAAAAGACAGAAAGTAGCAGATATGTACAACACAGCTCTAGCTGGAGTAAAAGAAGTAACTATGCCTTATGTAGATGATGCTGTAAGTAACATGAGCTGGTTTGTTTATGTTATTACAGTGGATAAAGTCATTGACAGAAACAAGGTTATGGATTATCTAAAGGAAAATGGCATAGGGTGCAGACCATACTTTACACCTATACATGTGCAGCCCTATATGGTTGAAATGTTTGGTTATAGAGAGGATGATTATCCTATTGCTGCAGATTTGGGCAGAAGGTGCATTGCATTACCCTTCTTTAATGATTTAAAGGAGGAGCAAGTCAAATACGTAGTACAAAAGCTTCAAGAAGCCCTATGTATCTATAAAATATAATATTAAAGCAATATAAAGAATAATACTACAATACTGCTTATAGGTGGTTTTAGAATGGTCCTTAGAATGTTAAAAAGGTTGAGCTTATGTTTGTATTTGCCACGAAAAGATAAAATTAAGGATGTAAATATAGAAGCTTTATTGGGAAGAGAACCTGTAGAGCTTGATATGTATGATATAGAAAAGTATATATCTAACAGAGTGATTATGGTTACTGGCGGCGGAGGGTCCATTGGGTCTGAACTGTGTAAGCAAATTGCCAGATTTAATCCTAAAAGCCTCTTAATACTAGACATCTATGAAAATGGTGCTTATGAATTACAAAATGAACTAAAGTATAAATATCCTGCAATGGATACTAGAATTTTAATTGCCTCAATTACAGATAGACAGAGACTTGATAATTTATTTAAACAATATAAGCCTGAAATTATTTTTCATGCAGCAGCCCATAAGCATGTACCTCTAATGGAGGATAATCCTCAGGAAGCAGTTAAAAACAATGTTTTTGGTACTTTAAATATAGCAGAATGTGCAGATAAATATGGAGTTACAAGGTTTGTGATGATTTCCACAGACAAAGCAGTGAATCCAACAAGTATAATGGGTGCCACAAAAAGAATTTGCGAAATGATAATCCAATCCATGGATACAGTAAGTAAAACTAAATTTGTGGCAGTAAGGTTCGGAAATGTATTAGGAAGCAATGGTTCTGTAATACCATTATTTATGAAGCAAATAGCCTGTGGCGGTCCTGTAACTGTTACAAATAAGCATATTACAAGGTATTTCATGACTATCTCTGAAGCAGCCCAATTAGTACTTCAAACGGGTGCCTTCGCTAATGGAGGAGAAATATTTATTTTAGACATGGGAGAGCCAGTAAAAATATATGACTTAGCCTCTGATCTAATAAGACTTTCAGGCCTTCAGCCTAATAAGGATATTAAGATAGAAGTGATGGGTTTAAGACCAGGAGATAAGCTTCATGAAGAAGTGATGATGGAGGAGGAGCTTTTTACTGCGACAAAGTACAACAAGATATTAGTTGGCAAACCCTCTTTTCATAATATGGAGGAGCTAAATATAAAATTAAGTCAACTAGAGGCACTTGTTGAAGGCTCGGAGGAGGAGCTTTTATCAAAGATAAAGGAGCTTGTACCCGCATATAAAAAAAACTAGAGATAATTATGAGTAAGGAATTTTCTTAACACCAATAAAGTATTTAAAGATAAGGAGAAATATGTTTAGAATTTTAACATTAAATGAAGCAAAGGAATGGAGCAGCATAGTAAATAGCTTTGAACCTGTGGATATCTATTATACTCCAGGCTATGTTAAGCCATTTTATGAAAATGGCGATGGTGAACCATTCCTTTCCTATTATGAAGACATTAAGGGCAGAGTGATAAATGTTTTTTTACTAAGGGATATTGCAGAGGATGAAAGGTTCCAAAATTTAATGGGAAAAAATAAGTATTATGACATAATTACTCCCTATGGCTATGGAGGTCCTCTATATGAAAGCTATGGAGACATTAAAGAGTTAAGTAATAATTACTTCAAGGCATTTAGTGAATTTTGCATTGAAAACAATATTGTATCAGAATTCATAAGACTGCATCCTCTCTTGAAAAATCACACATTTTCCCAATATTTCTATGATATAAAAAAGATAAGAAAAACAGTATATATAGATTTAAGGGGTGGGGAGGATGCAATACTTAACAATATGATAACTGCTAGTAAAAAAAGTGTTAGGAAAGCAGAAAGGTATGGCGTTAGAATAATACATGGCAAGGATAAATATTTAATAGATGAATTTAAGAGACTCTATTACGAGACCATGGATAAAAACAATGCTGAAAAATATTATTATTTTAAGAATGATTTTTTCAATTTTACCCTAGAACAAGAAAACAGCATGATTTTTGCAGCACTATATGAAGATAAGATAATAGCTGCAAGAATAGAATTGTTTAGTAAAAAGTTTATGCATGATCATTTAGCTGGAGCAGACATGAAATATCTAAACCTAGCCCCCAATAACCTGCTAATATATGAGATAGCTAAATGGGGTAGTAAAGAGGGTATGATGTTTCTTCACATGGGTGGTGGATATAAGTCAGCAGAGGATTCCTTGTATAGGTTTAAAAAATCCTTCACTAACAATGAGCCCCTTGATTTTTATATAGCAAAGAAAATACATAACTATGATAACTATAATATACTTGTTGAAAAGAGAAAGAAAATGGACGAGAAGTATAACTCTCTATCAGAGTTTTTCCCAGCATATAGAGCGTAAACATAATAGTTTACAAGGAAGTGAAGGAATGAGAAAGCTTCAGTATATTGTAAAAAAAATATTTGATTTATCAGTAAGTTTATTTTTACTAGTAATACTAACCCCACTTTTTGCTATTTTGTCCCTGCTTATAAAAATTACATCTAAAGGCCCAGTTTTTTTTGTGCAGGAGCGAGGGGGTAAAAATGGTAAACCCTTTAAAATAATTAAATTTAGGACTATGCAGGAAAGAACAGTTGATTTGGATATAGACTATGAGATAAGTGAAGACGATAGAAGGATAACAAGGATAGGTTTAATCCTAAGGGAAATGAGCCTAGATGAGCTGCCACAGCTAATTAATGTAGTAAAGGGAGATATGAGCTTAATTGGACCAAGGCCAACACTTTTATCACAGATTAAGGATTATGATGAAACAGAAAAGAAGAGGCTCATCATGCTTCCTGGGATAACTGGGCTGGCACAAGTAAGTGGAAGAAATTCCTTAACTTGGCCAGAAAAAATAAAGTATGATATTTACTATGTTGAAAACTGGAGTTTAGTATTAGACATTAAAATTATGATTAAAACAATAAAGGTAATAATAAAACGAGAAGGATTATACGAGCAAAGGGATAATGAGGCGAAGTTATAGTGAAATATAGAGTTTCAGTTCTAAGGGCTTTTAAAAGGTCTAATAGTATCAAGAAAGAAGAGGGCTCATTAATAGGTGAAAATACCTCTTCAATTAAGCTTATTTCCTCTGTAGGTATAATTGTTGTAATATCAATTCTAAGTAAGATTATGGGTTTTACAAGAGAATTATTAATAGCAGATAAATTCGGAGCTAATTATCAAACGGATGCATTTAAGGCATCACAAACTATTGCAGGTCTATTCTTTGACATAATTGGTGCAGCAGTTATTACTACCTTTATTCCCATGCTAAGTGAGAGTTATATAAAAAACGGCAAGGAGGATATGTATAAGTTTGCAAATACTGTGATTAACATGCTTATAATTGCCTCCTTTATTATATTTGGTATTTCTTATTTTTTCTCTCCGCAAATTGTTAAGCTGATTGTGCCAAAGTTTTCTGGTGAAGCCTATGCTGTAACCTTAAGGCTAACTAAACTAAGCATGCTAAATATAATATTTATGTGTATTAGCGGTGGGTTTATTGCAATACTGCAAACCCTAGAAGAATTTACTGCCCCAGCCTTAGTTGGAATAATGGTGAGCTTACCTATTATTATCTATATTTTGTCTGGTGCCAGATTTGGTATAGTGGGGCTTACAATAGCTACAATCATAGGCTATGGCATGCAGACAATAATACAATTACCATGGTTATTTAAAAACAAATATATACCCAAACTAAGGATAAATATTAAAGATAAACGAATAAAGAAAATGTTATTACTAATTGCACCAATTTTTATTGGCATTGGCTTTAATCAATTAAATATAATCATTAACAATGTAATGGCATCAGGACTTCAAGAGGGGAGCATATCTGCACTAAGCTATGCTAACTTGGTGAATGGTATTATATATAGTATATTCGCCACTGCCATAGTAACTGTAATTTATCCTAAGCTATCAAAGGAAGCTAAGGATACAGACTTTACTGAATTTAAAAAACATACTAATCAAGCAGTTACAAGTATAAGTTTAATTATGATACCAACCTCCTTTGGATTAATGATATTAAGAAGCACTATAATAAGTATATTATTTAAGCATGGAGCCTTTGGTGAAAACGCTGTAAACATGACCTCAGATGCACTACTTTTCTACGCCATAGGTATGATGATTTATGGAATCAGAGATGTATATAACAAAGCCTTCTATGCACTTCAGGATACAAAAACTCCAATACTTATAGGTATACTTGGGGTGGGCTTAAACATTCTATGTAGTGTTACCCTAGTGCCGTATTTAGGTATTAAGGCATTGGCGTTAGGCTCCTCTGCTGCAGACTTTGCTTGTTCCATTTTAATGGTAGGCTTTTTATCTAAAAAAATTGGGTGTAGAAATGAAAAAAGGATAGTTGTTAATTTAGCGAAAATACTATATGCTTCTATAGTCATGTCCCTGTGTGTTTTCTTTACAAATAGTTATTTTGAAACTAGATTCACTGGATTTAAGGGTAATTTACTGAATTTATTTATTTCAGTAATTATAGGTGTTATAGTTTATACCACCAGTATTTGGTCACTAAATATTCATGAATTTAATAGGGTTAAGGAGTTATTCCTAGATAAATTTAAAACACTAATTATTAAAAAAAGCTCATGGTAATATCTATGGCCAGGGCTTTTTGCTCTAGTTTAGATTCACTATATCCATATAAAAGCTTAATAAAAGGGTTATCTTACAGCTTAGTAAGATAGCTTTTTTTTCTGTAAGTCAATAGATATGGAAATAATGACATGATAAAAATATAATTAAGTCAATGAGATTAGGAAATGAGGAGAGATACATATGGAAATATTGAAAATCGAAAATTTAAGCAAGGTTTATGGGAAGGGAGAAAATAAGGTAGAAGCACTGAAAAATATAAATTTGTCTATCAATAAAGGAGAATTTGTAGCCATTGTAGGTGCATCAGGTTCAGGTAAAAGTACCCTTCTCCACCTTATAGGAGGTTTGGACAGGCCTACAGATGGAAGAATTATAATTGATGGTGAAAGTATATATGAATACAAGGAAGAAAAGCTTGCAATCTTTAGAAGAAGAAAAATAGGCTTTGTATTTCAATTCTTTAACTTAATTCCTGTTTTAGACGTAGAGGAAAACATAGCTCTTCCAGCACTACTTGATAATGACAAGGTGGATAAGAGCTATTTAGAAGAGATAATAGAATTACTTGGGCTTAAGGATAGAAGAAAACATCTTCCCTCTGAGCTCTCAGGAGGACAACAGCAAAGAGTATCCATTGG
Organism: Clostridium sp. UBA701; assembly: GCA_002298125.1. Lineage (GTDB taxonomy): Bacteria > Bacillota > Clostridia > Clostridiales > Clostridiaceae > UBA701. Next base: position 84,454 of record DBMJ01000001.1, on the reverse strand, counting down.
CAGGGCACTTTTAAACAGGCCTTCCTTAGTGCTGGCAGATGAACCTACAGGGAATCTAGACAGCAAGAATTCCAAGGAGGTTATAGAGCTATTAAAATTCACTGCTAGAAAGTATAATCAGACTCTCATACTTATAACTCATGATATAAACATTGCCTCTATGGCAGATAGGGTAATTACCATTGAAGATGGAGAAATAGCGGCTGATAAATACACTCAGAATACAAAGTGATAATGGAGGTAAATTATGATAAAAAGTTATGTGAATCTTACAGGTAAATACCTAAAAGCCAATAAAAAAAGAACTATACTCACTATTATAGGAATAATATTATCTGTAGCCTTAATATCCTCCATAGGACTTTTCTTTAATGGCATACAGGTGGCAGAAATAGAGCAGGTAAAAGCTGAATATGGCTCCTATCATTTAATATTTACAAAGACAGATAGTAATTTGATTTCAAAGGTAATAAATAACCCTAAGGTATCAAGATATGGCTTCTACGGAGTAGGAGAAGAGATAAGGATAAATGAAAATCTGGTTGTCAATGAAATAATGGCTACAGATAAAGCCTTGGAGCTTATTACCTATAGAACAAAGGAAGGAAAATTACCTCAAAATCAAAAGGAAGTGGCAATCGAAAAGTGGGTGTTAAGTCAAATTGATAAAAATGCTAAGCTAGGAGATAAGCTTAGGATTAATAATAAGGAGTATACCCTAGTAGGCATATTGGAAAATACTATGCAAAACCAGATAGATGGGAATGGTATTTTATTAACCAAAAACAATGACATAAGCAAGGGAAACTCGGCATTGTTGGTAGAGATAAGCTCAAAAACAAACCTAAGGACAGCAGTAAAGGAGTTAAAACAATTAGGAGAGGAAAAAACTGTAATTGAAAATGGCATGCTGCTTGCTTTGCTGGGAGCAAATGAAGGCATCGATCTTAGTGGACTATATATGACCATTGGTATAATAGTAGGAATAGTATTAATTGCAACTATAGCTGTTATCTATAATTCCTTCCAGATAAGCGTGGTAGAGAGGATTAAGCAATTTGGACTATTAAGAGCAGTGGGAACAACTCCAAAGCAAATTAGAAAAATCGTTTTAAGGGAGGCTACAATCATTGCACTGATAGGGGTTCCCCTAGGGCTACTATGTGGAGTCATAGCCATTTATGGCATAGGTATTGCCTTTAAGATTATAGGTGCGGATTCAGTTATACCTATGAAGCCTAATATAGATGCTTCTATATTGGGAGTAAGTGCTGTAGTAGGACTAATATCTATATATCTATCAGCCTTAATACCAGCTTTCTTTGCAGGTAAAATATCACCACTAGTAGCCATAAGCAGTAGAGCCTCCATAACAAAGGAAAAGCTAAAGAGGAGAAGAAACCTTATTACTTCCAAGCTGTTTGGCTTTGAAGGTGCAATGGCAGCTAAAAACATAAAGAGAAACAAGAAACGATATAGGATAACAGTGTTTTCAATAGTAATAAGCGTAGTATTATTTGTAACCTTTAAGTCCTTTATGGATATGTCTTTCACAGTGTATTCAACTCCTAATGAATCAAAAAACATCCATTTCTCCGTAATAAGAGATGAATCACAAAAAGATGATTATAAAATTCCAGATAAGGTCATAGACAATTTAAAAGCCATAAGCTATATAGACAAGATTTATGGAGTATACAACATTTACTATTTTGATGCTGGGATAAACAAGAATAGTGAGGTTAAGGAAGTTCAGAATATAGGAGGAATATACAAACATATAACATTAGAGGGTAGTGAAAAAACAAACCTGCAAAGCTATTTAGCAGTTTATGATAAGAACTCTCTAGAGGCTACAAGAAAATATATACAATCTGGTGCTATAGATATAGATAAGCTAAACAAAGAAAATGGGGTAATCTTAATAAACAAAAACAGAATAAGAAATGAAAACACAAAAAAAGATTACTTTGGCTCCATAGCAAATGTAAGAGTGGGAGATGAAATAGAGCTTCAATATAACCAACCCTTAAAAGATGGTGGAAGCAGGGTGGAATTTGGTAAGGGAGTTATAAAGAAGGCCAAGGTAATGGCAATACTAGAAAATGAACCCTTTAACTTTAGAGGAGGCTCTAATGGGTTGAAGCTAATCACCACAGAAGAGGTTGCAAGGAATTTGACTGCAGAGAAGGACATAGAGCCAATAAATTTAAATATAACTATAAAGGACATAAAACAGGAAGAAAAGGTAAAAACAGAAATGGAAAAGGTGTTAAAGGATAGTCCTTCTTTACAAATAATTAACTATATTGATGGCAACAGAAGAGAAAAATCTACACTGTTAATGGTACAGATATTAATATATGGATTTGTTATAGTGGTATCCTTAATAGGTAGTGTAAACATAATAAATACTATAACAACAAACATTATCTTAAGAAAAAGAGAATTTTCCGCATTAAAATCCATTGGTTTAACTCAAAGGGGTTTAAAGAAAATGATAGTACTGGAGGGATTATTATATGGTGTCATGGGCACTATATATGGTTCCATCATAGGTTGTGGGTTGTCTTACCTCATGTATAGAGGAATTAACGATGTTAGAGAATTGGGATGGCCTATACCCTGGAGTGCAATTTTAATTGCTGGAGCAGCTGCTTTAATAATAGGATATTTATCGGTATTATCTCCCCTTTCAAGAATTAAAAAGGAAAATCTTATAGAAGCTATTCGAGAGGATTTCTAAAACTACCACACAAGGATACCTGTGCAGTAATTGTACAGGGTATCCTTTTATAATATACTGTAAGGGAGATGGGGTGAGATGTATGAATAGATTGTTATTAGTGGAGGATGATGAGTCCTTAGCAATGGGTATAGAATTTACCCTTGTGGATGAAGGTTATGAGGTCATAAGAGCAGCCACAATAGAGGAAGGGAAAAATCTATTTCAATCAGACAAATTTGATTTGATTATATTAGATATAAATTTACCAGATGGAAATGGCTATAAGCTATGTGAACAAATAAGAGCAAAAAGCAATGTGCCAATAATGTTTTTAACGGCACTTGATGATGAAGTGAATATAGTATTAGGCTTGGAAATAGGCGGAGATGATTATATTACAAAGCCCTTTGGAGTAAGAGAATTCCTATCAAGAGTTAAGGCACTAATAAGAAGGAATTCTAGAAATGTAAACTCAGGAAAGCTTCTTAAAAGTGGAAATATTGTAGTAGACACTTCAATAGCAATGGTTAAGAAAAATGCTCAGGAGATTATCCTTACTGCCCAGGAGTATAAGCTGTTATTAATATTTTTATCAAAGCCGCATATTTTAATGAAAAGAGATGAAATATTATGTGAGCTAACAGAAGGAGAGGCTTTCTTTGATGAAAACACACTGTCTGTTTATATAAAACGAATAAGAGAGAAAATAGAAGAGGATGTTAAGGAACCGGAATACATTGTGACTCAAAGAGGGCTTGGCTATAAGTGGAACAAGGATGTATATCAGTAATCTAAACTAAGAGGAGAAATTATGAAAAGATATTTTATCAATCCTGAACTAAAGAAAAGTTCAATTCTTCTACTATCCTTAATGACTCTGTTTTTGTTTTTGTCTCTATATTTATTAAAGCTGCACCATGATAGTTTAAAGGAGGATTATGTAAATAGCCTTGGAGCTATCACTGCAAGGATTACAGAAAGAAATCCAGAGCTTGAAAAGGAGATAATACCCCTTATTACAAAACAGGTATCAGAGACGGAAGCAATAAAGGGGAAGGCCATCTTAAATCAGTATGGTTTAAGCAAAGAATTAGAGGACGAGCTTTTCCCAAATGTTAATAAGACTATTGCTAAAAATAGCTATTCTACTATTGTGATGTTTATTCTAATGATTATTTTTCTTTTTGCCTTTAACTATTTCCAATATGGGTTCTTCTATGAGAAGCTTAGTAGGCTTACAACAGCTGCTAATAGAGTGGTTGATGGGGATTATGATATAACTATAAGTGAAAACAAGGAAGGAGATTTCTCAAAGCTTGCAGTTTCCTTTAACTCCATGAGAGAGGCCATAAGAAATAACATAAGTGAGCTAATAGGGGAAAAACAGTTCTTAGTTAATTTGTTATCTGATATATCCCATCAGCTAAAAACTCCTCTTTCCTCCATGATAATCTATAATGACATTATGCTGCACAAGGAATTGTCCAAGGAACAAAGAGAAACCTTTTTAGTAAACAATCAAAACCAGCTTCACAGGATGATCTGGCTAATAAAAAGCATACTTAAGCTTGCTAAGCTTGATGCTAATGCTATTGAGCTTGTAAAAGACAATCAAAGCTTAAATGAAACGATACAGGATTCAATGGAGGCTCTAGAAAGCAAAGCCCTTGAGAGAAATATAAGAATTAATTTAATGGAAAGGGAAGAAGTCTTTCTTGAGCATGATAGATTGTGGCTTGAAGAGGCACTTATAAATATAATAAAAAATGGTATTGAGCATACTCCAAGGGATGGAGAGATAAACTTAGAGCTAGTTGAAAATCCTATCTATATAAGAATTGTAATAGAGGATACAGGAGAGGGAATTAAAGAAGAGGACTTACCAAACATATTCAAGAGATTTTACAAAGCAAAAACCTCCCAAAAGAGTGATTCCGTTGGCATAGGCTTAGCCTTAGCAAAATCTATTGTGGAGGCACACAATGGATTTATAGAGGTACAAAGCACCATTGGAGTAGGTACTAGGTTTACTATCACATTTCTAAAATACTAAGTTATTAGGATATTTAAGTCGAGATAAAAATCTCGACTTTTTTTGTTTTTTCTATTGAAAAAAAGAATTATATGCTATAAAATAAATTTAACGTTAAAATAATTTTAATGTTAAATTTATTTTATAAAGATGGGGGTACAATAAAATGGAAGTTGTTTTAAAGGATAAGAAGAAGGGAATAAAAGCCTTGCTGCATTATAGAAATTTTTCAATATTTCTTACAGCAAATACTATATCTAGATTTGGAGATGCAATAGATGCCATAGCCTACGGCTGGATGGTCTATATACTCACAGGTTCAAAGCTTCTACTTGGGACTTTGCTTGCAGTAAATGCTCTGCCCAATATTATTCTAGGTCCCTTTGCTGGGGTTCTTGCAGATAGATTTAACAAGAAGAAGCTTATAATACTAAGTTACACAGTAAGAGGCATCATAGTATTAATTACAGCGTTTTTATATAAATACGAGCTATTAAGACCAGTGCATCTTTTTATATTTACTATTGCAAATTCTACTATGGAAACTATTATGTCTCCTGCAACCATATCAATTTTACCTGCTATGATAAAGAAAGAGGATATGCTTTCAGCAAATTCTGTATCCAGCTCAATTTACAGACTTTTTGAGCTTATAGGCACAGGAGTTGCAGGAATTTTTATAGGACTTTTAGGGATATGGGGAGCTATTTTAATTGATAGTATTACTTTCTTTAGTGCAGCACTCTTAATGACATTAATAGCTTATAATCATATAAAAATAGAGGATGAGGGGTTGAATGTAAAAAATTACCTAAGGGATTTGAAGGAAGGCTTTGTGTATCTTAAAAATAATTATATTATTAGGCTTACTATAATAATGTTTGCTGCCATTAATTTTTGTCTTTCTCCTATTAATGTATTGATGACTGTATTTGCAAAGGATATACTAAAAGGAGGGCCTGAAGTATTAAGCCTTATGGGTATGGCTTTTGCTATAGGCAGTATTTTAGGTGGATTATTAATGGGAATAATTGGTTCTAGATATAAGATATCTACACTATTGATCTTTGGCATGTTATTATTTGGAATAGATTATGCACTACTTTCTATACCAGGACATATTATTGTGGGAAACATTGCCCCTATTGTCACGGCTGCTTCAATGTTTCTTATATTTGGGCTATTGATTCCTGTAATGGTGTCCCCCATAACTACCTATATAATGACTAATACAAAGCAGGAGCTTTTAGGAAGGATTGCAGCCTTCATAATGATGATTAACTACTGCGCAATTCCACTAGGAACTTCCATAACGGGGATTGCAACCCAGTATATAAGTGTACCAATAATATTTTTGGTGATGGGAGTTACAATTATCCTATTATCTACTGTATTATATTTCAATAAAGAATTTAGGAAGAACTAAGAGGAGGATTTACATGGATAAGACTAAGGAGCTAACTACTCTGGAGGAAGTAAAGGCAATGTCTGATCCTTTCAGACTAAGAATAATAGGAAGCATAGATGAATTTCCTAAGGGAAGAGCTACTGTTAAACAAATTGCAGATAAGCTTGGGGAGGTTCCTGCCAAGGTTTATTACCATGTGAAAAAGCTTCAAAATGTAGGTATTTTAGAATTAGTTCATACTGAAGAGATAAACGGAATAGTTTCCAAATACTATAGCAAAACTGCAGAAAGCTTTCAGGTTCACCTTTCGGAGGAGGCTGACGAGGCCTATAAAAGTACAATGATTGGCGAAACTCAGAGGATGATAACTGAGATTTATAATAAAAGTCTCCATACCTTTATTGCGGGAACTAATAAACAATGTGATATAAAAAAGGGCGACGGCGCTGTTTCCTCCACTGAGATTTATGTGTCAGAGGAGGAAATGAAGGTATTTTTACAATCTATACGTGACTTTCTAGATAGCCATGAAATAAAAGATGGTGAAACAATAGAGGGGCTAAATAAGTATCATGTTTTTCTAAGTAGTATAAGATTATAGTGGTAAGCTCTAAGGATTTTGTAAAAGCTTTCGATATATTAACTGTAGTATAATTTATGGTATTCATGCATATAAAATGTCAGTGAGGAAGTAATGATATGATTAGAACTATAGGAAATATGTATAGGTATGTTGGGAATTTTAGAGATAACACTAAAACTGATTATTATAGTGGAAATTTAGCGCAAAGACCACAGCTCTCAAACAGAGGTGGTTTGGGCAATGTTCAAATTTCTATCCCTGAAGGCAGAAGGTCTTATTTAGAAAATCTTAAAGCACTAAATACTTATTCTCCATCTAACTCTGTAGGGCAAATTCAAGATATGACTTATGATGGGAATAATATGTATGTTACTATTGCAGGTAAGAGCTTAGTTTATCCCTCTCAAAAGGAGCATGATAAACAGTATAAGGCCTTGATTAGCTATTTAGGAACAGAGTTTAATAATAATCTAAAAAAATCAGGCGTTAAATTAAATAATGATGAAAAAATAAGTATTGAAGTTGATAGATTTAGAAAGATAAAGCTCAAGGGAATTGAGGACCCTGAAAAAACGGCTAAATTTGAGAAGGAGCTTAATAATACAAAGCTTCCAGGCTTTATTTATAGTTTGTTTCAATGGGGAAGGAGTGAGGAGCTTAACAAGGTTAAGAGTGTTAGTATAGATTTTCAAAATGGTAAGCTCATAGCTGACAGTGTTAAAATTGAAAATATTGTATAAATTTAATGACCCTGTTGGAGCCTCCAATGGGGTTTTGCCAATAAATAATATAAAAGTGAGGAGCAATAAAATGAATAAAGTAAGAGTTGAAAAAATTCTAAGTGAGATGAAAAAGAATAATTTACCCCAAATGTTAATATCTGATGCGGCAGCAATATACTATTTGACAGGGAGATGGATACATACAGGAGAGAGAATGATAGCACTGTACTTAAATGTAAATGGAACACATAAGCTTTTCATCAATGAACTCTTTCCAGTGTATGAAGACCTCGGAATAGAGAAGATATGGTACAATGATACCATGGATGGAGTTGAACTTATATCAAAGCATATTGAGAAGGAAAAGCCCATGGGCGTGGACAAGAATTGGCCGGCTCGTTTCCTGCTTAGATTAATGGAGCTTAAGGGTGGAAATAGCTTCGTCAATGGCTCCTCCATAGTTGATAGGGTAAGAATGTGTAAGGATGAACAGGAAAAGGATCTGATGAGGGCAGCTTCTAAATTAAATGATGAAGCTATGAAGAGAATAATAAAGCTTGTACCAGAAATGAAGACTGAAAAGAAAATGGGTCAATTATTGGGCGAAATATATGAGGAGCTTGGTGCAGAAGGCTATTCCTTTGAGCCTATAATAGCCTACGGAGCTAATTGTGCAGACCCACATCATGAAGGGGATAACTCCGTTGTAGCGGAAGGAGACAGTGTTATTATTGATATAGGCTGTGTTGTGGATTCCTACTGCGCAGATATGACTAGAACAGTATTTTATAAAGCAGTATCAGACAAAGCTAGGGAAGTATATGATATCGTAAGAGAAGCTAATTTAAAGGCCATTGAAGCGGTGAGACCAGGAGTGCGATTTTGTGACATAGATAAAGCAGCAAGAAGTGTAATAGAAACTGCAGGCTACGGGAAATACTTTACTCATAGGACAGGGCACTCCATAGGACTTGAGGTACACGATTTTGGTGACGTATCCTCCATAAATACAGACAGGGTACAGCCAGGAATGATATTTTCCATAGAACCAGGAATTTATCTGCCAGGAGAAGTGGGCGTAAGAATAGAGGATTTAGTGCTTGTAACAGAAGAGGGCTGTGAGGTTTTAAATAAATACAGTAAGGATTTAACTATAGTTGGCTGATAATTATATACATTTTCTTTTAGGAATGATATAATAGAAAAAATAATGTTTGGAGGTACTTAAAATGTTGTGTTGTTGCTGTTGTTGTTTTAATGGTTCAATATGTAAAAAAATAAACAACGGCAGACCTGCGCTTTTTAATAGTACCACATAACTTTAGTAACATAGCTGATTATTAAAAATTATTTAACTGCAGGTAATTTTCCTGCAGTTTTTCTATTTTAGTGAAACTGCAGGGATGCCTGTAGTTTTTTATTTTATATTATTATAAAAGGAGTGAAGAAAATGGGTTTTTTTATTTATAACACCTTAAGCGGGAAAAAGGAGGAGCTAATTCCAATAGAAGCCAAGAAGGTCAGGCTATATACCTGCGGACCTACAGTTTACAATTATGCTCATATCGGGAATTTAAGGACCTATATTTTCGAGGATGTTCTAAAGAGAGCCTTGGAATATACTGGTTATGAGGTAAAACATGTTATGAATATAACTGATGTGGGGCATCTAGAGTCTGATGGGGATTCTGGAGAAGATAAGATGGCCTTAGGAGCAAGCAGGGAGAAAAAAACTGTTTGGGAAATAGCTAGGTTTTATGAGGAAGCCTTCTTACAGGATTGTGAAAGGCTAAAGGTTAAGAAACCTACAGTTATCTGCAGGGCTACAGAACATATTGAAGATATGATTGCGTTCATTAAAATTCTTGAGGAAAAAGGCTTTACCTATGAGGCCAATGGCAATATTTATTTTTCCATTGATAAGTTTGGGGATTATAATAAGCTTGCAAGACTGAGCATGGAAGAACTTCAGGCAGGAAATAGAGTAGAGATAGATCATTATAAGAAAAATCCTCTTGATTTTGTATTATGGTTTACAAACTCAAAATTTACTAATCAGATTATGCAGTGGGAATCTCCCTGGGGTAAAGGCTTTCCAGGGTGGCATGTGGAATGCTCTGCTATGTCAATTAAGTATTTAGGAGAAACTATAGATATTCACTGTGGAGGAGTGGATCATATTCCAGTTCATCATACCAATGAAATTGCTCAGTCAGAATGCGCACTAGGACATAAATGGGTGAACTATTGGATGCATGGGGAATTTTTAGTATTAGACAATGGGAAGATGTCAAAATCAAGTGGGGATTTTCTTACAGTTTCTAGGCTAATTGAAAAAGGCTATTCGCCGCTGGACTATAGATATTTTTGCTTGCAGTCAAGATATAGAAAACAGCTGGTATTTAGCTTTGAAAGTCTTAAGGAAGCCCAAAAGTCCTTAAAGAAATTAAAAAACAAAATAAAACAGGTAACTGATAGTATAACAAAAATAGAAGAAGTAAATAGAAACAAGATAGAGCCATATATACAAAGATTTGAAGAGCAAATAAGTGATGACTTAAATATACCTAATGCCTTTACCGTATTATCAGAGGTTTTAAAGGCTGATGACTTAAATAGTTCTGAAAAGATTCATCTAATAGGAGATTTTGAAAAAGTTTTTGCTCTAGACCTTTTATTAGAGGAAGTGAAAGTTAGCAATATTGATGAAGCTTGGATTAATCTCTTGATAATTGAAAGAAATAATGCTCGTAAAAATAAGGATTGGGCTAGAGCAGATGAAATCAGAGATGGTCTTTTAAAGAACAATATAGAATTAAAGGACTCAAAGGAAGAAACTACATGGAAATATATAGGGTAGGTAGTTAGGTCTTAAATCAATAGATTAGATTTGGGTTGTTTATTTTATTTTGAAAATCTATAATGAAGTTATGTGAGACATTATATCAACTAAAATTTAGGGGGCATGAGTATGAACATCAATCACAGAATAGAATTATTGAGAGGGGCAATGAAGGATAATGGCATAGATGCTTTCATTGTTCCAAGCAGTGACAATCATTTAAGTGAGTATGTGGGTGAATATTTTAAATGCAGGCAGTGGATTTCAGGCTTTACTGGCTCAGCTGGTACTGTAGTTGTTACCATGGATGAAGCTCATCTATGGGTAGATGGCAGATATCATATTCAAGCTGAAAGACAGGTAAAGGGATCTAGCTTCATAGTTGAGAAAATGGGCATCCCAGGAGTTAAAAAATATACAGAGTGGATAGGTGATAAGCTCCAATCAGGCGATACTATAGGCTTTAATGGTAAGGTTATGCCTGTGGATGCACTTAAGGATTTTAAAGCTATAGCACAAAAAAAAGCACTGAAGATAAAGCTAGTAGAGGATCTATTTGAAAAGCTATGGAAGGATAGACCACAGCTTCCAAAGGAAGAGGTATTTGTTCATGAAGTAAAATTTTCAGGAAAGAGTGCCTTAGAGAAGCTAAGAGAAGTAAGAGAAAAAATGGTGTCTGAGGGAGCAACTCATTACCTAATAGCATCTCTAGTGGACATAGCTTGGCTTTTAAATTTAAGAGGGAATGATGTTCCTAACAACCCAGTATTTCTAAGCTATTTATTAATGGATATGAATAGCTGTACTCTATATGTAGATAAGAGTAAGTTAAGCAGAGCAGCTTTAGAACAATTAGACAGTAGTGCCGTTAAAATTAAGGCTTATGAAGAGGTTGCTCAGGATTTAGCCTTACTTGGTGAAGAAGCTGTTATTATATATGACTCAAGCAAGACTAATCTATGGCTTAAGGAAGCCATTAAACCTCAGGTTAAGTGCATTGAAAGAAGAGATATAACTACAGAGCTAAAGGCCATAAAAAATGCTGTAGAGCTTAAGAACTTAGAAAACTGCCAGGTTAAAGATGGTGTTGCCATGGTAAAGTTCGTATACTGGTTAAAGACTAACCTTAGAAAGATAGAAATTACAGAACTAAGTGCAGCAGATAAGCTGGAGCAGCTAAGAAGAGAACAGGAGCATTGTCTCGGAATAAGCTTTGATACCATCTCTGCTTATGGTGCAAATGCAGCTATGATGCATTATAAGGCTACAGAAGAGAATTGTGCAGTGCTTGAGCCAAGAGGCTTCTATCTGTTAGACTCAGGCGGACAATATCTTGATGGGACTACAGATATAACTAGAACCTATGCCCTTGGGGAACTTACTCAGGAGGAAAAGGAAGATTATACTCTTGTATTAAAGGGACATATTGCACTAAACAAGGCTATTTTCTTATATGGTGCCACAGGTTCAAATCTAGATGTAATAGCCAGAAAACCAATGTGGGATAGGGGACTTGACTATAAATGCGGAACAGGTCATGGAGTAGGCTTCTTGCTAAGTGTCCATGAGGGTCCCCAGGGCTTTAGTCAAGTACCAAACACGGTGAAGCTGACTGAGGGAATGATAATTACTAATGAGCCCGGTATATACAAAGAGGGAAGACACGGCATAAGAACAGAAAACACCATGCTGGTTGTGCCATATATGGAGACGGAATTTGGGAAGTTTATGAAATTTGACGTAATATCCTATTGTCCAATAGATTTAGAGCCCATAGTGGTTGAAATGCTTACTGAGGAAGAAAGACAGTGGCTAAATGACTATCACAAGCTTGTGTATAATAAGCTAAGTGGTAATTTAAGTGAAGAAGAGAGAAACTATTTAGCTTTCGCCACAAGAGCTGTATAAGGAGCAATTTTGTAAAATAGAATAATTATAAGGAAGTAGGCAGCTTACTAAGTAGCTTAATGTTTTGCTACAATTAAGCTGCCTTTTTTTCAAGGAAAGTATAAAAATGTGATACTTTAGCAGGACTTTAGCGTAATTTGTTGAAACTTGTATTGTAAAATTACTTTTATATATCGAATAAAGTAGTTAAAATAAAATTATGATAGATATATGTAGTTTTACAACGAAAGAAGGTAGTGTCATGGTAGGAGCTCCATCATTTTTATTATTGCTTAAAATATCATTAACTACTCTTTTACTCATTTCTTTTGTGTTAACTTTGGTAATATCCTTTATGGAGAGAAAAAAGTATCTAACTGAGCTATCTGCAGGGTTAGGTCTATTGCTAGTTAGTTGCATTCTAACGATAGGCATATCACATAATTATCATTCCTATTTTCTAATTTACATTCAGCAGCTAATAAATACCTTTTCCGCAATTTTTATCAGCAAGTGTTGTTTATATCAATTAAAGAAAAAAATACCTCTATGGTTATTGCTTTGTCTTCTAATTGACGTTGGTCTTATCACCCTATGCTTTCTAAATATGGTTAATTATAATTATGGACTAATAGCATATCTGGGATTTCTATTTATTATTGATTTTTACACAGCCATTAGTATTCTAATTAATAAAGGAGAGACTATATTTAGCAAATATACCATAGGAATTATTTTTATATTGTTTGGATTAATAAATATATTTAACTACGTATTTATAGGCTATAGAAATTATCAGCTATATGCTCTTTTTTTCACCACTTTAATAATTATATACCTGCTACATTATTCTTTTGTTTTATTTTATAAATATAAGACATACTTATTGTATGAAAAGGAAAGGTGTTTTGATGATAGCTTTGATAATTCAAGTATTGGTATGGCGCTAGTGAACCTAGAGGGCAAAATTATTCGGGCAAATAAAGCTCTTTGTGATATGCTGGGCTTTTCAATAGAAGAATTAAAAAACATGAAGTTTCCTGATTACACTTATCCTGAGGATCTAGAAAAAGACCTTTATTATACGGAACAGCTTTTGTCTGGTAAAATATGTTCTTTTGAAATGGAAAAAAGATATATACATAAAGAGGGAAGGATTATATGGGCAATACTGAATGCTTCAATAATAAAGGATAAGAAAGGCAAACCACTTTATTTTTCCGCGCATACTCAAAATATTACCAGCTATAAGTGTTTGCAAAATGAACTCATTAAAAGCAATGAAGAAATAGCTGAAAAAGAATTAAAATACAGAAGCTTAGTGGAGCAATCATTAGATGGGATAATGGTAATAGATGGTGATGGACATGTAATCGAGTTTAATGAAAAAATGGAGAGCATTACGTGGCTAAAAAAGGAAGAGGTTTTAAATAAAACCCTTTGGGATGTATATAAGGAGCTATGTCCAGCGCATTTGAAGAATGAAGAAAACTATGAACATATAAAAAATTATTCAGAAAATAAATTTGTGTTAAATAATATACCCTATGATGAGAAATTTAACAAGATAGTAATAGAAAGAAGGGATGGCAGCACGGTCATTATTGAAGAGTTTTGCTATCCTATTGTAACAGAAAGTGCCAGCATGACCTGTTTTATCTGCAGAGATATCACAGAATTAGTGAAATTAGAAGAAATTAAAGAAAAAGCCATGGAACGCGAAAAGCTATTGAAGGAAACCATTGAAATTGATAGGTTGAGAACAGAATTTTTTGCAAATCTTTCTCATGAATTTAGAACTCCCTTAAATATTATATTAAGCTCAAACAAGCTGTTACACGATGCTGCCAAAAGAGGAGAGATACCAAAGGAATATGCGTTAAAATATCTAGATAGCTCCAAAAGGAACTGCTATAGATTGCTAAGATTAATAAACAATATAATTGACAGCACGAAAATAGATGCAGGCTTTTTTCACTTAGATTTTCGGTGCTGGGATATAGTAGACATAGTAGAGGAGATTACACAATCCATTGTAGATTATTCCGAGGTTAAGGGTATAACTATAGTATTTGACACAGATGTGGAAGAGAAGTTAATGCTTTGCGATGTTGATAGCATTGAAAGAATTATATTAAATTTACTTTCTAACGCCATAAAATTTACAGATTATGGTGGGAGTGTAATGGTAAATGTCTCTGATAAAGATGATTTTGTTGAAATTTTAGTGAAAGATAGCGGCATCGGCATTGCAGAGGAACAGCTAACACTTATTTTTGAGAGATTTAAGCAGGTTGATAAATCTCTTACAAGAAGACAAGAAGGAAGTGGCATAGGCTTATCCCTTGTTAAATCTTTAGTGGAGATGCATGGTGGAACTATAGAGGTTAGCAGCACCTTAGGGGAGGGAACCTGCTTTTTCATAAGGCTGCCAGTAAAAAATTATACTTGCTGCGAAGAAATAGCTGCTGCAAATAAAGTGTATGGCAGTAAGGTGGAGAAGGTACACATCGAATTCTCAGATATATATTTCTAAAATTAAGCAAAATAAAACCAGCAATTACGCTGGTTTTATTTTACTTTAATTTTGTTCCATTTTGATCTTGTACTATTAAGCCTTTTTTCATAAGTCCGCCTAGGGAATTCTTAAAATAATTTTTGCTTACATGAAACTCCTCATAAATTTCCTCTGGAGAACTCTTATCATTATATGGCATAGAATTACCATGATTTTTTAGATATGTTAAAATTGCTTCCTGTAGGGCTGTAACTTCTGATTTTGTAGATTTTCTTGGAGTAAGCCCTAGTTTGTTATCATCATAAAGCTTAATTACTCTCAGCTCTAGCACTTCACCAGCATTAATTTCGTTGAAATATTCATTTCTTAGGATTACACCTCTATATTTATTATCTACGGCTACCATTACACTATTATTGGTTTGGAAACCGTAGACTGTAGCCGTTACAGTGTCCCCCACGCCATAGGCAGTTGTGGTTTCAAGATATTTGTCTACATATGTTGTAGCAGCTAATCTCCCTGTTTTATCTAGATAAATATAGAACAGATAGTAACTACCATTTTGCAGTGGATATAACTTTTCTTTCATAGGCACTAGAATATCCTTTTCTAGACCAAAGTCAATAAAGCTGCCTATAGAGGTAGTAGAAACTACTTTAAGATAAGCTATATCTCCCACCTTTGCAAAGGGTTTATGCAGGGTAGCAATCAATCTATCACTAGAATCTCTATAGATAAAGGCTTCAACCTCATCGCCAATATTTAGCTCCCTATCTTCTGTGCTTCTGTTGGGAAGCAGTATATCATTGGAGGTATTCCCAGTATTACCTCCCAAATAATAACCGAAATCTACCTTTCTAACTACTTCTAATTTATTGAAATCACCTATGTTAATCAATTTATTACCTCCAACTTATCTAAGTATAATTTTAAAGAATAGAAAAGGGGATTAATTCCTTCTAAGTGCAAACATTTCTTTTAGTATTTTAAGATATCCCTCTGATACTTCTGGACATACCTTTAGTATGCTGTCAATTACATAATCTACATTGCTGTCATCTACTCTTTTAGAGGAGATACCTGAATCAACAATGATATTTTCACTACTTAGAGAATCGTATATTTCTTTTACCACGGAGGACTGCATTACCCCAGGAGCCTCTATACACGCTTCAGAAAAATATAAGAGGTTTTCAAGCACCACAAGCTGTCCAAAAGCATATTCCTTTTTGCAAGTATCTGCATCATCACTATTACTGCAATCATAGAGGGTATGCTCTACATGCTTTATGTCAAACCTATAGAGCTCATCCTTTCTAGTTAGAACACATCGCACCTCTAGATCCATAAGTCTATTTTTCATATGCTCTGAGAAACCTTCCCCCAATTCTGAAATAAATTGCTTCATAGAAATTGTTTTTTTTATTCTATAATTTCTTTTCACCATTAGTATTCTCCTTTACAATAAACTAAAATATCTTATATAGCTGCATAGGATTACAGAAAATCCTAGGTAGTAAAAAAGCCACCCCATAGAAAGGTGGATTAAACTCTGCTATCTCATCACTTTGCTTTACTATGCTTAACTAATATATATATAGTATACCACTATTTACGGAAAATAACAAAATTCATACATTTTAGCTTAGAATATTTATTAAAGAATATAAACAGCCCTAGAACTGATGGAACTAAAAACCACAATACTATATAATTAAGAATATGTGTATTGGAATTAATAGGAGGAACAAGAATGCGTTTTTTGAAGAAATATATTAAAAAGTATTGGAAGCCATTTTGCACTGCAGTGATATTCCTAACTCTAGAGACCTTCTGTGATTTAATGCAGCCTACAATAATGTCTAAAATAGTAGATGTGGGTGTAGCCAATAAAAATATGAGCTACGTACAATATATGGGTGGAATAATGCTTTCAATAACGGTAATGGGAGCGGCTGCTGCAGTTTCAAGAAACATAATATCTAGCAATGTGTCTCAAAAGTTTGGAGCAGAGCTTAGAGCAGATCTATTTGTTAAGGTACAGAGTTTTTCCTTTGACAACATAGATAAATTTGAACCAGCTTCCCTTATGACCAGGCTTACCAATGATATTAATCAGGTTCAGAATTTCGTTCATGGAATGATGAGAATCTTTGTTAAGGCCCCTCTTTTATGTATAGGCAGCATAATCATGGCTACTATGTTGAACCCATCTATGTCATTGATATTAGTGGCGGTTGTACCAGTAATAGGAATACTCATTTATCTTAATATGAGAATAGGCTATCCTTTTTTTAGAAGAGTTCAAGGAAGATTAGATAAAGTTAATGGCGTAATGAGAGAATATCTTTCAGGAGTAAGGGTGGTAAAGGCTTTTAATGCCTTCAACTATGAGAAAAAAAGATTTAAAGTAACAAATAAGGAATTGACAGATAGCTCCATCAAAGCCATGAGGGTAATGGCTTCCTTTACCCCTGCTATATCACTTGTTGTAAACTTGGGAATAGTAGCAGTGCTTTGGATGGGAGGCTTTAGAGTCAACAGCGGCGGCATGAGAGTAGGACAGATAATTGCTTTTATTAATTACATGACTCAGATTCTATTTTCCCTTATTATGATATCTAATGTTATCACCATGTTTGTAAGGGCCAGAGCCTCTGCAGAAAGAATTTCAGAGGTTTTTGAAGAGAAAAATACTATGGTGGATGCTTTGGGAGTAGAAAAGTCCTATGAGGTGAAAGGCAGAATTGACTTTAATCAAGTGAGCTTCTCCTATGCTGGTGCCAGTGGTGAACCAGTACTTAAAAATATATGTTTTAGCTGCATGCCTGGACAAACCATAGGGGTAATTGGGTCTACAGGATCAGGAAAAAGTAGCATGGTAAATTTAATACCTCGCTTCTATGATGTTGCTGAAGGCTCAGTGAAAGTGGATGAAGTGGATGTAAAATGTATTCCTATATCAGAACTTAGAGACAAAATAGCAATAGTACCACAAAAAACTGTACTTTTTACAGGAACAATAATTGATAATATTAAATGGGGAAAAGAAAGAGCAGATATAAAAGAGGTGGAGGAAGCAGCCTCCATAGCACAGGCACATGAGTTCATTAAAGCCTTTCCTGAGGGTTATAATACGATGCTTGGCCAGGGAGGAGTAAACCTGTCGGGAGGGCAAAAGCAACGTATAGCTATTGCCAGAGCGCTAATTAGAAAACCAGAGATTATTATCCTAGACGATTCTACCAGTGCTGTGGATGTGTCAACAGAAGCAAGGATTAGAGAAGCACTAAAAAAATATTCCTCAGATATGACAACCATTGTGATTGCTCAGCGTATAACCTCTGTTATGACGGCAGACAGTATAATTGTACTAGATGATGGTGAGATAGCAGGTATGGGCACTCATGAAGAATTGATGTTAAGCTGTGAGGTTTATAAGGACATATTTGCTTCTCAGATAGGAAAGGAGGCATAGGGTTATGCAGAATGGACCAGGCAGAAACTTTGGAGCACTAAGAGGAGCACCTGTAATAAAAGCAAAGGATTTCAAAGGAACCATGAAGAGGCTATGGAAGTACTTTGGAAGTGAGAAAAAGTTATTAGTAATAATATTTATCTTTATTTTAATAAGCGTTGCACTAGGCTTATCAGTTCCTTTCTTAATAGGTCGTGCTATAGACAGTATTTCCCCTGGAATAGGAGTAGTAAAGTTTAACATACTCAGCATTATGGTAGTGACCCTGATAGCAGCCTATGTTGCAGATGCATTTATGAACTTTCTTCAAGGGTGGCTAATGGCAGGAGTATCCCAGCGAATTGTTCAAAGGCTTAGAGAATCAATTTTTGAGAAGCTTCAAAAGCTGCCTATAGCTTTCTTTGATATACATACTCATGGAGAAATAATGAGCAGACTAGCTAACGACATTGAAAATATAAGTAGTACTATTTCCCAAGCCACCATTCAGCTTATGTCAAGCTCCATCACTATTACAGGAGCTCTGGTAATGATGCTGATATTAAGCCCATTGCTTACCGTTGCAAGTGTTATCACGGTGCCAATGGTATTTATATTAACAAAGGTTATAGCAAAAAAGACCAAGGTGCTTTTTAAAGAACAGCAAGTTCAGCTTGGAAAACTAAATGGACATATGGAGGAGGCCATATCAGGTATAGCTGTGGTTAAGGCATTCAATCACGAGGAAAAGGTAATAGAGAAATTCTCTGAGATTAATTCTAAGCTCTGCAATGTTGGTATCAAAGCTCAGATATGGTCAGGATATGTTATGCCCTTGATGAATGTAATAAATAATGTGGGCTTTGCAGTAGTAGCCGCAGTAGGCGGCGCCTTAGCAGTTAGAGATATGATTACAGTAGGTATAATAGCCAGCTTTTTGAGCTATTCAAGGCAATTTTCAAGGCCGCTTAACGATCTGGCAAGCATATTTAACACTCTGCAGTCTGCAGTGGCTGGAGCTGAAAGGGTGTTTGAAATACTAGATGAAGCGGAGGAGCCAGAGGATAAAATTGGTGCAAAGTCCATGGATAATATCAATGGGCATGTCCGTTTTGAAGCTGTAGATTTTGGCTATCGAAGGGATGTTCCAATACTTAAAAATGTGAGCTTTGATGCTCCAGCGGGAAGCAGTACGGCACTTGTGGGGCCTACAGGAGCTGGGAAAACCACCATAGTGAATCTACTTGCTAGGTTTTATGATGTGACGGCAGGAAGGATTTTAATTGATGGTGTGGATATAAGGGAATACAGCAGAGACAGTCTAAGAAAATGCTTTGGAATAGTACTTCAGGATACTTATCTCTTTGCAGGAACTATTAAGGAAAATATCAAATATGGTACCTTTGATGCCACTGATGAAGAAATACAAAGAGCAGCAGCTATGGCCAATGCAGATACTTTTATAAAACGTCTTCCTAAGGGTTATGACACTTTGCTTTCAGAAAGCGGAAGCAATTTAAGCCAAGGGCAAAGACAGCTTTTAGCTATAGCAAGAGCTATACTAGCCAATCCCTCCATTTTAATTTTAGATGAGGCTACCAGCAGTGTGGATACTCGTACAGAGCTTCACATACAAGAGGCAATGCTAAAGCTTATGAAAGGACGTACCAGCTTTATCATTGCCCATAGATTAAGCACCATAAGGGATGCAGATATCATAATGGTAATTGATAATGGAGAAATAGTGGAAAAGGGAAATCATGAAGAGCTTATTAATTCTAAAGGAGTATATAATAAGCTATATTATAGTCAGTTTAAAAACTTGGCGGAGAATTAGAGTAATAATTGATTAAATCATTTTTAGTGTTAAACAGTAGGAAAGTCTTTAGAGTTCCTCCTATCCAATACCTTACCTCTAGCTATATCCTTTGGGAGGATATTTATGCCTAAGTCTTTTTCATATTTATGAATAAGACTTAGCTCCTTTAAGGTAACTATAGAAATAGCAGTGCCAGAATTCATAGCTCTGCCTGTTCTTCCCACCCTGTGAAGATATTCCTTAGGATCCTGAGGTAAATCGAGGTTAAAAATATGAGAGACATCCTTTATGTCCAAACCTCTGGCAGCTAAATCTGAAGCTACTAAAAGCTGAATTTTCCCGCTTCTAAAGCCCTCTAGGGCTTTTTTGCGTTCCTCTTTTTTTGCACTTCCGTATATACCATAGGCACTTAAGTGATGATACTGAAGCTTTAAGGTGGTAAGCTCAATTTCCTCACTTTTATTGATAAACACTATAGCCCTTTTAGGCTTTACAGCTGCCACAAGCTTTCTAAGTACTGTTAGCTTATCCCTTTGTTCAGCTATAAGATAAAGATGCTCAATGTTGGAATTGACTATTTTCTTCTCTTCTATTTTTACAATCTGTGGGTTTACCATTAACTCACTGGCTATATTTAATGCCCTATTGCTTATGGTAGCAGAAAATACTAGAAGCTGCCTATCTCTTAGTGTAGTCTTGATAACCTCTCTTACTGCCCCACTGTTATGCTCATCTAGTAATCTATCCCCTTCATCTATTACGATGGTCCTAACAGTCTGCGCATTAATCTTTCGACTTTTAATAAGTTCTAAAATCCTTCCTGTGGATCCAACTATTATCTGAGGCTTTTCTCTGAGTTTTTCCAACTGCCTTTTTATGTTGACTTCTCCTATTATGGGTACTGAATTTATGGGGATTTTTGAGTTTGCTGCAAGTTTTTTAATTTCCCTGTCTATCTGCATAACAAGCTCGTGAGTAGGAGCAAGAATTATGACCTGAGTCTCTCTCTTTTCACTGCTCACCTTATTAAACAATGGAAGTAAATAAGCAAGAGTCTTTCCACTGCCAGTTTGGGACTGACCAATTACATCAGCCTCGTCAAGTATAAGAGGTATTACAGATTCTTGAATTTCTGTGGGAGTAGTAATGTTCTCCATTTTCATTGCTTCAATTAAAGCAGGATCTAAACCTAATTTATCAAATGAAATAGCCATAGCAATCTCCTTAGCATACAATATTTTCTTGAAAACCTATATAAGTCTATACTTAGTGTATCATTTTGTCAAACAAATTATCGCTTAAAAAAATTAAGTCAGCAAAAAAGCTGACTTAAATAGTTATCTTACCTCCAAGATAAAAATCCTCTAGATAGATGATAGATTTTTGTAAAGTCTTCCTCTAACAAGGTTCTTACTGCAGATGGACTTCTTCCACCGCTAGCACAATAGACCAGTACTGGCCTATCTCTATATTTTTCTATAGAAGCTACCTTACCTGGAAGCTCATTTACAGGGATAAGCTTTGCTCCAGGAATATGTCCTTGGGCATACTCATCTCTAGTTCTAACATCTAAGATTAGCATATCCTTATTTGAAGAAATTAGCTCCTTTGCCTCTGTAGAATTAACGTTTTTTACATTTGGATTATTCATAACAGACACCTTCCTTGCTATAGTTACAATTACCATTATAACCAATATACCTGAAACTATATATATCATTTTTACACCACACTTCTATATATTATAATATTAGAATATATGAATATAGTACCATAGTTTTTAACAAAAATAAAGTCTTTTTATAATATAACTCAAAATAGCAACCCTTTTTATGTTCATATATTGACTACCATATAATGTAATAATATAATTAAAATAGGTACCATGGAATATAATGTAAATTACCTGGTGCACTAAATTTAGGGGGAAACAGGGGTATATGAGTAAAAAGCTTTTATGCACACTGATGTCGTGCAGCCTGGTTCTAAGCACACTGACATTCACACCAAGGACAACTATTGCGCAGCCCAAACTAGTCACTGGAGAGTATGTTCAGCTGGAGCATTCGGATGGAACAGTTGACCTGGCAATTGCCAATGAGGAAAGACTAATTGAAATGCTTAAAAAGACAGGAAAAATAGCAGCAAATGCTAGTGAAGAAGAAGCACTAAAGGCACTAAAGGAATACCTTCAGCCTATGGCAAAAGAATATGCTAAAGATCCCTCACAGCTTAACAAACAAGAAAAGCTTGCATTAGGAAAGATTAAAGAGGAAAACAAGAAAAATGGTTCATCCAAAGGCAATAATAAGTTTCCTGGAACTAAGCCTAGGACATGGGATGGCTCTGTAACTAAGGATAGAATTCTTGTGCTCTTAGAGGATTTTAAGGACTATAAGCATAGCCAAATAACTCCTCAGGAAACAGATATGTATTATAAGGATTATGCACAGAAGCATTACCAAGACATGATATTTGGCAATAATGGATACGTTGGTCCCAATGGGGAGCTTTTAATGTCCATGAAGCAGTTTTACGAGCAGCAATCTGGCGGGAGCTACACTATTGAGGGAACTGTGCTTGGCTGGTATACTGCAGCTAATGGAGCAGCTTATTACGGTGCAGATTCAGCAACTTCCCATAATATCAATGCAAAATATTTTGTTTATGAAGCTTTAATATCTGCTGCAAAGGATAAGGGTGTTAACCTTGCAGACTATGATTTGGAAGATCCTTATGATATAGATGAGGATGGAGATATAAATGAACCAGACGGAATAATAGACCACCTAATGGTTGTTCATGCTGGAGTTGGACAGGAAGCAGGCGGAGGAGTACTTGGTGATGATTCCATATGGTCCCACAGTTCAAGATTAGCTGCTAATCCTGTTGCGATTCCAGGAGCTACCTCAAACAGCTCAAACTTTGGTGGAAAGCTTGCTGCCTGGGCATATACTATAATGCCTGAGGACGGAGCATCAGGAGTCTTCTGTCATGAATTTGGCCATGACCTTGGGTTGCCAGATGAGTATGATACTATATACAGTGGAGCTGGGGAGCCTATAGAATACTGGTCATTGATGTCCTCAGGAAGCTGGGCTGGTAAAGTACCTGGAACAGAACCTACAGGCTTTAGCCCCTACGGAAAGCTTTACTTTCAAGAGACCTATGGTGGAAATTGGATGCATGGAGCAACAATAGACACAAAGGATATCCCTAAGAGCGGGTTAAAATATGTTCTCGACCAAGCAGCTATTAAGGGAAATAATAATGACTATGTAAAGGTCTTATTGCCTGATAAAGCACATGATATTAATAAGCCAGTTAGTGGAAGCTATGAGTACTATGGTGGAAAGGGCAGAGATGGTGAGGCCTATAAGACCTCCATGTCAACTAATTTGGATTTAGTAGGAAAAAGCTCAGTAAAACTTACCTTTAAGACCTGGTATGATATAGAAGAATATTGGGACTTTGCTTCTATTCAAGTAAGAGAGCAGGGCACCAATGTTTGGACTGCACTTCCAGGTAATATAACCACTACGAAGAGAGATCCACAAGCAATAGTAAAGGTAGCAAATGGAATAACAGGGACTTCAGATGGCTGGGTAGATGCTGAATTTGATCTATCTGCATACTCAGGTAAAAAGATGGAGTTAAAGTTTGAGTATGAAACAGACCTTTATTCCTTTGGACAGGGTTTCTACGTAGACAATATTGTGGTAACAGCAGATGGGAACATTATTTTCTCAGATGACGTAGAAGGAACTCCAAAATTCACATTAAATGGCTTTACTCGTGATACTGGAAAGGTTCTAGCTGCAAATTACTACCTCTTAGAGTGGCGTAATAATAAGGGCTCAGATGCAGGCTTAGCCCATATTAAGAGAGGAAACAGCTTAATGAGCTACGATCCAGGTTTAGTTGTTTGGTATGCAGATGACTTCTATAGTGACAACTGGACAGGAATCCATCCTGGTGAGGGTTATCTAGGAATTGTTGATGCTGATCAATCAATTAACAAATGGCATTATGTAAATAATAGCAAACCAGATTTAGTGGCAGCAACCAGGTATCAAATGCATGACGCAGCATTTAGTCAAAGAAAGACTGCAGATATGTTATTAGATTATGCGAATATAAACGGAAGAATAATTACAGATAATATAACTAAGTCAAATCATATATTTGATGATAGTAACTCTTATTTGAACCCATTATTACCAGATGCAGGACGCATCATTCCAAAGCTCGGGCTTACAATAACAGTTAACGGTGAAGCTAATGACAGAAGCCAAGGAACTATAATGCTAAAGGTAAAGTAATATTTGGAGCAGGCTGCTTACCACGAGCAGCCTGTATAATTTATCAGTAAAAACAGATAAATTATAGCTTAAAGTATAGAATATAATATATACTATAGATAAAGTCTATTTACATAGGA
Source organism: Clostridium sp. UBA701 (assembly GCA_002298125.1). Classification (GTDB taxonomy): domain Bacteria; phylum Bacillota; class Clostridia; order Clostridiales; family Clostridiaceae; genus UBA701. The sequence goes on along the minus strand of DBMJ01000001.1, from coordinate 60,017 downwards.
GATAGGATATGAATTTTACACTTATTGCAACCTCTACCTTTGGACTAGAAAAGGTGGTGGCTAATGAACTGAAGGAATTAGGATATGATGATTTGACCATAGAAAATGGAAGAGTTACCTTTGAAGGGGACGAGATGGATATTGTCACCTGCAATATGTGGCTTAGAACTGCTGATAGGGTGCTTATAAAGATGGCAGAATTTAAGGCTGAGAGTTTCGAAGAATTATTTCAAGGGACTCTTAAAGTAGATTGGGGAGATATAATACCCATAACAGGCTTTATGCATGTAGTGGGAAAATCTGTAAAGTCTAAGCTCTATAGTGTTCCAGACTGTCAATCTATAGTTAAGAAGGCTGTAGTAGAGGCCATGAAGAGAAAGTATAGAAGAGATATTTTTTCTGAGGATGGAGTGGAATATAAAATTGAGGTGGCAATTTTAAAGGACATAGTTACTTTGACCTTAGACACCACAGGAGCGGGACTTCATAAAAGAGGTTATAGGGAATTAGCTGGAGAAGCTCCCATGAAGGAGACGCTAGCAGCAGCTTTGGTGCTTTTAAGTGGCTGGGATCCATCAAGGGCTTTAGCAGACACCTTCTGTGGCTCAGGTACTATTGCCATAGAAGCTGCTATGATAGGAAGAAATATGGCGCCAGGATTAAACCGAAGTTTCATTTCTGAACAGTGGGACATAATACCACAGGAGCTTTGGGAGGACATTAGAAAACATGCTAGAAGCTCTATTAAAAATGATGAATTTAGGATACTAGCCTCTGATATTGACGGGAGAGTTTTAAAAACTGCCAGAGAAAATGCTAGAAAAGCTGGGGTAGATGGCTATGTTGTATTTCAGAAGCTTGATATGAGGGAATTTAGTAGCAATAAAAAATATGGTTTCATTATAACTAACCCTCCTTATGGAGAGAGATTAGGAGATGCGTCAGAAGCTGAAAAGTTATACAAGACCATGGGAGAAGTATTTAGTAAGCTTAATAGCTGGTCATATTTCGTTATTACCTCACACCCTGAGTTTGAAAGAGCCTTTGGCAGGAAGTCAGATAAAAATAGAAAGCTTTACAATGGAAGACTGCTCTGCTATTATTATCAATACTTTGGACCAAAACCTGCAAAATAAAGTATCTGAGCTTCACCTTGAGAGTGGAGCTCATTTTTATAATAAAAAGGGCCATGGATATAAATCCACAGCCTAGGGGGGAATATTAGGGGTTGATCCTAATATCAGCTAACTCTTTGAATTATAATTTTAATTATATCCCACTGCCTTAATATAGAACTATCACTGCAGTGTTCCTCCTCACTATCAACCTTAACATCACTGCATATTACACCGGACCCAACTATTTCAAATTTGTCATCTTCCATTGCATCCGAAACATCTATATAACAACTAAATGGTATATCCTTATGTTTGGTAATCAAGGAAGAAGAAAAAGCAAAGCTTAAAGCCTCATCATATCTAATGGTCTTATGAAGAACACCAGTCAAAAGCACCTTGCAAACACAGACCTTCTCAATTTCAACCTCTACCTCAGCTTCAGAAGTAACTGTATTTTCTCTTGGGGGTGGAATTAGCCGGGTAGTAAAATCTATAAAAACCTCACAGGAGTGCCTAAGGTTAGATCGTGGACAGCCATCACTTGTTTGAACAACATCAACTACTTCATCAATATCTGACATAATTACCTCCTTATGCTTGTATACCATGAATTATGAATCAGAATATACTGTCCATATCATATAATATTCAAATGCATAGGAAATGCAACAGTATTATGTGTTATAAAGGATTTTTTATAGATTAACTTATTACAACAGTACACTAATAGTGAAAACATAATATTATAGTAGTAGGAAGTGGATAATTCCATACTTCTAATACTAATAATTATAGGAGAAAATTATTATGAATGAGGTGAATAATAGCATAAATAAAACTGCTGATAATCAAATAAAAAACTGCGGCTGCAAGAATAAAAATGAAAACAAATTCTATTTAAAAGTTAAGGATGAGGAGGAGCAGGAAGAGCATAGAGGAATTGACCCCTTAGTGATTATAATAATAGTGGCTATTCTGCTTATTATTCCATTTATGTCAAGGACCAGGCCATCACCAGCCTTTATTTGCTACCCCAAAAGATAGTGTGACTTTGTACACAATAATTTCAAATTTTGCCGTACTGTTTTTGCAGTACGGTTTTGCTATAATAAGATTACAAAGCTAGTTCAGTATTAAGAAGGGAGAGAATTGAATTGGATAGAGTAATAGATTTTAACCAATTGAAAAATGCTGCCAAGGATAAAGATGTGGATAAATTTGAACAGTATATATATAATCTTTATTATTCAGTAGCTCAAGGAGAGTTATCCATGGGTGATTTTTCCAGGGAAATATTAAAATACATGGAGGAGAATAATATTTCTCAGGAAAAATTCTTTAATATGCAGAAGAAACTTATGGAGAGATATGGCTTAAGTACAGAGGTGCTGGAGGAGCAGATGAAGGCTCTAAATCTAAATACAAAGGTAGAAAGCTACGAGACCATAAGAAAATCTCTGGGCTTTCAGGAAAAGTATAAGGATAGGATAGGTCTTAAAAATATAAGCACCTATTATATAAAAAATGAAACAAATAATTTATTTATAATAATAGATGGAGAAAGCCTTATAATTAGAAGTGAGGGTAAGATAGACCTTATGGATAATGAGCTAAATGAATTTTTATGTTCCTATAAGAAGGTGTTAGAGGGAAATCCTATACACATAACCCTTTGTGAAAACGTCCATAACTATGAATATTAAAAATGAGCCTCAAATTTTTTTGAGGCTCATTTACACTTATTTTAGCTTTAGTTTAAAGCATGAGGCTGCGCCTCTTATATCCACTTTACCTAAAATGGCAGATATTATTGCAATACCATCTATGCCTGAGGGCTCTAAAGCGGTATAATTTTGTTCATTTATACCACCAATGGCCACTATAGGAATATTTACAGCCTTTTTTATTTCTTCTAAGGTTTTTAGCTTTACAGTACAGGCATCAAGCTTTGTTGAAGTGGGGAACATGGCTCCAACTCCTAGATAATCTGCTCCACTTTGTTCAGCCTCCATTGCTTCTTCAAGGGTAGAAACAGAAAAGCCCAGTATTTTATCCCTGCCTATTAGCCTTCGTGCTACTTCACAGGGAAAGTCAGATTGACCAAGATGTACTCCAGCTGCATCTACAGCTAGGGCTACATCTAGTCTATCATTTATAAGTAATGGAATATTGTATTTATCAGTGACAGCCTTCACCTTAAGTGCAATTTCATAAAAATCCAGCGAAGATATATGCTTTTCTCTTAGCTGAACAATGGTGACTCCACCTAAAATTGCCTCCTCTACAGCAGTACAGATATCTCTTTTACCCAGTATGTCTCTATCTGTGACCAAATAGAGAGAATAATCTATTCTATTTTTCATAAAGCATACTCATCCCCTTTATGTCTTCTTTAGAAAGATTATAAATAGCATCCAATAAATGCACCTTAAAGCTGCCGCTGCCTTCTCCTCTCATAATATGCTTTAGTGCAATTTCTCCACTTATGCCCATGGATAATATTCCAGCTGCAGCAGCAGTTAAATAATCCTTAGTAACGGCACAATAGCAGCCTATAAGAGAGGTACTCATACAGCCTGTACCTATTACCTTTGTGAGGATTTTATCCCCATTTTCAAGACAGATAACTTTTTCACCATCTGAAATATAGTCTACAGCACCTGTTATTGCCACTACAGTGTTTAGAAGCTTCGCTGCATTTTTTGCAACAGTTAAGCCTTGAGAGGAATTTTCATTGGAATCAACTCCCTTAGAAATAGATTCCAAACCACAGAGAACCATTATTTCTGCAAGGTTTCCACGAATTACTGAAAATTTAATTTCCCCTATAAGCTCCTCTGCAACCTCTCTTCTATAAGGTGTTGCACCCACTCCAACTGGATCTAATATTACGGGGATTCCAAGCTCATTAGCCTTTTTACCAGCCTTTATCATAGACTTCACCACTTCTGAATTTAAGGTACCAATATTTATTACCAGTGCAGAAGCTATGGATACCATAGCCTCCACCTCTTCTATAGCATCAGCCATTACTGGGGAGCCGCCAAGTGCCAGTACTATATTGGCACAATCATTTACAGTAACATAATTTGTTATGTGGTGTATGAGAGGGTTCTGTTCTTTTATGCAGCTTAAAAGCTGCTGGATTTTTTCAGTAGTTTCCATTTGTTTATATACCTCCAACTAATAAAATATAATAGTCCTGTAAGTACCATGCTAGGAGCTGTGGCTCCAAGAAAAAAGTCTAGCTTTATAAATAGGTAGTAAAATGCTACTCCTATGGCCCATATAAATGCTGCTCCTAGGTTTAACAAAAGGTTATCTACAATTTTTGTCTGCTTCTTAACAATAAAATAGTCCGTCAACAGTACTGCAAAAAGTGGAGCAAAAACTGAACCTATGGCATATAGAAAATCTGTGTAATTATCTATGGGAAATACCAAGGAAAGAATGGTTCCAACTCCAGCCATAACTATAGCAGCAGCTTTTTCATTGACCTTGGGCATTATATTTAAAAATGTAACCCCTGCAGAATAGGCATCAAGGAAGGTAGTAGTTATAGTGGATAAAATTACTATACCAAAGGCTGTCATTCCAAGATTTACTGTAAGCATAAGAGCAGAGGGATCAGGGTTATTTGATATAATAGCAGCTCCAAGACCTATGATAAACATCCAAGAGCTGCCAAGGAAATAACCAATAAAGCTTCCATAGGCTGCTCCTCTTTCACTTTTTGCAAATCTGGTATAATCTGCAATGAGTGGAAGCCAGGATAGAGGCATAACCACTGAAAGCTCTAAAGCTCCCCCAAAGGAAATATCTCCAGTGGACTTAGCAGTAAATACATTACTATCTTTAAATATTATCCATCCCAGTACCAAAGTTAATAAAAAGAGCAGAAATACTGCTGCAGTATTGAGCTTTTTAAAGCCTGTGAAGCCAAAGGCAATCCATAGTATTGTGAGAATACCAATCAATATGCTCCAAAGGGTTATGTTATTTATAGACCATAGATTAATACTTATGGCATTTAGCGATGATGCAGCAGATTTTATCATAACTGCAGTCCATCCCACCAGCTGCAGCACGTTTAGTATAGAAAAGAGATAGGTACCATAGAGGCCAAAGGATATTCTCGTGGAAGTAATTGAGGGTATTTCTTCTCGGATACCTATTATTCCGCCTAGCACAAAGATGGTAGTACCTATAAGATGTCCAACTAATATTGCTGTTAGACCAAGCTTAAAGCCTAGCGGTGCAATAAAGCCTCCAGTTAGTATCTCTGCAATGGAGATGGCAGCACCACACCAAAGAAAGACAAGATTCCAAAAGGACAATTTATTATTGTTATTCATAATTTAAACCTGCCTTTCTGTAAAGAGAATAAAAATGATTTGTAGGTCCCACTCCCTTACCTATGTCTAAGGAATGCTCTATGGCAATGGTGATATATTCCTTGGCTTTTTCTATACTTTCCACTACAGAATAGCCAAGTGCTAGGTTAGCAGCAATGGCAGAGGAGAGAGTACAACCTGTACCATGAGTATTTTTTGTAGGGATTCTGCTACACTCAAAAGTAAAAAAATTCTTACCATCGAAAAGAAGGTCAAGGGCATTTCCGCTCATATGCCCACCCTTAATAAGTACATACTTTGGGCCAAGCTCCTGTATCTCTCTAGCAGCGGTTTTCATATCCTCAAGATTGTTTATTTTAAAGCTTTTATTAAGCACCTCCTCTAGTATGGCCTCTGCCTCTGGAATGTTTGGAGTTAGAAGCTTTGACAGGGGAAGCAAAAGCTTTATTAAAGCACTTTTTGCCTGGGGCTTAAGCAGGGAATAACCGCTTTTAGAAATCATAACAGGGTCTAGCACAATATTTTTTGGCTTGTACTGTTTTAGTTTTTCAGAAATTATTTCTATGGAGGAAATTTGAGACACCATGCCTATTTTAACCGCAGCTACTTCTATGTCATCAAAGATGGCATCTATCTGCTTGCCTATTATTTCGGGAGACATATCCTCCACAGCAAATACTCCTTGGGTATTTTGAGCAGTGATGGCGGTAATAACACTCATACCAAAGACTCCTTGAGCACTAAAGCTCTTAAGGTCAGCCTGAATCCCTGCTCCTCCGCTGCAGTCCGAGCCTGCAATGGTTAATACTTTTTTCATTTTTACACCTTCCTTATTTCAAAATTATTTAGGGGGAAAGAAAAAAACACAAGTCCGCAAGACTTGTGTTTATAAATACACCTTCACAAACAACTTCCTACGCTGGCATTACCCAGATCAGGTTTAGGGTCAAAGAATTTCTTTCTTACTCTCAGCTGGAACAACCAGCCCCCCTGTGTTAAACTATATTTAACTTCACAACTATAGTATCATAGACACTAACACTAAGCAAGGGGTGGGAAAATACTATATACAGTTTAAAAAGTATAAATACAGGACAAACTAATAAAAAAATAAATATAATAGGTGAGGATTAATATATGGAAAATACAACATTTAAAAGCTTTGGTCTTAGTGAGGAACTATTGACTGCTTTAGATAAGCTGGGCTACATAAATCCCACAGAGGTGCAAAGAAGAGTTATTCCCTATGTACTTAGTAATAGGGATATAATAGTAAAATCACAGACTGGCAGCGGTAAGACTGCAGCCTTTGCCATACCAATATGTGAAAACCTTGAACTTAACAAGAAAAAACCTCAGGTTCTAGTTCTAACACCTACAAGGGAACTGGCCCTTCAAGTGAAAGAAGATATAGCAGACATTGGCAGACTAAAAAAGATAAGATGTGCAGCAGTTTTTGGAAAACAACCCATGAGCCTTCAAGTGAAGGAACTAAAGCAAAGAATTCACGTTGTAGTTGGAACTCCCGGAAGGATTTCTGATCATATAGAACGTGGTACTTTGGAGCTTGATGAAATAAGATACCTGGTAATAGATGAAGGTGATGAAATGCTTAACATGGGCTTTATTTCGCAGATGGAGGCTATTATAGAAAAACTTCCGGAAAATAGAGTAACCATGTTGTTTTCAGCTACTATACCCAGTGAAATTGAAGAGCTTTGCAATAGCTATATGAGAAAACCTGAGAGTATAGAGATACAAAGCAAGAGCCTCACTGTGGATAAGATAAAGCAGCTCTATTATGAGGTGGAGGAGAATAAGCTTGAGCTATTATATAAAATTTTATATAGTGAAGCCCCCGACAGCTTAATAATATTTTGCAATACAAAAGAAGCTGTAGATAAGCTGCTTATGGATATGCAGAAAAAAGCATACCCTTGCAGAGCACTTCATGGAGGAATGGAGCAAAGTGAAAGATTATCAACAATGAAGAGCTTTAAAAAGGGAGAGTTCCCCATACTGATAGCTACAGATGTGGCTGCAAGAGGGATACATATAGAAGAGGTAACTCACGTAATAAACTATGATGTCCCCTTCGAAAAGGAGAGCTATGTCCATAGAATTGGACGAACAGGCAGAGCAGGTAGTGGTGGTACTGCCATAACCTTGGTTTACCCTTACGAAAAAAGAGCACTAGAGGAAATTGAAGAATATATTGGCTTTAGTATTCCTTGGAGGGAAGCTGCTTCTGAGGAGGAAATTGCAAGAGGTAAGGAGATTTTTTTAAAAAAGCTAAAGGCAAAACCAAAGCTAAAGAAAAGTAAAAGCCTGGAGCTTAACAAGGAAATCACAAAACTATACATAAATGCGGGAAAGAAGAAAAAAATAAGAACAGGAGATATAGTAGGTGCTATTACCAGTATAGAAGGAGTAACTTCTGAAGATATAGGCATAATAGATATACAAGATAATATCTCTTATGTGGATATTTTAGGGAAAAAAGGGGACTTGGTTTTAGAGGCACTACAGCATATTACTATCAAGGGTAAGGTTGTTAAGGTTCAAAGAGCTGCAAAGTAGACGTAGATTCAAAAACAGTACATATACCTTCTTAAAAGAGAAGAAAAAAACATGGTAAACCATTGCATAGTAATGGTAGATGTGATATAGTTAAATCGTACTTATAATAAAAGTTATAAGTAAAAAGATTTGATACGGTTCACAACATTTCCTCTTTTAGGAACGTTATGTCAATCAGTTTTTAAATCTTTATCATATTAGAAAAAGGAGGAATGTTGAAATGGCAGATAAGACTTTAGTATGTAAAGATTGCGGAAAAGAGTTTGTTTTCACTGAAGGCGAGCAGGCTTTCTACAAAGAAAAAGGCTTTGAAAATGAACCACAGAGATGTCCTGACTGCAGAAGAGCAAGAAAGCAGCAGAACAACAACAGAGGATTCAGAAGATAATATTTCTGGAAATTCAACACCCTTGAGAGATAACTCTTATAGGGTGTTTTTGTTTTGTAAAAATGACAAATAAATACTGGAGTAAAACTTCAAAAGCAAGCTAAGTTGGAGTAAATTTTAATTTTTTTAAAAAAAGTTGGAGAAAATCTTTACAAACTTACTTTAGGGTGCTAAAATGATGTTAATGAAAACAAAAGCAGTACAGGAGGGCAAAATAACCATGAAGATTTTACTAATTGCTCATGGAGAATTCACAACTTATTTATTAAAATCTGCAGAAATGATACTGGGAACACAAGATGAAAATTCTGTAGCGGCCATTAATTTCTATCCTCAAGATAGCATGGAAGCTTTAAAGAAAAGGGTTACAGAAAAACTAGAAGATTTTCAGGGTGAAGATATACTGTTCTTGACAGACCTTAGAGGAGGGACCCCCTGCAACGTTTCATTTCTTCTTTCAAAGCAATATAAAATTCATCTGCTCACAGGCTTAAATCTTACTATGCTTTTAGAGGCACTATTATCTAAGGATGAGGCTATAACTGATGAGCTTATAGAGAAGATTGCAGCAGCAGGTAGAGATGGAGTACAGGTAATCAAATAATAAATGAAAGGGCTGGTAAAATGTCAATTATATTTTCAAGAGTAGACGGTAGAATGATTCATGGTCAGGTAGCAATAGCTTGGACAAGACTTCTAAGCATAGATGAAATCGTTGTAATTGATGATGAGATTGCTGAGGATGAAACTCAAGCTATGCTATTAGAGCTTGCAACCCCAGCAGGTATAGATTTAAAAATTTGCTCAGTAGATGAGGCCGTGGAGCTTATAGAAGAGGATGAGCTAGAAGGCAGCAAAACCATGGTGGTCTATAGATATATTAAGGACGCAGTTCGTATGGTGGAAGCAGGAATTGAAATAGGAGAATTAAATATAGGTGGAGTTTACTTTGCTGAGGGTAAGACTCAATACAATAAGGCACTATGTCTAGATAGCAATGACATTGAAGACTTAAAATATCTAAAGAGCAAGGGAGTGAGCTTGTTTTATCAGGTAGCTCCTATGAATGAAAAAGAAGCTCTAACTAAATACGTTTCCTTTTAATTTAAAATAAAATTTATAAAAGGGGGAATTATCAAATGCATCTATTTTTCACAGCCTTACTAATTGCATTAGTTGCAGGTATCCTTGAATGGGATATCTATGGTTGGGGACAAACAATGATCTCCAGACCTGTAGTAGTTGGTACGGTAATAGGACTTATTCTAGGAGATGTAAAAACAGGACTATTTATTGGAGCATCCATCGAGATGATCTACTTGGGAACAATCCCAGTAGGAGCAGCAGTGCCACCAGATGCCACTTCTGCAACTTCCATAGCAACAGCTTTGGGAATTTTATCAGGAATTGATGCAAAGGTAGCAATAACCTTAGCAATTCCAGTTGCAATGGCAGCTCAAATGCTTCAGATGTTTATCTGGACTATCAACACAGGACTTATGCATAAAGCAGATAAGTATGTTGAAAAGGGCGACCTCAAGGGTACAGACAGACTTCATTACCTTGGTTCCTTCTTATTCTTCCTACAGGGCTTTATCCCAGCTTTTCTAGCTATACTCTTTGGAGTAGATGCAGTAAAGTTCCTAGTTGAGAAGATGCCAGCATGGCTAACTAATTGGTTCACAGTAGCAGGAGGAATACTACCAGCTCTTGGATTTGCAATGCTGTTTGTAATGATGAGCAACAAGAAGCTTGTACCATTCTTTATAGTAGGTTTCGCAATGGCAGCATTCTTCCATGGAACCTTGTTATCCGTAGCAGTAATAGGTTTAGCTGTAGCTCTTATCTATGTAAACATCATTCTTGAAAACAAAGATAAGACTAAAGCCAAGGCCAAGGCTTAGAGAGGAAGGAGGAGTAAATATGTCTGAAATAAACAACAACTTAGAAGAAGTTAATGTAGACAGCAAGAATATTGAAGTTAATGATGACGTAAAAATAACTAAAAGTGACCTTAATAAGGTATACTGGAGATCTATGTTTGAAATGGCTTCTATTAACTACGAGAGATTCCAAGCTTTGGGATTTCTACACTCCATGACTCCAATAATTAAGAAGCTATATCCAGATGAAGAGAGAAGAAAGAAAGCCATGAAAAGACACATGGAAATGTATAACTCTCATCCATGGATGATTGAGCCCATATTAGGAACAACTATAGCATTAGAAGAACAAAATGCCAAGGGTATTGACACTGAAGATGCTATAAACAATGTAAAAGTAGGACTTATGGGACCTTTTGCAGGTATAGGTGACTCACTGTTCTGGGGAACTATAAGACCAATATTAGCAGGTATCGGTGCAGCTCTTGCACTTCAAGGAAGTATATTAGGACCTATCATATTCCTTTTAGCTTGGAACATTTTGAACTTCGGTTTCAGATGGTATTCCTTAAACTATGGCTACAATGTTGGAATGAAGATGTTAAAAGACATGAAGAAGAACAACATTGTTCAAAAGATCTCTGAAGGAGCAGCAGTACTTGGACTTATGGTTCTTGGTGTTTTGGTTGCTCAGTGGATCAATGTTAAGACTGGACTTCAATTTACAGCTGGAGATAAGGTGTTTAAGGTTCAGGAAATATTGGATAGCATTCTTCCAAGCATGTTACCATTAATCTCTACTTTAATACTAGTAAAGCTCTTAAGAAAGAAAATTACTCCAAACAAGCTTATACTTGGAATATTTGTGGTAGCACTTATACTATCCGCACTTAAGATACTTGGTTAAATCTAAAGAAGAATAGGTGAATAGTATGAATTTAATTGACAGCTTTAAGGGAAAGCTCATAGTGTCCTGTCAAGCACTTGAAGGAGAACCGCTATGTGTTCCCGGTTATATGGCCAAGATGGCTTTGGCCGCTAAAATTGGCGGTGCTGTTGGCATAAGAGCCAATGGTCCGGAGGATATAAAAAGCATTAAAAAAGAGACAAACCTACCTATAATAGGCATATGGAAGCAGATGACTGAAGGCTGTGATGTATATATTACACCAACCTTTGAAAGTGCAAAGGCTGTATGCGAAGCTGGAGCAGACATCATTGCCATAGACTGCACCTTCCGTAAAAATGCGGAGGGGAGATTTACCTGGGAGCTCATTAAGGAAATAAAGGAAAAGCTTAATGTGCTGGTGATGGCAGATATATCTACTGTAGAGGAAGGATTAAATGCTGAAAAAGCAGGAGCTGATCTTGTTAGTACTACACTTTCAGGGTATACAAGCTATAGTAAAAAAACTGATGGACCAGATTTTGAGCTCATCAGTGCACTCAGCAGTAAGTTATCCGTACCTCTTATGGTAGAAGGTAGAATTTGGACCACTGATCATGCAAAAAAAGCCTTCGAACTTGGAGCATATGCTATAATAGTAGGAGGAGCCATAACAAGACCACACGAAATAACTGGAAGATTTGTAAAGGCCATAGAGGAAGTGACAGTGTAAAAATACCGGGTCAGCGTAGGTTTCTACCTGACCTGGCTTTTTTGCATATATGAGGGGTGAATATTATGAAAATAGGATGTGCAAAGGTAGACATAACACCATATCCAGGAATAAAACTGGGTGGATATGAAGGACTTCGTACCTCTGATGGAGTTCTTGATAAACTATATGCTCGAATCATAGCAATAAATGAAGATAGTGAAACTCATATATTAGTTTCCTTAGATTTAGTAGCAGTGGATTATAACTTTATCTCACTGCTTTCAAAGCACTTAAAGAGCTCCTTTAAGATAGATAGGGAAAGGATATTTGTAAACAGTACTCATACTCACTCAGGACCTGCAGGTATTATGAAAACTAGCGGATTTTTTAAAAGCTTCACTTTTGTTTTTGGAGAATACGATAGAGTCTATACTGAAAGTATTATTAAAAAGATTACTCAAGGAGTGGGTATAGCAATAGCTGACATGGATTACTGTGATATAAGGTATTGTCAATATCCATATAGCGACCTTGGAAAAAGCAGGATAGATAAAGCTTTACCGGTAGATACCACCCTAAGTGCAATTAACTTTAGAAAGCAAAATGGAGAAAACATTATTATATACAATTACCCCTGCCACCCAACCATATTAAATAGTGACAATAAGAAGATATCAGGAGATTATCCAGGGGTGGTGAGTAGCATCATGGAACGAGTTGCAAAGCTTGCATTTTTCATGAATGGAGCCTGTGGGGATATAAGTACTAGGTTTACGAGAAGAGAATCTACCTATGAAGAAGTAAATCATATGTCTTATGGACTCATAAACAGCATAAAGAGCTGCTGTGCAAGTTCCTGGAAGCTTGCTGAGCCCTATGCGCTAAAGAGTACTAGCTTTACAGTAAGATTAAAGCTTAAGGAGCTGCCATCCAAGGAAGCACTTAAGGAGGAGCTTTTAAGGGAAGAGGAGGCTATTAAAAAGCTTCAGCAAAAAAACAGCTCACTGAGTGAAATTAGATTAATTAGTGCTAAAAAGGAAGGCATAGTGAACCTTATTCATCTTAAAGAGGGCTGCAAAAAATTGTGTTCAGTTCCAATTAAGCTTTCAGCCTTAAAAATTGCAGATGTAGTATTTGTATATATTCCAGGTGAACTATTTAACTCTTTGGGAAGCTATATAAAAAAGGAGCTTCAAGGCTGCCGAGTAATAATCTGCTGTTATGGAGGAGGGTATATGGGCTATATACCAGATAGTTCAGTTTATGCAGCAGGCGGTTATGAGGTAAGCTCTACACCCTTTGAAAAAGGTCAGGGTGAATATCTTGTAAAAAGCATAGTAGAAAAAATTAAGGAGGAACTAATATGAATTTAACTAAAAGATTTTTTGAGCACATGTCCAAATATTTAGACAAGGTTGCTGATACCCAGGTAGAAAACATAGAAAAAGCAGCAGCCTTTGCAGCAAAATCCTGTCTTCATGGTGGGAAATTCTATGTATTCGGCACAGGTCATTCCCATCTTGTAGCAGAAGAGCTATACGTAAGGGCCGGAGGACTTGCACTAGTTAAGGGTATGCTGGAGCCGGATTTAATGGTTCATGAAATGCCCACAAAGAGTACAGCACTAGAGAGACTCCATGGTTATGGTGCAGCCCTTGTAAGGCTTCACAAAATACAATCGGGAGATACCATTATGGTTATATCAAATTCTGGGAGAAACGCCCTGCCAGTAGAGGTTTGTATTGAGGCTAAAAAGCTGGGAGCCCATGTTATTGCACTTACCTCTATGACCCATTCCTCCCAGGTGGCTTCAAGGCATGAGAGCGGTCTTAAGATGTATGAAATTGCTGATGTTACCATAGACAACTGTGGAGAGATGGGAGATGCCTCCTTTTATGTGGAGAACTTTGATACTCCAGTGGGACCTACCTCAGATTTTTGTGGTATAGCTATAGCTCAGGCGATTATAGCTAACGTTGTAGACATTATGGTTAAGGCAGGAGTTAAGCCCCCAGTGTTTAAGAGCTCCAACCTAGACGGCTGTGATGAATATAATGCTCTATTATTTGACAAGTACTATCCCTATGTAAGATAATAAGTTATGTAAATTTTATTAAATTTTAGGAAAAGGAAGAATATGACTATGCCCGCAGTGACAAATATAATAGCCCTAATTAACTCTAATATGAAGGCCTTTACAAACTCAGAGTACAAGGTAGCAGAGCTAGTGCTAAAGGACCCTAAGTCTGTAATCTACACCTCCATAACGGACATGGCAGATCAGGCTCAGGTTGGTGAAGCAACGGTACTTCGCTTTTGCAGAAAGCTAGGCTTTAAAGGCTATCAAAGCTTTAAGGTAACCCTAGCTCAGGGAGTGGAAAAAGCCGATGAAATGTACAAGGAACTATATGAGGAGATTACAAAAAACGATTCTGAGGAAGAAGTTTGTAAGAAGGTACTAAGTAAAAGCACCATGGCCTTAAATCAGACCTTTGATCTACTAGATTACAATGCCATAAGAAAGGCCGTAGATTTTATGATAAAGGCCAACAGAATACTTTTCTTTGGAGTGGGCGGTTCCTGTGTAACAGCTCTAGACGCAAAGGCTAGATTTATGAGAATCACGCCTAAGGTAGATATGGTTTCTGATAACCACCTTCAAGCCATGCAGGCAAGTCTTTTGACTAAAAAGGATGTTGCTATAGCCTTTTCTCATTCAGGAAGTACTAAGGACACCGTAGATATATTAAAGACGGCTAAAAGTACTGGAGCAAAGACAGTGTGTATTACGCATTTTTCAAAGTCTCCTATAACTAATTATGCAGATGTGGTATTGCTAATTGGTGTTAATGAGAATCCCTTTCAGGGAGGAGCCATGGCTACAAAGATAGCACAGCTTTATCTCATAGACATACTCTATACAGAGTATTTTCGAAAGACTGCAGAAGCTAGCAGTATAAATAAGGAAAAGACTGCAAGTATTATTACAGATAAATTATACTAGTGTAGAAAGGGATGGGGGAGCCTGTCCTTTTCGTTTTCTAAAATATACTAACTTGAAATAGGAGAGGTTAAGACTATGAATTTATATGACTATATCTTTAAAAGAAAATCTACACGGAAATATGATATGACACCGCTTAAGGAGGAACAGCTTGAAGAAATCAAAGCCTTTGCAGATAAATTAAAACCACTTTATAAGGATATAAAGGTGGAATATATAGTTGCAAATGCTGCAGAGGTGAAAAATATACTGCCTATAAAGGCACCCCATTATTTTATTATCTCAAGTGAAAGCAAAGAGGGATATCTTACTAATGTGGGCTTCATGTTTCAACAGATGGATTTGTATTTGTCCAGTAAAGGCATAGGTACATGCTGGCTTGGAATGGCAAAGCCTATAAAGAAAATTAACACAAGACTTGAGTTTGTTATTATCCTTGCCTTTGGCAAGGCATTGGGGAGCCCATACCGTGAACTATCAGAGTTTAAAAGAAAATCCCTGTCTGAAATTTCATCTGGAGAAGATGAACGCTTGGAAGGTGCAAGACTTGCACCCTCTGCAACCAACAGTCAACACTGGTTTTTTGCTGCAAAGGATGGTAAAATTCATGCATACCAAAAGAAACTCAACATGGTGCAAGCCCTCATGTATGATAAAATGAATAAGGTAGATATAGGTATTGCCCTTTGTCATTTGTATGTTGCCACGGAACACTTTGGAAAAGATTTTGTCTTTACAAAAGAAGAACACCCTAAAGAGATAGAGGGATATATTTACACCGGAACGGTGGAATAAAAATATTAAAGTAGACAAAATACTCTATATAGTTTATTAAACACTCTATTGAGACAACCCATGGAGACTTTTTCACAATCCATGGACATGAATTTATACTGAGTGAGGAGCTTAGAGAATTTTTATGCAATGAAGCCTTTATTCGAAACTTTAAGGATGCAGTGGACTTAAGGACTAAAGAATACTACAAAAATAGATTAGAAGAAAGACAACAATGTATAAGAAAGGAATGAAAAAGATGAAAATATATAATAAACTAGTTAGAGATAAAATACCAGAAATCATAAGAGCCACAGGGAAGAACTGTGATGTAAGGGTGGCAGAGAAAGAGGAGCAGCTTAAGCTTTTAGAGAGTAAGCTTAGTGAAGAGGTTGCGGAATATATGGAGGCAAAGAATTTAGAGGAGTTATCTGATATAATGGAGGTGCTTTTCGGACTTGCAAAGAAGTTAGGCTATAGAGAGGAAGACCTGATAAACAAGAGACTAGAAAAGAGAGAAGAAAGAGGGAGCTTTGAAGAGGGGATAGTATTGGAGAAGGTCTGGGAGCAGGAATAAGAATTAAATAACATAGGATTACACCTTTCAAATATAATAGTTTGAAGGGTGTTTTAGCATGTCTTATTCTGTTATAATTAAAGTTAGATTAAAACTTGGGGGATAAAAGCATGAGTGTAAGAGTGATTAGAAGAGAAGAGTATGGAAGGAGTAAATGGTCTGGAGGAGAAACAAGGGAAATTGCCATATATCCAGAGAGTGCAAAATATAGTGATAGAAATTTTATATGGAGACTAAGCTCCGCAACAGTGGAGATTGAAGAGTCTTCCTTTACTGATTTAACTGGTTTTAAAAGAATTATAATGATAATTGATGGAGCCATGACACTAGAGCATAAAAATCATGGCAGTGCTCAGCTTGAGCCTTTTTGCCCCCATAGCTTTCAGGGGGAATGGATCACTAAAAGCTTTGGTAAAGCCACTGACTTTAATCTTATAATGAAGGAGGGCTGCAGTGGCAGCTTAAAGGCTCTAAGCTT
Source organism: Clostridium sp. UBA701 (assembly GCA_002298125.1). Lineage (GTDB taxonomy): Bacteria > Bacillota > Clostridia > Clostridiales > Clostridiaceae > UBA701. Next base: position 43,259 of record DBMJ01000001.1, on the reverse strand, counting down.
AATGGGACTAGAGAAATTGGTAATTTCACCCTGTGGGGAAGGATATCACCATATATGCTACTTGGCAAAGGGTAAAATAGAGGCAGAGTTCAATGGAGAGCACCATATATTAAGTGAAGGGGATTCTCTATGCATAAGCACTGATTTTGAAAAAGCCTATGAGCTAAAACTTTATAATAGGAGTGAAGTTGAAGTAAAAATTATAGCAGCTAGTATTAAACATTAAACTAGAACTTGGGGGTTATTATGAATATAAAAAAGAATTTTAAAATATATGAGGGCTTGCCATTTAGTATTTATATACTATGTTTGGTTAAGGTTATAAATGCTTTAGGTGCATTTGTAGGACCATTTTTAACCATGTTTCTTTCTGATAAAATTGGTCTTAGTACGGATATCATTGGCTTTCTTATGCTTATGAATGCCATGGCAGGAGCGGTGGGTTCTATTCTTGGCGGAAGCATTGCAGATAAGTTTGGCAGAAGAAAAATACTTGTTATATTTCAAGGCTTAGCAGCTCTATGTTACATACCCTGTGCATTTTTAGGAAACTCCATCATAATTCCATATATATTGATATTTTCTTCCTTTTTAAATTCCATAGCATGGCCTGCTTATGGAGCTATGGTAGCTGACCTTACAAATATTAACAATAGGAAAGAGGCCTATTCTCTCCTCTATCTTGGCAATAATCTAGGCTTTGCAGTAGGACCTATGATTGCAGGCTTTTTGTATAAAAATTTTATAAAGATGATGTTTATTGGTAATTCCATAGCTGTATTTGTTTCTATTATAATTATTTACTCCTTTATAAAGGAAACTAAGCCTGACAAGGAAGCTGAGAAGCATATAATAAACGAGGCAGAGAAGGCAGACAAGGGAAGTCTAATTTTTGCATTAATTAAAAGACCTCTGCTGTTATACTTTGCTCTTATTTCTGTAATATACAGTTTTGTCTATGCTCAATATCCATTCTGCATTCCACTTCAGGTAAAGGGAATCTTTGGGGACAGCAGCTCAGTGGTATATGGGAAGCTTATGGCGGTGAACGGCATTACAGTTATTGTATTTACCACCTTAATTACTAAGCTTACAAAGAAGCTTTCTGCTATTCAAAATGTTGCACTAGCAGGACTATTTTACGCTGTGGGCTTTGGAATGATGTACTTTATAAAAAGCTATAGCCTATTTATATTAGCTACAGTTATATGGACTACAGGAGAGATACTTCAATCTACTAATTCCGGAGTATACATTGCAAATCATACTCCTATGTCTCACAGGGCAAGATTTAATGCAGTGCTGCCCATAATAACAGGAACAGGTTTTGCAGTGGGTCCCTATGTAATGGGAAAGTATATTAAAAACAGAATGGTTATAGATGCATGGCCAGTGGTGTTTATGCTTTCTATAGCAGCAGCTATTTTGTTTTATGTGCTATTTATTGTAGAGAAGAAGAGCAAAGCACCCAAACAATCTGAAGAGCTTGAAATTACTGAGCAGCTTAATTAAAGTTATATTAATTTATCACGAAAATAAAGATGAAATATAATTTATAATGGAGAGATGATAATGGGAATATCTGCAAATGATATAAATAATATATTTATGAAATCCTATCTATCACAAATAAAGAAGAGTAATGCAGATACTGACACAGGTGAGCTAAAGCCTATAAATCAGGATAAACTCCTGCAGGATTTTTCCTTTCAAGTGGTATTAAAGCAAATGCTAGACAGCATGGCAGACCCTATGATGTCAGATCTTTTAAGTACAGCCCTTTCAAATAAAGATGCTACTGACGGTGAGGATGAATTAGGGCTTATGAGTCTTTTAAACTCGAATATGAGGAGTGTAAGTTCTCTTCAGGGATATAACAGCAGTACTTATAGCGGTAAAAATGGGTTAGGAGCCGTAGCTTCAAAATACGAATCCAATTCTGATCCGGGCTCCATTAGTAATATAAATGGAGATTACGGTGGAAAGTCCTATGGAGCTTGGCAGTTATCTTCAAAAACCGGGTCACTTAATTCCTTTATTGATTGGTTAAGAGTAAATTATGGAGACTATTACAACAGACTTTCAGAAGCCAAGGCCAAGGATAACAATGCCTATGGTGCTAATTTTGATGCAGCATGGACTACTATTGCTAGACTTGATAGAACTAACTTTCTAAAGGCTCAGCAGGATTATACAAAGCAGGCCTATTATGATAAGGCTGCACAGGTACTAAACTCACAATATGGCTTTGATGTAAGTAAAAGGAGTACTGCCCTTAAGGAAAGTCTTTGGTCAACAGTGGTGCAGCATGGAGTGGGAGGAGCTCTTTCCATATTTTCTAAGCTGAACCTTAAAAATAACGATAGAGACATAATAAATGATTTGTACACTGAGAGGCAAAAGGTAGATACTTATTTTAGAAGCAGCTCTGTGCAGGTAAGGCAAGCGGTATACAATAGATTTACACAGGAAAGACAGGAAATGCTCAGCATGCTGGGTACTAAAAACGGATAATCATGAATAGCTTATGGGGTTTTATGAGATAAGAGAAATATAAAAGCTGCCGATTACAATTATCGGCAGCTAATTTTATTAGCAGGCTTTATTTAAGATAAACTTTTCAATAACATGTGCTACACCATGCTCCTCATTAGTTTTAGTTACGTAGTCTGCAATTTCCTTTAGCTCTGGAAAAGCATTGCCCATAGCAACTCCAAGACCTGCATATTCTATCATATGCAAATCGTTACCAGCATCTCCAATGCATATGATGTCCTCTCTTGAAATATTGAGTACCTTTGCAAGCTGTTCTACACCATAGCCCTTTGTAACAGTTTTGTTTAAAAATTCTAAATAAAAGGGCTCACTTCTAAGTATGGAATACTTCTCATAAATATCCTTTGGAAGATTTTTCACTACTCTATCTAGAATCTTGGGCTCATCTATGAACATCACCTTTACTATAGTATTATCTGGACTAATAGTGTTAAAATCCTGTTCCACCACTGGTATACCATTCATGGTAGCCTCTAGGTTAGAGTACTTGTTCATCTTATGGGTAATACACTTTTCTCCATTTAAAAAATGAATATTTACCTCTAATTCTCTGCTTAAATGGAAAAGGTATTGCAAATCCTCTATAGTCATATAGTCCTTAGAAATTATCTCACCTGTTCCTATATTTTGAATAAGAGCGCCATTATAGGCTATTACAAAGTCCTCCTCTGTATTTAAGCCAAGCTTATCTATATATTTACTAAGTCCTTCAACTGGACGCCCTGAAGCAAGGACTACCTTTACTCCCAAGGATCTGGCATTCTTAATGGCCTTTAAATTTTCGGAGGATATATGTTTTTCATCATTTAAAAGTGTTCCATCCATATCTACTGCTACTAGCTTATACATATCATTACCTTCCTTATTATATTATCCACATAGAATTATACCAAAAATATTGTGTATTACAAAATAGAATAAACTCAATTAACCGTTTACATGGAAGTTTGAGAAAAAATTTACATTTAGTTAATGAATAAAATAAATTATATAGACATAACCATTAGCTAACATTGATATTTTTGTAACCAGAAAATAAGGCAGATTTAGGCTAGATATAAAGAGAGGTATGACAAGTAGTTTATAGAAAACAGTGTAATTAAAAGAAATAATATAATTATTCTTTATTTAAAGAGGATTATCCACCTAAATGTCGAATAAATAAATTGACAAAGAAATAACAAGGAAACGCATTTTAATAATGGAATTATTTACATTGAATCTTTTTTTACATTAAATATTGCAAAAGCATTTCAAGGTGCTATAATAAACATTATTAAAAAATCAATTTGGGCGCTACTATGTTTTACCCCATAATAAACCATAGTTGCTAGTAGGCAGAGTATTTATACTCTGCCTACTTTTTTATTATTATCTTATACTGTTCCTTTAACTCTGTCACAATTTCCTCTAGGAATTCTCTTATTTCCATATTTCGTGTTCCTGGAATATATATGCCGTGTTTTTTTAGTGGAATAAGATATTTTACACAGTTCATTTCAAAGACAGCTTGCCCTATTGGGGTAGTTATCTCTCCCATAATACCTCCACTGCAAATTATACCAATGGGTCCCACAAGCGCATCTACAGCGTGACTTCTACAAAAATTACAGAGCTCTTTTTCACCAGAGTAAGCTTTATTAGCACCAGCTCGTAGCATATTTTGTGCAGCGGTGTCATTGGTACCTAAAGCTATAATCAGTACGTTATTACTCAATTCTTTTCGTATCCTTTTAATAACGGTTTGTCCCAGTCCTGCTCCCTGGCCATCTATAACTGCAATAACCATGACAAATTCCTCCTACAAATAAGCTTCATATTATATTTTGCAACATTTTAACTGTGGTGTAAAGCATGGACTGAACTTTTCCTTGAAAAATCCGTATGAGATAATAGAAGGAAAGTAGTAACCTATGTAGAAATATTATGTAATGGTAAAGGACACCTGAATGGAGTTTAAAAATAATAGCCTAAGGAGATTTCCTTAGCATAAACAAATAAAGATAAGGGTAGAGGAGGGAAATAATATGCCTTTTAATGTAGTGGACAAAAATGGAAAGCACTTGGGATACATAAAGGAAAGTCATTCTAGGTATACAAATGTATTTAAGGTGGCACTTTCTGAAGAAACAGTAATAGAAAGTGAGGAGAGGCTAAACTGTATTAAGGATTATCTTGCAGGAGTTTATGGATGTACTAATCTTCTTGGAAAAGTTCAGGAGGAGAAGTGGAGAGAAGTTCAGCATACCTTGCTTAAGGAAAAATTTCCAGAATTTAAGGATAAGCCCCAAAGAGATTTTCTTAAGTACCTGCTGCTTAAAAATCCACCAGACATAGAGACACTTTTAAACTATAAGATAGTTAAGGATATTAGTGGGTATATATTACTAGACATTGATAATACAAAGGTAGTGGACAATGCCCTTATGATAGAGGAGGAACTTTCCTATATTATGGAAGAAAAATTAGAGGGAGAGATACCTCTATATGCAGTGGTTACGGACTATCCTAAAATTCAAATAGAGAGTGCTGGAGTTCAAAGTACAATGCTTTTAGGAGGAGATTTAGCTGACCTTGGAGGGAGGCACCATCTTCACAGCACTGAGCTTACCATAAGGTCAGGTAATTTTAAGCTGAAGCTTGAGCTGCCTATGGAGGTCCCAGCAAAAAAAGGCACTACTATTCAGATATATAGTAACTTTAGGCATCCAAGCAAGGTGTTCTATGATGGTATAATATACGAAGTAAAGTAGAGTAATAAGAGAAAAAGAATAATAACCTGACACATATAACATAATATTATTAAAGGTGAAATTAAAGGATCTGTATGCTGGCCATGCAGATCTATTTTTTGCAGGAATAGTCTTTGTAAGAATTATTATCCAAAGAAAATATAAGAAAAAGTGAAAAGCTTTGATAATCAAACTATATGTAAGAAAAGGACATAAATATCAGGGATTTTGGTCATAAATCTCATTGACGAGAAAAAGACATTTTAATATACTTTGAATATCAAACTATTTGAATATCAAAGTAATGGAGTGATGAATTTGAGTGAAAATGTTATAAAAATAAACCAGCTATTGGTGGAAATCTTTAATGACATACTACAGATCGAGCAGAATAGTTTGAAAAGCGGTAATTTTAAAGATGTGTCCATTACTGAGATGCATACGGTAGAAGCAGTAGGTATGTACGAGGAGCGTACCACTACAGAAGTGGCAAGAGTACTTAGAGTCACTACAGGAACCCTCACCATAGCAGTTAATAACCTGGTGAAAAAGGGCTATGTAGATAGGGTTAGGTCTGAAGAGGATAGAAGAGTGGTAAGACTAAAGCTAACTAAAAGAGGTAAGCTCCTCTACAGAGTTCATGAAAAGTTTCACAGTGACATGGTTAAAAACTCTGTATCAGGTCTTCAAGATGATGAGGAACTCATTCTCTTAAATGCACTGACCAAGGTAAATGCCTATTTCAAGGAAAAGTATGCTCTTCTTGAAAAGGAGAGTGATTGAAGATGAATAATGTAAGGATTATTGCTACAGGAAGCTACCTTCCAGAAAGAGAGCTTAGCAATGAGGAGCTTTCCCAAATAGTAGACACCACAGATGAATGGATTAAAAGCCGTACAGGTATCTCAAGCAGGAGAATTTCTTGCGGAGAAAATGGTTCAACACTGGGAGCCAAGGCAGCAGAGGTAGCATTAAAGAACTGCAAGATAAGCCCTAAGGACATTGAGCTAATTATAGTGGCAACCTCCTCACCAGATAGTTTTACTCCATCAAATGCCTGTAGAATTCAAAATGCTCTTGGAGCAAGTAAGGCTGTGGCCTTTGATATTAGTGCAGCCTGTAGTGGATTCTTGTTTGCTCTAGACACTGCTAGAAGATTTATTATAAGTGGAGGCTACAGCAATGCACTAGTTATAGGCACAGAGGTGCTTTCACGACTGGTTAATTGGGAGGACAGGTCTACCTGTGTGCTTTTTGGAGACGGAGCTGGCGCAGCTGTATTAGAAAGCTGTGAACAGGGGGGGATTCTTAATACCTATCTTGGCACAGACGGCATCACTGGTATGAACTATATCAATACTGGTAACTTTGAAATGGAAAATCTCTTTATAGAAGGAAAAGATGAAAAACAACACATCTACATGGATGGCAGAGAGGTTTTCAAATTTGCAGTTAGTATACTGCCCTACAGCATAGAGAAGATTCTTGGTGAGAGCAAGTTAACCCTGGAGGATATTAAATACATTGTTCCTCATCAGGCAAATTTAAGAATTGTGGAGGGAGCAGCAAAAAGACTTAAGCTTAGCATGGATAAATTTTATCTAAACATTGGCAAGCATGGTAATACTTCGGCTGCAAGCATTGCTCTTGCCCTGGATGAAATGAATAGAAAACACCTTTTAAACAAGGGTGATAAAATACTACTTGCAGGCTTTGGGGGAGGACTTACCTGGGGTGCTGCCTTGATTCAATGGGAAATATAATTTAAATAATAATTTTAATATTTAGGAGGAAGAAAAAATGGTATTTGAAAAAATTAAGAAGGTAATTGTAGAACAGTTAGGAGTAGAGCCTGAGAGCATAACACTAAATACATCCTTTATAGAGGACCTTGGAGTGGATTCCTTAGATCTTTTCCAGATAATTATCGAGCTTGAGGAAGAATTTAATGTAAAAATAGAGGATGCAGAGCAGATTAAAACTGTTGAAGACGCAGTAAAATACATCAACGAAAAAATGTAATTTAATCCGGAGGCAAATATAATGGATAATGTCATATGTAAAATGCTTGGTATTACCTACCCGGTTTTTCAGGGAGGTATGGCTTGGATTGCAGAAAGTACTTTAGCAGCAGCAGTATCAGAAGCAGGAGGACTTGGCATTATAGCTGGTGGAAATGCTCCTGCGGAATATGTAAGAGAAGAAATAAGAAAGTGCAAAGCACTAACTAATAAACCCTTTGGAGTAAATATCATGCTAATGTCTCCAAATGCTGAAGAACTTGCAAGAATAGTCTGTGAGGAAAAGGTTGCAGTAGTTACAACTGGAGCTGGAAATCCAGGTAAGTATATGGAGATGTGGAAGCAGGCAAATATAGCAGTTATTCCCGTGGTTCCTTCTGTGGCACTAGCAAAAAGAATGGAAAACAGTGGAGCTATGGCAGTTATTGCTGAAGGTTGTGAATCAGGTGGACACGTTGGCAAGCTAACCACCATGGTGCTAGTACCCCAGGTAGTTGATGCAGTATCCATACCAGTGCTGGCTGCAGGTGGAATTGCTGATGGAAGAGGAATGGCAGCAGCTTTTGCCCTTGGTGCAGCTGGCATACAGATGGGCACTAGATTCTTAGTTGCCCATGAATGTACAGTTCATGAAAACTATAAGGCTGCAGTTATAAAATCAAAGGATATAGATACCGTGGTTACAGGTCGTCCTACAGGACATCCCGTACAGGTGCTAAAAAATAAGCTCAGCAGACAGTTTGAGTTACTCGAAAAGAGTGGGGCTTCTCTAGAGGAGTTAGAAGAACTTGGAAGAGGAGCGCTGCCTAAGGCTGCTAAAGAAGGAGATGTGCAGCATGGCTCCGTTATGGCAGGGCAGATATCAGGACTTATAAAATGTGAACAATGCTGCAGCGAAATCATAAGTGAAATCATAAGTGAATTTTATAAGGTTACAGCATCTCTTAGCAATATTAAGGGATAAGCATAGTTTGGCAGGAAAGGAAATTTCATATGAAGATAGGTTTTTTATTTAGTGGTCAGGGCTCTCAATATCCTGGCATGGGAAGGGATATATATGAAAGCTTTGTAGAGGCACAGCAGGTATTTAATGAAGCAGAGGAGTCACTTCATTATGATATGGCTAACCTTTGCTTTAATGGTAGTATAGAGGAGCTTAATTTAACAGAAAATACTCAGCCTGCTTTACTTACTCTAAGTACTGCCATCTATAGAGTGTTAACTTCAAGGGGAGTTGCTCCAAGCATTATGGCGGGCTTAAGCCTTGGAGAGTACAGTGCCTTAGTAGCAGGTGATGCACTAGATTTCAAAACTGCTGTGGCACTGGTGAAAAAGAGAGGAAAGCTTATGCAGGAAGCTGTTCCACAAGGAGTAGGTGCTATGGCAGCTGTTGTAGGGCTTACCATAGAACAACTAGAGCAGTGTATTGCAGAAGCTGATACAACTGGAATATGCGAAGTGGCAAATTACAATAGTGCTTCTCAAATAGTTATAGGAGGGCATAAGAGTGCAGTAGAGCAGGTATGTGAAAAAGCTCTAAAGAATGGTGCAAGGGCTGCTGTACCTCTTTTAGTAAGTGGACCCTTTCATACCTCCCTTATGCGTCCTGCAGCAGAAAAACTAATGGAGGAGCTTAAAAGAGTTGATTTTAAAGCCCCTAAGCTTCCAATAATATGTAATCTAAAGGCCAGTGAGATATCTCCTAAGGAGGATATTAGAGAGCTCCTTAAAAAGCAGGTATATAACAGAGTACTGTGGAAGGATACTATTTTAGAGATGATAACACAAGGTGTAGAACTTTTTGTAGAAATAGGGCCAGGTAAAGTACTCTCTTCACTGGTAAAATCCATAAATAGAAAAGCTGTAGTTTTAAATACTGACAATAAAGATGGAATTTTGAAGGTGCTAAAATATATAGAGGAAAATGAGGTGAAGTCATGCTAGAGAGGAAGGTTGCATTAGTAACAGGAGCAGCAAAGGGCATAGGTCGTGCAATTGCGCTTGTGCTTTCAAAAGAGGGCTATACTGTGGTAATAAATTATATAAGTAGCAGTGAAAAGGCTTATGCGCTGAAAGCTGAGATTGAGGCTCTAGGTGGCAGTGCCCTTGTAATAAAAGGAGATGTAAGTATTCAAAGTGAAGCTGAAGAAGTGGTTAATACCACTATGAAGGAGCTTGGCAAAATCGATGTATTAGTAAATAATGCTGGTATAACCAGAGATAATCTCATAATTCGAATGTCTGAAGAAGACTTTGACAAGGTGCTTCAGGTAAATTTAAAGGGTACCTTTATAATGGCGAAGCTGGTAGGCAAAGAGATGATTAAAAAAAGATGTGGAAAAATAATTAATATTTCTTCCGTGGTAGGCATTACAGGAAATGCAGGACAGACTAATTATGCAGCTTCAAAGGCAGGAGTAATTGGACTTACTAAATCTCTGGCCAAGGAGCTTGCCAGCAGAGGAATAAACGTAAATGCCGTGGCTCCAGGCTTTATTGAAACGGATATGACTGAAAAGCTGCCAGAAAAGGCAAGGCTTGAGCTCACCTCATCTATTCCACTTAAAAGGCTTGGAAAGCCTGAGGATGTAGCTTCAGTGGTAGCCTTTCTAGCATCTAATGCTTCAGATTATATCACAGGTCAGGTTCTAAAGGTCGATGGCGGCATGGTTATATAAGGAGGCAATGGTATGAGCAGAAGAGTAGTGGTTACAGGAATGGGAGCAGTTACACCCCTGGGAAATGACAAAAATAGTTTTTGGCAGGGAATTGTAGAGGGCAAAAATGGTGTAGACTACATTAAGTCCTTCGACACTTCAGACTATAAAGTAAAGCTTGCTGCAGAGGTTGTGGATTTTAACCCAGAGCTTTATATAGACAAAAGAGAAGCACGCCGTATGGATAGATACTGTCAGTTTGCACTTACTGCAGCAGAAGAGGCAGTAAGAGACAGCGGTATAGATATGGACTCTGAGGATAAGGATAGGCTTGGAGTAATTGTGGGCTCAGGTATTGGAGGGCTTCAAACTCTTGAAAGTGAGAACCAAAAACTTTTAGAAAAAGGACCAGGAAGGGTTTCTCCATTATTTATTCCAATGGTAATTGGCAATATAGCAGCAGGACATATAGCCATAAGATTTGGGGCTAAGGGTCTTTGTTCTTCAGTGGTGACAGCTTGTGCTACAGGTACCAATGCTGTGGGTGATGCCTTTAGACATATAAAACATGGCTATGGTGATGTTATGCTTGCAGGAGGAGCTGAGGCTGCTATTACCCCCTTAGGTATGGCAGGATTCACCAACCTTACAGCTCTTTCAAAATCTTCAGACCCTGAAAGGGCATCAATTCCCTTTGATAAGGAAAGAGAAGGCTTTGTCATGGGTGAAGGAGCAGGGGTTTTGGTACTGGAGGAGCTTAATAGAGCTTTAGCAAGAGGAGCCCATATTTACGGAGAGATTATAGGTTATGGCTCCACCTGTGATGCTTATCACATAACGGCACCATCTCCTGAGGGAGTTGGAGCTGCAAAAGCCATGGAGCAAGCTATGCTTGAAGGAAAGGTAGCTCATAATGAGATATCCTATATAAATGCCCATGGAACTTCAACACCTTATAATGATAAGTTTGAAACTCTTTCCATTAAAAAGGTATTTAAAGAAAGAGCCTATGAAATTCCAGTGAGCTCCACAAAGTCCATGACAGGACATCTTCTAGGAGCAGCAGGTGCTATTGAAGCCATTATATGCTTAAAGGCACTTGAGGAAGGCTTTATTCCCCCTACTATTAACTATAGAGAAGCAGATGAAGACTGTGATTTGGACTATGTGCCTAATGTAGGCAGAAGGTGTGAATTGAACTATGCCCTATCCAACTCTTTGGGATTTGGAGGGCATAATGCAGTGCTGCTGTTTAAAAAGTGGAGGGAGGAATAAAATTGAAGTATGAGCAGATAAAAGAGCTCTTAAAGCTGGTGGAGGAATCCTCTCTGGTAGATTTTGAATTAGCAGAGAATGACTTTTCTCTAAAGATGAAAAAAAGTGCAGGTGTTGTTCAGTATATTAAGCCTGAAGCTGAAGAAAACTATGTAAAATTAGAAATAGGCGAGAGTGAAAAAATAGAAAAAAATGATCAAACTGAGAACACTAAAGCTGAAGCTGTTACTGAGAATGCTGAAGTTCCTCAGGATGAAGCTAAGGTTTATGTTGTAAAATCTCCACTGGTGGGCACCTTTTATAGCTGCCCTCAGCCTGGAAAGCCGGCTTTTGTAAAAGCTGGGGATAAAGTTTCTAAGGGCCAGGTACTCTGCATTGTAGAGGCCATGAAGGTTATGAATGAAATTCTAAGTGAAGAGGCTGGAGAGGTAATACAGGTTCTAGCAAAGGAAGAAGCTATGGTGGAATACGGTACTCCTCTCCTGTGGATAAAAAAACTGTAAGGGAGGAGCAAAGAGTATGATGGACATAAATGAAATTAAGAAAATCCTTCCTCATAGATACCCATTTCTATTAGTAGATAGGGTTGAGGAGATGGAGCCTGGAAAGAGCATCACAGCAATTAAAAATGTCACAGTAAACGAAGAATTCTTCCAAGGACATTTTCCAGAAGAACCAGTGATGCCAGGGGTGCTGATTTTAGAGTCCTTGGCTCAGACAGGTGCTATAGCACTGCTTTCCTTGGAGGAGTATGCTGGTAAAATAGTGTATTTTGGAAGTATAGATAAGGCAAGATTTCGAAGAAAGGTGGTTCCGGGGGACACTCTTACTCTAAAGGTAGAGATAATAAGACTAAGAGGAAGAGCAGGAACTGGAGCTGGAAAGGCTTACGTAGGAGATGCACTTGCTGCTGAGTGTCAGTTTATGTTCATGATGGGTGAGTAAGAGCTGAGGTGAGAAGATGTTTAAGAAAATATTGATTGCTAACAGGGGAGAAATTGCAGTGCGAATAATAAGAGCCTGTAGAGAGCTGAACATAGCAACGGTGGCTGTGTATTCAGAAGCAGATAGAGAAGCACTACATACTCAGTTGGCGGATGAAGCAGTGTGTATAGGCGGAGCAAGAGCAAGAGACAGCTATCTTAACATGCACAATATTATAAGTGCAGCAGTGCTTACAGGTGCCACAGCTATACACCCAGGCTTTGGATTTTTAGCAGAAAACAGTTTTTTTGCTTCCCTATGCAAAGAGTGCAGCATTGCCTTTATTGGACCAGAGCCTGAAACCATAGACCTTATGGGAAATAAAGCTCAGGCCCTTAAAGTGATGAAGAGTGCCAAGGTTCCTGTAGTACCCGGTAGTGAAGGGGCTGTGGATACTTTAGAAAGAGCCCAGGAGCTGGCTAAAACAATTGGTTTTCCACTGCTGATTAAAGCCTCTGCTGGCGGCGGTGGCAAGGGCATAAGGAAGGTTGAAAAAGCTGAGGAGCTTACAAAGGCCTATGAGACAGCGAGGGCCGAGGCTAGAGGAGCCTTTGGAGATGATACTGTATATATGGAAAGGTTTCTTGTAAATCCAAAGCACATAGAGGTGCAGATATTGGGTGATAGCAAGGGTAATGTTGTAACTCTTGGAGAGAGAGACTGCTCTATGCAGAGAAACAATCAGAAGGTACTAGAGGAGGCCCCTGCTTCAACAATTACTGAGGAAAAGAGAAACGAGCTTATGAATCTTGCTTTAAATGCTTGCAGGGCAGTTAAGTACAAAGGCGCAGGTACTTTGGAATTTCTAATGGATGATGCTGGCAGGTTTTATTTTATGGAGATGAATACCCGCCTTCAGGTAGAGCATCCTGTAACTGAGTATGTTACAGGAGTTGATATAGTTAAGGAACAGATAAGAATTGAAGCAGGACTACCTCTTAGCTTAAAAGAAGAGGAAGTAAAAATAACAGGTCACTCCATTGAGTGTAGAATAAATGCAGAGGACCCTGATAAAAATTTTGCACCCTGTCCTGGAACCATCAAATTTGTTCACTTTCCTGGTGGGCCTGGTATTAGGGTGGACAGTGGTGTTTATGCTGGCTATACTATACCTCCATACTACGATTCTATGGTGGCTAAAATTATTGCCTACGGAGAAACTAGAAATGAGGCTGTGAGCAGAATGAGGCGTGCCCTAGAAGAGCTCGTAATAGATGGAATAGATACCAATGTGGATTTCCAGCTTGGGCTGCTTAATGAAGAGGAGTTTTTAAAAGGAACCTACAACACAGGTTTTATTAATAAGAGGCTTACAAGCAATAGAGGGATTTAACAATAATTTTACGTATAGGGAAGACCAGGTGAAATTATGGAACTTTTTAAAAAGAGAAAATATATTACAGTTTCAAGAGTGAATATAAATGAGCAAGAAGTAAAGGAGCTTGAAGAGCTGATACCTGCTGTACCAGAAGGTATGTGGGTAAAGTGTGATGGCTGCGGCAAGCTGCTTCACAAAAGAGCTTTAGAGGATAGTAAAAAGATGTGTCCTCACTGCGGATTTTATTTTAGGCTAAGTGCAAGGGAGAGAATTACACTTATTGCAGATGAAAATAGCTTTAAAGAGCAGGATGAGGACTTTGTAACAGGAAACCCACTGAATTTTCCAAGCTATGAAAAAAAGCTTCAACAGTCTAGAGAGAAAAGTGCACTGAAGGAAGCTGTAGTAACAGGACTATGCAGTATAAATGGACTCCATACAGTAATAGCTGTGATGGACAGCAGCTTTATCATGGGCAGCATGGGAATGGCTGTAGGAGAAAAAATATCTAGAGCAGTGGAGAAGGCGATAGAATTAAGGCTCCCCCTAATAATTTTTACCTGCTCTGGAGGGGCTAGAATGCAGGAAGGTATTTTGTCCTTAATGCAGATGGCAAAGGTAAGCACTGCTATTAGCAGGCTTAATGCTGAGGGACTTTTATATGTATCAGTACTTACAGACCCTACCACCGGAGGAGTTACAGCAAGCTTTGCCATGCAGGGAGACATTATCCTGGCAGAGAGCGGCGCACTAATTGGCTTTGCTGGACCAAGGGTTATTGAGCAAACCATAAAGCAGAAGCTGCCTGAAGGCTTTCAAAGGGCAGAATTCCTTCTTGAAAAGGGATTTTTGGATAAAGTGGTAGGAAGAGAGGAGCTTAAAGAGGTGTTGACACATATTCTTAAGCTGCACTTAAGAGGAGGGTTATAACATGGAAAAGCTATATTCGCCATGGGAAAAGCTCACACTGGCTAGAAGAAGTGACAGGCCTACTGCTGGGGAGTATATTAATACTATTTTCGAGAATTTCATTGAACTGCATGGGGATAGGTACTATGGAGATGATAAAGCAGTGATGGGAGGAGTGGCCTCACTAAAAGGCATTCCAGTTACGGTGGTAGCTATTCAAAAGGGCAAGAACCTTAAAGAAAACATAGAGAGAAATTTTGGTATGCCAAAACCTGAGGGATATCGTAAAGCCCTAAGGCTTGTAAAACAGGCTGAAAAGTTTAACCGTCCTGTGGTGCTTTTTATTGATACTCCAGGAGCGTATTGCGGCATTGAGTCAGAGGAAAGAGGACAGGGAGAGGCCATAGCAAGTAATCTTATGGAGCTTGCGTCCATTAGCACTCCTATGATTTCTATAATAACTGGTGAAGGTGGCAGTGGAGGTGCATTGGCACTGGCGCTCACTGACAGGGTATGGATGCTTGAAAACTCTATCTATTCAATACTCTCTCCAGAGGGCTTTGCCAGCATACTTTGGAAGGATGCTAGACGTTCTAAGGAAGCTGCTGAAATTATGAAAATTACCGCAGAGGATTTATATAAAATGAAGGTTATAGACAAGATAATTGCTGAACCAGAGGGTGGGGCACAAGCAGATCCAAAGGCCGTGGCAGAAAAGCTCAAAGAAGAGCTTTATCATGAATTTAGGGAGCTAAGAGGTCTAGACTCAGATACTCTTTTAAAGCACAGATATGATAAGTTTAGAAATATAGACAGTGAATTTCTAAACAATTAATATAGCTAAAATATTACCCCAAAATGCAATATAGATAACAAAGTTAAAAGCCTGGCTAGAGTATTTTTTCTAGTCAGGCTTCCTTTTTTATAAATTGTGCACTATGTTATGAATCCATTTATTTGAGCGAAGTCTTGGCAGTATTAGAATGGTTTTAACTAATTCCTCTATACCAACTATAGCTATTACTATATGAAGTGGAAGTCTTAGCAATGCAGCTCCTAAGAAGGCTAATGGAACTGCTATAGCCCACATACAGGATATTTCAGTAACAAAGGCAAAAGCTGTATCTCCTCCACCTCTTAGTATTCCAATGACCATTACTAAATTGAAGAATTTAAAGGCTAAGACTAAGGACATAATTCTAAGTGCGTAGAGCGAGGTTTTAAAGGTATAGGTGGAGATGCTAAATATTTTAAGTATAAAAGGTGCAATGCCAAATAGTATAGCTGCACAGATGACCCCAAGGATTACACCTAATTTTACAAAGCGTCTAGAGTATAAAATGGCTGTGGCATCTTCTCCCTCTCCAATTTTATTTCCTATCATAATGCATGCAGAATTTGCAAGCCCCATTACCACCACCAGAAATACCTCCTGCACTGTGTTGGTAATCTGTATGGAAGCTAGAGCCTCAGTACCAAGAGTGGAATAAGCTACTGTGCAGAGCATAGAGGCAAGTGCCCAGAAGCCTTCATTTGCAATGACAGGGCTGGAGGTCTTATAAAAGGTTTTAACAAAGGCAGAGCTGAAGCTTAACATTTCAGAAATTGAAGCTCTAAGTACACTATCTTTTCTAAACACTAAGCGCATTAGTAGCACAAACTCCACAATTCTAGCAATCAGAGTTGCTATAGCAGCACCTCTAACTCCCCAAGCTGGGAAACCAAATTTTCCAAATATTAAAATATAGTTTAGAACAGTGTTGGTCAATATAGCTACAGCACTTATTACCATAGGAAGCTTTGGCTTGCCTATGCTTCTTAGACTAAAGGAAAGGGTAGTGTTCACAGCGTAGATTATGTAGGTAAAGGCAACTACAGACAGGTATTCACTGCCAGCAGTTAGAACTGAAGGCTGACTAGAGAATATTCTAAGTATTGTGCTTGGGAATATCAGCGCCCCAAAGGTAAATATCAGTGCTATAAAAAGTCCAGAACAAAGGGAGAGTCCCATAACCCTATGTATGTTCTTTATATCCTTTTTACCCCAAAATTGAGAGGTGAAAATGGAAGAGCCGCTGTTTATCCCAAAGAGAAATAAGGATAGCAAAAAGAAAAACTGATTACTTGAACCAACGGCAGCAATAGCTACCTCTCCCAGTTGGCCTATCATAAAGGTATCTATCATATTTAAGCAGCTGCTTATAAGATTTTGAATCATAATTGGTATAGCAAGAGATAATAAGGTTCCATAAAAGTGCTTATCTCTAAATAATTGTCTTCTCATTTTATCCCCTCCTCGTAAGATTATAACATAGAGATTTAGTTTTAACTATGTAGTTGCATATTACTTAAAATATTTAACTAATGTGCGTTGATACGAAAATATTTGTATGTTTTTAACAAATTATTTTTAAGTTCAAAGGATATTTTAAACATAGGGATTTCTTTGAATATTGTGAAAATAGGTATTTGAAATAATCTTCCTATATTTTTTAATATTCAGAATCCTTATTGACAATGTAACAATAAACAAATAAAATAGAATTAATAAATGTTAAAAGATTTAATTAATTATTAACAATCCTTATATTCGAAGAATATACATAAATAGTATATCTCAATACCTTTCAGTGAAGTGCATGTAAACCTTTAACTTAAGACTCAATATTTCTACTATATATGTCAAGTATTATACTTAAAAAGGGGGAAAGTATATGAAAAGCAAAACAATGGCTAAGGTTCTTGCAGTATCACTAGCAGCAATTATTTCATCAGGTATGCTGATAGGATGCAAAACCAGCACAAAGACATCTAGTGAGGCTAAGGAAGTAGAAATTAAATTTTCATCCTTCTGGGTAGGCAAAGATTCAAAAGCAGAAACCATGACCGAGCTTATAAACAAATTCAATCAAGACAACTCCGGGAAAATTAAAGTAGTGGTAGAGGAAATAGCAGATTATAATGCTTACGAAGATAAGATGAAGACCACTATTGCCACAAATAACCTACCGGATTTATTTGTGTTCAAATCAGGTTCTATCGCTCAGACCTATGTTAAGTCAGGAAAGTTAATGGATCTTACAAAGTACATGAATGAGGGCTGGAAAAATGACTTTGTAGACAATTCATTAACTGATGTAACAGTTGATAGCAAAATTATGGCTGTACCCTATGAATTTGGGGTAACACCAGTAATGTACAACAGTAAGCTGCTTGAAAAAGCAGGTTATAAGGAATTCCCTAAGACTTACAAGGAATTCTACGAAATGTGTGATAAACTTAAAGCACAGGGAATAATTCCAATGTCTCAAATGACTGGCGAAAATGCTTGGACTTCTATGCTATGGTATTCTCAATTAGTAGTAGCTATAGGTGGACAAGACGTATACTCTAGGGGATTGAGTGATCCTGCTTTCTTAGAAGCAGCAAAGGAAATGCAAAAACTATACAAATATACTACCTCTGATGCTGTAGGAGCTGGTGCTGCAGTTGCTGCAGGTCATTTCCTAAATGAAAAAACAGCTATGCTTCTAAATGGACCTTGGTTCATAGGAAGAATTAAGAAAGAGGGAGTAAACAACATGTACGATTCCGTTAAAATTGCTCCAGCTCCTTTATATGAAGGAGGAAAGGGTAAGGAAGGCGGATATATAGGATTTGTTCAATCAATAATCGGTGCTGCTAAGCAAACTGATAAGGATAAGGAAGCGGCTGTTGTTAAGTTTTTAAAGTTTTTAACACAAAAGGACAATGTTGCTAAATTATCTGCAAATTCTGGCTCAATGTTTGTAGTAAAAACCCCAGCTCCTTCAAACGTAGAAAAACTTCAAGGTCAGATGACAGAACAGCTTAATAAGGCTCCTTATACTGTTCCTCATTTCCAGCTTATGGTTAAACCAGCAGTAGGAACTGAATTCCCACAGGCACTTTCAGCATTAGTATCAGGAACTAAAACTCCTGAGCAATTTATCGAACAATTAAAGAAGGCTGATGCAAAATAATTAGGGTCTAGAATATGTGAAGGGAGGCAGAGGAAGCTGTTCCTCTGTCTCATTCCTTCTTTTGTAGGAGAGATGGTATGAAGAAATCAAAGTTAGATAAAATAGGAATGGTATTATTTCTTATACCCGCTATAGTATTGTTTGTAACCTTTTTCATCTATCCTGTAAGCTATGTGGTTATTACTAGTTTTGTGAAATGGGATGGTGTTGGTGCTAAGGAATTTGTTGGATTAAAGAATTATAAATATCTCTTCACAGATGATGTATTTTTAAAATCCATTAAAAACAATGTAATATGGGCTTTTGCAGGAGGGTTTATTCAAGTTCCACTTGCAACTTTGGTGGCACTTATATTATCAAAAAAACCAAAGGGATGGAAGGTAATGAGAACTATCTTCTATTTTCCGAATATTATATCTGGATTGGCACTGGCCATGATGTGGCTGGCTATTTATAACAGTGAATATGGTATATTAAATGGTATCTTAAAGTTAGTTGGCCTTGGCAATCTACAGAAAAATTGGTTGGGCAATATGGATACAGCACTTCCGGCAATGGTAATTTATTGGCTGTTCTATATTGGATATTTCATGGTTATTATTATGGCGGATATTTCCTCTATACCTGAAACTTATTATGAAGCTGCAGAAATAGATGGAGCCAGCAAAATAAAACAGGACTTACACATCACACTACCTCTTATTAAAGGTTCAATATGCACTTGCATGACTCTTTCCATGATATATGGGCTAAGACAATTTGAAAATGTCTATCTCATGACTAATGGAGGACCTGATAACAATACCTCTGTTATGGTACTATACCTCTTCAAAGAGGTTTCAAATATGAACTATGGTTTAGCAAATGCTGCAGGTGTAATATTGATATTAGTAGGATCCATATTTATTATAACAATCAAGAAGTTCTTCAGAGTTCAAAAATATGAAATGTAGTCCTATAATATTTTAATAGGTAGGTGAGTATTTTAACATGGAAAATAATATAAATATTCATAAATCAAACAGAATCAAGAGAGGGAGTATTTCAGGGAAGGTCTTTTCATGGATAATACTGATTTTCTTTCTTCTGTATACTTTAGTTCCCATGATATGGCTTCTAATATCCTCCTTCAAAACAAATACAGAGCTAATGGCTGACCCTTTTAGCCTGCCACAAAAATGGCAGATTCAAAACTATATAAATGCCTTCCAAGTATCTGGGTTAGGAACGCTTTTTTTCAATTCATTATTGGTAAGCCTAACAGCAACCTTCATTAATGTGTTTGTGGCAGCTATGGCTTCTTATGTTATGTCTAGATTTCACTTTAAAGGCAGAGAGGCGATTTTTAATAGCTTTACCGTAGGGATACTAGTGCCGATTAATGCATTGATGGTTCCGTATTTTACAATTATCACAAAACTGAACCTTTATGATACAAGGATAGGTTTAATATTAGTGTACTCAGCAGTAGGAATCCCACTTTCTGTTTCCATAGTAAGAGGCTTTATGAACACCATACCTGTAGAACTAGAGGAAGCTGGAATTGTAGATGGGTGTAATTTTTTTCACAGATTCTTCAAAATAATATTGCCTATGTCAAGAACAGGATTGGTTACAGCTGCAACTTTCCAATTCATATACTGCTGGAATGAATTTATATATGCTATGTTGCTAACCTCTTCTCAGACTACTAGAACAGTCCAGATTGGAATAAGATATTTTTCCAATCAGTTTACTACAGATTATGTGTCCATGTATGCGGCTATTATAGTTAGTATCATTCCAAGCATACTTGGCTATATATTATTTCAAGATCAGATTATATCTGGACTTACTTCAGGAGCTGTTAAAGGTTAGAGACATTAACCTTTACACTCCTTTTTCTCTAATGGAGGAAATATTAAAGTAAAAATTTACATATATAAATTAAAAGGTTTAATCAACCCTAAGGAGGAGAATATAATGGATATTAATGAAAAGAAGTTTTTAGAAGATAAGAGCAGACAAATTCGTTATATGGTGATGGATGAGATTGGCACTTTAGGAGTAGGACATGTAGGAGGATGCCTATCCATAATTGAGGGTCTAGTGGTACTATATCACAAGGTAATGAATATAGATCCCTCTAATCCAAAGATGGAGGGAAGAGACAGGCTTGTTCTTTCGAAAGGGCATGCAGGTCCTGCACTATATGCAGTGCTTGCAGATAAGGGATTTTTTCCTGTAGATTGGCTCTATACATTAAATAAGCCTGAAACAAATCTTCCTAGCCACTGTGATATGAATAGAACTCCAGGAATAGATATGACTGCAGGTTCTTTAGGACAGGGTATTTCCTGTGCTGTGGGTATAGCAAAGGCTTCCAAGATTAAAAAGGATAATGCTTATATCTATGCTATAGTTGGGGATGGAGAAAGTCAGGAAGGTGAAGTGTGGGAAGCTGCCATGGCTGCAGCTCACTACAAATTGGACAATTTAATAGCCTTTACAGACAACAATAAGCTACAGATAGATGGAACTGTACAAGAAATTATGGGACTTCATTGTTTAGAAGAGAAATGGAAGGCATTTGGATGGAATGTATATTCAGTAGACGGCCATGACGTTGAAGCCATATACCATGCAGTTATGGATGCGAAGAAAAATACCGGAACTCCTTCCATGATTTTATTAAACACTGTAAAGGGAAAAGGGGTATCCTTTGTTGAGGCAGCAGGGGTGAAAAATCATAATATGCCTATAACTAAAGAGCAGAAAGCTCAAGCTCTTAAGGAATTAGAATAGGGGGGGAGAAAGATGTACGAAAATATAGAAATGAGACAAGTTTTGGCTGATGAAATAACAAAGATGATGGAGAGCGATGAAAGAATAGTTGTAATAGATTCCGACCTAGCAAGAGCTAATGGTACTTTGAGCATAAGAGATAAGTTCCCAGAGAGAGCCTTTGATGTAGGTATTGCAGAACAAAATATGGCCGCGGTAGCAGCGGGAATGGCCTCTTATGGGTTCATACCATTTATTGGTTCCTTCACTGCTTTTGCATCTAGAAGAATATGTGATCAGATAGCTATATCCATTGCCTATGCAAAGAGGAATGTTAAAATAATAGGTTCAGATCCTGGTATATCTGCTGAGCTAAATGGTGGAACTCATATGAGCATGGAGGATATTGGGGTATTACGAAGCATACCAACTATGACTATCTTTGAACCTGTGGATGCAATGCAGCTATCAAAAGCTCTTCCGCAGATAGTGGCTCATGATGGTCCAGTATATATAAGACTGTTTAGAAAGGCTGCGCCTGTAATATTTAATGAAGATTATAAATTTGATTTATTTAAAGCTGACATAATTAAAGAGGGAAGAGACGTTACTATTTTTGCCTCTGGACTAATGGTGAAGGAAGCTCTTGATGCTGCTGAAATGCTTAAGGCAGATAATATTTTGGCAGAGGTAATAAATATACACACCATTAAGCCAATAGACAGAGAGACTATCATATCTTCTGCGAGAAAAACCGGTGCTGTAGTAACCTGCGAAAATCATAATGTGATGGGAGGTTTAAAGGCTGCAGTAGCAGAGGTGCTTATTGAAGAATATCCAGTTCCTTTAAGGGCTATAGGAGTACAGGATCACTTTGGAGAGGTTGCAACCATGGATTACCTTAAGAAGAAATATCATATGACCCCAGAGGATATTGTTAAGGCAGCAAAAGGGGCTATTTCTTCAAAATAGTCAAATAATGAAATATAATGAAAGTATAAATGAACCCCTTGGATAAATGATATTCAAGGGGTTCATTATGGTAAGAGGGTTTGTAATTTGTAAGCTTAAAAAAACATAAATATGCCTGACAGTAGCAGCACTGAATATACAAGTTTTATAAAAATCTTATCATCGACTTTATTGTGAGCTTTGTTACCTAGCAGCATTCCTCCTAAAAGGAAGGGGAGCGACACTAGAAAAAGAATCCAAATATCCTTTGACAATACACCATAAGCAAGGTTTTTGGTAATTATAACACCATTTAAGGTTACCCAAAGCATGCATAGGGTTGCTCTAAAGTTGCTCTTGTTAGGTAGTGCATTAGCAGCATAGATTACTATAAATGGACCACCAGTACCAAAAGCACCATGTACTATTCCACCTAAAAATAGAATTATACTTAGAACTACTTTATTGAGTTTTATCTTAGAAATACCACCAAGGCTTAAATAAAGTCCTCTCAAAGCGACTAAAATCATAAATCCTCCTAGAAGCTTTTTAAGTAAATTTTCTGGAAGATATGAGTAAATCATAATCCCAATGGGAAGCCCTAGGCCTACAAAGGATAGTATTCTAAGATATTCCTTCCACACAATGTTTTTATAATCTGCCAGCACAATCATCAGAGCTAAAAGCCAGGCTAATAGTACGAGAGAAGGCACAGCAAGCTTTATACCAACAATGAGGATACAAAAGGGCAGTGCAAGAGCTGTGCAGCCAAAGCCAGTTATACCTTCAAGAAAGTGAGTTGCAAGCACTACCACCCCAAAAAGAATGTATTGCATAATACTTAAGGTCATCATATATTATTCTCCTGCTTATATTAAGCTTCTGTACATTTTTATGGTGCTCTCTACAGTCATTGCCACAGGGTTATTTAGCATATTCGGATGCTGACTTAGCTCTGCAAGCTCCTGTAAGGACTCCTCTTTGATGCCTGCATCCTGAAGTGTGATTTTCATATGCATTTCTCTTTTCATCTCTGTGATTTTCTTTGCCATTTCAAAGGCATCAGTAAAGCCGATATTTCTAGCAAAATAATGCAGCCTTCCGTTTTCTGCATCTGCATTTATCACTGTGAAAGCATCCAAGGTGAAAGCACAAGCTTCACCATGAGGTATGTGATAAAGGTTGGTCAAGGGGAAGGAGCAAGCATGTGAAGCAGCGGTTTTGGGAAGACCAAATGCCAATCCTGCAATCACTGAAGCTTCACTCATTTTTTCTCTTGCCAAGAGATTGTTACCATCATGATAAGCTGGTAATAAATATTCAAATACCAGTTTTGCTGCATGCAGTGCTAATGCATCACAGATTGGTTGATGATTTTTACTCCAAAAGGCCTCAAGGGCATGAGATAACACATCTAGACCAGTGGATGCAGTAATCTTTGCTGGTACAGAAACTGTAAGAGTGGGATCTATAATAGCATAGGCCGGGAAGAAATTATCGCTTGCAAGAGGTGCCTTTACTCCACGCTGTGGATCTGACAATACAGCTACAGGGGTTACTTCACTGCCTGTACCAGAGGTAGTAGGAATAGCAATAAGCAGAGCATGTTCATTTCCAAGCTTTCTTTTTCCACTGTGAAAATCTACTATAGAATATGGTGTTTTACACACAGAGCAGGCAGCTTTGGCACAGTCTAAGGAGCTTCCACCTCCTAAAGCTACTGCAAATTCAATGGATTTTTCTCTCATTATTGCAGCACAGGCATCTACACTGTTAACTGTAGGATTTGGAGTTATATCAGAAAAGAAATCAATTAAAAGTCCACCAGAATATTTTAGTACCCTATCTGCTAGACCATTTTCCACAAAGAGCGGGTCACAGATTAATATACCTCTATTAAGTCCAATGGATGTAAATATGTCATGAAGTTCCTCTATTTTGTTATTCCCAAATATTATTTTAACCGGTTGAGAGTAATTCCAATTCATGTTCTTCACCTCACAGCTATGTTATTTGTTATATATACCATCTTCTATTTTGCCAACTTCCTTATAGGCATTTTTTAGAAAATCCTGCCTCCAGGCTTCAAGACCTTCTGTGAAGTCAGTTTCAAGGAAAGCATCTACCATCTCATAGGCCATATTTTCTGCTATAACCCATCCACCCATGGTAAGGATATTGGCATTGTTTATAGCCCTGCATTTTTTAGCAGCATATACGCTTTCCACAACTGCAGCATAAACCCCAGGGTATTTATTAGCTACGATAGCCATACCCATGCCTGTTCCACAAATTAGAATTCCTCTTTCATACTCCTTCTTTGCGATAAGCTCTGCTGCTACTGGAGCTACTTGAAAATAAGGAACCCCATGCTCCATATCCTTTGTGCCTATATCCTGTACTTCATGCCCTTTTTCCTCAAGATATTTTTTTAGAGCCTCCTTTAAGATAAAACCAGATTTGTCTGAACCTAAAACAATTTTCATAATTCATACCTCCAAGATATATATGATTTAATTAATTAAACTAGTTAATTAATATATTATACATTGATTTAAAAACTCCTGCAAATTAGTCAATAAATCTATAAAAATATTTAAAACACTATATATTGTATTAATTAAATGATATAATTAATACAATTAATAATTTATAAATGGTTTTAATTAATACTATAGTAGCCTTCTCTAAAAGGCAAATTTATTGATTAGGTGGTTTAAGATGGAAAGAATTAAAGGAAATAACATGGCAACAGTGAAGCTTCAAAATCGTCAATCTATATTAAATATATTAAAAAACTGTGGGCCAATTTCTAGAGCAGATATTGCACAAAAGCTCCAGCTTACCCCAGCTGCTATAACAATATTAGTCAATGAATTGGTAAAAGAAAGAATCATTAAAGAAATGGGACAGCTGGAGGAGAAGGATAAGAGAAGTGGGAGAAAAAAGGTTCTTATAGATATCAACTACGACTATAAATACGTAATTGGTATTAATATAGAATCAGATTATATGAATATCGGGGTTTCCAATATTAAAGGGGAAGTAAGGGTATATAAGAGATTATCCACCAAGGAAGCAAAAAACCCTAAGGAGCTTTTAAAGGATATAGCTTCACACTGCATGAACATGTTGTGGAAGGAAAACATTATGAAGGAAGAAATACTAGGCATTGGCGTAGGTGTAGTTGGTCATGTGGATGAAACACTTGGAATAAGCAAGCTGGCCTTAGGGTTATGGAATGAAGAGGTACCTATTAAGAAAATTTTGGAGGATGCCTTAGGAATTCCAGTGGTTGTGGGTAATAACGTAAGGACTCTTGCATTGGGAGAGCTTGACTACAACACAACAGAAAATGTTGATAATATGATGTTTATTAAATATGGACCAGGTATTGGATCAGCTCTCATAAATAATAATGAAATCTATTATGGAAGTGAAAATTTAGCGGGAGAGTTAGGACATTTTATAGTTGATTATAAGGGCAAGCTCTGCAGCTGCGGCAGAAGGGGGTGTCTTGAGACTGTGGCTTCTCAAAAGGCTTTAACAGCAGAAATAACACCATTATTTAGTGAAGATAAAACTCCTATATTATATGAGCTTTGCTCTTCCAATATAGATAATCTAACTCTTAAGACAATAGTAAAGGCAGCAGACATGGGGGAAATACCAGAGAGGGAGATACTTAGAAAAGCTCTTTATTACGCAGCCATTGCCATTGGAAATGCAGTGAGCTTGTATAATCCGCTTACACTAGTTTTTTATGGCGAGGTATTTAAGTATAACTTTATTGTGGAGGAGTTAAAGCAGATTTTACAGGAGAATTTTATAGATTTTGATTGGGATGAAATGATAACTCTCAGCGCTATAAACAACAAGAGCAATTTTATTGGTGCAGTAGCTCTCGCACTGCGAGAGTTCTTTTATAAAACAGGAGCAATAATTTAAAGGGGGAGATACAAATGAAACAACACATAAGCCTTGGCGTAGTTTGTTTGGCTAGGACTACCTTCGATTTTAATGCCGCCGCTGAGATATATGGTGGTATAAAAGAGGAGTTAAAAAATCTAGAGCAGGTTACCTGTCATTTTATAGACAACCTGCTAATTGAGGTAGAGGATGCTAGAGCAGCAGCAAAAGAGTTGGCAACAAAGAACTTGGACGGAATTATTGTTATAAGTGGAACCTTTCACTTGGGTCATCTTGTATTGGAGCTTGATAAGGTAATAAAAAAACCTATTTACCTTTGGGGACTAAATGAATTGCCCTATAATGGTGGAAAGATCAGATTAAATTCTGTTTGTGGAGTTAATCTAAACGCATCAAATCTGTATAAGAGTGGAAATAGAAAGTATTATGCCTCTATTGGTGATACGGTAGATGAGAACTGGATTGATGCCATTAGAATAAATACTGCACTTAGCAATGCTCATGTGGGTATTGCAGGCTTTAGAGCACATGGCTTCTTTAATTTGGGTATAGATGAGCTTAATAGCTTTGGAGAAATGGGGTTAATATTGGATCATTATGAATTATCCGATATTTACGATGTTATGGTCACAGAAGAAGAAATACAAAATAAGCTTGAGAAGCTTAAAAACACCTTTGATATATCGGGTATTACTGATGCGCAATTGTCCAAGGTAGCGGAGCTTTCAGCAAAGCTTAAAAGGCTTGTAGATTTGAAAGGGTTAACTGGTCTTGCTATAAGATGCTGGCCCGAATTTGCAGCTACTTATGGGATTGCTCCTTGTGCAGCCATGTCTCTTCTTCAGGCGGAGGATTATATATTAGGCTGCGAGGGGGATGTAGAGGGTACTCTTTCTATGATAGCTCATAAAGCCGTAGGTGCTGAAACTCCATTTTTAGCAGATTTATCTCAGGTAGACATAGAGCAAAATTTTGCATTGATGTGGCATTGTGGTGTGGCGCCCTGTAATCTATGGGATGGGAAATGTACTAGAAGTTTAGATAGCTACCATGCTGGCGGGAAGGGTGTAACTGCTGGTTTTGTAATGAAGGATGGGGAGGTTATGATATCTAGAATAGATTCCTCTCAAGGAAAGATAAGGCTGTTTATGCAGATGGGAACTGCTATTCCTATGGATAAACTTCTTACAGGAACCTATGCTAAGGTTGTATTTGAGAATCCCATTTCAGAGGTTTTAAATAAGGTTATATACAATGGTATAGCTCATCATGTATCAATGGTTTATGG
Source organism: Clostridium sp. UBA701 (assembly GCA_002298125.1). Classification (GTDB taxonomy): domain Bacteria; phylum Bacillota; class Clostridia; order Clostridiales; family Clostridiaceae; genus UBA701. Next base: position 15,874 of record DBMJ01000001.1, on the reverse strand, counting down.
AAATTACTCAAAAGCTTTTGAAATCTTTGCAAAGATCAAAGGGTGGGAAATCATAAGATAATAATATAATTATGGAGGATTATATGAAGCTTATTAGAGAACATAAGGGCTTTACCTTAATGTATAAGGATGAGATTCTATTAGTGCATAGTAAGGAAAATCCTTTGCTATTTATAGGAGAGGGAAGTACTCAATTTGATATGTATAGAGGAAATTTTCAAATTGAAAAGACATTGTTTTCAAGAATTCCTCTAACAGAATTTAAGATAGATGAAAATAGCGAAAGGATATGCATTTTATTTTCCAACTGCTCAAAATCTCTTCAGCTAATATTTAGTGAAGAGGATGGACGATTGGTTGTACAGCTTCATACTGCAAACCGAGAGATAAATCGACTTTGGATTAGATTATATGCAGAACCAGAGGAGAAGGTCTTTGGTTTGGGAGAACAATTTTCACATTTTAATTTAAGAGGGAAAAAGTTTCCATTATGGGTATCTGAGCAGGGCGTAGGAAGAAATAAAAGTACCTATGTTACCTTTTTAGCAGATGTGGAGGATAGAGCTGGAGGAGATTATTATACCACCTTTTTTCCACAGCCTACCTTCGTGTCCTCAAGGAAATATTTCTTTCATACAGAGGAAAGCTCTTACATGGAATTTAATTTCGTGGGAAGGAACTATCATGAAATTGAATTCTATAATGTGCCAGAGAAATTAATTTTCAGCAAGAAGAATAATTATATGGAGCTTATTAAGGACATGTCCTTACTTTTAGGAAGACAACCTGAGCTTCCATCCTGGGTTTATGATGGTGTTATACTTGGAATTCAGGGAGGAACTGATACTTGTCTAGAGAAGCTGAGAAGAGCACAAGAGCTAGGGGTACCAGTAACAGGTATATGGGCTCAAGACTGGGAAGGAAAGAGGATTACTCCTTTTGGAAAGCGGCTTATGTGGAACTGGGAATGGAACTGTGAATTATATCCTAAGTTGGACGTGGAGATTAAAAAGCTTAGGGAACAGGGTATAAGGTTTTTAGGATATATAAATCCCTATCTTGCTGTGGAAGGAAATCTATTTAAGGAAGCTAGCAAGAAGGGCTATCTAGTGAAAAACTCTATGGGAAAAGACTATCTAATAGATATGGGTGCCTTCTATGGCGGCGTAGTGGATCTCACCTATGATAAGGCCTTTAAGTGGTATAAGGAGATTATTAAAATCAATATGATTGACTTTGGCCTTTCAGGATGGATGGCAGACTTTGGAGAGTATCTTCCTACTGATGCTGTTCTTCATTGCGGAGTAAGTGCAGAGCTTATGCACAATAGGTGGCCTGCACTATGGGCAAGGGTCAATAGAGAGGCGGTAGAAGAAAGAGGAAAGCTAGGGGAGATACTATTCTTTATGAGAGCGGGCTTCACTGGTAGCCAAAGATACTGTACCATGATGTGGGCAGGGGATCAAAATGTAGATTGGAGTCTTGATGATGGTTTAGCATCTGTAATTCCAGCAGCGCTTTCTCTTGCTATGAGTGGTTTTGGGCTTCACCACAGTGATATAGGTGGATATACTACTCTTTATCATATGAAGAGGGACAAAGAATTATTTAAGAGGTGGACAGATTTTTCAGCCTTTACCCCAATGATGAGGAGCCATGAAGGTAACAGACCAGATGATAATTGGCAATTTGATAGTGATGAGGAAACACTTTTGCACTTAGGAAGAATGGGCAGGGTGTATAATAAGCTTTCATTATATATGAAAGAGCTAGTAAGTGAAAATGCAATCCATGGTATACCGGTAATGAGACCATTATTTTTGCACTATGAAGAGGATAAGGATAGTTATGACATTAAGTATCAGTATTTGCTAGGTGAAGATGTGTTAGTGGCACCAGTATATGAAGAGGGAGTAACAGACTGGAAGGTATATCTACCAGAGGATGAATGGGTGCATTTATGGACAGGCAATGAATTTAGTGGAGGCTATGTTGATATAGAGGCAAAGGAAGGATATCCGCCAGTGTTTTATAGGAAGTGTAGTAAATATGCAGAGCTGTTTAGAGAAATAGCCCTTATTTAGGAGTGGTGACATTGGATATAAAATTATTGAAAGAAAAAAACCCAAACTTAAAATTTCATGAAGTCTATAGTGATGAGTTCAGAAAATACGGTAGGGTTATTACTGACTTTGACTTTTCCTCTATGATAAAATACATGGAGGAGCATACTACAGTTCCGCAAGAAGGGAATGTATATGTGCCATCTGTTGTAGAACTTGAAAGTTTAAAGGGGGCACAGGAAATACAAGAAGTATACTATGGAGAGATGCCTATTCAGATTGGTTACTGCAATGGTGTCAATTCTAGGCTAAATGGGCTTGAATACCATAAGGGAAGTGAAATAAATATAGCTGTCACTGAGTTCGTACTGCTTTTAGGATCACTTCAAGACGTGGAGAATAACACCTTTTGCTCCTCCAAGGTGGAAGCCTTTTATGTCCCTAAAGGTGCGGCAATTGAGCTTTATCAGACTACTCTTCATTTTGCACCCTGTAAGCTATGTATAGATGGATTTAAGTGTATAGTTATTTTACCTAGAGGAACTAATGAGCCCTTGAAAAATATGGTGGATATATGTAGCAATGGAGAAAAACGTCTGCTGTTTGCAAAAAACAAATGGCTTTTAGCTCATCCTGACAGAATGGTTTTAACAGAAAAGGGCGCAATTGGTGGAATTGTTGGAGATAACATAGAGGTGATATTTTAGAGGTATATAGATATATTTGTATAGTAATGATTAAATCAGCATATAAGACAAAGGATAACGCAGTTGATAAGAGCTGCGTTATTTTTATTTCTAGGACTATTTTATTCATAATTACAATAGCTTAGTAGTATTTATAGGTAAAGAAGATAGCATTATTAAATGGGGGGTTAAACTTGAAAAAGCAGTGTATTGGGATGCTTTTGGCAGGGGGACAGGGCAGCAGGTTAGGATCACTTACCGGAAAGTACACTAAACCTTTAGTACCCTTTGGTGGTAGATACCGACTTATAGATTTTACACTAAGTAACTGCAGCAATTCTGGTATAGATACTGTGGGGGTGCTTACTCAGTATCAGCCTACGCTGCTAAACTCCTATATAGGTACAGGGAGTCCCTGGAATCTCGACAGATTTCATGGCGGAGTAACTCTGCTGCCGCCATATGGGAAAACCTATGAAGGAGAATGGTATGATGGCACTGTGGAGGCTTTATATCAAAACCTTAATTATTTAGATGAATACAGTCCTGAATATGTGCTTATTCTACCCGGAGACCACATATATAATATGGATTATTCCCTTATGCTTGACTTTCATAAGAGAAAGAATGGAGTGCTTACTATTGCAGTAACAAGAGTAACTCCTAAGGAGGCTCATGGCTTTGGAGTTATGACTACAGATGGAGAGTGCAGAGTTATAGAGTTTGAGGACAAGCCAATAAGGCCAAAAAGCGTGCTAGCATCCATGGAAATATATATCTTTAACTATAGGTTTCTGAAGGAAAGGCTTATAGAAGATCATAATGATGTGAACTCCTCCCATAATTTTAGCAAGGACCTTATCCCTGCAATGGTAAGGGATAATAAATCAGTGTACAGCTATAGCTTTAATGGCTACTGGAAGGATGTTGAAACTGTTGAAAGCTATTATGAGGCCAACATGGATTTGTTAAAGAATCCATCTGCGCTAGAGCTATATAGCTCAAGTTGGAAGGTATATACCACCAATTCATTACAGCCGCCACACTATGTATCGTCTCAATGCTGCATAATAAATTCTATGATAAATGAAGGCTGTCGAATCTTTGGACATGTTGAAAATTCTATATTATTTGAAGGAGTATATGTGGGAGAGGGTGCGGTTATTAAAAATTCCATTATATTTCCTAGGGCCTATATTGGAACTGGGGTAATTATGAATAGGGCTATTGTGGGAGAAGAATGCATAGTTAGAGAAAATAAAATAGTGGATAGCGAATATGGTTCTAAAAAATCTTCGGGCTGTGAGGTACACAGTGGTGACATAGTTGTACTGGAAGGAAATATGGTTTATTAGGAGGGGCGATGAACAGGGTAATAGGTTTAATTAACGACACGAAAAGGATAAAGCAGCTTAAGGAACTAATTGAAGAACGTTCAACTGCTGCAATTCCCATTGGTGGGAGATACAGGCTAATAGATTTTACCCTTTCAAATATGATAAACTCTGGAATAGAGAGCGTTGGGATTCTTACTGGAAGACCTAATAGATCACTGTTAGGTCATCTAAGAGCTCCTAAGGAGTGGGATTTAGACAGAAAGGTAGGTGGCCTATTTATACTACCTCCAGACTATGAGAAGAACCTCTCGGGATTTTCTAAGGGAGATATAGAGAACTTTAGCAGTAATATGGATTATATCTGTAGAGGTAAGGAGGAATATGTACTTATATGTGAAGCTAATATGGTATATAACATGAACTACTATGGGGCATTTAAGTATCATATGGAAAATAACAATGATATTACAATAATATTTAAGGATACTAAAGGAAGTCATGAAGATTTTCCATGCTGTACAACCTTAAAGACCAATGGGGAGAGGAAAATTACTCATATGGAAACTGGTGCAAGGTCTCTAGATAGTCCCTTAGTAAGCTTAGAGGCATATATCATGAAGAAGGAGCTCCTAAATACTCTAGTGGAAGGAGCAGTTTCCAGAGGAGAATATGATTTTTTAACGGATGTTGTTATTAAAAATTTCAATAAATACAGGGTCTATGGATGGGAATTTAAAGGTTATGCCTCTCAAGTCTGCAATTTGCAAAGCTATTATAGACTAAGCATGAACATGTTAAAACCAGACATATGGAGAGAGCTATTTTTTAAGCATGGCTATATATATACTAGGGCAGGGGATCAACCTCCAGTAAGATATGGCAGCCATTGTATATGTCACAATTCTATTGTGGCAAATGGTGCCATTGTTGAAGGAAATGTTTATAATTCTATTATTTTTAGAAGAGTAAAGGTAGGTAAAAATAGTGAGGTGAGAAACAGTATTATAATGCAAAACTGTACCATAGGAGAGGATTGCTTTTTAGAAAATGTAATCCTGGATAAGGATAGTATGATTTCTCCAGGTAAGTATCTTAGTGGAACCACGGCATATCCTTTATTAATAGAAAAGAAATCCTCAATATAATATGGTTTTAAAACAGTTAAAGCATTGGAGAAAGCAATCTGCATACTCCCTCTTTAAATTTTACTAAAAGGCTTCTAAATTGGTACTGCTCCTTTGTGAGTTTTATACTCTTGTCAATGTCACATAGGAGCATTTCTTTTAACAGCTTAGCGTTACACTCATCAAATATAAAGGCATTCACTTCAAAATTAAGATTGAAGCTTCTTATATCCATATTGGCTGTGCCTATAGAGAACAACTCTTCATCTATCATAATAAGCTTACTGTGTACAAAGCCCTTTTGATAATAATAGCAGTTCACACCAACTTCAATGAGCTCTCCAAGATAAGAAAGAGATGCCCATTTGATAAAGGGGTGATCTTTTTTTTCTGGCACAATGATATTAACCTCAACTCCAGATAAGGCTGCCACCTTTAGAGCAGTTAAAATACTGTCATCTGGAATAAAATATGGGGTTTCAATATATATAGAAGACTTTGCTCTGCTTATAAGATCTAGATAGGAATTTCTAATATTGCTATAGTGTGAATCAGGACCGCTGGAGACTATTTGAATACCAATACTTGTTCCAAAGCTTTGCTTCTTAGGAAAATATCTTTCAATATAATTAAAGGTTGAGTTTGAGGCATAGCTCCAATCCATTAAGAATCTTAACTCCAAGGAGTCTACAGCTTCCCCTTCTAGATATAGGTGAGTATCTCTCCAATATCCAAAGCGCTTTGAGAAACCTGCATATTCATCCCCTATGTTAAAGCCACCAATAAAGGCCTTTACACCATCAATAACGCATATTTTTCTATGGTTTCTGTAGTTTACACGAAGGTTCATATAAGGTAAGAAGGGAGGAAAAAATTCAGCTATTTCTCCCCCACAGTGAGAAAGCTCTGCAAAAAACTTATTTGGCGTCCTTATACAGCCCATGCCATCGTATATTAGTTTTACTTCTACTCCCTTTAGTGCCTTGGCCTTTAATATGTCCATTATTTCTCTGCCAATTCCATCATTTCTAAAGATATAGTATTGAATATGAATGAAGTGCTCAGCCTCAAGAAGAGATTTCTTTAAGGCTTCAAACTTTTTCACACCATCATCAATTATCTCAATTTTATTGTTTTCAGTATAAGAGGCGTTGTCACAATTTAGATTAAGCCTAATAAAATCTGAGTGCTTTAGCACAAGCTCATTGGGATGAGTAGTGTTTATTAAAAAATTAATATTAGACTGCTCTGGAAGAATAGTATATAATGCAAGCTCTTCCTCCTTTTTTAACTTAAACAACTTCTTCTTTCGAAGATCCTGCCCCATAAACAGATATAATACAAACCCTAATAGGGGGATAAAATACAATATCATAAGCCAGGACCAAGTGGTGCTAGGGTTTCTTCTCTCGAGAAACACAACTGCAATTGCAAATATTAAGTTTATTATAAAAAGAATAGAGGTAACCCTTTCAAAAATTAATGCTGACATAAAATCTCTCCCATATAAGTAAATTTAATCTGTAATAAATATTATCTGCTATATCTTTAATTATATAATAAATCATACTGGGGTTAAAGCTTACAGTGAGGAAATAACAATAATACTTAATTTCGTGGATAAAAAAGGAAATTGAACATCCGTGTAGAATATATAAGGTGAAATATTACAACAATCACAAAAGAGAAAAACAAGAACATTAATTTAATATATTGACAAAATGTTCGTGTTTTGATATTATACTATTGTAATCATAAAAACCAATAGTAACTCGTATAATCCCGGCAATAGGGGCTGGGAGTTTCTACAAAGCAGCCATTAACTGCTTAGCTATGAGTAACGTACAAGGGATAAGTGTTTTGAGGAAATACGGTCATAAGCTTTATATATGCTTTCGGATTTAACCACAGAACATTGCTGCCTTAGACGTACTTAAGTAGTTAAGCGGGAAATACCGGAAGGGTTTTCCGTATTTTTATTTTTATAATAATATTAAGGGGGAGAATTAATGGAAAGATTTTTTAAGCTCAAGGAAAACAACACCAATGTAAGGACAGAGGTTATAGCTGGTATAACTACCTTTATTACTATGGCCTACATAATCTTTGTAAATCCTCAAATACTAGCTGCAGCAGGTATGGATAGCGGTGCAGTATTCGTAGCTACAGTATTATCTGCAATTATAGGAACCTTAATCATGGGGCTTTTTGCCAATGTGCCTTTTGCTCAAGCGGCAGGCATGGGCATGAATGCTTTCTTCACCTTTTACGTAGTAAAGGTTGTAGGTTATAGTTGGCAGGCTGCTCTTGCCATAGTATTTATTTGCGGTCTTATAAATATCTTTATCACTGTAACTAAAATAAGAGTTGCAATAGTAAATGCTATTCCAGATTCCTTAAAAAGTGCTATTGGAGCAGGTATTGGATTATTTATTGCCTTCATAGGCTTTAAACAGGCAGGCTTTGTTGCTGCAAGTAAGGATACTCTAGTAACCTTTGGGAATATAAAAGACCCTGTGGTTTTACTAGCTCTATTTGGAGTAGTACTCACAGTAATCTTAATGGCTAACAAAGTAAAAGGGTCCATATTAATCGGAATATTAGGTACTACCATTGTAGGAATTATTGTTCAAACTGCCTTTGCGGTAAAGCTAAATATAATGATTCCTGAAAACTTCACTGTGGTTTCACTTCCACCAAGTCTAAAGCCTACCTTCCTTGCACTAAACTTTGGAGAACTATTTAGTGCTAAGATGGGAATAATAACTGCCTTAACTATTATAATTTCCTTCAGCCTTGTAGATACCTTTGATACCATTGGTACCTTCATTGGAACAGGAGCAAAGACTGGTATGTTTGATCCTGAAAATGATAAACCAGGTAAGGGAAGATTCCCAAGAAAATTAGATAAGGCTCTCTTTGCAGATGCAACTGCCACCTCCATAGGAGCACTTTTAGGAACCAGTAACGTTACTACCTATGTAGAAAGTGCTGCAGGAATAAGTGAAGGTGGAAGAACTGGACTTACCTCTGTAGTTACTGCTGCTTGCTTCCTGCTTACTCTATTCTTTGCACCAATAGTGGGAATAGTTCCTGAGGCTGCTACGGCTCCAGCTCTAATAGTGGTAGGAATACTAATGGTGGGTGCTGTAACACAGATAGATTTTGAAAACTTTGAGGATGCAGTTCCGGCCTTCTTCACTCTAGCTATAATGCCCTTTACCTATAGCATATCAAATGGTATAGCAGCAGGCTTTATATTCTATACCTTAGTGAAGATATTCAGAGGAAAGGCAAAAGAGGTTCATGTAATAATGTACATCTTTACACTGCTATTTATACTTAAGTTTGCATTAGGAGTTTAACAAATAAAGTATAATATTAACTTTAACTGCTTGAAGGAATTAAAGCCTTTAAGCAGTTTTGTTTTGCAATATTTAGTTAAATTACATTTATTATGAATTTGTTCACAAATAGTTAATAAATGAGTAGTAAAATAATACTAAAAAGGTCTTCCTTTTTTATCTGATATGGTATATAATAATTTATATCAGGTAATAATTAATATTAATTAAATTTTGGAGGTAAAGATAATGAAGAAATTTGTTTGTACAGTGTGTGGATATGTTTACGAAGGAGAAGCTGCACCAGAAAAATGCCCACAGTGTGGAGCTCCAAAGGAGAAGTTTATAGAAAAAACTGAAGGAAAAATGACTTGGGCTGATGAGCATAGAATAGGTGTTGCTAAGGATATAGATCAGGAAGTATTAGAGGGCTTAAGAGCAAACTTCACTGGAGAATGTACTGAAGTAGGAATGTATCTTGCTATGAGCAGACAGGCTGATAGAGAGGGCTTCCCAGAAATAGCTGAAGCTTATAAGAGAATAGCCTTTGAAGAAGCTGAGCATGCTGCAAAGTTTGCTGAGTTATTAGGAGAGGTTGTTTATGCTGACACAAAGAAGAACCTTGAAGTAAGAGTAGAAGCAGAGCACGGTGCTTGTCAAGGTAAGAAGGATCTTGCTACAAGAGCTAAGCAGTTAAACTATGATGCTATTCATGATACAGTACATGAGATGTGCAAGGATGAAGCAAGACATGGTTCAGCCTTCAAGGGTCTATTAGATAGATATTTTGCAAAATAAAATAACAATGCACAATTAACCTCAAAAAAATGCCGACTGCAGTCGGCATTTTTTTATTCTCTAAAGTGTATTAGTCTCTTCCTTACAGCTTAATTTTTCATTTATTGCAGTGATAAGATAGGGTTCAAAGCTGTTCTTCAATCTCACGTATCCCAGTAGTGATACCACTGCACTAGCAGCTAGTACTATTATAACCTTGCTTCTTGTTCTTATAGTGAACACCTCCATCTTAGGATAAACAATCCATAATATCTATATTCTAACTAATTATCGTGATTCTATACAATTAATTTAATGGATTTTAACATAATTATGGAAAATACTATTTAATTCTTTGTAAATCTGTGATATTATAATAATGTGCTATACAAAAGATAATTAATCATAATATGTGCTATACTAATTAAATTATATAGCACATATATGTCATAAAGCATATATTAAATTGTGAATGTATTAGGAGGATTTGTATGGCTTTTATAGATGAGACGCTAATTAGTGACGCAGAGAAGGATATGAGATACCTAAGCTTGCTCTCAAAGCAGTATCCTACTATTCATGCTGCATGTACTGAGATAATAAACCTTCAAGCTATCTTAAACCTGCCAAAGGGTACAGAACACTTTTTAACAGATATACATGGTGAGTATGAGCCCTTTATTCACGTATTAAAAAATGCCTCTGGGGTAATTAAGCGAAAGATAAATGATATCTTTGGCAATGCCTTAAGGGAAAAGGAAAAGAAGAATTTAGCCACTTTGATATACTATCCAGAACAAAAGCTAGAAATTATAGCAAAGGAAGAGCCTAATTTAGAGGATTGGTACAAGATAACACTATATAGGCTCATAGAAATATGTAGGCATGTATCTTCAAAATATACTCGTTCTAAGGTGAGAAAAGCACTTCCTCAGGACTTTGCTTATATAATAGAGGAGCTTCTTCATGAGCACCCTGAAAGACAGGACAAGCAAGAATACTACAATGAAATCATTCAGACCATAATAAAAATTGATAGAGCCAATGAGTTTATTGTAGCACTTTCAAAGCTTATTCAGAGGCTTGTAGTTGACAGACTTCATATAATTGGAGATATATTTGATAGAGGCCCTGGAGCAGATATTATCCTAGACACTCTTATGGATTATCATGCCGTAGACATTCAATGGGGTAACCATGATATTTTGTGGATGGGTGCGGCTGCAGGCTCTGAGGCATGTATTGCCACAGTGTTAAGAGTGAGTGCTAGATATGCAAATCTAGACACCATAGAAAACGGATATGGAATAAATATTTTACCACTGGCTACCTTTGCCATAGATTTTTACAAAAATGATCCCTGTGAAAGGTTCAAACCTAATGTGGATAGCTGTAAATCCTATTCCGGAAAAGAGCTAAAGCTTATAGCTCAGATGCATAAGGCCATTGCCATTATACAATTTAAGCTGGAAGGTCAAATTATTAAGAGGAGAAATCACTTTAACCTTAAAGATAGATTACTATTAGAAAACATAGACTATGAAAAGGGAGTAATTACCCTTGAGGGTAAGACCTATGAATTAAATGATAAGCTCTTCCCAACTATAAACCCTAAGAATCCCTATGAGCTAACACCAGAGGAAAGAGATTTAATGAACAAGCTGAAATCCTCTTTTTTAAATAGCTCAAAGCTGCAAAGTCATATTAGATTTTTATATGCTAAGGGGAGTATGTATTTAAAGTATAATTCAAATTTACTTTATCATGGCTGTATTTCCCTAACTGAAGAGGGTGACTTTAATAGCTGTATTCTAAATGGAAGAGAATATAAGGGAAAGGCTATGGTGGATAGATTTGACCTGTTGGCCAGAGAAGGATATTTTTACAAAAGCAACCCTGAAGCTAAGCAGTATGGTATGGATATAATGTGGTATCTGTGGTGTGGACCTAACTCACCACTATTTGGAAAGGACAGAATGACTACCTTTGAACGATATTTTATAAATGATAAAGCTACCCATAAGGAAAAGAAGAATCCTTATTATAAATATCGAGACAAGGAAGAAACCTGTAAAAAAATATTGGAGGAATTTGGTTTAGACCCGGAAACCTCTCATATTATAAGTGGTCATGTACCAGTAGAAACTATTAAGGGCGAAAGTCCTATAAAGGCTGGAGGAAAGCTATTGGTAATTGATGGAGGCTTTTGCAAAGCCTATCAAGGAAAGACTGGCATTGCAGGCTATACACTGATATACAACTCCTATGGCTTATTACTGGTATCTCATGAACCCTTTGAATCTACAGCTCAGGCAATAGAAGAGGAAAAGGATATACTTTCCTCTATCATGGTATTAGAGCAGACTGTGGTGAGAAAGAGAGTTGGAGATACTGACGTTGGAGATGAACTTAGGAGACAGATTCGAGATTTGGAGATGCTCCTTGCAGTATATAGAAAAGGCATTATAAAGGAGCAAAGATAACGCTAGTAAGTATCCTATAATATATTTCATAATCAAACCCTTTATTCTATTTTTGGGCAGCCAGTTTGGTTGCCTATTTTTTTAATACATATATCAATAGTGATATATGTCAATATTGATATATATCACTATTGATAATTAAAAATTTAGGGGTTATAATAATATAAGATAAATATTTTGGAGGTAATCTTATGGAAAAAATCGCTCTAATTACAGACACAACCTGTGACCTGGATGATGAGATAATAAAAAAATATAATATACATCTACTTCCCTTTAATATCATCTATAAGGACAGAGAGTATAAGGATAGATTTGAAATTACCCCTAGGGAAATTTACGAAGGCTTTGAAAGAGAAGTACCTACTTCTTCCCTGCCTTCAATGTTGGATATGGAAAGACTTTATGAAAAGCTTGCAGCAGAAGGCTATACTCACGCTATTGCTATTACCCTATCTTCAGGGCTTTCTGGTATATTTAATGCCATGAAGCTGGTAAGCTCTGAGCAGGAGAAAATAGTTACCTATCTCTACGATTCAAAGTCCATATCCTATGGCGAAGGACTTATGGTTATGCACTGTGGAGATATGATTAAAAGCGGAAAGAGCTTTAATGAAATAGTGGAGGAGCTTCCAAGGTATAATAAAAAAATTCATCTCTTCTTCGTGGTGGGCACACTGGAATACCTTAAAAAGGGTGGAAGAATAGGCAGACTCTCTGGTACCTTAGGAGAGCTTTTACACATTAAACCCATTGTTTCCATAGATGAGCACGGTGTTTACTATTCCTATGATAAAGTAAGGGGAAGAAAACAATCGCTAAGCAGGCTAGTTGAAATTGCAGATAAGATGACTGAGAATATGAAGATGAAGGCTTATATTCTTCATGGAAATTGTGAGGATGAAGCAAACAAAGTTACTGAGAACCTGTCAAAGCTAACTAACATCATTTCCGCGGAAATGAAGGGAGAGATAAGCCCTGTGGCTGGAGTTCACAGTGGTCCCGGCTTGATAGGCTTACTTCTACTAGAAGAGTAATCTTTATGTCAAAAGAGATTGATAGCTTTAATCTTAAGGCCGAGGAGAAAAGACTTTATGAAGAGTATAAAGCAAAGTTAGCGCAGATTAAAAAAGTTGAAAAGGAAAATGAGGCAGTAGGACAGGTTTTTACAAAGGGATTATTACCACTTTATGTGCTGTATATTCTAAGTCTAGGTTCCACCAACGGCAATGATATATCACACAAGGTGGGAGAAAGAACAAATGGACTGTGGATTCCAAGTACTGGTGGAATATACCCGCTGCTAAACAAGCTGGAAAAGGAAAAGCTGGTAGAAGGCAAGTGGGATGACTCAAAGAAGAAAATTCAAAAGATATATACTTTGACGGAAAAGGGCTACAAGGAGCTGGAGGAAAAAAAGAATCTGCTCCGAGGGAAGATAGAGGAAGCTCTTGAGGTTTTTAAAATAGTTTATAAGGATTTATATAAATAATATAAGAATAGATTGCAAGGTGCAGTCTATTTTTTATTTACCTAGAAGATAAAAAATACAAGTATGACATATATTAATTATATTTACATAAATATCAAATATATGCTATAATTTTACATATAAATATTTTAGAAAAGCCTTGGGTAATAGGACAAGAATGGGATAATGGCGGACAGACAACTTCGGACTTTTTCAAGGGAGAAATAGATGAAATAGCAGTATACAAAAAAGAACTATCTGAAGATGAAATTCTAGCTCTTTATAAGAGTACCAAAATAAACTATAATTATGATAGTATTGGAAGGCTTATAAAAAAGACCTTAGTTACTGAGCAGAAAACCATAACCAATACCTACACCTATCTACCAGGTATAAACGGAAATACCACAACAAAGGTGCAAGCTTTAAATAATGGTTTTAACACCTACAGCTATAGTTATGACAAGAATGGTAATATTGAGAAAATTACAGATGGAACAAGCAGTATAGACTACGTCTATAACGAAGCAAATGAACTAATAAGAGAAAATAATGGTGTTCTCAATAAAACCATAGTCTATAGCTATGATGCAGGAGGAAATATTCTAAGTAAAAAGGAACATCCTTATACCACAGGTACCTTAGGAACCCCAATCTCTGCAATAAATTATGGTTATGACGCCACATGGAAAGACAAGCTTACAAGCTACAATGGGAAAAGCATAACCTACGACCAGCTTGGTAACCCATTAACTTATGATGGTTACACCTATACATGGGAAATGGGAAGACAGTTAAAATCTATTTCAGGCAATGGCAAAACTTTAAGCTTCAAGTATAATGATGCAGGTATAAGGACTGAAAAAACTGCAAATGGAGTAGTGACAAAATATCATCTTCTAGGAGATAAAGTCACCTATGAGGATAATGGTTCAGATAAAATATACTACACCTATGACAGTGCGAATGACCTTGTAAGTATGAATTTGAATGGTGTAGAATATTATTATATAAGGAATGCACAGGGAGATATTGTAGGACTTCATGACAAAGCAGGAACACAGGTAGCAAGCTATATTTATGACAGCTGGGGGAAACTTGTGTCCATAGATGGTACAATGAAAGATACTGTAGGTGTTAAGAATCCCTACCGCTACAGAGGATATAGGTATGATACCGAGACTGGACTTTTCTATGTAGGTAGTCGTTATTACGATCCTCAAATCGGTCGGTTTATCAATGCCGATACCGTTGACAACACTATTGAGAACAGTGATGATCTTTTAAGCGGAAATCTGTTCGCTTACTGCACAAATAACTGACCCTGATGGCACTTGGAAAATTCCAAATTGGGCTAAGATAACAATCGGAGCAGTCGCCTTAGTTGGAGCAGTCGCTTTAACAGCAGCAACCGGTGGAGCAATGGCGCCTTTATTGATAGGAGTTGCGGTCAGTACATTGTCGGGAGCGGCGATAGGAGCTGCAACCGGAGGTGTGAAAGGAGCTATTGATGGCGCGGCAGACGGCTTTATGTGGGGAGGTATTGGAGCCTTAGGCAGTTCGGCGGTTGGAGCAGTAAAAGCTGTGAAGGCCGCTAAGCAAGGGGTAACAATAGGGCGAAACATGACTAAAGTTAAAGCCGCCGCTAAAGTAAGTGATACAGGTGTGTATAAGGCAATGAAGGGGTATAAAACAATACAAAAAATAAGTCCGAAATTAGCAGATAATCTTAGCGTATACCACAATAAGGTTTTCATTAACAGAATGATGAAGTTGGGGGCTCCAATTTATGATAGTGGATTAAATGGTTATGCATCTGCCGGTAGGTGGTATGGTATAGAGTTAAGTAAGGTTAACAATTACTACAATTATGTAAAGATGTATTAGGTGATTGCTATGAAGAAAATTGAAATAATCAAATTAAAATTTAAGTATCTTGAAGAAAATGGCTTTACTTTAACCTTAATGCGTGACCATACTGAATATGAATGTCTCTATACTAATAATCAGAATGTGAAGATAAAAATATCATACTCCGAAGATTATAGAGATGAAAACCGTATATGTCTCCAACTGAAAAGGAACCTGAAAATTTTATTATCCATAATTGATGAAGCTGTTGTAAATGAAAATCTTATGGGTTTGCAAGAAATGCTTTCAGTAATTAAGGGGATTTATTTAGAAGCAGAAAACAGTCGTAAAGGTTTCACAATCGCACATTTTACCCAAATAGTCGATTTGTATTCTGAATTCGTAGAATCCAATTTAGATACCATCATTGGCACAATGTAAGAAATTGTTACAAGGAACAAAAAAGAGAATTGTCAGTTAAGAAAACAGCGCTGCCCTTTGTGGGTGGCGCTGTTGATTTATTATGGAGTTTTTATGAAAATAGGCTTGACAAATAGGGATTCCCTATTAGAATGTTTAATTAGTTTAGTACTCTCTATATAGTCTTTAAAAGCAGAGCTTGTATACTGACAGCCTAAGTCACTATGTAGAATTAGAGTCTTGGTTGGTTTCTGGAGCTTTATAGCGTTTTTTACAGCTTGGAGAGCAAGTGCCGGAGAGTGTGAAAGTTTTTCTGTA
>DBMJ01000006.1 GCA_002298125.1 Clostridium sp. UBA701 | reverse complement strand
TCTGTGGAAAAGTAGGTGGTTGCTGGGTCAATACCCGAGAAGATACCTTCTCGGGTGTTTTATTTAATATACAACCTTGTAAATATGTTATATAGCTGTATACATTTAACAGGGTAGATGAATATAATATCACTGTACATAAATTTATTGACAAATAGAATGTACGCCCTTATAATAATTAATGTGTTTGCCATGGCTGGATAGCTCAGTCGGTAGAGCAGAGGACTGAAAATCCTCGTGTCCCTGGTTCGATTCCTGGTCCAGCCACCAAAACTCTAAGCATTTGCTTGGAGTTTTTTGTTTTACAGCAATTATCAAAAAGCTTGACAAAAATACATATTATTCAGAAAAGTATAAATAGAACATGGAATAAATAATAGAAAAATGCTATAATATAGAAGTTAGCTATAATTATTTTTATCTATTATTATCTAAGGATTAAATAAGATTGTACGATATAATAAGGGGAAAGTTATCAATATAATTTAAACAGCTCTTACACGTTAAGGTGAATATAAGAAACTATAAGGTGGGGGTAATATGAAGAAGTTCTTTAAGAAAAAAATTACTGAGATTAAAGCGAGAAAACCAAAGATAAAAACCAAGATTAAAAAGGCGAAAAAAGAAAGAAAAATAAAGTGGAAAATTCCTAAGCTGTTTCACTTGAATATGAGTATTAAATTTAAGCTTATAAGTTCCTTCTGCCTATTGTCACTACTGCTGTTTATATTTGGTGCAGTTACGCTGGTTTCTATTAATAAATTAAACAGCTCCTACAACTCCTTAGCAGGTATGGGACTTAATTCTACAGCTAAATATGGAGAGCTTCTATCTAACACACAGATGGAAATGACTCTAATAAATGATTCCATTGTACATAAGAATTCTATAGTAAGGGAGAGTTATTGGAGCAAGCTGCTTCTATATAGGGATGATCAAGAAAAACTTATCAATGAGATAGATGCCTTTGGTGATAAAGAGCTTATAGCCATAAATAAAGACATCAGAGGAATGATAAAAAAATATGATGAAAATTTGGATCAGGTGTATGGATATTTGAAGCTTAACACAGAGGATGGAGACAAAGAAGCCATACGTCTATATGATGGTATAGGAGCACTTAAATCAGATTTGGTGGATACTATTTCTTCAGGACAAAAAGTTATTTCTAACAAAGCTGCTGACATGACTGCTGAAAATAGATCCATGGTAAAGTCAACTATAGTGCTACTGTCTATAATTATTATATTCTCAGTAGCTATAGGATTAACTATTAGCTTTATGCTCTCAAGGAGTATTTCTTCAAGGTTAAAGAGTATTTCCACTAAGATGGACCAAGCAGCAAGTGGAGATTTAAGAGGACTAGAGGAAGTTAAACTAGATGATGAGTTAGGTTTTATTGGTCATAAATATAATCAGATGATGGAAAACTTAAAGCAGCTGGTTCAAAACCTTATGAATGTAAGCGGGTCTACCATGGAATCCTCTCAAAACCTAGCAGCTACTTCTGAAGAGACAGCTGCAGCCAGTGAAGAGGTATCTAAAACTGTAGAGGATATCACTATCAAAGTATCTCTTCAGGCTGAACAAGCTGTCCAAAGCAGTGAAGCTATAGAGACCTTAGGCAATGATATCGATGAACTGTTTGGAAAATTTGTTCAGGTTATGAAACAGGCTGAGCAGACCGACACTTTAAGTGCAGAAGGACAGAAGAAGATGCTTTCTATGAAGAACGAGATGCTTGGCAATATTGAACACTCTCAAGAAATAGGAAAAGAAGTAATAGAGCTTAATGATCAAATTAAAGAAATAGACAATATTCTAAAGGTTATTACCTCAGTTGCCAATCAGACTAACCTACTTGCACTAAATGCAAATATTGAAGCTGCAAGAGCAGGTGAGGCAGGAAGAGGCTTTGCGGTTGTAGCAGGAGAAGTTAAAAAGCTTGCAGAGCAGGTAGCTCTAGCTACTAAGGAAATAGGACTTTTATTGGCTACTATCCAAAAAAGCTCCCAGGAAACTGTGGATAAGACTAGCACAGTACTTAAAAAGCTATCAGGACAGATATCTATTGTGGAGGATACAACAAGCTCCTTTGATAATATAGTGTCCTCAGTATCAGAAATAAGGGCTACTGTAGAAACTGCAGATGATGTAATTAAAGAAGTAAAAACTAAAAAGGATGTGGTGGTAGTTAACATAAAGAATACTATGGATAGCCTTGAGGAAGTATTTGCAGCACTTGAAGAGGTGAATGCCTCTATGGAGCAGCAGAGCTCAAGCTCCAATGAGGTAGCACAAACTGCTTCTAAGCTTGGTACAGATGCAGAGCATTTAAAGACTATGATAGATAATTTTAAGGTATAAAAGATTGTAAATATATAAAATACAGAGCTCCTCATTAAAAGCATGAGGAGCTCTTGCTATTAGAAGATATTGTAGAAATGAAATAATTAAGCCTTTAGATCAGAAAGAATCTGCTCTACATGGCCTCCAACCTTCACCTTTCTATAGATGTGACTTATAACACCATCCTCATCTATGATAAAGGTACTTCGCTCAATTCCAATGGATTTTTTTCCATACATATTCTTTTCCTTTAGTACTCCATAAGAGTTACATACTGCCTCGTCAGTATCAGAGAGAAGCACAAAGGGTAGTCCCAATTTAGCTATGAATTTATCATGAGAAGCTAGGGAATCTCTACTGATACCAAGTATTACAGCATTTTTCTCAAGAAGTGCATTATTGTTGTCTCTAAAGTGTTCAGCTTCAAGAGTGCAGCCAGGGGTGTTGTCCTTGGGATAAAAATATAGAATCACCTTTTTACCCTTGTATTCATTTAGACTGTGAACCTTCTTATCAGACCCTGTAAGCATAAAGTCTGGTGCCTTCATTCCTACTATTAAATCCAGCTTAGTCATTTTATACACCACCTTATAATAATTAATGTTAAAAGAGAATTGTTACTCTAATTATATAGCATCACATTATCTATCTCAAGGAATATGAACAATATTAATATTTCATTTATATAATAATGCAGATGAAAGGCACAACATATTTTTCATTGATTGAAATGCATAAAATTGGATGGTATAATGACTGTATCAAATTTATATTAATGAGGTGATTGGGTGGCAACAACAATAAAAGATGTAGCTAAAGCCGCAGACGTTTCAGTGAGCACTGTTTCACTTGTTATAAATAATAGCAGCCTAGTGAAGCTTGAAACAAGATATAAGGTTTTGCAGGCAATAAAAGAATTGAATTATAAACCAAATGAATATGCTCGTTCACTTGTAACTAAAACTAAGAAGGTTATAGGTGTTGCGTGGCCTACAACAAATTCTTCTACAAATTGGTTTTCATTTGAAGGGCATACAGATACCTATTTAAGTGAATTGCTTCCTAGTATTGAAAAGGAAATCAATAAATCTAATTACAGCATGATGCTGGAGCACTTCCGCATCAATGATCCTTCTATATTTTTGCCTTCTATTATGGATAGTACTAAGGTAGATGGCATGCTTGTGACAGGTGGTATTGTCAATGATGAGGTTCTTCAGAGAATCCAAGAAGCAAATATTCCAACTGTACTTGTAGGCTCAAGGCATCCAAACTTTGACTATGTAGACACTGACCCTGAGTTAGGCATATATAAGAGCACAAAGTATTTGATAGAAAAGGGACATAAGGATATAGTATTCATAAACGGCCCAGATGCATCGCAGTCCTCAGCAAGAAAATTAAATGGATTTTATAGAGCTATGAAAGAGCATGCTTTACCTATTAATGATAAGTGGGTTACACAGGCAGAATATTCTGGAGCAGCTGCCTACAGAGCTATGAGTAATATATGGGATATGAACATAAGACCTACTGCAATAATTGGAGGCTTTGATTGTATTACCATAGGTGCTCTAAGGTTTTTACATGAAAAGGGACTGAATTGCCCTAGTGATATATCAGCTATAGGATTTGAAGACAGCATTTTAGCAGAATATAGTTATCCACCTCTTACTACTATTCAAGTACATAAGGAACAGATTGGGATTGAAGCCTGCAAGACGTTGTTGAATCGTATCAATAAACCTAATGCAAAAAAAGTTAAGCTTATTATTGAACCGCATTTAGTCATTAGAGAATCTGTAAAACAAATCTGATATCCCCTTTGAATTGCATGCTAAGATAAATTAAAAATGTGCATAGTATAAGTAATTTCAAGGGGGTTTAGAATAAATATGTAACGTTCTAAATTGGTGTTTATCAAATGTGACGATGTTAATCATTTTATCTTTAATTATTCATAATATTCATAAATTTTATTGACAAATTGGAGACGGGAATGTAATATTATTCTTAGGAACTCATATGTGAGCAATAGAAAAAGAGGTAGTTATGCTTTAATTAGAACGTTACAAATTGAACAAACGGTGTTATATCAACAAATTCTGTTATGTGAGTATTTGTTGAAACCTAAAGTATCAGCTAAAGACCACTTTAATCTATGCACACAAGAAAATCCTAAAAAGCTAAGGGAGGTTGTTAAATCTGAAAAAAGTTTAATAAAACAATAACCATGTCAAGAAGAAAAGGTTTACTTAAGTAATGGACTAGGATGAAACAGGTGGGAATTAAAAGGTACTTAAAAATGAAAGGGGTTAGTAAGGATGTTAATAGGTATTGTGATAATAATAATATTTATGGCTATGGCAGTTCTTATGATGATGAAGAAGATTCCAGCTATGCTTGCACTTCCAATTATGGCAGTACTAATAGGTGCTGCAGCAGGTTTACCTTTAAGAGGAGAACAAGGAATCTTAGATTTTGTATTGGTAGCAGGCTCATTAAAGCTAGGGGGAACATATGTAGCAATATTGTTTAGCTGTTGGTTATCTCAAATTCTATATCGAACAGGTGTAACTAATACAATTATCAAAAAGGCGGCTGAACTTGGTGGGGACAAGCCGTTTATTATAACATTAATGCTTTGTGCTGTAACAGTATTTCTATTTACTACATTATATGGTACAGGTGCAGTAGCTATGGTGGGTGCAGTTGTACTTCCTATATTGCTTTCCGTAGGTATATCTCCAATTGTTGCATGTAATGTTTTCCTTGCAGCAATGTCAGCAGGCTATTCACTAAACCCTGCAAATATAGCACTTATTACTAGTATAACAGGAGTAAAAGCTGCTGATATTAACCTTGCTGCCATTGTGCTTGCTACAGCTGGTTGTCTTTTCACAGTAGGTTACCTCGCTTGGAACTTTAAAAAAGATGGTCAAAAGTTTGCATTTGCAGCAAACGTTGAATTAGGAAATAATCAGGAAGTTCAAGTAGAACCTCCAACACAGGTTAAAGGTTTTAGAGGATTAATGGCATGCTTAACTCCATTGGCAGTTGTGGCAATTACACTTATTTTCAAGTTACCTGCATTAGCAGTATTTGTAATTGGTATTGTATGGGCAATTGTATTTACCTACAGCGGCAATTGGTCTAGAAATATGAATATGATCGTTCAAAGCTTCTATGAAGGCTTTAAGGAAGGTGCTCCAACAACAGGCTTGATGTTTGGAATCGGTATGATTTTGAATGCTGTTACCGCACCTACAACTCAAGCTGTAATTAAACCATTTATGGTGTCTATCACTCCGACTACTGCAACAGGTCTTATAATATTCGTTTGCTTACTTTGTCCACTTGGACTTTATAGAGGACCATTTAATCTTCAGGGGCTTGGAGCAGGACTAGCAGCTAGTATGCTAGCAGTAGGTGTAGTACCTGTGGCAGCGTTGTCAGCAGTATTCTACGCAGCATTCCGTTGGCCTTCTCAGTCATGTCCAACCTCAACTCAGGTAGTATGGACATCTAACTTTGTAGGACTTGACCCTGTAACAACTACTAATAAAGTGCAGCTGGCTAACTGGATAATTACAGCAGCCACTGTAATTATACTAACTTTTATGTATTTTTAATGGAATATATTAGCATAACACTATTACAAAAAATGGAACTAATATAGTCAATCTATAGATATTATAAGAGAAACTAGATGAAATATTTTCAAAAATACATTTAATATATTGGCAATTCATACTTGAAAATCATATAAGCTATAAAGCATATTTGGCAGGAAGGGTAAAGTTGAAGCAGCACGAAAACTGCAGAACACTTCCTGCCAATTCAAGTAAAATATAACCTGCATAGGATCAGATTGAAAATAATGTTCAAAAAGAAGTCTTTTTGAATCTATTATACATAACTAACAAAATTAGCAGAGGAGTGTAATTAAATGAAAGTAAGAATAGGAATAGATGTAGGAGGAACGTTTACAGACGCAGTAGCGGTAAACCATGAGACTTATGAATTAATTGGTTCTGTAAAAATACCTACAACTCACACTGCAAAAGAAGGGGTAGCAGCAGGAATAATAGCAGTTCTTAAAAAGCTTATGGAGGAATGTAACATAAAAGCAGAGGATGTTGCCTTTATCGCTCACGGCACAACACAAGCCACCAATGCATTGCTTGAGGGTGACGTAGTGAAAGTGGGAATTTTAACCATGGGCAGCGGTGTGCAGGGAATGAAATCAAAGAGTGATACAAATATTGGAGATATTGAACTTGCAGAAGGAAAATGTCTTCATACTGTAAATACCTTTGTTAATACATCTGATATGAATAGCTTTGATAAAAATATAAGTGACGCATTAGCTGGACTTAAAGACCAAGGAGCAATTTCTATGGTTGCAACAGAAGCTTTTAGTGTGGATAATCCTGAGAATGAGACTAAAGTATTGACAAAAAGTATGGGGATGGGTATTCCTGCTACTGCAGGCAGTGATGTGTCTAAGTTATATGGATTGAAGGTAAGGACGCGTACTGCTGTAATAAATGCCAGTATATTGCCTAAAATGCTGGACGCAGCCAACATGACAGAACAAAGTATTAAAAATGCTAAGATTGAAGCACCCTTAATGGTAATGCGCTGTGATGGCGGCGTTATGACAGTTGATGAGGTTAGGAGCAGGCCTATACTGACAATACTATCCGGACCAGCTGCAGGTGTTGCCGGGGCTTTGATGTATGAAAAACTAACGGATGGAATTTTCTTCGAAGTTGGAGGTACCAGTACAGATATATCCTGTGTTAAGGATGGTAACGTTACAATAAAATATGCAGAAGTAGGCGGCCACAAAACTTATCTAAATTCATTAGACGTTCGTACAGTAGGTATCGGCGGTGGAAGCATGATTCAAATAAGTAATGGAAAAGCAGTAGATGTTGGTCCAAGAAGTGCACACATAGCGGGAATGCCCTATGAAGCATATTGTTCTGAGCTTGATATCATAGATCCGGTACTTAAAACCATAAGCCCGGTAGAGAATGACCCTCAGTATGCTTATGTAGAATGTTCAAACGGAAAGAAGTATGCTCTTACGTTGTCTGGTGCTGCAATCATTTGCGGTTATGTCCATGAAGAAGATTATGCAAGTGGTAATGTAAAAGCAGCTAGGAAGGCATGGGAGCCATTGGCAAAAAATATGGGGCTCACAGTGGAAGAAACCGCAAAAAAGGCATTAGGATTTTCAGCAGCAAAAAATAGCAAGGTAGTTAACAGCATGTTACATGATTATGGTCTGGACAAAAGTGCAATTATGTTCATTGGAGGCGGCGGCGGTGCAGCAACTGTAGTACCTCATCTTGCGGAAGTCTTCGGCTGCAAGCACAAGCTGGCAAAGAATGCAGCAGTTATATCTCCTATTGGTGTAGCATTGGCAATGGTACGAGACATGGTGGAAAGAACCATAGCAAATCCAACGGAGCAAGATATACTCTCAATCCGAAGGGAAGCTATGCGTATGGCTATACAATCAGGAGCAGTTCCAGATACTATAGAGGTCAAAATCGAAATTGATGCTCAACGCCACAAAGTACGAGCCATTGCTATAGGAACCACAGAACTGCGAACAAAGGATATGAATGGCAAGCGCAAGACTGACCAGGAGCTAATGGATATTGTAGCAAAGAACTTAAAGGTTCCAGTAGAAAGGGTTAGAATTGAAGCTGATAATGACTGTTTATGTGCTATTTCCAGTGAGATTATAAAGAAGCATTTATTATTCTTCAAAAAGAAAGTTAATGCTGTAAGGCTTATAGATAGGGATGGCATAATAAGATTACAAAAGAAAAATGCGTCAGTACGTATTTGCGGACCAAACACATGGAGAAATACTATAGACCAATTGCTTGCTCAATACACTAATTACAGTGATGGTGGAGCGGAGATACCAAATATTTATATAGCATTTGGGAGCAAAATAATAGATCTTTCTGGTATGCAGGGTGCTGCTCAGATAAAATCAGTATGTGATGTGGAACTTTCTGGCATACAATCTGATGAAAAACTAATAATGATATGTACACTGACTACGGAGAATGAAAGAGGCTAATATTTCAAGTAAAATTGGAGGTATAGGCATGAGAGCTTTCCCATTTCCAGATAAGATTATGTCAAGAGAAGAATTACTTCGGGACCTGCTATATGAAAAAATTCCAAAGAATGACCTAGAAAGAATCTCCGACAAAGCATGGGAGACGGGGGTAGCAGCAGCTCAAGCTGTCGTTAAAGAATACGGGTGTGACAGACAAATGAAGGAGATTGCTAAAATGAGCGGTCTCACCATTGAATGGAGTCAGAAGGATAATATAGCAGGCAATGTAAGGTATTTTAGCGAGTATTATTCTGGGCGAAAAAAGATAACGCTTTATGTAGAATCTATAAGCAAATGGGCAAAGATTAATAAGTTGCCAGTAAATGAGGCTGAGGAATTGATATTGTCTCATGAATATTTTCACTTTCTTGAATGTACAAGGTTAGGTTTGACTTCCAAGCAATACACGGTTCCCAACATAAAAATAGGACCAATTATACTTGGAAAGTCAGGAATTCGAGCTTTGTCTGAAATAGGAGCTCATGGTTTTTCCAGAACCTTCTATGAACTCAGTGGGAAGTCTACAGGCGACAAAATGAATAATAAGCAGAATTTGTTGTGTAATGAGGCAATTAACCCATTGGAATTTGATGGTAAAAAAACTGCTGAAAAGATTTTTAGCCTTAGCTTCATGAATATGTTTAAGAGTAATAAAAAGAGGAGATAAGAACATGAAAAAAGAAATCATAAAAACAGATGTTGCAGTTTTGGGTGGAGGTCCTGGTGGAATTGCTGCTGCTGTAGCAGCAGCAAGGCAAGGTGCAAAAACGATAATTGTAGAACGCTTGGGATACTTGGGAGGTGGTATGGCTACAGGATTGCCTCTTCTAGCTTTCTTGGATGTAAAGGGAAGATTGGTAACAGGTGGAATTGCTCAGGAAATCGTTGATAGGCTTACAGAAATGGGCGGCAGCTATGGTCATCGCGTATGCCCTTTTCATAATTCAACAACAATTATAAATCCGCTATATTCAAGAATCGTAAGCTTTGAAATGATAAAAGAAAACAATATTCAATCCCTACTGCACTGCGAAGTAATCGGTACTAGTGTGGAAAATGGTAAATTGGTATCTGTTACAGTTATGGGTAAGGGAACTGAGATTGAGATACAGGCAAAAGTATTTATAGATGCCACAGGTGATGGTGATGTAGCTTATTTAGCCGGTGCAAGATATGAAAAAGGACAGGAAGGCACAGGTCTAATGCAGCCATCTACTTTGATGTTTGATATTGGCGGTGTTGAATTAGAGAGATTCTTTGACTATTTAGAGAAGCATCCGGAAGAATTGCCATATGGCAATGGTCTGAATCATATTCGTCAAGGCTACAATGCAGACTTTTTCCGTGAAAGTCCTAACCATGTGTTCTTTGGATTAAATGCACTTATTGCCAGATTAAGATCAGAAGGCAAATGCCCTATTGATAGAGATACTGTAATTTACATTAACCAGCCAATTACTGATCATGTTGCAATCAACACTATTAGAATTCTTAATTTTGATGGTAGTGATGTTAGAGATTTAAGCAGAGGGGAAATGGAAGGTCATCTTCAAATACTGCCATTAATAAAAATGCTTCAGGAAAATGTACCTGGATTCGAAAACTGCTATTTATCTTCTATCAACCCAACTATTGGAGTACGGGAGACTAGAAGAATAGTAGGAAAGAAGATGCTTCGTAAGGAAGAAGTTATTAATGCTGAAATACCATCTGACAGTATCGGGCTTGGTTCATATATCATCGATATCCATAATGGAGAAGGCAATGGAACATATATCAAAACACTTGATGATCCATATGGAATACCATATGGGTGTACTCTAGCAGCTGATATTGATGGTTTGATGTTAAGTGGCAGATGTATAAGCGTGGATGCTGTAGTTTTCGGATCATCAAGAGTTATGCCTACCTGCATGGCGGTTGGACAAGGAGTTGGAGTTGGTGCTGCACTTGCAGTAAAGCATGGTATCAGCCCATCTGATGTGGACACAGATGAAATTAGAAGCATACTCCTTAAGCAAGGGGCTATATTATCTGTTGAATAAAAATCCATATTTAATATATAAACTAGAAATAGAAATGGAGGTTATTATATGACAATACCAAATACAATGAAAGCACTTGTAGCTTATAGTGCAAATGATTATAGGTTTGAAGAGAGCTATCCCACACCTGTTTGTGGGCCTGATGATATTATAATAAAGACCGAGGGCTGCGGTATATGTGCTGGTGATTTGAAATGTCAACACGGTGCTGCAATGTTCTGGGGAGATGAGACACAACCATCTTGGGTACAAGCACCATTTATTCCTGGACACGAGTTTGTAGGTACTGTTGCAGCTATAGGCGAGAATGTTAAAGGATACGAAATTGGAGAGAGACTTGCAGCAGACCAGATTGTACCTTGTGGGGAATGTCGCTTCTGCAAGGATGGTCATTATTGGATGTGCCAGCCTCATGAGATTTTTGGCTTTTTCGGAAAATTCAATGGAGGTATGGCTGAATATGTGAAGCTGCCAAAGGGTGCTGTAATACATAAGGTACCAACAGATATGAAGCTTGAAGACGCACTGCTTATTGAGCCATATGCTTGCTCAAAACATTGTGTGGACAGAGCCCAGATAGGCTGTGAAGATATAGTAGTACTTTCTGGTGCAGGTACACTTGGGCTTGGTATGGTTACCTATGCAAAGCTTAGACATCCTAAAAAGCTTATAGTGCTTGATATGATGGATGAACGCTTAGAAAAGGCAAAGGAATTTGGTGCGGATATGGTATGGAACCCATCTAAAGTGGATGTGGTGGAAGAAATTATGAAGCTAACAGATGGTTATGGCTGTGATATATATATAGAAGCAACAGGCCATCCATCCTCAGTAGTCCAAGGAATGCAGATGATTCGCAAACTTGGCAGATTTGTTGAATTCTCTGTATTTGGAGCTCCAACTACTCTTGACTGGTCCATCATTGGCGACCGTAAGGAACTTGATGTGTTAGGATCTCATTTAAGTCCTTACTGCTTCCCATTTGTAATAGAGAACATTGCAAATGGTACTCTAAAGACCAATGGCGTGGTATCTAAATCCTTTAGTATTGAGGATTGGAAAACCGCATTTGAATATGCCACTGGTAAGTATGGAGATTTTAAGGTTGCGATAAAATTCTAAGTATAAGAGGAGGAGCAAGCATGACAAGCTATCTGATTGGAACTGATATAGGTACCTCAGGGACTAAAACTATAATAATGAGCACCGATGGGAAGCTTATTGCATCTGACCTTCAGGAGTATGATGTACTGACGCCAAAGGCATTGTGGGCTGAGCAGTGGCCAGAGGTATGGGTAGAAGCTGTTAAGGCATCTATAAAGAATGCCGTGGCGAAATCCGGATGTGCTCCTGAGAACATTAAAGGCATATGTATAAGCGGACTATATGGCGGTTCAGGTATTCCTGTGGATGAGAACATAAAGCCTGTGCGTCCATGTATTATATGGATGGACAGACGAGCAGCTGAGCAGGGAAAGTGGGTAATTGAAAATATTGGCAAGGAAAGATTATATGAGATTACCCATAATGGTACAGACCCCTATTACGGATATACTAAGATACTTTGGATTAAAGACAATGAGCCTGAGAATTGGTCAAAGACAAAGCTGTTCCTGCCACCAAATGCTTACGCTATATATAAGCTTACGGGAGAGATTGCTGTGGATTACTCCTCCGCAGGGAACATCGGCGGAATATTTAATGAAGAAAAGCGAGCTTGGTCCAAGGAAATGCTGGACGCTATGGGAATCCCGCTCAGTATGATGCCAGAACGCATAGTGGAATCTAGTGATATAGTGGGAAGAATTACAAAAGAAGCAGCGGAGGAGCTTGGGCTGATAGAAGGCACTCCTGTCTGTGCTGGCGGAGTAGACTGCGTAGTAGCCACCTTTGGACTTGGAATATTTGAACCAGGACAGTATGCAGCGGTTATTGGCACCTCAATGTGTGCAGCGCTGGTTCACGATAAGCCAATCAGTGCAAAAGGACTTATCGAGATGCCATATGTTAAGGATGCCAAGAAGCTATCCTATTCTTTTGGCGGTGCAGCAACGGCAGGTGCTCTAATCAAGTGGTTTCGTGATAATTTTGCTCAAGAGGAAAAACAAATTGAAAAGCAGGGCGGCGAGAATGCTTATAAGGCTCTTGATAAGGCAGCAGCAGATATAGCTCCTGGCAGTGAGGGGCTTATAGTACTTCCATACTTTATGGGGGAAAGAAGTCCGGTATGGGATACTAATGCCAGGGGTACTATTGTAGGCTTGAGTCTTTCTCATACCAAAGCACATATATACAGAGCTTTCCTCGAAGCGGTGGCATATTCACTACGTCACTCAATGGAAAGCACCAATACTGATTTGGGAGATTATATATTAGTTGCAGGCGGTGTTGCAAAGTCAAAGCTTTGGAGGCAAGTCATAGCAGATGTTACAGGCTACGCAGTAGTTTGTCCGCTTAATGATGTTGAAGCAAATTTAGGCGACGTTATATTGGCAGGTATAGGAACGGGCTGCCTTACTTATGACGATGTTAATAGATGGCAACTAATGGATGAAAAGGTATTGCCAAATCCTGATGCTCATGAGCTGTATAGTAAGTATTATAAGCTATATCACTCTGTGTACAAGCATTTGAGTGAAGATATGAAAGCTTTAAACAACATCTGATAAAGGACATTTGTTTCATTTTTCAAAGTAACCCTGGATAATAGTTCTAAGCTTCAGCTAGAATCTAAAACTCCACAAGAAGTCTAAAGCTTCACATGAAGCTGAAAACCTTGTTAATAATTAAACATAACCACACAAAGATAACAATCTATCTTTGTGTGGTTTTTTCATTTGCACTGTATATTCCTATATAGAAAAATTATATAAAATATGGCATTTGTATTTATATTAACTATTTAACATAAAGAAATAGACATGTTACCATAAAGGTGGAAAATAACTATAGGGAGGTATTACACATGAAAAACAAGTGGGGGATTATACTAACTGGCGCAGTTATAGGTTTGCTAGCTGTATTACTTGTGTATTTTGGTAATCCAAAGAACATGGGGGTATGTGTGGCATGCTTTATAAGAGATACTGCTGGTGCTCTTGGGCTTCACAGGGCTGAGGTAGTACAGTATATCAGACCAGAAATCATCGGTATTGTATTAGGTGCATTTTTAATTTCATTAGGAACAAAGGAGTTTTCTACCAGAGGGGGTTCCTCTCCGCTCACTAGATTTGTACTAGGCTTCATTGTTATGGTGGGGGCATTGATGTTCTTAGGATGTCCACTGAGAATGATACTTAGACTTGCAGGGGGAGATTTAAATGCAATACTAGGACTTGCTGGTTTTGTTGCAGGAATAGGAGTGGGTATAGTATTCTTGAACAAAGGCTTTAGTTTAAAGAGGAGTTATAAGCTGAACAGCTTTGAAGGGTACATTTTTCCGGCAATAAATGTAGGACTAATAATATTATTGGTAGCAGCACCTGCCTTTATATTCTTTAGCAAAAAGGCACCTGGTTCAAATGCTGCTCCTATTTATATATCTCTGGCTGCTGGCTTGATAATAGGACTTCTAGCTCAAAGAAGCAGAATGTGTATGGTAGGGGGAATAAGAGATCTAATTCTCTTTAAGGATGGATATCTAATTTCTGGGTTTATAGCTATATTCGTGGTAGCTCTAATTGGAAATCTAGCATTTGGTTACTTTAAGTTAGGATTTGCAGGACAACCAATAGCTCATACAGATGGGGTTTGGAACTTTTTAGGTATGGCTTTGGCAGGATGGGCTTCAGTACTCCTTGGAGGATGCCCCTTTAGACAGCTTGTTTTATCTGGAGAAGGTAATATAGATTCAGTTATAACTGTACTTGGAATGACTGTAGGAGGAGCTTTTGTTCATAACTTTAGTCTGGCATCTAGTGCCAAGGGACCAACACCTAACGGCAAGGTAGCTGTTGTCATCGCTTTTGTTATTGTGGCATTAATTTCTTTATTTAATATGGAAAGAAAGGCTGCTGTTAAATTGAAAGGAGATGTGAAGGTTGAAGCAAATTGATGCAAGGGGGATGTCATGTCCTCAACCAGTTCTTATGGCTAAAAAAGCTTTAAGCGATAATCCAGAAGGAATAGAAGTAATTGTAGACAATGTTACTGCTAAAAATAATGTTCTGAGGTTTATGACAAATTTAGGATATGGTGTAAACATAGAGGAATACCAAGAAGATTTTATTTTAAGAGCTCATAAATAAATGGAGTATGTAGCAGTATTTCATACTCATTGGGGGGCTATCAGATTTCATAAAGAGCTTCAACAAGACAGCATAAAAGCTCAGACCATACCTGTTCCAAGGAAATTAACCTCTAACTGCGGTATAGGGGTAAGATTTGAGTTTGATGGGCAGATAAGCGATTTAGTAAATGAGGACGTGGAAAAGATATTTATCTCAAAAGACAGAGATTATCAGTTGATTTATGAAGAATAAGATTAAGTCCTCTAGGCAGTAATATATGTTCAAATTTTAATAAAGTAACCTCCAAGCGGAACTAAAGCTCCTCCTGAAGGTTACTTTCACTTTATATATCTATGGTGCTAGATTGATAGGAGTTGATTTTCTGCTGAAGCTTTTGAAGCTCCTCCTGAACCTTAGCGCCTGTAGCACCTAGCTCATTAGTTATTCTCTGAAATTCAGCTAGATCAGTGGGAGTTTGAAATACAAAGTTATTATTCTTAATGGAGTATTTACCTTGTCGTTTCTTAAAGAATTCACAGTACTCATTAATTTTGGCAAAGTTGGCATCAGCTGCAGTATTATACTCATTATACTGGGCATCAACCTGATTTTTGTAATTTCTAAGCTGTTCTAGCAGAGGAGCTTTAACAGCTGAGGGAAGATTTGAACGGCCTATCTCAGAAATATATAGGTCTAAGTCCTTAAAGTAGAGACTTTGCTCACTATACAAAACGTTTCGATACTCTCTCATTCCCTGCTGGATATTAGCTATGCTTGGCAAATCCTTAAAAGCCATTGGAGTTATTTGATATTTTGTATTTAAAGCTTGTATCTGATTATTAAGAGTAGAAACTCTATTTTTGGAGCTAACTATCATTTCATGACTAGAGTCCATAAGTATAGTAAACTTACCATATTTATTTGTATTTCCAAGAAAACCATTTATATCCTCATTCTTAGTAGCCTTTTCAGCCATTATTTTAATATCGCTGCCAACAGCTTTAAGCCTTTTTATATCTCCTGCAAACTCTACACCTTTAAATACCAGCATTCCTGTTGAAATCACAAAATAGATAAAAGCTAATAAAAGCAAGGCCTTAAATTTTCTAGAGGAGAAAATTCCTATCATTATAGTCAGTGTGAGTACTACTAAAAACTCACCAGTAAAGTCAGTACCACTAAAACTTGTCCATAGCGATACCTTCTTTATACCAAAATAAGTGAGAAAATCTATATATCGAATACCTGCTACTATTAGACCTAATAGTAGTAAAATAACTGCTACTATTAACGTTCTTAAATTCTCAGGCTTATGGTCCCGTCCCATCTTTGAAATTTCTAAATCTGAAAGCTCCATGAAATTTCCTCCTTTATTTTGTAAAGTAAACTCTGCACTTTAATTTTACTCCAGTTGGCACATATAGTCTACTTTTTAACCCATGAAAATAATGGTAATTTAACAGGTTGAATATTACAATATATTTCTTTAAAATGATAGTAAGTTTTATTATTAGTATGTTGAGGTAGCGATATGAAAAAGAAGAGGTATAAACTTTTATTAATATTAGTTATAATAGCAATTTTGGCAGCTTTAACCTGCTATGATAATAACAGACTTACTGTAAAGAAAATAGTAATTAATTCGCCTAAAATAGATGAAGACTTCAATGGTTATAGGATATTACAGCTAAGTGATTTACATAATAAGAGCTTTGGAAAGAACCAGCAGGCTCTACTAGAGGCCGTAAAAAGTGAAAAGCCTTCAATAATTGTCTTCACAGGGGATATGATAGATAGAGGTGATGTGGACTTTACACCCTCAAAAAATCTTGTGCAGGGGCTCACGAAGATAGCACCCGTATATTTTGTTCCTGGGAATCACGAGGAGAGTAACGTTAGATACAAAGAGTTGAAAAAGGAATTAGTAGATATGGGTGTAATGATATTGGAAGATAAAACTGCAAAGCTTGAAATGGGGAAAAGCTATATAAATATCCTGGGACTTAAGAATTACAGAAGAAGTGAGGAGGTAAAACAGCACTTAAAAGCCAATAGAGATGAGTTCAATATTTTACTGGCTCACCATCCTGAGCTCTTTATGCAATATGCAGAAGCAGGGATAGACATTACCTTTAGTGGCCATGCTCATGGGGGACAGATACGTATACCAGGATTAGGAGGACTTATAGCTCCAGACCAAGGGCTTCTGCCTCAATATACCGCTGGAGTTTATGAGAAGAATACCTCAAGACTGGTGGTAAGTCGAGGACTTGGAAATAGTATTGCTCCAGTTAGGATTTTAAACCCTCCGGAGATAGTAATAGTGACTCTTTATCACTGCCCATAAATAAAAAATGAGCAATGCTCATTTTTTAAATTGTTCTGCCATATTGCTGAATATAGCAGCTTGTTTTTTATCACCTTTTTTATCATAAACCTGAGAGAGGAGATAATATATTTCTGCCTGGGATGGATTTTCGGACAAGGCTTTTTTTAATAGCTGAAAGGCATCATCTAGGTGATCATTTGCAATCAGCTCTCTGCTTAGGCATAGCATTTGAGAGAGTGTGTGGGAGGCACTATTTTCTCTGTAGTCTAAATCCTCTAAAACAGACTTAACCTTTTCAGCAGTAAAGGGCTTTTGTAGATAAGCTACAGCACCTAGTCGAGTGCAATCTATAGCGTTTTTTATAGTACCAAAGGCGGTCATTATAACTACAGGCATGAAAAGTCCCATACCTCTCATTTTTTTCAAAAGCTCTGTTCCACTTATTTCTGGCATCTTTATGTCAAGAAACACCAAATCGATATTTTCAGTACTAAATATTTCTATAGCAGCTGCAGCATTGTTAACAGCTACAACACTATAGCCATTTAGCTCTAAACAGGTGGTAAGTAACAATCGAATATTCTTGGTATCATCTACTACCAAAATCCTTTTCACATAAATCACCCTCTTTTATTCCTTTTCTACTAGTGGAAGTGTAAAAGAAAAAATACTTCCCATATCAAGCTTGCTTTCACACCAAATGGATTCCCCATGAGCCTCTATAATCTCCCTTGCAATGGAGAGCCCTAAGCCTGTACCTCTACTTTCAAAGTCAGAACCCTTTACCTGTACAAATTTATCAAAGATTTTATCTATATAATCTTGGGGGATTCCCATACCGGTATCTCTAACTGAAATCTGCATTTTACTATCAACCACCAGGGCTGTTATGGTTATTTCATCCCCAGCATTAGTAAATCTAAGAGCATTAGATATAAGATTATTAATAACCCAGCTTATCTTTTCTGCGTCAACCACAACTTTAGGTAAATTTTCATCTATTTCATAATATAGATTAATTTCTTTTTGCCTAGCTTCATCATAAAAATTTCTATAGCAATCATTTATTATTCCGAGGATGGAGCTTGGCATCATGCGAAATAAGGACTTATCAGATTCAATCTTAGATAATTGAAGTAAGTTTGTAACAAGCACTGCTAACTTATTTCCATCATCCTGCATAGCTTTAATTATTTCTATTTGCTTTTCATTTATCACTCCTATATTCTCATTTAATAGGAGGCTGGTTCCAAGCATTATGGAGTTTAAAGGAGTCTTAAATTCGTGAGATATAGTAGAAATAAAATTTGTCTTTAGCTTTTCTAGTTCCTTCATTTTTGTTATGTCTTGGAATAATACTACGATATCATTTATCTTTGCACTTTCATCCTTAGCGGCAGTGACTATAACATTAAAAAAATAGTCCTTTTCATTATGCTGAAAGGAGATAACCCTTTGATTATTTTCACTCTTCTTTTCTATTACCTCAAGTATATGGTCGTAGAGTGGTGCGCTTCTAATGGAAAGAAGTATATATTTATTTAGAGCAAGATCCTCTGTAATACTAAAAAATTCCTCACAGGCCTTATTTAGCAATATTATCTTGTAACTAGAGTCCAGTACAACCAAAGGATCAGAAATGCTTTTTACAATAGCAAGGGAACGATTTTTTTCTGCTAATAGCTTTCCTGAGGTGCTCTGTTCGTAAATGCTAAGCCGCTTTGTCATATTATTGAATTCAGAAGCAAGTAAGCCTATCTCATCTCTTGTCTTTATGGTTACCTGCTGACTTAGGTTTCCTTCCTTTATGGCTTTAATATTTTCTGTAAGCTCAGAAATAGGAGAGGTGTATCGTTTTATGAGATATCTTGAGAAAACTAGGCCTATAAATACTGTAGCTACTGAAAGAATAAGTATAAATTCTGTAGCAGAACGAGAGCTTGCCTCCACCCCTTCTTTATTTGCAAACATGGCTTTTTCATTTAATGAGGATATTTTATTTAAGGTAGCCGTTATTTCTTTATATGTGGGAAAAATCACTCTATTATAATAGTTTACAGTCTCCTCAGTACTTGTTTTGCTTCTATATTGAGGAATTTGAGTGCAAAGCTGCATATAGTTCATGTATTGTGCAGCTAGAGTCTTAGCAAGCTCTTGCTCCCCGCCTTCAGTTATATTGTTCTCTTCAATGTTTAAAAACTTATAGAAATTGTTGCTGCAGGAGGAGAAGTTATTAAGAGCTTCTTTTGACTGAGTGTGGATATAGTCTATCATAAAGCTGTTTTGATCATTAATATCATTAAGCATTTGTGCTGTAGCATTGATACTCTTATAGTTATCTACCATAAGACCATCTATGGCACGGTTTAGGGCGTATAGTCTAACTACAGAATTTATACCTACCATTGCAATTATTAGCACCAGCATCATATACATAAAAGTCAGTTTATTTTTCAAACTGTGAAACATATAATCACCCTTTATTGATTAACATTTTTTAAACTACTTTTAATATAGTTTTCCTGGCATGTGATGTCAATGAGCCATACCATAGTTAAAGTAAAAGAAAATGAGAAAACCATACGAGTAAGCACAATAGTTTATATAAATCACCTCCAATAGGCGGGAAAGAATTATAACTAAATAATGACAGGATTTTATCTTTAATATTTCTCAGAGTATAATCAAATTCATGACAAATAGAGAGTTTCAATAAAGGGGGAAATATAAATGATAGGATTATTAGTAATTGCAGTAGCACTATTTGTTTACTTGGCATATGCATTGCTTTGTCCAGAGAGGTTCTAAGGGAGGTGTTTAATATGGACTGGATGCAAATAATTTTAATATTGATAATGTTTGTACTTATTATAATACCCATAGGCAAATATTTATTTCAGGTAATAGCAGGAGAAAAAAGTCCTGTAGATAAAGTAATGGACAAGGTTGATAACCTCATATATAAGGTGGCTGGCATAACTAAGGAGGATATGAGCTGGAAGCAGTATATTATATCCTTTTTAATTTGCAATATAGTGATGATGGCACTGGCTATAATAATACTTGCAATTCAAGTAATTCCACTATTAAATCCGGATGGAATAAAAAGCTTAAGTCCATCGTTAATTATTAATACTGCAGTAAGCTTTATAACAAATACTAACCTACAACATTACGCAGGGGAATCATCACTATCACACTTAAGCCAAATGATGGTTATTATATTTCTTATGTTTGTTTCAGGAGCATCTGGTGTTGCAGTAGGAGGAGCATTTATGAGGGGTATAAGTGGAAGGCAAAAGACTGCTGGCAATTTCTATGTAGATTTAGTGAGAGTAACCACAAGGGTACTTGTTCCCTTCTCTTTAGTCATTGCACTATTTTTAGTTGCACAGGGTGTGCCCCAAACCTTAAAAGGCACCATTACAGTTAAAACCATGGAGGGAACCTATCAAGACATTGCCAGAGGGCCTGTAGCAGCACTAGAAGCAATTAAACATTTAGGAACCAATGGAGGTGGGTTCTTTGGTGCAAACTCATCCCACCCCTTTGAAAATCCTACACCTATTTCTAATATAATAGAGATGCTATCTATGATGTTGATACCAGGAGCCCTGGTGGTTAGCTTTGGACATATGCTAAATAAGAAAAGACAGGCATGGGCAATCTTTGTCGTCATGGCGGCATTGTTTTTAATGGTACTTCCTATGGCATATTATGCTGAAAAAGCTGGGAATCCAATGTTATCTTCTATGGGGATAAGTCAAGAATTTGGGAATATGGAGGGCAAGGAAGTAAGGCTTGGCATTGCTCAATCCTCTCTATTTACAACTGTAACCACTGCATTTACCACAGGCAGTGTAAATAATATGCACGATTCCTTAACACCACTTGGAGGCTTCGTTCCCCTTTGGAACATGATGCTCAATGTGGTATTTGGGGGTGAGGGCGTAGGGTTCATGAATATGATAATGTATGCCATACTCACCGTATTTTTATGTGGTCTCATGGTAGGAAGAACTCCAGAATTTTTAGGTAAGAAGCTGGAAAGTAGAGAAATTAAGTTAATCGCAATCACCATACTTATTCACCCGCTTATTATACTCTTACCCAGCGCTGTAGCTCTCATAAGTCCTGCAGGGGCTTCAGGAATAACTAACGGCGGATTCCATGGTTTAAGCCAAGTAGTATATGAATTTACCTCCTCCGCAGCCAATAACGGGTCTGGTTTTGAGGGCTTGCTTGACAATACGCTTTTCTGGAATAGCTCTACTGCTGTGGTTATGTATCTAGGAAGGTATATATCTATGGTTCTACTTTTAATGGTAGCAAGCTATCTGGCTGCAAAAAAACCTGTGGCACAATCAACAGGTACCTTTAGAACAGACAATGCTATGTTTACTATAATATTGATTTTTATAGTACTTATTATAGGAGCACTAACTTTCTTACCAACACTGGTATTAGGACCTATCGCTGAGTTTTTGACGCTGTGATAGTAAAACCCTAAATAGAAAAGGAGAATATATATGAGCAGAGAGGGAAAAGACAACAAGTTAATAACAAAAAAAATATTTAAGGATGCCATTATGGCAGCCTTTAAAAAATTAGATCCAAGGGTTATGTGTAAGAACCCAGTAATGTTTGTGGTGGAAATTGGCTTTGTCATAACATTTTTTCTCGGCATTTTTCCTACAGCCTTTGGTGAAGTCGCAAAGGATATGACAACAATAAGAATATATAATTTAATTGTTACCTTTATATTATTTTTGACTATACTCTTTGCAAATTTTGCAGAAGCCGTTGCAGAGGGTCGAGGTAAAGCACAAGCAGAGAGCCTTAAAAGGACTAAAAAGGATACCAAGGCCAGAAGGATAATTGGCAAGGATGAATATGAGATAATTAGTGCTTCTGAAGTTAAAAAGGGCGATTTAGTATTGGTTGAGGCAGGGGAGCTTATACCAAATGATGGTGAGGTAGTTGAGGGAATAGCCTCTGTAGATGAATCTGCTATTACAGGAGAATCCGCTGCAGTGCTTAAGGAAGCAGGAGGAGACTTCAGTTCAGTTACAGGGGGAACAAGGGTTGTGAGTGATTATATAAAGATTAAAATAACAGCTACCCCAGGAGAATCCTTTTTAGACAAGATGATCAGTCTGGTGGAGGGGGCCTCAAGGCAGAAAACTCCTAATGAAATTGCTTTAAATACTGTATTAGTAAGCTTAACCATGATCTTTCTTATTGTGATAACAGCTCTCTACCCTATGGCAAAGTATCTAGGTATAAATATCCAAATATCAACCTTAATTGCATTACTTGTATGCCTTATACCTACTACCATTGGTGGGCTTCTTTCAGCTATTGGTATAGCAGGCATGGACAGAGTAACTCGGTTTAATGTAATAGCCATGTCAGGCAAGGCAGTAGAAGCCTGTGGTGATGTTAACACCATGATACTTGATAAAACAGGCACTATAACCTTTGGAAATAGAATGGCATCAGAGTTTATACCTGTGGCAGGAGTACAGTCTAGTGACCTTATTAAATTTTCAGTGTTATGCTCCATAAAAGATGAGACTCCTGAGGGAAGGTCTATTGTGGAACTTGGCAAAAGATTAGGTTACATCATTGATGAAGGTGAATATGAAATAAAGGAATATCTGGAGTTCTCCGCCCAGACGAGTATGAGCGGGCTTACCTTAATGGATGGAACTATTATTAGAAAGGGAGCGATAAGGAGTATTTCAGAACAGGTAAGAGCTATAGGAGGATATGTACCAGATGATTTGCATGAAATTAGTGATAGAGTTTCATCCTTAGGCGGAACTCCATTAATTGTTTCCCTGTGTGGGAAAATTCTTGGAGTAATATATTTGAAGGATATTGTAAAGCCTGGTCTTACAGAGAGGTTTGAAAGACTAAGGAAAATGGGCATTAAGACCATTATGTGCACTGGAGATAACCCTCTTACTGCAGCAACCATAGCAAAGGAAGCAGGAGTGGATAGCTTTGTATCTGAGTGTAAACCAGAGGATAAAATTTCAATCATTAAAAATGAGCAGAGTGAAGGTAAGCTAGTGGCAATGACTGGAGATGGAACCAATGATGCTCCTGCACTTGCTCAGGCGGATGTTGGACTTGCTATGAACAGTGGCACTGCTGCGGCTAAGGAGGCAGCCAATATGGTGGATTTGGATTCTGATCCTACCAAGATAATTGAAGTGGTAGAGATAGGCAAACAGCTGCTGATAACAAGAGGAGCATTAACTACCTTCAGCATAGCAAATGACGTTGCAAAATATTTCGCTATAATACCAGCAATATTTATTGCAGCCATTCCACAGATGGAAAAATTAAACGTTATGAGGTTGGGATCTCCATACAGTGCAATACTATCAGCATTGGTTTTTAATGCCATAATAATACCCCTTCTTATCCCAATAGCAATGAGAGGAAGTAAATATAAACCAGCCAAGGCAGAGGTTCTTCTACTAAGAAACATACTGATATATGGGTTGGGTGGAATAGCACTTCCTTTTGTGGGTATTAAGCTTATTGATCTGATTATGTTCCCACTGGTGAAGCTTATAGGAATAAGTTAAGAAGCCGTTATCCAGGGTTGTAACGCCACTTATCCCTAACTTAAGTATTTGAGGTATTAGTGGCGACAGACATAGGATAAGCATAGTTTTGAAAGGAAGTGAGAAGCCAGGAATAAGCTCCTGGTGTAAATTATGAAGACATTTATTAAAAGTATGAGGATTTCTTTAGTATTAATGTTTATTTGCGGTTTGGCTTATCCGCTGACTCTTACCCTGATAAGTAAGCTAGTCATGCCAGTAAGAGCAGAGGGAAGCC
This sequence comes from Clostridium sp. UBA701, assembly GCA_002298125.1. Classification (GTDB taxonomy): domain Bacteria; phylum Bacillota; class Clostridia; order Clostridiales; family Clostridiaceae; genus UBA701. Next base: position 3,319 of record DBMJ01000006.1, on the reverse strand, counting down.
TGGTTAAGTATAAAGGAGAAGTTATAGGCTCTACACTGATAGGTCAAAAATTTACTGAAGATAAATTTTTTCATGGGAGACCTTCAGCGGTAGATTATAATACCTATACAGAAGAAGAGAAATCCACTGGAGAGTATAAGGGAGTGTCTTCAGGCGGGTCAAATCTAGCTCCCAGCAACAAGGATTTACTATCTAGAATTGAAAAGGATAAAGAGGAGTTTTTGAAAAGGCATCCAGGTACAAAGCCAGAAGACATCCCCACAGATATACTTATGGCTTCAGGCTCCGGACTAGATCCACATATTAGTCCAGAGGCGGCACAGCTGCAAATTGCTGAAGTATCAAAAGCTACGGGAATTTCTGAGAAGGATTTAAAAGCCATGGTAAAAAACTGCACTGAAGAGAGGGCCTTGGGGATTTTTGGAGAAAGAGCAGTAAATGTTGTAAAGCTTAATATGGAAGTTTATGATAAATTAAGCAAGTAAGCAATGCAAAACAACCAGAGGCATAAAAAAATCAGAGGTAAAATTTAACCTCTGATTTTTTAGTCTTTCTTTCTCTTTTTTCTACTTAAGGATAACCCACCAAAACCGCTGATAATGGCTATATAAAAACCAAAATCATATAACCAGCCTCTATTTATAGGCTCATAGATTCTTACCTTACTATTAAACAATCCGCCTATAAGTGTAAGAGGAGCTATCCAACCATGCCAAATCCCTGAAAAGAAGCCGGCGGGTTTTTCTAGTGTATACCTTCCATCTCCTGGATAACAGCCTGTTAACGCAAAGGATACACTGAGTAAAAGTATTGTGCATAGTATGAGTTTAAGGTATTTTTTCATTACGCGACCTCCCGAAATTTATTTAAATAATAGAATATTAATCTGGAATTACGTGTATTTCAGAGGTCTTCTCCCTCTTTAGCAATTTGCTTACCGTTGAACCTCTAAGCAGGGTTTGCAAGTAGGAACGCTTTGCATGTCCTATTATTATTTGGGTAATATGCCTTTTGTGAGCGAATTTAACCAGTTCTCTTGAAACACTCTTTCCAGTAAGGGTAACTGTGTCTGCTCCTAGCTGTCTTGCAAGCTTGAAATTGTTTTCAAGAGCCTCTTTAGACTTTTCTGAAGGTGTGGGGGCAAATATATTAGTGCAATTTACATATACAACCATCCATTCACACTTATAGCGCTTTGCCATTCTTGCACCTCTGCGTATAAGCTTTCTTGCAGAAGGGTGGGAGCTTATACATACCATTACTCTTTCGGCGGTGTACCAGTTCTCGTAAATGCCATGCTCCTTCATGTAGGCTTCTAGGTCCTCATCTACCTCCTCTGCAGTTTGACGGAGTGCAATCTCCCTTAAAGCATTTAGATTACCCTTTCTAAAAAAATTCTTAAGGGCCCTATCAACATTTTCTGTTTTATATATATTACCTCTTTTCAAACGATTTTGAAGAGCATCAGGAGTAATATCAACTACCACAACCTCATCAGCATTCTCAACAATCCTATCCGGTAAAGTTTCTCTTACAGATACCTCAGTAATTTGACGTACCACATCATTTAAACTTTCTAAGTGCTGAATATTTAATGTGGATAGTATGCTAATCCCACTATTTAAGAGTTCCTCTACATCCTGATAGCGTTTTTCATGCTTGGAACCGGGTGCATTAGTGTGTGCTAACTCGTCTACTATTACTATTTTAGGGTTTCTTTTTATAACAGCATCTATATCTAGTTCTTCAAAAACCTTACCATTATAGAATATTTCTTTTCTTGGAAGCACTTCAAGGGAGCCTACCTGCTTTATGGTTTCTTCACGACCGTGACTCTCCAGATATCCAATTACTACATCCTCGCCTCTTCTTAGCCTGCGATTAGCCTCGTTTAGCATAGTATAGGTTTTACCAACACCAGGTGCGTAACCAAGAAATATTTTTAAGTGACCTCTTGTCTCATGCTGAGCTGCTTTTATAGCCTCTTCAGGAGTACTACGCTTAAAGGAATTTGTCATATTAATTACCTCTAAAATAAATCTAGCATATGCTAGGAATTTAGTATAAGTTTACTATACTTATATATAGTATAACTCATTTAGGTGGTGAAACTCTACAAGTTCTGTATATGGTTGTAAGAGAAAGTGAGGGTTAAAATTTAAATTGTTAGATTAAGCTATAGGGGGAGGAGGGTGTAGAAAGAACTATAATATAAAAGTGTATGAAAAGAAATAATATGTTATTATATTATAGTAGAAATGGATTATAGTTATAATTTATAATCTAGAAAGGCAATTTACATATAAAAAGGAGAAAAACATGGAGAATAAAGTACTGGCAATAGTAAATGGCAATGAAATTACAGAAAATGATCTGGTTAATACCGCAAAAAGATTCCCACAGGATAGACAAGGGTATATGTTGTCACCGCAAGGTAGAAAACAGCTGTTAGATCAGATGGTATCCTTTGAGGTATATGCTCTTTATGCAAAGGAATTAGGAGTAGAAGAGGAAAGTGCTTTCAAAGCATTGCTAGAAAATGCAAAGAAGGAAATACTAACTCAGTTTGGCATACAGAAAGTATTATCACAGGTATCAGTTTCTAAGGAAGAGGTTGAGAAATACTACGAAGCTAACAAAAATCTCTTTAAAACAGAGGAAGCTGTAACTGCAAGACATATTCTTATTGATTCAGAAGAAAAAGCAAAAGAAATAATTGATGAAATCAATAAGGGGTTATCCTTTGAGGAGGCTGCTGCAAAGTACTCAAGCTGTCCTTCAAAGGAGCAGGGTGGAAACTTAGGCAGCTTTACTAGAGGAAGAATGGTACCAGAGTTTGAAAAAGCAGCTTTTGAGCTGCCTATTGGTGAGTTAAGCGTTCCAGTAAAGACACAGTTTGGGTACCATATAATTAAGGTAGAAGAAAGGAGTTCAGAGGAAGATCGTCCTTTTGAAGAGGTTCAGAATACAATTTACAATGAGCTCTTAAATGAAAGACAGAGCATTAAATATATGGAAGTATTCGAAGAATTAAAGAAAAAATATAATGTAGAGCTTAAATAACAAAGTGCAGCGGAAGTTTCTAAATAGGATATACTTCCGCTTATTTTTTTATCCTATATATATAAAAAATTCCCCAACAACTTATCGTTGCGTGTCAGTACAAGCATTGTGAAGATATTTAATAAATTACAGAGAAATATGTATATAATCTAGTTTAACGGTATATAATATGATTGTGTTTTTATAGCTTTAGTTATACAATAATACATGTTCCATTTCAACGGAACATAATTACTTGATCCTTGAAAATTAAACA
>DBMJ01000012.1:2014-37608 GCA_002298125.1 Clostridium sp. UBA701 | reverse complement strand
TATAATTGAGTAATTAATAAAAATTTTAAGAGGAGGGGACGCCCTCCTCTTATTATTCCAGTAAAAAAGTGCTATAATATAACCACATTTTACTATAAAATATATGCCCTAAAGTGTTGAAATAGAACAAAAAAATACTTGTCAAATGAATAAAAGTGTTTTATAATTAAATAGTTGCGATGTGATAACAGCGATGAAGCAAGAGGTGGCCGGACTTCCGGGAAATTCTTAGCTGAGTATGCTCAATCTAGAATTGGGCGACGGGGTTTTGTATTACTTTGTCTTGGTTATAGCAACACCCGGGACAGTTTACAGAACAACCGCTGTTGTACGCATGAAGTAGAGCGTGCGATGAAAAGGAGGGAAATTGAAAAATGGCAAAACAAAAAATCAGAATCAGACTAAAGGCATTTGATCACACAATACTTGATCAATCCGCAGAGAAAATTGTAGAAACTGCTAAATCTACAGGAGCAAAGGTAGCTGGTCCAGTACCACTTCCAACAGAAAAGGATGTTATAACTATCCTTAGAGCTCCACACAAGTATAAGGATTCAAGAGAGCAGTTCGAAATCAGAACTCATAAGAGACTGATAGACATTATAAGCCCATCACCAAAAACTGTAGATGCACTTATGAGACTGGATTTACCAGCTGGTGTAGATATCGAAATCAAACTTTAGTGCTTTTAATTAAGCTGTCACGTAATAGATGACTATTACGAACGATTATGATCGTAAATACGATCCGCTGATACGTTTAGGAGGTGTAGAAAGATGAAAAAAGCAATACTTGGAAGAAAATTAGGTATGACACAAGTATTCAATGAAAACGGAAAATTAATTCCCGTTACAGTGGTGGAAGCAGGTCCCTGTGTAGTAATCCAGAAGAAAACAGTTGAAAAAGAAGGATACAATGCAATACAGGTTGGATTTGCTGACATACATGAAAGATTAGTTAACAAGCCTTTAAAGGGTCATTTCGGAAAGGCAGGAGCTTCTCTAAAGAGATTCATAAAAGAATTAAGATTAGAGGATGTATCTGCTTATGAAGTTGGCGCAGAAATAAAGGCTGATTCTTTTGCTGCTGGAGAAAGAATAGATGTATCTGGAATATCCAAGGGTAAAGGATTTGCTGGCGTTATAAAGAGATGGAACTTCCACAGAGGACCTGAAACTCACGGTTCCAAGTTCCACAGAGCAGTAGGTTCCATGGGTGGATCTTCAAGTCCATCAAGAACCTTTAAGAACAAGAAAATGCCAGGACATATGGGTAACGCAAACACTACTGTGTTAAACCTAGAGGTTGTAAGAATTATTCCTGAGAAGAACCTGATATTAATAAAGGGTGGAGTACCAGGACCAAATAAAGGTTTCTTAGTAATTAGAAACACTGTTAAGGCTTAAGTCTTTTAGAAAGGAGGATGCAGAATGCCTAATGTAGGATTATTTAATAAAGAAGGACAAAAAGTTGGAGATTTCACACTTTCAGCTGATGTTTTCGGAGTAGAAATCAATGCAGATGCAATACATCAAGTAGTTGTTGCACAGCTTGCTAACAAGAGACAAGGAACTCAGTCTGCTAAGACCAGAGCGGAAGTTTCTGGAGGTGGAATAAAGCCTTGGAGACAAAAGGGAACCGGTCGTGCAAGACAGGGATCCACAAGATCACCTCAATGGATTCATGGAGGTATCGTATTTGCTCCAAAGCCAAGAGATTACAGAGTATCTATTCCAAAGAGCATGAGAAGACTAGCTATGAAATCAGCATTATCCAGCAAGGTGGTAGATAACAATCTACTTGTACTTGAAAGTCTTGAGTTTGACGCTCCAAAGACTAAGAACGTAGTAAATATGCTCAATGCTATGGAAGCTAAAAAGGCATTAATCGTTGTTGCAGAAAGTGATATGAATGTATACAAATCTGCAAAAAATATTCCTGGAGTTTCAGTAGTTCCAGTAAACAATATAAATGTATATGACATCTTAAAGTATGAGAAGTTTATTGTAACTAAGGATGCTGTATCTATAATTGAGGAGGTGTATGCATAATGAAGCTGACTAGTCATGATATAATAAGAAAGCCAATAATAACTGAAAAGAGCATGGCTGCAATGGCTGAAAGAAAGTACACCTTTATAGTAGATATTCATGCTAACAAGGTTCAGATTGCAAGAGCAGTTGAAGAAGTATTCCCAGGTGTTAAGGTTGCAGAGGTAACAACTGCAAGATACATTGGTAAGACTAAGAGGGTCGGAGTACATATCGGAAAGAGACCCGATTACAAGAAGGCAATAATAACCTTAACTGCAGACAGCAAGGGCATTGAGTTCTTTGAAGGAATTCAATAGTTAAAAAAGCATATATTGGTCGTGGAAGACCAGAAAAGCTAAGAATAGGAGGGAAACCAAATGGCTGTTAAGAAGTTTAAACCTACTACCCCTTCAAGAAGACAGATGACTATGCCTACTTTTGAGGAAATCACAACAGATATTCCAGAGAAGTCACTTCTGGCTCCTATTAAGAAGAGTGGCGGTAGAAACGCTCAAGGAAAAATAACAGTTCGTCATCACGGTGGCGGAGCTAAACAAAAATATAGAATAATAGATTTTAAGAGAGATAAGGACAATGTTCCCGCAAAGGTAGCAACTATAGAATATGACCCAAATAGAAGTGCTTACATTGCTTTAGTTGTTTATTCTGACGGTGAAAAGAGATATATAATCGCTCCTGTTGGTTTAAAAGTAGGAGACGTTGTATATTCAGGTCCTGAATCTGATATTAAGGTTGGTAATGCATTACCAATGAAGAACATCCCAGTAGGTACGATAATTCATAACATTGAATTAGCTGTAGGAAAGGGAGCACAGCTTGTTAGAAGTGCAGGTTCTTCAGCTCAGTTAATGGCTAAGGAAGGCGACTATGCTACATTAAGACTTCCAAGTGGCGAAATGAGAATGATTAGAGTTGAATGCAGAGCTACTATAGGAACTGTATCAAACCTAACTCATGAAATTGTTAACATTGGTAAGGCAGGAAGAAAGAGACACATGGGTGTAAGACCTACAGTAAGAGGTTCTGTAATGAACCCTGTTGATCACCCACACGGTGGTGGAGAAGGTAAAGCACCTATCGGACATCCAGGTCCACTTACTCCATGGGGCAAGCCAGCTCTTGGATATAAGACAAGAAAGCATAAGAAGTATTCTGATAGATTTATTGTAAAGAGAAGAAATACGAAATAGTTAGAAGAGAATAAACATTCTCTTCCTAACTAATTATCTAGGTAGTATGAAGGGAGGCTAATCAGGTGAGTAGATCAGTAAAAAAAGGACCTTACGTTCACGAATCTCTGTTAAACAAAATAAACGAAATGAATAAGCAAGGCGAGAAAAAGGTTGTAAAGACTTGGTCAAGAAGTTCAACCATATTCCCTCAGATGATAGGACACACAATTGCTGTACATGATGGAAGAAAACATGTACCAGTTTATATTTCAGAGGACATGGTAGGTCATAAATTAGGAGAATTCGTTTTAACAAGAACGTTCAGAGGACACGGAGACCACACTGAGAAAAAGTCAGGGTTAAGGTAGTCTATGAAAGGAGGTAACTTACAATGGAAGCTAAGGCTATAGTTAAATACGTTAGAATGTCTTCAAGAAAAGTTGGAGTTGTTCTTAATTTAATTAGAGGAAAAAATGTTAATGAAGCATTCGCAATACTGCAGTATACTCCTAAGGACGCAGCTGCTGTTTTAAATAAGCTTTTAAAGTCTGCAGTAGCTAATGCTGAAAATAACTTGAATTTAGATGCAGCTAATCTCTATGTGGCAGAGGCATATGCTTGCCAGGGTCCAACATTAAAGAGATTCAGACCACACGCTCAAGGCAGAGCATTCAGTATAAAGAAGAGAACCAGTCATATCACAATAGTGGTAAAAGAAAGGGCTTAAGAAGGAGGGATATATAGTGGGACAAAAAGTACATCCACACGGCCTTAGAGTTGGTGTAATCAAGGATTGGGATGCAAAATGGTACGCTAACAGTAAGAATTTTTCAGATTATCTCATAGAAGATAACAATATAAGAAAATATGTAAAAAAGGCATTGTTTAACTCCGGTATCTCTAAGATAGAGATCGAAAGAGCTGCTAAGAGAGTTAAGTTAAACATATATACTGCTAAACCTGGTATGGTTATAGGAAGAGGCGGATCCGGTATAGAGGCTTTAAAAGGTAATGTTGAGAAGCTTGCTCCAGGAAAGACTATTCTTATAAACATCATAGAAGTTAAGAATGCAGAAGCAGATGCTCAGTTAATGGCAGAAAATATTGCTTCACAGCTTGAGAAGAGAATATCCTTCAGAAGAGCAATGAAGCAGACCATTCAAAGAGCTATGAAGTCTGGTGCAAAGGGTGTTAAGACAGCTTGTGCAGGAAGACTTGGTGGAGCTGAAATTGCTAGAACTGAAATGTATAAGGAAGGCACTATTCCACTGCAGACTTTAAGAGCAGATATAGATTATGGATTTGCAGAAGCTGATACAACCTATGGAAAGATAGGTGTAAAGGTTTGGGTTTATAGAGGTGAAGTTCTTCCAGCTAAGAAAGTTGTGAAGGAACAAGCGAGCGTATAAGGAAGGAGGAATGTGACATGTTAATGCCTAAGAGAGTTAAACATCGTAAGGTACAACGTGGCAGGATGAAAGGTAAAGCTACTAGAGGAAACACTATAGCATATGGAGATTTTGCAATCCAAGCAACTGAGTGTGGATGGATTACCAGCAATCAGATAGAAGCAGCGAGAATTGCAATCAACAGATACATCAAAAGAGGAGGAAAACTTTGGATAAAGATTTTCCCAGACAAACCTGTAACTGAAAAACCAGCTGAAACTCGTATGGGTTCTGGTAAAGGTTCACCAGAATACTGGGTAGCAGTTATTAAGCCAGGTAGAGTATTATTTGAACTGTCTGGAGTATCCGAAGAAGTAGCAAGAGAAGCTATGAGACTTGCTTCCCACAAACTACCAGTTTCAACTAAGTTTGTGACTAGAAAAGATTTTGAGGAAATGGGTGGTGAGATTAATGAAGGCTAATGAGTTAAAAGAACTTAGAGCAAACAATCCTCAAGATATAAAAGATAAATTAAACAACCTTAAAGCAGAACTGTTCAATTTGAGATTTCAGTTAGCTACAGGACAACTCGAAAACCCTATGAGAATTCGAGAAGTTAAGAAATCCATAGCCCAAATTAAAACCATCCTTAGAGAAGAAGAACTAAGGTCAGTTGAGCAGTAATTTGAAAGGAGGTCTGTCCTGTGGAAAGAGGAAATAGAAAGACAAGAATAGGCAAAGTTGTTTCTGATAAAATGGATAAAACCATCGTTGTGGCAGTTGAAACTAAAGTTAGACACCCACTCTATGGTAAAACAGTTAACAGAACTACTAGATTTAAGGCTCATGATGAAAACAATGAAGCTAAGATTAATGATAAAGTTTTAATAATGGAAACAAAGCCATTATCCAGAGACAAGAGATGGAGATTGGTAGAGATAGTTGAGAAGGCGAAGTAGCTTTTAGACTGAAAGGAGGGTATATACATGATACAGCAGCAAACCTTACTGAGAGTTGCAGATAACTCTGGTGCTAAAGAAATCATGTGCATAAGAGTATTAGGCGGATCAAAGAGAAAATACGGTAACATCGGAGATATAATAGTTGCTAGCGTTAAAAGTGCAACACCTGGCGGTGTTGTTAAAAAGGGAGACGTCGTTAAGGCAGTCATAGTAAGATCGGTAAAAGGTTTAAGAAGAGCAGACGGTTCTTACATCAGATTTGATGAGAATGCAGCTGTAATTATAAAAGAAGATAAACAGCCAAGAGGAACTCGTATCTTCGGACCTGTTGCCAGGGAGCTAAGAGATAAGGAATTTACAAAGATTTTATCACTAGCACCTGAAGTTCTATAAGATAGGGAGGTGGCTTAAATGTCTTTAAACAAAATACACGTTAAAAAGAACGACACAGTAATGGTCATATCCGGCAAGGATAAAGGCAAGACAGGCGAAGTTTTATCCGTTAACCCAAAGACTGGAAAAGTTCTAGTTAAGGGCGTTAATATAGTAACAAAACATCAGAAACCAAACAAGCAGAACATGCAAGGCGGTATAATTAAGAAGGAAGCTGCAATATTCAGCTCCAAAGTAATGCTGTACTGCAAGAAGTGCAAATCTGTAACAAGAATAAGCTCTAAACTTTTAGCAGACGGAACTAAGGTTAGAATATGCAAAAAGTGCGGAGAGACATTTTAAGCTTTGAAAGGAGGTTTAACGAATGGTTTCAAGACTGCAAGAAAGATATGAAAAAGAAGTGGTACCGGCTTTAATGGAAAAGTTCGGATACAAAAATATAATGGAAGTGCCAAAGCTTGAGAAGATCGTTGTAAATATGGGTGTTGGCGAAGCAAAGGAAAATTCCAAAGTATTGGAATCAGCTATTGCAGATATGCAGTTAATAACTGGTCAAAAGCCTGTTATTACAAGAGCTAAAAAATCTATTGCTAACTTCAAAATAAGAGAGAACATGCCAATAGGATGTAAGGTAACTCTTAGAAAGAATATGATGTATGAGTTTGCCGATAAGCTTATGAGCATAGCTCTTCCTCGAGTAAGAGACTTTAGAGGCGTTTCTGACAAGTCCTTTGATGGCAGAGGTAACTACTCCTTAGGAATCAAAGAACAGTTAATATTCCCTGAAGTTGAATACGACAAGATCGATAAGGTTAGAGGTATGGATATCATATTCGTTACAACTGCAAATACTGACGAGGAAGCAAGAGAATTGCTAAAATTCCTTGGAATGCCATTTGCTCAATAATAAGGAGGGAATAACGTGGCACGTAAGGCTTTAATAGAAAAGTGGAATAAGACACCAAAATATTCAACAAGAGCATACACCAGATGTAAAATCTGCGGAAGACCTCATGCAGTGTTGAAGAAATTTGGAATTTGCCGTATATGTTTTAGAGAGCTTGCTTACAAAGGACAGATTCCTGGATGCAAAAAGGCAAGCTGGTAAAGTTTTAGTGATGAAAGGAGGCACACAATTATGATGACAGATCCTATCGCAGATTTGCTAACGCGTATTAGAAATGCTAATATAGTTAGACACGAAGTTGTAGAAGTACCTTCCTCAAAGATAAAGAAGGAAATATCCAATATTTTAATGACAGAAGGTTACTTGAAGAATATAGAAGAATACACTGATGGAAGTGTACCAATGTTAAGACTTACTATGAAGTATGGTCATAACAGAGAGAGAGTTATAACTGGATTAAAGAGAATATCTAAGCCAGGATTAAGAGTGTACTGCAAGAAGGAAGAGATTCCAAAGGTTTTAAACGGATTAGGTATTGCAGTTATCTCTACTTCTCAGGGTGTTGTTACAGACAGAGAAGCTAGAAAATTAGGTTTAGGCGGAGAGGTTATCTGCTACGTATGGTAATTTAGTACCACAGATAAGATACTCTTCTCAATTGGTTGGTTTTGTAGGTCCAGCATAAGTAAAATCTGAATAAATTTCAATCCAGTGGATACATCTGGCAAAGTGTAAGGGCAATCTTACATATTAGAAGGTATCAAAGGAATGGGATACCTACAAAATACCATAGCCATAATGAACTATCGAACTTTTATAGTCTTAATGACGGTGTGCTCTTACTTTTTACCTCCTGAAAATGGGGGTAGAGCTAGGGCAAATATCATTGTGTCACCCAAAAGATAATAACACTGAAATGGGGAAAAACCCCCACGGCAGTGAGCAATGATAGTGGGTGCACCAATTAGTATAGATCAGTAAGTAATGCAGAGGCGTAAGCTTTAATAGCGATTATGCACGTATAAGTAATACAGAGGCATAAGCGTTAATAACGGTTATGCACTTATAAGTAATACAGGAGACGTAACCATTGATAATGGTTACGCACATATAAGGAATACAGGAGACGTAACCATTGATAATGGTTACGCACATATAAGGAATACAGGAGGTGCAATTATGTCAAGAGTTGGAAGACAGCCTATAGCTATACCAGCAGGCGCTACAGTTACCGTATCTCCCGATAACGTAGTAACTGTCAAGGGACCTAAGGGACAGCTTGTAAAGGCCATGCATAAGGATATAACCATAACAGTTGAAGATAATACAATAACTGTAACAAGACCTAATGACGAGAAGCAAAACAGAGCGCTTCATGGATTGACCAGAGCACTGATTAACAATATGGTTATCGGTGTTACTCAGGGATATCAGAAGACACTGGAGTTAGTAGGTGTAGGTTACAGAGCAACACTTCAAGGAAAGAAGCTTGTACTTAACCTTGGATTTTCTCACCCAGTTGAATTCGAAGCAGTTCCAGGAATCGATTTTGAAATATTGGCAGCAAACAAAATTGCTATCAAGGGAATTGACAAGGAACTAGTTGGAGATATAGCTGCAGACATTAGAGTTTGGAGAAAACCTGAACCATATAAGGGTAAGGGAATTAAGTACGACAACGAAGTGATCAGACGTAAAGAAGGTAAGACAGGTAAGAAATAATAATCCCAGGGGCTAATGCCTGATCAGATTGTGAGGAATAATCTGTGGCATTGGTAGTAAAGAAAGGAGTGAATCTAATGTTCAAGAAAGCAGATAGACAAGAAGCTAGAGTAAGACGTCACATGAGAGTACGTAAGAAGATTTTCGGAACAGTAGAAAAGCCAAGATTGAGCGTTTTTAGAAGCGAAAAGAACATATATGCTCAAATCATAGATGATATTAATTCCACAACCTTAGTTTCAGCTTCATCCTTAGACAAGGATTTTGAAATTAAGATAGGCAGCAACAAAGAAGCTGCAAAGGCAGTTGGAATGCTGTTAGCTAAGAAGGCTCTAGAAAAGGGAATCACTGAAGTTGTATTTGACAGAGGCGGATTCGTATACCATGGAAGAGTTAAAGAGCTAGCAGAGGGAGCAAGAGAAGGCGGACTACAATTCTAGAGAAGGAGGGAAATAAATGAGAATAGATCCTGGCACACTTGAGCTTAAAGAAAAAGTTGTATTTATTAATAGAGTTGCTAAGGTTGTTAAGGGTGGTAGAAATTTCAGATTCAGTGCATTAGTTGTAGTTGGAGATGAGAATGGCCACGTTGGAGTAGGTATTGGTAAATCCATAGAAATACCTGAAGCAATAAGAAAAGGAATAGAAGATGCTAAGAAGAACCTGGTTGAGGTTGCATTAGTAGGAACTACTGTTCCTCATACAATCGAAGGAGAATTCGGTACTGGCAGAGTGTTAATAATGCCAGCTGCAGAAGGTACTGGAGTTATTGCTGGTGGTCCAGCTAGAGCGGTGCTTGAACTTGCCGGATTAAAGGACGTTAGAGCTAAATCCCTAGGTTCCAATAATCCAAGAAACATGGTTAATGCTACAATTAACGGACTAGCTAGACTAAGAACAGCTGAATATGTAGCAAAACTTAGAGGCAAGACTGTAGAAGAAATCTTAGGATAGTGCACACACTTATCTTTGGATCTAGTACTATAAAGAAACAAGGAGGGATAGACCTTGGCTAAGCTGAAAATAACATTGGCTAAGAGCACTATCGGTAGAAAGAAGGATCATATTGCTACCGTTCAGGCTCTAGGCCTTAGGAAAATAGGTAAGACAGTGGAGCACGATGATACTCCACAAATAAGAGGTATGATTAACAAAGTTAGTTATCTTCTTAAAGTTGAAGAAATATAGAAAAGTTTAAGAATATATTTACGCCCTTTCAAATGTCAGCGGTGGTAGAATAGAGCATTAAGTATCTTTGTACTTAGTGCCTGTTACCAGGGCAATATAACATAAGGGCACACTAAACTTTCAGGAGGTGTAAATATGAAACTACATGAATTAAGACCTGCAGAAGGCTCTAAGAAGAAACCAAAGAGACTAGGTAGAGGTACTGGTTCAGGTCTTGGAAGAAATGCCGGTAAAGGTGAAAAAGGTCAGAAGGCTAGATCTGGCGGCGGCGTTAGACCAGGATTTGAAGGCGGACAGATGCCTTTATATAGAAGACTACCAAAAAGAGGATTTACAAACATATTTGCAAAGAAATATGTTGAATTAAACGTAGAAAGATTAAACATTTTTGAGAATGGTGCTGAAGTTACACCAGAAGTATTACTAGAGCAAGGTGTAGTAAGCAAGGTATATGACGGAGTTAAGATATTAGGTAATGGGGAGTTGACAAAAGCCCTTACTGTAAAAGCGTCCAAATTCTCAAAGGCTGCAGTAGAGAAAATAGAAGCGGCTGGAGGAAAAGTTGAGGTGATCTAAAAATGTTATCAACCCTACGCAATTCTTGGAAAGTGCCTGACCTAAAGAAAAGAATGCTGTGGACCTTATTTTTAATAGCGGTCTTCAGGTTTGGAAACATTATTCTGGTTCCTGGAATAGATCGTGATGCATTACAGAGGTTTACTCAAACTCAGACTTTGGCAAACTTCTATGATCTAATTTCAGGAGGAGCCTTCAGTCAGTTAAGTATATTTGCTATGGGTGTGTATCCATACATCAATGCATCCATCATAATACAGCTTTTGACTGTAGCTATACCAAAACTTGAACAGCTCTCTAAAGAAGGAGAGGACGGAAGAAAGAAAATTAATCAGTACACCAGATATACTGGCGTTTTGATGTGCGTAATTCAGGCTCTTAGTACTTATTACATCATAAGCAATCAGAGAGCACTGTTAGATACATCAAAGCTCAATATGGTTATCATTATGATTACTTTGACAGCAGCTTCCATGTTCCTAGTATGGCTTGGAGATCAGATCACTGTAAAAGGATTAGGAAACGGTATATCCTTGTTGATATTCGTTAACATAATTTCCAGATTCCCTATGACTATCTATAAGGTAGTTGGGACACAGAAAGCAGGCGGGGCCAATATAGTAGAGGTAGTAATGTTATTAGCATTCATCGCAGCTTTATTAGCAGGAGTAATATTAATGAGCCTGGGCGAGCGAAGAATACCGGTACAATATGCAGGGAAAACTGTAGGAAACAAGACTTACAAAGGACAGAGCTCACATATTCCTATAAATGTAAACTCCTCCGGTGTAATTGCAATAATTTTTGCTATGTCTGTTATGCAGTTCCCAGGTATAATAGCTCAGATAACACCTGGATCAAAATTTGCAAATTTCATAGGCGGTAATTATAGTATATTTAAGCCTAACAGTTTACAGTATGCTATAACTTACTTCGTTTTGATAATATTCTTCTCTTGGTTCTACATGGGTGTAACCTTTAAGCCGGACGAAATGGCTGAGAATATGCATAAGTCCTCTGGATTTATTCCAGGTATAAGGCCAGGTCAACCTACGGCAAAGTTCATTGATAGGATACTCACTAAGATATCCATAATGGGTGGAATATTTGCCGGTTTCATTGCTGTAACACCAATCATCATTGAGATGTACACTCCTTTCAAAGGAATTTACTTTGGAGGAACCAGCTTATTGATAATGGTGGGAGTTGCAGTAGAATCAGTAAGAGTATTAGAATCTCAACTAGTGATGCGTCATTACCAAGGATTCTTGAAGTAAATAACATTGGAGATGATGCTGGTGAAGGTGATATTATTAGGTCCTCCTGGAGCTGGTAAGGGAACCCAAGCTAAATCCATATGCAACAAGTATAGAATTCCTCACATCTCTACAGGAGACATATTCAGAAAGCACATTTCTGAGCTTACTCCTCTAGGAGTGGAGGTAAAAAGCTATATGGACAATGGACTGTTAGTTCCTGACAGACTCACCATAGACATAGTCAGCGAGAGGTTAGGTCAGGATGATTGTAAAAATGGATTCTTACTTGATGGCTTCCCAAGAACAGTAGTGCAAGCAGAAGCTTTAGACCTTTTCTTAAGCAATACTGAGGAATGCATTGATGTAGCTCTGCTTATAAAGGTTCCAAATGAGTTCATTATAGAACGTATGACAGGAAGACGAGTATGTCCCTCCTGCGGGGCTAGCTATCACTTAAGGTTCAATCCTCCTAAGCTTAGCAGTAAGTGCGATGTCTGTGGAACTGATCTTATGCATCGTAAGGATGATGAAGAGCAAACAGTGGTGGAAAGGCTTGATGTATATAATAAGCAGACTGAACCTCTGATAAAATTTTATGAGGCTCAAGGAAAACTTGCAGAAGTTGACGGAACAAAACCCATCAATGAGGTTTTCAAAAGTATCTGTAGTATTCTAGGGAGCGATAGTTAATGATTATTATCAAAAATAGTAAAGAAATAGAATATATGAGGCATTCAGGTAGAGTAGTTAAAGAAACCTTAGAAAAACTCGAGGCAGCAGTAAAGCCTGGTATAACCACGGCAGAACTGGACAGAATTGCAGAAGAGTTTATACTTGGACAGGGAGGCAAACCATCCTTTAAAGGCTATCACGGATTTCCAGCTTCTATTTGTGCATCATTAAACAAGGAAGTTGTCCATGGTTTTCCTTCCCACAAACCACTTGAAGAAGGAGACATAATAAGCGTTGATTGTGGTGCCATTGTTGATGGCTATCATGCTGACGCTGCAAGGACCTTTCCTGTAGGCAAGATATCACAGGAGGCAGCAAAGCTAATTGCTGTTACAAGGGAAAGCTTTTTCAAAGGTGTGGAGCTGGCCAGGGTTGGTAATCGACTATCTGATATTTCTAATGCCATACAAGTATATGTTGAAGGTTTTGGCTTCTCTATAGTGAGAGATTTCGTGGGTCACGGAGTAGGGAAAAACCTACATGAGGATCCTGAGGTACCGAATTTCGGTAGACCTGGCAGGGGTCCAAAGCTCAGCGCAGGAATGGTTCTTGCAATAGAACCCATGGTAAACGTGGGAGGCTATAGCGTTGTTGTAGAACCTAACGGCTGGACAGTGGTAACCGCTGACGGTAGTCTTTCAGCTCATTATGAGAACACAGTAGCAATACTTGAAAATGGTCCAGAAATATTAACTTTATCCACATAGAGGTGAATTACTTGAAGGATAATGAGTATATAGGCAGAATTGTCTACTCCAAAAGTGGCAGGGACGCCAAGCGATATTTTATAGTTGTTGGAGCCTTGAATGAGGAGTATGTCTATATTGCAGACGGCCGTTTAAGGACTGTAAGTAAACCCAAGAAGAAGAAGGTTAAGCACCTAATATTCACTGGAGAAATTTGTGATGAACTTGCAGAAGCTATAAATAGTGGTGTGAGCATTACAGACTCACAATTAAGGGATTTGTTGCGGTCTGAGGATACTAATAAGGAGGTTTGATGCCTTATGTCAAAAGATGATGTAATAGAAATGCAGGGTACAGTACGAGAAGCTTTACCAAATGCAATGTTTGAGGTAGAATTAGAAAGTGGTCATAAAATATTAGCACATATATCAGGGAAGTTAAGAATGAACTTCATAAAGATTTTGCCAGGAGACAGGGTTACAGTGGAATTATCACCCTATGACCTAACTCGAGGTAGAATTACTTGGAGAGCAAAGTAATAAGGAGGGTTAGCTATGAAAGTAAGACCATCAGTTAAGCCTATTTGCGATAAGTGCAAGGTCATTAAGAGAAAAGGAAAAGTAATGGTTATCTGCGAAGACCCAAGACACAAGCAAAAGCAAGGCTAATAAAAAATCTGGGCCGCCTTTTGGTGGAGCCCGAAATTTGTTTAGGGTAATGAGTTTTAGAGCGGCTGCAATAGATTCAGCAAGGCTTGAATCTATTGTTCTAGAACTTTTTATAAATATATTACTATAAGAAATAGACTTAAAAAACAGAATTAATACCTAGGAGGTGTAAATTTTAATGGCAAGAATAGCAGGCGTAGACCTACCAAAAGAAAAAAGAGTTGAAATAGGCCTTACCTATATCTATGGTATAGGACTTCCAAGTTCACAGCAAATTTTAGCAGCAACAGGAGTAAATCCAGATACAAGAGTAAAAGATTTATCCGAAGAAGAAGTTAATGCTTTAAGAGATTTTATAAATAAGAACTTCAAAGTTGAAGGCGATTTAAGAAGAGATATTGCTCTTAATATAAAGAGACTTGTTGAAATTGGTTGTTACAGAGGAATCAGACATAGAAGAGGACTCCCAGTAAGAGGACAAAAGACCAAGACTAATGCAAGAACTAGAAAGGGCCCAAAGAGAGCTATAGGGGCTAAGAGAAAGAAATAGTAAGGAGGTAAGGAAATGGCAGCTCAAAAGGCAAAGAAGGTTAGAAGAAGAAGAGAAAGAAAAAATGTTGAGCACGGTGCTGCACACATCAGGTCAACTTTCAATAACTCTATAGTTACTTTGACAGATGCAGCTGGAAACGCATTATCATGGGCAAGTGCTGGCGGATTAGGATTTAAGGGCTCCAGAAAGAGTACTCCTTTCGCAGCTCAGATGGCAGCAGAAACTGCAGCTAAAGCAGCAATGGAGCACGGCTTAAAGAGCGTTGAGGTATATGTAAAAGGACCAGGTGCAGGTAGAGAAGCAGCTATAAGATCTCTTCAGGCTGCAGGTCTTGAAGTAACTCTTATAAAGGACGTTACTCCAATTCCTCACAATGGATGTAGACCACCTAAGAGAAGAAGAGTATAGTTCACATAAATTTATGCAAATTAATCAATAAAAATACAGGAGTCATAACAATTACAAATTGTTATGGACTGAATATATATACAGGAGGTGTAGTTTTTAATGGCAAGATATACTGGAGCAGTATGCAGACTTTGCAGAAGAGAAGGTATGAAGCTATTCCTTAAGGGGGATAGATGCTATACAGATAAATGTGCATTTACTAGAAGAAGTTATGCACCTGGACAACACGGACAGAGCAGAAAGAAGCTTTCTAACTACGGATTACAGTTAAGAGAAAAGCAGAAAGCTAAGAGAATATATGGAGTTCTGGAAGGACAGTTCAGAGCCTACTACGAGAAGGCTGATAAAAAAAGAGGAATCACAGGTGAGAACCTGTTAAGATTACTGGAAATGAGACTTGATAACGTAGTTTACAGATTAGGTTATGGTAACTCTAGAGTTGAATCAAGACAGCTTGTAACTCATGGACATTTCCTTGTAAATGGTGCGAAGGTTGATATTCCTTCATACCAGGTTTCTGTTAATGACGTAATCACAGTTAAGGAAAGCAGCAGAACTTCTGACAAGTTCAAGGGTTTTGTTGAAAATCCAAGAAACCTACCAAACTGGTTGACAGGCAGCGTGGAAAGCTTTGAAGGTAAAGTTATAGCTGAACCAGCTAGAGCTGACATCGAAGTGCCAATTAACGAAACGTTAATCGTTGAGTTATACAGCAAATAATAGCTAAGTTCATTATGTTCTTAAATGAATCAGTTGCCCTCAAGATAAATAGAGAAATAATTAATAAGGAGGGTTAAGTATGTTAGAAATAGAAAAACCTAAAATAGAATGTGTGGAGCAAAATGCTGACAGCTCTTACGGCAAATTTGTGGTGGAACCTCTTGAAAGAGGATATGGTACTACACTTGGTAATGCGTTAAGAAGAATACTTCTTTCCTCACTACCAGGAGTAGCTGCTAACTCCGTTAAAATAGAAGGTGTGCTTCATGAATTCTCTACAGTAAAGGGTGTTAAAGAAGACGTTACAGAACTCATTTTAAATGTTAAGCAATTGGCTCTCAAGATGAATGGCGAGGGTCCAAAGACTGTATACATAGATGCAAAAGGAGCCGGTGAGGTTACTGCAGCAGATATTGTTACAGATGGAGATGTGGAAGTCATAAATACTGATTTACACATTGCTACATTAGATGATGACGGTAAGCTTTACATGGAGATTACTGTAGATCGTGGAAGAGGTTACGTATCTCAGAATAAGAATAAGAATGATAATCTTCCAATTTCAACGATAGCTATAGATTCAATCTATACTCCAGTTAAGAGAGTTAACTTTGTAGTTGAAAACACTAGAGTAGGACAGATTACAGACTATGATAAGCTTACTCTTGAGGTATGGACTAACGGAACCATTAAGCCTGATGAAGCTATAAGCTTATCAGCTAAGATTTTAATTGAGCACTTCAAGCTCTTCATGACTTTAACCGACCATGCTAACAATGTTGAGATAATGGTGGAAAAAGAGGAAGACAAGAAGGAGAAGGTTCTTGAAATGACCATTGAAGAACTGGATCTATCCGTAAGAAGCTATAACTGCTTGAAGAGAGCAGGCATAAATACTGTTCAAGAGTTAACAGAAAGAACCATGGATGATATGATGAAAGTTAGAAATCTTGGTAAGAAATCTCTTGAAGAAGTAGAACAGAAGCTCCAGGCTTTGGGACTTGGGTTAAAACAAAGCGAAGAGTAAGGAGGGAAAGACATGGCAGGATATCGTAAGTTAGGTCGTCCAACTGACCAGAGAAGAGCTATGCTTAGAAACTTGGTAACAAGCTTTTTAAAGCATGGTAAAATAGAAACCACTGAAACTAGAGCAAAAGAAACTAGAAGCTTAGCTGAAAAAATGGTTACTCTTGCAAAAAGAGGAGACTTACATGCTAGAAGACAGGTTCTTGCTTTTGTAACAGAAGAAGATGTAGTAACAAAGTTATTTGATGAAATCGCTCCAAAATATGCCGAAAGAAACGGCGGATATACTAGAATGTACAAGGTAGGTCCAAGAAGAGGAGACGGTGCAGAAGTAGTAATACTTGAATTAGTATAGCTATATAGGGGGATTAAGTACAGAACTTAATCTCCCTTTTTGCTGTACTATACATAATTTTGAAGAAAGTTTCCAAAATTTTTACCTTATATCAGTTGTATTTTTTACCCGGTTGTAATATCATATACTTCAGTGTATATACATAGGTGTTTACCTGCAATAGCGGGTTAAGACCTGTTAAGCTGGAATATATGAGATTTTAGGTAAAGATAGCTGACCTATCAAAAGAGGTGTTAAAGATGGGATATATGATTGAATGTGACAAGGTGATATATAGATATAACAAAGATGAAGAGCACAGCTTTGCAGCAGTAGATGGAGTAGATCTTAAGGTGAACAAGGGTGAATTCCTTGTGGTATTAGGAAGAAATGGTTCTGGGAAATCTACCCTTGCCAAGCACATGAATGCACTGCTCATCCCTAGTGAAGGGACAGTATTTGTAGAAGGCTTAAATACCTCTGATGAGGAGAATCTTTGGAAGATAAGAAATTCTGCAGGAATGGTATTTCAAAACCCAGACAATCAGATTGTAGCAACCATTGTAGAAGAGGATGTAGCCTTTGGACCTGAAAATCTAGGTGTACCCTCTGCTGAAATAAGGAAGAGAGTAGATGAAGCCTTAGATAAGGTTAATATGTCTGAATATAAAAGACATGCTCCACACCTGCTTTCAGGCGGTCAAAAGCAAAGGGTAGCAATAGCAGGCATTTTAGCTATGAGACCAAATTGTATAGTCTTTGATGAACCCACGGCTATGCTTGACCCCTCAGGTAGACGTGAAGTTATAAGGACAATAAAGGATATAAACAAAAATTACGGTATTACCATAGTCCTAATTACTCATTATATGGAAGAGGTAGTAGAGGCAGATAGGGTAATAGTAATGGATAAGGGTAAAATAGTGATGGAGGGAACTCCAAGAGAGATATTTAAAAATGTAGCTACTATGAAGGAAATAGGCTTGGATGTACCTCAGGTCACTGAAATTGCCTATGAGCTTAAGCGCAGTGGAATAAATATCGATGCAGATATATTAACTATAGATGAGATGGTGAAAGTATTATGTCAATAGTAATAGAAAATCTATCACATGTTTATATGAAGGGTTCTCCTTTTGAAAAAAAAGCTTTAGATGGGGTAAATCTCTCTGTAGAGGAGGGACAATTTGTTGCGCTTATTGGACATACAGGTTCAGGCAAATCTACTCTTATACAGCATATAAATGGACTTCTAAAGCCTAGTGAGGGCAGGATTATGGTAGATGGCTTAGATTTAACTTCTAAGGAAACTAAGCTTTCTGAGGTGAGAAAAAAAGTTGGACTGGTATTTCAATATCCTGAGTATCAGCTGTTTGAGGAAACAGTAGAGAAGGATATAGCCTATGGTCCTGGGAACCTTGGTCTTAGCAGTAATGATATAGAGAACAGGGTAAAAAAGGCTATGCTTATGGTAGGCTTGGATTATGAAAAATACAAGGGTGTTTCTCCTTTTGAGTTAAGCGGAGGGCAAAAAAGAAGGGTAGCCATAGCTGGAGTAGTTGCTATGGAGCCAAAGGTGTTAATCCTGGATGAACCCACTGCAGGACTTGATCCAAAGGGAAGAGATGATATTTTAGGGCAGATAAGAAAGCTCCATAAGGAGTATAATATGACTATTATATTGGTTTCTCACAGCATGGAGGATGTAGCCAAGGTGGCAGATAGAATAGTTGTAATGGAAAGAGGTAAGGTTATACTAGATGGCTCACCAGTTGAGGTATTTAGAGAAGTCAATACTCTAGAAAGGGTGGGGCTTGCAGTACCTCAGGTAACTTATCTGGTAAGGGCTTTAAGGGAAAAGGGCTTCAATATATCTCAGGACATATACACCGTTAAGCAAGCTAAAGAAGAAATAATTAAAGCTTTAAGAGGTGTTCACAATGATTAAGAATATAACAATAGGACAGTATGTTCCAGGAGATTCCTTTATTCATAAAATGGATCCCAGGGCAAAGATACTGCTATCTTTAATATATATAATAGCTTTGTTTTTAGTAAAAAGCCTTGTGGGTTATGTTATAGTAGTTGCTTTTACTGCACTAGTTTTTCTTAGCTCAAAACTACCCTTTAAATATATATTTAAGGGCATTAAACCCATAATATTTTTAATTCTCATAACTGCGGTGCTTAATCTGTTTATGATGGAAGGACAGCAGAAGGTTTTTCAGTGGAGATTTCTTGTTATATACAAGGAAGGAATAGAAATGGCAGTACTTATGGTACTTAGATTGGTATTTCTTATAATGGGTACCTCCATACTAACTCTCACCACCTCACCCATCGAATTGACGGATGGTATTGAAAGGCTGTTATCGCCCTTTAAAAAAGTTGGTTTGCCGGCTCATGAGCTAGCCATGATGATGACCATAGCCTTAAGATTCATTCCGACTCTTATGGATGAGACAGATAAGATAATGAAGGCACAGATGGCAAGAGGAGCAGATTTTGATTCAGGTAACATCATAAAGAAGGCAAAGGGACTGGTTCCTCTTTTAGTACCTCTCTTTATAAGCTCCTTTAGAAGAGCAGATGAGCTTGCCATGGCCATGGAAGCACGCTGCTATCATGGAGGAGAAGGTCGTACCAGAATGAAGGTACTTAAATATGGCAGCAGAGATGCTGTTGCCATAACCGTAACTATGCTTTTCCTTGCAGGGTGTATAGGTAGCAGGTTTATCCCGCTCTCCTTGTTTTAGCATAAAAGGGTGAAGACTATGAGGAATATTAAATTACTGCTGGAGTTTGATGGCACTAATTATGCTGGATGGCAAAGACAAAATAATGCCCTTACAATACAGCAGGTATTAGAGGAAGCCTTAGAAAAGCTTACAGGAGAAAAAATAAGCACCATAGGCTGCAGTAGAACCGACGCTGGAGTACATGCCAAAGGCTATGTGGTGAATTTTAATACCCTTAGCACTCTTTCTGAGGATAGCTTCAAGAAGGCATTAAATTATCATCTTCCAAAGGATGTGGTGGTGCTTAGTTCCATGGAGGCTCCGGAGGAGTTTCATGCCAGATACAGCTGTAAGTATAAAACCTACAGCTATAGCATCTTAAACAGAGAAGCACCTGCAGCACTAAATAGAAACTATTTATATCATAGAAGAGGGAAGCTTGTGCTTGAAGACATGCAGAAGGCCTCTCAGGTATTTATAGGTACTCACGACTTTGAAGCCTTTAGAAATACTGGAAGCTCAGTAAAGACCACTGTAAGAACCATAACTCATTCCTCCATAGAAAGAGAGGGTGATCTTATAATCTATAGGGTTACAGGAGATGGTTTTTTATATAACATGGTTAGGATAATGATAGGAACCTTAATAGAGGTGGGTTGTGGAAAAGGGAATTGGGAAACCGTACTTAGGGCACTTAAGGAAAAAGATAAGTCCTATGTCGGGGCCACAGCTCCTGCAGAAGGACTTTGTCTGGAAAAAGTATATTATTAATTCCATAATAATTATTGACATTCCCGGCTCAATGTATTATAATTATCCTGTTTGTAAAGTGTATAAGATCCACTAGCCCCGGGTCTTGACATAGAGTTACGTAGATATGTAAAGTTCAGGGAGGGAAAAAGATGAAATCATACATCGCTAAGCCACAAGAAGTTGAAAGAAAATGGTACGTTGTTGATGCAGCAGGTAAGCCACTTGGAAGAGTTGCAAGTCAGGTTGCTTCAATACTAAGAGGAAAGAATAAGCCAATCTTCACTCCAAACGTTGATACTGGAGATTTTGTAATTGTAATCAACGCAGAGAAGGTTGTATTAACTGGAAAGAAACTTGACCAGAAAATGATGAGACATCATTCATTATATCCAGGTGGATTAAAGGAAACTCCTTATAGAGAAGTAATGGCAAAGAAGCCTGAATATGCTTTTGAAGAGGCTGTTAGAAGAATGCTTCCAAATGGTCCCTTAGGTCGTAAGATGCTTAAGAAGTTAAAAGTATACAGAGGTGCTGAGCATAATCACGAAGCACAAATGCCAGAAGTATTAGAGCTGAAATACTAATTGGAAGCTGGAGGGAGGAAGTAAAATGGCTAAAGTTCAGTATTATGGAACTGGTAGAAGAAAGAAATCAATAGCAAGAGTAAGACTTGTACCAGGTGAAGGTAAGATAATAGTAAATAATAGAGAAATCGAAAACTACTTCGGATTGGAAACCTTAAGGGTTATTGTTAACCAACCATTAGTTTTAACTGCAACTAAGGAAAGATTTGACGTTATAGTTAATGTACATGGCGGTGGATTCACTGGTCAGGCAGGAGCTATAAGACATGGTATTTCAAGAGCATTACTTAGAGCTGATGCAAACTTAAGACCAGAGCTTAAGAGAGCAGGTTTCTTAACAAGAGACCCAAGAATGAAGGAAAGAAAGAAATACGGTCTTAAGAAGGCTAGAAAAGCATCACAGTTCTCAAAGAGATAATTTTTACAAAATGGGAATCCCTCAAACAAAGTTGTTTGGGGGATTTATTTTATTAACAACAAATAAACATTTTTGTAACATGACTGTCACATAGGTATTATAATATATCATTGTAGGTTAGATATGAGAATCAACAGTTAAAAGTTTTTTCATTTAATACTCCCTTAGTTATAGCAGGCGAAAGCCTGCTTTTTATTTTTTGCAAAAAGTCAAGATACATAGTTAGTTTAAAGCCTAAAGCTGGTCTGCAGCATATTAATTCCACAATTTAACATAAATAATTTTTACTTTCTAGAGAAAACTATATAGTGATTGGACAACCGGAAAATACAGTGAAACTTTTAAATGGAGTGGTGTATATGAGGCTTAAGGCTAGAAGGTTAATTATTATGTTGATGTCAGCTTTATTTGCGGTGCTTATTACATCTATTAGCGCAGAGGCACTTTCTATAAATAGCAGTGCTTCAGCTCTTCCTAAGTGGCTTCAGTGGATGGGTAAAAAGGATAAGGCGGAGGAAAATAAACAGCAGCAGGAAAAGAAGATAATCTTAATAGATGCTGGACATGGAGGAATGGATGGAGGAGCTGTAGGTCATGACGGTACCATTGAAAAGAATATAAATTTGAGAATAGCCTTAAAGCTAAAGGAACAACTCCTCTCAGAAAACTTCGAAGTAGTGATGACAAGAGAAGGAGATTATGGACTCTACAGGGACGATTCTAAGAACAAGAAGGTGGAGGACCTAAAAAGTCGCTGCAATATGAAAAAGAGTTCAAATTGTGATGTGTTTATAAGCATACACTGCAACAAGTTCCCTAAGAAAAGGTATAGGGGAGCACAGGTTTGGTACTCTATGGCTCCAGGAGGTAAGGAGCTTGCACATATTCTTCAGGAGGAGCTAAATAAAGGCCTAGGGGATTTTCACAATAGAGTAGAGAAAAGTGCCAATACCGAGTATAGGATATTGAGAAATGATGGAACAACCTCCGTGATAGTAGAATGTGGTTTCTTGTCTAATCCAGAGGAGGAGGCTCTTCTAAACACCCCTCTCCATCAGCAGAAGATAGCAGAAATCATAACTCAGTCCTTAAAAAGGTACTTTGAAGAAAGTGGTGCCAAGAATAATAATTAAAAAGACCATAATGGACTTATTGCCTTGACAATAAGTCCATTTTTTTACTGCAAATAATTATTTTCCCATACAGTGTGGGCATTTTTTATGAGTAGGATGATCTAGCATTAGTGAAGCCTCCTGCAGAGAGCTGTACATCTCAATGTCTTCCTCATCTATTTTATCGATGGCGCAGGCCTCAGTTTCGTTTTTTAAATCGTGAAGCACATTGGTGCTAAGATCATAGGCATAGCGCTTATAAAAGAAGGGATAATCGTTGCGTATCATAGTCTACCTCCATAAAACAATTTGTAATATAACCATAATAACATATTGGTCCATATAGTGAAAGAAAAGTACTTTAAAAATAATGATAAGGTTTTCATTAAAATTTTAGGTAATAGGAGCAATTTATATTAAATTAAAGAAATACTTAGTTATGTAATGATAGCTTATTCAAATGTTAAATAATAGTGAAATATGGATTATGAAGGCTATAAATGGTTTTGAAAGGACTAGTCCATTATGGTATTATGATTATGGTAATGGACTAGTCCATTAGTCCATTAAAACTTTTGGGAGGTAGCGATATGGATTTAGTAATAAATAAGAAGAGTGGAGTACCACTTTATCTTCAAGTGAAAAAGCAAATAATGGACCATATTAGAAATGGCACTCTCAAGGTTGGCTTTAAAATGCCTACAGAAAGAGAACTTTCTGAGCAATTAAAGGTTAGTAGGAACACTGTAAGCACAGCTTATAACGAGCTTGAACAGGAGGGAGTACTAAAGTCCTATCAGGGTAGAGGAACCTTTGTAGCAGAAGAGGCCAGATCCTGGAAGGCAAAGGATGTAAAGAACAAGATAATTAAGTTTGTAGATCTTGGTCTTGAGGAAGCCTTGGAAACAGGAATGGATCCTGATGAATTTCTAGAGGTGGTATCCCTTAGAGTAAAGGAAAAGGTTGAGCTCATGAGTAAGCTTGATGCAGTTTATGTGGAATGTAACATAGAGCAGTCAAAGATGTTTAGTAAGCAGCTAAGTCAAAGCACTAACATGAATGTTACTCCCCTTACCTTAGATGATCTTGCTAAAATGGACAAGATCATTACAGATACCATAGAAAAGTCTCAGGTAATAATAGCTACCTTTAATCATGTTAATGAAGTAGCTAGATTAACCTCAGGCTTTAACAAGGAGATACTTGGAGTAGCAATAAATCCAGACTTGGAAAGCATAGTGAAGATTGCAAGATATCCCCAGGGCACGAAATTTGCCTTCATATGCATTTCAGATGCCTTTAAATTCAAGATGCAGGGAGCTCTAGAGAGTGCTGGACTTGGAAACTTAGACATCATATACACAAACACACAGAGCAAAGAAGAATTAAAGGGCATAGTAGATAACAGCGATGTGCTTATTTCCTCACCAGGAAGGTACAATGAGGTACAGGAGCTTTGCAATAGGGAGAAGACAGTAATCAATTTTCTGTACAGCCTAGATGATGGTTCTGTTAAGGCACTGCGTTCAAAAATTATAGAAATAAAATGTCACGAGTAAGTAATTTGCTTTAAACTCTTAGTGAGTAGAGAGCAGCATTTATACACATAATAAATTCAAATAACAAACAAAAAGCTTATATTTTTAGGAGGCAAATTTGTATGAAAACTTTAGTACTTGGTGTAATCGGTTCAGACTGTCATGCTGTTGGAAACAAGATACTAGATTATGCACTGACTCAAGCTGGTTACAATGTGGTAAATATCGGAGTGCTATCTCCACAGGAGGATTTTATTAATGCAGCAGTAGAGACTAAGGCTGATGCCATTATAGTATCTTCACTTTACGGTCACGGTGAAATTGACTGCAGAGGTATGAGACAAAAGTGTGATGAAGCAGGACTTAAGGGGATTAAACTCTTTGTTGGAGGAAATATAGTAGTAGGAAAGCAAAATTGGCAGGATGTATATAACAGATTTAAGGCTATGGGCTTTGATAGGATATATCCACCAGGAACCTCTGTAGAGACTACTATAGCAGATCTTAGAGAAGACTTAGGAGAATAATATTTTCCGTAAAGGATCAGAGGTGATTGTGGTGAAGGCCTATTTACTAATTGACTTTGGCAGCACCTATACCAAGTTAACTGCCGTAGATTTAGAAAATGAAGAGATAATAGCTACGGCTAAGGATATCACTACTGTAGAGACGGATATCATGATAGGCTTTAACAAGGCCTACAAGGAGCTTATGGGAAAAATCAAAGATAAGAATGTGGACTTTATTAAAAAGCTTGCATGCTCCTCCGCAGCTGGAGGACTTAAGATGATTGCCATAGGTTTGGTACCGGATTTAACTGCTGAAGCAGCAAAAAGAGCTGCCTTAGGAGCAGGAGCCAGAGTGCTTAAAACCTACAGCTATGATTTATCCTTGAGGGAAATAGAAGAAATTAAAAATTCTAAATTGGATATAATATTGCTTGCAGGAGGAACAGACGGAGGAAACAAGGAATGCATACTGCATAATGCAACAATGCTGGCAGAGCATGGTGTAGACCTCCCCATAGTAGTGGCAGGCAACAAGAGTGCTGCAGATGAAGTAGAAGCTATATTTAAACAAAAGAACATGTACTACAAGATAACAGATAATGTAATGCCCAAGCTAAACCAATTAAACGTAGAACCGGCTAGAGAAGTAATAAGGCAGATCTTTATGGAGAAAATCATAGAGGCTAAGGGTATGAATAGTGCTGAAAGCTATATAAGCGGTATTTTGATGCCCACACCTGCTGCAGTTTTAAAGGGTGCACAGGTTTTAGGCCAGGGCTCTGATAAAGAGGAAGGCCTTGGAGATATAGTGGTGGTAGATATCGGAGGAGCCACCACAGATGTACACTCTCTTTGTGATGGTGAGCCTTCAAAGGCAGGAGTTACACTAAGAGGACTTCAGGAGCCCTTTGCAAAGAGGACCGTAGAAGGAGACTTGGGTATGAGATACTCAGCCCTTTCTCTATGGGAAGCTTCCGGTACAAGAAAGCTTCAAAAATATTTAAAGGATAAGACAGTAAATGTGGAGGAGCAGTGCAGATACAGAGCTAATCACATAGAACTAGTTCCAAGCAGCACTGAAGAAAAGGCCTTTGATGAAGCCATGGCAAAGGTAGCCACAGACTTAGCTATAGAAAGACATGCAGGAGTAGTAGAGAGCCTATATTCCCCTTTGGGAGTTATATTCACCCAAGTGGGTAAGGACCTTTTAAAGACTAAGTATTTCATTGGTACGGGAGGAGTTCTGGTACACAGTGAAAATCCAGGAGAAATTTTAAAGGCAGGTTGCTTTGATTTAGAGAATCCAACCTCCTTAAAGCCAGAACAACCAGTTTTTTTACTGGATAAGACCTATATATTGTCCTCCATGGGACTTTTGGCGGAGGACTATCCAGACACAGCAGTTAGAATAATGAAAAAATATCTTGTAAAAGTTTAATATCCTAGGGGGTAAATAAATGGAGCTTAAAAATATAAAATGGACCAATGAGGAGTTCTTCAAAGTAAGAGAAGAAGTATTAAGACAATGGGCCACAGGTTCAGAAGTAAATCTTGAGGAAGCAGTGGAGTATTTAAGAAATATTCCTCAGCACAAGAGTTTTCCTGCAAAGCTAAGAAAGGCTAAGGAAGAGGGAAGAACCCTTGCTCAGCCAAGAGCCGGTGTAGCACTTATAAATGAGCATATAGAGCTATTAACTTATCTGCAGAATGAGGGAGAAGCAGATTTGCTTCCTTCAACAATAGACAGCTATACAAGACAGAATAGATATGACGAATGTGAAGTAGGTATAAAGGAAAGTATAGCAGCTGGAAGATCTCTTCTAAATGGATTTCCAGGAGTAAACCATGGTGTTAAAGGCTGTAAAGAGGTTTTTGAGGCCGTTGACCTGCCGCTTCAGGCAAGACACGGTACTCCTGATGGAAGACTGCTTGCAGAAATAATTCATGCCTCTGGCTGGACCTCCAATGAGGGCGGCGGTATATCCTACAATGTACCCTATGCTAAGAGTGTATCTATTGAAAAGACACTTTTAGACTGGCAGTACTGTGACCGTTTAGTAGGCTATTACGAAGAGCAGGGCGTATCTATAAACAGAGAACCCTTTGGGCCTCTTACTGGAACCTTAGTTCCACCAAGTACCTCCAATGCTGTAGCCATAATAGAAGCACTTCTTGCTGCAGAACAGGGAGTAAAAAACATCACTGTAGGTTATGGACAGTGTGGTTACCTAATACAGGACGTTGCTGCACTTAGAGCACTAGAAGAACAGTGTAATGAATATTTAAGAGCCAAGGGATATAAGGATGTATTTGTCACTACAGTATTTCATCAATGGATGGGAGGTTTCCCACAGGATGAAGCAAAGGCCTTTGGAGTAATCTCCACAGGAGCCGCTGCTGCAGCACTAGCTGGAGCCACCAAGGTTATAGTTAAGACTCCTCATGAAGCTATAGGTATTCCAACAAAGGAAGCTAATGGTCAGGGTATAAGGGCTACAAAGATGACCTTAAACCTGCTGCAGGGTCAAACTATGCCAATGTCTAAGGAATTAGAAACTGAAATTGCAATAATAAAGGCTGAAACCAAATGCATGATTGATAAGGTATATGAGCTTGGTTTAGGAGATTTAGCTATAGGAACTGTGAAGGCATTTGCAGCAGGTGTATTAGATATTCCTTTTGCACCAAGCAAATACAATGCTGGAAAGATGATGCCTGCTAGAGATAACAACGGTGCAGTAAGATATTTTGACTGCGGAAACATTCCTTTTACAAAGGAGCTAAAGGACTACAACAGAGGAAAGCTTGAGGAAAGAGGAAGGTATGAAGGAAGAGATGTAAGCTTCCAGATGACCATAGATGATATTTTTGCAGTGGGCAAGGGTAAACTCATTGGAAGACCAGTAAAATAACAATAAATAATCAGGACAAAATTCTCTCCCCTTTAGGGAGAAAGAAAAGGATAGGTGTTAGGTATGAAAATAGTTGATGTGGTATGTTCTTCAGGAAGAACTGGATTTTATTTTGATGATCAAAGGGCTATAAAAAAGGGAGCAGCTCATGATGGCTTCACCTATGTAGGAGATCCAGTAACCCCAGGCTTTACCAGTGTAAGACAGGCAGGAGAATCCATCTCCGTAATGCTTATACTAGAGGATGGTCAGGTAGCTCATGGTGACTGTGCAGCCGTTCAGTATTCTGGAGCAGGCGGAAGAGATCCTCTTTTCCTAGCAGCAGATTTTATTCCAGTAATAGAAAAGGAAATAGCTCCAAAGCTTATAGGAAGAGAATTAAATAAATTCAAGGAAATGGCAGAAGAATTTGACCACATGACTGTAAATGGAAAGAGGCTACACACAGCCATAAGATACGGTGTTACTCAGGCCATATTAGATGCTGTTGCTAAGGCAAAGCACGTTACCATGGCAGAGGTAGTAAAAGAGGAGTACAACACTGGTGTTGATATAAAGAGAATTCCAATATTTACTCAATCCGGAGATGACAGATACGATAATGCAGATAAGATGATTATAAAGGGAGCAGACGTTATGCCCCATGCCTTAATAAACCATGTGGCAGATAAGCTTGGAAACAACGGTGAAAAGCTTCTCTCCTATGTAAAATGGCTCAGTGAAAGAGTACAAAAGCTTAGAACCAGCCCAAACTATAATCCTGTATTTCATATAGATGTGTATGGAACCATAGGAATAGCCTTTAACAATGATGTAAATGCCATGGTTAATTACCTTGCAGAGTTAGAAGAGGCTGCTAAGCCCTTTAGCTTAAGAATTGAAGGACCAATGGACGTAGAGGACAGAGAAAAGCAAATGCTTGCTCTAAAGGAGATAACTGCTGAGCTTGACAGAAGAAATATCAAGGTGGAAATTGTAGCAGATGAATGGTGCAACACCTATGAGGATGTAGTTTACTTTGCTGACAACAAGGCAGGACATATGCTCCAGATAAAGACTCCAGATTTAGGAGGAGTAAACAACATTATAGAAGCCATATTATACTGTAACAAGAAGAACATAGGAGCATACTGTGGCGGAACCTGTAATGAAACCAATCGTTCTGCAGAGGTTTGCACAAACATTGCCATAGCCTGCGGAGCAACTCAATGCCTTGCTAAGCCTGGTATGGGTGTAGATGAAGGCTACATGATAGTAAATAATGAAATGAACAGAGTTGTAGCTTTGGTAAACAGAAGAAAGAACAATAAATAGTCAGCTCACATTGCATACTTAAAAGGCGGTTTACTTTAAAACTGCCTTTTAAACTATAAAGGAGGGTGCCTTATGAAGGAAATTCAGGTTGTGGATATTACTGAAGCAGTGAGAAGGCTTTGCATAGAAGCAAACTACTATCTCTCTGAGGACGTTGTGGAAAAGCTAAAAAGTGCCTATGAAAAAGAGGATTTTCAAATTGCAAAGGACATTCTTGACAAAATTATTGTAAATGCAGACATTGCCAAAAACGAGGATATGCCTATGTGCCAAGATACTGGAGTAACCTGTGTTTTTCTAGAAATTGGTCAAGAGGTTCATTTCGTTGGAGGCAGCGTAGAGGATGCCGTAAATGAAGGTGTAAGACAGGGCTATGAACAGGGTTATCTTAGAAAATCCGTGGTGGCAGACCCATTAAACCGTATAAACACTAAGGATAATACTCCTGCTATGATATATTATGATTTAGTACCAGGGGACAAGGTTAAAATAGTGGTAGCTCCTAAGGGGTTTGGTTCAGAGAATATGAGTAAGCTTAAGATGTTAAAGCCCTCTGACGGACTAGAAGGAGTAAAGAAATTTATTTTAGATACCGTTAAAGAAGCGGGCCCTAATCCATGTCCTCCTATAGTGGTAGGCGTTGGAATCGGAGGTACCTTTGACAAGGCAGCTAACCTTGCTAAGAAATCCTTAATAAGACCTCTTAACAAGAGAAATGATAACCCCTTCTACGCAAAGCTTGAAGAGGAGTTAATAGAGAGTGTGAATAAGCTTGGTATAGGACCTCAGGGCTTTGGCGGCAGGACCACTGCTCTTTCTGTAAATATAGAGTATTTCCCAACACATATAGCAGGACTTCCTGTAGCTGTAAACATCAATTGTCATGCTACAAGGCATAAAGAAGTTATATTATAGGGGGAGACTGAAATGGAAAAGAGAATCACCACACCTCTTACAGAGGAAAAAGTAAAGGATTTAAAGGCTGGAGACAGTGTACTAATCACAGGGACTATCTATACTGCAAGAGACGCAGCTCATAAGAGATTGGTGGAGCTTATAGATAGCGGAAAGGAACTGCCTATAGACGTAAAGGACTCTATAATATACTATGTGGGGCCTACTCCTCCAAAGCCAGGCATGGCATTGGGCTCTGCAGGGCCAACTACCAGCTATAGGATGGATGCCTATTCCCCAAAGCTTCTTGACAAAGGCTTAAAGGGAATGATAGGCAAGGGTTTAAGGGGAAAAGAAGTAGTGGAATCCATGAAGAAGAATGTGGCTGTATACTTTGCCGCCATTGGAGGAGCTGCTGCACTAATTGGAAAATGTGTTAAAAAATCAGAACTCATAGCTTATGAAGACCTGGGTTCAGAGGCTATAAGAAAATTAGAGGTGGAAGATTTACCCGTTGTGGTAGTAATCGACTATGAAGGAAATAACCTCTACGAAATTGGTCAAAAGCAGTATCTTGAAGGAAGAAAGTAGCTATTTATAAAGAGGTGAGTTTCATGGAGATAAAAAGAGTGGCTAAGGCTGGGACCTTAGAGTCCAACGACATCATGATTATGATTAGTCCTAATGAAGAGGGAACACTAGAGCTGAAGCTTGAAAGTATAGTAATGAAACAATTTGGCAAGGCCATAGAGAGGGTTATAATGGAAAAACTTTCTGAGCTTAAGGTTACCTCTGCTGTGGTAGTGGCTCAGGATAAGGGTGCCCTTGATTACACCATAAGGGCAAGAGTTGAAACTGCAGTAAAAAGAGCTATATAAGTGCTGCAAATTAGAGGTGAAGAATATGAAAAGGTTAAGAAGAACTATGCTCTTTATGCCGGGAAATAACCCTGGTATGCTTCAAAATGCTGCTATTTTGGGAGCAGACTCCATTATATTAGATTTAGAGGATGCAGTAAGCTTAAGTGAAAAGGATAGCGCTAGAATCCTTGTAAGAGAGGCTATACTAAATATGGACTATTCTGCAGTGGAGGTAGTGGTAAGAGTAAATCCACTAGACACGGAATTTGGCGAAAGAGATATACGTGAGATTGCAGGGGTTAAGCCCCATGCCTTACTTATACCAAAGGCAGAGGAGGAGCAGATAAAAAAGGTTGAAGAAATTCTCACAGAGATAGAAAAAGAGCAAAATATAGAACAGGGAACCATTAAGCTCATAGCTCTTATTGAAACGGCCTTTGGCTTAGAGAGAATATATGAGGTCATAAAGGCTTCTAAGAGAATAGTAGGAGTTCTTTTAGGCGGGGAGGACTTAACCACAGATATGGGAGTTAAGAGAACTAAAGCTGGGGAAGAGATATTTTATGCCAGAAACAGGGTGGCTTCCTGCTGCAGAGCCTTAAAGGTAGATGCCATAGATACACCCTTTACAGATACCAACGACTACGAGGGACTAAAAGTAGATACCACCAAGGCCAAGTCCTTAGGTATGACAGGTAAGGCTGCCATTAATCCAAGACAAATTGACACCATTCACTCTGTTTTTGCACCTTCTCAAGACGAGATACACAGAGCTGTACGTATTTTAGATGCCATGGAGGAAGCTAGAGCAGAGGGAAAGGGAGTATTTTCACTAGATGGAAAAATGGTGGATGCTCCTATAATAAGCAGAGCAAAAAATACCATAGAGCTGGCAAAGCTCCTGGGTTTGGTGTAAGGAGTGACGCATATGAAAAATATTTTGGGTAGAAATTTGCCTGACATTATTGAAGGATATGGAAAAGTAAAGCCCTTTAGAGGAGCCTTTGACTTTGAGCATAGAGCCTTTATTAAGAAAGCAGTAAAAACAACAGCTGTAGCACCAGGAGAGAGCAAGCTTCTTTCAAGCATAAGAGAGGTGTTAGAAAAGGCTGGAGCAAAGAACGGTATGACCTTTTCCTTCCACCATCATTTAAGAAACGGAGACTATGTACTTAATATGGTGGTAAAGGAAGCAGCAGAGATGGGTCTTAAGGACTTAACCATCGCTGCCAGCTCAATTTTTCCCATACATGCTCCTTTGGTGGAGTACATGAAAAGCGGCGTGGTTACAAAAATATATGCAAACTACATGTCAGGAGAGGTAGCAGAGGCAGTATCTAAGGGCTACTTAAAGTATCCTGCAGTTATGCAGAGCCATGGAGGCCGTCCAAGAGCCATAGAGTGCGGAGAGCTAAAGATTGATATTGCCTTTATAGCAGCTCCTACAGCAGACAATTATGGAAATATAAACGGAGTTTATGGAAAGTCTGCCTGTGGTACCTTAGGCTATGCCATAAGTGATGCAGAATATGCTGATGTGGTGGTGGCAATAACAGATAACCTGGTACCATACCCAGCCTGCCCCATAGAAATAAGCCAAATATACGTAGACTATATAGTACCTGTGGAGGAGATTGGAAACCCTGCAGGCATAGTATCAGGAACCACAAGAATCACAAAGGATCCTGTAGGACTTAAAATTGCCCATATGGCAGCAGGTGTAATAGAAGCCTCTGGGTTAATAGAAGATGGAATGTCCTTTCAAACCGGAGCAGGAGGAACCTCTCTAGCTGTAGCCTCTGAGCTTAAGGAGCTTATGTTAAAAAAGCAGGTGACGGGCAGCTTTGCGGCTGGAGGCATTACGGGCTACATGGTAGAAATGCTTGAGGAAGGCTTATTTAACAGTATATTTGACGTGCAGTGCTTTGATTTAAAGGCCGTAGAATCCTATAGAGATAATAAAAAGCATCAATTCATGTCTGCTTCTATGTATGGTAACCCACACAATAAGGGAGCTGTGGTTAACAACCTGGATGTGATGATACTAGGAGCCACAGAAATAGACACCAATTTTAACGTAAATGTAACCACTGGTTCTGATGGAGTAATCATGGGAGGCTCAGGAGGACATAATGATACTGCTGCAGGTGCAAAGCTTGCCATAGTAGTAACTAACCTGGTAAAGGCCAGACTTCCTATAATTAAGGACCAAATCACCACCATCACCACACCAGGAGAAACCATTGACGTTATCGTAACTGAAAGAGGTATTGCAGTTAATCCTCTAAGACAAGATCTAATAGAAAAACTTAAAAACACTTCACTGCCAATAATGACTATAGAGGAGCTTAAGGAAAAGGCAGAGGCCCTAACAGGCAAACCTGAAGCTATAGAATTTGATGAGCATATTGTGGCAGTTGTAGAATATCGAGACGGCACTGTAATTGACGTGGCAAAAAAGGTTAAGTAGTAAATTAAGGAGATAGGAAAATGCTGGATTTAAAGCAGGAAGTGATAAATATCAAGGATGATAATGAAAAGGCGGAGGTAGAGAGGTTCTTAAATTTATATAAGCTTACCCTAGATAAGGATGTGGACTACACCTTGGTGCTTAGACAAAGAGGTGAAATTGTTGCAACCTGCTCTAAGGCAGGCAGAGTATTAAAGTGTTTTGCAGTAAAGGAAGAGCTTCGAGGGGAAGGGGTAGCGTCTCTTCTCGTCACCTCTCTTATTGACGTGTTATTTGATCAGGGTATATATCACTGCTTTGTATTCACAAAACCCGAGTCTACTAAAATCTTTACTAGCTTAAATTTTAAGCTCCTTGCCATGGGAGAAAAAGCAGCCCTTTTAGAAAATGGATTGTATACCATTGATAGGTATATAAGAAGTTTAAGAGACAAAAGCGGCATAATACCTGGGGCTGCTGCTCTGGTTATGAACTGCAACCCCTTTACCCTAGGACATAGGTATCTTATTGAAAAAGCTGCAGGGGAAAACTCACAGGTGGTAGTGTTTGTGGTAGAGGAGGATAAGTCTCTTTTTCCCTTTATTGATAGGATTGAACTTGTAAAACAGGGGATTTCCCATCTGGATAATGTGCTTGTAATCCCTGGAGGAGAATATATCATTTCCTCCGCCACCTTCCCTTCATACTTTATAAGAGAGCGTGGGGAAATATCAAAGGCCTTTGCACAGATAGACGCAGAGATCTTTGGAAAATACTTCTGCAGGGAGCTTGGCATCAAAAGACGTTATATAGGAATGGAGCCCTACTGCGAAACTACCAACTGTTATAATGAAATTTTAAAGACCACCCTTCCAAAGTATGGTGTAGAGGTGGTGGAAATACCAAGGTGCATAGAAGGTGGAAAGCCAATAAGCGCTTCTAGTGTAAGACAGCTCATAAAGGAAGGGAAGCTTCAGGAGGCAGCAGCTCTTATACCCTTAAGTACCTTAAACTTCCTAAACACCGTCAGGGGAAAGGAGATTATGGAGCGGATAAAAAGCAGCAGTGCTCCTCATTAAAGCTATGAATAAATATTCCCCAGAGGATATATTACTTGCTCGAGAAAAAAGAGCGGAGCTTATAGAAAATCTTCATAACACCACTCCCTTCCCTATAGTGGTGTTAAGAGTGAATTACCCAGGTAATAGCAAGGATAATGAGGTAGCTAGGGGCATTTATGAAGAAATGAAGGCAGAACTAATAAAAAGGCTAAGGGGGGCTGCTACTCATGAGCTAGGAGGAGCTGAAGGTCCTATTCTCATAATGAACTGTAAGGCTGAAGCTCATTTAATAAAGCTAAGCTGCATAGAACTTGAAGAAAATCATTACCTTGGACGTTGTGTGGATATAGATGTATATGATAAAGGGCAGTGTTTAAGCCGCAGTCTTATGGGTATGGAGCCAAGAAGGTGCTTTATCTGTGATAATTATGCTCACCTTTGTGTAAGGAGCAGGGCTCATAGCCTTAAGCAGGTAGAAAGCTATTTGGCCTTGAGGCTTCAGGAATATAGAAGGGGTGAGGGGCATGACAACAAATCTAGGCCTTTATAAGGAGCCTTGGAAAGAGGAGGAGCTGTGCTTTACTGTCCTTCAGCATGCAATTAAAGCCATGCTGTATGAAGCAAGTACACATCCTTCTCCAGGATTAGTATCTCCTAAATCCTGTGGAGCCCATAAGGACATGGTTTATTATGATTTCTTAGACAGCAGTGCTGCATTAATACACCCGCTATACTGCTGTGCTAAAGAGGGCATAGAAACAGAAGATAAAAAGAGGTTATTTTCAAAGCTAAGAGGCATTGGTATAGCAGGAGAAAAAAGGATGTTTGAGGCTACCGGTGGTGTTAATACCCACAAGGGCATGCTGTTTTTAATGGGAATCTCCATTGCAGCCTCAGCATATTGCATTTATAGAAATATTAGCTTTATTAACCTTTCTAATATAATAGCAGAGATGACAGAAGGCTTGGTAAGAGAAGAACTTGAAAAAAGTACTATAAAGAATGAGGCACTATCTCACGGTGAATACCTGTTCAGCTTATACAAGACTACTGGTATAAGGGGAGAGGTGGAAAGGGGTATGCCCACAGTGTTTGAAGAGGCACTGCCTTTCTATGAAAGTATGGCACAACTTTCAAGGGAGGAGAGATTAGTACAGACACTTTTAAAGCTTATGAGTATTAGTGAGGACTCAAACGTACTCTATAGAAGGGGACCTGAAGGTTTAAACTATGTAAGAGCCTCAGCAGAGGGAGCTCTTAAGCTTGGAGGTATAACCACAAGCGAAGGCAGAAAATACATAGCTTATATGGAAAATAGCTTTAAGGAGAAAAATATCAGCCCTGGTGGCAGTGCTGATTTGCTGGCAGTAACCCTATTCTTTAGTGAAATAAAGACCATGTTTAGATAAGGAGGCATCCTAAGATTATCTTGGGGTGTCTTTTAAATTACTATTTCTATTACTCAACCTTGAATGGGGAGTTATAGGGAAGAGGGGAAAAGTGACAAGTGACAAGTGACAAGTGACAAGTG
The DNA here is from genome assembly GCA_002298125.1 of Clostridium sp. UBA701. GTDB lineage: Bacteria > Bacillota > Clostridia > Clostridiales > Clostridiaceae > UBA701. The sequence continues at coordinate 2,187 of DBMJ01000012.1, read as the reverse complement.
ACAAGTGAAGAAGTGACAAGTGACAAGTGACAAGTAAGAAGTGACAAGTGAAGAAGTGACAAGGGACAAGGGACAAGTGACAAGTGAAGAAGTGACAAGTGACAAGGGACAAGTAAGAAGGGACAAGTGGCAAGTGAAGAAGTGACAAGGGACAAGTGACAAGGGACAAGGGA